>JAWSUG010000018.1:0-75182 GCA_033549385.1 Desulfobulbaceae bacterium | reverse complement strand
GATAGTTTCATCTTTTATGATGCCCTTGTTTTGCTTGGCACCCCCTATGTCAACCAAACCAAGAAAGAAGTTCGTCTGGTTGGTTATACCGTCGAAGGCATAAAATATTGGGTAGCCACAGACCGTTTCGACCTCACCGCAGAACAAGTCGCAATGGCTTATAAACTCAGGTGGGAAGTGGAAAAGTTCTTTGCCTGGTGGAAGCGTCACCTGAATGTATACCACTTAATAGCCCGGAGCGAACATGGCCTGATGGTTCAAATCCTTGCCGGCTTGATTACTTACCTCCTCCTCGCAATCTATTGCCATGAAGAGCATGGCGAAAAAGTTTCTATAAAGAGGGTCAGAGAACTGCGCAACCAAATGCGAAATGAAATTGCCCAGCTTGATGAGGCAGACTCCGAACCTGATAATTCAGGCTTGCAGAAAGATTTTTCTATACATGCAAGTCCTTAACCGGAAATTACTGAGTTCAAGGTGGGTTTCGCCTCTTGCATAATCAAGAAAATCACGGATCATGTTTACCGAACGGTCCACCTGCGCCTTGATAATATTGACCAGTTCGGGGATATCGAATCTCCCCATTTCCGGACTGTTCAAAATTTCACAGCACATCCGTATAATTGAAATCGGATTTCTGATATCGTGCATGATTTGCCCGGACATGTTGCCGATGGTTGACATCTTTTCCGCCTGAATCAACTTTTCCTGCGTGTCTTTCAACTGCTCCAGGGCCAGTTCGAGCCGCGTGTTTTTATCCAGTACAGCCTGGAAAAGTTTGGCATTCTCGACGGCAATGGCGGCCTGGGAGGCGATCATGGCGATCAATTCCTGGTCGTCCCTGGTAAATCCGGCCGCCCCTTCCTTGTTGATCACTTCCAGAACTCCAACCAGTTCACCTCTGCGGACCATGGGAACCGCAAGGATGGCCCGGGTCACGAACCCCGTCATCCGGTCCCAGGATCCATCGAAACGCGAATCCTGCCGGGCGTCGGGGGTATTTATAATTTCCAGATTTCCGGCTGCACAGCCGACTATTCCTTCCCCCAGTTTAACCCGGCATTCCCTGAGTTTGTGCCCCTTTTCGCCCAATGCAACATCAACATACAGTTCCTTTTTTTCGGCATTGTACAGAAAAACAGAGGAAGCCTGAGCGGAAACCGCAGCCATGCTCATTTTCATAATCTGCTGAAGCATTCTGTGCAGATCATCAACAGATTCCATGAATCTATTGACCTGATGCAGAATTTCAATCTGATGATTCACAATTCTTCAATTCCCACGGGTATAAAATTATTTCCCTCCGACCGGATGCAGTCTTTTGCCATTATATAACCTAATGCGCGCAGTACAGAGAAAAATCTTAAAAAAAATAAAAAGGAATAGAACTGATCCGAAGCAAATCACCTGTTCATGATAAAATTGGAAAAATATCGGGGAGGGCCGGCAGGATCAGGATCAGAAAATGCGGTCTTCAGGCAAACGTTTGCATGACCTTCTCCAATCATTATGGTACTCTCATTGCAACAAAAAATAGACCTTCAAGATGAACTGCAAAAAAAAGGTGCAGCATGAATAAAAAACTGGATTTTATTTTCACCCGCCGCAGTGTCCGGAAATATCAGGATAAAGAAGTTCCGGATGCCATGATCAATGATCTTCTTGAAGCAGCAATGGCCGCTCCATCCGCCGTCGCCAGGGACCCCTGGCATTTCATCGTGCTGAAAAAAAGAGAAAACCTGAATCAACTTGCAGATATATTAACCCACGGTCAGATGCTGCGGCAGTCAACCGCCGCTTTCGTTGTCAGCGGTGATATCAATCAGGCGCACGACAAGAAGGAATCATACATGCTGCAGGACCTGAGCGCTGCCGTGGAAAATATCCTCCTGGCCGCAAACGCCCTCGGCCTCGGGACCTGCTGGCTCGGAGTGCATCCAAGACCGGAAAGAATGGAGGGGATCAGAAACTTCTTTGCCCTGCCTGACAATATCATCCCCATGTGCGGCATTGCCGTAGGCTGGCCCAAGGACCCGCCTCCGGCCCGAACCCGGTTCAATGCCGAGAAAGTCCATTGGGAAAAATGGTAGCCCGCTTATCTTAACAGTTGCATACCAATCCATTGCCCGAGAATGCCTGATCATGGATGTGTCGATGACCACGGGAATATACGGGCTCAGGACATCTACATTTTCGCCTGCCCCTCATGCAGGATATGAAAAGGAAATCCTGCAGGGTGGAATAAAAATCATCAAAAACAGCGCGGCGGGTATACGCATTATTGCGACAGGGTCCCTGCCCGTGTTCAGTCAAGCAGCCGCTTCTGCCCTTCCAGGCTCTGGATCCAGCCGATCGCCTGCGTAACCTCGAGAACCCCTATGTATTTTCCTGCTTCATCATACACCGGGAAATAGCGGATCAGGATCTTGTCCCCCCGGAAATCGATCCAGAATTCAGCGCTATCGCGGGTCCTGTTTTTAAATCCGGCAACGATTTCCCGGACCATGTCCACACTTTTGCCGGGATGGCATTTTTCCACCTTCCGGCCGATGACCGACCGTGTTCTGGGAAAAATCTTTTCCCGGTCCAGACGGTTGAAATAGGCAACCGCATCATCGGCATCCACAAACGTCACCTCAAAAGGCATGGCCTCCATGACCGCATGAATCTGCTCATAGGAGAGGTTCTCAATGAGCCGCGTTCTGATGTTTGCACCTTCCTCAACCTCCAGCAGCATCTGCTGAAATTTTCCCGCCGCTGATTCACCGTATGTTTCCGTATTAATCCGGGAAAATTCCCGGAGCAGATCACTGTTGTCCTGCTCATTCGTGACCCGCTGCCCCATCTTGAACAATACGTCGTTTTCCTTCCAGATGTGCTCCGCCCGGATTTTCAGGTACTCGAGTCCTTTTGCCCGATACCTCTCCTTTTCTTCAGCCGAGGCATTCTTCAATTCTTTGGCCTGCATCAGCATGGTCCCGAGCAGATCGCGTTCCGCCTGATGCTCCATCAGCATGACCCCGAGCGGTCCGTCTTCCACGGGTATCCCACGCTCCTGCATGAGCGGAAAAAGAAGCTCCTCTTCCTTGCGATTGTGGATCCTGTCACCGAATTCAAGCAGAAAATCCATTGCCCGCATCATCTGTACCGGATTTTGCACCGAGACATCAAGATCATCAAGACATTGCCGGAGCACAGCCATTGCCCGCTCAATCATTTCATGCTCCGCCACCAGAAAATCATCCCAACGTGTGAATTCCATCGCCGTTTTCCTCATTGCTTAAAAAAATAATATCGGAATATCTGTTATCCTGCTTCCAGTATGTCCCGAAAATCGGCTGACAACCTTGACTTGCATCAAAACAAGGAGTTTTTTATTCTGATTATCCTGCCCTCAACGTTCTGCGGAAATCAGACAGGAATAAACATCGAATCAACCCGAAGCCGGCGCAATGAACTTTGCCCGGGCCGCCGCATGTTGAATAAAAAGATGAACTCGCAAAAAGTATCAGCAAGAGTGATGGCTAAGCAAGCCCCAAATGCAAGGCGCGCAGGTAAGCGCAGACTCCGACGCAGCGGTTGGGGAGTTTTTGCGACGCCATCAAAAAAGGCGAAGGCCCCCGGCTGGGACCTTCGCCTGCAGTTCTCCTCCTGGGCAAGCAAAAAAAACAAACCTATTTTCTTCTTTCAGCTTCCCTGATCATCTGCTCCGCTTCTGCCTTGATTTCCACCAGGTCCTTGTTCAACTCGGCCAGACCATACCAGGTCGTATAGTCCGGATTCATGTGGAAAGCCCCTTGAAATGCCCGCATCCTGTGCTCCAGAAACATGACATAAAGGGTCTGCTCTATAGGGGTGAGGGCCCCGTAAAAAGCCAGGAGATCGGGATAAGCCGGTTTACCTTCCTTGGGTTCAATAAGACCACGCTTATACAGGTCCGCAACTATTTCAATTCCTTCTGCCATAAGCTTGTCAGCCGCCTTGATCATTTTATCGCCGTTTTCCAGGTTCTGCTCGGCATAGGATTTACTGTGACACTGAACGCAGACATCAATCATTTTGTCCCGTTCTTCCTGCCATTCCTCCGTGGTGAGCCGAGCCACTTTGCCTGCCTTGACGACTTCGAGACGCGGAGTCGGATTGCCTTCCGGATCCAGGACCTGCAGCCCCTTCAGGATTGTCGTCCTATACCCCATCCATTCCTCGTCTTCTTCAGGAAGACGCAGAGCCAGGAATCCCCATGAAGTCATGACACGGTGATCGCCTTCAACCATGTGGCAGGTCTGGCATGTCGGCGCCCGGCCGGTATCTCCTTCAAGGGCATAAATCACGCCATGCTTGGAACTGGACCACATCTCCCACTGGGGATGATCAAATCCCATGTGGCAGGTCCGGCAGGCCTCGGGTTTGGCTGCTTCTTCCTTGGAAAACTTATGCCTGGTATGGCATGAATCACACGGTGTGCCATACCTGCTCTCCGCCTTGACGGCCTCATCGCGGACGCCGACCTTATGGCACCCGCCGCAGCCCTTCATGCCCTGAATATAGGCATGGGGCTGAAACTGGGTCTCCGGCATGGCCTCCAGCGCAACCCAGCCAAGGGCGTGCTTACCGTCCAGATATTGTCCGGTCTGTTCTTCATGACACTTCTGGCATGTTTTCTCTGTCGGCAGCTGCACTTTAGCCGTATCTTCCGCGCTCATGTGTTCCGCACCATGGCAGTCGGAACAGTCCATCCCGCTTTCTCCCATGGCGCCGCTCAGGAAGTCCTTCACAATACCGGGAGTGATTTCCTTGTGACAGGCCATACATTTACTTTCCTCCCCAGCAACCGACCCGGGAAGCATCAGAAGTACAGCTGCTGCCGCCAGCCATAAACAATTTTTCTTTTTGGCCATTTTCGTTTCCTCCTTTTTTGAATTTGACCGGTAAAATACACTTGATCTTACTCAAAATTACCGGTGCACCCCTTGACTTAAATCAAGAAACATGAAAAAAACTCGGAAAAACCGATATTAAATGAACGGAAGGGAAGCTTTTTTATATGGAGAAACATGGAAAAAACATGCCAGTAATCCACTTAACTGCCGAAACGATATATAAATAATAAAGAATTATTTAATATCAATGAGTTAAAAAAAAAGACAAGTATAACAAAAATTTATGCACAGTTCTGAAAATCCAGTACGGCAGGATAAATCCGAAAAAACAGGACAAAAAAAGATTAGAAAGAAATAAAGGAATCTCCCGCGGGATTACCTTCTATACCGATTGTAAATTTCCTTTCTGGTAGGACAGTTGCATATGCAGGAAAAACCGAAAGTCGTTTTGTACCTGCAGGAATTGGTCACACTTTTGACGAAATGGATTTCATGATTCAGAGAATCTATTACCTGGCAATGAGGTTTTCCATCTTTCTTGAGGCAGCAGAACCCTTTTACACATTTTGTTTCTTTGATAATTTTGCCGTCAATTTTAAAATTCATCTCTTCCATAGAATTTTCTTCCATGCAAAATCATGAACAAAATATATTTACCTGAATTTTAATGATAAAAATTCAGAAAAACAAGACAAATATCAAAAAAGAATACTTTATATGCAAAAAATCTCCAATGTTATATAGCATATGTAACATGCAGCCGGAGGGTTTCGGAATAACCGGAAACGAAAGAATTGCCGGACTCCCCGGATGTTCGGATTTCGGCAGCATTCCTCCTCTTTTTCCTGCGAGGAAAGGATTTCCGTTAATTCATAAAGGCTCCGCCGCACACAGGAATATAATGACCGGTCAGGAAATCAGCCAGCGGCGAGGCCAGGAAGGCAACCACGCGGGCGACATCTTCCGGTTGACCGATTCTTCCCAGGGGCGTTATTGCGGCAACCTGTTCCTTCATTTCCCGCGGCATTCCTGCGGTAGCGTCCGTTTCAACCAGGCCCGGTCCCACGGTATTGACGGTAATTCCGTTGGCGCCCAGTTCCGCAGCCATGACCCTGGCGATGCTGTCCATTGCCCCCTTGGCAGCCGCATGGGCCGCAAATCCGTATCCCGGATCATGGGAAAGCGTGCTGCTGACAAAAATCAACTTTCCTGATTTTTTCGGCAGCATACCCTGCAGCACCGCTTGTGAACAGTTGTACAAAGATTTTATTTCCCCGGTGATTTTCTTTTCAACGCTCTCCCAGGACAATTCAATAAAAGGTCTCATGGGGAAGTTTATATTGGCATTATTCACCAGGATATCTATTTTCCCATACTTTGTTATCAGTGCCTCTGTCATCCGGTCAACTTCTTCCCTGATCCGCACATCAGCCTGTACTGCCATAGCCTGTCCGCCAAACGCTTCGATTTCCTGCACAAGGCTTTCAGCTGCCTGCTCAGACTGATAATAATTTACTCCCACCGATGCACCGGCCTGCGCCAGACTTCTGGCACAGGCAGCTCCGATTCCCCGGCTTGCTCCGGTGACCAGGGCTACCTTTCCTTTCAGTCCCATGTTCATTCTTTCCTCCTTGGTTCTGGATTTCTTTTACCATACACCCCGGTAATAGGCCATTTTAGGGGCATAGGGCCTGAATTTTTCTTCAAGGGCGGTCATTTCATCCCTGCTGAGCGGTCCAGATTCAGCTGCGGATACAAGCGTCCGCACTTCAGCCGGCGATGCGCAGCCGACAATGGGCAGGGAAATATCGAAAACAAGGGCATAGCGGATAAGGTCAGTTGCGGAAATACCCAGTTTGGGAAGAATATAATGACCACCTCCCATCACCTTCATCCCGATAACCGCGATCTCTTTTTTCGCGGCGGCATGAAGGGTATCGGTCAGAAAACCGCCCAGGATCCCTTCGACCGGATTAACCGGCAGCAGAACCGTGTCCACCGGCCAGTCCCGAACAGCCCGGGTCAGAACAGCAGGGTCATGATGGCCGGTTACGCCGATATGGCGGACCAGGCCTTTGTTCTTTGCCTCGACAAAGGCTTCCAGGGCGCCGCCCGGCCCGGAAATTTCATGCAGATCTTTTTCCGTGCGTACATCATGAATCTGCCAGAGATCCAGGTAATCCGTGTGCAGGCGGCGAAGAGAATTCTGCAGCTCTGTCAGGGCCGGCTCCTTAAGCCGAGCCGCGGACTTGCTGGTCTGAAAGATTGTCCGGCGCAGTGACGGTTCTTCTTGCCAGATGCCGCCATAGTAAATTTCACTGTCCGAGTAGGCCTGGGCCGAATCATAATAGGTGATTCCACCTTCTACAGCCGACCTGATGACGGCTTGAGCCTCCCCTGTCCTGCCATAGGTCCGGAGGACCCCCTCTCCGCCCAATCCCGTTGAAGAAATTTTTCGCCCGGCAGCGTTACGTAAGGTTTTCATCCGTCTTTTTTCCTGCTGCGTTTCTGCGCCTGGTCAATCATTTCCATCAGTGACTGAACCTTTGATTTCGGGGGTTCCTGAAAGAGCCGGGAAAATTCGTCGGGCGTCAGTTCGCTGCGGAGATACTCCTCCACCCGGAAATAGGAAAACCAGCAGTTCAGAGTCTTTACACAAGGCAGCCCGAAATTTTCTTCCCGGCAGTAGGCAAAATGGATCTGATGTCCGAGTTTGGGGCACCTGATCTGAAAGGTATCTGGTGGAATTTTTTTTTGCTGCATGGATACTTCCCGATTAATTAGATGTGGCGGCAGGTTTCCTGAGAAGGTAATCTATTTTACAGAAAAATCAAAAAGGATATCAGCTTTACCCCTGATTCTTCAACTTGACGGTATGCCGGGGATAGAGAAAATTTACCATTCTGTTCAGCTTTTTGCTCCGGTTATCGGATTTGACAGCCATGCGGCGGCACCTTATAGTGTATCAATAAAGAATTATCAATTCTTAGACGGAAGAATTTTTATATTCAGGATGCTGAACAAATAGATGAGTACGAAAGCACATTTTGTTCCATATTCAGGAGGAGGTATTTTATGCATGATAAAGAAGAGCTGTGCCGGAAGATCAGAGAACTATACCCTGAAATCGGGGAATGCGGCATTGATGTGGATGTGAAACATGATGAATTGAAAAAAGTATGGGTCGTCGACCTGAAAAAAGAAGGTCATGAATTGCAGCACCATCTGGAATATCCGGATGCAGATGCCTGCATGGAAGGAAAGCAGTGTGTATCTCTCGGCCTTGAAATTGCTCAGTTAAGAAAGAATATTGAAGGAAAGCAGTACTAGCCTGAAAATCTTAACCGCCGGCCGGTATCTGTATCGGCCGGCGGTCTCCGGGAACCCTGATTCCGGCGAGATGGAGTCTGCCCGAAAATTCTCCGGAAAAATTCAATCTTTCGTGTTGACGCTGACTCTGTCGACGACTTTTTCATAATAAGGGGATTCGCTGTCCAGGCGAAGTCCTCTCCCCATCCTCCTTTCCAGTTTAAATTGGAGAAAATTTAATTTTTTCATCTGCTTGAGCTTTTCTTTTTCATCACGACAATGGGCAAGCAGATCTTCGGTCCTGACAATTTCCTTCTGCAGGGCGATTTCTTCAGGCACATATCCGGCATTTTTCAGGATTTTGTATGCCATTCGCAGATCGGACGGCACATGATCCATGTCATCCCGCGGCAACGGCTTGTTTTTCCAGTGACTGAGATCAGGCCCCCGGTTATTGCGGATGTATTCCTCTATTTTCCGTTCGGCAATAAGTTGAAATGCGTAGATCATAAAAAGCACATTAATGATGGTTATGAAAAAAAACCATTGCCGCCAGCCAAAATTGATGGATTCGCAAGAAGCCGTCAAGAGTGATGGCTAAGCAGATAAGCGAACAAAGTGAGACTTCGAAAAGCCCCAAATGCAAGGCGTCAGGCAAGCGAAGACTCCGGCGCAGCAGTTGGGGAGTTTTTGCGACGCCATCAGGATTACATCACCATGAAACCAGCATTTCCGGGAAAAGTCAACGGATTGAAACTGCATCCTGAATCCCCGGTTAAGCTGTTTCGGCAATTCTCTCATTATGCCTGGTAAATTCATCTTATTTTCCATATAATTATATAATCAATCGGGACAGGCAGCCCGATTTGAGACGTCTTCGCAAAAAAAAATAAAAGGAGAATAGCAATGAGCAAAACCGAGAAAAACCTCTGGGAGGCCTTTGCCGGTGAATCACAGGCAAACAGGAAATATCTTGCCTTTGCCGAAAAGGCCGATAAAGAAGGCCACAGCCAGGCAGCCAGGCTCTTCAGAGCTGCCGCTTATGCTGAAACCATTCATGCCCATAACCATCTCCGAGCATTGAAAGCCATCGGTGACACCGCTGCAAACCTGAACGAAGCTGTTGCCGGAGAAATTCATGAATTCAAAAATATGTATCCGGATATGATAAAAGCAGCTCAGGAGGAAGGCGACAAGGCGGCGGAGCGGACCTTCTCCTATGCCAACGAAGTGGAAAAAATTCATGCCGAACTGTACCAGAAAGCTTTAGACTCCCTCGGCAATGCCGAAAATGTGGACTATTACGTCTGCAAGGTCTGCGGCTATACCGCGGAAAACCATGCCCCGGAAAAATGCCCTGTCTGCGGTGCCAACAGCAATGCCTTTGTCCGGACAGACTGATCTCTTCCGGGTTGTCCGCCGGCGACTGGAGCCTGTGTTCATGTTTCGGATGAATGAATAATCTCGCTGCTCTCGTATCATGACGGAAAAACTCATTTCCTGCCCGGCATGCGGTTCCGATAATCTGGACAATGCTGTTTACTGCTGTCAATGCGGCCTGCCGATGCGGGAGGGAATCCCCTTCAAATACCGGAAGAGTCAATGGGTGTCCATCCTTCTCCTGTCCCTTCTCCTCAGCATCCTGATGACTGCCGGTTTCGAGTTCTTTTACTCCGGCCGAAAGGCCAGACTGTCCGAAGAAACACAGACGCATTCTGACCCCGCATCTCCCGGCATTCTGCCGCAAACTGCTCCGCCGATTCCCGAATCCGCGGATAACAGGCAAAATAATATCGCCCCTGCGGACCGGCTTCTTCCTGGAGTCAACGGATCTCCGGCCCAGGAGCCGCCGGTTGTCGGCCGGGTCGAAATATTCTCCGCGGAAGGAAACCTGATTACAGAAATTCCTGCCACTGTCATCGGCGGCTCCTGGCTCGCACTTCCGGCCCGATCCTGTATCGGCGGACGCAGCTGGCTGTTCAGGTCCGGCCGGGATGAAACCGTTGCCATAGAGGAAGGATTCTGGGATTTCGGCAACGCCGTTGGATTCTGGCGCCTTGCGGACGGGAAAGAATATCCCGGCCCTGCCCTCGGCACCTGGGAGGAGGAAAAACCGGTCAGGCTGCTCTTGTTCTCCTCGGGCGAATTCACGGAAGAAATGAACCTGGCCATGGAAAAACCGGAAGGCATCTTTGTCTACAGTCACCTGTCGGAACCGATGGGACCGGGAATTTTCCTGCAGGACAACAGGGCTGTGGGCTGGGCATTCGGCGATATGCTGGAAGGCGCTTACATGTGGGCGCTGAATTCAGACATCGATTTTATACCAGAGACCACAGTCGAGGATTTTTACAACGATACTTTTGCCGGCGGAAGAGAGGATTTTTTGTCCAGGGCTCTGGCCATAGGAAGCGATATCCCGCCCTTGGTGCAGCTGCAGATGTTTACGGAAGCATTCTGGTTTCCGCCGAAACTGTCGCCGGAAAACACGCCTCCCCACCTCAGGCCAGAAACGGTCTATCCCTATATAGTACAGCTGGTGGACAACATCATGAATCAGGAGCTGTACAACGACATAGCGCAGCTGGATGACGAGCCTCTGCTCCATGAACTCCGGAATCCGGAACTGCTGATGAATGTTGCCCGGGCCATTCAGAAAACTTATGGAACAGAGGCGGCTGTCAATTTTATCGAAGGATCCGGCTCTGAAATTCTCTCAATGACCGCGGCAGTCCCCCATCTTGACCGGCTGCACGTGGATCTTTATCTGGAATGGATTAACAGCCTCCTGGAAAATAATGATACAACAAGGGGATGGCAGGTTTTCAGTCGGGCACGGGAACGATTCGGAGATTCCCTGGATATTCACCTGCTGGGGGTGGAGCTTGCCCTGACCGACGGCGACTGGGCCCTGGCAGAGACACTGCTGTATCAGAAAAAATATCCCCTTGCCCTCAGGGATAAAATGCTGCTGCTGGCTAACCGCATTTCCACCTTGAAGGGTCAGGAAAATCAGATAATTATCAACTTTCAACCCGGATCAAAAGAGATACCGGTCAGAGCCACCCTCAACACGGTCCTGACTCACGATTTCCTCATCGATACCGGTTCATCTTTTGTAACCGTTCCCTACTCTACAGTACAGTTCCTTGGCCTGGAAGGCCGGATAAGTCGTCAGCAGCACGAGGTACAGACTGCCTCCGGCATAATTTATGCCAATGTCGTCATACTGCCGTCCATCGAAGTGCAGGGCTGGGTGGTGAATGACGTCCAGGCTCTGATCATAGACCTCCCCAATCGGCCCGGCGTCGGGCTGCTCGGACTCAACTTCCTCGACAGATTCAGAATGGACCTGCAAACGGATAACGGCATCCTTATCCTCGAACCCCGGTAACTTCCCTCGAGCTGGAGACGGTTCCCGCTTTTCCCAATAATCCTGCCAGTAAATTCAATTGACTTTCCTTGTCTCTTCTGATACTTTAAAGTCTCAAAAGAGAGATCACTTTTATCAAACAAGACCTATTTTATACTAAATAAGAATGTATCATGAGCCGGGAACTGGTCATACTGAACAAGGAAAACAGCCGTCAGCAGCGGACAAAGGAAAAGATGCTGAATCTGGCCATGTATATCCTGGCCAAAAACCCGAACGCATCACTCAACGAAATAGCTGAAGCAGCGGAGGTGGGCCGGGCAACGCTTTTCCGGTATTTTAAATCAAGGAAGCAGCTGCTCCATGAACTGGTGGTGGAGGCTGACAAAAAGCTGGAAAAAGCCACCAGACCGATTATTGAAAAAAAACTCAGTGCCCGGGACACCCTGGAGGAGTTTATCCGGGTTCTCGTCCCTCTCGGTGCCAGCTTCCATTTTCTCAACTCGGAACAGATAAATTCCGAGGATTCAGGTATTGCGGATCTCTATCGAAATCAGCTGATCCGGCTGCGCGAGCTTTCCGAACGCCTCAAGGCGGAAAATGTCGTTGCGGCGGATGTCCCTCTGGCATGGATTGCCGCAGTTCTGGATAATCTTATCTACACCGCCTGGATAACCGTTTCCGAAGGGGATATAGCCACGAATGACGCACCCGGCCTTGTGCTGCGATCATTTTTAACCGGGCTTGCTCCCCAGTCGATGAACAAAACAAACCCCAGGGGTTTTTCCTGAATTCAGTTCATTCGCTGTTTCCTGCTTTCCCGCTGAATCGGCATGGCCGGTCCGGCCGGGCACTTTTTCGCGGCTTCATTCAAGGCCCTCCTTAAAATAAATAAATTCTATGAGTAAACGATTTGATCCGGTATCCGGTAAAATAATTCCCGTATTTTTCCATTACGCGATTCCCTCGGTAATCGGTGTCCTGGCAATGTCCTGCGCCGTGATTGTCGACGGTTTTTTTATCGGCAATTACGGCGGCGCCGAGGCTCTTGCGGCGATCAACCTTGCAGTTCCCGTGTTCGGCCTGCTTTTCGGCATAGCCATGATGCTCTCAGTAGGAGGATCGGCACGCTGCGGCAAGTACCTGGGCGAAGGCAAGCGGGAAGCGGCCAATAACATTTTTTCCCAGACCCTGATCATAACCGGAGCAATTGCCCTTGCCACAACGGTGCTCGGCATTGCGTTCATGGATAAGCTGGTCCTGATGCTGGGCGCCAATGCCTCGCTTTCAGGAACCGTAGCCGAGTATCTCACTATTCTGCTGCTGTTTAATATCTCACAGATGGGCATGGTCTGCCTGGCCTATTTTCTCAGGGTCGACAGCCTCCCGTTTATGGCTGCCGCAGCAATGGTCATTGGCAGCCTTCTCAATATTGCGCTCGACTGGCTGTTTATTGCTGAATTACAGATGGGCCATAAAGGAGCCGCCCTGGGAACGGGCCTGTCGGAATTGGCGACATTCATTTTTCTTGCCGCCCCCTTCCTGCTGAACAGGACCAGGCTGACCTTTGCCTTGCGGATCAGGCGGATCAGCGAGGTCTGCAAGGCGGCGCGCAACGGATTTTCCGAATTTTTCAATGAAATTTCCGCCAGTATCCTGATCCTGATATTCAACTGGCTCATTATGCTGGAGTTAGGGGAACACGGTGTAGCCGCCTTTTCGATAATCAATTATATCGTCCTTTGCGGCCTCCTAATCAGCTGCGGAATCAGCGAATCGCTGCTGCCTGTGGTCAGTAAAAATTTTGGCGCCTTGAACCATAAACGCATAACCTCGTTTCTTCTTATTGCATCGGTCTCGGTTTTCGTGCTCGGCCTCCTGACAAGCATTATGCTGATCATATTTCCCGGGGCCCTGATCAATCTGTTTATTCATACCGGCGAACAGGAGACAATCAATCTTTCCATCCGCTTTATCTCGAAAATATGGCCGGTTTTCCTGCTCAGCGGCTTAAATATTATCCTGTCATCTTACCTCACAGCCATGCACCGGATACTCTCCTCCACCATTATTGCCATGGCCCGGGGCCTGGTGCTGCCGGTTCTTTTCCTGATCTGCATAAAATTTCTAACCAGCTACGAGGGAATACTCATTGTCCTCCCTCTTTCCGAACTGGCAACCTTTCTCATTGCTGTTTATCTGCTGAAAAGAAACAACCCGGCCAAATTGATCAGACTGCAGCGGACCCATCTCGGGCAGCAGCCGGCGGCCGTTTCCCTTGCCTGAAACGGAAGAAAATCAGGGTTTCTCTCTTTTTTCCGGAATAAAATCAGCGGCTGCAGAAATGAAGCGTTCCGGAAGTCCGTCCCAATGCGATCAGGACCGGTGAAACTCCGAATTGCTGCATTTGGGACATGGAGGAATGCGGCCGGGCTTTTTCAGGTGAATCTTTCCCCCGCAGCCGGTACACACAAATTCCCCGCCGTGCGTCATTTCCCCGGATGTATACTTGAGTGACGTGCCGAGTTTATCCATCAGGTTCCGGCTCCATCCCTGCAGCGCACTGGTGACGTTGAATAAAAACATCCCGCTCTTGTCCCGGGACAGTTCCTTGATATACCCGGCTTCATCGGCGATATCCTGCCACAGGGCTCCGCCCTTGCTGCGCCATTGATCAAACTGTTCTTTTGCCGGTTCCTTTACCTTATCAACCCTGGGTTTAATATTTTCGACACTGGAAGCGATATCTTTTTTCAAGGTTTCGGCAGCCCTGGCAATGGTTTCCTTTGAATGCTCCCCCTTCTCTCTCAGGTCGCTGATCGCCTTCTCAATCGCCTGAGTGACCGACTCCTTGCTTATCCGTTCATTAAGTTCGCCGAAGCTTTTACTTACCCGCAGCCGCAGTTTCTCGTAGGCCGCCAATTCCTCTTCAGGTTGTTCCATATCTTTTTTCTCGGTTTCCATGACCTGCTCCTCTTTTTTAAGGTGACAACCAAAACTGCATATCGTCAGTTATCAATTCTCTCCAAATTCAATATTACCTGAATCCGTGAGCGTTCGAGAACGGTCCAGATGCAGATAGCGAGCCTGCGAGACCTTCGAGGCTGCAACGATGTTGATTATCCTGTGGTGATATCAACGAGTTGCCAACAGGTAAGCGCAGACTCCGCAGCAGGTGGACCGATATCGGGCGCCCCGAAGGGCGGCGTAGTAAATCATGCAATATACTTATCATATGCCATAAAAGGCGAAAATAAATAAGTCACTCGGTATATTCCTGAAAGCCGTCACGGATTCAGGTATTAAGCATATCTGATGATATGTCTTTGGAATTAGAAACTCAAAAAATATTTTCCTCTGCAGCCAGTATAAGCCATGGAACCCGATTCCCCAAACAGCCATATTCGATACGTTTTTTTTCCCGGGCTTCCCGATCTACGGCGCTCAACCTTGAACCCGCGATAACTTTTTTTGCTCCCCGGGCAGGCTGCATTTTCCCGTTCCCGTTTTTCTCAGGCCGGAAGGCAGGTTTACTGCCGGCAGGCGGCAGATAATGCTCTTGAATCATCCCCTGCTTCTGCTTACAATTATAGCCAGAGAAAATAATGAGAAGGAATTTCTTCCGGCGGGCAGAGGAAGTATTATGCAGAATATAGTTGAAGATCCGCAGCTGCGGAACAGGGAATATGTCTTTACCGACCGTGAAAATGCCGGCCGCAGACTCGGCGAGCTGATGCAGGACCGGACACCCCCGGACGGCCTCCTCTTTGCCATTCCATCGGGCGGAGTACCGGTCGCGATTGCCATGCAGCCCTTTCTCCAATGGCCGCTGGAACTCCTGCTGGTACGCAAGGTGCAGGTTCCACAAAATACGGAAGCCGGCTTCGGGGCGGTCAATATGGACGGAGAGCGGTTCTTCAACGAACGTCTTCTCCATGCTTTGCAACTGCTGCCGGAAGTGATCGAAAGCCAGGTGCAGAAAGCATTGCGCACCATCCATCAGCGCAATACCCTTTTCCGGTGCGACGATCCTTTTCCGGATATTGCCGGCAAGGATATCGTTATTGTTGATGACGGACTTGCATCAGGCTATACCATGATGGCCGCGATACATTTTGTCAAAAACCGCAAGCCTGGATCCGTTACAGTGGCGGTGCCCACCGGCACGGCGGATACAGTGAAAAAAACCGCCCGGGAAGTGGACCGGTTGTATTGCCTGAATATCCGCGAAGCCTATCCCTTCGCGGTTGCAAATGCCTATATGAACTGGTATGACCTTTCGGATAAGGAAGTGTTGAATCTCCTGGGCCGCAATCCCTGCCTCTGATACCTTTTCTCTTATTTGCCGGCAGGCTGCTGCCTGTCTCCTGAAGTCAAAATTCCCCTCTATACTCCGGGACTTTTTTTTGTTATTATAGCAGGAGTGGGTTATACCTTATCAAACTCAAACTCCCTGCATGCCGACACCTGAGGAGATAAATACGTAATGCTTACGCCAAGAAGGCTGAAAATATCGGATCGCCTGCCGCATCTTTTTTCCCCCCTTACCTTCGTTATACTGCCGATTGCCCTTTTCTTCTGCTGGTCAGCCGTGCAGGCCGAAACCCTGTATGTCAAACCCAGTTCCGAAATACCGATCAGGTCCGGCCAGGGGACAGAGTTCAAAATTCTCTCTGTCGTTCCTGACGGGCTTATGGTTGAGCTTGTCGAGGAAAGCGATCCCTGGGCAAAGGTGAGAACACCAGGCGGTACGGAAGGATGGATGCTGAGGAGATATCTGAGCAGCGAGCCGCCGTTATCCGAAATGGTGGATATCCTCAAGGCCGAAAAATCCGAGCTGGAAACGAAAGAAGAAGCAGTCAGTCAAAAATTTGATGAACTCTCACTGGCATACACCCAGATGCAACAGGAATACAATGCCTGCCTTGCGGAACGGGATGAGCTCAGGAACAACTATCAGATGCTGCAGCAGGACACTGCCGATGTCATCAGGATAAAGGAAAATCTCACCCGGACGACGCAGGAAATCGAGGAAATCAGGGAAAAGCTTGCAGCAGCGGAACGGAAAAACCGGAACCTGAGAAACAGCATTACCGTCAAATGGTTCCTGGCGGGCGGCGGTGTGCTCGTTATCGGCTGGCTGATAGGACTTATGAGCGCCAGATCCCGCAAGAAAAAGTCATCCCTTTATTAACCCCGCGGGCAGTGCCGGAACATTCTCCGGCAAAGCCGGGATTGCGTCCCGGACAGGTTCATCATTTAACGCCTTGAAAGCCGGGATTTGAAATATCGCTCCGCACTTATCCTGCATGTCAGTTCGTCCCGGAAAATTTCCGCAATTCCGGATAGTTTTGCTGCCAGCTGCCTGCCGAGCCCCTGGTCTGAACAAGGACCTTTCCCTGATGCGTCCACCACACAACCTCCTGCTCATCCGTATATCGCACGCCAGAGGCTGATACCACCTGCGGCAGTGTATATTCCCGGCCATCCGGCATCTTCACTTTAACAAAATGGAGGCTGCCGTCGGAAAGAGATCCGTATCTGGCCGTAAAGGTGTCCCCGTCGCCGCTTGTGTAATGCACAGGCTGGCCGATATCTACAGTCAGTCCGGTCCGATTTGCATGGTGGGTGCATCCGCCGATAATCAGGCTGATAAACAGAATTGCTGCCATTATTGACCTGTTTTTCCTGAACATAGTCTTCCCGGATAATCTACGGTTATACAAAATCTTCTATTCTTCCCGCCAGTCCACCTCGTCCGGAGATGATTCCCGCCATTCCCGTACGATTCTATCAGCTTTGGCAAAATCCTGTTCGGCTACGCGGATCACTCCCCAGCCGTACTGCGCCTGGAAAAGGCCGTCATATGCCGTATCATGAAAGGAAACTATGACGGCATGGATTCCATGCTGTTCCAGGAGTGCCTGCAGGGCATTTGCCTCTGCTGCATTTTCAGGAGTTACAAGGTTTTTCATGCCGATTTTCTCTTCCCACCCGCTTCCTGGCCGCCTGTCCGTTTGACTTTCCATCCCTTCATCCTGAGTTCTTCGACCAATGTGTCGCGATGATCCCCCTGGATTTCAATAACGCCGTCTTTGACCGTCCCGCCGCTGCCGCATCTTTTCTTCAGCTGCCCGGCCAGTTTTTTTAAGCCTTCCCCATCCAGCATGACTCCGGTTACCAGGGTCACGCCCTTCCCCTTTCTGCCTTTTGTCTGCCGCCCGACCCGCACGATTCCGTCGCCACTGGCCCCAGCCGCCTGTTGCCGGCAGATACATTCGCCTTGCGGTCTGACGCAGGCAGGGCACATCCGCCCGTGGTCGGTAGAATAAACCGGACCGTCCGTTTGTCCTGATGATCTTTTGTTTCTCATGAAAACAGAACCTTATTGAAGTTGGAAAATTCACACATAAGGAATCTGCGGCAAAGGCGGTCGCCGAATCACTTTGAATAGCCGGTGGCAAAAAGTTCGAACAGCTTTTCAAATAATACCGGAATTGCCGAAGCCTGCGCATTTGCCGAACCCGAGTAAACTTTCGTCAATTCGAAAGCCCGCTCAAAAGCTTCAAGATGCTCTGCCTCGCCGGGTTTTTTCATTACCTTTACCAGTTCATACGCCATCTTTTCATCCATGTTATTCTCCATTACAGGGCCGGAACAGATATCATCTGCCCGGGGTGAGAGATCTTGCATGCAATGCCGATATAACCTGCCCGGACTAAAATCCGTGTTCAATGCTTTTAGCTGCAGTTGTGCAATTCTCCTATTCGTTCCAGGAAAAGAGCAACGCCGCCAGGACAAGCAGTACCAGGGTCGTGGCAAGCATAATAAAGCATTCGCCGCTGACTTCAACAAGGGTTGCCCCGTCGTTCATAATTTTCCGGGCAGCCTGCAGCAGGTGGGTAAGCGGCAGCACCTGGGAAAATGCCTTCACCCACTGGGGGGATCCCTCCAGCGAGAACCAGACTTCCGAGAGAAACATCATGGGCCAGGCTATGAAATTGAGGGCGCCGCTGGTAAACTCCTCGCTTATTCCCCTGGCAGCCAGCAGCAGTCCGATGGAAGTCAGGCTCAGGCTGCCGATGAAAAAAACAATAAACAGGTCAAGATAAGAGCCGGCGACATGAAAGGAAAAAAGCAGATCAGAACCCAACCAGACGATAACAATGGTAAAGATCAGAAGGAAAATACGCGACATAGCCTGGGCGGTCAGGTATTCGAAAGGTGTCAGCGGTGTGGCCTTCAGGCGCTTCAGCACCCCGTTTTTGCGATAACGGACTATGATATACCCGACTCCCCACAGGGCGCTGAACATCATGTTCATCGCCAGTATCCCCGGGAACAGCCAGTCAATATATCGGATTTCATCACCCTTGACCTCTACCCTTTCCCCATAGGTTTCGTCTTCGGGTATCAGCCCGGCCTGAAAAAGGCGTTCGACAATATATCCTTTTGGCGAGGAATCGAGCACCCAGTATTTTCTGTCCGGCGAATCAAGCTGCACCAGGAAATCGATCCTGTGGTGCTGCAGTTTTTCCAGGCCATCCTCCAGATTCCTGAAACCAACAAATTCAATATTTTCGGTCTCAA
The DNA here is from genome assembly GCA_033549385.1 of Desulfobulbaceae bacterium. Classification (GTDB taxonomy): domain Bacteria; phylum Desulfobacterota; class Desulfobulbia; order Desulfobulbales; family Desulfobulbaceae; genus UBA10518. Next base: position 56,030 of record JAWSUG010000018.1, on the reverse strand, counting down.
TAAATTTTTGCGGCAAAGCGGTGTCGGCAAAGGCAACTTGTGCCGGAGAGGGAAAGACCCCTACCTTGAAACCGGAATAATCGCGGCCGCCGAAAATGATGCCAAAGCCGGCGATAATCAGAAAGGGAAAGAGAAAATTCCAGCCGAATGCGGCTTTATCCCTGAAAAACTCATAATTTCTGGCCTTGAACATGGCCCAGATGCGTTTGCCGCTCATATTGTCTGTTATGAAAAGTTGAACACCCTGTATTTATATTTTGCCGGAAGAATGAACCGGTTACCCATTTACTCCCGCAGCGTTCTCCCGGTCAGGTTGAGGAACACATCCTCCAGGTTCGGTGAATGCACGGTCATCCCGGACAGATCAATGCCGATGGCCAGCAGTTTTTCAATGCCGGTGCTGATTTTGTCGGGCATTATTTCAATGCGTCCGTTAGCCTCCCTGAAAGAGTACGGCAGCTCCGCCGGCAGATCTTGCACATTATCCCGCGGCAGGGAGATTGTGCCTCCCTCGCAGTAGCGCTCAATCAACTCCGGAGGCGATCCCTCGGCTATAATTTTACCATGATCCATGATGGCGATCTCGTCGCACAGGTATTCGGCTTCGTCCATGGAATGAGTGGTAAGCACAATAGTCTTGCCGTCTTCCAGGATGCCGCGGATGATCTGCCAGAGATAGCGGCGTGCCTGCGGGTCGAGACCGGTTGAAGGTTCATCAAGAAAAAGGAGCCTGGGTTTATTGATGAGCGCCAGCGCCAGCATCAGGCGCTGAGCCTGTCCGCCCGATATCTTATTGTTCATCTGATGCTGAATATCTTCCAGCTTGCAGATGTCGACCAGATGCTCAATACTCTCGGTTTTCTGATATAAATTCTTGAAAGTAGCAAGGGTTTCCCGGACCGACATGAAATTGAGCAGTGTTGTGTGCTGAAACTGGATTCCCACTTCCTCACGGAAAAAGGAGGTTCTCGGCGCGCCGTTGTACAGGATTTGGCCGGATGTCGGGGGGATAATATCCTCGATTACCTCCAGGGCGGTGGTCTTGCCGGCGCCGTTCGGCCCCAGCAGACCGAAACAGATGCCCCTGGGGATTGAAAAACTGATATCGTCAACCGCATCCACGGCCTGGTATTTTTTTACCAGATTCTTCACTTCCAGCATCGGTACCATCGTGGGTTCTCCGGCTTATACAATTATCAGCAATACGCTCCTAAGGAGAAAAACAATATGCAATTCTCTGCAATAAGAATATATTTCTGCCAGGCTTGTCGACCTTTTTATTATCCTTCCGGGTAATTCGGATCATCCGTCATCCAGGTCGGCAATACTGAAATTTTATATGCGCACGCACCGTGATATGCAATAATGCATTCCGGTCTTAATGTCATTATTCATCACAATAAATCGGCATCCCGGCATAAGATTACCGGTAATTAAGGAAAAAGGAATATGGAGATAAATATAGGTCAGCCGCCTGATAATATTCCGCGAATGCGCCGCAAATACCGGCATGCTTCCCTGATGTTCCTGGGACTGGCCTTCTTTTCGATCATTCTGGGGGCAGTAACGATTTTTTATGATACGCAATATGACGGCATCCTGGAATATGCCGCCTTTACCTCTTTTATCGCATCAGGCTTTGTCTTTGTCTATTTTACGGAAAAGCTGATGGGATACCGGCGGCTCAGCCCCGGGCAGAAAAAAGAACTGCAGGCACTGGCGGAAGAATATCGGGAAATTGCAGAGTACTGCCGGAAAGTAGCCTGGCAGAACAGATATGTTGTCGTGAATGAATATGACCTGCTTGTTGCCCATGTTGAAAAAATCAGGAGTTCCGGTACCGATTTCCAGGGGCAATAAAATTTTTACATTATGGCGGAAAAGACAAATGTGAATATTTTCGCCACCGGCCCTCCATTATCAACATGTCCGGACGTATAGACAAGAACACTCCATCCGCTTATGGTCAGGGAAAAAATTGTAAAAAAAAGCACTACGATCGTGGCAAATACATCACCCATATAAATCCTGTTTCCGGATTCCAGGGTAACATCCTTATATATTATTTCATTGTCTATCAAAACTTTCATTTTTAACTTTTCCTGGTTTTACCTGTTTACCATATGCTTTTTATACAGCAAGCGGCGTGCCACCTTGTGGTATATCACGGCCGAACAGGCAACTGTTTGAAATTAAATACAAAATTTAAACATACATACTTGGCAACAGGAAAAGCTGAAATGTATATGTACAAAAAATGTACATGCTTCCGGGAACACCGGTTAATTTTTAAACATAAGGACGTAACTTCAAAATGGTGTCAAATTCTGATCCTTGCAACAGGATTGCCGAAAGGATATCTTTTTCCTGCGCAGATCAGGATGCCTGCCGCTCAATGACCAGCAGCAGAGTTTCGGCTGCCGGACGGTCTGCCGGCCCCTTTCCAACATGATGCAGCCGCACGATACCCTCCGGGTCTATAAGGACATCACCGCCCCGCTGCGAGATATCGCCCGATGATTTTTTCGGCATATTGCCATTCAAAATCTCTTTGAAATAAACCTGCCAGGTTTTTGGCTGCCAGATATCCCAGGATGAGGCATGCAGCATGCCGTATCCCTGATACAATGTCCTCTTCTCATCAATAAGCAGCGGCCAGTGCAGCCTGTTTTCCGTCATATACTGTCGGGCAAAATATCCTGCCTCAAAAGTCACCACGACAATCCGTACGTTACGATCCGTGAAACGCTGCTCCTGCTCCCGCAACTGCGCAAGGTGTGCCCGGCAGGGCAGTCAGCCCAGGTGACGGTGAAAGACCATCAGCAGCCATTGGTTGGCATAATCTTCCAGGCGATGTATTTTTCCTGCTGCATCGGGAAGAGCAAAAGGAAGGGCGGGCCGGCCAACCAGGGTGTTTCTGTTCATAGCAGGGCCATTGTTCATTATTGATAGATTTTTTCAGCGGGAGATCTGCCGCTTACCCGGCCCGCCATTGTTCACAATATGCATTGTCGATCACCTCCGAATCGTTCCTGTGTCAGGGAACAGATATTGCTTCTTGGAGCGTATTGTTTACAATATATGCATAACACACAAAAATCAGGGTAAAATTCGTTAAACTTACATACAGGAGTTAACCATGAGATCGTGCAGTCTTGAAAATTTTATGGAAAGTCTCAACCCATGGCTTGACAGCAATTATATCCGCAGTGCGAACCTGGACCTGAAAGGACGGATAACCTTCTTTTTTATAGACGGGGTAAGCGATACCTATGAAATCACTGATTGCGATATTTCCCATGTCAAAAAGATATGCAAAGACCTTGCTTCCCGGGGAATTCCGATCAGGGAGGTATAGAAAGCAGCCGCTTCCCTTATTGGCCCGCAGGTAATCCACAAAAATTCTGATTCAGGAAAATACGTATGGCTGCCAATGGACTGGAAGCGACCGGACTCTGCAAATCATATCCCATCGATTCCAGACTCATCCCCGTACTTGCCGATGTAAGCTTAACGGTCCGGGCAGGTGAATTTGTCGTCATCGAAGGAAAAAGCGGCAGCGGCAAGTCCACCCTGTTGAGCCTTCTTTCCGGGCTCGACAAGCCCGATTCCGGGAAGATTGTTGTTGCCGGCATGGACATCACGGGTTTAAGCGAGGATGAACTTGCCCCTTTCCGCAACCGGACCATCGGCTATGTTTTCCAGGCATTCCATCTTGTCCCGTCATTGACCGCCTATGAAAATATAATGTTCCCGGCGGAATTGAGCGGGGATAAAGAAGCGCCCGCCAAGGCAAAACGGCTCCTGCATCGGGTGGAACTCGACAACAGGATGAACAATTTCCCTCACCAGCTTTCGGGTGGCGAGAAACAGCGGGTTGCCATCTGCCGGGCCCTGATCAACAGTCCTCAGATCGTTTTTGCCGACGAACCCACCGGCAACCTTGATTCCGCGAATGGTGAAATAATACTGCAGCTGCTCCTCGAACTTCGCGAGGAATCGAAAACAACACTGGTGCTGGCAACCCACAGCAAGGAAATCAGCAGCAGGGCCGATAGTGTGGTTGTGTTGAAAGACGGGAGAACCGGGAATTCTTCCAGCGGGAAAATTGCCTAGATGCTGCACTTTCGTTTTATCCTGAGACAGATCCGCGGTTCCGGCAAGCAGGCGGTCATCTTCATTCTATGCGTCGCCCTTTCCCTGCTGATCCTGACATCCTTGGGCGGTTTCAGCAGAAGCGTGCGCAGTTCCATGCTCAAGGATGCCAGGCAGCTGCATGCAGCCGACATTATCATCCACTCTCATCAGCCTTATTCCAGGCCGCTGGTTCAAGCTCTGGAAGAACTTGAAAATGAGGGTCTGGCCGAGGGTGTAGAGATCCATGAATTTTACAGCATGGCGGCAAATCCCGGCCGGGAAAAATCCCTGCTCAGTCATTTGAAAGTGGTCGGCAAGGGCTATCCCTTTTACGGCAGGGTGGAACTCGCTTCGGGACGGGAATTTTCCAAGGTGCTTGCGCCGGGCTCGATTATTGTCGAACAGTCCCTCCTGGAGCGGCTGCAGGCGGAAATCGGCGACAGTCTGCAGATCGGCTCAGCCTTTCTGACTATTGCCGATGTGGTTACCCGGGAACCGGACCGGCCGGTTTCCTTTTTTTCCTTTGGCCCGAGAATTTTCATTGCCGCCGCCAACCTGGCAGAGCTTGATCTGATCCGGAAAGGGAGCAGGATTGAATACCGTTATCTGCTGAAAGTGCACGATCCCGGTCAAATAGACAGGATTGCCGGGCAACTGTCAGCCGCGGCTCTTGAGCGGCAGGAAAATGTCAGGACCTTCCGCACCGCCGATTCGCGGGTCAGAAAATTTTTTGAAAATTTTCTTTTTTTCCTCAACCTCATCGGCATCTTCACCCTGCTGCTGGCAGGCATCGGCATTCAGACATCCCTGCATGCCGTACTGCGGGAAAGCCGCTACACCATTGCAATCATGAAATCCGTCGGCGCCACCAGCCGGTTCATCAGGACGCATTTTATCGGCATGATCATGCTGCTCGGCACTGCCGGCACCTTGCTTGGTCTTGCTCTCAGCTCTCTCCTGCAGTTTTATTTTCCGGTCCTGTTTGCCGGTATCCTGCCGACCAGCATCAGCCTGGTCATTGCCTGGGATGCCGTGTTTAAAGGGCTTCTCCTGGGCACGGCGGTCGTGTGCCTGTTTTCCTATCTTCCCCTCCGGCAGGTGAACTACCTGAAACCGGCCTTCATCTTCAGGAAGGAAACCGATCAGACATCCAGGGGATTTTTCCATTACGGGGCTGTTGCCCTCATTGTTCTCTTTTTTCTCGGCCTGGTCATCTGGCAGCTTGAGGATGTCAGGGTCGGCCTCTATTTCATGCTGGGCCTGAGCGGGCTGATCGGCTTCAATGCTGCTGCTACCCAGGGACTGATGCTCCTGCTGCGCCGCAAATCTCCCCGCCCCCTGGCTCTCCGGCAGGCCTTGCGCGGCCTGTTCCGCCCCAACAATGCTACCCGGGCTATCATTATCACCCTCAGCGCCTCCCTGGCGGTCATTTTTTCGATATACCACATCAACCAGAATCTGCGCGCGACATTTATCCAGTCCTATCCTCCGGATCTTCCCAATGCATATTTTCTGGATATCCAGCCCGATCAGAAAAATGAGTTTGCCGAAATTCTCGGACGGGAGGCCGAATACTATCCGATTATCAGGGCCAGGCTGGCTGCCATAAACGGCAGCCCCATCAAAAGGGAAAGGGAACGCGAGCGAAGAAGCGACAACCTTGCCCGGGAATTCAACCTGACCTATCGGGACTACCTGCTGCAGGATGAGCAGATGCTGGAAGGCGAAACACTTTTCCCGGCCGCAAATGAAAACATGGTTCAAGCGGGCGAAGTTCCGGTATCAGTGCTGGACACTGTGGCGGAAATTGGCGATATGCGGGTCGGCGACCTGCTTGAGTTTAATGTCCAGGGCATTCCCCTGAAAGCGCGGATCACCAGCATGCGGACCAGGACGGAATCCAGGGTGCGGCCCTTCTTTTATTTTGTCTTCCTGGAGGAAACGCTGCGGGATGCGCCGCAAACCATCTTCAGTGCCGTCAGGATCGACAGCGCTGAACTGAACCGGGTGCAGAACACCCTGACCGCCAGGCTGCCCAACATTACGGTTATTGACGTCGGCAATACCATCGAGGTTCTGGCCAGGATCATGGACAAAATGGCCTCCATTGTTCAGTTTTTCACCTCCTTTTCCATCATTGCTGGGCTGCTCATTATCATCAGCTCGGTTTTTGCCACCCGGCTGGTAAGAACCCGCGAAGCAGTATATTTTAAGGTACTCGGGGCAAAAGCTTCTTTCGTCCTGAGGGTATTTGCTTACGAAAACCTGATTATAGCCTCAGGATGCGCGGTCCTGGCTGGTCTTATTTCCCATGCCGGAAGCTGGATTGTCTGCCGCCGGGTTCTTGACATCCCCTATCACCCGCTGCCCGGCAGCACGATCGTCATGATCGGGACCACGCTGCTGCTTGTTCTTGCAGTGGGACTCGGTGCATCCGCTTCCGTATTGCGGCAGAAGCCGGTAGCATTTTTAAGGGATGAGGAACAGGAGTAAAATAACCTTTGGCACGCGCTGTGCACCACGAAGATGACAACAAAAAAGGAATGCCGGAATTCAATGCAAAGATGAACAAGGAAAAGTATCAGACAAAGTTCCTGCTGGTATGCTTTTTAATCGGTTTTTTGCTGTTTCCCGCCTGCAGACAGCAGGAGGAACAAACGCAGACCGGTCAGGCTGACAGCGTGCCCGGGTATGACGGCACCATAATCGCGGTCGGCGACAGCCTGACTGCGGGACTGGGAGTGGCGCTGGAAGAAGCCTGGCCCGCCCTGCTGCAGGAAAAACTCCTGGCAAACGGTTTCAACTGGCAGGTGATCAACGCCGGCATAAGCGGTGAAACAAGCAGCGGCACGCTTTCCCGGATCAAGTGGATACTGGCGCGGCAACCTGATGTGGTTATTCTGGAAACCGGCGCCAATGACGGGCTGCGAGGCATTTCCACCTCCGTCATCAAGGAAAACATCGACCAGGCGGTAACAGCCCTCCAGGAGGGAGGCGCAACTGTCGTGCTTGCCGGCATGCAGATAGTCATGAACCTGGGCGCCGAATATACCGGCAGCTTTACCGAAATCTATCCCCAGGTCGCCAATGAGCGGCAGGTGATCCTCATTCCGTTTTTTCTGCAGGATGTGGCCGGCGAACCGGCCCTCAACCAGACCGACACCATACATCCCAACCCGAAGGGACATGAAAAAATTGCCGAGACGGTTTTCCCTTACATCCTGCAGGCCATTCAGCAGAACCGGCGCTGATACTTGCAGGAAACAGCATGCATTCTACATGTTTAATATGGTATAATTTAAACAATATCAGTATCCTTTTATTGCTGCCGTATGAGATATGGCATTGCATTCCGGCACAAAAGGTATCTCTATGATTTCCACCAAATTATTTTCCATTCTGCTTATTATTCCCGGCATTCTTTTTATGATTGCATCCCTGGTAATGTCCACCGCAATGCGCCAGGGAGTTCCCCGGGACCTTCATTTGAAATGGTCCGCCATGACCTACCTGATTCTTTTTTTCATGGCCGGCTATATCGCTTTTCTTGTCATCCAGCTGCTGCAGCTGGCATTTCCGCTGGCCCTGCTGACCAGCACCGTCTTTTTCGGCGGCTCAATTTTCGTATTCCTGGTCATGCTCCTCACCAGGGTCACCGTCAGCAATTACAATGAAAGCGAAAAGCGTATCAGCCAGGCCAATGCCGCCCTCGTTGCCAAGAATGCCGAACTTGAACAGGAAATCGCCTTCCGCCGGAAAGCGGAAAAAACAGCAGGGATCAGGCTGCAGCACCTCACGACCCTGCATACGGTTGATTTGATGATTACCTCAAATCTGGACTTGAAAGTGATCATGACGACTTTTCTGGAACACATTGTTCCTCAACTCGAGGTCGACGCCGCCGATGTCCTGCTCTTTAATCCCTATACCCAATCCCTTGAATTCGGCGCGGGAGTGGGATTTACAGCCACGGCCATCCAGGACGCAAAAGTAAGGCTGGGAACCGACGATCCGGCGGCAAAAGCAGCTGTTGCCAGGAAGATCATACAGATTGACAATATCAGTGAGACGGAAATTCCGTTTAACCGCACTGCACTCCTTGCCGAAGAGAAATTTACCGGCTACTGCGCCATCCCGCTCATCGCCAAAGGCCAGATCAAAGGGGTGTTTGAAATCTTCCGGAAAACGGGACCAATATCCAACGAGGAATGGTTTGAATTTCTTGAGGCCTTGGGAGTGCAGGCTGCAATTGCCATTGATAATGCCACCCTGTTCAACGAACTGCAGGCCTCAAATACAGAACTGATAATAGCCTATGATTCGACTATCGAGGGCTGGGGCCGCGCTCTTGAATTGCGGGACCGGGAAACGGAAGGACATACCCAGCGCGTCGCTGATCTGACGGTGCGGGTAGCCCGGGCGTACGGTCTGGGCGAAAAAGAGATCGTCCATATCCGCCGGGGAGCTCTTCTGCATGACATCGGCAAAATGGGCATCCCCGACTCCGTTCTCATGAAAGACGGCCCCCTGACACCGGAAGAGGAAGAATTAATGCACAAACACCCGGTTTATGCCTTCGAACTGCTCTTTCCCATCGCCTACCTCCGTCCCGCTCTTGATATCCCGTACTGCCATCATGAGAAGTGGGACGGCACGGGATATCCGCGGGAGTTAAAAGGAGAGCAGATACCGCTTGCCGCAAGAATTTTTGCCCTTGCCGATATCTGGGATGCCCTGATCTCGGAAAGAAGGTATCATAAGCCATGGCCCCGCGAAAAAGTTGCCCGGCATATCCGTTCATTGGCCGGAACTCATTTCGATCCGGATTTAGTGGAAGTCTTTATGGCCAATGTTTGATGAACCACTTCGATTTGAAGGAGAACCTGAGTTGATATGAATGCACAGGAATATTACCGCCGCGTTATCGACCGCCTGGAAAACTGCTATCAGTTCGGTCATTATGTTATTGGGGCCGGAGAAGAGCTTGCTGCGGAAAGCAAGGATCCTCTCTTTCCTTCGATCGCCGAGCCTGTCTCCGAACTGCGAAGGCTCACCCTGGAGAGAGGCCTCCAGGTGCACCTGCCGATCATCGGGGAAAAATCCCGGTCGGTGCTCATGCCCATTGATATCGAAATTTTTCTGGCCGGGGACAACTACCGGCTCTATTCGGACAAAAACGCCCAACGAGAACTTTTTTTACTGACTCTCCCCTGCTTTAATTTTATCGAAAAACTCTTCCGCGAAAAAGGCATGCCCTATCTGCTGGACTACACCCCTTCAGGCGGGCACATTCTCTTTCAGAATCCCCTCGGATACCGGGCAACGAATGCACTGCGGGATATAGGCTTTGTGGAAAGCGATCTTGCCGAAGCCTGCAGGTATATCGATTTTTATGATATCAGGCGATGGTACGGGATATCGCTCGATGCGGCATCCGTTTTCAGCGGTCTCGGCAGGCTTGCCGAATATATGGCCCTGCTGGCCATGCAGGAATTCCGGGACAACGAGAAGAAGGGCCTGCTGCCGGTGACCATATCCGACAGCCTTGACCGGTGCATCAATTTCGACAACACCTGGAGCGAAGGCTCGCCCTTCATGCGGGCAATCCGCAGTCCTTTCAGCCTGCACAAGAAAAATCAGGAAAAATACGGCTACCGGCATCAGCCGCCGCTGGTCGATGTCATAGGGACGTATTTCGACGGCAGTACTGCGCAGGGAACAGACGATATCGATATGATTCTCGACTGCATGTGGGACCTGGAAAAGGCAGCCGATTATGCCCAGCAGTTTTCCGGATACATCCCCTGCGCCAACGAAACCCTGATTGATTTCATCAACCAGTACAAAGCATCCGACCTCTATCTCTTTCATCAGGATTTTGACCGGCAGGAGGATATACCCCGGGGCAGGGCTGTTGAATATGCCAGGCGGCAGGAGCACCTGCCCGACTGGACGGAAAGGATTCTCCACTCTCCCAATCCCGGCGCCCTCCAGCCGAAAAAAATTATCGGCTTTGTGTACGACTTCCTCATCCATGCCCAGTGGCAGCCAAAACATATAGCCAACATTCTGCGGGATGTGTATCAGGATCCATCCTATGGATGGACCCAGGATTTTTTCAAATATCCGGCAGAGGAAAAAGCAAATTACTGGGCAAGAACCTACAGCGCGGTGGCTCTCTGGAAAACAGGCAGGCTCAGGGTTTAGCTGGTAAAGGCGGCGTTTATAAAGTTAGTGTCGGCGGCCTGACCGGGGGTTAATTTGAACTTGATGTATTAATTGTTCAAAAATTGTCGGTCCTGGATGCCGGCCGGGGTCATGAAGAGAGCAAATCACTATCATCATCTTCTTTGATATTTAAATCCTGGCTTTCATCCATGCACTGCACTCCCTCCATCATCATTCTCATGAAATCGTCAAGGGGAGGCGCGTTTTTAAGTAAATCGGGAATCCCCTTGATGTAACTGAAATGACCTGTCTTCATTCCCATCAGCGCGTAAACTGCTTCCTTTTGACGCAATTTCCGATAACCTGCGTAAACAATTTCACCCTCCCTGAAAAAGACCATTCCCCGTCCTTCATCGGGAGTAATGTCTATTGTCCCGGTTTTTCGGGCAGCATTAATCAGCTGGAAAAGATCAACCGGTGCTATTTCGGAAAAATCTCCTGTCATTCCGGAGGCAATTTTTCCGGATTTAAATGTCATTGCCTGGGCCCGGTCAACCAGCAGTTTGAATAAGAACATCTGAATCACCGGGTATTTTTTCAGAATTTCTTTAAAGTTCTTTACACTGAGCAGCGCCAGTTTCACAGTATTAAGGGAAACAATTGTGTGGGTAAACGGCTCTGCCGAAAGCAGGCTCATTTCACCAAACATTTCTCCCTCTCCAAGGTCCACCAGTTTGGAGCCGTTGTCAGATCTTACTTCGACCTGACCCTCTAATATTATAAAAAAATAGGTGCCTGGAGATCCTTTCTTGACGACCAGCTTGCCAAAAGGAATAGTTTTAAAGTCGAGGAGCAGAGTAATGTCTGCCAGGGCATCATCCTCGAGAGGGTCAAACAATTTAATTTTGCGAAGAACCCCGAAGTACCTCTGCAGATGCTGTTTCCGTCGCTTTGCTTCCGCTTCTTCGAGCAGTTTCATCTGCAGCGTGGAAAAATCCTTATCCTTTTTAAACTCGAAATGGACCAGCCCTTCACAGCCGCCGCAATCGTACCTGGTTTTCTGGGTAGATATTTTTGAAATTACCCCAAATGTCTCCCTGGAAGCGACAATGGATGCAACCTTCCGGGCAAGGTAAAGACAGCCGGGCTTGAAGCCTGATAGCGAAAGCCCGTAACTTTCCACCTTTATTTCATCGCCCACTTTGTACAGGGGGCACGAATCCTCGTTAACAATTATGAATATCGCATCGCGAAACTTTTCTTCTTTTTTCATCATAATCTGTTCTGATTTATTCAATGCATCCGGAAAAAAGCTGATTGCCAGGTAACTGGCGGAGCTATAGGGTTGCCGATATTATATAATATCGGATTTCTGTCAAAGTGGTCAAATGAAAGCTTTAAAGAACATGAGCAGAGAAGCGATAAAGAAGGATAGGATTTTCTTTTGATGCAAGGTCATTTTTACGCGAAGGTTGGAACAGGATCTACTCGGTCCGATCTAGAAAAGGATTGTATTTATCAGGATAACGGGATGTTTCTTCATTGATTTCAAATGGGAGTTCTTCAGGCAATTTCATTTCAGCATCTGCTGATTCTTCTCTGGCTTGATAAAGCAGGATCATTTCCAGTGACAATAAACTTTCAAAAGACATTGCAGTGAACTGGAGTGCAATGCCCTCCTCTTCCCGGCGTACAACTTTAGCGAGTGCCTCTAATGTCAAATAGACATTTTTGCCTTTTTGAACAAAATTTACATAACACTGCTCCTCTGCATTGTGTGAAAATTTTCCAATAACAAATATTCCACTTAATGAAATATTTCTTACCTGGCATTGATTATACATCTCGGTGAAAAAATCCACCTGAACCTGGCGCTCGAAATGAATACGCTCATAATGTCTCCTTTCCGGTACAGACATTTTTCTCCTCAAATGCTAAAGGGTACACAGGAACAGTAAAATAAATGATATACATTAAATTTATCATTCATCGAGAAGTTGAAGCAAGAAAAAAGATCATGGAAACTGTTATACATGCTTTATCCACCTGAGGGTTTGGATGGATAAAGCACAACCTGCTGGTCAGGTGCTTCTCACATCACCACGGATTAGAGACCGGCAGAGTCAAGGCAGACCTGAACTACCTTGTGTTCCCGGCGGCGCAGGGACATTTTCACGGAAATTGAGGGAAAAGAATGACCTTTACCTTGTTTTGTCAACGTTTCCATGTAACTATCAGGATCAAGAATGTCAGTTACCGCTGCAGCCAACCGTCAATGCCATCCTTTACTTGATGATGAAATACGTATTTCCTTCCATTTTACTTTTCATGGTCCTGGCCCTCACTTTATCGGGCTGCGCTCCACTCTGGGACTCTCCCCGACCGGCCGCCATACCTCTGGCTGCCTCCGGTATCAACCTCTCGGATACCCGTATGGTGAAGAGCATTCTTTATTCGCACTACAATGAATGGAAGTCGGCAAAGTACAGGAAAGGCGGCATGAGCATACAGGGCATCGACTGCTCTGGTTTCGTCCATCTTACCTACCGCTCGAAATTCGGCATCGATTTACCCCGCAGCACCGACCTGCAGGTCAAACTGGGGAAAAAAGTTGTCCGGAGCAGCCTGCAGGCAGGTGATCTGGTTTTCTTCAAAACCGGGTTTTTCCAGAAACATGTCGGCATCTTTCTTGAAAATCAAAAATTTATGCATGTTTCAACCCGTAATGGGGTCATGATTTCCAGTCTGGATGAGCACTATTGGTCCAGGAAATATTGGATGGCTAAAAGGGTCTACCTGTAACCCGCTTTACCAGGCAAAATGTCATAAGCTATAAATTTGTTCGCAACTCTTTCTGTTCCTGGGCAGCCGGAGTTTTTTCTTCCTTTCTCTCCACTTCGGCAGGCTCCTCTTCTATTTCCTGTGTTTCAACTGCCGGTTGTTCCGCTTCAGTCATTTCCGGAATGTCCGGCTTTTCCCGGGTATCAGGCCCGGCCGTTTCCGCCTTTTCCGGAATGTCCGGCTTTTCCAGGGTTTCCGTCTTTTCTGCCGGCGCCTTTTCCACTGTATCCGGTTTTTCCGGTTCAGCCGGTTGAGAAATGTCGGAAGCCCCTTCCCTGGGCTGAACACCCTGTTCCGCGGCAGCAGGCTCAGGCTTTTGAGCGGCAGGTTCGGAAACCCCTTCTTCTGCGGCCGGTTTATTTTCGTCGTGCGTCACTTTAAGAAATTCAACGGTTGCGGGCTTGAGCAGAACCGCATCCGTCGTGCAAAGCTCCTGGGAGCCTTCGGCAAGATGCATGTAGATCGCCCTGTAGCTGTCGGTCATCTGGCCAAACAACTCAGATGTCTTCTTAAAATGCGTGTTTACTTTGGAGCGGTAGGTTTCCAGATTTTTTTTGGTTTCGGCCAGCTCATCCTCCAGTTCCCTGATGCGCCGCCTGTCGCTGCTGATGCGTGTGCCGACAAATATTCCCAGCCCTGCAAAGATGATCAATCCCACGATAATAATGAGAATAATCATCTCCCAGTTTGTTTCAGCCATTGATACCTCCTATTTGAAGACTTTCGGATATTTTTCTTTACCATATCCGGGAAGATTGGAACAGTGTGAATCCGTTTTTTCCCTCCGGTTCTTCCGGCAACCGCTTATGCCGCCCCGAAAAGTTCCGGTCCGGTAATCAATCATACATAAAGGAAATTAGATACTTTTGACCTGAGTCATATCTGCCGCGCCGGCAACCGTGTACACTGAAAGAAATAAACGGAAAAGGAGAATCCGGTTAATGAAACTTTTAAACGATACAGGCGGCAAAAACATCAAACAGGTTATCGAAACCCATCCTGTGATCGGCGAAATCCTGGAAAGATATGAAATCGGCTGCACCAGATGCACGGTCGGCACCTGCCTGCTGCAGGACGTGGTCACCGTTCATTTTCTGGGAGATGATGTCGAGGCGCAGATCGAGCGGGAAATCAACACCTATCTTGAAAGCCTTCCGAACGGGTAATCAATCCATGCCGCGGATACGCTCCTCCATCTGCCGGTAATGGAAGAGGCGCTCATATTCCACCATGCCCGCCATAGCGCGGGACTGGATCCTTGTTCCGGTTTCCTCCAGAATAGCGACCGGGTTGAGGCCGCCGATAACAACGATCCCTGCCCTGCCCTCGGGAACAGGAATTTGAAGCAGCGGCTGCCCCGGCCAGCCGACCAGAAGAAACCCTCCCAGTCCGGCTTCCTTGAGCTTTTCGATGAGGCCGATGACGCGGTCGCGGCTGTCGGCCGGCACTTCCCTGAAGCCGACCCCGATCCGGCCGTTGCCTTTGCTGATAGCCCCGGCATAATCGGTCATGCCGCTCCTGATAAACACTTCAAGCGGATCAAGGCTCGTGCCGCTGTACTTGATGATCTCCACGAACCGCACCGGTTTTCTGTGATGCAACTCAAGCAGGCCGCCGAAACTGGAGTGGACCGGGATGCCGTGGGCGAGCAGGATCCCGTTCAGGGTGATGGAGCAGACAGTGCCGAACCCTGCCATGCCTGGCGGGATGACGATGTCGCCCACCCTCTCGCCGGACTTGAAAAGGCACATCATGGAACCCATTGAATATCCTGCGGCATACACCTTGCAGATCATGGGGGCGGCGCGGACAAGGACGTCCCTGTCGATAAGGCTGATGTTGACGACAACCGTGCCTTTCTTTCCGGCGAGATCAAAAGTCATCCGATAGGTCAGCTGGTCTATTTTCGTTTCCAGGAAGCCCACCTTGTCAAACACCCTGGCCTTGCTCAACTCCTTTTGTCCCCGGGGAGTGATGACCCTTCCCTTTTTGCCCAGACTTTCCGTCAATCCTTTTTCGTCAAGGATCTTGAAATAGTAGCGGATCGTCCGTTCGCTGACCTCCTGGCCCATGGCCTGAAGCCTTTCCAGGATTCCGGAACTGGACAGGGGCTTTTCAGCCTTCTGCAGAAGCCTCAGTATAGTCAGTTCTTTTTTTTCAGTTTTATCGCTCATAAAAAAAATATAAAGGAAATAGCCTTTCTCTGCAAATCTCAATAATGGCAAAATTGCCGTAAATACCGAAACAGCCTTGCGTTTTTTCCTCTTCCTTAAAGAGGATAATTACAATAATTATTATAATGTGTTTTGCATGGAGGTGCCGGTGCAGACGAGCAGACCAATAAGTTATCCGGCAAAATTGCCGAAAATATCAGATTTTACCATGGAGTTCGAACGCTGTCCCGCTGCGGCAAACCGCCTGTTCAGCAATTTGACAGTTGAAAAAAAGGCGGTTGCATAGTAACAAACGAATCGGCAACTCATTGCCGCTTTAAATGGCGACGTCCGGAAATGCTAGACAGGCCGATGTTGGCGGCAGTCTGCAGACGTCAGCTGGGAGCGGAATCAGGAGAACTTCGACCTTGTGGGAACGGCTCCATGATCTCTGCTGCACCCGGCGGACATTGACTAATGAGCGGCAATGGGGCACCTGCCCTCAGGTCCGGAAACGAACGCGTGTTTTGCGATACAGCCGAACAGCAGCAAAATGAGACCGAGACCGCAGCTTTCAGATACCTTAACTAACTACAGGGGGAACGCAGATGAGAAATGTAAATGAATTCATGGCCGAGGTTGTTCGCAAGAACCCCGGCGAAGTTGAATTTCATCAGGCAGTACAGGAAGTGGCCGAATCAATTTTCCCGTTTCTTGAAAAACATCCTAAATACGGCAGGGAAAAAATTCTGGAACGGATGATCATCCCGGAAAGGGTGCTGATTTTTCGTGTTCCCTGGATCGATGACAACCAGGAGATCCAGATCAACACGGGATACCGGATCGAAATGAGCAGCGCCATCGGCCCCTACAAGGGCGGGCTTCGTTTTCATCCCAGCGTCAACCTCGGCATCCTGAAATTTCTGGCCTTTGAGCAGGTATACAAAAACAGCCTGACTACCCTGCCCCTGGGCGGCGGCAAGGGCGGCTCCGACTTCGACCCCAAGGGAAAATCGGACCGGGAGGTCATGAAGTTCTGCCAGAGTTTTATGACCGAGCTTTTCCGGCATATCGGCGAAAACACCGACGTGCCGGCAGGTGACATCGGCGTCGGCTCCAGGGAGATCGGCTATCTGTTCGGTCAGTACAAACGGTTGAAAAACGAGTTCACCGGCGTGCTTACCGGCAAGTCCCTCAACTGGGGCGGTTCCCTGATCCGGCCGGAAGCCACAGGCTACGGCTGCGTCTACTTTGTCCAGGAGATGCTGAAAACCAGGGGGGAATTGATTGAAGGTAAGGTGTGCGCCGTATCCGGCTCCGGCAACGTGGCCCAGTACACCACGGAAAAACTGCTCGAACTTGGGGCCAAGGTAGTCACCCTGTCCGACTCCAACGGCTACATCTACAAGGAAAAGGGTCTGACCAGGGAAGATCTGCAGTTCGTCTTTGAATTGAAAAATGTGCGGCGCGGCCGCATCAGGGAATGCGCCGAAAAACTGGAGGGCTGTAAATATTTCGAAGGCAAGCGGCCGTGGGAGGTTCCCTGTGACATTGCCTTCCCCAGCGCCACCCAAAACGAAATTGATGCAAACGACGCCAGGACCCTGGTCAAGAACGGCTGCTATGTTATCGGCGAAGGGGCGAATATGCCCACCGTTCCAGCTGCGGTTCGGGTCTTTCAGGAGGCAAAGATCCTGTATGCACCGGGCAAGGCGGCCAATGCCGGGGGCGTCTCTACTTCCGGCCTCGAGATGAGCCAGAACAGCATGAGAACCTGCTGGACCAGGGAGGAGGTTGATCAGAAGCTCCGCATGATCAAAATCAACATCCATGAATCCTGCGTAAAGTACGGCAAACAGAAAGACGGCTACATCAACTATGTGGATGGCGCCAATATTGCCGGCTTTGTCAAAGTGGCGGACGCCATGATCGATCAGGGGGTAGTCTGATCTTCTGATCCCCGCCGGAGGGATTACGCAGGCGCGAGCCTTGCAGTAATCCCTCCGGCGGCGGCACGGTAAGGCACAGTGCACCGACATGGCAACATCCCGCGCAAAACCGTTATTCAGCTCCGGGATTGAATCCCTGGATGAGATCCTGCAGGGAATCCTGGCCGGGGATAATGTTGTCTGGCAGGTTGATGATATCGACCACCAGATCCCGTTTGTGCACGCCTTCTGCTACTGCGCGCATCTTGACGGGAAAAACCTGGTGTACTTCCGTTTTGCCTCGCATCAGCCGCTGGTGCCGGACAAATTCGAACCCGACGTTTTTGTCCTTGACCCGCGCGCCGGATTTGAACAGTTCATCACCAGGATCCTGAATGTCATCAGTGAATACGGCAGGGGGACATGCTATGTCTTCGACTGTTTGTCCGGTCTTGCCGCGGATTGGTACAGCGACCGGATGCTGGGCAATTTTTTCAAGCTGGCCTGCCCCTATCTGTACCAGGCCGAAACGGTCGCCTATTTCTCGCTGCTGCGAAACTCCCATACGCCTCTTTCAGTGCAGGCGATTCACCGCACCGCCCAGGTGGTGCTCGACCTGTATTACAGCAACGAAAAATATTACCTGCTTCCTCTGAAGGTGCTGGAAAGGCACACTCCCACCATGTACATGCTGCATTCGATGGACGGGATGACCATGAACCCGGTGACCAGCAGTGTTATAGTTTCCGAGATCCTGTCCTCTACCCCGCAGCCCTGGATCGACGGCAAAATCGTTCTCACGGACATATGGTCCAAGACCCTGAGCGAAGCCCGGGCATGCTGCGAGGACGAAGGACGCGGTAGGGGCGCCGGAAGAAGCCGGGAATTTCTACATAAACTTATCCGGATGATCGTCACCCGCAACGCGAAGGTGGCAAAGCTGTGCCGGCACTATTTCGGCCTTGCCGATCTCATTTCCATCGGCAAACGGATGGTGGGCACGGGTCTGATAGGAGGCAAGGCGACAGGCATGCTGCTGGCTCGCGCTATCCTCGAAAAAACGGACCCCAAATGGAAGAAGCTGTTGGAAACGCATGATTCTTTTTTCATCGGTTCCGATGTATTTTACTCCTTTATCATCAACAACAGGTGCTGGTGGGAACGACACCAGATGAAATCTTCCCCGGAACCCTTCAAAATGGCTGAAAAGATCAGGAAGCGGCTGCTGAAGGGCAAATTCCAGCGGGACACTCTGGATCAGTTCAGGGAAATACTCAACTATTTCGGCCAGTCCCCGATCATCGTCCGTTCCAGCAGTCTCCTGGAAGATGCATACGGCAACGCATTCTCGGGAAAGTACGAAAGCGTTTTCCTTGCCAATCAGGGTCCGCCCGAAGAACGGCTGGAAAAATTCAAGGAGGCGGTGCGCACCGTCTACGCCAGCACTATGAGCCCCGAGGTCCTGTCCTACAGGGCGCACCGGGGATTATGGAACCGCTATGAGGAGATGGCGCTGCTGGTGCAGCGGGTTTCGGGATCCTTTTACGGCGCCATCTATCTGCCCCATCTCGCCGGGGTGGGATATTCCTTCAATCCTTTTGTCTGGAACCCGGGCATCGACCCGCATGCCGGGGTACTGCGGCTGGTGTTCGGGCTCGGGACCCGGGCTGTGGACAGGCACGATGACGACTATACCCGCATCGTCGCCCTCAATGCCCCGCTGAAAAGGCCTGAAGTCAGCGCGGACGAGGTGCACAAGTACAGCCAGCACATTATCGATATCATCAATATAAAAGAAAACAGACCCGTGAGTGTGGATTTTGAAGGGGTGGTGAAGGCAACGCCCGGCCTGCCGCTTGCGCTTTTTGCCGACCGGGACCTTGAGATGGAGGAGAGGGCAGAACAATACGGGGTTGAAAACGTCTTCAGCTGGATTCTGACATTCCGGAAGGTGCTTGCCGAAACACCGCTTATCACCGACATGCGGGATTTGCTGGCCACTCTGGACCGGGCGTACGAGTATCCGGTGGATATCGAGTTCGCCGTCAATTTTATTGAAAAGGATCAATACCGCATCAACCTGCTCCAGTGCCGGCCTTTCCAGGTGCAGATGCCCCTGGCTGTCAGCCGCCTGCCGGAAGATATCAGGCGGCAGGATATCTTGCTGCAGACCGCGGGGCCGATTATCGGCGAGGCGGCAACATTAAAAATTGACCGCATTATCTTTGTCAAACCCCGGGACTACAGCGCCCTTCCAACCTCTGAACGGTACTCGCTGGCCCGCCTGATCGGCGACATCGCAAATCAAGGGGAGGGCCTGACAACCATGCTCATCGGGCCGGGCCGCTGGGGCAGCAAGATGCCTGAAATGGGTGTCCCGGTGACCTTCAGCGACGTGCGCAATGTTGCGGTGCTCTGCGAGCTTGCCGTCATGCATGCCAGGCTGACGCCGGACATTTCCCTGGGTACCCATTTTTTCAATGACATAGTGGAAATGGGGATTGTCTACATGGGAATCCATCCCGACCGGGAAAAGGATGGATATCTGTTCAATGAGGAACTGCTGCTGCAGATGCCCAACACCCTTTCTCCAGTGCTGCAGGAACAGAATCCGGCTGCCGCGGCGGTTCATGTGGTGGATATGAAGTCCGGGCAGACCGAGATATTCCTGCATACAAATATCATGGAACAGAAAGGGATTGTATTCAGGACGCGGCCATAGCTGCGGCGGCTGAATGCATTCTTTCCTGGAACGGACCCCTACAGGATATTTTTTCGATAGATCTTGTATTTATTCTGAAGAATCGAGTACTTCTGCTTCATTTTATAGAATTTTTCGCTGACCTGAGAGTAATTTTTCGTTAAAATTTCTGTTTCAACCTGCGACATCAGGCTCAAGCGGTCGATATCGTCCTTTGCAATCTCATTAATAAGCTCCTCAACCGCGCTCCAGTTGGAGCGGTCCAAGTCGTTTTCCCTGTCCGCGAACCTGTGCATATTGATAATATCGGACTTGATGGAGATAAATTCTTTTTCGGTAATCTCAATCAGCCATTTTCTTAAGGATCCCAGATAATAAGAGTTTACTATTTCGGGAGTCAGAGGCGTATTTTCATAGATCGGGATGTCTTTTTTGAGGACCCCGATTACCTCCCAAACGGTTTTCGGCGTAGGGCCGAATAATTTTTCCCTTTCTTCCTGGGTATAGTAGTCAAATATATTTTCTTCGGAAATGTACAGTCTGTTCGGGAGCAGATATTCTGCCTTTTCATCGTACTTCTTGGTGATTTCCCTGTACAGCTCCGCCGGGTCTTTACCGGCCGCGTATCTGATGCCGTCAAGCATGGCGAGGTAAAATGCGGAGACTGCCAGATAGGTGTTCGTGTGAGGATTGGGGGCTCGGACCTCAAACCTGTAGGACAACTGATTTTCAGATCTGACGAGGCCGACCAGGACAGTCCTATTCCTTGACGGCGAGTCCGGCGTGCGGCCCAGGGAGGCTACCGTCGAGACGGGCGCCTCGAAACCGGGCTGGAGTCTTTTAATTGCAGAATGCGAATTGGTTACAAAAGGATTCAAGAACGGCCAGTTCTTCAGAAGCCCCATCAGGGCGCCGAAACCGAACTCGGAGAGAAAAGAATTCTTTTCCGCAGGCGCGAACAGGTTGAGCTTGCGGTTGTCCTTTAATGCTATTCCCATGCCGACATGCACATGTTCGCCCGATCCGGCAACCCCTTCAACCGGCTTGGCAAAAAATATGACCTCAAGTCCGTTCTTGCGGAAAACTTCCTTGATCAGATAGCGGGCGAATATCTCGTTGTCGGAAGCCCGAAGGGGGTCTGAATACTTCCAGTCAATCTCCAGCTGCTCCATCACGTCATAAAGCCTGCCTTCACTGCTTATTTTTCCCTTGACGCCGCCGACCTCCTTATGACCCATTTCCGGTTCTATGCCATAGTTTTCCAGCATGATAAGGGCTTCTTCAAGTGATTTTCGCACCTGCCCCTTGGTTCTTTTCCAGTATGACTCCTTCAATTCCTGGCTCAAGGACAGCGCTTCCCGGGTCACAGTGTCCATGGTCGTTTTCACCCAGAACTCAAGTTCCGTTCCCGTGGTAAAATAGATATCTGCAATGTCTGAATAATCAATGTTCAATTTCTTTAATATCTGCGGATTTTCGTGCAGAATTTGAAGAACATTTTCCTTCACATAGCTTATCGTGTTCCTGAGAACGGAACGGGAGCAGTAAAAATTGTCATGATGCTTGAAAAATACCGGAATTCTGATCGTCCCGACCGGTTCGGGGCCAAAGATATTTTCTTCAAGGCTGTAGTCTATGAACCATTTTGCCTCGGCATCAACAATAAAATCAATCTGGGCATCGCTGATGGTGGCTATTCCCGGTAAATTTACCGAAGACCCGTCGGTCTGCACACCGCCCGAAAAAATATCATCGATATTTTTCAGGAAATATCCTGTGGGTATCCTCTCGTCAACATCGTTCCCCAGAAAATCTATACCCGTAAGAGAGACGAATTTGATATTCTGGTTTTTCTTAAGAAAATCGTTCAGGCCTGTTTTGTTCTTCAGTTCATCCTGCACGAAATAAGGCAGTCTATTCAACATATTTTCTCCAACCTTTCCAGTTGCACCGGTGAATCGTATTGTTCATGAAAATGTTCCTGCTTTTCAGACGCAACCGCCTGGTACATGCTTATCCTGAAAAAAATCCTTCCGGCCTGCCCTAAAATTGAACTCTGGTCAATGTGTCCCTGCCTTGCGACTCATCCCATGAGTTTTTAAACTCAACACTTATCCTGTCCCCTTCGAGCTTGCCTCTCCACTGCGTGTAATTTCCGGAATACCAGGTGATAATCCACTCAACGGTTCCATCCGGTCTGAGTTTATAAGGTCCTGATTGTTGAAGAACGACAGAATATTCGAGTTCCTGGTAAATGGCCTCCTCTTCGGTAAAGATGTGCTTCTGTTCCGGATGCTGTTCACTCACCCAGGTTCCGCACAATTCCTTGTTCTTTTCGGCGGGAACAGACTGACCGGCAGGTAAAGCCGTTTGTTCGGGCGAACCGGTACAACCTGCCATGAAGACCGCTATGACTGCTGCTGAAATGAAAATAACGGCTGCATGGAAATATCCACTACCGTCGTGACGGCCGGGAACTCTCTTCATTTCCCCTCCTCTGCATTTTGCGGGGCAGCCCTTCCCCGACCCCGTCATTTCTGTTCCTGCTCCAGAATCTCCCCCAGAGCATATGCCGCATCGCCGATCAGTTTGATGCAAATCTGCCGGCTGCCGGACGGGTCGGAGTAATAGTTCCTGACTGCTTCCTTGTCCGTCCAGTCGACTCCGGCAATATCGCTGCAGTTGATTCCCCCGCAGGGTCGGGCCAGCTTTTCAAACTCTTTGATGAATCTCCTGCTTACCGACCACATGCGAGGATTTTCCTTTTCTTTCAGGTTTGCTCTGCTGTAGATGCAGGAAACCAGGGCTACTCCGCCAAGCATAATGCCGCAGACATTGCCGGTGCTGGCAATGCCGCCCGCAAATGCGCCCACAGCCTTGACAACAGACTCATCCCTCATGTCCATTTTCTCCTGGCCCACGGCCAGAATCGCCTGGCTTCAGTGAAATTGCTTCACAAACAGGTCAATCGCCTTCCGGCGCATCTCTTCCGATGTCATATTAATCTCAATCAATCTTCAACTTGAAATATCACCTCTGTGGATATCATACCGAATATGAGTCTATATCCAAAAAATAATCAAATGTCAGCAAACTGATTTTACTTCTTCTCTTCTTCCCCGAAATCAGGCATGAGACCTTTCACGTCCTTTTTGTTCGGCACCTCCTCGAATACTCCCACAAACAGCTGTAGCGCTAAGGAAGTCTCACCGCTTCCTCCCGGGTGTAGATCACCGCGCCGGTCTGGTCAACATCCTCGGCATCGGAGCCGCCCAAAACTTGATAACTTATCTTGTCAGCTGCCGGTACTTGATGCGGTGCGGCTGGTCTGCTGCCGTTCCCATACGTGCCTTCCAGTCCTTTTCATAGTCCGAATAGTTGCCCTCAAACCACACCACCCGGCTGTCGCCCTCAAAGGCCAGCATGTGAGTGGCTATCCGGTCCAGGAACCAGCGGTCATGGCTGATGACCACGGCACAGCCGGCAAAGTTTTCCAGGGCGTCCTCCAGGGCCCGCAGGGTATTGACATCGAGGTCATTGGTGGGTTCGTCCAGCAGCAGGACATTGGCCCCCTCTTTGAGCATCCGTGCCAGGTGCACCCGGTTGCGCTGACCGCCGGAAAGCTGCCCGACCTTCTGCTGCTGGTCGCTGCCGGAAAAATTGAACCGTCCCACATAGGCGCGCGAATTGACCTCCCGGCTGCCGAGTTGGATGACGTCCTGCCCACCGCTGATCACTTCCCAGATGCTTTTTTCCGGATCAAGAATATCGCGGCTCTGGTCGACATAGGCCAGCTTAACGGTTTCACCGATCCGGATCGCTCCCGAATCAGGCTTTTCCTGCCCCACGATCATCCGAAACAGCGTGGTCTTGCCGGCACCATTGGGGCCGATCACGCCGACGATGCCTCCCGGCGGCAGATTGAAGGACATGTCTTCGACCAGCAGACGGTCGCCGAACGCCTTGCTCACCTTGTCCGCCTCGATCACCACCTTGCCCAGGCGCGGTCCGGGCGGGATGTAGATTTCCAGGTCCCGGGCGTGCTTCTCGCTTTCCTTTTCCAGGAGCGCCTCATAGGAATTTATTCTTGATTTTGATTTCGCATGCCTTCCTTTGGGCGACATGCGGATCCATTCAAGCTCCCGCTGCAGGGTCTTCTGCCGTTCCGTCTCCTTCTTCTCTTCCACCTGCAGCCGTTGCTGTTTCTGCTCCAGCCAGGATGAATAATTGCCTTTCCAGGGAATGCCTTCCCCCCGGTCCAGTTCCAGAATCCACCCGGCCACGTTATCCAGAAAGTAGCGGTCATGGGTGACGGCGATAACCGTACCCGGATAGCGCTGCAGGTGGTGTTCAAGCCAGGCCACGGTTTCGGCATCCAGGTGATTGGTCGGCTCGTCAAGCAGGAGGATGTCCGGATTCTGCAGGAGCAGGCGGCACAGGGCCACCCGCCGCATTTCTCCCCCGGAAAGGACCTTGACCGCCGCATCCCCGGGGGGACAGCGGAGCGCCTCCATGGCCATTTCCAGCCGGCTGTCCAGGTCCCATGCATCCAGGGCGTCAAGCTGTTCCTGCACCTTGCCCTGGCGTTCGATGAGGTCGTTCATCTCATCATCGGACATCGGCTCGGCAAATTTCTCATTGATCCTGTTGAATTCATGCAGCAGATCGACGGTCTGCTGCACCCCCTGCTCCACTATTTCCCGGACCGTTTTCGCCGGATCAAGATCAGGCTCCTGCTCCAGGAAACCGACGGTGAGCCCGGGGCTGATGGTCGTCCTGCCGTTAAAATCCCTGTCAACCCCGGCTAGGATACGCAGCAGCGAAGACTTGCCCGAACCGTTCAGGCCCAGGACCCCGATTTTGGCCCCGTAAAAATAGGACAGGTTAATGTCCTTGAGGATCGGTTTCTTATTATAGAATTTACTGACTCCGGTCATGGAGTAGATAATCTTGTTCGGTTCATTACTCATGTTTTTCCGTTTTCTCCGGCTCTATGTATTTTTTTGTTATCTTTATAATGACTGACTGCCGCAAGCGCGGCGGGAAATTTGATGGCGTCTAAAAAACTCCCCAACTGCTGCGTCGGAGTCTGCGCTTACCTGCGCGCCTTGCATTTGGGGTTTTCTTATCTGCTTACCCATCACTCTTGCCGACTTTTTACGAATCCATCAAATTTAACAAACTGTACACACAAAACTATAAATTTTAAATGAATTTTCCCTTTGTTGCAACGCCGCGCCCGCCTTTGCCGAACATCTCTGATAATTCTTCCTCAAACTTCTTCATGGACTGGATTTATGGCGGTTTATGCGTTATTATTAATAAAATTCACAAAGATATTTATGCAACCCGATTTCCGCAACCCTGATATTATGAAAAAAGCCCTGCTTTTTTTTCCTCTCCTGCTTGCTGCTCTGCTCTGCGGTTCACCATCGATATATGGTGAACCATCAGAGGATTTTATCCAGGCAATGGCCCGACACCTCAACTGCTTTCCCCTGCAGCTTGTTGACCCCGGCAGGCAGGAAATCTCCATTGTTGACGAAGAACTGTGTCTTGCCGCCATCTACGCGGCAACCGGCATGAAGCCTCTCTGGGTGACCGAGCATGGTCCTGCAGATAAGGCGTCTGTCCTGCTCCACTTTCTCGAACATGCCGGAAACGAGGGTCTGCGGCCGGATGATTACAATGTTGCCGGGATACGATCCCTTTGGCAATCCCGCGACCCGGAGAACCTGGCCCTGCTGGAAACGCAGTTAACCCTCAACTTCATAAAATATGCCCATGACGTCAGTCACGGCAGGATCAGGCCGTACAGAACCGATCCCTATCTTTTTGCCGAGGCAGGGGACATTCATTTTAAACCCGTCCGGATGGTCGAACAGGCCCTTGCCGCGCCGGACCTGGCCCTCTACCTTGCCGGCCTGCCTCCCTCCCATGAACAGTACGGGAAACTGCGGGTAGCTCTGCAGTTTTTCAGGAATATTGCGGCAGAGGGCGGCTGGACCGGAGTATCCTACGGCGGAATGCTGCGTCCCGGCGACCGGGATGAACGGATCAGGCAGATTCGCGAGCGACTGACCGGGCTGGGGGAGGCACTCCCTGCTGCTGTAGATGAAACCTTTTACGATGAACAGCTGGTACAGGTTGTCAAAAATTTTCAGAAAAAATTCGGCCTGGTCGAGGACGGCATTATCGGCCCTCAGACCATGGGAGCCCTGAACACCACCCCGGAGCAGATCATCCGCAAAATCATTGTCAATATGGCCCGCTGGCGCTGGCAGGAACATGAACTCGGTCAGCGTCACATCATGGTCAATATAGCAAACTTCGACCTCAAAGCGGTGGAAGACGGCCGGGAGGTTCTGGATATGGCCGTCATAGTCGGCAAATTTCAACATCAGACCCCGGTTTTCAGCCATCGCGTTCAATATGTTGACTTCAATCCATTCTGGAATATTCCTCCGAGCATTGCCCGCAATGAGGATCTCCCTGAACTGCGCAAGGATCCTTACTACCTGGTAAACAAGAAGGTCCGTCTTTTTTCCGGCTGGGATGCCGACGCCATTGAACTTGATTCCACTGCTGTTGACTGGCAGTCGGTTACCCCCCGGGAAATGAACCGCTATAAGCTGCGGCAGGACCCGGGACCCTGGAATGCGCTCGGTCCGGTCAAGCTGGTCTTTCCCAATAAATACGATGTCTATATTCACGGAACGCCCGCCCAGGAGCTTTTCGAACACAACATCAGAAATTTCAGTCACGGCTGCATCAGGGCCAGCCGGCCTTTGGACCTTGTCCATTTTGCCCTGGCCGGTGAAAAAGGGAACTGGTCTCTGGAGGAAATTCAAAATATTGTAGCCGGAGGGGAAAGAAAAGTTGCCTCAATCAGGGCTTCGCTGCCGGTTCACATAACTTATCAGACCGTTTGGGTTGACAATCAGGGAATTATTCATTTTAATAGTGACATATACGGCCGGGACAGGAAATTGGGGGAAATTCTGTTTGCAGCAGACAGCCCGGCCGATCCAATAAATAACATCACTGTGAATGAGCAAAAACATCTTCCTTAACCGGCGATCTTTTGTAAAATATTCATTGCAACTTGCCGCGGGCTTCGGCTTATCCGGCCCTATGACAAGCTATGCGGCACTGTTCAAACAGCCGCTGACCTTCTATCATACCCATACCGGCGAACAGCTGAAGTTAAAATATTCCCTGGACGGATGGAAATCTTCAACATTGAACAAACTGAATTATTTCCTCCGGGATTTCCGGACAGGTGATGTTCATCCCATTGATCCGCTGCTGCTGGATATTCTTTACGGGATTCGAGCGAAAACCGGCAGCAGGGGGATCATTGAAATCATATCAGGATACCGCTCCCCGAAAACCAACAAGATGCTCCAGGCAAAAAGCGGCGGCGTTGCCGGCAAAAGCCTGCATCTGAAAGGGCAGGCCCTGGATGTCCGCATGACGGATCTTAAAACCGGGAAACTCAGGGATGTGGCTGTTTCTCTGGCCCGGGGCGGAGTGGGTTATTATGCCAAATCCGATTTTGTCCATATTGACACCGGCCGTTTCCGCACCTGGTAGCTTCCCGTTGTTCACTCTTTCAGGACAGCTGCCTGCAATTCCAGTAACTGCAAACCCTAAATCTTACCTCCTCATGCCTCCTTCCACTACCATCAGCATCAGCGACGTCGGACCCGTTCTCCTGGAACGAAGCTCCCGGGCAAAACGGATAAACATTTCGGTCAGGCCCTTCAGGGGCATCCGGGTTGCCGTTCCCTACGGCATTTCCTTCACCAATGCCGAACAATTTGCCCGTTCCAAATCGGAATGGTTGAAAAAAAGCATTGCCAGGATGAAAAAACAGGAGGAAATCTGTAATGCAGCCATATCCGGAAAAATAATGCCGGATAGAAATGAAGCAAAAAGAATCCTGGTCAAAAGACTTGAGGAAATTGCCGAAAAACATGGCTACAGCTACAACCGGGTTACTGTCCGCGCGCAGAGGACCAGATGGGGGAGCTGCTCCAGCCGCAATGACATCAGCCTGAATATGAAGCTTATGCACCTTCCGGATGAATTGCGGGACTTTATCCTCCTCCACGAGCTTGTTCACACCCGGGTTAAAAATCATGGCCGTGAATTCCGGGATGAAATCCTGAAAGCCGAGCCCAGGGCAGAAGAACTGTCACAACGGTTAAAAGAATACTGCCTGCCGATCTTCCAGGGTGACGGATAATACCCATTTCCCCGTGATTCCTCCAATCCGGATAACTTTTTTCCAAATTATATCCGCACCACAACTCTCCCTGGCCCCGGTTTTGCAATACTGCATAAGATACAGACATATAACTTAAAATTAATCAAACTTTGATAGATACACGGAGGCTGTTGTATGGACCGTTACACCAAGGGATTTGTGATTGCCTCACTCGTTTATTTTTTTCTGGCCGCCGTTCTGGGTATCTGGATGGGGGCCGCCGCTTCTCCCGCCTGGGTATCTTTTGCTCATATTCACTTCAACCTCCTGGGTTTCATGGCCATGATGATCTATGGTGTCGGGTATTTTATCCTTCCCCGGTTTAATGCCAGAACACTCAAATGGCCGCAATGGGTTTCTATTCATTTTTATGCGGCCAATCTGGGGTTGATCGGCATGGTTGCAACCGCATCCGAAACAGACTCTGCCGGTTTTATCCTCTTTGCCCTGCTGAACGTAATCTCGGTTGCCATGTTTGCCCTCAACCTCGGAGTAACCCTCCTGGAGCCGCAGCAGGTTGAGGAGCAACTACCGGCCGGGGAAGTGACACCTGAACATGAAATATATGTTACTCCGGACACCAGGATGGGAGAAATTATCACGCGCTGGCCGGAATCAGTCGATATCCTGGTCAGCAACGGATTCACTCCGCTGAAAGATCCGGACCATCTTGAAAAGGTGAAGAGCCTGCCGGTTACCCTTGGCATGGCTTGTGAACGCCATGGCCTCGACAGCAGCCTGATGGTCAGCCTGCTCAACCAGGCTGCCAGCGCCCTGGAAAAAGAGAAAAAACAGCCGGGGCCCGGCGGCCTGACTTCCGTCCGGGGCAGGATCGGGCCGGGAGAAAAGATTACTTCCCGGCATGTGATCGGCGATATTCTCAAAGCATATCCGGCGACGGAAAAAGTCTTCCGGAAATATTACGGCGCGGCCTGCTTCTCCTGTCCCGGCCAGGCGACCGAATCGATCAGGCAGAGTGCCCTGATGCACAATGTTGACGAGCAGAAAATCCTCAAGGACTTGAACGAGGTTGCCGGAACCTGATAATCAATTGTTTGACCATGGACTTGAACACGTATTCCTCTTCCTCTTTTTTCACGGCGGGGCGGAATTTAGTTCTCCTGTGAATAATAAAGGCGGCCGAACAGCCGCCTTTATTATTTCTTTACTTAACCCCTCCAGCTGGTTTCCCGTGCCGGCTGCAGGGTGAAAAGGTGGAAAACCGTGGTAATCACCCCGGCTAGAAAAAAGATTCCCAGGACCAGGGCCGTTTTGAACCAGAACATCATCGACATGTGTGCGGTACTGTAGCCGATATCAAGAAAACGCTCCAGGTATACCTGGAGAATCCCGGCAACGCCAAAGACCAGGCAAAGGAAAAACATCGACACCCCCATGGTCCAGAAACCCCAGTAACCCAATTTCGCATCATATTTCTCGATGCCCTTGAATTGCGGCATGGCAAAATAAAAGACCGTCAGGTTCAACAGGGCATAGGCGCCGAAGAAGGCCATATGACCATGGGAAACGGTTACCTGGCTGCCATGGGTATAATAATTGATGGGAGGCAGGGTATGAATAAAACCCCAGACACCGGCGCCCACAAAGTGATAAAGGGCCAGGCCGACGATATAGATCCAGATCAGTTGATTGACAATGGGGTTTTTGCGTTCCCGGACATGCAGCCACGTATCAATGACCATCAGCAGGATCGGCAGCGGCTCCAGGGCGCTGAAAATACCACCCCACCAGAGCCAGTAGTCGGGCGCCCCGATCCAGTAATAATGGTGTCCGGTGCCGACGATGCCGGTAAACAGAAAAAGACCGGTTTCAACATACAGCCATTTTTCCACCACCTTGCGTTCGACACCCGTTACCCGGAGAATGACAAAGGCTATGATCGCGGCAGTGATCAGCTCCCAGGCACCTTCAACCCACAGATGGATAACCCACCACCAGTAGTAGTAATCCGCATTGAGGCTTGAGTAGAACGGGATGCCAAACAGATACATAAGGGCGAGGAACAGGACTCCGCCGACAAGCATCCATTGCAGGACGGAACGATGCTCCGCCCTTAGCACGGTCATGAGAATGTTGTATAAAAAGAGCAGGGCTGCAACAACGATGACCAGGTCTAGGGGAACCGGTATCTCGAGCAGCGGTTTTCCCTGGGTCCAGCCGAAGAGAAAACCCACCACGGCGGTAACGGCGGCAGCAGCAAAAAGAATGAGCTGCAGCCAGGCGATTTTGGTGCTGTGCAGTTCACGTTCGCATTCTGCCGGCAGGATAAAATACGCTCCTCCCATGAACCCCAGCAGCATCCATGCGACGAGAAGGTTAGTATGGATTGCCCGGGAAGTGGCAAAAGAGAAAACATCAACCAGTCCCTGCGGCAGAGTGAAGGCATAATTGGCTGCTAACCAGAGCCCCATAATCACCTGCAGGACAAACAGCAGCAGAGAAAGCTGCATATACGGCAGCGCTACTTTCTGGCTTTGGTATTCTATAGTCATCTGTTCCCCTCCTTATCGTAAGCTCATAATGAAATCGGCAATAATTCCGGCTGATTCCGGCGTAATATTCTGTGCCGGCATATCAGAGTCAGGATTTATCGATTTCGGGTCCTGCATGAAGCGGATCAGCGTATCACGATCATAGTCGAGCTCCTTGGCCAGCTCGTTGAAATCACCAGCAACATCACGTCCCTGGTTGACAAAGGAGTGGCAGCCGCCGCAGGCACCGAGCACAATATCGGTTTTTTGCAGTTTATCCGGCTGAGAATCCCGCAAACGCGCAGCTATCACATATTTTTCATCCTGGGGCGGCCAGTTCCTGTTTTCAATATCCGCTGTCCAGTGGAGAAATTTTACCAGATCCCTGGCTTCCTCTTCAGTAACTCCGAGATTGGGCATTTTCCGGAACGAATCCCGGTAGATTTCTTCCGGTTTCATGACAATAGAAATGATATTGTTTTCGCCAAGGCGATAGTAGGCCTTGGTCATATCCGGGGCATAGTAGGCGCCGAAACCGAGGATGGTATGGCAGACGTTGCAGTTGTATTTATGCCAGACCTTTTTGCCCGCCACCACCTGCTCGTCAATCTTGCTGTTGTGCGCGTACGCTTCCTCCTGCTGGTGGAAATCGTAGGTAAGCCAGCCGAAGATGGCAGCCGATACGAGAGTTCCCGCCCAGAAAATAATTCTGGCATTATTAAGAGTCATGCCTTCCCCTCCTTTTTAATGATGAACAATCACGCAAACCGCATGCGTTTCATTCACTGTTGATCTGCAAAAACAGTCTGTTACAATTCAAGAAAGCAGGCTTTTATTTACAGATATATACAATGCAACGTCTAAACCTTGATCTATGTCAATTTCATTTATTTTTCTCCAGAAAGATTTACCGGGTAAAGAAACAGGGCAGGGAGCAAGATAAATTTTGCCGCCCGGCATTATGCTGTTAAAGTAATGAGCAGGACTGAACAACAGGAATGCATTCTTCCCTAGAGACTTTTGTCAGGAAATTATATAATTAATCATAAAAGGGAATGAACAGGCAAAGGAGGTTACTTGATGTCTACCGGAGAATTCTGCACCAGAGAGGTGGTCATCGCAGAAAAAACATCGAGCATTCTGGAGGTTGCGCAACTGATGCGCGAATATCATGTCGGCGATGTCATTGTGGTTGAACAGAGGGATGAAGAAAAGGTTCCGGTGGGCATCATTACGGATCGTGATATAGTCGTGGAGGTCATTGCCCAAGGGGTGGATCTCGATGCGGTAACAGCGGGCGATGTGATGAGCTATGAACTGCTCCTGGCGGGAGAAAAAGACGGTATCTGGCAAACACTTCTGCAGATGAGCACCAAAGGCGTCCGCCGCGTCCCGGTGGTGAATGACCAGGGAGGGCTTGTGGGAATACTGGCAGTGGACGACATGATGGAACTGCTCGCCGAAGAACTGAACCTGCTGGCCAGAATTCCCTCGAGCAGCCACGACCGGGAGCGGAAAAAACTGGGTTAGGACATATCCCGATGCGACCTTCACCCGGATCCCGATAACATGAAACCTTCATCCCTTGCCGCAACTCAGAAAAAGCGTTATGAGCAGCTTATCGCAAGTGTTTCCAGCGATGATGTGATCGGCATCATGATCAATGCCGACCCCGATGCCATGGCCAGCGCCCTGGCCCTCAAAAGACTGTTCTGGCGGAAAGTGAAAACTACCAGAATCTGCCGGGTCAACGCCATCAAACGTTCCGACAACCTGGCAATGGTAAAACTGCTCAATCTGCCGGTTCCCTATATCAACAGGGTAAACACCTCGAATATAACCAAATGGGCAATTGTAGACGGTCAGCCGCAACACCATCCCCGCTTTGCAAAGTTTAACTTCGATATCATTATCGATCATCACCCGCCGGGCCATAATATTGAAGCTTCATACATCGACATACGAGAAAACTGCGGCGCCACCTCTTCCATGCTCACCGAATATCTGCGGGCGGCGGCCATCAAACCATCCGCGCGGCTGGCCACAGCACTTTTTTACGGTATCAAGACCGATACCGACAATTTTGCCCGCGCCTCAACCGCCAATGATGTCAGGGCATTCAAATACCTGTATCCCTTTGTCGATCTCAATATCATCAAGAAAATCGAATCCTCGGAAATCAACAAAGGCAATCTGGACGATTTTCGGACAGCCTTCGACAACCTCCAGTTCATCGGCAAGGCAACGTACATTCACATGGGAAAAATCGATGATCCCGACGCACTGGTGATCATTGCTGATTTTTTTCTTAAAATGGCCGAGACCAACTGGTGTATTGTTTCCGGAATCTACGGCCAGAAGATAATAATTATTATTAGAAATGCCGGTTTCCGGCGCCATGCCGGGAAGTTTGCCCAGCAGCTGTTCGGCAACCAGGGTTCCGCCGGAGGTCATAAAAACGCCGCCCGGGTAGAAATACCGCTGGCCGAAGTAATGAAGAAAATTTCACCGTCATCCTCCGTAGATGACTACATCATGGAAAAAATAAAGAAAAAATAACAATAGCGCCGAGCCGGCCGGCTGAAATAATCATGTCCGGCAAGGATCGGTTCGGGCAAGCTCAAAAATAAATTTCGCGCCTTCACCCGGTTGACTCTCCACCCAGATGCTTCCCCCGTGATGCCTGATGATACGATGGCTGATAGTCAGCCCCAGCCCGCTCCCCTGGGGCTTTTCATCATGCAGGCCTTTCAGTTGATGAAATTTATCAAAAATCCGTTCCTGTTCATCAATATGAATTCCCGGTCCGTTGTCCTCCACCTCTACCCGGGCATTGTCGGCGGCTGCCAATAATCTGACAGTCACCCGACCGGTTCCCGGCTTGCAGAATTTTACCGCATTGGACAACAGGTTGATAACTACCTGGATAAGACGGTCCCGGTCCGCCATGACAAAGATGGATTCAGGCGGCATCTCCTTTTTCAGGGTTATTGATTTTTCCTGAAATAATTGACTGATGGAGCTTGCTGCTTCCCTAACTACTTCATTCAGGTTCACGCAATCGCGGGCCCATACGGCATTCTTTGATTCGATTTTGGCAAAATCCAGGACCTGGTTAATCAACCGGGTAAGCCTCTCGCTTTCCTTCACTATAATCCCCAGAAATTCCTGCCGCTCCGCAAGAGCCAGATCCGGATTATCCCGCAGGATTTCTGAAAATGAACGAACAGAAGTCAGCGGGGTGCGAAGCTCATGGGTTATCGTGGAGAGAAATTCATCTTTCAAATGATCAAGTTCTTTCAGCCTTCTGTTGGCAGTCCTCAATTTTGAGGTGGCGTTTTCAAGTTCCCGGGACTTTTCTTCCAGGCGGTGACTGTATTCAATCACCTGTGATGTCTCATCGAGAATTTTCATAACCTCTTCAATGCTTATCTCCTCCCCTTTGACCACGGAGGAAATCATGATTCTGGCAGAGGCCGAACCTATTGCCCCGGAGAGCATTCTTTCCGCAAAGCTGACCAGGTTCGCGTCGGCCTGTACATTGCCGGGCGCGCCCGTGTCATGTTTGGCCGCGTATTCCGTAAAGGCCCTTGCTGCATGATCGGAACCCATAAAGCGCGCCACAAGGCTTCGGAGTTCGGATACGGTTGCCGTCCCGCTCCACTGCCGGGTGTCAATGTTGCCATGGCGGAACACGTCAACAAAAAGCGTGGCCTGGAGTCTTCCCATGGCATCCTGCCTGTCGAACATGGATACCACCACCAGCAGCCCGACATTGACAAGCATGCTCCAGAATACCGAATGGGTTATTGGTTCAAACATGTCCAAACCGAACAGATGATACGGGCCAAAAAACTCCAGGCCGAAAGGTCCCGGCTCCAGAATTGATGCGGGCAGCCAGCCCGAGATGGCCAGAGAGGGTACCAGCAGCGTATAGGTCCATACTGCAAAACCGCCGAGAAGCCCGGCAATGGCACCCCTGCGGCTTGCCCTTCGCCAGTAGATGCCGATCAGTATCACAGGAGCAAACTGGGCTGCCGCGGCAAAAGAAACCAGGCCTATGGTGACCAGCGTATATGATTCCCCTATTAACCTGAAATAGGCATAGCCAAGCAGCAGTATCACCAGGATGCTTCCCCGGCGGATGGCAAGCAGAACACTTTTCAAATCCCTTTGCTGAAAAGAACGGATACGCAGCAGGACCGGCATGACTAGGTCGTTACAGATCATTGTGGACAGGGCTATGGTCGCCACAATAACCATTCCCGTGGCCGCGGACAGGCCGCCCAGGAAAACAAACAGGGCAATGAACTGCTGATTGGCATACAGAGGCACGGTAAGCAGATATGTATCGGGATCTACCGCCCAGTCCTGAAACAGTATCAGCCCTGCCAGGGAGATCGGCAGCACAAAAATGTTGATGGCCAGCAGATACAGCGGGAACAGCCAGCACGCTTTTTTAACATGTTCCTCATTGACGTTTTCCACAACCAGAATGTGAAACTGCCTGGGCAGAAACATAATGGCCATCATTGACAGAAACGTCAATGTGAACCAGCTCGTATAACCGCCGGGAAGCGCCTCCAGTTTCATCAGCTTTGCCAGCTGCGGCGACTGCATCGCATCATATGCCAGTTCATCCGGACCGGCGAAAAGATAGTAGCAGATAAAAATACCGGTTACACAGAAGGCAACCAGTTTCACCAGTGATTCAAAGGCGATGGCGGCAACCATGCCTTCGTGTCGTTCACTGGCGTCTATGTGACGGGTCCCGAAAAGAATTGTAAAAACAGCCATCATCAGGGCCACATACAATGCCGTATCACTCCAGATGGAACCTGTTGCCGGGATAATCTGCGAAGGACTCTGAAACGTATGCAGCACGATGAAGCTCGTGGAAACCGCCTTCAGCTGCAGGGAAATATAGGGCAGGATCCCGACAACCGAGATGATGGTGACAATGCCGCCGATCAGCTGATCCTTGGCATACCTTGAAGCTATAAAATCCGCAATCGAAGTCAGCCGGTGGACCTTGGCTATACGGATGATCTTGCGCAGGACAAACCACCACGTAGCGGCCATAAAGGTCGGTCCCAGATAAATCGGCAGGAACCCCATACCGGTTGTTGCCGACTGGCCGACACTGCCGTAAAAAGTCCAGGCGGTACAATACACCGCAATGGAAAGCGTATAAATATAAGGATTGCTGATTATCGAGCGGCCGGCTTCGGCCCGCTTGTCCCCATAGTAGGCGATGGCAAAAAGGATACCCAGATAAGAGAAGGATACGACCAGTATGACCCAGTATTGCAGCATGTCATTCCGATTTTTGAGATTTCGGCAAATGACCCGGCAGCGATGGAGATGAGTTTTTTTCGAGGATGAGTGCAATGCATCCGATAAAAATGGACCACACCGTAAAGATGTAGAGGTACAACACGGGAATTCCGAAAACCAGCTTGACTTTACTGAATAAGGACAACAGGGGATAATTCAAGGCGAGAAAACCGAATATCAGCAGCACGATCAAACGTTCTTTCCGGCTCTTTGAATCTGGCATCAGGACCTCCCGAATCCGGCTTTACCCGATCTGCCGCCTTTTTTCCTCAACAACCCTGGCTGATGCGGAAATTATTTCGGCGAGAGTGGTAATTCCCTTTGCTTCAAGCAAATCCAGAAGTTTGAGGAATATCTGGGCGGTAAGAAAGCAGTCATCCATTGTCGTATGGTTTCCCATAACTTCTATCTCCAGCCTGCGGCCGATATTTTCCAGGGTGTAGTCAGTCCTGTCCTTGTCGAGAATCAGGGACAGCAGCAGAGTGTCAAGAACAGTGTTGTCGAACCTGACCCCTGTCTGCTCTTCCGCCATTCGAAAGAAATTCATGTCGAATGCGGCATTGTGCGCAACCAGTACGGCATCGTTCACAAAAGATCTGAACTGCGGCAGAACTTCTTCTATGGAAGGTTCTTCCCGAACCAGGTCCGCGGTAATACCCAGAAAATATGAAGAACCTGCCGAGATGGGACGTTTCGGCTTGATAAGGCTGGCAAACCTTTCACCGCTGAGTATTCTCCCATTGACGATCCGTACGGCCGCAATGGAAAGGATCTCATCTCCCTCATCCGGGTGAAACCCGTTTGTCTCCATATCAAAGACAACATAATTCAAAGACGAAAGAGGCCGGTCAAAGCTCTCTTCGAGTTCTTCCCTGCCGGCAAGGGAAAAATCATAAAATTCCGGCCGCTGAGGCAGGGGATCGGCAGCTGCTTCCCATTGTTTGGGGGAATCGGGTACGGGAATCCGCAGGACGGAATATCCTTCCCGGCGGTGTTCCTGACTCCATATCTCGCTGTCATGGTTCTCTAATACCTCGGCTACTGTCATGCCGGCAGCGGGATCAAAGAGCGGCACGGCAAGAACCGGGTCTATTGCTGCCTGGGGGATCGGCTTGTCCTGCCAGACGATATCGATGTACACCCGCCGGTCACCCAGCAGGACCTCGATATCTATTTCTGCTGCATTACAGGACCGATGGACAAACCGGACGAGATGATCCAGAACAAGCATAAGGGAGTATGAATCCGCCTGAAGCCAGAGCGGGACGCCGGTCATGGTTACCGTAAATCCATCCTCCTTCTGCATGCGGCGGACAAGGCATCCGATCAGATCCGCAGAATTAACATCGAACAGGGGCCATTGCATATGGGATGTTTTTCTTGATTCCCTGACAACCGATTCAAAACGTTTGGTTAATTCTCCGCTTTCCCGGATAATGACATCTTCGAATTCGGCCCGGATATCAGGCGGCATTTCCGGGTATCCCTGCAGGGTTGCAGCGGCTGCGTTCAGGTTGCTCAGCGGTGCGCGCAGGCTGTTGATCATCCTGTCGAGAAGATGCTCCCGGCCTGCCGTTTCGGCTACTTGTCCGGTTATATCTTCGAAGGTAAAAATGAAAATACCTGCCCGGCCTGAATCTTCGTCTATCTTGTTGATATGGCAATGAAGAAGCATTGCTCCGTCCACGGTTGCACAGACAAACCGGTCATCGGCTGCCGCCGGACCGGCCCCGTTCTCCTCTGTGGATCGATGCTTTAACATCCGAAGGGCATGCTCTACGGGCGCCCGGGCGCAGACCCCGTACAAGGACCTCCCCAGTCCCATGGCCGGATAGCTGCGGAAAAGACGTTTTGCCTCCTCATTGTATAAAAGAATCCGGGCGTTCAGGTCACATACCACAACCGCTTCTTTCAGTTCCCGCAGAATTATTTCGAGAAGCTTCATGTCTGAATGTATAGCTGCCAATGTTCCAGTGACCTCCAGGTTTTTCTGAAATTATCCGCCCTGCACGAATTTCCATATTGAACATCGCAAACAGGGGAAGGCCGATCAACCAATGAAGAATGGACTACTCGTGTTATTTTTTCTCCTTGAGCATGGCCCGAACTTTTGTGACGAGTTCCAGGGTTGAAAACGGTTTGGTGATGTAATCATCCGCACCCATCGCAAAGCCCTTCTGTTTCTCAACATCACGCCCTTTTGCGGTCAGCATTATGACGGGAATGTCTTTCCATTCCGGGGTGGAGCGTATTATCTGGCACACTTCATATCCGTCCGGCTTGGGCATCATTATATCGAGAAGGATCAGGTCCGGGA
Source organism: Desulfobulbaceae bacterium (assembly GCA_033549385.1). Lineage (GTDB taxonomy): Bacteria > Desulfobacterota > Desulfobulbia > Desulfobulbales > Desulfobulbaceae > UBA10518. The sequence continues at coordinate 17,684 of JAWSUG010000018.1, read as the reverse complement.
TCTGTTCATTCAGGGCATGCAGCGCTTCTTCACCGCTGCCCGCGGTGCGGACTTCATACCCCTGCTGGGATATCAGAAATTTCAGGGATAAAACAATGTTCGGTTCGTCGTCTACTACCAAGACATTTCGTGTCATAAATAAACGCCTCCCTAGCTTCTTGGCGGGTGAAGGTTGATTTGCTGCAAAAGATGTACGTAATTCCTGCGAACTTAACCTGATGTCTTCAAGGTGTGGTTCGATATCCGTGCCGAATTTCCGGATCATTTCTTCCGACCAGCGATCAAAATCCGTCACACCCTGGTCCAGAAGACCCGCCCCTGTCAACACTATGTGTTTTAGCCTTCCCATGAAATTATGGCTGTATCACTCCCGGAATCCTCACTTTCCCGCCCTGGCGTGGTCATAATGGGAATTTTTTGTTCAAGTATATCATTTTATCTGTTTTAACTGAAAGTTGTCAACCGCCCTGTTAATCTAACCATTTTGCGGGGGTTTTAAAGAATAGGGGTAATTGCTGATCTCGCAGCAGGAAGCGGCGCAAAGAAAAATGCCTGGTCTTTACCGGTACATCCCTACCGACTCAGCCTGAGTCAATCTGCGGCTGCAGTATAAATTCTATCGGCGGGAAATATCACTTCCTCCCCCTACCGTCCCTTTTTTCAATCTCCATCTGCAGCCGCCTTGCTTCAGAATCATCAGGGTCATCCGGGATGTAGGCCTTCAACATATCCACCAGCACATCAAAGGGATCAAGCTCCGCGCCGCACAGATCACAGCGGACTGTGCGGAAAACCGTATAGGCAGTCACCAGCCTGTGCCTGCATTTTTTTTCCCCCGGTTTCCGGGCGCCGCTTTTCGGCCCGGTCCGACATGGGTCAAGCTTTATGATTTCGGCCAAAAACTCACCTGCTTTTGCCGCCGATCAGGCCAATAAGGCGCTTCGGTGCACGAAGAGCCGCAGGGGCACGGCTCCGGTATTGCGGGTGCCGTGTTCACCCTTGGCGGGAATATAGAGGTAATCACCGGCCTCAATTGTCCGCCAGGTACCGTTGACATATGCCTCTCCCCCACCCTGGACGACAAAAATGGAGTCCGTTTCGGTCTCATGCGTATGGATCGGGATTTCCGAACCGGGTGCAATTTCGATCATACAGACACAGGCGGTGCTGCTCTCCTCGCCGGTGATAAACATCGCTGCCTTAACATTTTCAAATTTCGGATGGTTGGTGAAAATCATTTCCCGCTGCGGGAAAAATCTTGTCTGCATGATTCACTCCTTTGTACAGGACTATCGCCCGTACATTCAGTTTCATTTTACTCTGGTCAGCGTCACCGGTCCGCATCCCGCCGGGCCACTGCTATTTATTCTGCGCTTTTTATTTCAATCTGCTTCACATCCGATTTCGGCAGGGCCTTCCTCGGCATGGTAATCGTCAGCTCACCTTTTCTGAATCTGGCATTGACTTTTTCCTGGTCTGCATCTTCAGGCCGTGCCGCACTGCACTGATATTCTTATGCCGCTTTTATTTCTATCTGCCTTGGCCTGGCTGCTTCGGATTTGGGAAGATGAAGCCTCAGTACCCCATCCTTCAACTCGGCATTTACCTTTCCGACATCGATATGTCTCTTGACCACATAGCTTCCTCCTTATTCGTTTCCAATTGCTTCTCTTCAACATCTTCCATTATTCCGGATAGATACATTTTAAAGAACTTGCGCTCACGAGCTGGTATTCTTTCTACCTGGAAAAAATAATTACTTCTTGTCCCCTGTCAATATTGTCAAAAATTTTTTATCAAAAATACTTTATATTACTTATTATGTAAATTTGACAAAGTAATGTACTGCGTATAGACTATTTACAGTAAAGTGCTTAATCTGCTCAACAGGCGGTACAAATGGACAAACAAAATAATAAACTTTCCCTGGAAGACTTGAAGGGGAAACAATCAGTCAGGGCGACATTCAGGCTTCCACAGCAGGTCATCGACCTGCTGAGTGTTATTGCGGCGCAGTTGGGAATAAAACAGAAGTCCCTTTTCGATCAGCTGGTCGAAAACCCTACCGTCCTCAAGAAAATAGCCGATGACGCCGAGGATTATGACGCCGTCACCGGGGAGCGGGTGCAAAAAACATATGTCATCAGCAGAAGCACGCTGACCGCCCTGGACAGGGTGGCCGGGAACAGGAAAATCCCCCGTGACATCCTGGTTGAAATTTCCATCAACAGGCTCTTGCCGATAATCGAGGCGGAGCTTGAAAAACACGAAAAAAGAAAGGTTCTGCTGAAGGACCTGCAAACTTACCTGAAACAGGGAAAACAGCTTCGCAAAAAAACACAGAATCTTCTGGGAACCGAAGATCAGGTCTATGAAATGATCGACCAGCAGGTTAGGATCTGTGAACGGAATGTCGCCCTCATCGAAGACATTGTCGAAAAAGGGAAACCAATGGAACACTGGTAAAAGCTGATGTCAAAAAAGCGGCGCCCCAATCCCGGGAACTTTTAAACTTGCCGAATTTTTACTTTATGAACTTTAATTCTATGAACTTAACTTCTTTATAAGCTAAAAACATGAAAAACGAGGATCTTGCCCAGAAGATCATGACTGAATACGGCGAGCGCACCGGACTGCTGTCGGCAGGCAAGACCGAACCCCGCCGTTACCTGTGGACCGACGCCTTTGCCGTCTGCAATTACATTGCCCTTGCTCGATTGCACGGGCAGGACAGCCCGGATCTTGCTGCCCGGCTTGTCGACCAGGTCCACGAGGTGCTTGGCCGCCGTCGGCCTGATGATCCGCGGCAGGGACGGCTCAGCGGACTGGAGGATCAGGAGGGAAGACAACATCCCACTGCCGGCGGTTTGAGGATCGGCAAAAAGATGCCGGAACGGCGGCTGAAAGAGTCGTTCGATGAATCCCTGGAATGGGAACGTGACGGCCAGTATTATCATTATCTGACAAAATGGATGCATGCCCTCTGCTGTTTCGGTTCGTACACAAACAATACGCAATATCTGCACTGGGCCGCCGAACTGGCAGAACGGGGCCATGCCGCTTTTTCCTATGGTGCCGCCGACGGATCAAGACGGTTGTACTGGAAGATGAGCATCGATCTTTCCCGTCCCCAGGTATCCTCAATGGGACACCATGACCCCCTGGACGGTTTGATCACCTGTGTTGAAATAACCGGGCTGTGCGCCCTCCTCCGGGCCCCTGGCTGCCGAGACCTTGCGGACCCGACATCCGATCTGGCTGACATGTGCCGCGGCGTGAACTGGGCAACAACCGATCCCCTTGGCCTGGGCACCCTCCTGGCCGATGCCTGGCGGCTGGCCCAGTTCCTGCCGCTGACCGGAGAGCCTCCGCTGCCGGGTCTGCTGACAGATATGCTCGAAGCGGCGGTCAGGGGTTTGTCGGTATACGCGAGGGACAAGGCATTGCATCTGCCGGCAGCGTACCGGCTTGCCTTCAGGGAGTTGGGCCTGGCTATCGGTCTCCAGGCAATTCCCAGGATCGAATCGCTTGCCCGCCGCAATCCGGATATTTTCCCCGGCGGACCGGGTCCAGCTCTTTTACTTGCAGAGTTTAAACAGTATCAGCCGCTGCAGGAACAAATCTTGCATTTTTGGCTGAATAAGGAAAACAGGGAAGTCCCCGCTTGGACGGAGCATGCCGATATTAACATGGTCATGTTGGCTACCTGCCTGGTTCCGGACGGTTTCCTGGATATTCAAACTAAAACAGAGAACAGGGTGCAGCCGGAAATATGAGGGGGGACTCCCCGTGAACCGTCACCGGCTTTTCTATTCCAGTTATTAATATGAATCGGAAGGATTCGGGGAGTGAACTGCATAATCCCTGGAACCAGCTTAAAAACAAAAGGAGGTATACCATATGTCCGATCAGGCAGCAAAGCTCACCACGGAACAGCTCCGGCGTTCTTTTGATCCGTCGCAGTTTGACTTCAGCAGCACCGAGGAACTGCCGGTGTTTGAAGGTATTATCGGACAGGAACGCGCTCTGCAGTCGATTGACTTCGGCATCAACATCAAGAGCAAGGGCTACCATACGTATGCTCTGGGGCCGATCGGTACCGGCAAAAAGACCATTATCAGCAAATTTCTCAAGGCCGATGCCGCCAAGAAGCCCGTACCCGACGACTGGCTCTATGTCAACAACTTCAATGACAGTGACAAGCCGCAGGCAATTCGTCTGCCGGCAGGCATGGGCAGGCAGCTGCGGGATGATCTGGATCACCTGGTTGAGGAACTGAAAACAGACGTTCCCAAAGCGTTCGAAAGCAAGGAATACGAACAGGAACGGGAGCAGGGTAAAAATGATTTCAACCGGAAAAGCCAGGAACTCTTCTCAAAACTGGAGGAAAAGGTCAAATCGGCAGGTTTCCGGTTGCTGCAAGGTCCCGAAGGCATCGGCATCATTCCGGTTATCGAAGGAGAACCTGTAACTCCCGAACAGATGAAGGAACTGGATGAATCAACCCTCCGGGATTTTGAAAGGGACCGCCATATTCTGGAGGAGGATATCCGCAACACAATGCGTCAGGCCCAGGAACTGCAGAAGGAAGCCAAACAGCAGATGCTGGATATTGACCGCAGGATCGTCGGCCGGGCCATTGATCATCTCATAGATGAACTCAAAGAGAAATACGCAAGGTTTGAACGTGTTGTCGCCTTTCTGGACGAAGCCCGGTCCCATCTGCTCAAGCACACCAACTCCTTCAAGCAATTGAAGAAATTGGAAGAGGCTTCCCAGGAACAGCGGCAATTCATGTCCATGATGCAGGAGCAGGTAACCTTTGACGAGTACCGCGCCAACCTCATTGTGGACAACAGCGATACCAAGGGAGCACCGATTGTTTTTGAAAAAAATCCCACTGCCGGCAACCTGACGGGCCGGGTCGAATACGAGGGCCGGTTCGGCGCCCTGATCACCAATTTCAGCATGATCAAAAACGGGGCCCTGCATAAAGCAAACGGCGGCTACCTGATGCTCAATGCCTTTGAACTGCTCACCAGGCCGATGGCCTGGGAAATATTAAAGCGGGCCATTAAAAATCATGAAGTTGTCATAGAAAGTATGGAAAAAACATTGGGATTCATGACTACCCGCACCCTGGAACCCGCGCCGATCCCCCTTGATATAAAGGTGATCGTGATCGGCGATCCCTATCTCTATTACCTCCTGTATAATCTGGATCAGGATTTTCCCCGGCTCTTTAAGGTGAAGGCCGATTTTGACATTCATACCTCCTGGACCGAGGAATCCGGCCGGCAGTATGCCCAATTCATCGGGAATATCTGCCGCGAAGAAAAACTGAACCACTTTACCCCGGACGGGGTCAGCAATGTCATAGAGTACAGTGCCCGTCTGGCCGCTCATCAGAAAAAATTGACCACGGTTTTCGGCGATGTGGTGGACATTGTGAGGCAAGCTTCCTTCTGGGCCGGTCAAAACGGCCATGACCTGGTGGGCGCCGCTGATGTAAAAAAGGCTATCGATGAAAAAATATACCGTTCCAACCGTATTGAAAAAATTATCCAGGATATGATCGAGGAAGGAACCATCCTTATCGATACCCAAGGGGAGGTAACAGGACAGGTGAACGGCATCTCCGTGCTGTCTCTCGGTGATTACAGTTTCGGCAAACCTTCCAGGATCACGGCAAAAACCTTTGTGGGCAGCAAGGGCATTCTCAATATAGACCGGGAAACTGAACTCGGCGGACCCATTCACAACAAAGGCAGCCTGATCCTGGCCGGATATCTGGGCGGCAGGTATGCCGAAGATATTCCCCTGGCATTTTCCGCCAGCTTAACCTTTGAACAGCTTTATGAGGGTGTTGAAGGGGACAGCGCGTCCTCTTCCGAGCTCTATGCACTTCTCTCCAGCCTTTCCGGATTTCCGATCCGGCAGGACATGGCTGTCACCGGATCCGTCAACCAGCGCGGGGAAGTGCAGGCTATCGGCGGCGTGAATGAAAAGATTGAAGGCTTTTTCGCGGTCTGCAAAATCAAGGGGCTTACCGGCACCCAGGGTGTGCTGATCCCGGAGAGCAACATCAAGCACCTCATGCTCCGTGATGAAGTTATCGAGGCTGTGCGCGACGGCAAGTTTCATATTTATGCGGTTGCCACAATCGACCAGGGAATCGCCCTGCTGACCGGCAAGGATGCCGGTGAAAAACAGGAGGACGGAACCTATCCCGAAGGTACGGTAAACCGGACGGTGCAGGATAAAATCCTGGAACTGGCCGGTAAATTCCGGTGGTTCAGCGGCCCCGACGGCGAGGATGAAGCCGGCGACAGTACACCGGCATAGAAAAATAAGACCGGCAAACTGAAAAAAGGAGGATTCTCATGGCCACAATGAAGGCGATACGCATCCATTCCCATGGCGGCACGGAAGTGCTTTCCTATGAGGATGCTCCCCGGCCGGCTTTGCATGAGGACGATGTTCTTATCCGGGTATTTGCCGCCGGTGTCAATCCCGTCGACTGGAAGATACGGGGGGGATACATGCGGGACAGGATACGCCTGCCCCTTATCCCCGGCTGGGATGTTGCCGGCATCATCGAGGAAAAAGGACCGGCGGTAAAGGGCCTGGAAATCGGCGACAGCGTCTATTCCCGTCCTTCAATCCTCCGCGACGGAGCCTATGCCGAATATATTGCCGTCAAGGCCTCGGAAGTTGCGTTGAAGCCGGAGAGCATCGATTTTATCCGGGCGGCGGCCGTCCCCCTGGCCGGTCTGACCGCCTGGCAGTCACTCTTTGATCTGGCCGGCCTTCAGTCCGGACAGAAGATACTCATCCACGCGGCAGCCGGGGGAGTGGGCCATTTTGCCGTCCAGTTCGCCCGGTGGGCAGGCGCCCATGTCATCGCCACTGCCTCCGCCCGCAACCATGAATTTTTAAAGTCGATCGGCGCCCATGAAACAATCGACTACAACGCTGCCGCGTTCGAGGATGCGGTGCATGACGCGGACGTCGTCCTCGAAACCATGGGGGGCGAGGTCTGGCAGCGATCCTGGAAGGTCCTGAAAAAAGGCGGCATCATGGTTTCCACCCTGCGGGGCCCGGAGGCTGGCGGGGAGGAGGCACTCAACAAGCTCTGCGCGCATGTCTTTGTCCAGCCCGATGCCGTGCAGCTGGGCGAGATTGCGGTCCTGATCGACAGCGGTCACGTCCGCCCGGAAATTGAGGGTGTTTTTCCCCTTCAGGAAGCGGCCAGGGCACATATCCTGAACCAGGCCGGTCATACCCGGGGCAAGATCGTGCTTGCCGTTGCGGGAGGATAGCATGCAACAATATCTTTACGTAAGGGACCGGCCCGACTTCCGCACTGTTCCTTTATGCCGGGTAATACACAAGCAGGGGGGCAGATATGGCTGATCATGAAGAATTGCACGGCAGCAGGGAGGATGAGCAGTTGTCGACGGAGGAAATGGAGCAGATCCGCAAAAGGCTGACAGACCTCTTTGCCGGGATGGATTTCGAGGTTCCCCTCCTCCTCTTTACCGATCCGTTTACCAACACCCAGTACTGCGAAGCGGCGCGGGTAATTATCCGCGGAGCCCGGGAACTTTCCGACAAAGTCACTTTGCGTGAATACGCCTTGAATCACAAACTGGCGCAACAGTACGAGGTCACCCGCTCCCCCACCCTGCTGTTCGATCCGGAGCACTATTCCATCCGCTGGCTTGGCGCGCCGGTGGGACAGGAAGGCCGCACTTTCATCGAAGCCATAACCATGCTGGGGTACCGGGAGTCAGGGATCAGCGAGCCGTCGCGGAAAATCCTGGAGAAAATCACCTCCCCCAGGAAGATCAAGCTTTTTGTCAGCCCCACCTGTCCCTATTGCCCGCAGCAGGCGGTCAACGCACTGAAAGCCGCGATCGCCGGTCCCGACATTATCTCCCTTGAAATCATCGATATCCAGGCCAATCCCGACCTGGCCGAGCAGTATAACGCCTTCGGGGTTCCGGTCTGTTATGCCGATGAAATCATGATCGCCCGGGGTGCGCAGCCGGAAGAGCTGTTCATGTCTTCCCTGGAAAAGCTGGAGCAGCAGAATATTTTTATCCCGGAAAGCGATGCCGAGCAGGTCGATACGGACCTGACGATCATCGGCGGCGGCCCGGCCGGATTGACCGCCGGGATCTATGCGGCCCGCAGCGGCCTGAAAGCCGTCATTATAGAGCGCGGCGCCCTGGGCGGACAGGTCGCCCTGACGCCGGTGGTGGAGAATTATCCCGGTTTCGCCCAGATCGGCGGCAAGGCCCTGGTCGATATCATGGTCAGCCATGCCCTGCAGTACATGCCGATTTTTCCGGATGAAGAGGTGATGGAGATCAGGACAGGCCCGACTTTCGAAGTACTGACCAACCGCCGCCGCTACACGGCCAGGGCGGTCCTGCTGGCTACCGGGGCCAGCTACCGGCATCTGAATGTCCCGGGGGAGGATCAATTTGCCGGCAGCGGCGTCAGTTACTGCAGCACCTGCGACGGAGCCCTGTTCCGAGGCAAGGAGGTCATAGTCGTGGGCGGAGGCGACAGTGCCGTGACCGACGCCCTTTACCTGGCCAACAATGACATCCGGGTCACGGTTGTGCACCGCCGGGACGTGTTCAGGGCCCAGGAGCACCTGGTCAGCCAGCTGAAAGAAAAAAAGATCAAGGTGATTTTCAATACCGAGGTCAAGGAGATCCGCGGCGAAAAAAAAGTGAAGGAAGTAGTTCTCTACAACAACAGGACCGGTGAAACCACCACCAGTCGCGTGGACGGTGTGTTCATTGCCATCGGCTTCGAACCTGAGACGGAGCTCGCCCGCAAGCTGGGTCTTGAATTGAGCGACAACAGCTTCATTCAAAGCGACGGCAACCACCGGACCAGCATCCCGGGAATCTATGCGGCCGGCGATGTCGAGGGCGGCTACCGGCAGATCGTTACCGCCGCGGGCCAGGGCTCGGGGGCGGCTATCACGATCTTCGAGGATCTCGTCAGTCCCTACTGGATAGCAAAAGGGCGGAATTGATCCCCGTCCACCAACTGCTCAGCCGCATACAATGGGACCGCGAGTTCGGCCGCGGTCATTTTGAAATCGGCTACTATGACCGGGTTCTCGACCGGATTGTCAGGGTCCCCTTGTTCGAACTCATTTTTGCCCCGAATGAGCCCCGAGCCGTCAAAATCATGGACCGTGAAGGAGTAGTCCATTCCGTGCCCCTGCACCGGATCAAGGAAGTCTACAAGGACAATGAACTCATCTGGTACCGGCAGCATTGAGCTGCAGCAACGCATACTCCATTTTACATCTCTTCAGGCTAAACTCAATTTTGCCTTACAGGTGTCATGCTTGGTTTTCCAAAGAGACTGGTAGCGGCAATAATTTTTCGCACTTTTGATTTAGCGGTGGCCTCGTTGTAGTTCTCAGGCAACCATTTTCTTTTCCATTTCAAGTTCTCTCAACAGGTCCATATCAAGATAGCGCTTGCTGCTCCAGCGGGTTCCGGCGATATGCCTGAGCCTGGCCGCTACCAGCATGAGGGCAGAGTTACCGTCAGGAAAGGCTCCGACAACATTGGTCCTTCTTCTGATTTCCCGCATGATCCGCTCAAGAGGGTTGTTGGTCCGGATTCGCCGCCAGTGAGCGTGGGGAAAATCATAGTAAGCCAGAGTTTCTTCTATGCTCTCCTGAACCTTCCGGGCAGCCTGGCCAAGCTTCATTTTCTCGAGCTTTTTAATGACTGACTCTGCTTTCTCAAGGGCGGCTTCACGATCCTCAGAGGCATGGATCGCCTTGAGCATGATGGCAACCTCTTTTACTTTGGTCTTCGGCACCACACTAAACACGTTGCGGTAAAAATGCACTGTGCAGCGCTGCCATTTAGCTGCTGGAAAAAAATCAGCAGCAGACTCCACCAGGCCGAGGCAGGCATCGCTGATAACCACTTTCACCCCCTTGAGACCGCGTTCCTTCAGGTGCCGCAAAAAATCGCAGCCGGCCTTGTCTTCCTTGGCCCCTTTCGGCAACACCGAGTATCTTGCGGTAGCCGGATGACGTAACTCCTGTGGCAACCAGGACGGAGACATTCCGGATCTCGCCACCCCAGGTCCGCTTCAAGACGATGCCGTCAAGGTACACATAAGGAAAATCACCTTCCAGCGGACGATTACGCCATTCCTCGATGCGTTTATATATCTTCTGGTTGAGGTTGCTGACCGTGCCAGGGCTCACCTTGGTGCCCCACAGGGCCTCGGTGATATCTTCCACCCGCCGCACCGATATCCCGGCCAGGTACATCTCGATCAAGGCTTCCTCCACAGAGGATTCCCGGCGTTTATACCCCTCGATTATGGCTGTCTCAAATGTCTGCTGGCGCAATTTTGGAACTCTCAGCTTTACTTCCCCGGCTTTGGTATGCAGGCCCCGTTCATAGTAGCCGGCCCGGGTGTCTTTTCTGGCTTCAGTACGCTCATAACGAGCCGCATTACAGAGTTGATCGGCCTCGGCATCGAGAAGATTGTTCAAGGTCTCCTCAACCGTTCCCCGGACCAGCTCGCCAAGATGATCCTTAACCTGCTCCTCATCAATCTGGATGATTTTGGCTGCTTTTGCGTTATACTGTTTTTGCATGGTGGTCTCCTTTGTTTGTGGTTTTGGGTTTTTGGTCGAATTCCAATTACCACAACTGAGGCCACCATGCCTCTCTCAAATTGTGCGAAAAATATTATACGTTATCAAGAGACTAAACCGCGCATGGTTCAGATACTCGCAGATAAGCTCAATATAGGAAGGATTGCTATTTGATTGAGGCTGGTAAGGGCAATATTAATCTCATGTCTGTTCCATCCAAGAGAAGGGGCTTTTAACTTTGAACTAATCTTTAAGCAACAGCATAATCCAAGGCAGAGCTTTTGAACCCTCAGCCAACTTAAAAGCATAGGCAGAACCGGAATCTGAACCGTTATCATCATCCCCTGAAGCCCCGACCACAATCGTGTCGCCGCTGATGGCTACAGACCCGCCAAACCGATCAGCTACAGCCCCATCACCGGCAGTAATTTTGGCGGTTTGGGTCATGTCGGCCCAGCCGCTTGCAGGCTTTGCAAACAGATAGGCAGAACCGCTTTCATAGCCGTTATCATCATCCCAACTAGCCCCAACAACAATCGTGTCCCCGCTGATGGCTACAGACCAGCCAAAACCATCACCTGCAGCCCCATCACTGGCAGTGAGCTTGGCGGTTTGGGTCATATCGATCCAGCCGCTTGCAGGCCTTGCATACACATAGGAAGAACCGGAATCTGAACCGTTATCATCATCAAGATAAGCCCCGACCACAATCGTGTCGCCGCTGATGGCTACAGACCAGCCAAAACCATCACCTGCAGCCCCATCACCGGCAGTGAGCTTGGCAGATTGGATCATATCGATCCAGCCGCTTGCAGGCTTTGCAAACACATAGGCAGAACCGTAGGCAGAATCGATGGAATAATAATAATCACCCAAAGCTCCGACCACAATCGTGTCACCGCTGATGGCAACAGAATAGCCAAACTTATCATTTATACGCCCATCTCCGGCAGTGAGCTTGGCCTGCTGAATCCACGGGTCAATGGTGACAGGGTATCTGGCATGGGTGGCATCGACAAGGATGCGAAGGGTGCTGCCGGCCAGAGTTAAATGGGCCGGCAGGCTTCTGCTGTCCGCATCAAACACCTGCAGGCCGGTATACCGGACAATGCTTTTGCCCTGCGCATCCGCCAGGACAAGCGTGTCGCCATCGAGGCTGGGCTGAAGCTCACCGGAGAGGGAAAGCTCGACCACCAGGCTGTCCCTGTTCTTTCCGCCTGGAGCTGAACCGATGGTAAAACCCTGCTCCACACCCAAGGGTGAATTGATATACCACTCGGAAACATTGCCGCGCGCATACACCATCATGCCGTTATCATTGCTGAGCATCGCTTTTTCCACAGGTTTGACCGAACCGGGGGTGCCAAAACCTGTCATGACTATGCCCCAACTCCTGCCGCAGGATTTGACGTGCAACCCGTCAGGGGTAAAGGCGATGTCCATACCATGTGACGGGTTGGACATGGAAAAGCCTTTGTAATCTCTCCGCAGTTGATAATCTTCAGGCAAATCCTTCAGCATTGCCTTTGCTATGGCAGGCGCGGAACCGGGGGGAAGGTCGCTGTAAGATTGCCCAGTTGCGTGTGATCCCTTATCTACGGGATAGGCCTGCAATGCAGAAAGGGCCAGGGCATTGAACAGTAAAAATAAAAAAGGAGTGAAAAGCATCAATCTTACGCTGTTCTCAGTGAACCGCTTGATTAAATTATTCATTTTCCCTCCTGCAGAAATGAGAAAAGAGAATGGCTTTGCGGAAACCCAGCGCAAAATTATGTAGTCTATTTAATGAAAAACCCTCAACCGTAATACCCAAGGTTTGATTATATGAGGTCGGAGAAAATCTTTACTTGCGAAAAGTTTCAGCTTATTTGCACTTTGCACCTGCATCCGAAAACCACCAAGATTCCAATTGTATAAGGAACTATTCAAAAAACAACATACTAAGATTCTGGTTGCTTAAGTAATATATACAATATTGGAGTTATTGATTTTGGTTCTGGTGCTGGTGGACGAGGTGTTTTATAAACCCACAGTTCCCGACCTGATACCCCATTATCAGCACTAAAATAGAGATTATAATTATATTCCGTCAAATAACTCGGGTTTGATGATGCGTTATCGTTGCCAGGGTATATATCAGCAAATAAAGAGGGTGGGTTAACACCATCATATACCCATATTTCCCTGCCGTTACCGTTATATCCTTCTGAAGCACTAAAATAAAGTTTTGAGTTGAAAACAATAAAATCGCTGGGATAGGAGAATCCGTTTGCCCCACCTTTATAGATAACATAAGGATCAGTGTTAATATTGGCCAGCATTTTGGGAGGGGATACCCCGTCATACACCCACAATTCGGCACCATTTGTCCCATCGTCTGCACTAAAGTAAAGCTTTGAGTTAAACTCTGTCATGTTTGATGGGAAAGAACAACCGTTAAAATCACCATAAGATGGTTCATAATAATAAGCATCTGGATTAATATCTGCAGCCATTGTTGGAGTAGTATTACCATCATACACCCACAGCTCTGCACCATTCGTCCCATCGTTAGCACTAAAGTACAACTTTGATTTAAAGATAGTAAGGGAGGAAGGTTCAGATGAACCTTGGCTCATGTACGAACCACCATCATACACATACGACTCAGGATTAATGTTTGCCACCATTGATGGTGGATTTACACCGTCATATACCCATAACTCAGAACCATTTGATCCATCATTTGCGCTGAAATATAGTTTTGAATTATAAACTTTCAGGTTTCTCGGATCAGAATTTCCATAATTAGGGTCATTTATATCTTGATTCGGATTTATATTAGCAACCATTGAGGGAGGATTTACCCCATCATACACCCATAACTCAGTACCATTGATTCCGTCATCTGCGCTGAAATATAGTTTTGAATTATAAACTGTTAGCCCTGAAGGAATTGATGATCCACCAGTGTAAATATCTGCAACTATCGTGTTAATATCTGCAACCATCGTTGGAGCATTCGTTCCGTCAAAAACCCAAAGTTCTCTACCATTAATTCGATCATAAGCACTGAAATAAAGTTTGGAATTAAATATTGCAAAGGACCTTGGATATGAGTCCCCTGTTGGGTTAATATCAGCTACAAGTAAAGGTGCACCGAGATCATTATACCTCCATAGTTCAATACCTGTAGTTCCATCAGTTGCGGCAAAAAAAAGTTGGGAGTTGAAAACAGTTAGTCCAGTTGGTTCAGAACTGTTTCCATTCGGATAGAGGTCATAAACCATAGAAGGGTTGGAATATACAAAGGAACTTGTGAGAAATATCAAGAGTAATTGAGTTGGTAAAATATAACTTAAATTCATAGTACTCCCCCCTTTTGTCTAAAATAAATCGTTTTGCATAAAACTACCGGGGAAGTAACCATTATTTTGAGTCTGTCATACCAGAGAGCCCCAGAAATTAATATAGACTGGTTCCAGTCCAGTTGGTTAATTATCCTTGTCTTCCAGTAATATCATAAGCCAAGGCATAATAACCGGACATGCCTTATCTTCGCCATTGCAATCCTGGTCTATACCATCACCGCAAATTTCATTGGCTCCTGGATGAATCAAGTAATTGTAATCATTACAATCACCCCCATTCTCCGTATAACCATCATCATCGTTATCTATATTGTTTGGGTCATCGAGGGTCACTCCACTCCCGCTTGTCCGTGCCCCTACCCAATTGCCAGAAATTTTATCCGGCCAGCCATAGGTCTGAAAGTTAATTGTAAATGTTCCGCTTCCCTGCCCATCAAAAGCCGTACCGCTAATGACCAGGGTGTAAGGAGATGTGGTGTATCCTGGAGGGGCGGATGGACTTGTTGCGGAACCAGCAGCTGATATTACTATGGATTTTCCAGCTATTGTTACCGGCGCCCCGAAAAATGGCCCTAAGGATTTCATCCCTTGGTAGGTATATTCCCAGTTGCCGTCTGCAGTGACTATTCCACCCTGTTTCTTCAAAAGAGTCAAGTTTGCACGGCCCTGACCGTTATCTAAAATCACTTCCCATTGTTCTATCTCATCTGGAAAAGCCGATATTGGAACAAAAAGAAGCAAGGCTATGGTAATCAGGGTTGATATAATTCTGTAATTCCTCATGACTGACTTCTCTTGCCCATAATAAAGACCGGACTAACTAAAAAAAAAGGCAACCCGGCTATCTCGAATGACCCGTGGTTTTTCGCCCCTCCCTCACGGCAGGTTTGGCTTTATCTTTAATATAAAATTATATCATTAGAAAAAGAAGGAAGTCAAAAAGTTAGGGAGATATTATTACTGACAATCTCAAGTTATCAATATATCTCAAAACTTGTTATGTATGTAAGTATACGTAGGAAATATCCTGGTCGCAGAGCATCTACAATATGGAAACCACCTTGAACTTACGAGGTTTGTAGTGGCAATATTCACTCGGGCAACCTGTTCAAATGTTTGCTGAAACAGCTTGCCTGTTTTCTTCATTGTCAGGGCTGAGAGTGTTGTTCGTTATGGACGGCATAAACATGGCCCAGGGAAATGGATCACACCCAGCATGCTGATGAAAATATCATTATCAGAATCACTCTTTTCCGCCCGGGATGGCAAGCAACTCCTGGAGTGCGAGTTCGGATTTCTCTTCCACTTGTCGCAGCGCCTCATTGACCACACGGGTGATCAAATTCTCCGAAGGCCATAAATACGTCCGCTCGGTTGCCATTGCCGATACCTCCCGATCCTGCCCGCGCACACGCAGCAGAAATTCAATCCTCGTGTTCACATCCCAGTACAGGAGTGTTGCCGGCGTAGCGATTTCGAAGGCCAGTATCTCGCATGTGATCTCTTCCGGTTGCGATCCGTCTTGACGTCGAAGAATCTCGTCAGACTTCGTCTCGATCATGGTCGATACCAGTTCCGGCGCGGTGGGGTCCAGTATGATCCGGCCCATTGGAATCCCAAAGGCGGCAGAACGTTGAAATCTTCTTTCCTTGCGGAGGTCCGTGATTAGGACTTGGGTTTGCCGCGGAAGGCCAGCGTCACGCGCTGTCACATGGGGTTTGATGTAAATGCCCTTCTTGTCCAGCACTGGCGACCGGAGAATAATAGGGTCGCCTTTTTGCCAGTACTGCATCAGTGCAATGTTAACCGGACCAAAATCGGTAAAATGGTCATGTTGGAGTTTGACCGCGAGTTCATGATCGTCGTGCATTGTCATGCTTTTTATAGACGCCAAACGCCATTTGATATCGTGACCAAATATGCCTTTGCCCCCAAATAGCGGTTTAATTCCCTCACCTTCCAGCAGTAATGTTCCCACATACAGAAACTTAATATTTTCAGGTATGTCAATTTTCCAACGAGGACAATCCTGTAACATTTTCTGATAGGAAAACACATCAGTTTGCCGAGGTGTAAGTACTGCAAGATAATAGAGGCCTGGCTCGAGGACAAAGTAGGTCCATCCCATGCGAGCCGACTCTTGTGACAAAGTCCGAGTTGTTATTTCCTTGGGTGCACCTGCGGTTTCGAAAGACCCCAACCCAAAGGTTACATTATTTAAGGGTTCGCACGGTTGACCACCTGCCGTGCATTCTATACGTAATAGAACGATTGTCTTTTCTCCGGCATCGACCGCGGCCATTTCTTTTTCAGATAAACCACCCATCAACGGGCTGCAACCGACAAGATGAAGAAGTAGGACAAGTTGACAAGAGATTCTATGCAATTCAACAAATACCGATCGATGGCGACCAGCATTTCGATCCTCACGGGTCAAAAACGTTAATGATGGGATCGCCTGAGGGTGTATCCTGTTCATTTAAGAATCTCTTTTGATTTTGAAGGCTATACTATTTAGGTCTACTTAGCCCAATATTGCAAAAATTCTATGTATGTCTGGGACAAAGGCCGTGTCGCTCGCTCGAAGCGCTGTACCCGATCTTGTTCATCGAATTGGATGAGCAGAAGGTGGTGCTTTGGAATATCGGTCATACCCCCTCCTCCCGCCATAGCTCCTTGGGACATCCCACCAACAGCCCAGAAGAGAATCCCTTGGCGCATATCCCAATTATAAGTAAAAATGCGCTCATCTTCCCAGATGAAATTTGGGTTTCCCAACCGTTCCATTACTACCTGCTTAGTCGTGCTCTCCAAACTCAAGAAGTCGAGTTGCTCTGCGGTTACCTGTTTTCCAGCAAGAATTTTGCTCTCTGGTGTGGGTACCGGTATCATGATACAGCTCGTCAACAAGAGCAAAACACACAATGAAGGGATCACAATAGTGCTGAGATTCATCTGATAAGCTTGTATTGTCATAGACTTGACCTCACCGCTGTCTGATTAAAATGTAAGAGAAATTGAGTGAATGCTCCACTGTCTAAAGGCGGTGAGATCCATCTGGATCTCCAGGAAAATACGAGCGAGGATCCCTCCATGATTGAAGTATACGATCCCGTGGGAAAAGAAGTCAAACGGAGGTTTGGATGGGAACCGGCAAGATTAATCTGCCGGGAAGGAAGGGAAGTTGAGATTTATCGTAAGTATACGGAGTAAGCCATCCTGTGTCGCGGTAGGAATACCAGTTGCCTGATACCCCCCGCACAGATCCCGGCGTGCGGAATTACCGCACCGGGCTCCTGCCTCAGGTAATAACGCCAAATCGTTTCAGGGGCCGAGGGTGACATATGCGGGCTGGTGGAAACCAGTGTTCAGCCAGCTTTCCCATTCTTTCCCAAGTAATCCGTGTTTTCTGGCTACGACGGCATAATACCTTGAACCACAGCCTACGGACAGCATGGCGAAAAGATGAAATAGCACGACTGTTGAGCGGCACACCATAATAACGGATGTGCCCGCCAATTACAGCTCGAAGATATGTTCCCTGCTCTGGAATCGGGGCATGCATCCGCCGGCGGAGTTCGACATAGACCTCTTTCAGCTTGGCATGCCACTTCTTCCGTATCGTCTTGCGGAATACCGTAAACATTCCGTTTCTCGTCTTACTGCAGATATGG
>JAWSUG010000017.1:71133-83974 GCA_033549385.1 Desulfobulbaceae bacterium | reverse complement strand
TTGACTCTTAATCAATTGGTCCGGAGTTCGAGTCTCCGACGGCCCACCAATAATATCAAGCACTTGGCTTTCGAGCTGAGTGCTTTTCTTTTCAGAGATCTTATTTCCTTTTCTGCCCACCTGCCGCAACTGTATCTGACATTCCTTAAACATTATGATTGTATTATTTTATTTTTATTTTTATATAAATAAAGATAAATCAAACTGTTTAGTTATCAAATAGTGATAATTAAGATCAAAAGTAAAATATTTTCATCTGCACGGGAAATGTTGTTTTGGATTGCAGCGCATGTAAAAAGGAAGCCAGAATTCTGGGGTTTCTTATTGTTATACCGACCGCATTCGGGATATTCTTTGCCATACTTCTGTGCTATTCAGCGATGAGCACCAAAAACCAGATGCCGGCGGCAGGCTGTGCTCCGGTTGATTTCTGGTGTCCGGTGTGCGTTGGCTTATGTTCCTTTGCCGCGGGATCAGCCGGCTGGTTGTTTATCAGGAAGAATACACTGTACAAGTGTGTACAGTGCCGATATCTATCCCACAAGGATTGACCGGGCTCGGGCTTTCAGGCTATTTCTCCTCCTCCTCTTCTTTTTTCTTTACGATGCAGTATATGCCTCCTTCTTTTATACCGGGCAGAAAGCAACTGTTGCAGGAAATGCAGCTGGCCCGCCTGCGGTCACCTCTTTTCCACCTGCCCGGCAGATCCGGCTCACGGATTAACGGCCTGGCCATGGCAACATAATCCAGACCAGCCGCGCCGACAATTTTTTCCGCCACTTCATAGGATCGTATGCCGCCGACGACCATTACCGGACACTGCACGGATTTTTTGATTTCTTCAGCCAGGGCCAAGTTATACCCTTCCTGCTCCGGGCTGCCGACTTCCATCCGAACGGGTGATTCCTTACCGGAGGCAGGAGTTCCGGCTGAGACTTCAATGGCGTCGATTCCGGTTTCTGAAAGTCTTTGCGCTACAAGCCGGGCATCATTTAACGTAAAACCACCCTCGAGATTGTCTGCCGCATTAAGCTTGATCATCACTGGATAATCAGGTCCCACTTCGTCGCGAACCCTGTTCAGAACTTCAAAGAGAAAACGGCTGCGGTTTTCGAGAGAACCGCCGTATTGGTCCCTTCGCCGGTTTGTCAGCGGGGAGAGAAACTGGTTGATGAGGTAGCCGTGCGCGCCATGGATCTGTACCGCATCAAATCCCCAGTTTCTGCCCCGGCGCGCTGCCGCACCGAAAGCGGCAGCGATTTCCTTAATCTGCTCCCGGCTCAAATCATCGGGCACCTCCGAATACTGGGCAACGGACACGCTTGAAGGCGCCAGCGGCCGCCGCCCGGCTGTTGCAGTATCGGTCTGGCCGCCGGCATGCACGAGTTGAACAGCTATTTTCCCGCCCGCTTCATGAACTCCATCGGTCAACCCAATAAAACCGGCCGCAAATTTATCGGTATGAATACCCATTTGACCGGGGAGCTGTTTTCCTTCCGGACGGACGAATGCATATCCCGTAATAATCAAGCCGATGCCGCCCTCTGCGAGACGGCGGTAAAAATCAGCCAGTTTCGTGGTGGGCTCTCCGTCCGGTTCGCACATCCCCTCCCAGGTCGCCGATCGTACCATTCTATTGCGCAGCGTCATGCTGTTAATAGTGGTCAGCTCAAAAAGTGCCGCCATAATTTCCTCTCCTTAAAATTCGCAGTCAGGCCTTACTTTCCCTGGAAAAATTTATAAATAGCCGAAAAATCTTCATGGGCAAATCCCGACTCGCATGTCCTGGCATACATTTCCCTGGTTACGGCAGCAGTAAAAAGGGGCAGTCCGTGAACATAGCCCAGGTCCTGCAGACAGTGAAGGTCTTTAACGAGAAGGGCACTGGTAAAATGCGCGGAAAAATCCTCTTCCAGAAGCTTTTTTTTCTTGGCATTGAGGACCAGGGAATTGCCACCGCCAACTGAAAGAATCTCAAGGTTTTCCTGCTTTCCTATTCCGACCTTTTCGCCGAAAGCGGTTGCTTCGGCAAGGACGGCCATAAAACCGGCGAGGACCAGATTGTTGATGAGTTTCATTTTGGTCGCCAGCGAGGGTTTTTCAAGATAAAAAAGATGTTTGCCAAGATCCTCCAGGACGGGTTTTGCCTGTTCGTAGATACGCTCTTCCCCGCTGACCAAGATGGTGAGACCCCCCTGGGACGCCGGAATGACACTGCCCAGGACAGGTGCTTCCAGATATGCCCCGCCTTTTCTCCGGCAGAGGGCATGAAAATCCATCACCGTGCCGAAATGATTGGTGGTCAGGTCCACTATTGTTTTACCTTCCACATTTCCGGCAAGCAGGCCGATTTCATCCATGGTCAGCACCTGTCTGACGCTTTCGCTGTCAAACAGGCACAAAAAAATCATGTCAGATGCATCAGCCAGTTCGGCTGGAGTTCCGGCAACGACAGCATTCAACCCTTCTGCCTTTCCCGGCGTCCTGTTCCAAACTGTCAGTGTGCGGCCGCAGTCAAGCAGCCTGCCGGCTATGGCTTTGCCCAGATTTCCCAATCCAATAAATCCAACGTGCATACTGTTCCCTCGCTTGCCTTTACATTCCCATGTTGTTTCTGCAGGCCTTAACTTTTCTCCCCGAAGAAGTAATTGATGATTACAGAGGAGAAACGCCCGGGTCTCCGGCTCCGATCAACGGCAGTATTTTGCCTACGGAAAAATACACCATGCTCTTTGGTCCCTTTGCCTTATCTTCTTCAGGACTGAGATGTCTTCTCGTCATGGAAGCGATAAGTTCAGGATTATCATCCTCTTTGATTTTTTTGAGAAAAAGACGCAGCCCCTTGTAATGGTTCCCGCTCTCTACAAACAGGTAGCTGGCAAAAGGGTTGGAGAGCAGATTCTTGCGGGTCAGCCGGTCCCGCATGATAAAAGCTATGGTACCGTCCTCGTTTACGTGGGGTGCCGAAAAAACAGCGGTATCGACCTCACCGCTTCCAGCGGCTGTTGCCAGCACTCCGAAGCCTGATTTTTCCTGAAAATACTCACTCAGGTTCATTTGTTTCTCCTTATGCAGGGTTATGATAAAGTTGCAACATCTTATGTTTTACTCAATAAAACAGATGGCACATGTTTACAATAGCCGCCCCAGCGGAATCTCTACATGATTTTTTGCTCTAAACACCTACCCAAAGGTTGACTTAATACTGATAATTACGGATATTCAACAGTATAATTTAAAGTTACCATTGAAAACTTTTTTCTTGACCATTATGACACACCGTGGTATAAAAAAACATACTGATGGCGCTTCAGTAAATTTCTCCTTGATAGGACCAAGGTGGTTTACCTCCTGCCTTGGTCCTAACTTTTCTACTTCTCACCGCAGCTTTTCCTCCATTCTTGAATTATAATTGAAGCCGGGTATAATCCGGGTATTCAAATTCAGGAAAACCAATTCAATATGATATCCTTATTTCCACAGACAGAAGAGCTCTCGCTGGCAATGCGTAGTTTTCTCCATCCTTTTTTCCAGGAGTTGGAAGAAGGGATTTCCGAATTTACCTTTGCCAATCTCTACCTGTTCAGAAAGGACCATCATTACCGGATTACCAGGCTTCATGACGAATCCATCATCATTACCGGGAGTGATGCGGGCAGTCCTTTTTTCATGAGTCCCTTTGGACTGCCGCCCGAAAATATGATGGATACCTTACTGCGCCGTTTCGGTTCAATGAAATGTCTTTCCGGGTCACAGGCGGATTATTTAAGGAGGCAGGGCCTCAGGGTTGAGGAAGACAGAAATAATTTCGACTACCTGTATTTTCGCAAAGACCTTGCTGCATTGACCGGCCGAAAATTTTCCAGAAAGCGAAACCAGATCAAGGCATTCATCAGCACTTATTCCTATGAGGGCAGACCGCTCCTTGAAAAATACAAAGAAGATGCCATCCTCATCCTGGAAAAATGGCGGGAAGGACATGATAATCCGGGTGACTATGCGGCTGCCAGGGAAGCATTGAAATATATGGAGGAACTGCAGTTGTGCGGAGGAATCTATTATGCTGCCGGCAGGCCCGTTGCCTATTCACTGGGTGAAGAGCTTATGCGGGGCAGGAGTTTTGTTATTCATTTTGAAAAGGCGGTGAGCGGATACAAGGGGTTGTGGCAGTTTGTCAACCAGGCATTTGCGCTCATACTGCCGGATAAATATACCTATATTAACCGCGAACAGGATCTGGGCAGCGACGGCCTCAGGTCCGCAAAACTCAGTTATCAGCCGTTTGACTTTATAAAAAAATACCGGGCATGGCTGCCCTCCTGACTCCCTCTTTCCCGTCTTGTGTTCCTTGTAAGGCGGCAGGCAGAGCTACTTTTTTACAGCGGCTTCATCATATGTCAGGGGCAGCCCGGCTTTATGCCACCCCTTGACCCCGCCGCTCAGGTTGTATACTTCCCGGTATCCTTTTCCGGAAAGAACCTGTCCTGCCATATAGCTGCGGCCGCCGACAGCACAGACCAGCAGGATGGCTTTATCTTTCGGAAGGGGAATGTCGCCCTTAAGAAGGGGATATATGGAAACAAGTTCAGATCCTGGAATAGCCCCATAGGATCTTTCTTTTGCGGTGCGTACATCAAGAAACAGAACATCATTCCTGGATTGAAGCATCCTTAGCGCCTCCACGGGTCCTATGGAGCGAAAGACTTTCTCTTCGGCCTGCGGGGCCTGATTGTCATTGGTGATATTTTTTATCATCTGAGCCTGCAGGGTGCAGCAGAAGAAAAGAACAACAGCTGCAGTAATCAGCAATTTCAGTACGGTTCCGGTCATCTTCACTCCATGTATTTTTTCAGATTTGTGTTTCCAGTGCCGGTTTAAACAGAGGCGTGTTCTTCCGGATTGATATTTTTCATTCCGGCGAAACAAACCATGCGCCACTCAAGTTTTCTTGGAAACTGTCTATGATATTCAACCTGAAAAGGTTGAAAAAAATGGCGGTCTTTTGCCGGCCTGTTCAAAAAAACCGTAGATTTCTTACCATAAATAAGAAAATTCTCAAAATTTCTTTTGCAAAAGAGGGAAAAAATTAGCGAGCAGTAACTTTCACCTGCATGGAAACCGGATCAGGAGGGCGTGTCCATTTCGATGCAGAACTTCGAACCTTTTCCAGGACCTTTGCTTTCGGCCCAGATCCTTCCTTCGTGTCCGACAATTATGGATCTGGCCATCGGCAGGTTCAACCCGAAACCGTTTTTGTGCCTTTTGCTGCGGTCCATGACAAAAGGTTTGAACACCTTTTTCAGATCATCGTGTTCAATGCCCTGTCCTGTGTCCGCGACACAGAATTGAGTTTTTCCGTCAGCTTTGCGTGCGGTAAGACTCACTTTGCCGCCTTCGGGAGTATAAATCAAAGCGTTGTCAATCAGGATTTTCAGAATTTTTTTCAGATACCCATAATCGGCCATCATGGCTGCGTCGTCGTCCACATCCGTCGTCGCATCAATGCCCGCGGCATTGATGCGGGGATTAAGTTCCGTCAATATTTCATCGACAAGCGGTTTAAGAGCAATGCGCTCTTTTGCAAACCGCGGCTCGGCGCCCGCAAAGGCGAAATAATCCAGCAGCACTTCGGCAAGCTTTTTAATCCGGTCCAGCGGGGAATCTATCTCCTGGGACAGATAGACCAGGAAGTACATTTTATTCTCGTCGAGCATGTTCAGCCGGTCATATGCCTTGACCAGCTGCGCTGTTTTCTCCGCGACCATTTTTTCGAGATTTTCACTGTATTCCTTCAGCTGCACATTCTGTTCGGCAAGCTGAATTTTCATGTTACGGTTTTCCAGCCCCCTCTCGATTACGTTGATCAACTGCTGCCTTTCAGCCGGCTTGTACAGGAAACTGAAAATGTGCCCTTCATTGACGGCACGGACAATATCATCTTTTTCCGCTTGCCCGGACAAAACAATATTGCAGATATCAGGATGCTTTTTATGAATCCGGGCCAGCAGCTCACTGCCCCTCATCTCAGGCATCATTTCATCGGAAACCACCAGGTCGACTTCATTCTGATCAACAAATTCCTCGGCATCTACAGGATTGGCAAAAACATGCACCTTATAGCTCCGGCTCAGGAGAATCCGCAGTTCCTTCAGGATTGATTCCTCATCATCTACGATAACGATACTGGGCTTGTTTTTCTTGACAGCTTTTTCCTCGATCATCTTGTCCCTTAAAAAATCTGCTTCGGTGATTTTTTCAAATTGTTTTTATTGCCCTGGATATCCCGGCTGATCAGGACAGTGAAGGTAGTTCCTTTTCCATATTCACTCTCTACATTTATCCAGCCTCCATGGGCTTCAACTATGAGATGAGAAAGGTTCAAACCAAGACCGGTGCCGACGCCGAATCCCTTGGTTGTAAAAAAAGGATCAAAAATCTTTGAAAGAATTTCTGCCTTAATTCCGGTTCCGTTATCCTGGAACCTCGCCTCCAGCTGCCTGCTTAACCGATTGTATCTTGTTGAGATTACGAGTTCGGCATCACTTTTGGAAAGCCCTTTTTCCTTGAGGGCATCCCTTGCGTTCATAATGAGGTTGATAAAAACCTGGCCCAGCTCCTGCGGCATTCCCTGGAATATCGGCAGATGGGGCGCAAGGTCCAGCTTGACGGTCATATCGTATTTTACCTGGTTATGGGTCAGAGTAACGGCATCGTTGACCACGGAGTTGAGGTCGGTTTCAGTAAAATTATCCTCAAAATGAGCCATCCTCTTTGTGCTTTTGATAATCTTGTTTATGCGGATGACCGACTCGATATTTCTCTCCGCAATATCATCGATATCGTCAAGCACCAGATCCAGATCCAGATCCTCCACCAGCTCCATCAGGTGATTTCTCTTGGTAACAAGGTCCTGTGAATCATCGGAAAAACATTTTTTCAGCTCCTTGAGGAACTTCTTCACGTATTCGGCATTCATCTTCAGGCCTTCCATGGAAAACCCGATCGCCTGGGCCGGATTGTTTATTTCATGTGCAATGCCGGCCACCATGGTTCCGAGTGAAGCGAGCTTTTCCTGCTTGATCAGCTGTTCCTGGCTGTCGCGCAGGGCTTTTTCAGCCACCTTGCGGCCCGACAGGTCCCGTACCATGGCAATAGTGAGATGATGCTCTCCCTCCCGGGTTTCACTGAGCGATATTTCACAGGGAAATTCAGTTCCGTCTTTCCGGCGTCCGACAAGCTCATAGGGGGTGTTGGTCACCAGGATAAAATCTTGGTCTTTATACTCCTCTCCTTCCATTTTTCTGTACTTTTCCGGAAGACGGAAAAGGGTATACACATTTTTACCGATCACCTCATCCGGTTCGTAACCAAACAGCCTGGTTGCCGCCGGATTAAAGGTCCTGATCACCTGATCCTTGTCCAGGGTGATCAGCCCATCGAGCATGTTATGGATAATCGACCTGGTCCGGGATTCCATTTTTTCCCTTTCCCGAATAGTCAGGGTCAGCCAGTAGGTTCCGAGAAAAATGCCGACCACCCCGAAAAACCAGAAGGTGATGTGCGCCGCCGAGGTGGCGAGAATATGTTCTCTGGATATGGCCAGCAGTGGTGCAAGGGGGATGGAGACACTGATGCCGCCGCGGATGTCCCCCACATCATATCCCTGTACGGCATGACATTTCAGGCAGCCTTTTTCCGTAATCATGGGCCGCATATATCTGAGATAGGGTTCGCCGCCGATTTTTTCCACTGAAATGGCTCTGTCCTCGCCCCGGTCAAATGATTCAAGAGCTCTTGCTTCCCAGGGATCAGCCGCGTTTTCGGGCCGCACCGGATCAAGGCTGGTAATGTGTTCAATCGGTCCGAAATCCCCGGTCTGCATGCCATAGACCTGCCTGATCATATATTCCGGATTGACCAGGGTCAGATTTTGTCCTTCCGTGGTGGTGACTATCGCTCCCGGTATATGGGCCAGATAGGGATTAGGCTGGGTCTTGTCGGTAATCGGGACAAAAACACCATCATGCTGCGTCGCCCAGCGGTGGTAAATGAGGTCTTTTTCGTAGACCGTGCTTGCTTCGATTGTGGCAAGCTGAATGGTTTCGTTATGCTGCCGTTTGATGTTCCATATCAGGGACGCGGCAGTGATCAGGGTGCCCATCACGACCCAGACAACCGCAAGTCCCCAGACATAGGGAATAAGTTTTGCCGATCGTATTTTCATGTACATATCAATTAACGTGACCCTGTATCATTTTCCATAATTTCGTTATCGGATATTTCATATGCAGCTATTTTCCGCCGCAGGGTATCTTTGGAAATTCCCAACTCCCTGCACGTTTTCATCTTCTTGAAGTCATTGCGCTTAAGCGAATCGATAATGGCTTTCCTTTCGAGATCCTTCAAGGAAAGGGGACCGGCAATGCTCAAGTTTTCATCATAATCCTTTGTCAGCCACTCGGGCAGATGGTGGGGCATGATCAATCCATCGTGGCAGAGAATGAAGGCATACTCGATAATATTTTCCAGTTCCCTGATATTGCCGGGGTAATCATGGCGGATAAGTATTGACAGGACCTCTTCCGATATCCCTTCGACATGACGATTGCGCTGCCTGTTCAGCTTGTCTATAAAATGATCGACCAGGAGCGGCATATCCTCCATTCTCTCCCGCAGGGGAGGAAGGTCTATTTTGACAACATTGAGGCGGTAATAGAGGTCCTCGCGAAATGTGCCCTCCTGGACCATGGCCTCCAGGTTCCTGTTGGTTGCAGCGATGATCCGCACATCGGTTCTGACAGGCTGGTTTGAGCCGAGAGGCTCATAGGTCTTGGACTGAATGACCCGCAGCAGTTTGACCTGCATGGCCGGGGATATGTCGCCGATTTCATCAAGAAAAAGCGTGCCTTCTTCAGCCGCCGCAAACCTGCCTTTCCTGTCTTTTCTTGCATCGGTAAAAGCACCGGCCTTGTAGCCGAACAGTTCGGATTCCAGCAGGGTGTCTGGCAGGGCGCCGCTGTTGACGGCAACAAACGGATGATCCTTTCTGTTGCTCTCCGCATGAATTGCCTGAGCGATCAATTCCTTGCCGGTGCCGCTCTCGCCGAGCACCAGGATAGTTGCATCGCTTTTGGCGAACTCGGGCAGGACGGAGAGAATCCTCTGCATCTTCGGACTTCTGGTCAGGATTCCCTGGTCTGATTTTTCCAGGGAAAGCTTACGCCGCAGTTCGGTGATTTCCGAGAGGTCGCGGATGGTCTCAACCCCTCCCAGGACATTGCCCCGGTCGTCGGTCAGCGCGTTGGCGATAATATTTACCGGGACCCTGTTCCCTTCTTTTCCGGTTATGTGTATGTTCGAGGCAGCAGGACTCGAACCCGAAGATATTGCCACGGCCATCGGACAATTCTCTGTGCCGCAGATTTCCGTGCCGAATATTTCATTGCATTTTCTGCCCAGCACTTCCTCGGTTGTATAGCCGGTGATCTTTTCAAGCGCCTTGTTGAACGACGTAATCAACAGATTCCGATCAACCGTAAAAACGCCGTCCGTCACGCTGTCGAGGATAAACCGGTTCTGGATAAGGCTGGTTACATCGCGAAAGCTCTGGACTCCGCCGATTACTTCCCCCCTGATGTCTATAAGGGGAACAGCCCTGAGATTAACCGGCAGAATATCATCCTGAGCAGTGGTCATATAAATACATTCTTCCACTACGGGCCGGCCGGACCTAATAGCTTTTACCAGCGGAGTGTTGTCCAATGCCGGCTTGTCGGTGCCGGAATATAAAACTTCAAGAAACGGCTTGCCCATCACTTCGTCCTGGGCAAATCCCGTCAGTTGTTCCGCGGCCTTGTTGAACATGGTGATATTGTATTCCATGTCCACCGTGAGCACCGCGTCAAAGGCACTGTCCAGGACAAGCTGCCGCTGGAAAATCTCCTGAATTTCCTGGAAGGACTGGACTCCGCCGACCAGTTCGCCGCTGTTGTCTGTGAGGGGTGAAGCACTTACCATGACAGGGAGCAGCCGATCACCGACTTGAAGATGCCTGGTCAGTTTGGTTTTCGGGCTTTTATCGAGCATTACCTGGGAAATAACGCAGAAGTCCTCATCTCCGGAGGAGAAAAACACTTCGGAGCATGTCCGCCCCAGGACCTCACTTTCCCTGGCGCCGGTTATGTTCTCCGCCGCCTTGTTTATGGAAGTGACTTTAAGATCCTTGTCTACAGTAAAAACCGCTTCAGTCAGATTATCGAGAATAAGTTTACGCTGGATAGCATCGCTGAAAATGGCCGAAGTAAGCTTATGCAGTGTTCCTAAAACATCTGTGAGCTTATCGTCCTTGTTCATTTATAAGCTCCTGTTTCAGAATTTTAAAAGATGAGAATATTTTGATTTTTCCCGGCAGGACAAGATGGCAACTGAAAAATTGTCTGTTTGTAAAATAAATGTTCCCCCGCTTCCGGCTTGTCAATCTGTTCTCTTTGCAATCTCTTGGCTGAATGGTGTTCCCGGCGCTGCCGACCTCGGCTCTTTATTCATTTTGCTTACTTAATTTCAGGTAAAAAATCAAGTTAATTGGGGGATAAAGCTCTGGCGGTCCCGTGCTGTGAACCAAAGCCCGTTCCAAAAGTCCCGTGTGCGAATTTCTTCTTCATCCCTGATTCTTGTTAATTAAAAACAGTCTTCAGCCTGATTGCGAAACCCGCTACTCCAAACTCCAAACTCGTAAATCCAAACTTAAATTCAGCACTTAGTACCTTGGTACAATAGACGTGTTCTGAACAAGATATATAATAAAACCATCCTGACTATAGTGTGCAATTACCATTTAAACCCAAGGGAGGGAATACCATGACGGACAATACGCAAATCCGGACTGACGGCGGTGGGAATCAACCCGTCGGCAAGGTCGTCATCCAGTACGGACAGGTAAAGGCAGTTGGAACAGACGGTACGGAGCGGGTTCTTGCGCCAAATAGCCCGATTTTCCTGGGCGACCACATCATTACCGGACCTGACGGCATGGTTTCCGTCATCTTTGATGCGGACGGGACTCAGCTTGATCTCGGCAGGATGTCCGACGCCTTTGTCGATCAGGATATGGTCGGCGGTGCAGATGCAGCAACAGCCGAAGATATGGCAGCGGAAGTTGCCGACATCCAGCAGGCCATGGAACAGGGCGATATAGACCAGATTCTCGACCTGCCCGCCCCTGCCGCCGGAGAGGGTATAGCCGGAGCCGGCGGCGGCCATCCTTACCCGGTGTTTGATGTGGACGGTGACGAAATGCTGCCGGAATTCGGCCTGGAAACAACGGGCATCGGCTATGACTTTCTTGATCCCGATGGAGGTGGCATAACGGTGGCCGAGGAGCCGATTCCGGAACCCGAAGAACCTGTTGTGCCGCCCCCGCCGCCGCCTCCGCCTCCTGTCGATATCCCGTCTGCCGGTAACGGCACCTCGCTGGTGGTCGACGAAGCGCAGATGGTCCACAGCGACAGCCAGCCTTCCCTTTCTTTTACCGCCGGCACTGATCCGCTGGTTTCCTTCGTCTTTTCCGAAGATCTTTCCGGCCTGCTCGCCAATACGGACGGACTGGGCGACGATGACGTCACCTGGGTGCGGGTGAGCGATACCATCATCCAGGGGATGGTTGACGGTGATGTTGCCATAACGCTGACCCTGAGCGCACCTGACACTATTGCAGCCAATACGACAGGTACCGTAACCGTCACCGCCACCCTGACAGGTGCATTTCCGCATCCCCCTGAGGGCGGCACCCAGACCCTCAACCTGGGCCAGGTAGGAGTAATTGCCACTGAAACGGACGGCGACTCCGTAGAGGTCCCAGTCTTTGTCGCTGTGATCGACGATGTGCCGGCTATTTCCGCGACCGGCTCCTCCGTTGACGAAACCGACGGGGTGACCGGCGATGTCTTCGCACCCATCAGCGTCAACGGCTCCATCAGTGAACTCTACGGGGCCGACGGCTCCGGCAGTGTGGCCCTGGCCGCCGCCGGCGCCACCTGGGCCGGCAATACCCTGACCGCGGATGACAATTCCTGGAACATCGTGCTCAACGGGGACGGTACCTATACCTTCAACCTGCTGGCGCCCCAGACGCATCCGGATGATACCGATCAAAACGATGCCCTGCCGCCTATCCAGGTAACTGCCACGGTAACGGACGGCGACGGCGATACGGCCAGCACGACCTTTGACATTACCATCTATGACGACGGCCCGGCAATCACCGCCGGAGGCGCCTCTATTGACGAGACCGACGGGGTTACGGATGACGTCTTCTCGCCCATCAGCGTCAACGGCAGCATCAGCGCGCTCTACGGCGCTGACGGGGCGGGCAGTGTTGAACTGGCAGCCGACGGCGCCACCTGGGCCGGCAACATCCTGACCGCGGATGACGGCTCCTGGAACATCGTGCTCAACGGCGACGGCACCTATACCTTCAACCTGCTGGCGCCCCAGACGCATCCGGATGATACCGACCCGAACGACGCCCTGCCGCCTATCCAGGTAACCGCCACGGTGACGGACAGCGACGGCGATACGGCCAGCACGACCTTTGACATTACCATCTATGACGACGGCCCGACGGTCTCCGAGAATGCAACGGTCCTGCTCGACGACGACGCCCTGGCCGGCGGCAACCCCGGCGGCATCGGCGACGATGTTGACGCGGCCAATGTCACCGGCACCCTGGCCCACAGCTTCGGCGCCGACGGCGGCTCCATTACCTGGCTGGCCGATGGCGCGCCCGCCGGATTCACCTACGAGGCGGACGGCGACGATCTGCTGATCAAGCAGGACGGCACCC
>JAWSUG010000017.1:0-71038 GCA_033549385.1 Desulfobulbaceae bacterium | reverse complement strand
GTAACCGACGGCGACAATGACACGGTTGACGGCACCCTGGCCATCAGTGTCGACGACGATACCCCGACGGTCGGCGATCCTATGGATGCCATTCTCGCCAAAGAAGAAGGCAACACCCTGACAGGTATTGACCTGGATATTGATTTCGGGGCTGACGGCGCATCAACGACAGTAACAGCTATTCAGCTGAGTGCACTTGTTGACGATGATGGTTTTGCCCTCGACAAATCCGGAAACTTCATAACCTCGGACGGCCATATGGTCATCTATATTGACCCTGAAACCGCAGAGAGCCTTGGCTTGGCTCCGGCCGCGACCGGTGACTTGATTGCCGTCCGGGCTGACGATACCGATTGGGAGGTCTTCAGGATAACCCTGGATCAGGATGCAGGTACATACAGCGTTACCGTAACAGATACAATTGACGGCGCTGCAGGTAATCTTATTGACTTCACATCAGGCGGGGTCAGCGGCGGAAACAATGAATTTATTGATTTCTATACCGGTGATGATGAAGACATGGACGGATTTGGCGATATCAACATCCATGTCTTTGGAATATCGGAAGAAACCGATACAACTGTTAACTCTTCTGTCCAGGGAATGGGTGTTGATAACAACAGTGTTGACGATTCCGAACAACTCGTGCTGACCATTAAAAACACCAATCCGGACCCGGATGTTGATGATGAAGACCCGGTGCGGCTCCCGGTTTCCGCGGTGAGTTTCACCATAGATTCGCTCAGCAACGGCGAAACATTGTACTGGGCTGTCTATGATACCGGCGGTTCGAACGATACTGCAACCTGGATTGAAGTCACCAATGGCTACCTGGAGGGAAGCGGCCAGGGTGCAAGCGGGGCTTCCGACCAGGAACTTTTTATTGATACCAGCAGCCTTGGAACCTTTGACGGCATCATCCTGACGGCCGCCGATGGCAGTGGCTACAGAGTCCTGAACATGACTGTCTTTACCGAGGATGAAGGTTTTGATACAACCATACCTGTTACGGTTATTGCCACAGATGGTGACGGCGATGAGGCTGTCGGCACCTTTGATGTCACCTTTGACGCGGACGGCAATATTACCGGTACGGATGAAGCTGAAGCAATTATGGGAAGCAAGGGTGACGATACCATCGACGGCGGCGGAGGCGACGATGTCATCTACGGCGGCGAAGGTAACGATACTATCGACGGCGGAGAAGGCGACGACACCATCTATGGCGACGGAGTCGACTACGACGACAGCGGCACGGTTGAAGCGGATGAAAGCGGCGACGATGTCATCGACGGCGGGGCGGGCAACGACACTGTTTCCGGCGGCGAAGGTGACGACACAATTTCCGGCGGCGATGATGACGACCTCCTCTTCGGCGAGGAAGGCAACGACACCATAAGCGGTGATACCGGGAACGACACGCTGGTCGGCGGTGCCGGAGAAGATGATCTTTCCGGCGGGACCGGTGATGACGAACTGTTCGGCGGCGATGATAACGACACGCTTGACGGCGGAGAAGAAAATGACACCCTGGTCGGCGGAGGAGGTGACGACATCCTGGACGGCGGCGATGGTGACGATATACTGCTCGGCGGTGAAGGCGATGACGATATCACCGGAGGCGCTGGTGCAGACACCTTTGACACGGATGAAGAAGCTGCCGGCGAAGTTACCGACTACGATGCCGGTGAAGACGACAACCTTGATGAGATCGTACCGCCGCCGGAGCCCACTGTCTAGACCTTAACCCGATCTTTCCCGGTAAACTCCGGGAATATTTCGGCCAAAAATAAGCGCGCTGTCCATAAACGGCAGCGCGCTTATTTTTTTAAAACCGGCTTAAAAAGCTGATGCCGGGTAAAAGCGATTCCCTTTACCTTTAATATTCCTAACAGCCTTAAGCCTTAACAGCTATTCAACTGACTCTTCCTTACCCTCCCCTGTTCACCAGCAGGGCCAGCCCGAGCCTTCCCCTGGTGCCGGTCTTGGCATAGATGGAACTAAGATGGGCTTTGACGGTCCGCTCGGCAATGGCGAGGCGATCGGCGATATCCACATTTGTCAGTCCCTGGGCAATCAGGTTGGCAATCTCGTATTCCCGGTTGGAGAGATTTTTGAAAACTTCTTTCATGGTCGATCCGGCTTTTTCATCAAGTTCCTCTTGAGCCGACTCGAACGACTGCCGGATCAGAAGCTGCATGATATCCTGACCGATCCACACCGATCCGGTCAGAATTGCCTGCACTGCTTCAGCCAGGCGTCCTGCAGCGATATAGGTGTTGGCATACCCCACTATACCGTAGCGGAGGAACTCCAGCCCCTCTTCCTGGTCGGGCCGATTGGAGAGGACGAATATTTTGCATTCGGGCATGGACCGGCGCAGCAGAAAAATTGTATCAATCGATGCGATGTCCCGATGCAGAAGGAGCAACTCGACTTTGAACTTCATCGCAAGAGCCAGCAATTCGCTGACCGATGTTGCCTGGTACACTTCTTTCCGGGCGGGCGCCAGGGCACTATGCCACCTCTCCCGGACGGCGTCGCTGTGGCTGCAGAGAAAAATACTCATGCTCTATCGTTCCCGCATGGCCAGTTTCTGTGCCCGCAGCAACGGCTTTAAAAGATAATTGAGGATTGTTTTTTTGCCGGTCAGAATATCGACCGCAGCCACCATGCCGGGAATTATCGGCAGGGGATCGCTTTCCAGGCCTATGTAATTCTGCTTGGTACGGACCCGGACCAGGTAATAGGTATCCCCTTTATCATCGGTGATGGAATCGGCGCTGATGTGTTCAAGCTCCGCTTCAAGGCCGCCGTAAACTGTAAAATCATAGGCGGTGAATTTAACTGTGGCCTTCTGCTCAGGATGGAGAAAAGCGATATCCTGGGGTTTGATCCTGGCTTCGATGAGCAGGGTGTCTTCCAGGGGAACGATTTCGATGATGTCCATGCCGGGTTGAATGACACCGCCCACGGTATTAACCAGGATCTGGTTGACCGTGCCGCGGACCGGGGAGCGGACCGAGGTTCTCGTCAGGCGATCCATCAGGGCGATGGATGAGGCCGACACTCCCCCCAGCGTGGCATAGGCTTCGTTCAGTTCCTCCTTGGCCCTGTTTTTGAAATTCAATTTTTCTTCCTGCAGTTTTCTGACCGCCTCCTTGACTTTGGATTCAACCTGCGGAATCGACAGTTTTGTTGTTTCTATCTCGCCGCGCATCTGACTGGCCTGGCGTTCAAGTCTCAGGACCTCCACCTCGGATACCGCCCCGTCAGCTATCAGGTTCCTGGTCAAATCAAGTTCTCTTGTCAGCAGTTCGTAGGTCTGGGTCAACTCTCTCAACTTTGCCTTGAGTTCTTTCACCCGCTGTGACTGCTGGGTAGCCTGCTCCTGGAGAATATCAAGAGTCGCGGTGAGCCCCTCCTGCCTTGAATCGTAGAGTTCCTGTTCCCTGATTGCCAGTTCCGGCTTTTCATCGACGACTTCCGGTGGCGGCGCAAAAGGAGTTTCATTGGTTTCCGCCTGCAATCGGGCGATCTTCGCCATCAGGGCAAGATACTGCAGACGGCTCTCCCGGTAGGGCGCGGAAAAACGGGTTTCATCTATGCGCAGCAGAAGCTGGTTTTTTTCAACTATCTGCCCTTCACGTACATATATTTCAGCCAGAATACCGCCTTCAAGATTCTGGATGACCTGAATCTGCTGGGAAGGTATGACCTTCCCAAGCCCCCTGGTGACTTCTTCTATCTCTGCCTGATAGGCCCAGACTAAGAAAAGAATGATGAACAGGAAAACACCCCACAGGATAAACCTGCCGCCGCCGGGCGACTGAATCAGAATCGTAGTCCTGATATCCGTTGTCAGATCAACATCAGCTGCCGGAATACGCCGGAACAAGCCGTAGGATTTCAGCTTTGCCGGCGGGGATTTTTCTTGTTCGCTGTTTTCTGCCATTTTTAAATATTCAACTGTCCTTTTTTGAGAGCTTCAAGAACTCGCTCCCGGGGGCCGTCCGCAATGATTGTGCCTTTGTCGATTACGATGACCCGCTCGATAAGGCTGAGCAGGGAGGCCCTGTGCGTGATCAGTATCAGCGTCTTGCCGGGCAGTATGGTTTCCAGCTTGGTTTTCAGATGGATTTCAGTCCTGTTGTCCATGGAACTGCTGGGTTCATCCAGGATCAGAATGGGCGGATCATGCAGTAGAGCCCGTGCCATGGCTACACACTGGCGCTGCCCGCCGGAGAGCCCCCTGCCCTGTTCCCCGACCTCAAGATCAAATCCCTTGGCATGCCTGCCGGCAAATTCCGAAACCCCGGCCATATCGGCTGCCCTGACAATAGTTTCGTCATCAACATCGGGTGCGCCCAGAATGATATTTTCCCGCAACGTACCCCGAAACAGGGTAACATCCTGGGGAACATAACCGATAAAACGGCGCAGCTCGGAAGGATCTATCTGCCGGATATCCGTTCCGTCCATGCTGACCATGCCGGCCTGCGGCTCATACAGACCCAGCAGCAGCTTGCCCAGCGTCGTCTTGCCGGACCCGATTGGTCCGACAATACCGACCTTTTCACCCGGCTTGATGGCAAGGGTTATATCCTTGAGTGTTTCCATGGATTGGCCGGGATAGGTGAACGTGAGGTTTTTCAGGGCGATCGCCCCGGTAAAGGCGGAACGCTGAAGAAAAGTTTTGCCGGGCGGCCGCTCTACAGGAAGCTCCATGATGTCATTGAGCGTTTTCAAGGCAATTTTTGCCCGATGATACCTCGTGGCCAGGCTGACCACCTGGGTCATAGGCGCAACCGCCTGCCTGCTGAGGATAACCAGGGCAATCAGCCCGCCCATGGACAATTCACCCCGGGAAATCACATACACTCCGGCAACCACTGTTGCGACGACAATCATGTTCATCACGAAATTGGCAAAATGGTTGACCGAAGAGGAAAAGAGCCGTGAACGGGCGCTCCACTTGGCGATATAACTCACCGCTTCTTCCCAGGCTCTCTGGATCTGCTTTTCCGCCCCCAGCATCTTGATGGTTTCGATACCGGACAAGCCCTCGACCAGGATAGCGTTCTTCTGGGCCGAGGCCTGGAAAGTTTCTTCAACAGCCCTTTTCAGGGGGGCCTGAACAACGAAGGCATAAAGGCCCAGAATAAGGACGGCGGAAACGTGAATAAGGACAATGGAGCCGCCCAGGTACCAGATCGCCCCAAGGGCCAGGACCATGAACGGCAGGTCGATCAGCGCGGTAATGGAAAATGAGGTGATAAATTCGCGGATGCTTTCAAACTGCTGCAGGTTCTTGGAAAAAGAACCGACCGATTGCGGACGGACCTCCAGGCGCAGGCCGAGTACTTTTTCCAGGAGCATGGCCGATATCTGCAGATTGGCCTTCTTACCGGCCTCGTCGACAAAATACCCCCTGAGTCCCCGCAGGAGGAGATTGAACAGATAAACGACCACGATACCGGAAGCCAGGACCCAGAGTGTTTCAAAGGCCAGATTAGGGATGACCCGGTCATAAACGTTCAGAGTAAAAAACGGACCGGCCAGCCCGAAGAGGTTGATCATGAAGGAGGCCACCAGCACATCGCGATAAATGCGCCAGGAAGAAAAAAGAGACCCCCAGAACCAGTTTTTCGTTTTCCCGGTCAATTCATCCAGGGTATGACCTTCTTTACGAAACTTGGGACGAACGAATATGGCATAGCCGCTATACAGCTCTTCTATTTCTGAAAAGGATACGGTATCTTCGCCCATTCCTGTCTCGGGAAGGAGAACGCACAACCGTTCTTCCTGATGGTCGATGGCCAGCACGATGCAGGCCCGGTAATTCTTCAACAGCAGCACGGCCGGGAGTTCAAGGTTGCTCATGTCCCTGAGGGGCCGTTTGAGCACCCGGGCTGCCATACCTGCCCTGCCGGCAGCACGTTTGAACAGCTCCACGGTCAGCCGGTTGTTGACCAGAGGAAGCCCGGCGGTCAGAGCAGCGCGGGAGACAGGACGGTCATGCAGCCTGGCGAGCTGGACCAGGCAGTCGGCCAGCGGGTCATCCTGAATGTCCGGATCGCTGCCGTAAAGCAGTAAACCGGCATCCCGTTCTGCAAGAGTATCATTCATCGGGTTCCGTCTGATGTTATATTTGTATGGGATTGTCTTTAATGGTACAATATTTACTGGTGAATGTATAATGTTATTCTCTTCTTACAGGTGTTTTCAAGGAAAAATTATATACTTTGCCGTAAAGGGTATCCAGTCTCGATCCCCAACCTTTGCTGGAGAATTATATGCTGTATGTTGAAAGGAACGACAAGGGAGATATTGTTGCCGTTCGCCGCCGGTCACCCGGGGAGAAAGACGGAGAAAAGCTTTCCTTGCTCAATGCTGAAGTGCTCGCCTTTCTGAGCCGATCCGAGAGCGAGGTAAACTCCCTGGCACAGATTCTGGCCTTAACGGACGAAAGCATCATCCGCGTCCTGGAGGATCTCATCGACCTGCTGATCAAGAAAAACGTCATCCTGTTTACCGAACTGCCGGTACAGGCACAGGAAAAAATCCGCGAACGGAAACAGGCCAGGGAAATGATCAATACCGATCCCCTGATGGTCGATGATCAGGATATTCTTTAAGAGTTACGAGTGTTGAGTATCGAGTGTCGAGTTTGGATTTCTGCCATTAACTCGTAACTCGACACTCAACACTCGTCATTTGAAACTTTCAAATCTATGGCCTGATGGGTTCCGGCCTGCCGATAAAATAACCCTGGATAGCGTCAAGGTTCAGCTCTTGGAGGAGGTTGAACTGCTCTTCGTTTTCAACCCCTTCGGCAATGACCATGATGTCGAGGCTGTGGGCAACTCCGGTAAGAGAACCGATAAAGAAACGGCTGTCACTGTCTTTGTTTTTCAGTTCATCCGTATATGCCCTGTCAATTTTCACGTAATCCGGCCGCAGGGATTTCAGGTAGCCGAAATTTGAAAACCCCTGGCCGAAATGATCAAGTCCGTAACCGTGCCCCAGTTCCTGCACCTGCGCTCCGAAGCTCCGGATGAGATCCAGGTGCTGCACCGCACTGAATTCGGCGAATTCAAAACTCAGCCTGGGAGCCCCGGGCGGAAGCTTTTTCAGCGCCTGCACCACCCACTTGCTGAATTCTTCATTCTTAAGTGACGACGGAGAAACATTAACCGCCAGTTGATCCGTCCCCAACGCATCGGCCGAAGCCTGCATAGCCTTCTCCAGAACAAGGCGGTCCAGAGAGGAAACCTGGCCCAGCCGTTCGGCAAGGGGCATAAACATGCCGGCACTGAGCATTTTCCCGGATTTTTCCCTGATTCTTGAAAAGACTTCCAGGTGGAACAATATGCTTGGGTCGCTGCATCTGACCGTCGGCTGCACATAGAGAACAATATCCCCTTCCGACAGTGCCTGCATCAGGATTTCCTTCCACCGCTGCCGGCCCCGGGCAGCTGCTTCGGAATCCGCGGAAAGCTGCTGGACTACACACCTGTTCTTTCCTTCCAGACAGGCGGCCTGCAGTGCGGTATCCGCAGTCGACAGAAGCTCCCTGAAACTGGCCGGCCGATTATAGACAACCCCGCCCACATGGCCTACATTATCCGTCAGGGCAAGTCCTTCTACGGCCAGCTGCGACAATGCCCTGCCGATGGATTCCGCGGTGAGACGGGCATCTTCGCCGTTAACCTCCGGCAGGAACAAACCGAAGTCACCGCCGGTGATGCGCGCCAGCGCGCTGTTTGCAACCAGGCGTGTTTCTTCCTCCAGCCGGCGGCCAATTCTCCGGAGAATTTCATCACCGGCCGGAAATCCCCTCTCCATGTTCAACTTCTGCAGATCATTTATCTGCACCAGCAGAAAAGCACCCTTTAACGTGCTTTCCCCCCTGTTAAGCCTGGTCGAGACCTGACCTTCCAGATACCTCCTGTTGCCCAGCCCGGTCAAAGAATCGCGGTAGGCATTTTTCCGCAAACGCTCGGCGACCCCTGCCTGTTCATCAAACATATCCTTAACCTTGCAGGTCATCTTATTCATTGCCTCGACAACCCTCCGCAGTTCGCGGGTCCAGGGAACCTTCTCCTGGATCTCATACCGGCGTTTACACAGTGCTTCGGCCTGTTGTTCAACCTGTTTCAAAGGTTTGAGAAGATAGTGCAATCCCAGGAGCCCGGCGGCCAGAAAAAGAACAAACATGGCCAAAAACCATTTCGTTGTACTGACCATGGTCTCCCACAGGGTTTTATAGGCATACCCGGGATGGCTTTCCACAATAACCTCACCGGCCCGATTCCAGCCGGAAAGGACCAAAGCCGTTGCCCGAGGTGTTTCAAGGGGTACGAGCCGGATAAACGACTGCGGAACCCCCTCAATTGCAACCTGCAGGGTCCGGTCTATCAGTACGTTTTCTTCAATATCCACCAGCCTGACGATACGGTAGTAGCCGCGGTCAAAAACAGCATTGAACATGGTCTCGACGGCAGCCATATCGTTTGCCTGGATATGCGGAGATATTGACAGCCCCAGGGATGTCGCCGTATCCTGGGCATGTGACTCCAGCTGGTCCTGAAGAAACGTCCTGGTGGAATTGAGCTTTACGATCCATGTCCCTGTAAACAAGAGAAAAAAGAGGATAAAGATATAGATGAGAAGTTGCCGGTAAAGTGTCATTGCATTCCCCCTGTCAGTTGAGGCCCTCAGGCATTCTCTCGAGAAGATTTTTCCATTGTCCGAGGCGTTCGCTCGAACCCACCATTTTTCCCTTGCCGCGCTGCTTTGCGATCCAGAGACTTATACCGTTAAAACTGTATACCGGAAGAAGATCCTGCCGCTGGGAAGCCGGTTTGATCTGTTCATTCAGGTTGTCCAGAACAAGAGGCTCGGCGCCGGGTCTTTCATAATACGTGATAACCATATGCGCCTGATTCAGCCGCAATGCTTTAACATAGGTCATATTCAGCTTCTCTTCGGATACCCCCATAATCTTGAGGGTAAAATATTTGCCGATCGAAAAATCTTCGCAATCACCTCCGTTGCTGGCGAGCAGTTCAATCGGTGTAGCCCAGTAATCTTCCTGCTTCCAGTGAATACTATCATCGACGAACTGCACCTGATTAAAAAAAGAATTCACTTTTTCCAGTTTTTCCATATCCGTCCCGCTCTGATCTTCCCGGATAAGCCTGACCCATGCCTCCAGCCGTTCCCTTGCCCCGGGACCGTACTCCTTTGCAGCCTGCGCCAATGTTTTTTCATCAAGAGAAAAGGTTCCGCTGGTGAAAACAGGAATTGCCGCGGCCATCAGGAGCCACATGATGCCCATGGAGAGGAAACAGCGTTTCTTTACAGGAAAAATTCCCCCTGGAGAGAGAATGCTTATTATCCTCCTGCCGACAGACATATCAATCAAAAGGCACAGCCGGATACCGGCAGTCTTGATTGGCAGGAGGACCTGAAAAACACTTTCATGATATTGCGTCCGTCTTATGCCTGAGAAAATTCACCATCATAGGTCTTTAAAAAAAAATGGCCCGGAAAGGGCGTCTCTCTCCGGGCCATTATTTTTGCGGTTAAAAAAGGTGCAGCCAGTGACACCGATGAAGCTTATGCTCAGCCCTGGTCGGCTTCTTCCGCCGGCATGTATTCCACTTCATTTTCCACCAGGGCTTCTTCCGGCCACTCCATGTTCATGGACGGTACCAGCATGCCCATGCTGTTCAGTATCCGGTATTGCGCATAGAGGCCGTCGTATTCGGCCTCCAGCAGATCCCTTTTTGCTTCGATCTGCTCAGCCTCGGTATCAAGGACGTCAAGAAGAGTCCGTTGGCCGATATCCCACTGTTTGGAATAGGAATTTGCAGTTGCGGTTGCATTGGCAACCCGTTCCTGCAGATATTGGATACGGTCCTGAACCGACTTGTACGCCATCCAGGAAAGACGTATGCCCTCAATAACCTGCCGATGGGTATTGTTTCTGGTTTCCAGGGCTTCGCTGACCAGGTGCCTGGTTTCTGCTTTCCTGGCCTGATCTCTGAATCCATGAAACAAGTTATAGCGCAGGCGCAGCATGGCGATCAGATCATCCTGCTTTTCGAAGGTGTAGCTTGTATCTTCCGACCAGTTTTTATCCACCTCAATATCAACAACGGGCCAATAGGGAGCATTTGCAACCTTTGCCTGGGATTTCCTGGCGTCAAAATCAGCCAGTGCCCCTTTCAGGGAAGGATGTGCGTTAATCGCCATCTGTTCGGCTTCTTCCAGCGAAACAGGCATATAGGAATCGGCCGTTTCGGGTTTGACAAGATTTTCAGGCAAATGGCCGACCACGGCAAGATAGTTGGTCTGGGCATCTATCAGGTTGGTTTCGGTAATAACCACATTTGATCTGGCGAGATTAAGACGGCTGTTTACCTGTTCGTTGTCCGATCTCCGATCCAGACCGGATTCACTTCTCAGTTTTATCTGATCACCGATGCGCTCATGATTGGTTAGATTTTCCCTGGCGAGTTCATGCAATTCCTGTTTTCGCAGGACTTCAAGATATACCTGGGCGGTTCGCAGGGCCGTATTATCAGAGATGGAACGTATTCTGTATGCCTGGGAAAGGACCCTGGATTCCTGGCGGGCAACCTCATTTTTGGTGGCCAGTCCGGTAAACACATTCTGACGCAGGCTTAAGGTAACTTCCTTCGGCTCGAATTCGTCTTCCACCGGTTCTTCGGCATCCAGATAGCCGATACCGCCCATTACATCAAAAGTAGGATAATAAGCGGAAAATGCCTGCCGGACCTCCTGGTCCCTGGCAAGACGATTATAAGCCCCGGCCCTAATTTCAGGATTGGTCCTGATCGTATACCCTACAGCTTCCTGCAGAGTTTCGGCCTGTGATACGCTCCCGCAGAAAAATAACCCTAAAACAGCTGCGACTATGCAGATATTGCGTACTTCCCCATTCATTCCCAACTTCCTCCCCCAGATTCAGATTGGTACAAAAAAAACAATATATTTAATTGAATAACAAATTACTATATTATCTCATTATTGAAGATATGGGTCAATTATTTTGTAATTTTTTCCAAATTTTCAGTTAATAATCATTACGGTTAATCCTGCTGCCCGCAGTTCATAATACTATGTGGCATAAGTTTTCCGGTTGGGTTAAAATAAAATCCCTATGAAGAAGAAATCCTTTCCGGTAAAACTGTCAACCAGGCTGCAGAACGTTTTCGGCAGCAGAGACTGGCACATCCTTTGGCAGACATACAAACTGGTCGAGCACTGGCAGGAAGTTGCCGGTGAGGCTGTTGCCGCGAAATCGACGCCCGCCTATGTCCGGAAAAATATATTGTGGATATATGTCAACGATTCAATCTGGATGCAGCATCTCCAGGCGCAGAAAACCGGGTTGCTGGCGAAGGTAAGAAATTTTAACGATGAACTGGTCATTCATGACATCCGCTGGCTCATGCAGCCGCATGAAGAAAAGGAAAATTATCGGAATGTCATCCAGCCGCCCGTTAAAATCAACCCGGAAGAACAGAAAAAATTTGCAGAAATTGCCGCAACGGTGAAGGATGAACAATGTTACAATGCCCTGTGCAGGCTCTGGCAGGCATATCACCGGAATCCTCACTAGCAGTAATGCTTTTGTTAATGGTACCGGCCCAATTTAAACACTTGCGTAAGTCATCATGATCCATTCAATTCTTGAACTTATCGGCAAAACTCCGCTTGTTCCGGTCAACAGGATGAATCCTGTCAAGGATGTCGCCATTTTTGCCAAACTGGAATCCTTTAATCCCGGCGGTTCGGTAAAGGACCGCGTCGCCCTTTCCATGATTGAAGCAGGAG
Source organism: Desulfobulbaceae bacterium (assembly GCA_033549385.1). Classification (GTDB taxonomy): domain Bacteria; phylum Desulfobacterota; class Desulfobulbia; order Desulfobulbales; family Desulfobulbaceae; genus UBA10518. Next base: position 59,167 of record JAWSUG010000017.1, on the reverse strand, counting down.
AGGCGAGCGGTGAACTGAACAAGGATAAAATTGTCCTGGAGGCCACCAGCGGCAATACCGGAATAGGACTGGCCATGGTATGTGCGGCCAAGGGATACCGGTGCCTGCTGGTCATGCCCGAATCGGCCAGCGTTGAACGGCGGCAGATTATGCAGGCATATGGAGCAGAGATTATTCTCACTCCGGCAAAACGCAGCACCGACGGAGCCATTGAAAGAGCATACGCCATGGGCCGCGAACTTCCGGAACTTTATTTCATGACCGACCAGTTCAACAGTGAAGCCAACTGGCAGGCACATTATCGCCACACTGCCCCGGAAATATGGCAGCAGACCGAAGGCAGGGTAACCGACATCATCTCCACCCTCGGCACTTCCGGGACGGCAATGGGGGTCAGCAGGTGGTTCAGGGAAAATCATCCACATGTCCGGGTGATTGCAGTCGAACCTTATTTTGACCATAAAATCCAGGGCCTGAAAAATATGAAGGAATCGTACAAGCCCGGAATCTTTAACAAATCGCTGCCCACCCGGGTTGTCAATGTCGTGGACGAGGATGCCTACCGCACGGCCCGCCGGCTGGCGCGGGAAGAGGGTATCTTTGTCGGCATGAGTTCGGGTGCTTCCATGTTTGCCGCCCTGCAGCACGCCCGGGAAATTGAGCAGGGCATGATAGTTGCCATCCTTCCGGACGGCGGGGAAAGATACCTGAGCACCTCTCTTTTTGTGCGCCCGGCGCAGCACGAAGCATCACCCTCTTCCCTGCGGCTGTACAATACCATGACCAGGAAAAAGGAAGAATTCCGTCCTCTTCACAAAGACCGCGTTACCTGTTATGCCTGCGGACCGACCGCCTATCAGTCACCGAACATGGGGCACTGCCGCAGACTGGTTGTTGCCGATATGATCACGCGTTTTCTCGGGGTCAAGGGATTTGAGGTCAAATCCTATATGAATTTTACCGACCTCGACGACAACACCATCGCCGGCGCGGCCCGGGCCGACATCCCTCTGCAGGAGTATACCGGCCATTACATTGATGAGTTTATGGAAGCGATCGACATTCTCGGTCTGAAAAAAGCCACCGGCTATCCCAAGGCATCGGAACATGTCGCTGATATGATAGACATAAGCCATGAACTCATCCATAAGGGCTATGCATATGAAAAACACGGCTCCATTTATTTCGACATTTCCAAGTTTAAGCCCTACGGCCGGTTGTCAGGTGTGGACCTGGGAAAGATAAAAACCGGCAAGACCGTTGATCTCGACAACTACGAGAAGGACAATCCCCGCGATTTCACACTCCTGAAACGCTCAACCCTGGAAGAACTGAAAAGAGGAATATTCTATGAAACTGACTTCGGCAATGTCCGGCCTGGCTGGCATATAGAATGTTCGGCCATGTCGACCCGCTATCTCGGCGAAACCATAGATATTCACACGGCAAGCCAGGATCTTATGTTTCCGCATCATGAAAATGAGATTGCCATTGCCGAAGCGCTGACCGGTAAACCGCTGGCCAATTACTGGCTGCATTCTGGCATCCTGCTGCACAACGGGAAAAAAATGTCGGAGGATGCGGGAAACAATGTGACCTTCCGGGATGTTCTAGGGCGGGGGTACACGGGGCGGGAGATACGGTTCATGCTTCTTGGCGTTCATTACCGGAAACCCCTTCATTTTTCCTTTAAACGGCTCGATTCAGTCCGGAAAACCCTGATGCGGATCGACGAATTCACCCGCAAGCTGCTCTGCCTGCCGCCGGACCTTCCGCATCCCGATGTGGCAATCTTCGTCTCCGAATTTGAGCGGAAATTTTACGAGGCAATGGGTGATGATTTTAATGTCTCCGGAGCAATCGGCGCCCTCTTTGATTTTATCAAAAAATTAAATCCGGTTCTGCAGACGGGCAGCCTGGAACGGGAGCAGAAAAACATTATCATTGGAAGCCTGCGAAAAATAAACTGTGTTCTCGGGATTCTCCGTCTCGAACAATGCCCCCTGGCTCCGGAAATCGACAGGATGATTCAGGAGCGGGAAAAAGCCCGGCAGTTGAAAAACTGGAGTGCTGCCGACGATGTCCGGGACGAACTCCTCAAAAAGGGCATTACTGTCCGTGATTCCGCATCCGGGCCGGTCTGGGAAAAAATCAATTAAACCCGGATTGCCCTGATCCGCCATTATCGCAGTTGATTTCTCCGGGGATTCCCGTTATACATTGCTCTGTCAAAGCACAACACTGCGCGCCAGTAGCTCAGTTGGACAGAGCAGGAGCCTTCTAAGCTCAAGGTCGGGGGTTCGAATCCCTCCTGGCGTACCAGAAAACAGGCGGGGTTATGGTCGGGATGACGTAGCCCCTTCTTTTTTCCGGAACCTTTATTTGGGCCTTTTCCCCTTTTCATGAATATTTTATTATTTATAGTAAAATCTATCTCCAATGGAGGGTCCTATTAATCCTAAATCCCGGCGCCTGCTCTTTTTCCTGCTTCTGCTCCTGTGCGTTCTTGCGTTGGCCGGCACCGCCGGCTGGCAGGCTCTGAAAAAAGGAATTGAAATTGACCGCCTCTCTTTTGCATCGGTAAATATTACCCAGCTCTTTCTGCAGATCAACCGGGGATTGATCGTGCATGTCGAGCAAATAGAGATAACGGCAGATGATGCATCCCGGGATAACGGTGCGCTGGAAAAAAAAATCTCCCTGATAAAAAAATGGGGACACCTGATCCGGGAAATCCATATCCCCCGCCTCAAGTACCTGGATCGCGCGGCCACCGTCGACTATCATGATGGAAATTTTCGGATCAGCGGCGATGAATTTGTCCTGCAAGCCCGGGTTTCCTATGCGCAGGGAACCTTGCACATTGATCTCGACAGCCTGGACATACATCCCTACCGGATTGTTCTCTCCGGCAAGGCGTCCTATACACGGAGAGATGACCGCTTTCTCTATTCCGGATTTTTTGAAACTCCATGGGGAAAGGGAGAACTCAGAATAGGAGAACAGGACGGCCGGGTCGAGGCCCAGATAAGCACCGGCACCTTTAGCGGTCTCGCTCCTTTATTACAACAGTTTCCCCTTGACGAAGAAGTCACAACCTGGATATCGGAAAATATCTCCGCCAGTTCCTATAAGGTAAATTATCTTCTAGTCCAGTTCCCCCTGCAGAAAATAAGGGATATTGGCCCGGAAAATATCCACGGTTATGCTACTGCGGAGTCTGCAGCCGTTCGCTTTCACCCGGACCTGCCCCCTGTTGAATGCGACAGGATTAAGGTCACGTACCAGGACGACCGTCTCTCTTTTGCTCTTGAAAACCCCCATTACCGGGGGAAAAGCCTGGAAGGCAGCGCAGTCTTCATTGATAATATTATCAAGCCCGACTCAGTGCTTGCCATCAGTATAAAAACGGAAAGCCGGCTGGATCCCGTTATTTTAAACCTCCTGGAAACATATGATGTAAAACTTCCCCTGCAGCAGCATACCGGTATTACCCGGGGGGAAATGGATCTCCGCTTTGACCTCCCGGAATTTGAGCAGAGCATAAGCGGCGCCTTTGTCACTGCTTCCGGTTCGTGGACATGGGAAGATATTCCCCTGCAGGCCACCGGTGCGTCAGTCCGGTTAAGGGACGATGAAATTACCATTGACCAGGCGGAAATAGCATACGGCAATATTTTCCACACCCGGTTTTCCGGTCTCGTGGATACCTCTGCCCGACATGCCTCTTTACTGGCCGATATAGAACATCTGCATCTCACCGCAAAAAAAACCACTCTCGTGCGGGCCGCGCATGTGGAACTGCCCCTGGAAATTGACTACAGCTCCGAGTCAACTATGATTGCCAGTGAGCAGATCAGAACATACATCAGTATCACCGAAGGGAGAGCAGAAATTGACATCGACAATCTCACCGCGGTTAAACCGATGGTGCCGATACTGCAAACATTTCCTTTTTCCGAGGGAAACGTCCACCTGGCCTTCAATAATCCTTCCTATCTTGAGTTTACAGGGGAATTAAACATTCCCGGCTCTCTTCTGTCGCAGGATGCAAAACCGGTGACGCTCTTCAGGTTTCAGGGAACCAGGACTCCGGATGAGACAAGGATAGCGGTCAATGACAACAGGATGTTAATCAATATCACGGACCGTCTGCAGGTCAATATCAATGAGTATCTGGCCACGGTTGACATACCCGGCATGAAAAAGGACAGTGAAATATCATCGCTGGCCATGCCGCTGGTAATAACCGGGCCGCAGGTACTCCTGAAAATGAAAGATTTTCATGTGCCCATCCGGCAATTCGCTTTCAAGGCCTTCAGAAAGGATATGTCGTTTATGGGCGAACTGGAAAAAGGACGCATTCAATTCCTCTCGACTGAAGAAAAAATACATCTTGTCGGGACAGGACTCGATGCCATGCTGGCGGAAAAATTTATCCGCTTTACCGATCTGTCGGAAGGGCTTATCGATGTAAACCTTGAAGGCGATTCAGAGGGTTACAACGGCTACCTCCGGTTCAGCAATGTCGTGATCAGGGAATACCTGCTGATGAATAATATCCTCGCCTTTCTCAATTCGATCCCTGCCCTGGCAACCCTGTCAAAACCGGGTTTTGATCAGGAAGGCTACAGGGTCAAGGAAGGAATCGTCTATTTTGACCTGCTGAACAATCTGCTGACCATTCGGCAGCTCCGTACGGACGGAACAACCGTCAACTGTGAAGCATACGGGTGGATTGACTTTGCGGAGAGGACCCTGAAGCTGAACATGGAGCTGATCACGTTCATGGACTACAGCAAGATTATCAATATCCTGCCCTGGGCGGGTTACGCCATTCTCGGCGAAGACGGTTCCCTCAGCACCTCGCTCAAAATTGACGGCTCGCTGGACGAGCCGCAAATTACAACCTATATGACGAGAGATATTATCATGACCCCGATAAATGTACTCCGGCGCACCATTGAATGGCCGTTCAAGATCCTGGGAGAAATGGGGGAAACAGAACAGGAAGCACCGGAGCGAATATTTCCCGCTCCGGTGCTTCCTTAACCTGATCAGCAGCCTTCAAGGGCTTTTTTTGTCTTGATATGACAGTCGGTACATTTTGTCGGCCCGTTCTTGCCCTCATATCCCTCCTCGTGGCAGGTCTTGCAGTTGGCATGAAAAATATCCTTGGCTTTCTGCAGGTCCTTATCGGGATGTTCGCTGTTATGGCAGGAAACGCAGCTCAGTTTTCCCGGATCTCCCAGAGCTGCGATAGCTTCGGCAGTAAGCGGTTGATGTTCCTGATCATGATGGCATACCCCGCAATCCATACCCATCTCAAGGTGGAGAGGATGCGAAAACCTGGCGGGCTTTTTACCTTCAATAACGATTTCTTCCGCCGGAGCCTGCATGGCATTATCGGCATTTACCAGGCCGGCCAAGCTGCCGATGGCGATAAAGACGACTGCTGCCGCACCCATTCCGAAAAATTTTTTTCTCATTTTTTTCCTCCTGTAAAATTTTTTTTCCAAAACGTTCGCAAAGGATTTTTCCTTTGCTCATACAGTAGCCCGGAAAAATTCCGCTGCCTAGACGACATCACCTGATGTCGACCCGACATGAAGTAATATCAAGGGATTACAAGGGGATTAGCAGTTGGTTCGAGTGCCTGACCGGTCTCGGTTACAGCTTAAAAACATCACTTCGCACTTTTCTGATTTGAACCAATGGACCGGAACGGGTATAGAACATACAATGCTCTGATTTTGTCGCGTCCTGATTGTCTTAAAAAAAACCTGCTTAATGGATCATAAAAAAAACATCAATGCCGCCCCGTCACCGCCTTACGGTGCCCCGATTGTGCGGATTAACGGCGCGCAGGTAAAAAAAATCCGGGAACAGAAGGGACTTACGCAGCTTTATCTTTCGGAAGTAGTCGGTGTCACCACAGATACTATCTCCCGCTGGGAAAATCGCCGCTATCCCTCAATAAAACTAGAGAATGCCACAAAACTGGCCCAGGCGCTGGAGGTTTCGATTGATGAATTGCTGGAGGAAAACAGTGGCTATTCGGAATATGCCGCTGACCTGCAGGGCGAAAAAAAGAAAAGGTTTCAACCCGGCTTTCCCATTCCCATTGCCGTCATCATTGCCTTAACGGTTATTCTTACCGGATTTGCCGCCTGGTATTTTTTTCCTGCCGAGGAAACTTCACCGGCTTTTTCCGCTGTGCGCATATTACCGCCGCATGTTCCCCCCGGCCAGGTTTTTCCTGTTCTTATCCATGTACGAAACCCCTCAGCTATTTCTATCTCCCTGATTGTCCGTGAATTAGTGCCGGACGGCACAACTGTTGAAAAGGGAGACCCTCCCCTCACAACCCTGGATACCCGGAAAAATGAGTTGAAATGGATCAGCCGAACCGAAAACCAGCAGACCGTCTTTGCCTACCTGGCCAGGGCCCCTGAAAAAGTGTATGACAACAGCAGCCTGGAATTTAACGGCGCGGTCACATTGAAGGAGGAAACATCCAACCATGAACCTGTTCTGGGGGATTCCACTCTCTCCCTGGCAGGTTTTCACTGGGCCGATACAAATAAGGATCAAGTCATCGACGATGAGGAAATTCTCGCCGTCTATGATCTCTACAGCGATATCCGCGAGCTTGACTTTGACCGGGACATGATTGATGATATCTGGGCGAGCGGCAGTTATCGATGGGATGAAAAGACAGGAATCTACAGGGTTCCGAACTGATTACCCGCACAAGGAGGAATGGCAGCAATGAAATGGGTCGGACACCGTACAAGAAACATTTTTCCAGCAGCCCGGTTATCCCTGATGATGATGCCCTGTCTGTTTTTTGCCGCCCTGCCGGGACAGGCATCTTCGACAATTACCGCAACCTACCTGCACTCCGGGGGAAAGTCACAGTCCATCAGAATCGAAGTGGGGTCTCCGCCGCCCTCATCGCTGATACTCATCCAGAAGCTTCCCCCCGGGACCAATATCCTCCGTTCAGAACCGCCGGCACAAAAGGTGGACCCTGGGGCAGGAGAGGCAAAATGGCTCTTCCGCAACCTGAACCCGGGAGTCATAATAGTCTCTTTTTCCGTGGACCGGGAAATTTCCGCCGCGGAAATATCCGGGCAAATCCGCTTTAAATCTCCCGGCGGAGAAGGCATGAAAAGCCTGCCTGTTAACAAACCGTGACAGGGATCAAGGCATTCCCGGTACGGTCGGCTTATTTCTGATACCAGCTTCCATCCCCTTTTCGTATCCAGAGGCCCGCCCCTGACTTGTTAATAATAGTTTCCGCAGCTTTCATGGCTACCTTGTCAACCGGGGCGCCTTCTCTCTGGGCAATCATCTGGTTGACCTTGCGCCGGTCGGCATTTTCAGCCTGCACAATATTCGCGGCATTGCCTGCAGCCTGTCGGACATGAAGATAACCGTCCTCTCCCTCGCCGATTGCGCCGCTGCTTTTCAGGGCATCAATGGCAGGTTTTCTTTGCAGCATCTGGGCCTTTATACTCTGCATATCCTGAGCCGCGGCAAAGGTGGATAAGGCGAAAATAAGAACCAGAAGAAATATCGGGGTATTATATTGTACTTTACAAAGCATAGTGACCTCCTCGATTACCTGGGTAATAAAAGTTCCAAAGAATATTCTTGATGAATTCGCAAAAGTCGTCAAAAGTGATGGGTAAGCAAAAAGCCCTAAATGCAAGGCGCGCAAATTCTGAGGAATGAAGCGTACATACGGTACGCCGCAGTGATGAAGAATGCAGCGCAACGTAGCAGTTGGGGATTTTTTGCGACGCCATCATTCTTCATCTCCGTAAATATCCCCGTAAAAATCATCAACAGCTTTCTGGACCCTGACATTGACGTCGACGGTAATATGAATCGGCTTGATTTCCACCGGTTTCATTTCCACTTCATGACGGGTGCAGTTCCACAAAACCAAACTGCAGAGGAGACAGAAAAAGAAAAAGATAGGGGTTGCCTTCACGATTCACCTCCGCTTACCTGTTTTGAAAAAAGGGTTTTATATTTTTATAATACAGCAAAAGTTCATTCAAGGGCACATTGAAATTAACATTCAGATTAAGGGGCTGATCAATACCGCCGGTCTGTCCTTCTGCCAGCCTGACAAATGCATTCTGTCCGGGATCGAAGCGATACGGCAGTCTTTCCGTAGGTTTTCCGTCGATCTGCAGCTTCAGCTGCATATTCTCATCCTCCGAGGACACCAGCAGCTTGGCCCAATTATACTGAAAATTCTTCAGGGCCGCACCTGCAAAGTAAATGGGTGAGAATTGCGGCACATCCTGGGGAATATCCCCGGTCAGCTGTTCGCTCTCCAAGATTTTAAGGGATCCTTTTTCCCCGGGGGTGGAAAAAAGAAATCCATCGTCCACATAAAAATTCCCGTTTTCATAGCGGAGAGGAATCCGGCCGCTTACGTCCCCGACTCCCTCGGCCCGGGCGAGACCCAGTTGCGTAAGGATCTCCGCCAGATTAAGTCGGTCGCATATCAGGGCGGCTTCAAAATCAGGTGATTCCTTGTTCAGGCGGACAGAACCGGTGAAAATTCTCCCCCCGCTCCAGTCGGCGGAAATTTTTTCTACAAAAAAAGTCTCCGGCGACTCCAGACGGAAATCGCTCGTCACATCCGCCAGCAACAGGTCTCTGTTCGTCAGTTTCCTTATCGACAGGTTCTGCCGGGGAGATGTCCGGAGAGAGGGAAGGTCGGGAAAATCAAGAGCCAGGCTGATCCCCTCTGCCCGCGTTTTCAGTTCCGGAATTTCCAGGATTCCATTCTCCATTTCCAGAGCAATAAATCCCGTTGTTCCGTGTTCAAAGACGGTTACCCGTCCCTGCACATTGAGCAGACCGCTCCCGTCAAGTGAAGCCAGCCCCGGAAAAAGAGGACTCAAGCGTGCCGCTTCCAGGGGAAGGGATGATCCTGCAAAGGTCAGAACCGCCAGTGAGTCCATTTCGTCGGGCATATGGAGAGCACCGGTGAAAGCGATTCCTGCGCCCGGGAGAAGACCGCTGTCCAGGGTTCCCTGAATTGCTGCTGCGATGCCGTCCTGCACAACTGTAGTGTTCAGGCTGCCAAGTTTTATATCCCGCAGCAGGATATTTTCTATCCGCAAAACCCCGTCCTGCTGCTCCTGCCCCGGCGGCCAGGAAAAAGGAGATTGGAGATGGATACCGCTCAGGCTTATCTGCCGGTGTTCCATATGCACGGCCGCATCAATGATATCAAGGCCGGCTGAAAATGCGAGATCTTCTTTATTTCCTCCTGTATCAAGGACTCCTGTGCCTTTAAGCTGCAAGCGGGGGAGTTCCAGGAGAGCTTCGGGAGAAGTAAGGGTGATATCCTCTCCCGTGAAAAGAAGAGTATAATTGAGCTTTTTTGCATCTTGCGGGCTGTAGCGCCATTCGGATTCAATGTCGAGGCGATCGGCTTCAAGCCGGATTTTGTCAAGGTCAACAATATACGGCACTACGCCGCTGTCCACCTGGTCGGAGGAAAAGCTCCCGCGGAGACCGGATTCATGATACTCGCCCTCAAAGCGCAGTTTGACCGGCGGCGCCTGGGCAAGAATATATTCCGCAACTTTCTGGCCGGCAGCTGGCTGGACCTCCAGGATTCCCTGCCACCGGAGGGAATCGCCTGCAGGAAAAAAGGACCCGTGCACATGCGCTGCCGCCTGCAGGGGACTCTCAATGGCCAGCCCGTCGAGGTCCAGTATTATTTCGTCTTGCATGCCGGACAGGGAAAATGCGGCAGGATTGCCTTCCCTGCTCCGGATGAAAATCCCTTTGCTCCGGACAAGTAAATCTTCCAGGCCTCCATCTGCCTGCAGCTGACGAAGGGAAAAAGACGAAAAATCAGTCTCCGCGGCAAGAGAGATCTCTGCCATGCCGCTTATTTCAAGGTCCGGAGGAAGAAGATCTCTTATCTCCCGGGCCAGGGCATGAATATCGATCCTGGCCCGGGCAGAGCTCGACAGCAGCTGCTGCCGATGCTGGTATTTGAGCTCGGCCGTTACCTCCTGGGCCGCCAGCGAACCATGCAGCCGGTAGCGGAGTACATCCTCTTCCTCCTGATAATCTGCAGCAGCGATACGTTCTGCGTCTAAAGAAAAGGGAATCCGGTAGGCGGTCTTTTGATGATCAAGGATAACGGTGCTGTTAACAACCTGAAAGTTCTCAATGACGAGAGGCGGGAAGGACCGGCCTGAACCGTTTGCCGAAGGTGAAGATTCAGCGGACAGGGTCGGGGAAGATGGGGGCTGCCCGGTGATTCGTACCTGCATGCCCTCCAGCACCAGGCTGTCCAGCTGCCTGTTTTTCAGGCCGGCAAGTGACCAGTGGATCAGGATATTGCCGTCAATAGCCAGGGGTTCCGTTCCCGGTTGCGTTGAAATTCTCAGGATGGACCCGTGCAGCCCGAGCCGGTAAACCGCGATATGATAATGGGCGGAGAGTTCGGCAGGCAGGATTTGCGGCAGAATGAACTTTTCCGTCAACCAGGGCAGCCGGCTGAACAGCAGCAGGATGACCGCCGTTATGCAGCAGACAGCCGGCAGCCATTTCCTGAGCCGGACCGCATACATATGAGAAACCCGGGGAGGGATCAGCCCGGAGGCCAGGACATGGAGCGGCCGCCCAGAACATGCATATGAACATGAAAGACCGATTGACCGGCCTGTTCACCATGGTTCATAACAATGCGATAGTGCTCGATTCCTTCTTTTTTCGCAATTTTCCCGCCCATGCGGACCACTTTGCCGATAAGCCGTTCATCATCGGCACCAACGTTTCCCGGACCGCCGATATGCTTTTTGGGAATAACCAGAAAATGAAGGGGCGCCTGCGGAGCAATATCCCGGAATGCCAGGATATCTTCATCTTCATACAATTTGTCCGCCGGAATTTCGCCTTTAAGAATTTTACAGAACAAGCAGCTGTCAGCCATAATATTCCCTCCTTTGCATGTTGATCATCCTGATTCTTGAAATATTGGAATAACCATGTGATCAATTCATTTTGCTCACCTGCGGCGCCATTTTCAGGACAAGCTCTCCCGGCAGAATCTGTATATCAACCGGTTCCATTTCGACCGTAAGATACTGCCGGCCTATTCTTGTCTGGAATCTTTTCATGCTTTCAAAAGATATCGGAAACTCCCGGTTATCGAGCAATGCCAGTAAGGGAAGGACCTTGCCGGCATCCTCCGGCGAAGCTCCCTGCAGGGAATCTTTTAAGTGCGGGGTAATATAGAGGTTTTTCTCCTGCCGGTCAAAACGGAAGGTAAAATTACAGGTCAGCGGCAGCCGCATCTCGCCCAGTTTAAAATTAAAATTCTGATCTCCGATTCTGGTAGTCAGCACCATGTTTTTGCCGAGGATCAAACCGTGGATCACCGCACTGTTTTGTCCCAGTTCGAACCGGTCAATTGCATCCAGGACCAGATTTCCCTCAAGCACGCCTTCATCGGGATTGAGAGATATCGGCAGGGTATTTTCAATGGATTTTCTGATCACATTTTCCGGCAGGGTTATGGTTACGTAATCGGCAGCAGCCAGGCAGAGTGATGAAACCTGGAGCATGAGAGCCAGGGTGATAAAAAAAAGAAATCTCTTGTATCGTGTGTGCATCTACTTATTTTCCGTTTGCGAAACCGTATTTTCAAAGGTAACATTTTTTCCCGCCATGGCAAGAATCCACACCAACATTACACCGGCAAGACCGGCAATGCTTGCTAAATCTCTGGAGCTCCCATGCACGTGAAAGGCCGTTACCCGGATATTCTTTTCATCCAGGAACCTTCCCCGGATCGAAAGCTGCGCATTCTCTGCCGGGATATTGCCGTGCAGCTGCAGTCTCTCTCCGGATAAAGCCTGAATCGTCCTGTCGCTGCCGCGAAACCGGATCCGGTCAAATTCTATGTATTTTCCGGGCCGGTCCTCTGTCCTTTGCAGCGTGCTGATATAATGACTGTCTGCCTTCCCGGGGCCGTGAAACAGCAGGAACGGAGCAAGAAAATAAACACACAGAAGCAGACCCGCGGTTGTCCATTTTTTCCCGGAAATGGTCAAGGTTACCGGTTTTTTCCAGTCCCTGGTGCCGCAGTAAATCAAGACACCAATCCCCAGCAGCGACAGAACCAGAATGAGAGTGTGCTCCGGCCAGACAATCGGAAAATGTACCGCCTGCCAGGAGAACGGCGCAAAAAAATGGACGCCGTTACTCCATTTGATTTCCAGCGCATCCACGATAAGATGCAGGAAGGAATTGAGTGCGAGCAGAAAAAAAATTCTTCCCGGAGCGGTTGTGAAGAGACTCAGGGCCAGGGAGAAAAGAAGGCAGAAAAGCAGAGAAGCCTGTATAACAGCATAGCTCCGCAGATCTATCAGATCGATACCGGGAGAAATATAAAGAATTATTCGTTGCAATATCCATGGAATATCTGGAATTATACAACCGAGAGCGATCCATTTGAAATCAGCGTCCCGCAGGATCATGCGGCTCGCCGGTGTCTGGACACAGATATGAACAAGGGTATTAGGCATAATATAATTTTTCTCAGTAATGCAAAACATTGGATATTCCGGCAGCAGATAAAGTGATCCCCAGGCAATACCCACAAAATCAAAAAGGCGTCCTGCCTGTCACTATTACTGTTGATTCCGAAGCATGTCTTACCGGGGCATCGGAAACACTCAAAGGTATTATCAGACAAAAACTGACTATTATCAACCCGAAATATCAGGCAGCCAGGCGGTACAGCCGCTGGATCGGCAAAAAACTCAAACCCGAACTCCATTTTTTTCATGATCGGGACGATCGCCTTTATTTTCCGCGCGGATTTGTCAATCAGGCTATCAATATCTGCGAACAGGTAACAGGATCCCGTCCCGCGATTATAGACAACCGGCGGCGGCTCGATGAAATACGTCTTTCCTTTCACGGGACGCTGCGTCCGTACCAGCAGAAAGCGGTCGAGGCGGTTATAAATCATTCATTCGGGGTGCTCGAGGCAGGGACCGGATCAGGCAAGACGGTTATGGCCCTCAAAATCATTGCCGAACGACGGCAGCCCACGCTGATTATCGTTCACAATAAAGAACTGCTCCACCAGTGGCGGGAAAGAATTGCCCAATTCCTGGATCTCGAGGCAGGCCAGGCCGGCGATGGCAAACAGCATATAATGCCGGTTACGGTTGCCATTGTCAATACCGCCCGCAAACTCCTGGATATTCTCCCTTCACAGTTCGGCCAGATAATTGTAGACGAATGTCACCGGGTTCCAGCCAACCTTTTTACCGATGTAGTCAGCAGTTTTGACAGCTATTTCATGCTGGGACTTTCTGCCACCGCCTATCGTCGGGAAGATGGCATGACCGCTCTCATCTACACGTATATGGGAGACATGGTCCATACCGTCAATCCGCGCGTTCTTGCTGAAAGCGGTGCCGTGGTGCGACCGGTTTTTGTGCAGAAACCTACGGAATTCAAATTCATATTCAGGGGCGATTATGCCAAACTCATCAAATCCCTGGCAGGGAATGATCTCCGCAACAGCCAGATTGCGGAAGATGTCGCCGAAATCGTCATTGCGGGACACCAGGGGACGGTCCTCATTGTCTCCGACCGGATAGCACACTGCCAGGCAATCCGGAGCAAACTCGAAGAGCGCGGCATCGAGTCCGCCCTGCTCACCGGAAATGTGCAGGCGGCTGAACGCACCAGGATCGTTGAAGAAGTGAGAAAAGGAACGATCAGGGTTTTGATTTCCACCCTGCAGCTTATCGGCGAAGGCTTTGACTGCCCCGGGCTCAATACGCTCGTGCTTTCCACTCCCATCAAGTTCGAAGGCCGCCTGCTGCAGGTTGCCGGCCGGATCATGCGGCCATCGACATGTAAAAAGGCGCAGATCATTGACTATATGGATATCCACGTACCTCTCCTGCGCAGATCGGCAGCAGCCCGCCGGCGTATTTTTGACCGGTGGTAAATATGGAAAAAAGATCAATGGAAAAAAATATGATGAAAGCATATATGCAAAATTTTACGTACTGTCTCGCCCTGCTCCTTTTAACCGGCTGCATACAGGCTGCCGACCTGGGGCAGACACTCAAACACCAGATCCAGGGCTCCCACTACATGATGCATGGTAAATATGCCAGGGGTGAAGAAACCTTTCGCCAGGCAATCCGGGAGAATCCTGAAAATGCGGAAGCCAACTACTATCTCGGTCGTTTTCTCCTGGCCGAAAACAAAGAAACAGAGGCGCTCGCGTATCTGCAGAAAGCTGCGACAATAAACTCTTCGAATGCGGATTATAATTTCTGGCTCGGAGTTGCCTACGGTGAAAACAATATGCCGGAGGATGAGCGGAAAAGTTATCAGAAAGTTCTCCGGCTCAACAGAAATCATCTTCAGGCCTTGATTTATCTCGGCCATAATCAGCTGAAAAACAGGGAATATGAAGCAGCATTAATCTCGTACACCCGATCCCTGAACTTATGGCCTGAAAGCCCCTCCGCCCTCTACAACCGGGCCCTTATCCTCAAGATCCTGGACCGCACTCCTGAAGAAAAAAGAGCCTGGCTCGAATACCTTTCCCTTTATCCCTCCGGGAGCCTGGCCCGAACAGCAACCATCCATCTCAACAGGCTCGGCGAATTCTCCTACCGGAACCATACCCTGGGAGCCCGGACCGTAACCCTGCAGGAAATCGCCTTTGAACCATTCACATCCAAACTGGATTCCGCCTCGTATCCTTCGTTGAAGCTGGTCGGCGCCATTGCCTCCAACATGGGACAGGGCACGCTGCAGATTGTCGTCTACCAGAAAAATAATAATAATCTCGCCAGGCAGAGGGCGGTCAGTATTCAAGATTATCTGCAAAAAACCTTTCCCGACCTGAAGGATCGCATCGGCATCAGCTGGTTTGCCGTTCCTGAAAATTTTTCAGTTGCAGGAAAACAAATGAGCGCAGACGAGTCCGTTCGTTTTTTCCTGACGGACTGGATGTAAAAAACCCGGTCTTCCCTCCTGAACTCCATGCCGAATAAATAATGTGACCAAAGTTTGCGGTGGTCGTATATCAGGATAGAAGAAGCAAGAATGGAGAAATCGGACGAAGAAATTATCGGGCAGGTTCTTGGCGGTCACAAACAGGCCTACAGTATCCTTATCAAGCGGTATCAACGGCAGATTTTTAATCTCATGTTCCGTTACAGCCGTTCGCAAAACGATGCCGCCGACCTGACCCAGGAAGTCTTTCTTCGTGCCTATGAAAAACTCAACAGCTTCAGGTCCGAATACCGTTTTTTTACCTGGCTGTACACGCTGGCGGTGAACATGGCCAATGACTGGGCCAGAAAAAAAACCCGGCTGCTGCAGCACCAGGAACAGATGGCCGACAGGATGGTGTATCCGGACGCTGCCGGCTTCCGGCAGGAAAAAATACTGGAGAACAGGGAAGATCTGCGGCAGCTGCAAAAGGCCGTCGATATGCTGGCTGATGATACCCGGGAAATCCTGCTGCTTCGGTATCACGAAGAATGCTCTGTCAAAGAAGTGGCCCGGATATTCTCCATCAGCGAAAGTGCCGTAAAAATGAGAACAGCAAGAGGATTACGGCAATTGCAGGAAATTATGAGGGAAGCGGTTTATGGAACAGCGAAAATTTGATGAACAACAGCTGCAGAAAATGCTGCATGCCCTTCCGGATAGAAAGGTTCCGGACGATCTGGCGGACAGGATAATGGCTGAAATACGCAAACCCGGGAACAAAGCCGGATCCCTGTTCAACCGTCTGTTAAACGCTTCACTGACCTTCGATGTGCGGCCCGTGCGGCTTGCAGGCTCCCTGTGCACCCTGGCCGCTGCGTTCTGGCTCGGCCTGATCTTTGGCGACTACAGCAGCGACCGCAGCCATATTGAAGACCCTGCTCCCGCTTTCTCACCGCTGGCGTCAGAAAATGCAGAGGCAGCCCACCTGATGGGCAGGAGCCTGCTTGAAGACGGCCGGGCACAACAGGCGATCACGTTCTTCCGCCAGGCATCCCTCATAGCCCCTCAGAATCCGGAGTATGCCTTATGGGAGGGAGTTGCTTTCGGGAGGAACAGCGATAAAGAGAGGGAGCAGGAAGTATATAAAAAAATTATCCGCCGCTATCCACGATATCTCCCGGCCCGCATATACCTGGGGCACAGCCTGCTGGAAACAGGACAGCTTGAAGCCGCCCTGGCAGAATACAGCCGGATTCTCGCTCTCTATCCGGAAGAAGCGACTGCTCTGTACAACAGGGCTCTTACCTGTCAGTTAATGGACGACCGGGAACTGGAAGCTGCTGCCTGGAAAGAATATCTCCGGCTGCACAGGAACGGGAAATGGGCTTACCGGGCGGTGGAGCATCTCAATGCGCTTGGTGACTTCACCTATCGCAGTTATCAGATCGGCTACCGAAAAATAATATTGAACCAGGATTTTCTGCTAGCCATGGATGCTGCCGTACAACAACGTGAAATAGATCTCCTTGCAGCCTCTTTTGCACAGTCTTCCGGCAATGTACTGCACCTGGTCGTCTTTCAGGCGGACGACGCAGACCTTGCCGGGAAAACAGCCATGCAGCTGCACAATCTGGTTTCCGGGAACATGGGCGGAACAACCGATAAAAAAATACAAATCAGCTGGTTCGGAAATCCGGAAAACGTTTACTCCTCCTCCGGGATGCAATACCAGCTTCCCGAAGGAGTTCTTGTTTTCAGTCAACCTCAGGTACATCAAACAGGGGAGAAAATGATATGAAGGAAAAAAAGAAAAACAACTCATTTGCCGGACTGATTTTTGTTACCGCAGCCCTGTGCCTGGCTCTAATTACAGGAATGCCGGCCCATACTGCGATGGCGGCAGACAGTGATCAGGGACAGGATACTGGAGTCACAACGGGTGACACAACGGATACTGATGGAGATGCAGGAGACGAGTCGGCAGCGCCAAGTTTTTCCAACCCTGCCCAGGCACAGCATGCGGCAAATCTTGCCCAGGCAGCCGCTTCAGAGCCGGACGGTGAACTTGAATCCCTTCAATCCGATGTTGCGCAGGCCGAAAAGGAATTAAGCAATGCCATTGCAAGCGGTGCTCCCGAAACCGAAATACAGAGCGCTGAAGAAAAATTGACGCTGGCCGAGGAAGCCTATGCCAACGAAATAGCGGAAAGAACCGGCGTATTGACTGGAGAGATTGCAGCCATGCGCACCGACGGCATGGGATGGGGCCAGATCGCCCATGAATTGGGGGTTCATCCGGGTCTTCTCGGCCTGGGGCATACGGAAAGGGAAAAGAATAAAGAGAGGAACAGGTTTGCCAATGCTGAAAAGAATACGGAAACAGCCGAAATAGCCGAGGCAACGGAAAGAAATACCAAGTCCGGCTGGTCTAAAGGGCACGGTGTCGGGCTCAATGCGGGCGTTGACAGCACCTCCAGAACAAAGGGATACGGGCTCGGCCTCGCGAAAAAAGATGCAACAGGCGGCATCAGCGGCGCCGCAGGTCTGGGCGGAAACAAAAGCCGCGGGGAGGCTGCCGGCAGCGGCAAGGGAGCTGCGGGTAGTGACGGCGGTCCCGGGAATTCAGGCGGCGACAAGGGCGGCAATGGCAAGGGCAAGAGCGGCGACAAGGGGAACAACGGCGGCGGCAAGGGCAAAGGAGGCGGGAAGAGCAAATAATTGCTTTTTACCCCGGTTTATCGATATGGAACCGCCCCTGTATACCGGGGCGGTTCATGTAAACTCATTTTGTCAGCTTTATTTCCCTCCGCCCCCGGCATCAAATCACTATTCCCATAAAATTTACCAACTCCAGAAGTAGCTTGCTATTTTTCTGATTTTACTGTAAAGTTTAATGTTTTTCACCTGACCCACAAATGAAAATTGAAGTGCGGCGTGCCGCACTTTTTTTATTTAATCGAGAATATATATGGAACAGCAGAAAATCAGAAATGTAGCAATAATCGCCCATGTCGACCATGGCAAAACAACGCTTGTCGATCAGCTTTTCCGGCAGAGCGGGATGTTTCGTGACAACCAGCAGGTAGCCGAACGGCTGATGGACTCCATGGACCTGGAACGGGAGAGAGGCATTACCATTGCCTCAAAAAACGGATCCTATACGTATAAGGATTTCCGCATCAATATTATTGACACACCCGGGCATGCCGATTTCGGCGGCCAGGTTGAACGAGTTCTGCGCATGGCCGATGCCGCGCTCCTCCTGGTCGATGCCCAGGAGGGTCCCATGCCGCAGACCTTTTTTGTGGTGAAGAAGGCCCTGGCGGCAAATCTCCCGATTCTGGTAGTCATCAATAAAATCGACAAACCGGGGGCCCGATGCGAATGGGTGGTTGACCAGGTATTCGATCTCCTGGTCCGCCTGAATGCACCGGACCACATTCTCGATTTCCCGGTTGTGTACGCCTCTGCCAAGGATGGGTATGCGGTCCGGGAGCATGATACCCCTGTTGCCGATGCCGAGGGCATGGAAGTGATCTCCGAGATGATTGTCGATCATGTTCCACCTCCCTCAGGTGATGCCGATATGCCGCTCCAACTGCAGATCAATACCATTGACTATTCCCCCTATCTTGGGCGGATAGGTATCGGCAAACTGGTAAACGGCAGGATCAGCATAAACAGCAATATCGTGGTTGCCCGGCGGGACGGTTCGATCAAACCGATCCGCATTTCCAAAATATTCGGATTTGTCGGTGACCAGAAAGTATCGATAAATTCCGCATCCACAGGCGAGATTGTTGCTGTTGCCGGAATGGATGATGTAACCGTGGGTGTGACTTTCACCGACCCGGATAACCCACGTCCCCTGCCCCTTATTGAAATTGATCCCCCCACAATTTCCATGCGCTTTATTCCCAATGATTCTCCCTTTGCCGGCCAGGAGGGTAAATTTGTTACCTCAAGACATCTGGAGGAACGACTCAACCGCGAGACCCTGGCCGATGTTGCGCTCCAGGTGGAACCACTGACCGACGGTGTCGGTTTCCGGGTATCGGGACGGGGTGAGCTGCATCTCTCCATCCTGATCGAAAAAATGCGCCGGGAAGGATATGAATTTCAGGTTACCCGCCCCAGCGTCATTGTGAAGGAGGAAGACGGGAAAACCCTGGAACCGTACGAGGAACTGACCATAGACGTTGATGAAAAATACCAGGGAGTGGTCATTGAAAAACTCGGCAAACTCAAGGGAATCCTCCTTGACATGCAGCTTGAAAATCAGATGGTGCGGATGAAATTCAAGGTGCCGACGCGCGGCCTGCTTGGATATCGCTCGGAATTCATGACCGATACCAGGGGCATGGGAGTCATGAACTATGTTTTCGCGGAATGGGGTCCGTATGCCGGAGAAATCCAGAACCGGCAGAATGGCGTCATGATTGTCAAGGAACCCTGCACCACTGTTGCCTATGCCCTGTTCAACCTGCAGGATCGCGGACGCCTGTTCCTCTGTCAGGGGATTAATGTCTACCAGGGACAGATTATCGGAGAACATTGCCGCGCGGCGGATCTGGTTGTCAATCCGGCCAAAGGAAAAAAGCTGACCAATATGCGGGCCTCCGGCACCGACGAGGCCGTTATCCTGACACCTCCTCTTGACATGAGCCTGGAAGACTGCATAGCTTATATTGATGATGATGAACTGGTCGAAATCACGCCGGCGGCTATTCGCCTGCGCAAAAAAAAGGATGCCAGAATCAGGGCGTGATCCCGATTGTGAACGTCTATCTTTCCCGGATGCAGGACAATGAAAGAATTTATTTTTATAGGCATCGCCTTTGCCGCCGCTATCGGTGCTTTTGCGTTGCTCGCTAAAAAAACCGGCAGCGACTGTATTCCCTGACTGCTTCTTTACGGATCCCTGGGAGCAGGGGCCGCGGTATATGCTCTGCTAAAATTTATTTTCTGAGCAGCCTTCTTTCGCCGCAAAATAATCCGCCAGGATTTTTGCGTGGTCAAACACAAGGCGGGGCAAATTTTCCCGGGTAAAGACTGCCGCCTGCCGGGCATCATCACCGCCTTTAGGTTTTCCGGAAGCAGCGGCAATAAAAACAGTTGACGCGGTATGCATCCGGGAATCCCGATCCGGACTCGAATAGGTGTGAAACTGCCGCTGCAGATCCACCTGCAGACCTGTTTCCTCCAGGGCCTCACGCACGGCAGCCGTCTCGTAGGACTCGCCGTAATCGACAAACCCGCCCGGCAGAGCCCAGCCATAAGGTGGATTTTTCCGTTCAATCAGGACTATCCCGTCCTCCACTTCAATGATAATATCCACGGTCGGCACCGGATTTTTTCGTTCCGGCAGATCCGCGCCGCAATTGGAACATTTCATTTTCAACAAGCCTTCATGCCCTGGATTTTTGCTATTATGAAATTCTGATCCCGAGAAATGGGATAAGGTTTTTACCTTGTCACCTTCAGCCTACCGTATTTCCTGAAAAAAATTACAGGCAGAGCATTCTTATTTCCTGCCAACTGCTGACGGTGCTGAACGAATGTTGTCCCATATTCCAAGGCTGGGAAAAGACAATGGGCATGATTCCGGCTTTATCGAGCTGACGGCAGGTTTCCGCCCGGTCGTCTATAAAATAACGCAAACCATGATCCTTCACATAACGGGGTTTGTCGTCATGCGCCCCCATGGCGACAATATTGATTTTTTTGCAGACTGACCCGGGCATGACCGACAGCAGCCAATCGTAAATTGGTCCGGAGTCCGGCCGGGCCGTTATAATAGTGACAACCGTATGTTCGGTCAAATTCCCCAGGACCTCAACCGCTCCGGGCATGGGCTTCAGACCGGCGGCTACGGAATCGAGCAGTATCCGCGAAAAAACAGCTTCCACAATCCCGGGATCGATATCCAGACAGTGCTCCACATCAAAATGGGTTATGTCCTCGAAGCTGATCGCACTGCCGTAATCCTCGCTGGAGATGCGGATAAACGCCTCCGCAATATCGGCGACAACTCCGTCAAAATCAAAGCCAAGATGGGCGGGATGGATCTTTGTTGTCAGCGCCCTTTCATTATCCGCAATTTCACGCATACGATGCTTCCAGGGCCTTAACCATGCGGACCAGTTCACTATTTACCGGCATGGCAATGCCGAGCTTTTCTCCTTCTGCCACGACAGCTCCGTTGATTGCATCAATTTCCGTCAATCGTTTCTGCCGGACATCCTGGAGCATGGAGGATATATTATCCGCCGTTGTCCTGCATACCTCAAAAGCCGCAGCAACGGGGTCACCGTCAACAGGTATGCCCGCGGCCAGGGCAACAGCCTCGGCCTCCTTAACCGCCCTTGTCATTATTTCCCTTGCCGAGGGGATATTGAGCAGTTCTCCATTGCTGCATCCGTGCAAAGCCGTGAGGGCATTGATGCCGACATTGACAAAAAGTTTGGCCCAGACATATTTCAGGGGATTGCCGGTAACTTCGCTTCTCATACCGGCAGCATTGAGCAGGGCAGCCGTCTTCCGCAGTATCCCTTCGCTATGGGTGGAATGACCGGTCAGCAGTCCAAGGCGGGTGAAACCACGGCCGCCGTATCGAATATAACCGGGATGAATAAGGGTTGCGCCCTCCGAGGTAATTCCCACCCCGGCTGAACATGCTGCCGTCTTGATTTTTTCCAGATGCGCGATGCCGTTCTGCATCGCCAGGAGTACCGTTTTTCCCGACAGAAGGGTCTGCAGCCAGTCAAGCGCCGAAGCTGCGTCATTAGCCTTGACACAGAAAAACAGCACATCACATCGGGCGCATACTCCCGGATCAACGGTAACTTCAGGGGTACAGCGAATTTTCCTGTCTCCCTCCTCAAAAAGAAGACCTTTTTCCCGCAGGCTTGCTGCCCGTTCCGGTCTGTAATCCAGGATATGAAGGGAGTTGATGTCATTGCCGGTCCCGCCGGTTTCCCGTTGCACAAGAAAGAGCCGGGCTGTCAGCAGGGAGCCAAGGGCTCCCGGACCGACAATGACAATACGCATTTTTCAGCGTCCGGTTATTTTAATTCGGCATCCTCAACAATGACTTCATACTGATAGCCGGAGCCGAAATCACGGTCGGCATGCAGGGTTCCTTCGACAACAACGATGGAATCCTTCTCCGCTTCCGCCATGGTGGTGACCACCAGATCATTGTTGCCTGCTGAACTTGCGGTTCCATCCTGAATATGCAGCCAGTTTTTCCCCATGATCATCGGGGACATCTTCACTACTTTGCCCTGGACCCTGACTGTCTGGTTGTCGAGTTCCTTTCTCTTGTCAAAGAGTTCGCCCACGGAATAGGCATTTTCTCCTTCGGCCTTTTCCACCTGGATATCATCTGCCGCAGTCACCCTTGCCGCCATGCTGCCGCCGGTGAGATCAGCAGGATCAACCATAGGCGCCCTGCTGCCCATGCCTTCCGCCTGGAGGGCCTCTTCAAAACTTCCAGTCCCTTCTGAAGCGCCTATCACAGGAGCACCGGGAATGCCGGCATGCGGATCAGCCTGCCGCCCCTCAGGGTTTCTCTCCACGGCAGAGCCTGTTGTCTCCCCTTCAAAAGCCGCGGAAAAATAGATTTTATCAAAGGTTCTATTGAGGGTTTTGGACTCAAAATTCCGCATTTCCATCCCTTCTGTGATGGAAACTTCCTGGCCCTGTTCCAATTGGGTCTGCGGAACGGCAACCCAGGTTGGCCCCTGGTCATCATCGACCTGCATGTAGGTATAGCCGCCGACATCAATTGTTTCCAGCACCTGCCCTTTAATATCAAGACCTTCGCCGTATTCACGTTCCGGCATCTGCTGAGTCTGATCTGCGGCAGGCTGCTCCGCCTGAAGAGATTGTTCCTGGTCTGCCGACTTGCAGGCTGTCACGCTGAACAGGAAAAGGAAAATGGCAATTGCCGTTTGGGTTCTAAAAAACATCTGGGATCTCCCTATAATGAATTAATACAAGTTGGTTGTGAAAGGAATACATCTTTACTTATAAGTGGTACCTCTTACCGTGTCAACACTCGAATAACTGTCAGGGATACGATTCGAGATGTTCCCGGACAGCTGCCGCGAGGACTTTGTAGCCGTGCGGACTGAAATGAACTCCGTCCATGAGAAAGCAGGGATTGCCGACCGGGCGGCAGTGCAGGTGAAAACAGGAAACAATATCCACGAATCTGCAGCCCGCCTGCAGTACAGTCTCCCTGAGCGTGCAGTTAATCCCCTGCAGGAGTTCCTCGTGCAGCCCGGGCAAACGCATGGGCGCAATGCCGACGACGCTGATATCCGCATCCGGTTCGAGCAGCTTGAGGCGGGGCAGCATGGTGGCAAAAACCGCGGAAAAATTCCTGTCCCCCATGAGCAGGTCATTCGTCCCGGACATGATCAGGATATGATCCGGATCCGCGGTTCTTTCCGTTTCCCATCCCAGGCGTGCCGACAATCCGCCCACCGTTTCCCCGGCCATCCCGCGGTTGACGACGTGATACCCGCCAAGCAGCTCATGCCAGTCCCCGTATTCTATGAGGGAATCACCAAGCAGCAGGACGGTCTGCCCCCCTGTTTTCATTGCTCCCATGACTGCAGGACAATGCAGCTCATGGGCTGTACCGTAATTTCCGTCTCCGCTGTAATCGCGGCGCCCTTTTTCGGGGGCCCAGCATCCATGGAGGGTTCATCGTATGTGTTCATGATCATCTTCCAGATCCTGGTCCGGTGCTGCCGCGGCGGAGCAGGTACGATAAACTTTTTTTTCTCGTCCCGGTGAGCGTTCAGCATGATAAAAAAATCATCATCTTCTTCCTCCAGTACCGAACCGTTCAGCGTCAATCCCAGAGTTCGGCACTCATCCGACCAGTCCTGTTCTCCTGGACGCAGTCCCTGCCAGATAATTTCATGCAGATGCAGCGGATCATTCTCCGGATGAAAAGCCATGAAAAAAACTTTCCGCCGGAATACCGGATGCTCGTGGCGCAGCTGAATCAGCCTCCGGAAAAAGGCGAATTGTCCCCTGTTCCTGGCAAGCAGCTCCCAGTTCACCCAGCTGATTTCATTATCCTGGCACCAGGCATTGTTGTTTCCCTTCTGACTGCGGCCGAATTCATCACCCGCCAGCAGCATGGGCACTCCCTGAGAGAGAAAAAGTATTACAGCCATGGTCCGTATCCGCCTCGCCCGGAGGCGCAGAATGCTTTTGTCGGCAGTCCCGCCTTCCACGCCGCTGTTCCAGCTGATATTGTGGTTGTCTCCGTCCCTGTTTTCCTCACCGTTTTCAAGGTTATGCTTGTCGTTGTAACTGACAAGATCCTGCAGGGTGAAACCGTCGTGACTGGTAATGAAGTTGATGGAGTTATGCGGCAGCTTTTCGCCATTGTTGTAGAGATCGGAACTGCCGGCAATTCGGGTGGCAAGAGCGGAAACACTGCCCGGGTGACCGCACATGAAGGAGCGGACGTCATCCCGGAACCGGCCGTTCCACTCAGCCCATCTTTTATGGCTGGAAAAGCTGCCGACCTGGTACAGGCCTGCGGCGTCCCATGCCTCGGCAATAATTTTTGCACCGGCCAGCACCGGATCTTCCGCAATCAGTTCAACGACCGGGGGGTTGGAGAGGACATTGCCGCTTTGATCACGGCCAAGAATGGAGGCGAGGTCAAACCTGAATCCGTCAACATGCATTTCAACCACCCACCAGCGCAGGGACTTCATGATCAGGTTGCGGGCCACCGGATGATTGCAGTTGAAGGTATTGCCGCAGCCGCTGAAATTCAGGTAATCCCTGGTAGCCGGATCAAGCATATAGTAAATGGTGTTGTCTATCCCCCGGAAACTGGTGGTCGGTCCATCCATACCGCCTTCCGCCGTGTGGTTGAATACCACATCCAGGATTACTTCGATGCCGGCCCGGTGCAGAGCCTTGACCATGTCGCGGAACTCGTTGACCTGATTGTCATGCGCAACGCAGTAACCGGCCTTGGGGGCAAAAAAAGAAAGGGGGCTGTAACCCCAGTAATTTTTCAGTTTTTTCCCGGTTAGGGGATTATGAAAGAGGGTTTCATTTTCATTGAACTCCATGACCGGCATGAGTTCCACCGCGGTAATACCGAGCTCCTTGAGATAGGGGATCTTTTCGATAACGCCGGTATACGTTCCCGGATGCTTCACGCCGGAGGAAGGATGCCTGGTGAATCCCCGTACATGCATTTCATATATGATTGTATCCCTGAGCGGAATACCCGGACGACGATCACCTTCCCAGTCATAGCTGCTGTCAGCCATCCGGCAGCATGGACTTGTGCCGAGAGTATTCCGCTTCCCGCCCCAGACGGAGGAGGAAAGGGCCTTGGCACACGGATCGATGAGAATCAGCTGGTCGTTGAAATGATGTCCTTTCCCTCTCGGATCATAAGGACCGCCCAATCGATAGCCGTAGGTAAAATTTTCAGGAAGCCCCTGGATGCAGACATGCCAGATGTCTCCTGTTTTGTTGGTAAGCGGCTCAAGAAAAAATTCACGACGCTTTTTTTTGCCGCGGAGGGAATCCGGCAATATATCAATGACCAGGGAAACCTTCTCCGCATGGCGGGAAAAAAGAGCAAAATTAATACCATCCGGCAGCAGAACCGCCCCTTCCGGCTGCGGCAAGCCCGGCTTTACCTGCAGGTTTTTAAATGTTTTCACTTGATAATGATTATTATTATATGTTATGACAAAACTGATGAATAAAGAGGGAGTGTACACTTTTTTAATCTTTTATAAAACATTTAGATGAGGACATTATGGGACTGTTTAAGAATCTGGACCTTGCCGTTTCGTCAACCATAGACTGGGAAATGACCCCTGACTACACCTTCGGGACATTCGAAAGCTGGGGCGGCAAGGACCGCGTCCGCAGCATGAACGAACGCATCTATTATTTTTTCATCGATAACTACGGTGACAGCCCCAAACTCTGTCTCATGGAACGCGGCATCAAGCATGCCCGTATAGTAGCGGAAATCCTCGCTCCCCGCGAATTGATTGAAAACTGTGTAAAAAAACAGGGCAAAGCCGCACTTTTTGACCAGAGCTTCGCCATTGATGACGCTCTGAAGGCATGGCTCCTTACGCATGTTGTTGAAACCGATGATGATTCCATGGTCATACCACTGGATCGCGAAAAGCAGGAAATCATGCTGGCGACAGGTCTCCCGGGTAAAAATGATCCCCTGCCGGCGCTCAATATGGTTGTCCTGCCGAAAGAAAAAACGGAATTGAGCGAGGAGGATGTTTCAGGGCTGATCAGAACCTACAACTTTTATGACTGCGAACGGAACACGGGCGGGAATTTCAACAATTACCTGGTGGACAACAATGACAACCTGACGGTGAGCGACCGGGCAACAGGTCTTATGTGGCAGCGGGAAGGTTTCGATATTATGAGCTACAGAATGTTGTGCCGGGAGATGGAACTGCTGAACAGGAATGGATTCGCCGGATTTACAGACTGGAGGATTCCCTCTCTGGCCGAGGCCATGTCCCTGATGTCGCCGGCAGTTAATATGAAAGGCCAGCACATTCATGCCTGCTTCTCATCGCAGCAGCCGTTTATCTTTGCCCATGCAACCCGCAACCCCGGAGGGAACTGGTTTGTTGATTATAATCATGGCCGGGCTTTCTGGGCGTCGGGAACCATACCCGGGGGTTTTGGCCGATTATGCAGGAGCGAATCGGTTTAGCTTTGGGCTTGGGCCGCTTTTTTCAGGGCCCCAGAAAAGGACGGCCGGCTGACTATCTGATTCCTCCTGCCGGCTGTCCTTTTTAAAATCTGCTTTGATACACTATTTGGCAAGGGCAACCTGCTTCCCCTTTTCCGCCATCTCGCTTTCCGCCATTCTTCCCTGTTTCTGCCTTTGAAAACCATAAGCAACAAGATTGGAGATATCGTCCCACATGGTTTCACTGCCCATGACAGCGACTATTATCGAGCCGGCATCCCCGGAAAACTGGCCGACATAGGTCTGGCGGGCAGCTTTTGTATAACCTGTCTTGCCTCCTTCGGCGCCGTCCACCGTCCACAGGGCCTTATTATGATTCTGCAGCAGTTTGCCGTACGACGTTTGAACTTTAGTTTTTCCCATGCGCCGCGAGAAATCCTCATCCTGCATTGCATGACGGAAAATATTGGCCAGATCCCGGGCAGTAGACATCTGGCCTTCGGCGGTGAGGCCGGATGCTGTCCGGCATACCGTGTTTTCGGCTCCCCATAGCCGTGCCCTTAAGGTCATCATTTCCGCGAACTGTGTTTCACTGCCCGCTACTTTTTCAGCCAGGGCCACGCTGGCATCATTGGCCGAGGCGAGCAGGACGGCATTTATCAGGTCGTCCGCCTTATATGTTTTTTTGGTATCCAGATAGATTTTTGACCGGGGCATACCGGCGGCTTTACTGCTTACTTCCACCAGTTCATTCAGCTCTAAGGATTTCAGCGCAATCATGCCGGTCAACACCTTGATGGTTGAGGCCGGCTGCCTGGGAGTGTCCGCATTTTTTGCAAACAGGGTTTCGCCTGTCTGCGCATCAATAATTATTGCACTTCTGGAGGTAATTTTTTTTCTGACATCCGGCAGCCGGCTATATTGAAGGCCGGAGCCGGCAATTCGCGCTTTGCCGGGTCTCGCTTTGCCGGGTCTCGCCTTGCTGACGGAGATATCTGCCCGCTTCCCCAGGACAACAGCTTCCGTCGATGTTGCCGGCCGGGAGGCAGTGGTGCTGCCGGGGACCTGCTTGGCAGCAGTATCAAAAACAGGAAGCGCTGATGCCTCAGTTTGTGAGCACGGAAGAAGAAAAAGAAAAGTAAAAACTAATTGAACCTGGAAAATAAAACGAATCATTTGATTACACTGCATATCAAATTTATGATAATTTCAATTCAAGTGAGACCTACTTTAATTTTTATATGGACAGATAGGCCCTGTCAAGGTATTCAGGCAATTTTCCCAGTATTTCTCTTGAGTTTTACTCATTGACATTCATTTATCTTTGCGTTTATGCTGAAAATCAATGAGACACCACAATATGTATGTACTTTTGTCAGAAGAGGTACACAATGGAATCCGAAGACAAGTCCATCATGAAAAAAATATCCCGGAAAGAAGAACAGAAGAAAAGGAAAAACAAGGAAAAACCTGTTGAAGAGCTAGCAATTATTCCGGGATCATACGGTACCTTAAATGAACTGATTGACGATTGTGCCGCAAAATACAAGGATCTTCCCGCAATTGGCATGGCCCTGGAAGATCCTCTTTCCTATGGCGAAATGCACCGCAGGATTCTTGCCCTTGCTGCCCAGTTGCAGGCCGAAGGCATTACACCGGGCGACAGGGTTGCCTTTCTTGCAGAAAATTCCTCCCACTGGGGGATCGCCTATTTTGCGGCTGTCCGGCTTGGGGCCGCAGCCGTCCCCATTCTTCCCGATCTCCCGGAAGCGGATGTCCGTCACATACTCGGCGAAATGCAGTGCCGCCTTATTTTTATAACGCAGCGGCAGATCGAAAAGATATACGAACTGAAAAACACCCTGAACAAAATTGTCACCCTGGACGATTATACTGAGGACAATATAATTGTAGACGCCCATCCGTACACGGCTTTACTCAAGGAAGCGACTGAAATGTATGCATCCCGGGAGGGAGAGATTTCTTTTCCGGAAGTCACGGGCCGCGATCTGGCTTCAATCCTTTACACTTCCGGCACCTCAGGCTTTTCCAAGGCGGTCATGCTGACGCACTACAACCTTTGTGCCAACTGTTTTTCGGCCAGCAAACTTATTGAAATTGAACCGGGAAAAACTTTTCTTTCGGTTCTTCCCATCTCCCACACCTACGAGTTCACCGTGGGCTTTCTCCTGCCCCTCGTCAAAGGATGCCGGGTAGTGTATGCCGGCAAGACCCCCACCCCCGCAATACTGCAGAAAATCTGTTCTAAGGAGCGTCCCAGCGCCATGCTGGTTGTTCCGCTCATCATGGAGAAAATATTCAAAAAAAGGGTGCTGCCGGCAATCAGGAAAAGCAGAATCCTGACCCTGGCCTGCCGGACAGCAATCGGCAGAAAGCTGATTTATAAAAAAATCGGCGCCAAACTCCTTGACTTTTTCGGCGGCAACCTCGAAGTAATGGGAATCGGAGGGGCGGCAATCAATCCCGACGTCGAATCCTTTCTGCGCGATGCCGGTTTTCCCTATATTGTCGGCTATGGCCTGACAGAATCCGCCCCGCTTCTTTCCGGTGGTCCGCAGAAAGACGCAACCATCACCCTTGGTTCAGCGGGAAAACCGGTTCCCCATGTGGAGATAAGAATCGCCGATCCTGATCCGGAGACAGGAATAGGAGAAATTCAGGCCAGAGGGCCGAACGTCATGAAAGGCTACTGGAATGATCCGGAAGCTACGGCCGATACATTTACTGAAGACGGCTGGCTGCGCACCGGTGACATCGGGATCCTCGATGCATACGGCAATCTCAAGATCCTGGGACGGTCAAAATCGGTGATCGTCCTGTCCAGCGGAGAAAACGTTTATCCCGAAGCCATCGAACACAAGCTGAATGCCTATTCCTTTGTGGTCGAATCGCTGGTCCTGGAAAATAACGGCCTGGTCGAGGCCTGGATCTACCCGGATTATGAGTACATCGATGCGGAAACCACGGGCCAGAGCCGCCAGCAGCGGCACCAGTATATCACCACGCAGCTTGAACAGATGCGCATCGCGGTCAACGAGCAGCTTCCCATCACTTCAAGACTGTCCAGGATTGTGGAACGCAGAGAGCCTTTTATTAAAACCGCCACCCATAAAATCAAGCGCTATCTCTACTCGGACCGGCGCATGGAAAGTTGAGAGAAGTTTCAAATTTGAAGTGTCGAATTTTGATTCGGGTGAAGTGTGTAATCCCCCCGCCTAGCCTTTTCTTCACTTTATAAACTTGAAAACTTGACAAACATACTCCGTTGCCGGCACTACTGCTTCTTTTCTTTTTGATTCTGGTGAATGATCGGCTTCATAAGACACCAGGGAAAGGAATATTTTCCGAAAATAATCGAGCCGTCCGCACCCACCGCGTAGATTTCCTTTAGCCTGCCGCCCCAGGCGCCGTTCAGGGCTTCAGCCAGACCGGTCTCAAGCCGCTGCCATGTGGCTCCCTGGTACAGGAGCATGGTACCGTCCGCGCCCACCGCATACACTTCATTGGCCGCGTTGCCCCATATCCCTTTAAGCGTTACGGTTGTGCCTGAATTCATCGGTATCCAATCGGTGCCTTTATAGTGCAAAATGGTCCCATTCTGCCCCACTGCAAAAATATTATCGGCTGAACTGCCCCAGATACCAAAAAGAGTTGTCGTGACTCCGGAATCAATGGGTTCCCAGCCGGAGCCGTTATTATGAAGGATGGCACCGCCATCGCCCACCGCATACACATCCGATTCCGACGTACCCCAGATGCCGTACAGAGTGCCGATATCCTCAATGTAATCAGGGCAATCAGGGATCCAGGAGCCTTTACCTGATCCGGCAAGGATGGTTGTGTTGTCGCCGACTGCGTAGCAATTGGCTGCATTGGCGCACCAGACTGAATACAGAGTGTCTGCAAAAGGAGTTGAACCGGTCCAGTTCTCACCATCATAATGCAGAATCAAACCATTATCGCCCACCGCCAGAACATCGGCAGCGGAAGTGCCCCGGATGCCGTTCAGATTGACAGGGTCAGTGCTTTCATCATTCCAGTTGGCGCCGTCAAAATGAAAAATCAGACCGCTGTCGCCCACGGCAAAGATATCTGAATTGGAGCTTCCCCAGATGCCGTTCAGCGATATTCCTTCAAACTGCGATACCACCGTCCAGGTCCTGCCGAAATTCCCCTTCCACGTCGATCCAGGTGGCGGGGTCGGAGGATATTCGTCCTCAGGAGGTTCAGCCGGCTCGGTCAGCATCAGGGTCACTCCTATCGTTGCCGGGCTGCCAAGAGCATCATGGCCGGTGACGGTAATCGTTCCGTTATAGGTTCCCGCTGCAAGCCCGGCCGGATCAATATTGACCGTGACCGGCACAGGCGCTGCTGCGGAATCCGCCAATATTCCCGAGGTCTGGGTCCTGCTCAAATCGATCCACGGCTGATCGGCGAAGACATTCCAGTAGAGGGACGCGGAACCGCTGTTGGCAACGGTAAATGATAAAGAACCTGGTGCTGTTCCGGTTTCAGAAGCAAAAGCCAGGAGAGTTGGAGCCGCGGACAAGATGGCGGCAGGCTCAACCTTCAGAGCAACCATGACAGTTTCAACCGCACCCGGACCGGCTGAAACTGCTATGCTGCCGCTGTATTTCCCGGGAGCAAGCCCGGTCGTGTCAACCGCGACATCTATTTCTTCTGTTTGTCCCAGACCAAGTACCCCGCCGACTTCGGAAAGGCTGAGCCAGTCTGTATTTTCTACTGCGCTCCAGTTGAAAGCAGTTTTCCCGCTGTTGCTGATGCCAATGCTTCGGTGCTCCGGATCAGCATCACCTTCCCTGGCTGTAAACTCCAATTCTACGGGGTTAACATCCAGCCTTGTGTACTCATCGATTCCGTATACTTCAATGCGATTTGCCATCCTGGAGGCAATATACAACCGGTTGGCCCCGTTTATTGTTATCCCATGCGGCACCCGCATGGGATTCTCCAGATCATGAACCGTACGGAGTGAGTTGCCCAAATTATCGTAAACCAGAACAACATTCTGGAGCGAATCGGTCACATAGATCCTGCTCTCATTATCAACTGCAATCTTTTGAGGCCTGATCATATCCCCTTCAAAGGAGTCAAAACGGCTGAAACCCCGTTTATAGGTACCGTCCATGGCAAAAAACTGGATTCGTGCTCCTTCCAGCAATGTGGTTGAATCCTTCTGTGATATTGCGAGCTGCCGGTCAAGGACGATGATTTCCTCTGCCCCCTCATCAATGGCAATGGAAACAGGATGGTGGAACTGGCCATCTCCGTTGCCCGAGCTGCCAATGGAACCAACGGACTGGCCGGTGGAATCGTAGATGCGGACAAGGTCACTGCCCCGGTCAACGACATAGATCCACCCGGTGGTTGGATCTATACAGATATCGTCGGGCTGGATAAACTCATCGTCACCGGATCCGAGCTTGAAGAGAAAGGTAAAATCGGCATCATAAACTGCAACATTTCCCTTCTCCTTACTCCCCACATAGATCGGCCCGCCGCTATCCACGGCCACACTGATCGGCTCGGAGAGTCCGTCTAATTTGCCGATGAACCTGCCGCTCTGGCTCAATATAACAACACGGTTGGCCCTCGTCTCCGC
Organism: Desulfobulbaceae bacterium; assembly: GCA_033549385.1. Lineage (GTDB taxonomy): Bacteria > Desulfobacterota > Desulfobulbia > Desulfobulbales > Desulfobulbaceae > UBA10518. The sequence continues at coordinate 26,753 of JAWSUG010000017.1, read as the reverse complement.
CACATAGAGGCGGCCGTCACGGTCAAGCGCCACTGCCACGGGACTGGTGATGCTGTTCGTCACCGGGTCCAGCCGCTCGTAATCAGGCAACTCCGAGGCTTGAGAGGAAAATGATATGCTCAACAAAACAGCAGCAAGGAACAACAACCGCAACAACCAGATACTTGACATGTCCTTGTATATTTTCATATTTCTATTCCTCTGCTCGCCATCATCAGGGAACATATTCATCGGCCCCCATATCCGGGGTGGCATCCCGCAAATCACCGTCAATATCATCAGCAGGTGCATCGGTCGCCGTTCCCTGGCCAATAACATTGGAACCTGCCTGGATATGGAAATCGCCCAGGTTGCTCAATGGTGTCGGCGTGCCGGCAGTTGCCTGCTGTTGATCGACAAATAATGGATCAGCATCAATATTAGCGGTCCCCGTGAAACCTCCCTCGACATCGGTGTAGGAGACCGTCGGAGAGCCGTATATCTGATGGCTTGAACCATCACCGGCAGTATTATCCCAGAGGATGCTGTTCGTGACAGTTGCCGTGCCGCCGGCAACATAGATTCCGCCGCCATGGCCTGCGTAGTTTCCGGCAATGGTACTGCTATAGACGTTCAAGGTACCGTTCGTGTAGATGCCGCCACCGTTTTGCCAGTTTGAATTACCATCGGCATTACCTGTAATAATGCTGTTGGTGATGGTTGCGCTTGAACCGGCAACGAGATAAATACCGGCTCCGTGCTGGCCAACCTTGTTCCCTTGAATATACATATCGGTGAGATTCAGTTCCGTACCGGTAGAATAGACATAGATCCCACCACCAATATAGGCACCGGCAATGTTGCCGCTAATGGAACCGCCGGAGTAAGTGAGATCGGCCCCATTGACGATATAAATACCGGGAGCATTACCGTCACTGGTGCTGGTACAGGTATTGCTGTCTATCGACCCCCCGCTGATCGTTGCATCCGCCCCATCACCATCGAGGTAAAGTCCGCCGCCGAAATGCAGCGAAGTGTTGCTGTCTATATGCGAATCCGTAATGGTCAAAGGGGAATTCAGGCTGTAAATACCTGCCGCTCTCTGATTGGTCTGGTTCTCGGTTATCGTCGTGCCGGTGATAACGGTAGGATTGGTAACGCCGGTTATGTGCAGACCGCCACCATAGCCAGATGCCACATTATTCTGGATGGTACTTCCCGAAATCGACAGTGTTCCGGTAGTAGATCCTGTAAAGTAAATGCCGGCACCTCTAGTGGTATTGGCGCCGCTGTTGCCATCACTCGGATCGCTGCCGCCGATTGTTGAGTTGATGATGGTGGCACCGCCCGCGACCCCCTTGATAAACATCCCTACGCCATCGCGGTTTTGGGCCACATTAGCTCGAATGGTGACAGTATCGAAGGTCGGCGCCGAATCGACAATATAGACCCCGGCACCGCCGTCAGTACCATTCGAGGCTGAATTGCCCTGGATAAGACAATTCTTGACGGTTGGAGTTGCCTCGTTTATATAGATTCCCCGCGCAGCCGTGCCTGTATCGTACTGGTTGTCAACGGTGAAGTCGTCCAGAACCGCGGCTGATGTTTGCCCGCCGTTAAAAGTGACAACCGGGTTATCGCTGCCGTCACCTGCTATTGTTGTGGCACCAGCGCCGCTGACTGCTATTATGTTTATGTTCTTGGTGCCGTAGTCAATGTTTTCATTATATGTACCGGCGCAAACCTCTATTGTGTCACCACTTGAAGCTGCCGCATTAATGGCATCTTGGATATTAATATAGTCAGCACCAGAACTGCATACTGTAATTGTTCTGCCCCCGGCAAAATCATCATCAGTAATCGTCAAAGTATGCCGAATGGTTGTCCCCTGGGTAGCATTAGTCGGGCTGCCCATATCGACGATCACCGTCTCATCGCCCTCAATATCGCTGTCTATCGTGATTGTCACAGTTATACCAGCAGAGGCGGCACCAGCGGTGATGGTAAGCGGGCTGCTCGAGATGGTATAATCGGTGCCGCCTCCCTCTGCCGTACTGGTGCCGTTGACTGTAAACGGCACCGTCACATCAAGGCCGCTTGCTGCTGAGAGTTGTGCAGTGATCGTTGCTGTGCCGGACTCGTCTGCCGTGGCTTGGGAATCGGCTGTAAACTGGACTGTCGGGGTTACATCGTTATCGTTAATGGTAACTGTATGTTCATCTGTTGTGCCTTTCGTGGCATTAACAGGAGTGCCCATGGTAACAATAACGGTTTCGTTATTTTCATCGAGAGAGTCATCGTTAACAGAAAAGGTTGTTGAACCGGTTAACTGGCCGGCTGTTATTGTAATATTGTTATCCGCCAGGTCATGGTCCGTGCCGCCGCCGGTTGCCGTGCCGCCGACCGTAAACGGTACAGTAACATCCAGGATGCTGATCACGTCAAGCGTTGCGGTAACGGTCACCTCACCCACATTCTCGTCAACAGTCTGGGAAGCTTCTGTGAAGTTCACAACAGGCGGGGGCTCATCATCGGTAATCGTCAATGTATGCTGAATGGTCGTCCCCTGAGTCGCATTAGTCGGGCTGCCCATATCGATAATCACCGTCTCATCACCCTCAATATCACTGTCTTCGGTAATCGTCACGGTGATATCTGCAGTGGTATAGCCTACAGGGATAACAACCGGACTTGCGGTTATGGAATAATCCGTGCCGCCTCCGGCTGCCGTGCTTGCGGCGTTTATGGTAAAGGGCACTTCTACTTCACGGCCGCTTGCTGCAGAAAGCTCAACCGTAATTGTTGCCGTCCCGCTTTCATCAACCGTTGCCTGATTTGCACTGGTAAAGGTCACGGTCGGTTCAGCATCATCATCGGTGATGGTGGCAGTATGGGTAGTTGTTGAACCCTGGTTCGCGTTGACCGGCGTGCCCATATCGATAATCACCGTCTCATTATCTTCATCAAGCGAATCCTCAGCAATAGTGATGGTGATATCAACGGTAGTGTCACCGGCATAAATAACAACCGGGCTCTCGGTGATGGAGTAGTCTAACCCCTCTCCGACTGCAGTGCTTGCTTCATTTACGGTAAATGGTATTGTGACATCTTGGCCGCCTGCTGCAGAAAGCTCGACCGTAATCGTCACTGTACCGCTTTCATCAACCGTTGTCTGATCCGCACTGGTAAAACTTACATCCACCGTGGCATCATTGTCCGTGATGGTTATGATTTGTTCATCTGTTGCGCCTTTAGCGGCATTAACAGGCATTCCCATGGTGACAATCACCGTTTCGCTGCCTTCATCAAATCCATCATCTATGACGTTGAAAGTAGTCGTACCTGTTAGACTTCCAGCACTAATAATGATATCACCGTCCGCCAGGTCATGATCCGTGCCGCCGCCCTCCGCGGTGCCGCTTACCGTAAACGGCACGGTTACTGGCTGATCACTGATCCTCGAGAGTTCTGCCGTAACCGTCACACTGCCCACGTCCTCGGCAACTGTCTGGGAATCGGTTGTCAGGTTGACATAGTACGCCAGATCAACACTGGAGACTGATCGCTGAGCCTTGCCGGACACTCCGTCCGGATCATTGTAGGTCATACGCACGTCATATTTTTCATTGGCAGTAAGACCGGTAATGGTTGTCGTGTATGGACTTGCGCCACAGTCCGCATCAGTGACCCAATTAGTCCAGACCGTGGTGTGAGCTGAAGTCAGTTTGTAATCAACCGTACAGGTGTTGTTGCCGTTGGCGTCGTAAAAATACGGCATGCTGACATCTATCGACGTGTTGCTTGAATCGGCAGGTTCGGCTGCGGCAATACCGGCGATGGTGCTGTCAGCAGGGACGTAGTACTCATCTGCGCCCATATCGTCAACACCGTTGTTCGGCCTGGCCTCACCGTCAATATCATCATCCGGAGCATAGGTGGCACTGGCCTTGTCAATCACCGGTGAGCCGGAGGTGATGTGGTAGTTGCCGTCGCCTACAAAAAGAGGATTCTGGGCAGGATCAATATTGTTAGAGAATATTGAATCCCCGCCAACTTCAGATTCATCAAGGTCTGAATATGAAACATCTAATAAGATTCCCGCAGCGTTACAGCCGTATCGGGAAGCAATATCAGAACCAGCTGAAGCTGTATTACCCCAGAATATGGAATTTCGGACCTCAATTCTTTCTGTTATTACACAGGCTCTGAAGACACCGCCATATCCCGCAGTCACTTCATTATTAGCAAAATTTACATTGTAAAACTCAGGTTTGCCCGAATGAACATAGGCGGCACCGCCGCCGCCGGTCGCCAGGTTTTCGGCAATGATAGAATTCTTGAAGATGGGAGTCGAAGCGCTTTGTACATACATCCCGCCACCAAATGATGCCTGGTTGCCGGTAATGGTGCATTTGTCAAATGTCACCTTGCTGCCCGAGCCGCTGCTGGTAATATACATTCCGCCGGCACGATCAGTCGCTTCATTATTACTGACAGTGGTGTTTGTAACAGTTGTGCCTTCATCGGTTCCGTTGAAAATCATTGCTCCGCCGGAACCTCCAGAGTTCTCCCTGATCACGGTATCGGTTATGGTATGGACGCCGCCATTCAAATAAATTCCCCCACCCCAGCCGCTAACGTTATGGTGAATGTCACAGTTTTTAATATCCAGTGGTGAACCGTTGTTTGCAAAAATTCCGGAGCTGCTATTATTGTGAATTTCATTATTTTCAATGTGGACCAAGCCTGCCAGGTTCACATTGATGCCAAACCCGGAGTTACCATATATCTTATTGTTCTTTATCGTCACGTTATCCGGTCCGGGGTTGAGCCATAAACCATCAGTCCCGTTGGTGACACCGAAGCCATCAAATACCTGGTCATCGGCTCTTAACAGCACCCCAATACCGCTGCCGCCGTCAATGATGGTGAGGTCCGGTCCACAGACCGAACGTATTGTCAGGTCTGTCGTGCGGGCTTCAATATTCTCCACATAGGTTGCCGCAGTGAAATCATCATTGGGATAAACCAGAATTGTATCACCACTGATAGAATTGTCCTCTCCGGATTGGATAGTTGTAAGCCAGCCGGCTCCGCCTGTGGGCCTCACCCTGATAGCATCAATCGCCGTGACCGTGCTGTCATTTTCAGCAGGTGTGCCGGTGGCTGCTTCGATGCCGTCAGTAGCATAGAACCGGTATTTCAGGTCTCCGTCCCCTGTATATTCCAGGTTCACCGTTGTTTCATAAAGTCTGCCGTCGCTGCAGTCCGTATCTCCCGCATCACCGGTAAGTACATACTTTTCTTCTGATTCGTAGGTGCCGCTGTCATCCTGATCAATGAGGAGCAATATATCTGCGGCACACTGGCCTGCATCTTCATCAGTATAGATGATCTTGAATTCAAAATCAGTCCCATCGGCACCAGTAGCGGGCCGGACTCCCTCTGTGAGGCAGTTGGCATCCGCCCAGGACAGTACAGGCGCATTATTTCCAGGCGGTTCAGGAGTGATTATCAAATCAATACTTGTAACAGGATCGCCCGTTGCTTCATCAGCCCCGTCCGAGGCGTAAAAACGGTAGGCAATATTGCCGTCACCGGTAAATGGAATATTCAAGGATAAGGTGTATATCTCTCCATTAGAGAAATTGCCGTCCTCTCCGGCAGCAACGGCCATGGCAAACTTTTCATGGACATCATATGCCCCGCTGTTATCCGTATCCACCCAGGCCTGGATCTGCTCAGGCGCAATGTTGTCTTGATCAGTATACTTCACCCGGAAGGTGAATAAAGTGCCACCCTGGCCGGAGTCGGGATCAACACCGTCACTGACATACTGCGCTTCACCGGTCCAGGACAGCATTGGCGTATTATTTGTCAGGCTTACAGACTGGGAATAGGTTGGATTTCCACCGGCCTCATATGTACCATCGCTGGCAAAGAATCTGAATCTGAGGGTCCCGTCACCATCAAAATTAAGAACCCGGCTGAGGGTGTACCTCTCACCATTGGTATAGAGTGAATCCCCGTTATCGTCGTCCTGGATCATGGCAAATTTTTCATCCGCACCGTATGCACCGTCATCATTCTCGTCAATCCAGACCTGGATCAGAACCGGAGGATTGTTGTCGTCATCGGTGTATTTCACCCGGAAGACAAAATTTTGTCCCCCGTCACCGCTGTCGGGATCAATGCCGTCGCTCTCATAACCTGCTTCACCTGTCCATGAGAGTGTGGGGCCATTGTTTAAACCTGCTGAAAACTCATCAGCCCCTATGTCAAATCCAGTTCCCTGTGGTCTGGGATCGTGGTCAATATCATCTATTGGGGCTCCGATGGCATTTGCAGTGTCAATAGCCGGTGAGATATCCTTAAGATGGTAATTACCGCTCGTGGCATCAACGAACATCGGATTGTCTTCAGACATGTTACCGTTGAAAGTCATGGTGTATGCGGCACCGCTATCTGTGAAATACGGCGCATTGTCATAAACTCCATCACCGCCGCTGGCAACAATTGAATCGCTGAAAGTCAGGGTGCCACCGTTGATATAGGCATTATGGCCGTTATTACTCGCACTGTTGCCCCAGAGAATGGAATTGTAGAATTCGCTGTTTCCATTCTGGTGCCAGAGAACACCGCCGGTACCTGCATCAGCTTCGTTGTAGGCAAAGGTTGAATTCCGGGCAATGAATTCCGCTCCGTTGACAAAAGCGACCCCACCAGAAGCGGCCCGGTTGTTCGCCACGATACAATTTTCCAGATAAAAATCCTCAGAGCCGTTACCCAAAGCCGCAAAGCCGCCGCTTCCATTTTGGGATTCGTTGCCGGTAATGGTGCAGCGGATAAAATCGGCATCCGCACCATTGGAGTATACTGCTCCACCGGAGGTGCCAGCCGTGTTATCCCTGATGGTGACATCTGTAAAGGTAACACTGGCATTCTGGGCCCATATTGCCCCTCCGGACGTACCTGCGGTGTTGTCATGAATGGTGGTACTTGAAACCGAATGTCCATAACCCGCGTTAAAATTGATAGCTCCGCCGTCCAAATCGGATTCATTCCCATAAATCTCAGAGCTGGTTATCGTAAAAATCGATGAAGCATTACCGGCAACAAGAGCGCCGCCCCGACCGGTGTTGTGAAAACCATAAATCTTACAGTTATTGATTGTGGCGCTGCCGCTGTTGGACCTGACGCCGGTCAGGCAGCCATCTTCGGTCATGCTGGTTATGCTAAAACCGTCGATTTCAACACCTGTCACGTTCTGCAGAAAAACAACCTCGTTGCCGTCATCCTTGATGATTGTCTCATCGGGGCCGCAGACCGATCGCACTATAGAATCGTTATAGCTTGCATCCCAAAGGTTGAGCCGACCGTTCCGGACTCCGCCATCGGTCTCATATGTCCCTTCGTAAACCAGGGTCAATTTACTGTCGCTCCTGGCAGCATCTATGGCGTCCTGAATTTTTGTGTACCAGCCAGTGCCGCCTGCTGATCGTACCTTTTGGGCATCAACCACCTCAACCGTATATGTCGATGTAATAGCAGGATCGCCGTATGCAGAGGCACCGCCATTATCGATTGCTGAGAAGTAGTAATTGTATGTTCCGGCAGTTAAGTCGGTTTTTGAAACACTGTATACTCTGCCGTCAGTGCAGTCGAGATCACCACCATCACCGGTCATCTCATAAGTACCGACGCCTTCTATGGTGACCTGAACAGGATTAATTGACGGACAACCATCCGGGTCCGTATATTTGACGTAGAAATCAAAGTCAGCACCGGTGGCACCATAAGCAGGCTTCACACCTTCAGTCACACAGGTGCCGTCCCACCATTCGAGGAACGGCGGGGTGTTGGCGGTGATCAGCATGGTCACTGTGGAGTCGGCCGTCGGATCGCCGGTGGCAGCATCGGTGCCGTCCGTGGCGTAGAAGCGATAATTAATGTTTCCGTCCCCCGCATAAGAGAGATTAGCGGAGTAAGTGTAGAGTTTGCCATCGGAGCAGTCCAAATCACCGCTGTCCACGGCAGTCATGTCGTACTTTTCTTCGTTCCCGTAACCGACGCTGTCGTCCGTGTCTATCCACACCTGCATATCGCCGGCGGCGGGCGGGCACTCGTCGTCCGTGTACGTGATCCTGAACGTGAAGCCTGCGCCGTTGCCGCCGGTGTCCGGGTTAACTCCATCATTTTTATAGTAATCTTCACCGGTCCAGGAGAGAACCGGTGCGTTGTTCAACAGCAGTATCGTGCTCCAGTTTGTTGGAGAACCGGTAGCATCAATCCCTGTTTCATTCCGGGCTTCAAATTTATAGCAGATAGAGTTGTTTCCTGTGCCAGTAAGAATCAGGCTCTTGGAATAAATTTTGCCATCAATATACTTCTCATCCCCGCTGTCACTCTCTTCCATTGCATAGGGACTATCCAGGTCCGCATTGTCGTCACAGTCGGCGTCTAACAGAAGATTGATATAGCCGCCCGGGGAAACCGGACCATAATTGTTCTGATCATTATATTCTACTCGGAAGTCAAAGCTGCTTCCCGAAACACCACTGTCAGGACTGGCGCCGTCAAACTCAAAACCGATCTCACCGGTCCAGTCGAGTGTTGGGGCCACTGATGTATCCTGAAAAGGTTCCCGGGGTTCTTTTACGGTATTACCGCCGGAATGACACATACCGCACAGGTTTCCTGAACTTCCTGGCTTCCATATGGTTCCATCACTGGCGGCAAGTGGTGTATCTTCTGGGTCCGGCGGCTCGGAGTTGCTTTCGTTTACGATGGTTATGTCTTCATTATAATACCACATCTGAAGGCCCGGTTCACCGAGTGGAGCGGGCATGGTATTATCTACGAGCTTGCCGTCGCGCACCATGGCCAGCTGGGTCGAGCCATGCACGTTATGGCAGGTTACGCAGGTTGTCCGGCTTATTTTGGTGCCATCCCAATCAGCAGACCACCAATTACTATCCATGCTGTTTATATGGGTGTAGTGCCTGTTTGCTGACCCGTCAAGATCACGGTAAGATATAAAATTGGTCTCTGACTTAGAGTTGGTGGTAAACGGTCTGGTAACATGACATGCAGCGCACAACCGGTACCGTTCCGCACTGTTTGGATCGGCAGATTTTTTCCAGGGTATCTGCAAGGGCTCTTCGCCGTCAACCAGCTTGAGCCTGTACCCCAGGCGGTAGACACTGGGGTCTGTGTCAGCACTGTCACCATCATTATAGGTTCGCACCTCTCCGTCGATATGAGCAGTGGTAAAATCATGACAGGAGTCACAATTTACCGGCCGTGAGGCGCCTGCCTTGAGAGGAGGCTCCAGAAAACCGCCTTTATATGGATATGGTTCGTCTCCGGGAAGGCCATGACCGGTCTTATAAAAACCCCAGCCGCCGTATTTACCTTCACCTTCAGAATTGTCCTCATCACCGATGACGTTGGGAGCATACTCCCCACTTGAATCACCGGCATCGGCCAGGCTGTAAGCGGGCTCCTCGTCGTGGCAGCCGGCGCACCACTTCTGCTTGCCGCTCTTCAGGGTCCGGTCGCTTGCATAGATACCGGTTTCCGAGTTGCCGTCCAGATCATTGTGCCAGTTGGCCTTGGCCCCGATCACCGGGTCATTGACCCCGTCATAGCTGCCGCCCGGACTGTGGCAGTTGTCGCAGACATCGGTCTCGGCCAGGGAAACCGGGCCTGAGCCGTCCTGGTTCCTGAACAGGGGCATGTTGGCGGTATCGTGGCAGGTATCGCAGTAGATCGGCTTCAGGGTCCCTCCGTCATCTTGCATGGGACCCATCTGATCGGAATGGCCGGTGCTGTCATTCTCGGTATGGGTGGAATGGCTCCAGGCAGAACCGACACCCTGGCTGGACGTACCCGCCTGGAGTGCAGGCGGAAAACTCATGTCCGGATCATATTCACTCCCCGCATCGTGACCATGACATTCGACGCAACCTTCGGAACCGCTGCCGTGCATAAAGCCGTTTTTATGACTATGGCAACGGGTACAGTTTGTCCCTGGATTATGGCTCTTGTAGGCAGATCCATCATCCCGGTGATAATTCGTTTTCGTGTGACATACTTCGCATACTCCGTCATATGTACTATTTCCATCTGCAAAAGAATTATCTCCCTCCGGCCGGATCAAACTGACCGATTTTTCTCCTTCTTTAGGATAAAAAAGCGTGCCGTGATTATCCGGGTCCGTATAACTTGATATCCTCGCCAGATCTATCGCATACCTGACAAGCTTGCCATAACTGATGACATAGGTATCTCCGTCACTTACCAGATCAAGGTCCATGGTTTCCGGCTCACCATCCGGAACACCGGGATCAACTGTCAATACTGTTTCGGTATTATCGATAATTTTATAGCTGATAAATTTCTGTTTTATATTGGGGATAACAGTCATCCCGATCAACACGTCCGGGGTCCAGTCAGCAGTATTGTCGGTAATGGTTGTTGCAGTTATACCGCCGGGCGAATCTGATTGACCCTGGTAAATAGAGTCGACAGGCCCAAAAAGTTCTTCCTTGGTATGGGGATCATGACAGACCACGCATTCCACGGTCCAGTGTCCTCGTTCTTCGTCAAACGCAGTATGGCGGCTGGAATGGGTTTCAACAAAATGAGCGCTGCTGCCTTCATAGGGAGGGTCGCTTTCCTCAGTGTGACAACTCCAGCAGAGTTTGTTGAATTGAGTATCGTCTATATTCTGTGGCAGTTGCTCACTCGTCCAGGCCGGCAGGAGTTTCGGCTCAGAACCCCAAACGTCATGACATGAGGTGCAATCAATCTCGTTTTGATAGATATGGGGAAATCCCCCGGCACAAAGGGGAGACGCAAAAAATATCAATAGAAAAAAAACGGGTAAATGGAACAGCAATAGTCTTTTGACAAAACTCATGATAAGTAATTCCCCTCAAAATTACTTTTATCTGCCCTTTGAGCAGATCAGATCTATGTGTACGGCAAGAACTGACATTGAAATATTACAGAATTGCGACCACTTATAATAACATCATAATATATAATGGCGCTCATCCCCATATGGCAAATTGTCGCACCCTGTGGTACTTTGCAAGTGAATCCTGACGGGCAATTGGGTAATTCCCTCCCCACCCCCTTTTCTCCGGCTGTAATTTTATCAAAAAGGAAGCAGGATCTGAAAAACCAGTGACAGCTATGATGCGGCAATTGCCGTTCCTGAAGCGCCTTCCATTGCAGGCATAGAGGGAATAGCAACGCGAAAAGATGGTAGGAATTAACAAGAGCAACCCTCCGTTACGGAAAGGAAAATTGTCTTCAAGCACCGGTTCTGCGGTATGAATTTCTATTTTTTCCTGTCAAGGACCTCCCTTATCCTTTTGGTGAGGGTAACAGGAAGAAGCGGTTTACTGATAAAGTTGACATCGGGCTTCAGCACGCCATGATCAACGATTATATTATCCGTGTAGCCGGACATGAGTATGACCTTTACATCGGGGTGATCACGCTCAATCTGCTCCAGCATCTCCTGCCCGTTCATTCCCGGCATAATCAGATCGCTGAGCACAAGGTGGATCTTCTCTCTGGTCCTTTTGAAAAGAGATAATGCATCTTCACCGCTTCCCGCTTCGATAATACTGTAGCCCAATGGTTCGAGAGTATCACGCACCAGCCTGCGGATTGCCGGATCATCATCAACCACCATAACCAGTTCCGAACCCTGCGCCATGTCCGTGAACTCTCCTGGCACACCCTTTTCTGCAAGATCTTCGCCCACAACCGGAAAATAGATCTTGAATGTCGATCCCCTGCCCGGTTCACTGTAGACATAAATATGCCCTTCGTGCTGTTTGACTATACCGAACACGGTTGCAAGCCCCAGTCCCGTTCCCTTGTCCCTGGTCTTGGTCGTAAAAAAAGGTTCGAATATTTTTTCCCGCACTTCTTTGCTCATGCCTTCGCCGGTATCCATGACCGACAGCATGGCATAACGACCCGGTTTCACCTCGGCATGCGATGCCGCATATTGTTCATCCAGCAGGACTTCCCGGGTTTCAATCGTCAGTTTACCGCCGCCGGGCATGGCATCCCTGGCATTGATGACCAGGTTCATGAGAACCTGCTCAACCTGCCCCACGTCGACTTTTACACTGCCGATTGATTCTCCAAGCGAGAAATGAATTTCAATATTCTCACCGATCAGCCGGCGGATCATTTTGGAAAGATTCACAATGATGTCATTGATGCCTGCCACCTTCATCTCCATGACCTGTTTCCGGCTGAAGGCCAGCAACTGCCGGGTCAGACCGGCAGCTCTTTCCGCAGCATCATAGATCTCTTGCACCATTTCCCGCATCGGGTTCTGTTCGTCGAGCTTAAGAATCATTATCTGGCTGTAGCCGAGCACGGTTGTGAGGATATTATTAAAATCGTGGGCAACGCCGCCGGCAAGGATGCCGACCGCCTCCATTTTCTGCGAGGCAAAAAGCTGGGCCCGGAGATTGTCATGCTCCTCTTCGGCTTTTTTCCGGTCGGTAACTTCTATATTGTACTCAACAATCTGGCTTACATTGCCGTTTTTGTCGAAAATAGGATATGCATGAACCTCATAGATGTGGCTTTTCCCTTCATGATCGTAGTGCACATGCACCACTGATACCGGTTTTTTCTCTTTCATGACATCCTGCAGCGGACACGGATGTTCACTGCCGGCACAAGGTTGTTCAGCCCTGTGGGTCAATCCGTAACAGGTCAGCCCCTGATACGATTCACCGCCAAGGAATTCGCATGCCGCCTTGTTCGCCATGACAACAGCGTAAGAAACAGCATCAATGACATAAAACGGATGGGTCAGGGATTCGATGATATTTCCGAGGAATTCGCCCTGCTCATGCAGCTTGAGCTCGGTTATTTTCCTGGCACTGATTTCATCCTTCAGGGCTTCGTTGGACTGGGCAAGCTCGGACGTCCTCTCTTCGACCCTCAGCTCAAGCTCGTCATGGGCAGACTGCAGTTCCTCCTTGGCCTCCCTGGTTTCCCCGGCTGATTTTTCCAGACGCCCGACAAGGAGGCCAAAACTGTAATAAAGAATCCCGAAAGAGAGGGCCAGCAGGATTGAACTGACCAGAACGGCATGAAGAATGAATTGCCGTTTTTTTTCAACTTGGCCGGAAACATCCTGAAACATGATAATCCGGCCAATGGTCTCCCCCTTGTAGTCGGGCAGATAGGCACAGCTGTGCAGGATGCACTCAATGCCATTCAACGTGACCCGCTGGTCATGGGCATGGGCCAGATCAGCCTGGCCGGCAACCTGATCAAAAAGGGTATGGCCATGGGTCATCAGGACATATTCACCCAGATCCTGAAATCCCTCCTTGATGAGTTCCGCCTTTTGCCATTCTTTTGCCTTCAGTACCGACGTTACGTCGCTGCCCAGACTTCTTGCCAGGGCCTCTTCAAGCTGTCTGGCCTCTATGCCGAATTCGACCAGTCCCATATATTCGTTATTATGAAAGACGGGTTCGGCCACCCAGAAAATGGCTCCATGCTTACCGATGTCAAAGCCGGACGCCTGCCTTCTGCTCTTGTGTACTTCGGAGACAATTTCCCGGCTCTCCAGAATATTGTCGCCAAAAAGATCCGGTTTCTGGACGCGGAGAAAAACCGTGCCGTCGGACAGGTTGAAATCAATGGCATGGAAAAATTTATTTTCCTTTCTGTATTCCTGGAGGATGGGGGAACAGAGCTCGTACAGCTTTTCGCGGTTCTGCTCGGCAAAGGCCTGCCTGATCCCCTCATGATGGTTGAGGAAACGCTTTATCTTGTGATGATACTGGCCGAAGGCATATTCTTTGATATCATCGGTGATACTGTCTATGAGTTTTTCCTGTTCAAGAACAGCGATGTCCAGCTCATTATTGTAATGATCTGCTCCTTCATACAGGTAAAAGCCTGTCAGGAAAATGAGAATCAGGCTGACGAGGAGTAATGTCCTGTTCTTTACATTCATAGTTTATCGGTGCTTTCGAACCCGCCTGCAAGGCATCGGCGGGAGGAGCCTCTTCCTGCCATCTCCCCGGAAAGAGGACTATTAAACAGCTTTATATTGACATTTTTTTCGGTGTGAAAGGAGGATTCATTACCCTGCTTTTATGATAGCATAAAGTTTGAAGTGTTATCTAATAAAAAATTTTTTGCTTAAATATCATCTCCCTCTTTACGTTATTCGGTTTCCTTCCAGGGAGACTGAACAGGCAAAGTCGGCTTCTTCCTGAAAAAAGAACAGGGACGAAAAAGAGAAGGGGCACCCTGGAATGGCCTGCCCCTTTTTCTGGCGCGCCCGGAGGGATTCGAACCCCCGACACCCAGGTTCGAAGCCTGGTGCTCTATCCGGCTGAGCTACGGGCGCAGAAGATTCCAAAATTGACCTTCCCCGGACATGCGAACATATTCCTGCGAGGACACCCTAATTTATCCGAGCAGCAGATTGTTGGCAAAAGAAATAATAGGCATGATAACTTTTGAAAGCAGGCCGATATAAAAAAGAAAAAGCAGGAGAATGAACCCGAACGGCTCAAGCTTTTCATAACTGTTGGCCATATCCGGCGGTAAAACACCCATCAGTACCTTTGACCCGTCCAGGGGCGGAATAGGCAGGCAGTTGAATACCGCCAGCATGATATTGATCCAGACACTGGCGACCAGCATGCTCCCGACCGGTTTGAGAATGAATAACGGCAAGATATTCACTGCGAGCAGAAATTTAACCAGAACCGCACTGACGATTGCCAGCAGAATATTTGCCCCCGGACCCGCAAGGGCAACCAGCAGCATTCCTTTCCGCGGATCTTTGAAATAGACGGGATTGACCGGCACCGGTTTGGCCCAGCCGATCTTCATAATAATAAAGGCAATAACCCCCAATGGGTCCAGATGCTTGAGAGGATTCATGGTGAGCCTCCCCGCATTTTTCGCTGTCGGATCTCCCAGATTCCAGGCCACATAACCATGGGCCAGTTCATGGAAGGTGAGCGCGAAAAGAAGCGGCGGCGCCAGTATGATAATCTGTTGTATTATAAGGTTAATATCCATCCTTTATTCACTCTTTCCTCAGAACCTGGATATAATCCAGGTATGATACGGACGATTCGCCTGTATTATCGGAATCATTCATTATTGCTATTGATGCCGTTGCCGGAGGAGGAGAGGCAAAAGCCTCTGCATAATCGTCGAGGATATGAACTTCCTCCTCCTTCCACATCCCGGTTTCGGCTTCCCCTGCACGTAATATAACCAGCCTTGCCCTGTCGGTATAGGGACTGGGGTATATTATCCGTTCATGGGATCTGTTGGCCCAGATATAGTTGAGGCTGCTGTGGGGTGGATACTCATCATATACTGTCCTGGCGAGTCCGTAAAGAATTCTCTCCCTGATCCCCGCCTTCCCTGGATCGTACTTGAAGATAACATAAACACGAAGCGGATAATCATCACCTGATTTCCGCTCTGCATCACCGCCTTTATACACATTCTCCACCTTCCATCGCCACCTGACAACAGGATATTCATACACATTGAATTCCCGGACAAATCGTATGCCCGAGGCAGAGGCATTGCTCCGGGCAACCAGCATGCTGCCTGCATCGGTCTTCTGAACTGTATATTCCGAATGGCGGTCGATCTTGGGGAATAAAACTGGGACCCAGTCATCAAGATTGTCGAAATTTTCATCAATTAAAATGTCTTCGGGAAAAGCCGGTCCGGAAAATACGCATAGCATGACAAAAAAAAATGGTGCGTACACCAGGACTGCCGCGGCCTGGAGAAAAAATCCCCTGCCGGGGAAAAATGAAAATGGGGATAACCCTTTTTTTACCGGGGAGACATCGACCTTCATGGTCTTAATTGTCGAGAGGATAATGTTTCCGGATGAATTCCAGGGCTTCCTTGTGGGTCCTGATCTCCCCGTTGAGCTGCCCTTCAATCACATGGTTGAGCATGGCCCGGTATCCGGGTCCCGGGGTGTACCCCATTTCCTGCAGATCCATGCCCCTGATCAGAGGCTTGGCATTGTCAAGCTGGGTGACATACTGCGAAACAGCTTTCTGGATATGCTTTTTCCTGGCGATGGCCATCAGGTACAGCAGTCCCTCATTCTCCAGATCATGGAGGAGCCAGTATATTTCACTGGGCTTCATATACGGCCGGTGCAGCATATCCAGGGCAATACGGTCCGCTTCAACCTTCTGCCGGACAAGATTTTTCTCTATTTTTTCCGGGAGTTCGAACCGCCTGCAGAAATTAACGAGTTCCTTGATCCCCGAGCGGCTCATGATGCTCAGCAGATATACCTTCCAGGGCTCAATCTTTTCATCAAGGTACATCAGCTTGAACCAGGAGACTGCCCGGGCCGCCTGGGTCAGGACATGGATAAAACGCCGGTCAACTTTTAAATTCGGCTTCAGGTCGGGCCAGAGAAACTGAAACAGGTCAAACCCGGCTATCCGCCGCAATGCCGGAATAGGATTGTCTTCCGATAAAATCAGCCGGAGTTCGATGAAAAAACGGGGTCCGAAAAACCTGTCAAACAGGTTCATGCGTACGGCATTTTTGATCAGTTTTTCAGTATGCTTCGAAATATTGAAATCAAGACGCTGCTCAAACCGTATGGCCCGGAAAATACGGGTAGGATCCTCCACGAAGCTGAGATTGTGCAGCACGCTTATTCTATGCAGTTTCAAATCGTTCTGGCTGTTGAAAAAATCCACCAGGGTCCCGAAGCGCTCGGGATTCAGGTGGACGGCCATGGCATTTATGGTGAAATCCCTCCGGTACAGGTCAAGTTTGATTGAAGACAGTTCAACGGTCGGCATTGCTGCGGGATACTCGTAGTATTCCAGCCTGGCGGTGGCCACATCAAGCCGCATGCCATCCGGCAGGATAACGGTTGCGGTAGCGAATTTTCTGTGAGTCCGGACTGTTGCGCCAAGTTCGCCTGCCAGGGCCTTGGCAAATCCTATCCCGTTGCCTTCAACCACTAAATCGAGATCGAGATTTTTTATATTGAGCAGCAGATCCCGGACAAAGCCTCCCACCACATACACATGGCAACCCAGTTGCTCTGCAACTTCGCCGACCCGCCGGAGCAGCACCATGATGTTGCGATTGAGATGGGCCGCCATTACCGATGTCAGATTCCTGGTTCTGGTGGATGAGGGCTGCTCATCTTCATGGAGCAGGTTTTTCGGCAGGTGGGCGGGATCATTGACCAGCAGATTCAGCAGGTCGGTCCTGGTGATAACTCCCCGGACCCTGCCGTTTTCGACAATAGGGATGAGACGCTGCCGGTTGCCGATAATCATTTCCTGAATATCCGCCAGGGTCGCAGTGGAAGGAAGAGTGGCGATCTCGGTCGTCATATAGTCGCTGACAGGCAGGTGGCCGAGTTTATGAAAAATGGCCTTTTCCACCACCCGTCTGGAAATCATTCCCAGTATATCGGGGGGAGAGTTGGCATCAGTGCTGGCCGTATCGCCTGAAATAACCGGGAGAACCGTTATATTGTACCTGGTAAGCAGATCATTGGCCTCGTTGATGCTGATATCCGGGGTGATGGTAATGACCGGCGAAGACATTATTTCTCCGGCAATGGACCGGGGACGGACATACCTGTGCAGCAGGTGTACGAGCCGCTCCTCCGCTTCAATAAGCGTCATGTCCTTAACGGTTGCCGAGGCGGCGGAGGCATGGCCGCCGCCGCCGAAATCCCGGGCCACATCGCCGACATTGACTTCGGGTATCCGGCTGCGCGCAATCAGGTAAATCCGCTCTCCCATACCTATCAGGCCGAAGAGGACATCCAGGTTCTCCATGACCATCAGCCGGTGCAGGATAACCGCAAAATTGTCGACATATTCCTGCAGGGTCAGTTTGGTGATGACAATCTCGATGGACTGAATGGTGTAGGTGGTTGCATTTTTCAGCAGGTTGCCCAGCATGCCGACCTGTTCCCCTGAGAGGTCGCGGGAGATGAACTGTGAAATAATATCAATGTTCGCCCCCTTGCCGAGCAGCCAGGCAGCTGCCTGCATATCTTCCGGCGTGGTCGTGGTATGCATGAAGGAGCCGGTATCCTCGTAAATACCCAGCGCCAGCAGGGTTGCTTCATCCCGGGTCAGATCGATATCCTGTTCCCTGAATATTTTCGTAAAAATCGTGGATGTTGAACCGTATGGTTCGATCACCTCCTTATCCCCCTGCATATCACCGGGCGTGTCAGGGTGATGGTCATACAGATGCAGTTCGATCCCGGCATTACGCAGGCATTCCTGCAGCTTGCCGATTCTGCCGGACTGCCGGGTGTCAACCACTATAAGACGGGTGACATCTTCCAGTTGAATATGCTTCAGGCGCTTGAAATGATAGGGTTCGTGAAATTCCTGAGAAAGGAAATCGCGGATGCTTTTTTCCTGGGATCCTGAAAATACCATCTCGGCGTCAGGATACAGCTTTTTTGCGGCCACCATTGAAGCGAGGGCATCAAAATCAGCATTCAGGTGTGTAGTGATTACTTCCATCCCCTATCCTTAACTCAGCTGCATGAGCAAAAAGTTTATACATTAGAGTTAACGCCCAAGCGCCAGCGATGAGCAGACAAAAAAATGAATAATAGATGCAAACAAACGGCAAAGCCTTATGTCCAGCCCCGAAGGACCAGGTTTTATGCTGATAAATAAATTTCCCGGATTTTTTCAACCCGGCGGCTCTTTCCCTTTACTACGTACTGATAAGCATTAAAGGGTTATCCGGTTGAAAAAACCTCTCCGGAGGGATCACATATATCAATTATACCGCGGAGATCGGCCTTCGTAAAATAATTCACGCCGGCATCAGCCGGACAATGGCGTACATCTAACCTGTTAGAGCCAGTTCTATCAGGTAGTGAATACCCGGCAGCGTTACAAATGACAGCAGAATGCCGAAACCGACCATGGCAGCTGTCAGCCGCGGCTGGAGTCCGGCAATGGATGCCAGGGCCGCGGCGGCAACCATGGGCGGCATGGCGGTTTCAAAAATCGCAATGCGGGTGCCGGGATCCGAGAGTCCGAACAGCATGCAGCCCAGAAGAAAAACCAGGGGAGTGACAATCAGGCGAAAGACCAGACCGATCAGCAGGGGCAAGCGCTCCGAGGACGGCATGGACAGGTGCAATTGAAAGCCGATTGCCACCATGACCACCGGTACCAGGGAAACGGATGTCATTTCGAGCATATCGTTCAACCAGCCGGGAAAGATTCCGGGCTTGAGAAAAAGGGCGGTGACCAGGGCAATAAAAGGGGGAAAAAAGACTATTTTGCCGAGAATTTTTTTCCAGCCGGGACGGCCGCCGCCGCTGTAGAAGGCGATAACCAACGTCCCGTATGTAGAGAGGGCAAGAAAGGAACCGAACTGGTCGTACAGGATGGCATAGGGAACCCCTTCATTTCCATAAAACAGTTCCACCATGGGAATGCCGAAAAAAGCGGTATTCCCGAGAGGCACCATCAGCAGCAGCGCTCCGGTTATTTCCCGGGGCCAATGCAGAACAAGACTGGTGAGACGGACAAGGATTCCCGAAAAAAGGACAACCAGCCACGGCATCAGCACCGGTATCAGGAGATTCCCGGAGACGCTGAGTCGAGGGACCTGGATGAGAATGAGTGCCGGCAGGGCAACGTAAATGACATACAGATTCAGGCTTTGCGCCGTGTCCCGCGGAAAAACACCTATCCGCCGCATAATATTGCCGACAATCAACAGAATAAGAAAAGGAAGGACACGTTCCATATTTTTTCGTTTATTTTTAAATTTTCCGCATGTACTTGATTATCATCATGCAGGTTGATGCACACCTGCACAATTTATAAAGGAAAATCAACTCTGATTATTTTCATCCTTTTTGCGGCCGCACATTTTCCTGACACTATAAACATCTTGTTCAAATCGGTTGCCTATAATTTGAAAGTGATAATTCTTAACAATAAAATGTAATATTTTCATTGACATAGGCCATTACGCATTTTATGAATGACCATTCATTATATTGTGCATGTGTATCTTTTGCGATTCATAATCAACCATATGACAAGGAAACAAGGAGGAAATTACATGAACAGGATGATCAGGTCACTGGCTCTGGGATGTTGTATTGTGGCATTAAGTGCTTTGCAGGTCTTCGGAAGCGGCACCGCGGCTCACAAGCCGAGCCCTGATGAAGCCGTCAGGATACTTAAGGAAGGCAACCAGCGCTTCGTAAGCGGCAGCTCCGTCCACGCGAACACCGACAATGCGCGCCTTATCCAGGCAGGAACGGAAAACCAGGGGGATCATGCCTATGCCACGGTTATTACGTGCTCTGATTCCCGCGTGCCTGTTGAGCGTATCTTTGATGCCGGCATCATGGATATCTTTGTCATCCGCGTCGCAGGCAATGTGGTCGATGTTGACGAAGCCGGTTCGATAGAATACGGCCTGGCACATGTGCACACGCCTGTTCTGGTTGTCCTGGGACATACCCAATGCGGAGCAGTCACTGCAGTGACAAATGCGGTCCGGGGCCATGGCCATCCGCTGGAAATCAATATTCCGCCGCTGGTCGACAATATTCAGCCCGCTGTTGAGCGTGCGATCGCCGCTCATCCCGGGGCGGCAGAAAATGATATTATCTCCCACGGTATCGAGGAAAACGTGTGGCAGGGAATCCGGGATCTGTTCATGAGAAGCCCGGTCAGCCGCCAACTGGTCAAAAGCGGCAAAACCAAAGTAATGGGTGCCATCTATGACGTAGGATCAGG
This sequence comes from Desulfobulbaceae bacterium, assembly GCA_033549385.1. Taxonomy (GTDB): domain Bacteria; phylum Desulfobacterota; class Desulfobulbia; order Desulfobulbales; family Desulfobulbaceae; genus UBA10518. The sequence continues at coordinate 5,934 of JAWSUG010000017.1, read as the reverse complement.
CACCGTCAACTGGCTGCCCGAGGAGAAAGTCGGGACGATTCTTGCCGATGTGGAGAGCAATCCGGACCGCGAACTGCAAGCCATGGCGGGCGGAGAAGAGAAGCATTGATCCGTTGCGCGTAAAATCAGCACCCGAAAAAACCAACAAAATGCAAGGGGCGGAATCACCGGATTCCGCCTTTTTACTCACCCTGCTTTCCCTTCATTCTTGTTTTCACTTTCTTTTTAAGATAGTATCAGAAGAACAGCCCGGCCCATCCCAAAAACCCTCCAAGGCAGGCGCATATGGATATCATAAAAATAAGGTACTGTTTTGATCTGAAACGGGAGCGACTGGAAATTTTCGAGATCGAACTGGACCCTCAATCCCTTGAAGTGTTGAACAGGCCCAGTCATGACCTGCCCGAATGGACGAAGCTCGAAGTGCATCAATGCACGCACTGTCCATATACTCCGGATTCCCGGTCACACTGTCCGGTTGCCGTCGGTCTCTCCCAGGTGATCGGGCGGTTTGCAAATGTTGTTTCCCATAATGAAATCCATCTGGAAGTCATCACCAATGAACGAACCGTTTCCCAGGAAACTACCGCGCAAAAAGGAATCAGTTCACTCGTGGGCCTGCTGATAGCCGTCAGCGGCTGTCCCCATGCGGCATATTTCAAACCCATGGCAAGATTTCACCTGCCGCTCTCCTCCGAAGATGAAACTTTTTACCGGGCAACCGGCATGTACCTGCTGGCGCAGTACTTTCTCCGCCGGGAAGGAGGGGAAAGCGAACTGGGGCTGGAAGGACTCAAGGAAATATACAGGAATCTGCACCAGCTCAACACCATGATTGCCGACCGGATAAGGCTTGCTACCGATACGGATTCATCAGTGAATGCCGTTGTTCTGCTGGACATGATCAGCAGTCTCGTACCCCTTGTCATGGATGAGCAGCTGGATAAAATCCGTCATTTATTTCACGCCTATTCTCCTGATCTTTCCTGATATTAATATGGGAAAAGGAAAACTTCCTGCAGCCGGGCGGCTTTACATCAAATCTGAACCACTACACAGCAACGCGGAATGGGAATTGCAGCAGATATAATCATAATTGTCGTTGCGGCACTGATCGGCGCTCTCATAGCCCAGCGGCTGAAGCAGCCGCTCATACTCGGTTATATAGCCGCCGGCATCGTAGTGGGGCCGCACACCGCCGGGATAACCATCTCCGAAACGCACGAAATAGAGCTGCTGGCTGAAATCGGCGTCGCCCTGCTTCTCTTTGCCCTCGGCCTGGAATTTTCCCTCAAGGAACTCAAACCGGTCAGAAAAATAGCCCTGATCGGCACCCCGATACAAATCCTGCTGACCATCGCTTTCGGCTACGGAATCGGCCGTTTTCTGGGATGGGCTCCAATCACCTGCCTCTGGTTCGGCTCTCTTATATCGCTGTCCAGCACCATGGTGACCCTGAAAACACTCATGAGCCATGGCTGGATGGGCACCCTTTCCAGCAGGGTCATGGTAGGCATGCTCCTGGTTCAGGATCTGGCCGTGGTCCCGATGATGATTATCCTGCCGCAGTTGGGTGATCCGGCCGCCGGCATGCCGATAATCGGCATTGCCATAGGAAAATCCGTCCTCTTTCTCCTGCTGATGTTCTTTATCGGCACCAGAATCCTTCCCCGGCTCCTCAGGTCGGTCGTGCTCTGGAACTCGCGTGAGCTTTTTATTCTCACCATAACGGCAATGGGACTCGGCATCGGCTATGCTACCTACCTCTTCGGGCTGTCGTTTGCCCTCGGAGCATTTGTTGCCGGCCTGGTCCTGAGCGAATCCGATTACGGCCACCAGGCCCTGAGCGACATTATCCCGCTGCGCGACATCTTTGCCCTGCTGTTCTTCACCTCGGTCGGCATGCTGCTTGATCTGAATTTTCTCTCTGCCAACCTGGGCACTATCCTCCTGCTCCTGGTCATTATCTCGCTGGGCAAGGGAATTATTTTCAGCCTGTTGTCGCTCCTTTTCTCCTACCGGAACATCGTCCCCCTGGCCGTGGGATTGGGTCTTTTCCAGATCGGTGAATTTTCCTTCGTCCTGGCCAGGGTCGGCATTGAAACCAACTCCATTGACAGCGATACCCTGTCCCTGGTTCTTGCCACTTCGGTCCTGAGCATGGTAGCAACTCCGTTTATCTCGTCGCTCAGCACTCCTCTCTACAAGCTCAAGAAAAAGTTTTTCAGGCATGAAGAGCTGCAGTCGGCAAATATGCCCGATACGGGCCTGTCCGGGCATGTGATTATTGCAGGAGGCGGACGGGTCGGCCAGTACATTGCCCATGTCCTGAAGGAACTCAAGGTCCCTTTCGTCCTGGTGGAAATAAACTACCAGATGATTATGAGCAGCAAAAAATCGGGGTATCCAGTCATATTCGGCGACATGTGCCAGCCGATAGTTCTCACTGCCGCCGACATCCAGCAGGCGAAACTGCTGCTGATCACCCCTCCCTCCATTGTCGATGCACATGCTACGGTCAGGCAGGCGGAACTGCTCAATCCCGGCCTGCCCATCGTCGCCCGGGCCGAGGGGGTTGAACAGGCAAAGGATTTGTACAATGAAGGGGTGTATATGGTTGTTCTGCCGCAGATGGAAGCAGGTCTTGAAATTGCCCGCCAGGCCCTGCTCAACCTGAAGTTTCCGGCCGCCGTCATCCAGCAGTATACCGACAGCATCAGGAGGCAGCATTATGCCCCCATATACGAGGCGCAGGATGACTACAACCTTATTACCCGGCTGAACAGCGTCATGAACCTGCTGGAGATTTCCTGGGTGAAGCTGGAACCGCACAGTCCGCTTATCGGAAAAACCATTCTTGATGCGGCAATACGAAAGAAAACCGGAGTGACGATTGTCGGCATTATCCACAATGATATCTTCCGGCCCAACCCCGAAGTTCTTTACCCGTTCTCCGCCGGCGACCTGCTGGCCATAGTCGGCAGTACCAAGGAACGGGATGCCTTCCTGGCACTGGCCGAGGCCTGCACGGAAGAATTATGCTATATCAGTAGTAATACCAGATAGTGTCGTAATCCCCCACATCCTCTCCGGCGGCATCGAGCCTGAGCAGGTAATCCAGAATCGGTACATCCTGCGATATGTGCGTTTTCACGTCTTCGGTAATGTTTTTCTCCCAGGGATGAAATTCGTACAGCCTGCTGCCGTCGGGATAAATTGAAATAAGATCCCGGAAGCTGCTGGCCCTGAGATAACTTTTTCCCAGCCCGGGAACATTGAACACCGCCTCGTCCGTGCGTGAAAGCCCGGGGAGAAGACGGGTTTCCTCTTTCTGTTCCTGCATCAGCCTGGCTATCGGAACCCGATACGCGGATGTTTCCTCTTTTCCCTTTGGATTAAAAGTATAATACGGATCGACACCGATCCGGGCAAGCAGGCGCCGCAGATAGGCTGCTTCAAAACGGCGGGAGACATAAAAGGTGTAGACCAGCTGATTGTAGACTGAAATTCCCCGTGTCCGGAGGCGTTCAACCGCTTCCGCCATATCCGGTGTGATTTCGTACGGATGCTGCACATGGGTGACCAGGGATACCTGCCTTCTGCCCGGAATACGGAAATTTGCAAGAATATCGACCAGGCGTTCATTCAACCGCATGGGAATGGTCACCGGAGTCCTGGAGCCGATCCTGATTCGCTCAATACTCGGGATATCCGCCACCATGCCGATGATCCTCTCAATATTCCTGTCCCCCATGGCAAGCGGATCGCCACCGGTGATCAGCACTTCATGGATGGCCGGATGTTGGCGTATCCACTCAACAGCCGCCCTGATCTCATCTTCGGATGCCATGGCGCCCGGCTGCATGGCATCGTCGATCTCCCAGTTCCGCTGGCAGTAGATGCAGATCTGCGGGCAGGTGTTGTAAGGTTTGAAGATGCAAATGGAGGGGTAGCGGCGGGTTATGAGGTTGATCGGCGAAGTATCCGCTTCCAGCATGAAATCCCGGCACATGCCTATCCGTTCAGCCTCAATTGTTTTCCTGACGTATGATTTGGGCGGAATCACCTGCGCCCTGACCGCCCGGTCTCTCTCCGATTCCGGTTCATCATCCATCAACGAAAGATAATAGGGGGTAATTCCGAAGGGCAGTTTATGCTTTTTGGCATAGCGGATAACCTCCTGTTCATCATCGGAGAGCCTTACCAACTGTGAAATTTCCCCGGCATCCCGCAGAATATTTTTTATATGCCACCGCCAGTCTGCCCAGTCCGTTTCCGTTGCGCCCAGGATCTGCAGAATATGCCGGCGCCTTTTCCTTCTTCTATCCACGGCATCGTCAGTCATGCCCGACATGCTCCTGTCAAGCCTTGCCTGCACCTCGCCGTACAGGGCATCCAGCTGTCCCGAACGCTCTATTGCCGCCTCTCTGGACTTCAATTTGCTGGGAGCAAGATGCAGATCCGTAAATGCCCGGCCCGGACCCCTGCCATGCAGACCCTGAAAAAGAAAATGCAGGTCGGCATAGAATGCCGGCTGCAGATCCGGACGCGGCCTGCCTGAGGCAACATCCATGATGGCCCCGGCCAGGGAAAACTTTGCCTTGTCCTCGCTGCGGCGGGTCATCATCCTGACGATGACTTTCGCGCAATCGCGGACCCGCATAATCCCTCCCGTATTAAAGGCATCGTATTCATCAAAGGCCTCGAACATCATCTCGTGGGCAAGTCTCGCCAGGCTGGTTCTGAATTCGTCAACAGAACTTGACTGGCGGGCGATTGCAATAATTTCAGGGGATTTCGCTCTAAAAAAATCGGGATTGAATTGAGCTGTATCGAACATGGTATTTCTCATTTTCTGAATTTACCGGACAGCGGAGTTGCGGATGAAACCGGTGCAGCAGGTCAGCGGGCAGACCGCGAAAGACCGGAATACTGTTCTACTCTTCACAGTGGACAAGAATAGTCTTCTTTCCTCTCGCTGTCAAATTTACCGCGGCCAGGCCGTCCCCCTGCCCGCGACAATTTGCCATAGCTGAAAATGCTTGCCCTGTGTACCACAAAGTGGTAAAAGTTGTAATTATCACATATAGTGAACATAAAATTTATTTTATTATACTTTTTGTGAATTATATCGTATATAGGATTATATGATTGTCGGAGAAGTTCATCAGGAGGCAGATTTTTTTTGAACATAAATTCAGGGTGAGGCCCTGGAGGGATGGCCTTATCCTGATGAAACCCCCGGGCAGGTAATTGAAGATCCGCAGTTGACCTTATTCCAGCGGATGTTGACCCCCTTTCAATTAGTTGCCGCATCCGGGGGATCAGCCGGCTACCCTGCCGGTAATAATCCATACATGTCGCCCCACACTTCGTGTATGGCGTGCTCGGCCGGGCACGTAAAACAAACCCGGTATACCGGGCGGCTGCCGGATTCGCACGGGATCTCCTTACACCTGCGAACCCGGACAAACTGTTGCTGTGAGGCATGACTCCTTTCTTTAAACAAGCAACACTGCACTCGTACCCTAAAGGTCATGTTTTGCAGCATTGGTTTTATCGGGCATGGATTTTTACCATGCCCGATTTTTTTTTTATTCCCCGACATCCTCCCGTCGATTCCCTTCTCCATATTTCATAATAATTTGCTTATTATCTGCCATCCGCCTTATATTATAAAAATCTGATTACCACTAAAGTTCAGCTTCATTTTTTTTTAGGGTTTATCACTCTATGAGTACCCGGGCATGCGATAATTATCCAAAACACAATAAGGAGGTTATCCCATGCCAAAAAACAAGGTCCAGTTTCAACGAGGTTTGAGTTTGCATCGTTTTCAACAACTCTACGGCACACCTGAGCAATGTGAGGCGGCGCTGTTCAACAAGCGCTGGCCACATGGCTTCGTGTGCCCCAAATGCCAGCACACCGAGT
>JAWSUG010000016.1:0-86282 GCA_033549385.1 Desulfobulbaceae bacterium | reverse complement strand
CCCGTTAAGGGGTGCTCAAACAGTGAAAATTCCATTATCGGCATCTTTTCCGGTGCTCAACAAATGCCAATGGGAAAGACAATAAACTTGCCCCTTCAAGGGGCGACCAAGGCCGGGGCCCTTTGGGCTCGGATATTTACTCTGCCGGCATACGTGAGATGCAGCTTGGGCAACTTTATCAGGAAACCCTGGAGATATTATTACTGGCGGGGATAGAGGAAGCTCGCAGCGATGCCGAGCAGCTGCTGGGTTTTTGCCTGGGACTGACCAGAAGCCAGCTTTTCCTGCACGGCAGCAAAGAGCTGAGCGGCCCGGAACTTGTCCGGTGCAGGAAACTGGTCAGCAGGAGGCTTGCCAGGGAGCCGCTGCAGTATATTACGGGAACCAGGGAATTCTGGTCCCTTGAATTTGTGGTTTCTCCGGCCGTTCTCATCCCCCGTCCCGAAACCGAGTTTCTTCTTGAACAGGTCCTGCACACCCTTGCCGGATCGGGTTACGGCGGCGGCCCGATACTCGATATGTGTACCGGCAGCGGAGTAATTTCAGTGGTGCTGGCCAGGGAACTGGAGGCAAAAGAAGTCATTGCTGTCGACAGCTCACCGGAAGCGCTGGGAATTGCCGCCCGAAATATAAAAAGACATGAAAAAATAAAGGAGATCGGCCTGGTGTGCGCCGATCTTTTTTCTGCCTTGAATCCCCATCATCGATTTGAACTCATTGTCGCCAATCCCCCGTATATCAGGGAAGGCGATCTTGCAAGGCTGCAGCCCGAAGTGCGCCGTTGGGAGCCTCCAGGCGCCCTGGCAGCAGGGAAAGAGGGACTTGATGTAATACGAAGACTGGCTGACGAGGTTCCAGGGCACCTGCTTCCCGGCGGCTGGCTTTTTATAGAGATTGGTTCTGATCAGAAGGATACCGTGGAGGCGATTTTCAGCAATCACCGCAGCGGAGCTTATGAATGTGTCGACATAATCGATGACTGGTCGAACAGGCCGAGGGTGCTGAAGGCACAAAGGAAACGATAGGATCGATGGATAAATTGATTATTGAAGGCGGTTATGGCCTGGAAGGGTCTGTTGCGGTAAGCGGTGCCAAGAATGCGGCACTTCCCCTGATGGCAGCTTCGCTCATGACTCCGGGCTGCCACATCCTCCACAACGTCCCGGACCTGCGGGACACAAGGACCATGCTCAAGGTTCTGAAAACTCTCGGCGCCCGCTGGCAGAGGGAAGGGAACACTGTCCGCATTGACACGACTGATCTGACCGGTGCCGAGGCTCCCTATGACCTTGTCAGAACAATGCGGGCATCAGTGCTGGTTCTCGGCCCTCTGCTTGCCAGGACCGGGTATGCACGGGTATCCCTTCCCGGCGGGTGCGCAATCGGCGCCCGGCCCATTAATTTACACCTGCGCGGTTTTGAACAGCTCGGGGTGAAAACAGTGCTGACTAAAGGATATGTCGAAGCTTCGGTAAATAAACGGCTGCAGGGCAATGTCATTTATTTTGACTCTCCGTCGGTCACGGGTACGGAAAATGTCATCATGGCATCGGTAACGGCAGAAGGAACCTCTGTTATCAAGAATGCAGCCCGGGAACCGGAAGTCGGCAATCTTGTCGATATGCTCACCAGTATGGGCGCGGAAATCGAAGGAAAGGATACGGATCGACTGACCGTTCACGGGGTAAAAACCTTACGGCCTGCCGAAATATCGATCATTCCCGACCGGATAGAAGCCGGAACCTATATTATTGCAGTGGCCGCCACCGGCGGCAGCGTGAAGGTGGTAAACTGCAATCCGGCACATCTGCCATCACTGATTGAGAAGATCCGGGGTGCGGGAGTTCATGTTGCCGTCCGGGATACTTCTTTTTTTGTTGAGGGCCCCATGCCGGGGAAAAATGGCCACGCCATTCGCAGTGTTGACATCAGGACCATGCCATTTCCCGGTTTTCCCACAGATCTGCAGGCCCAGTTCATGGCCCTCATGAGCATTGCAGACGGTGTCAGCGTTATTCATGAGTCTATTTTTGAAAACCGGTTCATGCACGTTGCCGAACTGCAGCGGATGGGAGCGGACATCAAGATTGACGGATCAAGCGCGATTGTCAAAGGGAAGAAAAAGAGCGAACTCTGCGGGGCCCAGGTTATGGCCACCGACCTGCGCGCCTCAGCTTCACTCGTAATCGCCGGGCTTGCCGCCAGGGGACAAACCGAGGTGTCCCGTCTCTATCATCTCGAGCGGGGTTATGAGAACATGGCCGAAAAACTCCGGAATCTGGGAGCACGGATAACAAGGGTCAGCGAATAGGCGGGCCTGGAGGAAGCCGGATTATAACCCGGCACCCCTGGTTTGCGGCGCTGATAATTTCCACCTTGCCCCCATGGCTGGCGATAATCTGTTGCACGATGGCGAGACCGAGCCCGGCGCTGTCCTGACGGGTGGTAAAAAAAGGTTCAAAAACCCGGTCCTGAATTGACGGCTCAATACCGGAGCCGTGATCGGCAATCTCGATGACAGTCTCCCGGGATTCCCCTTCCATTCTGGCAGAGCAGACAACAGGCATTGATGATTCGCCTGCAGCATAACAGCTGTTTCGCAGAACATGGGATAAGGCGAGCTGCAGCAGCTGTGCGTCGGCTTCCACGTCAATATCTTCCGGTACGTCTGTTTCAATAATACAATCACTACATTCCTGGCGATCATCCACCAGCTGATCAATGGTCTCATGTACCAGGTCAAAGAGGTTCACCTGCTGAGGCTGCGGATTTACAGGCTGGGCATAGTGGAGAAAGTCGGTGATGGTGTTGGCCATCCTTTCCGATTCTCGCAAAATGATGGCGGTCAGATTCCGATCGGTGATTGAATACGTATCTGCATCGCTCTTCTTATCCATGGCCAGAATTTGCGCGGAACCGGAAATTGCAGCCAGCGGATTTCTGAAATCATGCGCTATCGAGGCGCTCAATTCTCCGATTGCCGCCATTTTTTCGGCATGGCGCATCTGTTGTTCCATCTTTTCAATCTTGCTGACATCCTGGAGGGTGATGACCCGGTTACTGGAAAAGGGCGGATCACCGACCTGATCGGATGAGGTCATATGCAGCTTGGAGCAGGTGTAGCCGATTCTGATTTTTTTCCCGTCCTTTTTCCTAAAATCCGTTACCTGCCTGTCGCGTTTGTCGGTCACCAGGCCCGGGAAGAAAAGGCTGCACAGGCGGCCGGTAACTTCTTCCGGGGCATAGCCGGTAATACTTGCGGCGGCAGGATTAAATGAGGTAATCCGCCCGGCTGAGTCAAGGGTGATGATGCCGGTGATAATATCGTCAAAAATCTGTTTATAGAGCAGAAGAAGCTGATCATACTTCATTTCGGAGCGGGACAGGGCGTCTTCGGCCGTTCGTAATTTCCTGGCGAGAAGGCCGCTGAGCAGGGCGATAAGGAAAAAAATCAAACCGTAGAGGGCAAAAATACTGGTGCTCACCTGGTATTCAGTGATAACCGTATAACGGTAGTCATGAAAATATGCCGGAATGAACTGCATATATTCCAGACCGAGAACACCGCCGTACAGCAGGGTTGCCGCTGCAGCTGGAATCAGGCCGCCGATCCGGTGCATTATCAGCCCGCCCCCGAGAATCGGCAGGATGTAAACCGGAGTAAAGATCGATTGGGTGCCGCCCGTTGCATAGACAAGCAGAGAAATAAAGAGCGTATCCGAACAAACCTGAATTTTCCCGAAGCGTCGGAGAAGCAGGCTTTTTTTCTTCAGAAACAGGGCCGAGAGAATTGAATAGGTGTAGATGAAAATTAAAAAAAGAAAGATGATGAGCTGGGAAGGAAGAATGACCTGGCGCTCACTTGACTGAAGAAAAAGAGTTATACCTATGAGCAGGGTGAAAAGAATAACACGGATAAAGAGATACCAGAGGAGATGCGCGCGCAGCTGTTCTTCTGAATCCGTGACCGGTTTGATTTTCCTGAAGATTGTGAAAATTGACATTGTCTAAAGCATAGACCCGGGTAGAGAAAAATCAGTCAATTTGATATTTTTTGGTTTTGTAGCGCAGGGACCTGAAACTCACCTTGAGCAGCTCAGCCGCCCTCATTTTTGAATTCCCTGCTTTTTCCAGGGCATGACTGATCATTTTTTTCTCGATACCTGTCAGGATATCATCCATGCCGCGATCAAAAAGCTCCCTTTCATCATGCGCCGCTATAAAGAGAGGTTCCGGGCCTGTTTTCCGGCGGTTCTGGCGGTGGGCGGAAAGTTCCAGACTTTCCGGCAGAATAATGCTGGATGATTCCAGGGCGACGCCCCGTTCGATTATATTTTCCAGCTCCCGTACATTTCCCGGAAAATCGTATTCCAGGAGGACCTTGAGTCCATACGAGGATATTGTCTGAACATCCTTGCCGAGCAGCCTGGAATATTTTTCCAGAAAATGCTTTACCAGCAGCGGTACATCTCCCTTGCGGTCCCGCAGGGGAGGGACGCGAATAGGCACGACCGCGAGGCGGTAATAGAGGTCTTCACGAAAAAGACCGGCCTTGATGTCATTTTCCAGGTTGCGGTTAGTGGCAGCGATTATCCTGACGTTGACCTTTCTGGTTTTAGTGCTGCCGACCGGCATGAATTCTCTTTCCTGCAGAAAACGCAGGAGTTTGGTTTGTATAATCGGGGTCAGCTCCCCGATTTCATCAAGAAAAGCAGTGCCCCTGTCCGCCTGCTGAAAAAGACCGTCCTTATTGGCAATCGCCCCGGTGAATGATCCCTTGATATGACCGAAGAGTTCACTCTCCAGCAGTGTTTCCGGGATTGCGCTGCAGGTAATGGGAACAAACGGCTCATCAACCACCCTGCTTAACCGGTGAATGGCTTTGGCAACCAGCTCCTTGCCTGTTCCCGACTCTCCGTAAATCAGGACATTGGCAGGAGTTGGCGCAATTCTTTTGATTAGATCGAATATTTTAACCATTTCCGGACTTTCCCCGATGATATCGGGAAAAGATTCGGCCGGCAGGTCCTCGGCACTTGCAGCTTTGCGTGCTGTTGCCGATTTTATGACCTTTTTGATCTCTTCGACTTTAAATGGCTTGGTTATATAATCATACGCCCCGTTTTTCATGGCAATAACGGCGTCCTCGGGGGAGGCAAAAGCGGTAATCATAATAACCGGCAGTTCACTGTTGTTTTGCTTTAATTCGGCAAGCAGGTCCAGCCCGCTCATTCCCGGCATCCGGATGTCTGAAATGACCAGGTCGAAGTCATTGTTTGCGGTCAACTGCAGGGCGGCGGCCCCATTTGATGCCACCCTGACGGCATGGCCGTCTTTTTCCAGCAGGATTTTGAGAAACTCCCGCATGCTGAGCTCGTCATCAATGATGAGAATCGAGGACATTGTTTTCTTGACGGATTCGGGTATTTGAAATTAGCTGGTGCCTGTCCATTCATGGTCCTTTCGTTCAGAATCTCTGCCGCGCGTCATTTTTGAAATGCTCACATACGCCGGTACGCTGCGTTCAAAATCCGCTTCGCGGTCTTGAACGAAAAATCTTTATTTCAGGACAATACTAGCCGGAATATACAAATTAATTCTAACGTTATGGCCGAGATGAAGTCAATCACAATCCTTAATCAGGTTTACAATGGCTCCGGAACAGGTTATGTTTTTTAAATATCAATTTTTCGTCAATTAGACCATGTTTATTTCTGAACAGAACATGAACGAACAATTCGACAAACAGACACTCACAGAGCACCTGCGGGAACTTCGCTCATGCCTTCTTTACTCCATAGCAGCCGTAGCCGGAGGATTTGCCCTGGCCTACAGTTTCATCCGTCCCATCAGCGACTGGTTTTTTGCTCCTCTCATCAAGGTGCTGCCTGAGGACAAAAATCTTATTTTCACATCCTACCAGGAAGGGTTTTTTTTTATCTAAAATTAGCCCTGGTCTGCGGTATTCTCATCGGCAGCCCGGTCATTTTCATGCAGATGTGGAGATTTATCGCGCCAGGCCTCTATTATCATGAAAAAAAGGTTCTCCTTCCCTTTACTCTCATCTCAACCGGCTGCTTTCTTGCCGGCGCGGCGTTCGGTTATTTTATTGTCTTCCCGCCGGCATTCCGTTTTCTCCTGGGATATGCAAGTGAGATTCTCGATCCGCTGCCGGCAGTCAGTGAATATTTTTCACTCTCCCTGCGGTTGCTCATAGCTTTTGGTATTATTTTTGAACTTCCCGTGCTGATGGTATTCCTGGGCAAATTGGGAATTCTGGATGCCGCTTTTCTGCGGCGCAACAGAAAGTATGCTCTGCTCATCAGCTTTGTCATTGCAGCAATTCTTACCCCTACACCGGATGTGGTGAATCAGCTTCTTATGGCCGGCCCCCTTATTGTTTTATATGAAATCAGTATATTCGCAGTCGGGCTCTTTGCCAAAAAGCCGTTTCCGGGTTTTGCCGATGACGGGGAAGAATCTGAAACCGATGACAGCGAAAAAGATATAACGGAACAATAAATAACAGAAACAGGAGAAGAATATGTCCAGCACAAGTGATTTTACCCGGGCTCTTGAAATCGGCCGGCCGCCGAATATCAGAAAACTGTTCCCCAATTCCCGGGCGCTTATCGTCAGCGGGAAAGTTATTGACCGGGCTTTGATCGCAAAAGGCAGGGCCATGACAATGGCGGCGAACGGACGCAGCCATATGGTCATCCGCGGTGCCCTGCGGGCCGCCCAGCGCGCCAATGCCGCCCTGATCCTGGAAATTGCCCGCTCCGAGGGGGGTGCCAAGGCATATTGCGCCACAAATTACTGGAATCTCGCCCGCCAGGTCGATGCGATATGCAACGAACTGGGGCTTACCGTTCCGGTCGCAATCCATGCCGATCACTACGGCATAAAAAGCGAAAAAGATTTTCCCTATGCCTATCATGAGATCCCTTCCATGTTTGATGCCGGGATTACCTCGATTGCCGTAGATGCTTCCCATATGCCGGATGATCAAAATCTCCTGGCAAGTATTGATCTGGCCCGCTTTATTCCAGGCTGGGCCGGCTATGAAACCGAAGTAGGTGAAATCAAAGGAAAGTTCGGGCTGTCTTCGGTTGGGGAGGCACGGTTCCTTATCCAGGGCCTGAATGCCCATGGTATTTTCCCGGACTGGATAGCCTTGAATAACGGGACAACGCACGGGATCGAGGCAAGCGATCAGGGCATCCAGGTGGATCTGACTGCCGAAATACATGATGCCCTGGCAGAATATCATGTTTCCGGTGCCCAGCATGGGACATCAGGGAACAGTTCGGACCGGCTGCGGGAAATTGCCGACAGAACAAGAACCACCAAGGCAAATGTCGCAACAGCCCTACAGATGGTTTCCTGGGGTGTTGAGGTCAATGATTACGGTAATGCCATCCTTGACGAGCAGGGTGAGTTTATCAAATGCGGGGGGGAGGGGATGAGTGAAGAACTCTGGCTGGAGATGAAGGAATATGCCGCAAGCCAGGGGTGGAAAAAAGGAGACTATAAAAAGCTGAACCTGGTGTTTGAAAACCGGATTCTTGGCCAGGCGCGCGAGTACAGGGAAAGAATGGCAGCCCGTGTGGAGGATTTTGTCTATACCATGCTGGCTGATGTTTTTAATGCCGGGGATACGGCTGATTATGCCCTGGATGTGATCAACTCTACCGGTTCATACGATCCCGGCCCGAAATGCAGCCGGATTGAGCGGCCGGAAGAATGGACCGGGGACAAAATCAGGGAGCGGGCAGCTCTGCTGAATACCGACAAGGGACCTGCCGGTGATTTCGAAGACTGATAGACAGGGGCACAAGGCGTGAAAAAAATACTGGTCACCGGGGCCGCCGGTTTTATAGGCTTCCATCTGAGTAAAAGACTCCTGGCCGAGGGCAGGACTGTTGTCGGCCTGGACAACCTGAATGATTATTACGATCCGGGCCTTAAAAAGGACCGCCTGGCGCAGCTGCAGCAATTTGACACATTTGTTCACGCCGGCTTTGACATGGCCGAGCGGGAAACCATGGCCGCTCTCTTCCGGGAGCATGGTTTTGATGTGGTTGTCAATCTGGCGGCCCAGGCAGGAGTCCGCTACTCCCTTGAAAATCCGCACTCCTATGTTGACACCAACCTGGTCGGTTTTGTCAACATTCTGGAAGGATGCCGGCATACCGGGGTAAAACACCTGGTATACGCTTCCTCCAGTTCCGTGTACGGCGCAAATACCAACATGCCTTTTTCAGAGCACAGCAATGTGGATCATCCGGTTTCCCTGTACGCCGCCTCCAAAAAGGCCAACGAACTCATGGCGCACACCTACAGCCATCTCTTCGGACTGCCGGCCACAGGCTTGCGATTTTTTACCGTATACGGACCCTGGGGCCGTCCCGACATGGCCCTTTTTCTCTTTACCAGGGCCATTCTTGAAGGCAGCCCCATCAATGTCTTCAATAACGGCAACATGGAGAGAGACTTCACTTATATCGATGATATCGTCGAAGGCGTTTACCGCATCATACATCGTGTTCCGCAGCCGAATCCGGATTGGCGCGGTATGGATCCTGATCCGGCAACCAGCTATTGTCCATGGCGGATCTATAATATCGGCAACAACCGGAAGGAAAAACTGCTGCGCTATATCGAGGTTCTGGAGCAGTGCCTGGGAAAAAAAGCGCAGAAAAACTTCCTTCCCATGCAGGATGGCGACGTTCCGGCAACCTATGCCCGGATAGATGACCTGGTTCGGGATATCGATTTTAAACCCAATACCTCCATTGAAGAGGGTATCGAAAAATTCGTAGACTGGTATCGGAAATATTATAGGACAGGGGATTGAATCCGGTCAGGATTCCTCAGGTCTTTTTCTGCTTTATGACCTCAAGAGTGCCCTTGATAATGCCGGACACATCGATGCCGTGATTTTTCCAGAGGATACTCTGCGGCGCGTGTTCTATGAATTTGTTGCCGAATCCCAGGGTCCTGACCGGGATATTGCGATGAACCTCGGCCAGCAGCTGCAGAACGGCGCTGCCGAATCCGCCTTTTTTCACGTTGTCCTCTATGGTGACAATGCAGCCGGTTTTTTCCGCCCAGGTGGAGATAAGTTCATTGTCAAGCGGTTTAACAAACCGCGGATTGATAACAGCCGCATCAATTCCGAGCTTCTTGAGTCCTTCGGCGGCTGAAAGGGCCGGATAGACCCTGTTGCCGACCGGCAGCAGCAGGACGTCACTGCCTTCGCGCAGGAGTTCTCCCCGGCCTATTTCCAGTTTCTGAAAATCACCGTCAAGCTCTACACCTTCACCGCTTCCCCGGGGATAGCGGATTGCCGTCGGTCCATTATGGCAGAGGGCGGTATACAGCATGTGCTGCAGTTCATTTTCGTCTTTGGGGGCCATGAGCACCAGGTTGGGGATAAACCGCAAAAAGGAGAGATCAAAGACACCGTGATGGGTCGGTCCGTCATCACCCACCACGCCGCAGCGGTCTAGGGCGAAAACCACCGGGAGGTCGGGCAGGCATACGTCGTGGATGATCTGGTCCAGGGAGCGCTGCAGGAATGTCGAATAGACTGCAACCACGGGACGCAAACCCTCCATTGCCAACCCGGCGGCAAAAGTGACCGCATGCTGTTCGGCAATGCCGACATCGAAGAAACGGTCGGGAAACTGTTCACTGAATTGGGTCAAACCGGTTCCCGCAGGCATAGCAGCGGTGATAGCGGCAACTTTGGTGTTCTGCCGCGCCAGCTTGCACAAGGTGGTGCCGAATACGCTGGTGTAGGAAATATGATCGTTGGCAGAAAAAGGTTTGCCGCTCCTGATGTCAAACGGCCCGATTCCGTGATAATCGCCGGGATTATTTTCCGCAGGTTCGTACCCTTTTCCCTTGGTGGTCAGGACATGGACCAGGACCGGGCCGTGTCTGTGGTCCCGGATATTCTGCAGTGTTTCAATGAGCAGGCCCAGTTCATGGCCCCTGATGGGGCCGACATATTCAAATTTAAGGGCTTCGAAGAGCATGCCCGGGGTAAAAAATCCTTTGAAGCTTTCCTCGCTTTTCTTGAGGACGGTCAGGATATTTTCACCGACCGAGGAAAGGGCCTTGAGGCGTTCTTCAACGTGCCGTTTCAGATTGCTGACGGTTCTGCCCGTGAGTTTCCTGCTGAGAAAGCTGGAGAGTGCTCCCACGTTGGGAGAAATTGACATTTCGTTATCGTTGAGAATAACGATCAGGTTCTTGTTGACATGGCCGGCGTGATTCAGCCCTTCAAATGCCAGTCCGGCGGTCATGGAACCGTCGCCGATCACGGTAATGACACGGCTCTTGTCATGGCATATATCCTTGGCCGCGGCAAGGCCGAGACCATAGGAGATGGAAGTGGAACTGTGGCCGGTTTCAACAACATCATAAGGGCTTTCCGACCGTTTAGGAAATCCGCTTATACCCTTATACTGCCGGAGAGTATGAAATTTGTCCCTCCTGCCGGTCAGCAGTTTATGGGCATAGGACTGGTGCCCTACATCCCATATAAGTTTATCATCCGGCGTATCGAAAACATAGTGGATTGCCAGGGTCAGTTCGACCACACCGAGGCTCGGGGCCAGATGCCCGCCTGTCAGGGATACGGTCTGGATAATTTTCCGCCGGATTTCAGCGGCGAGTTGTTCCAGTTTTACCGGATCAAGCTTCCGCAGATCAGCCGGTGAGTTTATCGAATCCAGCAATTCGGTCTGCCGGTTCTGTACAGTGTCGATCATGAGCATAATTAATTACTTCTACCTAGTATGTATTCCGCAAGTTCGCGCAGGGGTTCGGCCTCATGACCGAAAGGCTGCAGGGAACGGATGGCTGCCGCAACAGCATCACCGGCCATGCGTTTTGATTCTGCCAGGCCGAAAAAGGAGGGATATGTTGCCTTGCCCTGCTTTGCATCACTGCCTGCGGTTTTCCCCAGCTGTTCGGTTGTCGATTCCACATTGAGAATGTCATCGACGATCTGAAATGCCAGGCCGATTGCATTACCGTATTCGGCGAGCAGTTTTCGCTGCTCACCGGCAGCACCCGCCGCTATGCCGCCGGCCAGAACGGAAGCTGTTATGAGTGCGCCTGTCTTGCTGTGGTGAATGGTGCGCAGCAGATCAAATGAAATTTTTATCTCTTCATGCGCCACGTCGAGCGATTGTCCTCCGACCATACCGAGAGGTCCGGCGGCCCTGGCTATGGTAAAAATAATTTCCAGTTGTGACCGTGGATCTATGGCCAGGTGATCCGGATTACTCAGCAGGTCAAAGGCAAAACACTGAAGACCGTCACCGGCCAGGATGGCGGCGGCTTCCCCATAAACTGCGTGGTTGGTAGGTTTGCCGCGGCGCAGGTCATCATCATCCATTGCCGGGAGATCATCATGCACCAGCGAATATGTATGCAGGCATTCCAGGGCGCAGGCTATGGGCAGGACGGATTCATCCCTGCAGCCCGGATCAACCATTCTTGCCGCGGCAAGGCACAGGATGGGCCTGATTCTTTTTCCGCCCGCAAAAAGACTGTACCGCATCGTGTCGATATGCCCGGCAAAATCACCTCCCGCTGCAAGCATATAACGGAGCAGGGCCTTTTCGACCAGCTTTTTCTGGTCATTCAGATAGGTCTTGATCTCCATTATTTTGCTCTTCTTTGGAAAAATCCACCGAAGTGAGAGCTCCATTCTGCCGGATCAGGAGGTCAACCCGCTGTCTGGCATCCTCGAGAGTAGTGTTGCAGAATTTGATCAGGGCGATTCCTTCGTCAAATTTCTGCAGACATTTGTCCAGGCTCGGCTCGCCTTCCTCGAGTTCGGAGGTAATCTGTTCCAGACGCTTGAGTGCGCTTTCAAAGGTTTTTTTCGCCATGGCAGGTTGCGATACGTGTGACCGCTCTAAAAGTATGTTGATAAATGTATTTAGAAGAATATAGTAAACCGTATCCGGGCTGCTTTCAATGTATCTTTTCTTCAAACCCCCAGAACGGGTAGTCAAGGCGGTATTCGGCTACCTTGCCGGGACTGTGCTCACGGCTCGCTACCAGCCAGAGATTGTTTGTCCGCTGTTCCAGGGGACCGGAGTCGAAAGGATCCCAGTCCGGCAGCAGAACCATTGCATTATCGGCGGAATACTCGATATCCCCTGAACCCTTGAAGGAACCCAGATGCGGCCGGTCATCATATTTGTCCTCACTGCCGCGTGACAGCTCGGAGACAACCAGGAAGGAGACGTTGAGTTCGTCCCGGATGGCTTCCAGCTGCCGCAACCAGGCATCAATGCCGGTTCTTCGTTCGGAAAAGTCCTTGAAAGGAAGTTTATGCAGGCTGTCGATAACCACCAGGGTGTAGTGGCTCTGGGTTTCATGCCTGAGAAAGTCAATGTGTCTGCGCATCAGTTCAGGGGTCAGTTTCCGGTCGGTGACCACCCGGAACCAAGGGAGAAATCCCTGGATTGCCCTTTGGGCGGCCAGCAGGCGTTCCTGTTCCGCTTTCTCCAGGCTGCCGCTCAGGACCTGTTCATCGGACAGCCGGCTGAGGCGGCAGACCGTGCGCCGGTATATTTTCTGGCGGCCGTTCTCAAAATCATAATAAATTACCGGGATTTTCTGGCGGGCCATTTCGGTTGCCATCTGGATAAAAAAACACGATTTTCCCGCCTTGGGCGTACCGCCGACGATATTTATCCCGTGAATACCGCCAAGAGCCTCGTCAAGTCTGGAAAAACCGGAGAGCATAGTCCGGTAGTCCTCTCCCGACTCCTGCAGCATTCTCTCCCGGAACCTGAGAAATTCCTTCTCCGGCGAAGCAAAGGGTGAGAATGCACGGGCATTATTGATCAGGGCAAAGGCAGTCTGTTGAAAATCCTTCTGCAAGTCCGCTGCCAGGCGCACCAGGGTGTAATTTTTCTCGGTATGTTCGGGCCAGCGGATAAGCCGTGCTTTAAAGCCGAGGGCGGTTGCCAGGCTCCGGACGCTGTTTTCCGAGTCGCTGCTGTGATCGGGCCAGAGGAAAACAGTTTTGATCCAGCGCAGAGGCGCCGGACCGAGTTGTCCCATATCGCCGGAAGAAACAACGGCGATCCCCGGCAGACCAAGCTCCTTGAGAACCAGCAGGTTTTCCTCGCTTTCAACAAGAAGGAGACAGCCGCCTTCACAGCGTTCAATATCGTTTGCATTGAAAATCATTATCCTGTCCGTGAAGAGCTGCTCATTCCCGTACCAGAAGCTGTCGTCCCCCCGGTCAGGATGGACGCAGCGCGCACAGTAGCAGTTGCCGTCCTCCTCAAAATAGGGAAAGACCAGATAGCGGCCGTTATAGCCGACTTTCATTTCCCGGAGCACTTCCCCGGAAATGCCGCGTTCGGCAAACCGGCTGCGGAGATCGTCGGTCATCCGGCTCATGAAGTCTTCCACCTCGTTATTCATGTTCTTAACGGGATATTCGATTCCCGGCGGGTCATATTGGCGGTCCGGGTCGTAACCGGGTACATTCATCATGTTGAGATGTTTCAGGCGGGCGAAATAAAGGGGAAAACCCCCGGGAACACACCGGTTGGAGCAGCGGAAATACCCGTGGAAAAAACTTTCCGGATTCAGAAAGACAGAAATCTGACCGGCAGGTTTATCGTTGTTTGCCCGGCAAAAAGGGCATGACGATCGGAGAGTATTGTTTTTCCGTTCAGCGTCTGGTATCTGATTGAGATAAAAATCAGTGACCGCATCATATCGTTCCATCGTCATTGTTTTACTCCATAGATACGTTTGACAGATTGATCTTATTGAAGCAGAAACTGAACAACTGTTCAATGCAAATTACACAATGGAAAGGGGGCGTAATGTCTGATTCCGGTATCTTTGAAAAAATGGACCTTTTTTATCTCGGCGCCGAACTTGATTCCGCAGGTGGGAAATCCAACCTGCCCCTGCTGCTCAAGAACAAAAACCTGACAACCCATGCTGTGATCATCGGGATGACCGGGAGCGGCAAAACCGGTCTTGGCATAGGCCTGCTCGAAGAGGCGGCACTGGATAGAATGCCGGCGATAGTGATCGATCCGAAAGGGGATATGGCAAACCTGATGCTCATGTTTCCCGAGATGAGGCCCGAAGATTTTCTGCCCTGGATTGATGAGCATCAGGCCGGGCAGAAGGGACTCACCAGGGAGGAACTGGCCCGGAAGACTGCCGATACATGGAAAAAGGGGATTGCCGCGTGGGGGCAGGACGGAGAACGGATAACAAGGCTCCGGAAAAGCGTTGACATGGCCGTCTATACTCCCGGCAGCACGGCAGGACGATCCGTATCGGTGCTCGACGGTTTTGATGTGCCGGCAGCGAGCGTTCTGGAAGACAATGAAACCCTGTCCAGCCTGGTTAATTCCTCTGTTTCATCTCTTCTCGGATTGATAGGGATTCAGGCGGATCCGCTGAAAAGCAGGGAGCACATCCTGCTTTCCTCCATCCTCCTCTTTCATTGGCGCCGCCGGAACAGCCTGGGCCTGGAGGCACTGATAGGCAATGTGGTGCAGCCGCCGCTGGACCGAATCGGGGTTTTTCCCCTGGAAAGCTTTTACCCGCAGGCCCAGCGCATGGAGCTTGCAATGCAGTTGAACAACATTATCGCCAGCCCGGCATTCAGGGGCTGGACGCAGGGTGAACCTCTGAAAATAGAACGACTGCTGTATGCCGATAACGGCCTGCCCCGGATATCAATTTTTTCCATTGCCCATCTCGGTGAACCGGAAAGAATGTTTTTTGTCAGTACGCTGCTTGGCAGGTTGATCAACTGGATGCGTCGGCAGGAAGGAAGCAGCGGACTCAGATGCCTGCTCTACATGGATGAAATTTTCGGGTTTTTCCCGCCGACGGCAAATCCGCCTTCAAAAAAACCCATGCTCCTGCTGCTGAAACAGGCCAGGGCATATGGTCTCGGTGTGGTGCTCGCCACGCAGAATCCCGTTGACCTGGACTATAAGGGACTGGCTAATATCGGGACATGGTTTATCGGCCGCCTGCAGACCAGGCAGGACCAGGACAAGGTGGCGTCCGGAATAGCGAGCGGCAGCGGGAAATTCGATGCTGCCAGGGTCAGGGAATTGCTTGCCGGCCTGAAAAGCAGGCAATTCCTCATGGCTTCCGCCCATCTCGACGAACCTGTCCTGTTTGAGACCCGGTGGGTGCTTTCCTATCTCAAGGGTCCCATCTCCCTCAGCGAGCTGGGCAGATTGAATCCCTTACCTGAAACCAGCGGCAAAGAGGAAAAGGAAAGCATCCTGCAGGAAGCTTCCGGATGGCCTGAAAACAGGATGTTTTCGGACCATCCGCCGATACTTCCCGATACTGCGGCACAGCGTTTCATCATGCCTCCGGTTCCCGTGGATGACCTGAAATTTCTCCCCTGGCTGGCCGGTTCGGCTGTTGTCCGTTTCTACAATCAGCCGCGAGGCATAGATATAGTCAACACCGTCAACCTCCGCCTTCCCCTGAAGGATATAACGGATATTGACTGGTCCCGAGCAATTGAGAACCCTGTCACTCCTGCAGATTCATCCCCGAGCAGGCCGCAGAAGGCGAGGTATTTTCCCTTGCCGGCAACTGTCAGCGAAGCCGGTGCGATGCTGAAATATGGTGATAAACTGAGTGATTATCTGTACCGGAACAGAAAACTTGAACTCCTCAGGGTTCCATCATTAAAGCTTGAGTCGCAACCGGGTGAACCGGAAAACCAGTTCCGGAAAAGGGTAGCGGATCTGCTTCGCGACAAGAAGGAAGCGGAAATGAAGAAAGTCGAGGAACATTTCCGCAACAAACATGCAGTGCTGGAACGCCGGCTTTACAAGGCACAGGAAAAAATCGAAAAAGAAAAGGGTGATATAACGGCAAGGAAGATGGATACGGCGCTTTCCTTCGGCATTGCTGTTTTTGGGGCACTGTTCGGCCGCAAGGGGATTTCAGTGACGGACGCCTCCCGGTCCGCCCAGGGTGTCCGCAATGCGGGCCGGCTGATGAAGGAAAAGGAGGATGTGCGGCGGGCCGAGGAGGAAGCCGCAAGGATCGAAGGGGAAATAGCGGCATTGGCCGTTGAATTTCAGGAAAAAACCGCTGAACTGGCAGCCCGTTTTGACCCTGAAAATTTTCCGGCGGAGAATTTTTCCATAAACCCGCGGCGGGCGGATGTCCATGATATAAAGGTATGTATTCAGTGGGAACCGGTTCTCGAATTAGCGGATGTACGCTAAGGGCAAACTATTTCATTCCAGAATCGTCCGCAGGGTGTGCGGTTCCAGTATCCTGTCAAATTTGACATGCACGGAGTAGTCGTTGCGAACAGGGTCGCAAAGCTGAACCCCGCTTATAAGGCCTGATATTTTCTGTTCTCCTCCGAGGTTGAGGGGAAGGATACCCCTGATATTCCTTCCCAGGAGAAACCTGCTGTTTTCCTTTCTGTTGATTCTCACGGTAAAGGACAGTCCGCCCTGGGAAATATCATCCATCTCGCCTCTGAAAGTGGTGAGCACCCTGTCATTATTGCCAACTATCTGGATCTGAATTTTACGTTCAATCCTGTGCCGCTTATGGCTTCTGCGGTCAATTCCTCTTTTATTGACAAGAGCAGATATATCAAGGGACCTGTTATAATAATCTCTTAGTTTGGATTCGATTCCAGGGTTCCTTTGTTCAAGCTGCACCAGATTTTCACGTTTGAGAATTGCAATCTGCGTCGGTTCCACAGCCGTCAGGGACACTGTCCAGATCGTGGCATCAAAAAAGTTTTCGCCTGCAATTTCACCGCTGGAAAGATTCTCGAGAAAAATTTCCTTTCCGTTACCGTTCCCGGTCTGAAAATATGAAACCCGTATGCTGCCCCGGTTGATAAAAAACAATTCATCATTTTTTGCCCCCTGGGTAACAAAGCATTCCTCCGTTGCCAAATCCCTGACTTCCGTAGCAAGACAGAGGGCATTAAATTCCTCGGGAGACAGGATTTTAAGCAATCCGGCCCAGATCTGCAGGAGATCCTTGTCTATGGAGCCGCTTTTCTCCTCTTCAATGATTTCCCCTGACCGGATTATTTCCATCAAGGCCATGGAATCGATTTCGTACATTCTCTCCCGCAGTCGTTCGGCATTTGTGAAATCCCTTTTTCTGGCACAAGAGACGATCAGTTCAAAAAGCTGACGTTTTGCCTCATCTCTGTTTCCCGTGCCGACTAAATGAAAGATTTGTTCCTCCCGTACCGAAACAGCATCTTTCCTTTCGCCGGCAGGATCAGACGGAGGAGATGCTGAATTTTCCCTTTTCCCTGTTTCTGCCGCTGTAATAGCCAGGCCGGCGGCATCCCGAATATTTTCAGGCAGGCTGAAGTCCGGAGAACCCTGCAGGATTATTTTCAGGACAGGGAGCAGATTTTCCAGGGGCTGAAACATTTTTTTCTCAGCGAGCAGCTTTGCACTCTCTGTCAGGATTGTGCCGCACTGGACCTGCATGTGGGGTTCCCTGTCCCGCAGACCGGCGATCAGGAGTCGGAGCAGACGTTCGGCAACCTCTTTTTTCCCCTTTTCAAAGATATGAATAATTGCAGGAGGCAGCGCTTCGGATACATTGCTGTCACCGAGCACCCGGTACTCGCCGGCAAGAAAACTGTTGAGTTTGTCCTGGAGAGATGATTGGTGGATCACGGAAAATCCTTTTGCATTAAGAGGGTTAAGAAAGATTGTATTCAAAAATTTACGAAATCGGATCCGGCTTGATCATTCAATGATCAACTTCAGCGTGTTTCGGTCCAGTTCGTTGTTGAATTTAATATGCACTGAGTAGTTATCGTTAATACGGTCATGGAAGTGGACGCCGATCACCTTGCCGCATACTTTCTCTTCCCCCCAATGCGAGAAGGGAATGGTTGCCGAGATGTTTCTTCCCAGTAGAAGACTGCTGTTTTCCTTCTTGGTTATCATGACATTAAAAGAAAGCCCCCCCAGAGAGATGTTATCCAAATCTCCCTTGAAACTGCTGAGCACTTTTTCCTGTTTACCGGTGATCTGGAGTTGAATTTTCCGCTTCACCTTGAACCGTTCATGAACCCTGCGGTTAAGGCCTTTTCGGTTCAGGAGCTGGGCAATGTTCATGGATCGGATATAATAATCCAGCAGCTTGGATTCAATTCCGGGATGCTTCTGTTCGAGTTGGGTAAGATCATCCTGTTTGAGGATGGAAATCCGCACTTGCTGCACAGCCGTCAAGGTCACTGTCCAGAAGGTGGCATTGAAGAAATTTTCACAGGCAATTTCTCCGCTGCTCAGATTTTCCAGAAAGATTTCCTTGCCGCCTCCCGCTCCGGTCTGAAAATAAGAAATTCGCAATGAACCACTGTGGATAAAAAAAACTTCATCGTTTTTTGTCCCTTGTGATACAAGGATTTCCTCTGCATTGATTATGCGCTGCGCCATTGTAAGATAGAGAGAATTGAATTCATCAAGGGTCAGCGTTTGCAGCAGGCGGAACCAGACCTGCAGGAGATCCTTGTCTATGGCGCCGCTTTTTTCCTCTTCAATGATTTCCCCTGACTGGACAATTTCTTTCAGGGCCATGGGATCAATTTCGTAAATTCTTTCCTGCAGCCGTTCGGCATTTCTGAAATCTTTTTTCCGGGCGCATGCGACGACGAGTTCAAAAAGCTGTTGTTTCGCCTCATCAATATTCCCTGCACGGTGGAGATGAAAAATCTGCTCCTCCCGGACGGCAAGATCATCCTTTTTCTCATTGTTTTGTACCGGAACGGCGGGTTTCTTGACAGCATTCCGGTTTTCCGCCGCAGCAATTATTTTGGCGGCTGACCCCCGGACATTTTCCGGTAAATCGACATCAGGTTCGTCCTGCTGCATAATTCTCAGGGACGGAATCAGCTTGTCCAGCTGTCCCCAAATTTTATTCTCGGTAAGCAGTGCTGCCGTTTGGACCAGGCATGATCCGCACATTTTGCGGATGGATGCTTCGCTGTTTGACAGGCCGGTGATCAGTAGTTCGATAAGTCGTTCCGCAACCCTGTCTTTTTCGGTATCCAGGAGATGGAGGATAGTGGCAGGCAGTGCTCCGGTTACGTTCCTGTCAAGGAGTACCTGATACTCGCCGCCGTAAAAACTCTTGAGTTTTTCTTGAAGGGACGACTGCTGCACCAAAGAAAAATCCTTAAATTGAATAGAATGAATTTACCCCGATTGCATCCCATTCTATTACAAAAAAAACACATACACAAACTTCATTTTCAGAAAGGGATAAAGTGACAGATCACAAAGGCCGGTTGCGGGGAACGATAATTTCATGGTCAAGAAGGAGAGAGAGAAGAGAGCTGATCGGCAGGCCGATGACATTTGCGCAGGAGCCGTTTATTTCCCGGACCAGGAAGGAACCAAGTCCCTGGATGCCGTAGGCGCCAGCCTTGTCCAACGGTTCGCCTGTGGCAATGTAGGCCTGCAGGAGTTCGTTCGCGGCATGAATGAACGTGACCCGGGTGGATGCCACCTGTGCTGCCGCGATTGTGTTGTCCGGCCGGCAAAGGCAGATGCCGGTCAGTACCTGATGTGTCCGGCCTGAAAGCTGCTGCAGGATCTGGAGGGCATTTACGGGGTCTGCCGGTTTGCCGATTATTGCCCTGCCGTCAAGAGTTATTGCGGTGTCGGCGCCGATGATCCATGCCCCGGAACGACGAAGGCCGACATCATGCGCCTTGGCCGCAGCCAGCCGCCGGACATATTCTTCCGGTAATTCCCCTGGTGCAGGCGTTTCGGCAACTGACGCGGAAACGGCATCAAAAACAATTCCGAACCTGGACAGCATTTGTATTCTGCGCGGCGAAGCGGAGGCAAGGATCAGGGGGTGACAGGTTTGCAACATCGGCCGTGTGTTCATGACGGGAATTTTTTCATGTCCGGTTCACGGAATCTGTTCATAAAAAACTCTTTCCAGAAAAAGACCTCGGGCGGGAGCGGTGGGCCCGGCTGCGGCCCGGTCCCGCAGCACCAATATCTGCTGAAACTCTTCGGGCGTGATTTTACCCCTGCCGACCTCCATCAGCGTGCCCACAAGGTTGCGGACCATGTGGCGCAGAAAGCCGTCACCGGTAAAGAAGAATGACAGTTTCTCTGATTTTTCCGTGGAGGAGGCATGAAACAGGGTCCGCACCGCACCGCGCGAGTTTTCACGGCTGGTATCACGCGATCCGCTTCCTTCGAAACTTGAAAAGTCGTGAGATCCCCGGATACGGGCAAGGCAGTCTGTTATCCTGCTGCTGTCGTGGGAGCCGGGATAATGCGCACAATACAATCGTTCCGTGGGCAGCTGGATTTCGCCCGTAAAGATGTCATAGCGGTAGGATTTGCCGGTTGCGCTGTACCTGCTGTGAAAATCAAGGGGCGCCTCGTCAACCTCAAGGATTCTGATATCCCGGGGGAGCATGGAGTTCAGGCCGCGCAGCAGCCCTGAACAGGGTATGGTCGAGGTGGTCTGGAAATTGGCCACCATCCCAAGGGCATGGACACCGGCATCCGTTCTTCCGGCGCCGTGCAGGGTAATGTCCGTTGCCAGCATGACCTGCAGGCATTTTTCAAGCGCCCCCTGAATAGTCGGGGCGTTCTCCTGGCGCTGCCAGCCGCTGTAGAGACTGCCGTCAAATGCTGTCAGCAGCCGGATATTGCGGCCGTTCACGGGAAGAACGGCGCGCCGCGAAGACCTTCGGCTTCGTCAAAGCCGCACATCAGGTTCATGTTCTGCACAGCCTGGCCGGCCGCCCCTTTGCCGATATTATCGATCGCGGAAATGATAATCAGGCGCCCGGTTCGCTTGTCCGGAAAGATGCCGATATCGCAGAAATTGCTGCCGCGGACATACTGGGTGGCAGGCGGAGTGCCGGGAGGGCAGAGCCTGACAAAATATTCATTGCCGTAGGCTTCCCGGTAGAGTTCCTGCAGGAAAGCGTCGGCCGTTTCCCTCTTCAGCGTTGTATATATCGTGCTGAGTATTCCCCGGGAGACGGGAAGAAGATGGGGCGTAAAGGAGATGCAGACCGGACCGCCTGCCAGCAGGCTGAGCTCCTGCTCCATTTCCGGGATATGGCGATGCATGCCGCCGACCTTGTAGGCCCTGAATCCATCCGCTACCTCGCAGAAAAGGGTGGCAACACCGGCGTTTCTGCCGGCGCCGGAAGTACCTGATTTGGCATCAACGATGATAGATTCCGGGGCAATGATTTTTTCCCTGAGCAGCGGGGCAAGGCCGAGGAGAACCGAAGTGGGATAGCAGCCCGGGTTGGCTGTCAATCCGGCATGACGGATATTATCCCGGTACAGTTCCGGGATGCCGTACACCGCTTCATCCAGCAGATGACTGCTGGTGTGCTTCTGGTACCATTTTTCGTATACCCCAACATCCTTGAGGCGGAAATCAGCACTCAGGTCGATGACTTTTTTTCCCGCCGCCAGCAGCTGCGGGGCGATGTCCATGGCTGTCCTGTGAGGAACTGCGGTAAAGAAGAAATCGGCCGAATCGGCAAGGGCATCGAGGGGCGGGTTAGTACAGGTAATGTCAATACAGCCCTTCAGGTTGGGAAATACTTCGGCAAGATGTTTTCCTTCATACCGGCGTGATGTGGCGACGGTAATTTTTACTTCCGGATGACCGGCAAGTAATCGTGCCAGTTCAACCCCGGTATAACCGGAAACGCCGACAATTCCTATTTGTAGCATTTTTGTATTTCCTGTTGCTGGTTAAAAAAAATCAATAAAAAAGGGGATAACGAAGCATTTCGTTATCCCCTGATACTTTAAAGCCTGAATGGTAAAAAGTATAAAGTTCTGTGCTCCGGATTAACGCTTGGAGAACTGGAAGCGTGCTCTGGCACCGCGCTGGCCATATTTTTTCCTTTCCTTTGCCCGGGGATCCCTGGTCAACAGGCCTGCTTTTTTCAGGGGAATGCGGAGTTCGCTGTTATACTCCTGCAGTGCTTTTGAAATTCCATGAACCAGAGCATCAATCTGGGCCGATTTACCGCCGCCCCGCACCGTTGCCATGATGTCATATTTATTTGTTGTATCGGTTACGGCAAAAGGCCTGGCAATCTTGGGTTCAAAAAAAATTCCGCCGAAATAATCGGCAGGAGATAGTCTGTTTATTGCCATCTTGCCGGTGCCGGGAGTGATCCAGACTCGGGCTACTGCTGTTTTTCTTTTACCGGTTGCGTAAAATGATTCCTGCGCCATGGGAAATAGTCTCCGTTCAATCAGATATCCAGATTCTCAGGCTGCTGTGCCTGATGGGGATGCTCTTTGCCTGTATAGATTTTCAGTTTTTTGAGCTGCTTCCGGCCGATCTTGTTTTTTGGAAGCATGCCTCTGACCGCCATTCTGAGCAGTTCTTCCGGTTTTTTGGCAAGGACTTCCCTGGCGGTCTGCTCCTTGATACCGCCAATGTAGCCGGTATGACGATAATATTTCTTGTCATCCCATTTGTTGCCGGTCAGGTGGATTTTATCTGCATTGACGACAACAATAAAATCGCCGTTATCCTGAAAATTACAGAATGTGGGTTTATGCTTGCCGCGTAACCGCCGGGCAATCTCGGAAGCAAAGCGGCCGAGTGTTTTGCCGTCGGCATCCGCGAGATACCATTTACGATCGATTTCGTTCATGGGCGTATAATAGGTTTTCATTGTATGCGCCTCTGCAAATTAAGAAAAAAAGGTCCGAACCGCAGCCGAACCTTTGCTATTCGTTGGAGCGGGAAACGAGATTCGAACTCGCGACTTCAACCTTGGCAAGGTTGCACTCTACCACTGAGTTATTCCCGCTTGCACTATTACTGCAAACAGCTTTAAAGTATAACCGTTGCGCCGAAAGAATGTCAATAAAAAATTCCTTAAGAAAAATTATTCATTGACTGAACCGGAAAGCTGAAGGCAATATATGAAGAACAGTTGCCAATATTTGTCAAGGAGAATAAGATAAAGTTAATATTATTGAAAATGATATTTTTATTTTTTTGCACATGAACCCATGATGAGGAGAGGAGTACGTTTTGTCTGATTCGAGAAAGAGAGCTGGAAAAATCAACCGCCGGACAAAAGAGACCGCCATTGAGCTTAATTTTCTGCTCGACGGCCGGGGGCAGGCGGCGATCGAGACGGGCGTCGGATTCATGGATCATATGCTGACCCTGCTGGCGGTGCATGGTTTTTTTGATCTGACGGTCAATGCCAGGGGGGATATCCAGGTGGATGATCATCATACGGTTGAAGATCTGGGCATATGCCTCGGTACGGCCTTGAAAGAGGCTGCCGGCGACATGGCCGGTATAAGAAGGTACGGATCCAGCTATGTTCCCATGGATGAAGCCCTGGTGCGAGTCTGTGTGGATATTTCAAATCGTCCTTTTCTCCATTACAATGTTGTGTTAAGGGATCAGAAAGTGGGCAGTTTCGACACCTCGCTGGCCAAGGAATTTTTCCGGGCAGTGTCGCTGCATGGCGGGTTGACCCTGCACATAGATCTTCTTCACGGGGAAAACACGCACCATATTATCGAAGCCGTGTTCAAGGCGCTGGGAAAAGCACTGGCAGAAGCGGTTACGATTGACCCGCGGGTGTCGGGTCAACTTTCATCCAAGGGAATTTTATAACAATCAATGATGACTTTTTGCGAGTTCATCAATGATATTCAAAGCAGTAATTTGCTCTTACGGAAGAGTACTGGAGGGATAGAGTGATACACGTTTTAAATCGTCTGGTTATACTTGTGGGATTCAGCCTGGTGCTGATTGCCGGATGCGGTGCGCCGCCCGAAAGTGCAGGGAAAAAAATCCAGGAACCTCTCTATCCGGTAACGTGTATCGGGGTTCTGCCCGCGGTTCCTGCTGTGGATGTTGACAAAGAATTATCACCTGAAGAACTGGAGAACCTGCACCAGGGCGCGAAAGTGATGAACATGCTGCTGGCCCAGAAGCTGGGGGAGCAGGAGAGGATTTTCCTTGTCGGGGAAGAAGACATGTCCGGCCTGGAATTATCGGGTACCGAAGATTCCCTGGATACCCTCAGGCAGGTCGGGCAAAGCATCAGCTGCAACGCAATTCTGGAAACCACTGTCCGCCGCTATACCGAACGTATCGGTACCAAATGGTCGGTTGAACAGCCGGCGGCAGTCGCCTTTCAGTTCCGCCTGATAGGGGTGGATATCGGGAATATCCTCTGGTCCGCAAAGTTTGATGAAGAGCAGATTTCGCTTCTGGAAAATCTTTATAATCTGGGAAAGGCGAAAACAAGAGGATTTACCTGGATTACGGCAGCTGACCTGATGCTGGAGGGAATACAGGAGAAATTATCCGCGAGCCCATATTTTAATAAGTTGCTGCCAAGGGATATCCGGGAGAAATCCCCGGAATTTTTCGAGGACAAAGTATGATGGCGTCGCAAAAACTCCCCAACTGCTTCGTCGGAGTCTGCGCTTACCTGCGCGCCTTGCATTTGGGGCTTTTCGAAGTCTCGCTTTGCCCGCTTATCTGCTTAGCCATCACTCTTGATGACTTTTTGCGAGTTCATTCAAGTATAACGAGCGGTTTTACCCCAATTCTTCCATGCAGGGTGTCCTGACCCGTGATATGAACCGGCGTGTTGGCCGGGCGATGCATACATACAGCATGCTGGCCGACGGAGACCGCGTTCTGGTGGCTGTCTCCGGCGGCGAAGATTCCCTGGTTCTGGCCTGGCTGCTCGATTTCTGGCGGCGGAAGGCGCCGATAGACTACGAAATAGCGGCCCTTCATATCGATATGGAGCCGGATGGCGTCCAGCCGGGAGAACCGGCAGGGAAAGTCCGGCAACAGCTTGAACCGCTGGGTATCTGCCTGGATATCATTCCGGCTGCATGGCAGCCGCCTGCAGTGTCCGCCGGCGCGGAAAAAAGCACCCGGGATGTCTGTTATAACTGCTCCAGCTCAAGACGAAAGCAGCTTTTTGATTTTGCCCGTCAAGAAAATTGCAACAAGGTTGCCTTTGGCCATCATCAGGATGACATCATAGAAACCTTTTTTATCAATCTCTGCTATGGTGGCAATATCAGCACCATGGTCCCCCGACAGGATATTTTTGAAGGCCGCTTGTCTCTTATCCGTCCTCTGGCTTTTCTCGACAAGCAGGAGATTTCCATGATTTCCCGAAAACTCGGGTTCGAACCGGTCCGGTCAAGCTGTCCTCTGGCGGAAAAAACCGGCAGAATGGATATCCGCAGCCTTCTTGCTGAACTGTATACAATTATACCTGGTGCAAAACCCCGGATTTTTGCGGCCCTTGCCAATGTCCGCGAGGAGTACCTTTTGCAGAGACCCGGTACGGTGCGCTCCGGGGAAGGAAGGCGGAATGCGGACAGGCAATGAGTGCCTGCTGTGCTTAACCCGGCAGGCTGTCGCCGCAGCCGGGTTAAGCAGTGAAGATCCGGCAATCCGGCAGCGCGTGGCCAATGAAATCGGCAAGCTGATCGGGTGTCTTGATCCGTCCCTGACGCCTCCGGAAAATGCAGTGACCGTGTATGCAAAGATTGCGGAGATTACCGGTATCAATGATCCCTACAAACATTTGCGCCAGGAGAGCAACAGGATGGCGCTGGGGCTCAGGGACAGCATACGCAATCGCATCCGGAGAAGCGGGCAGCCGTTCAGAACGGCAGTGCACTATGCGGTGGCCGCAAATATCATCGATTATGGAACCGGCCGCGACTTTGACGCAATGCGCAGGCTCTCGGATTGTCTCGGCCAGGATCTTCTTTTTGACGATACGGAGCGGCTGCGCCTGGAACTGGAAAAAGGGGCCGGCCGCAAACTCCTGTATCTTGCTGATAACAGCGGTGAGCTGGTTTTTGACGGGCTGCTGGTGGAACAGATTAAGAACATGGGCTGGGAGGTCACGGCTGCGGTTAAAAGCACCCCTATATTAAACGATGCAACCCTGGAAGATGCCGAAGAGTGCGGCATGCAGGATATCTGCCGGGTCATAACCAACGGCACCGGTTGTCCCGGCACCCCTCTTTCTTCCTGCAGCGAAGAATTCCGGTCGTTTTTTCATGAATCCGATCTTATTATAAGTAAAGGGCAGGGCAACTTTGAGACGTTGTCCGAGGCGGACAGGCCGATATATTTCTTATTGACGGTCAAGTGTGCGGCGGTCGGAAAGCAGATTGCGGATATGAGGCAGGGTGACGCTGCAGACAGAATCGAGAATGGTGAAATGATTGTAATGAAGGGTGATGGAGGATGCTGATTCCGCAGATTGCGCAGATTCTGAAAAAAGAACCGGGTGATGAAATTATCGACGTTTACGGGTGGGTCCGCACGAGGCGCGATTCCGGAGCCATTTCGTTTTTTGAGATAAATGACGGCTCCTCGCAGCAAAACCTCCAGGTGGTTGTCGACCGGGGAGAGACAGATTCCACCACGGAGATAAAAACGGTGGGCACGGGTTCATCGGTGCATATCCGCGGCAGGCTTGTCGAATCACCCGCCAGGGGGCAGGACGTGGAACTGCAGGCGAGCCGATTCGAGCTTATCGGCGGGGCTGATCCGGACAGCTACCCGCTGCAGAAAAAACGCCACAGTTTTGAATTTTTGCGGACAATTCCCCACCTCCGGCCGCGGACAAACGCATTGAGCGCTGTTGCCCGCATCAGAAGCTGCCTGAATTTTGCCATCCATGGTTTTTTCAGGGAAAGGGGTTTTTTCCAGGTGCACACTCCGATTATCACCACCAGTGACTGTGAAGGAGCGGGGGAGATGTTTACCGTTACTTCACTGCCCCCGGAAAAATTCTGCGGCCGCGACGCCTTCCAGCATGATTTTTTCGGCCGCCGTGCCGGCCTCACGGTCAGCGGCCAGCTCCAGGCGGAGATTTATGCCCAGACCCTGGGGCGGGTGTATACCTTCGGCCCGACGTTCCGGGCGGAAAATTCCAATACCAGCCGCCATCTGGCCGAATTCTGGATGCTGGAGCCGGAAATGTCCTTCTGCGACCTGCAGTGTGATATGGATGTGGCGGAGGAACTGATCAGGGAGCTTGTCCTTGCCGTCCTCGAGCAATGCAGTCCGGAGCTTGATCTGTTTAACAGTTTTATCGACAAGGGCCTCGGGCTGCGTCTGGAGAAAACAGTTCATGACTCCTTTGTCCGTGTGCCCTACAGCGATGCAATTGACATGCTCCTAAAGGCTGGGAAAACATTCGAATATCCTGTCCGCTGGGGCATGGATATGCAGTCTGAGCATGAACGTTTCCTCTGTGAGGAGGTCATCGGGCGGCCGGTCATCGTCTATGATTATCCGGAAAATATCAAACCGTTTTATATGCGGTTAAACGATGACGGCCGGACTGTTGCCGCCATGGATATCCTGATGCCCGGCATCGGAGAGCTGGTCGGCGGCAGCCAGCGCGAAGAACGCTATGACTATCTGGTCAAACGCATGGATGACGCCGGACTGAGCAGGGAAGAATATTCGTGGTACCTTGATTTGCGGCGATTCGGAACAGTTCCCCATGCCGGGTTTGGCCTCGGATTCGATCGGTTGATCCAGTTCGTGACCGGCATGCACAATATCCGGGACGTCATTCCCTTTCCCAGGACACCCGGTTCCGCACCCTGCTGACCGGGCAAATAAAGGAGCATTTATCACTACCGTAACAGGCAACACAACAGGCCTCAAGACCAAACAGCTTCGCACCCTGGAAAGACTGGCCCGCAAGAATATGTCAGCTGATGACATAATCGGCCGCGACCTGGCCCGTTCTCTGTGCACCGTCTCGGCGGAGATAAACCGTCAGGTCGGACTGCTGGTGCACCGGTCGGGTAAAATTGAATCCGTGATCGTCGGCGACCACGACCGGATCGTCATCCCGCCTCTTTCCCTGATCAGGACGGCGGGGGGCCGTTTGCGCGGTCTGCGCTGTATTCATACCTGTTTTAACAGGTCCGGCCTCAATGACGAGGATATCATGGATATGGTCTGTCTGCGGCTGGACCTCATGGCTGTCATGACCATGAACGACGGCCTCCCGGATCTGATGTTTACCGCCCACCTGGTGCCCGAACCGGTCGACGGCAGGGATTGGGCAATGCTTGAACCGATGCATCCATCCAGGCAGCCGGTACCTTTCCTGTCTTTCATCGAGGATCTGGAAGAACAGTTTGTCAGTAAACGTCCGATCAGGGAAGTTGAAAAAGGTTTTGACCGGGCCATTCTGGTCAGTGTTACCACCGGGGCAAAGAACCAGGCGGCTGAATCTCTTGCTGAACTCGCCGAACTGGCCCGGTCCGCCGATGTAATTGTTCTTGACCGGGTGATCCAGCGCCGTAAAAGTATTCATCCCCGTTTTATTCTTGGCAAGGGGAAACTGATGGAGATAATGCTCCGCAGTCTGCATGTCGGCGCCAACCTGTTGATATTCGACCAGGAACTCACTCCCTCCCAGATCCGTTCCGTGACCGAGCATACCGAATTGCGGGTCATTGACCGGACCCAGCTGATTCTGGATATCTTTGCCAGGCGGGCCCTTTCCAGGGAAGGTAAGCTGCAGATAGAAATGGCCCAGTTGAAATATCTGCTTCCCCGGCTTTCGACCAGGGATGATGCCCTGTCGCGACTGACGGGAGGAATCGGCGCCAGGGGTCCGGGTGAGACCCGGCTGGAAATCGACCGGCGCCGCATAAACGACAGGATTGCCAGGTTGACGCGGGAATTAAAATCTGTGGGCAGAGAAAGGTATTACCGGAGAAGCCGGCGGCGGAAAAAAGATGTTCCGGTCATTTCCCTGGTCGGCTACACCAATGCGGGCAAATCTACGCTTCTCAACACCCTCACCCGCAGCACGATCAAGGCAGAGGATCTCCTCTTCGCCACTCTGGACCCGACCAGCAGGCGGCTGCGCTTTCCCCGGGACATGGAAGTCATTATTACCGATACGGTGGGATTTATCCGCAATCTGCCCGCGGATCTGCTCAAGGCTTTCGAGTCAACACTTGAAGAGCTCCATGAGGCTGACCTGTTGGTGCACGTGATTGATGTATCAAATTCTGCTTATCGGGAGCAGGTGGAAGTGGTGGAAAAACTGCTGCGTGACCTGGAGCTTGATACCATTCCCTGCCTGCGGGTATTCAATAAAATCGACAGGGTGGACCAGGATACCCTTGACCGGCTGGCGGAAACGGACGGGATTTTGATCAGCGCCATCGATGAGAAGACATTGGCTCCCTTTCTTGAACAGGCCGGGGACATGCTGCAGAGCATGATCGAGCTGCAGCCCGCTGAGGGAAAGCCGCAGTAGTTGGGATTCCGCCGGCAGGACGATCAGATTTTCAGGTAAAATCCTATCTCCTTTTCATAAGCCTGCTTTTCGATAAATTGACAGCCTATGAAGTCACCGGAGACTGAACGGACAATTACTTTTTTCTGGATTTGTGTTTTTCTTCTGTCATCCAGGGTGAAGGAAAGACTGAGCTGGCACCCTGTAATCAGGCCATGGTTTTCCGGAGCGGTCATGGCGATCCCCCCGAGGGATATGTCATTTACAGTCATTCTGCCGCCGCGAATACCCGCGGGCTTCAGGCAGACGTAGATCCCCGGCAATTCCGTTGGCCGCCGGTAATGCTGGCGGAAATCAAGGTGAACCCTGAAAATATTTCCGCACTGACAACGAACCTTCAGGAAGTGGCATTTGTTTTTGAAGGATGCAACGGAGATGTTTTTGGGAGTGCTGCAGGCCGGGCAGACAAGGGTTGTACTGTTATCCGCATTGACAAAGGCTGTGAAAATTTCCATAACAAGAGGAAATCAGGCCGCCTATCTCTGCAAGTAATATCCCAGGGCCTGTTCAAACTGTTGATTGTCGGCAAAAAGGCAGCCGATAAAATCGGCATCCACATTTTTGACTTCAACCTCTTTGCGCAGGGGAGTTCTTTTTTTGTCGTCAAGCTTAAACTTTAATTCCAGTCTGTTGCCGACCTTAATATTATGGCCGGTAAAAACCCTGAAACCGATTCCCTCCTTGGATATGTTGACAATCAGTATATCCTCTTCCCTTAAATTGTGAGGCTGGATCGACCTGCAGGTTCCGGAAAGATTAATTTCTTTTCGATAAAAATGGCGGAAGTCGATGTCAAGATTGAAGATTTTTTGGCACCTGCAGCGGACTTTGATGGGATTAGCCTTTTTTTTCAGGCTGTCGACACCGATGGAGGCGGGTTTCATACATGCCGGGCAGACAAAATTTATACAGTTCTCCTCATTGATAAAGACTTTGATTGTCGGGACTGCCTCAGTCATTATTTCTCCTCTGCAATTGTCTTAAGGTCATTAAAAAGCTTCAATCGTAGATGATGCTGGTGTAATTTGCCAGCAGGTCTTCCGTTTCCCTGTCCAGATCGGCAGCAACCTCATGGATCTGGTATTCCTTCATACATCCTCTGCACTTCAACCGTACCTGTCGGCACCGGCGAAATACCTCCAGTTTCTGGCCGCAGCTTCGACACTTCATGGTATTTTGAAATTGTTAAATTTTTATCCGATCAGTTGTTCACGTGTGAAAACGGCTGCAAGCGGAAACCCTCTGGCCGCAAGCGTTTCGGCACCGCCTTCCTGCCGGTCGACAATGGCGGCGACAAGTCCCACCCGGTACCCCTGGCTTTCAACGCGTTCAATTACCTTTATCAAGGTTCCGCCGGTGGTGACCACATCTTCAACCACAGCTACCAGGCCGCCGGGTTCAAGGTTGCTTTTTCCCTCGATGAATTTGTCCGTGCCGTGGCCTTTCGACTCCTTGCGGATGATAAAAGCGGGGATGGGGTCTTTTTCCAGGTAACTGATCAAGGATATTGCCGTCACCAGCGGATCGGCTCCCAGGGTCATGCCCCCGACACCGGTTATTTTTTCCGGATGTTCCCTGATAATCCGGTACAGAAGGCGGCCGCAAAGGTAAGCGCCTTCCGCCGAAAGGGTGGTCTGTTTGCCGTCAACATAAAAATCCGAAGTTTTGCCGGAAGTCAGGGTGAAGATTCCTTCACGATAGGACTTCTGCAGCAGAATCTGCTTTAACTGTTCTCGTTCATTCATAAATTACGTTATAATTTGAAGTTGTTATAAAATAATACATGCTTTTTTTGTGGGAGCAAAGTTTTTTCTTGCATTATCCATGACAGGGTTTTCTGTGTAATTCTCTCCCTGCTTATGCTAGTATAGTTGAATTCCCGTTAATTCGGGAAAAAATAAATAAATACAGCTTGAAGAGGCTTTGAAATGTGCGGAATTGTGGGCTATACAGGAACCAGAAGGGTCATCCCGGTGCTGCTTGAAGGGCTCCGGCGGCTTGAGTATCGGGGCTATGATTCGGCCGGACTGGCTTTTCAATACGAAGGAAAACTGGTGAAATACCGCGCCCAGGGTAAACTTGAGAATCTGGCCGCGATTGTTGACGAACATATCGGTATCTCGAGTTTCTGCGGACTTGGCCATACCCGTTGGGCAACCCATGGGGCGCCAACCCAGATCAACGCCCATCCCCACAGCGACTGCAAAGATGAACTGGTCGTCGTTCATAACGGCATCATTGAAAATTACGGTTCGCTGCGCCTGGACCTGCAGGAAAAGGGTCATGTTTTCACCTCGGAGACGGATACGGAAGTTCTGGCGCATCTTGTCGAGGAATACCTGGACGGCGATCTCATGGAAGCCGTCCGCAAAGCACTGACCAGGGTCGAGGGATCCTATGCCCTGGGAGTGATCTGGTCCCGTCAGCCACTGACTTTGATTGCCGCAAGAAACCACAGCCCCCTGGTGCTGGGAGTTGATGAAGAGTCGGGATACATGGCCTCGGATGTTCCCGCCCTGCTGCCGTATACCCGGCAGGTTATTTTTCTTGATGATCAGGAGATGGCAGTGGTGAATCCGGGCTCGATCGCCCTTTTTGAGACCCGGACCGGCAGGCAGATCGAGAAAAAGGTAACCACCATCAACTGGGATGCCTCCATGGCGGAAAAAGCAGGCTACAGGCATTTCATGCTCAAGGAAATTTTTGAGCAGCCCCAGGCGATTCTCAATACCGTCAGCGGCAGGATAATTCCGGATACAGGGGAGATTGATCTGCCGGAAATAGGGCTTGATATTGATACGATCAGAAATCTGGAGCGTATTGCCCTGGTCGCCTGCGGCACTTCCTGGCATGCCGCCCTGGTGGCAAAATACTGGATTGAAAAATGGGTGGGTATCCCCGTGGAGGTGGATATTGCTTCCGAGTTCCGCTATCGCAGGCTGCTGATGGGCGAGAATATCCTGGCCATCGCCATTTCCCAGTCAGGAGAAACCGCTGATACCCTGGCCGGTATGCGGCGGGCCGCCAGTCTCGGGTCCAGGGTAATAACCATCTGCAATGTTGTCGGCTCCACTATGACCAGGGAGGCCGACGGGGTTCTTTATACTCATGCCGGCCCTGAAATCGGGGTCGCGTCAACCAAGGCCTTTACCAGTCAGCTGGCTGCATTATTCCTGCTGACGCTGTACCTGGCCAAGGTGCGCGAAACAGTCGGGGCGGAACAACTGAAAACGCTCGGGCACGGCCTGGTCAGCATTGCCGCGGTTATTGAGGAAGAGCTGCCGCTTTTGCAGAGAAATGTGCGGGATCTGATAGAGAGGTATTATGACAGCCGCGATTTTCTTTTTGTCGGCAGAGGGGTCAATTTTCCCATAGCCCTTGAAGGAGCCTTGAAACTCAAGGAAATTTCCTACATTCATGCCGAAGGATATGCTGCCGGCGAATTGAAACACGGACCTATAGCCCTTATTGACAGGGATATGCCGGTCATGGCCCTGGTTCCCAGGGATTCGGTGTACCAGAAAACCATCTCCAATGTCGAGGAGATCAAGGCACGCCAGGGCAGGCTGGTATTGATCGGCACCAGGGGGGACAGTCATCTCAGCAGCCTGACCGACGATGTCCTGTACCTGCCGGAAGTCCACGAGGACCTGAATCCTCTGCTCTACACTATACCGGCACAGCTCCTGGCCTATGAGATAGCGAATCGCCGCGGCTGTGATGTCGACCAGCCGCGCAATCTTGCAAAAAGCGTGACAGTCGAATAATTTCCTGATACCAATCTTGATGGCGTCGCAAAAACTCCCCAACTGCTGCATCGGAGTCTACGCTTACCTGCACTGCATTTTTCGTCACTGCGGACGACTTTTTGCGAATTCATCAATCTTGATTGATAGCGGATTTTGACGTGATTTCACCAGGAATTGAACAGTTTGTCCGGAATCCGCCCCCATCAATGCAGGGCAGGAAACTTGCCCTGCTCTGCAATCAGTCATCCACCGATCATCTGCTGCATCACAGCCGCGACCTGGTCAACAGGGTATTTCCCGACGGATTGACCTGTCTTTTTTCCCCGCAGCACGGTTTTTTCAGCGAGAAGCAGGATAATATGGTCGAGTCCGGGCATGGGAGGGACCCTTTTTCCGGGCTGCCCGTTTATTCATTGTATGCGGATAAGCGCAAGCCTGATCCCGCCATGTTTGAATCTTTCGATATCCTTCTCATCGATCTTGCGGATGTCGGCACCCGGGTCTATACCTTTATCTGGACTGTAGTCTACTGTCTGCAGACAGCCGCCGAAACCGGGAAGAGGGTGGTTATTCTCGATCGCCCCAATCCGATCGGCGGCCATCTTGTCGAGGGAAATCTGCTGAAAAAAGAATGGCGGTCCTTTGTCGGCCTCTATGAAATTCCCATGCGGCACGGAATGACGATAGGAGAACTCGCCCTGCTGTGCAACAGGGAAATGCACATTAATGCCCGGATCGAGGTTATCCCGGTGCAGGGCTGGCGGCGGCGGATGTTTTTTCATGAAAATGGTTTTCCCTGGGTTTATCCCTCGCCCAATATGCCTTCGCCGGTAAGCGCCCTGGTCTATCCGGGACAGGTTATCTGGGAGGGGACAAACTTTTCCGAGGGCCGCGGCACGACGCTGCCTTTTGAATTATGCGGCGCACCCTATGTCCAGCCCTTGCAGGTGCTGAAATATCTGGATAAGATACACCTGCCCGGCTGTGTTTTCAGGCCGGTGG
Organism: Desulfobulbaceae bacterium; assembly: GCA_033549385.1. Classification (GTDB taxonomy): domain Bacteria; phylum Desulfobacterota; class Desulfobulbia; order Desulfobulbales; family Desulfobulbaceae; genus UBA10518. The sequence goes on along the minus strand of JAWSUG010000016.1, from coordinate 52,106 downwards.
CATTCGAGCCGACATCCGGGAAATGGGCAGGGCGGACATGCAGCGGATTTCACATCCATGTGACCGACTGTCATTCCTTTCGTCCCTATCGTACCAGTCTGGCTTTACTGCAGGCCGTGCTTACTCTCTATCCGGATGATTTTGCCTACAAGGAACCTCCTTATGAGTATGAATTTACGCGCATGCCCATTGACCTGATCCTGGGCGATCGGGAGATGCGGCTTTCACTTGAGGCGGGTGCGGATATTGAGGAACTGGAACGTTCATGGCAGGAAGATCTGGCACAATTTATCGACCGGCGAAACAGTGTTTTACTTTACGATGAATGACGGATAGGATAGTATCCCTATTTTTTTTGTAAATTATTTCAGATATGTGAAAAAGGAAAATGGCAAATTCATTCACACTGCAGGAGCTAGCCAGTCTGGTCGGAGGCGAGGTGAGAGGCGATAAAAACCTCTCCATTCGCGGCCTGAACGGCATTAAATATGCCTCTGATGAAGAAATTACCTTCATTACCGGGGCGAAGAAAAGCGAAGAACTTTCAGGATGCCGGGCGGCCGCAGTCATCATTCCACTGGATTGTGAAGCTCTTGATCTGCCCTGCATTCGAGTGGAGAATCCCGACCTGGCGGCAGCGGTCATCCACAACCATTTTCTTAAAAAAACATTTGCATCCGCCGGGATACATCCTTCGGTCTGTATGGGCAATGACTGCCATATTCCGGAAGAGGTGACGATCGGGCCGTTCGTTTCGATCGGCGACCGGGTGAGGATCGGTGAAAGAGTTACTCTCTATCCCGGGGTGGTCATCGGCAGTGACTGTATTTTGGGTGATGAGACTATTCTGCATGCAAATGTGAGCATCGGTGATAGAACGATAATCGGCAAAAGGGTAATCATATATACCGGGGCCGCTATCGGCAGCGACGGCTTCGGGTACACGAAGGATCGAGAGGGCAGATACATTAAAAAACCGCAGGTCGGCAATGTACGGATTGACGATGATGTTGAAATCGGGGCCAACAGCTGCGTTGATCGGGCCGCCTTCGGATCCACACGGATAAGGCGGGGAACCAAAATCGACAATCTGGTCATGATCGGCCATAACGTGGATGTCGGGGAGAACGCCATCCTGGTTGCCCAGGCAGGTATCGCCGGCAGCACGACAATCGGAAATAATGTTATTCTCGGGGCCAAGGCGGGGATTGCCGGGCATCTCCATATTGGTGACGGGGTGATGGTAGCCGCCAAGGGAGGAGTACACTGCAATCTGCATGAAGGAGCGGTGGTCGGAGGATATCCGGCTATCGATATTGTGAAATGGCGCAAAGCAGTCGCCGCGTATAACCGCCTGCCTGAAATGATCAAAGAGTTAAAGATGCTGCGGAAGCAGGTAAACAGACTTGATGTCCGGTCGCAATATACGGATGAGGGACCGGACCAAAAGAGGGAGGAGGAATGAAACAGGAATCTGCTGTGAACGAGTCATCCTTGAATATCAGACAAATTCTTGAAATACTGCCCCATCGCTATCCTTTCATTATGGTCGACCGGATACTGGAGTATGAAAAGGGGAAACAGATAACCGGCTTGAAAAATGTGACTGCGAATGAACCCTATTTTCAGGGACATTTTCCCGGCGAACCCGTCATGCCGGGCGTTTTGCTCCTGGAAGGAATGGCCCAGGTAGGCGCGCTGCTGGCATATCAGTCCATTCCGGAATCAATCGGCAGCAAGCTTGTCTATTTTGCCGGAATCGACAATGTCCGCTTCAGGAAAGTGGTCCGGCCCGGTGATCAGGTAATTTTCAAGCTTACTTTACTCAAAATGAAGGCAAAACTGAGCAAAATGAGCGGCAGGGCCTATGTCGACGACCAGCTGGTCGCCGAGGCCGAACTGATGGCATCATTCGCCTGATATTTCTGCTGCCGGCTTGCTCTTGTATTTCCAATAATTTTTTTCCCGGGAAAGAATATGTCAATACATCCAACGGCTGTGGTGGATCCTCAGGCGATTATTCATGAGACATCTGAAATCGGGCCTTTTGCCGTTATTGAAGGAAATGTCGAAATCGGCGAGAAAACCGTTGTCGGCTCACACGCTTCGATTTCCGGCCCGACGAGCATCGGTGCCCGGAACAGAATCGGATCTTTTACCACGATCGGCGCCCCGCCCCAGGATATGCATTATCAGGGCGAACCCACGGAACTTATTATCGGTGACGATAACCTGATCAGGGAGTATGCGTCCATACATCGGGGAACAGTCAAAGGGAACGGTAAAACGATTATCGGCAGCGGCAACATGCTCATGGCCTATACTCATGTAGCGCACGACTGCGTGATCGGCAACAAGGTCATCATGGCGAATGTGGCTACCCTGGCGGGACATGTGGAAATCGGGGACCATGTCAACCTCGGCGGACTTGTCGCGGTACACCAGTATTGCCGGATTGGCGCGTATACTTATGTCGGCGGCCTGTCGGGCATCAGTCTCGATGTTCCGCCCTATGTTATCATAACCGGTACCCGGAACCGGATGCGCATAACCGGGATCAATAAAATAGGCATGCGGCGCAGCGGGATGAAGAAGGAAAGCATCGCCAACCTGGAAGAGGCTTTCAAGATTATCTTCCGGTCGCCCCATATCCTTCTTAAAGATGCACTCGTCATGGTCAAGGAGGAAATACCCGAATGTCCCGAGGTCGATGTCCTGGTGGATTTTTTTCACAGTTCCAAAAGGGGTGTCGTCAAAAGAACAATTGACGACTGAGCAACTGCAGCTACGACAAGGCATGAACAGTGCTATAGGTATAATTGCCGGCGGTGGGCAGTTTCCCATTCTGTTTGCCGAAGCGGCCCGCGCCAGGGGAAAGAAGGTCGTTGCCATCGGCCATGTGAGCGAATCATCCCCGCAGCTGGAAAACACGGTTGATGCCCTGTGCTGGGTCAAGCTCGGCCAGCTGGGTAAAATAATCAGTTTTTTCCACAAGCAGGGAGTTAAAGAGGCTGTTTTTGCCGGGACCATTACCAAGACCAGGATCTTTCGGGATGTGCTTCCTGACCTTAAAGGCTTAAGCCTGTGGAACAAGATCGATATCCACCAGGATGACGCCATCCTGAGGGCTATTGCAGGGGCGCTGGAAGAGGAGGGCATCCGGGTTATAGCTTCAACCTGCTATCTGGAACATCTGTTGTTCCCCAAAGGGGTGTTGACCCAGCGAAAACCGACGAGCGACCAGGTTGAAGACATCCGTTTCGGCTGGCATATTGCCCGGGAAATAGGCAGGCTTGATATCGGACAGTGCGTCGTGGTCCGGGATAAAACCGTCATCGCGGTTGAGGCCATAGAAGGAACGGATGCCGCGATTCGCCGGGGCGGCGAACTTGCCAAGTCCGGGGCAGTGGTGGTGAAGGTGAAGAAACCGAACCAGGATTTCAGGTTTGACCTGCCGGCCACGGGTCTGGGGACAATAGAAGCCCTGGCAAATGTGCGGGGCAGTGTGCTGGCGGTTGAATCAGGCCAGTCGCTGGTTTTTGACCTGAAGGCAACGGTGTCGGCTGCCGACAAAGCGGGGATTGCGGTTGTCGGAATTACCGAAACGGATCGCGGCGAAATAGAATTTTAGATCGGCAGGATCCTCAGATCCGCATATAGCTTACCCAGCTCAGAATACCATAGATTACAAGCCACAGGCCTGTCAGGCCAAGGTACATTGACCGTCTTTTTCCTTCCTCATGGGGAAGATAGAGGAGCGCGAGTACCGGTATCAGGGGAAAAGCGATCCCCGCCCAGAACGGATGGATATAGCGGAGCAGTTCCTGCAGGCCCAGAAAAAACCAGGGACCGGCAATGTGCAGCAGGCCGAATCGATACGGTTCCATCGGTGTTGCCAGGAGGACCGAGAGCAGCAGGACCAGGCATATCAACGGCAGGTGCAGACGCCAGCGGGTGGAATAGCGCTTGAGGTGCGGCCATACACAGTAGGCACCGATGACCATGAGGCCGGCCAGATGGTGGGCATATACCCTTTTCAGGCCGCTCGTGGTTACGGCAAGAAAAAAATCATTCAGCCACACTCCCGCCACGGGGATGGACAGTATTATATTTTCCGCAATCAGCCCCGCAGCCTCGCCGGTTGCATCATCCCGAAGGACATATCCGGTAAAAAGCAGGAGCAGGGTGACCGGCAGACTCATGGTTAACCGCACCCATCTGCCCCGTTCGTACAGATGCGTGTTATCCCAGACAACGGCGATAAAGTGGCAGGTCAGCAGAAAGAGAAAGGCCTGGCTGGAGTAATAATGCATTGCCCGCCAGAAGGAACCGTAGGGGATGATAAGCTCAATTGCGGTGGTGGAGTAAAACGGTTCGGCCGGAGTATACTGCAGGGCGATGATTATCCCGGAAATAATGGAAATATAAAGGCTGATGAGCGCATTGCCGCCCCATTTTATTGCGACAAACTTCTCCTTGAAACGGCCGGTGATACCCGGCCCCGCCGGCATCATGCTCATATGGTAACCGTATATCCGGTCGTTTCGCCGTTATTGTCTGTCACGGATCTGACGGGAAAGGTCGGGAGAGGTTTTTCAGCGGGACCTGAAATCCTGGTTCCCTGGACAGTAAATCTGCTTTGATGGCAGGGGCATTCTATCACTTCATGTTCCAGGAGGTAGTTGACCCGGCAGCCCAGATGGGTGCATCTTCTTGATACGGCAATCGGGCCGTCATTGAGCATGAAAAGAAGGAATTCCTGATCAGTATACACTCCGCCGACAGCTAATTTTCTGTTTACGGTGATATGGCGTGGTCTGGGCTTGACGGTATATCCGGTGAATCTGAGAAGCGGATAAAACAGAGCCGCTGCCATGAAGGCCGAGGTCCATTTGAAATATTTAAGCAGAAACTGCCGGCGGCTTTTTTCCGGTGATCGGCGATAGGGAGCCATAACATGAGAACGGGTTTATTCGCTGAATTTTTTCTTCAGGGCAGCCTTGACGTGTGCCGGAACCACACCGCTCACATCGCCGTTATGTTTGGCTGCGTCTTTGATAATGCTTGAGCTGATGAAAATCCACCTGAATCCGGTCATCAGAAAGACGGTTTCAATTTTTCTCTCCAGTTTCCTGTTCATCAGCGCCAGTTGCAGTTCATAATCGAAATCGGAAACGGCCCGCAGCCCGCGGACAATTGCCTTGGCCCCTTTGTTCATGGCATAATTGACAATCAGACCGTCGGTAATATCAACTTCAATGGAATCGGATCCGCTTGAGAAACATTCGTTGATCATTGCAATGCGTTCTTCCAGGGTGAAGAGCGGCTCTTTCTGCATGTTGGTGGCAATGACGATGATGACCCGGTCAAAAATGCGCTGCGCTCTTTTGATAATATCAATATGCCCGTTGGTAATAGGGTCAAAGGTCCCCGGATAAACGGCAATATTAGGTAGGTTCATTTTTTGCGGGTCTGTTTTTTCTGCCATGGTTACAAGCTGTCCTGATTTTTTCCCTGTTCGTTGTGTCCCGGTTCCCTGTATATCCAGATAGCGGTTTCACCGTAGCGCCGTTTCTGCCACAAAACCAGGCCGCCGAGGCGTTCCGGCAGGCCTGTGGTCGATCTTTCCTCTGCTATGGCGTACCCTCCCGGGACGAGGAGCCCGGTTTTTTCTACCATTGTCAGCGCCATTTCTGCCAGTTTTTTCTCGTAGGGGGGATCAAGAAAGATGAGATCAAATCCGGCGCTCCCTGATAAACGTTTCTTGAGAATGTAATACGCGGATTCCCGGGCCAGGTCCAGGCGAATAATCTCAACATCCGCTTTTTGAAAGCAAAGGTGAAGGTTTTTCCGGATCAGGTCCAGAGAAAGGGCATACCGATCGACAAAAACAGCGGAAGATGCTCCTCTGCTTAATGCTTCAATGCCGAGAGATCCTGTTCCGGCAAAGAGATCAAGAATGCGCGCGCCGGCAATCCTTTCTCCCAGCATGCTGAACAACGCCTCACGAACCCGGTCACTGGTGGGCCGGATGCTCTCCTTTTTCACCGACCCCGGAGTTTTCAGTTTTCGATTAAGAGCTGTACCGCCGGTAATTCGCAAGTTTAATTGATCTCGATGAAAGGCCTGTCTCCATGCCGGTTATAAATGTCAGGACACTTTTTTCTTTTCCCTGAATTTTCTTCTGGCAATGAGGCTGCGCAGCGCCAGCACCGGTCCTGATAATATGTACACGAAAGCGACGAGAAAAAGTGTTACCGGCGGTTCCGAGGCGACCAGAATAAGAAAAAGCAGAATGAAGACAACCGTCTGGAATTTTCTCTCTTTTTTGATGTCAAACTGTTTGAAACTGAGATACCTGTGATTGCTGACCATGAGATAGGAAAGGATATAGACAAGCAGCAGGATGGAAAGGTGTTTGACCGTATCGGTGGCGCCGAGAAATCTCCCGAACATTACGGTTGCTGCAACCATCATCGCTGCAGCCGGGCAGGGCAGCCCGACAAAGTCCGTATTCCCGGTAGGTGCCTGGGTATTGAACCGGGCAAGCCTGAGGGCTGTCGTGGCGACATACAGAAATGCAGCCAGCCAGCCGTACCGGCCGTATGGCGTTAATGCCCAGAGATAGGCAAGCAGTGCGGGAGCGACACCAAAAGATACCATGTCGCACAGGGAATCCAGTTCTTTGCCGAACCTGCTGGTGGTCCCGGTCATTCTGGCGACCCTTCCGTCAAGCCCGTCGAAAATAGCGGCAATAAGGATGGCTACGGCTGCGGCAAAAAAATGACCGTTGATAGAGGCAACCATGGAATAAAAGCCACTGAAAAGACTGGCGCATGTAAGCATGCAGGGAAGCGGATGAAATTTAGAGCTCGTGGCGTTTTCCATTGATCTCTCGAATCATTGTTGTCAAGTACCTTATTGAAAATCCATATTTATACTATAACACTATATGATGGAGAGGAAATAAAAAACCGCGGGAAAACGTCAAACCTGGGTGCCCGCCGGCTGAAAATTGCCCAGTACCGACTCTCCGGCACGTACGATCTGGCCTTTGCTGACAACGATTGAAACATCCAGTGGAAGGTAGAGATCTACTCGCGAGCCGAAACGAATCAGGCCGTATCTTTCTCCGGTTCCGAGAGTATCTTCTTTTTCGGCCCAGCACACAATGCGGCGGGCAATCAGGCCTGCAACCTGAACTACTCTGTATTTTATGCCGAATTCCGTATTGACCGTGATGGCGCAGTATTCATTATGGAGTGCTCCCCGTTCCGTATCCGCCGCATAAAACTTGCCGGGCTTAAAGGTAATACTCTCTATTGTCCCGCGGAAGGGAAAACGATTGACATGAACATTGAATATATTCATGAAGATTGAAATCTTGTGAACTTCTTTCCCGAAACCTTCATCAGGAATTTTTTCTACCAGAATAATCCTGCCGTCAGCGGGGGCAACGACAGCTGTCGGATCATCCGGTCCGATCCGTTCCGGATCCCGAAAAAACATCAGAACATAACCGGTAACGATTATGCCGATTATGGCCGCAAAAGCGAACCCCAGAAAACCCAGCACCAGAGTGATAAAGGCGCAGAAGAAAATAAAGGGATATCCTTCAACTGCAATAGGAACTCTGGGAGTTTTCATCAAAGGCTGTTCACTGGTAATTTCAAGTTTGTCCGCAAGGTAGATGGTGCCGCAGGACAGTGCCTTCCAAAAATGCCGGGGTCCGTTTGCGGAGAGGGGCTATTTTTTAGGCGCCCTTGCCATGGCAATCGTTCCGGTCCGAATGATTTCTTTGATGCCGATAGGCCGCAGAATATCGATAACCGCCTTGATTTTATTTTCAGGACCGGTTATTTCCACCGCATATGAACTGGGGCTTACATCAACCACTTTGCCCCGGAAGATATCAATAACCCTGAGGACTTCCGCCCGGGTCCCGGCTTCGGCCTTCACCCGGATCAGAACCATCTCCCGCTCAACAAACTCTCCCTCGCAGATATCGGTCACCTTGAGGACATCTATCAGCTTGTGGAGCTGTTTGGTTATCTGCTCGATGATTTTCTCGTCCCCCCGGGTGACAAGGGTCAGGCATGACACCTTGGGGTCCATTGTTTCGGCGACGCACAGGCTTTCGATATTGAATCCCCGGCCGCTGAACAGTCCGGTTACCCGGGAAAGGGCGCCCGGTTTGTTCAGGAGAAGAACTGAAAGTGTATGTTTCATTGGCTTGATCCCGTCAAATGCTAGTGTAAACAAATTTCTTTCTACCTGTCAGTTGAGATGAGTTCGCAAGAAGTCATCAAGAATGATGGGTAAGCAGATAAGCGAACAAAGTGAGACTTCGAAAAGCCCCAAATGCAAGGCGCGCAGGTAAGCGAGCCTGCGAGACTCCGAATTCTGAGGAATGAGGCGTACATACGGTACGCCGCAGTGATGAAGAATGCAGCGCAGGTAAGCGTAGACTCCGACGCAGCAGTTGGGGAGTTTTTGCGATGCCATCAGTTTAGACCAACAGCATTTCCGTTGTCGCCTTCCCGGCAGGCACCATAGGGAAGACACCTTCTTCCCTGCTGATGACAAAGTCCATGATGACAACGTTGTCAGTGGCCAGCGCTTCCTTGAGAACCGGAACAACCTCGTCTTTTGTTTTGGCCCGTAGACCCACCGCACCGTAAGCCTTCGCAAGTTCGACAAAATCAGGGGTTATTTCCATCGGCGTTGCCGAGTATCTGCGGTTATAGAAGAGTTCCTGCCATTGCCGGACCATGCCCAGGTAATTATTATTCAGGATGGCGACTTTAACCTTTGCCCCCCACTGTCTGGCCGTGGCCAGTTCCTGGATATTCATCTGGATGGAACCGTCTCCGGCGATATCAATGACAGTCGCGTCAGGAAAAGCCAGTTTTGCCCCGATAGCGGCAGGCAGCCCGTATCCCATGGTGCCGAGACCGCCGGAAGTGAGAAGATGACGCGGTTTGTTGAATTTATAGAACTGGGCCGCCCACATCTGATTCTGGCCTACCTCCGTGGTTATGATTGCATCGCCCCCGGTGAGCTCATTGATCTTTTCAACGACGTACTGGGGTTTTATGATGTCTCCCTCTTCGCGATAGGTCAGGGGATGCTTTTTCTGCCATTCATTGACCTGGACAATCCATGGTTGATGTTTTTTTGCGCTGGCTTTCGCGTCAAAATCGGCGGATTCGTCAAACCATCTGTTCATTCCCTTAAGCGCCGCCTTACAGTCGGCGACAATGGGTATGTCAACTTTGACATTCTTGCTGATGGAAGTCGGATCAATATCGATATGGATAATTTTGGCATGGGGGGCAAAGGCATCCAGCCGCCCGGTCACCCGGTCGTCAAAACGGGCCCCGACGGCAATCAGCACGTCGCTTTTGGCAACAGCCATATTGGCGGCGTAACTGCCGTGCATACCCAGCATGCCGAGGGAAAGAGGACTGGTGCCGGGAAAGCCGCCCAGCCCCATCAGTGTCATGGTCACCGGGATATGGAGTTTATTTCCGAGTTCGGTCAGTTCTTTGCTGGCATTGGAAAGGATAACTCCCCCGCCGATATAGAGCACAGGCTGTCTTGCCCCGAGAATTGCCTTGCAGGCTTTTTCAACCTGTCCCGGATGCGGTTCATAGTTCGGCTGATATGTCTGCATCTTGATTTTCTTTTTTTCCGGGAAGGTGACCATCGATGCTACCACATCCTTGGGCAGGTCCACCAGGACCGGGCCGGGTCGGCCTGTTGAGGCCAGGTAAAAAGCCTCCCGGATGGTGGGGACAAGATCTTCCGGTTTGCTGACCAGGTAGTTATGCTTGGTGCAGGGACGGGTAATCCCGACGATATCCACTTCCTGAAAGGCGTCATTGCCGATAAGCGCGGTAGGAACCTGGCCGGTGAGGACGACAATGGGAATTGAATCGCAATATGCGGTGGCAATAGCGGTGACGCCGTTTGTTGCGCCCGGACCCGAGGTCAGCAGAGCAACTCCGACCTCGCCGGTGGCTCTCGCATATCCATCGGCTGCATGAACGGCACCCTGTTCATGGCGAACGAGTACATGCTTGATGCTGGAATTCAACAGTTCGTCATACAGATCAATAACAGCGCCGCCCGGAAAGCCGAAAATAGTATGAACTTTTTCCTCATCCAGGCATTTGATAATTGCCTGCGCTCCAGTTATTTTTTTCATTACCAACCCTTCCTCTTGATTGAAACGGTCATTGCCGGAGCAATGTATGGAAAATTGCTTTAAATGTTTTCTGTTGCAGGAGTTGAAAGATGAACTATAAAGCTGTTGTACTGGCCTGTCAAGCGAGAATCAAGGGGGAGGAGGGAACCTGCCGGACAGGCTTGAGCAAACCGGATAAAAGTGAGGGACCGGATAATAAAACGGACTGAAACGAAATTTCCAGACGGGTCGTTTCAGTCCGTGGTATCCATGGTTATTTCCATTCAGCCTCACCAGCGATATCGTCGATCATTTGGGAAACAGGAACTCCGGTAGGTCCGGTTGCGTTGGGATCGACAGCGAGTAATTCTCTCCAGGCCGTGACAGCCCCCTGCACATCTCCCAGATCATTGTACAGAACGACTCCTTTGTTGAACAGTGCCTGGGGGAAGCTGGGCTGCAGTTCCAGCGCCTTGTCAAACATTTCAATTGCTTTGTCCGGCTGCGAATTGTTTCTGTACATGACCCCGAGGTCGACTATGACCGGAACATTGCCGGGAATAATTGCAAGTGATTTATTGTATGCTTCAATGGCCTTTACCGGCTGGTTGGTATCGAAATAAGCATGTCCCAGCTGCGTCCAGACATCGGCATTGTTCGGATTTTGCTGCGCTTCAAGCTGCAGCGAGGCGATTTTTGCGGCCAATTGACTTTCCTGAGCCTGCTGCTGAGCCTGCTGCTGTCCCTGCTGCGGCACAAACTGACCGCCTGTGCCGGATGGCCGGTCACTGTAGATAACCCCTACCAGAAAGCCGATCAACAGGGACACGGCAATACTGATATACAGGGTTTGTTTTTTTACACCGTTTTCTGTTTCCGCCATGATTTAACTCCCATTATTTTTTGCTGTCATTACCGGATATAAGGAATGACTAGTTCGATATCATATCTATTAATATTTTATTAACATCCGAATTATTGTCAGGTATGTATTTATTCCTTGCCTAAAAATATGTATCATTTGCAGTTCCTGCAATGTTTTTACTTAAAATATCCTGAAGATAAAATTTCAAGAATGTTCAGTGCAGGTGTATGCAGGATGAAGCCGGACATTTTCCCGTCAAAATGAAAATCTGAAAAAAACTCACGGATACCAGGCACACCGGAGCCAATCAGATACCGGGTTTCGACATTTTTTTGATTTCCGCATAGCGGAAACAGTCGGTGGTGTGATCATTGACCATGCCGACCGCCTGCATAAAGGCATAACAGATGGTGCTGCCGACAAAGGTGAAGCCTTTCTTCCGCAAATCCCTGCTCATGGCATCGGATTCCGGTGTATTGACCGGTATCGAGGATGCATCCTGCCATGCATTGTGAATTACTTTCCCGTTTGTAAAGGACCAGATGTAATTGTCAAACGAGCCGTACTGTTCCTGAATCTTTAAGAATGCCACGGCATTTTTCACGGCGGCAAGAATTTTCAACCTGTTCCTGACAATACCCGGATTCTGCAGCAGTTCCGTGATTTTTTTATCCGGGTACCCTGCTATCCTGGCAGGGTTGAAATTATCGAAAGCTATTCTGTATTCCTGCCTTTTTTTCAGGATGGTTGACCAGCTCAGCCCTGCCTGGGCACCTTCCAGAATAAGAAATTCAAAAAGAACCCTGTCGTCATGCACCGGTACGCCCCACTCCCGATCATGATAGGCCTGTTCGAGTTCACTTGAGCAGGCCCATCCGCAGCGCTGCATGTTTCCAAACCCCGGCTTATGTTCCTATGGAGAACATTGCTTCCAGGTCGTGCCGGGAGTAGGCCTTAAATGCGAGCATGGTCTTTGTTTTCAGAATAGAATTGATCTTCAGCATTTTCTGGGTGACAAGCTCCGAAAGTTCCTCATTTGAAGACACCCGGACGATGGCCACCAGGTCAAAGTTGCCGCTGACCGAGTACACCTCCGATACGCCCTCCATTTCGGCAAGTTCTGCAGCTGTCTCATTAATTTTGGACCGTTCGACATTGATGAGAATTATCGAGGTTACCATGCGCATCTCCTTTTCAATGTATTATTCTACAGGAGGAATCATCCGGAGAGTCCGCAGTTATTCTGCCGATCTCACTGCTGCGGATATTCTATGAGCTCAACATCAAAAACAAGCCAGGCGTCAGGCGGGATAACGCCGCCTGCACCCCTGGAACCATAAGCCAGACCCGGAGGTATGATCAGTGTTCTTTTCTCTCCTTTGTTCATCCCCAGCAGCGCTTCGTCCCAGCCGGGGATAACCTGGCCGACTCCGACTTTGAATTTAATGGGTTCACCCCGGTCATAAGAGCTGTCAAATTTCCGGTTGTCGACGAGAAGCCGGCCGCTGTAGTGTGCGGTGACCGTATCGCCCTTTTGCGGCGGCTCGCCGGTTCCTTCTTTTTTAACCACATAGCGAAGCCCGGAAGGTGTTTTGACGGTTTTGGGCCATTGAACGGATATCAGCTTTTCGATTTTTTCGTCCTTGGTCCCGGCTATATTGCCCAATGCTTCGTTAAAAGCGCTGTCATCTGTTTTAAATGCCTTTGCTTCCTCGCCGACCCGGATAATTTCAATCGTATTGATAACGTCGCCCTGGTTGATTGAGTCGACCACGTCCTGGCCTTGCACAACCCTGCCGAAAACCGTGTGCTTCCCGTTCAAATGAGGGGTAGGCACATGGGTGATGAAGAATTGGCTGCCGTTGGTGTTTGGTCCCGCGTTAGCCATGGAAAGAATGCCGGGCCGGTCATGTTTGAGGGAAGAATCGATTTCATCGGGAAATGTGTACCCGGGCCCGCCGGTGCCGGTACCCAGCGGACAACCCCCCTGGATCATAAAATCCTTGATGACCCGGTGAAATTTAAGGCCGTCATAAAAAGGGATGCCGGTAGGCTTGTCCGCTTTGCCAAGGATTTTGGTCCCCTCGGCCAGGCTGACAAAGTTGATAACCGTGAGCGGGGTTTTTTTGTATTCAAGGGAGAGGATGATATCCCCTTTCTCAGTCACGATTTTTGCATACAGTCCGTCTTTTAATTGCATATCTTCAGCCATTAATGAATCTCCATAGGATAGTAAAAAGAATGTTGTAAGGAGGAAAAGAAAATGTCTTCGCATATGAGCCTCCGGCAAGAGAAGGTTTTCGTTTACGGTTGCTTACAAAGCATGGCCAATGTTGTCAAGAAAAACCATTTTCCTGTTTTTAGCGGTCATTTGCCCTTATCTGTTGACTCTGCGTGCCAATCATGGTTTTATTTAAGGTTTTATGATTATTTTCACTGGTGTAAATTCAACCGGGAAAAACATTGCTCTACTGGGTATATAGAGTTATTGGGACAACATTTTATTTCCTGCTGCTGCCCGCTGTGCCGGTTGTCTCGCTGATTCATTCCGGGGCAGGCCGGAGTCTGAGCGAACGGATGGGCAGTATACATTTTGCAACCGCTGAAAAAAGTTCCACCACCTTGTGGATACATGCCGCTTCGGTCGGAGAGGTTCAGGCAGCAGGTCCTCTGATCAGGGAATTGCTTGCCGGACGTGAAAGCTTCAATATCATACTCACGACCATGACGGAATACGGGAGAAAGGTTGCCAAGGCACAGCTGCCTGCTGACATTCCCTGTATTCTCGCACCGCTTGATGTTCCATGCACGGTAAGGCGGTTTATCGGGAAAGTAAATCCGGATATGTACATCGGGCTGGAAACGGAACTGTGGCCCGCCCTGCTGACCGAGCTTCGGCGGGCAGGAGTTCCCTGTGTCCTCCTGAACGGCAGGATGTCGGATGGTTCTTTTAAACGGTATCGGCTGATACGCGGCCTGTTAAGCGAACTGGTCCGGACGTTTTCGGCAGTATCGGTTATACAGGATAGCGACAGGGAGCATTTCGCTTTTTTCGGTATTCCGGAAAACCTCATCCAGGTAAACGGAAATATAAAGTATGATTTTCCCGCGGCAGACCGGGACGGGGTGCGGAAAGAATACCGGACCCTGCTTGGCCTGAACGGTGAAAAGTTATTTATCTGCGGTTCAACCAGGAGCGGTGAGGAAAAAATACTTGCCGGGGTTTTTCTGCAGCTCCGCCGGCTGGGCGGCCGGGACCTGATCTGGATGATTGCTCCCCGGCACCTGGAAAGACTTGCCGAAGTCAAAAAAATCCTGGCCGGAAACGGTTTGTCGTACCACCTGTTGACGGAACTGAAAGACGGACGCAGGAAAAGAGAATATCCGGTCGTGCTTGTCGATACCATGGGAGAACTGGCTGACATGTACAGTGCCGGTGATTACATTTTCTGCGGCGGCAGCCTTGTTGCCAGGGGCGGCCATAATGTAATGGAAGCCGCACGGTGGGGGAAGCCGGTGTTTTTCGGGCCGGATATGAAGGACTTCAGAGACGCTGCACAATTGCTTGAACGCGGCGGGGCGGGTTTCCGGGCAACAGACGGAGAGCAGCTGGTACAATTGATTCTTCGCCACATGGAAGATGAGACGGTGTATCAGCGGGCCTGCAGCAATGCCCTCGAAGTGGTGAAGCTGCAGCAGGGTGCCGCCCGGCGGCAGGCGGCTATGGTAAAAAAGCTGTTGGCGGAACGGACAGCATTGAGAGATAAAGAGAGTTTCGAATTTCATGAAAGCATTAATCGGGCTTGAGGACGGCACGGTCCTCGCAGGCGAATCGTTCACCGGACCCGGTGAAGCTGTCGGCGAGATGGTATTCAATACCAGCATGAGCGGCTACCAGGAAATACTGACCGACCCTTCTTATGCCGGTCAGATGGTTACCATGACCTATCCTCTTATCGGCAACTACGGGGTCAATGACGAGGATATGGAGGCGGCAACCATACATCCGGGCGCTTTGCTGATGCGCGAGTATCAGCCAATTCCCAGCAACTTCCGGGCAACGGGCACGCTGGCTGAATTCCTGAGGAAATATAATGTTCTGGGGGTAACCGGCCTGGACACAAGGAAGCTGACCAGGATAATCCGCACGGTCGGGGCCATGAAAGCGGTCGTCTCGACTTCCGACCCTGACGGAGCATCGCTGGTGCGGCGCGCCAGGGAGTGGGCCGGGCTTATCGGACGCGACCTGGTCAAGGACGTTACAATAACAAAACCGTATCAATGGGACAAAAACGGGCCGCGGGAAGGATATGGATTTCCAGCTGGGCTGCAGGACGTGTTCAAAGTGGTTGCCTTTGATTATGGGATGAAATTCAACCAGCTTCGACTGCTTGCCCGAAGCGGCTGCTTTGTCCAGGTGGTGCCGGCCGCCACGGCAGCCGAAAGCGTCCTGGAACTGGCTCCTGACGGAATTTTCCTGTCCAACGGGCCCGGCGATCCCGCCGGGGTTGAAGGGGTTGTGGAGAATGTCCGGAAGCTGCTGGGCAAAATACCCGTATTCGGCATCTGTCTCGGTCATCAGATCCTGGGACTGGCCTACGGCGGCTCAACATATAAATTGAAATTCGGTCACCGGGGCGGCAACCAGCCGGTAAAGGACCTGACCACCGGCAGGGTTGAAATCACCTCCCAGAATCACGGTTTCTGTGTTGACCCGGACAGCCTGCCCGATGATGTGGAGATAACCCATATCAACCTGAATGACGGAAGCCTGGAGGGAATGAAACATAAAAAGTTCCCTGCCTTTTCGGTGCAGTACCATCCCGAACATGCACCCGGCCCGCACGATGCGGAGTATCTGTTTGACCGGTTTACAGAGCTCATGAAAAAGAAAAGAATTTCATAATACCAAATATTCCCGCGGTTTCCCTATCATGCCAAAACGCACAGATATCCATAAAATACTTATCATCGGCTCCGGACCGATTATTATCAGTCAGGCCTGCGAGTTTGATTATTCCGGAGCCCAGGCCGTCAAGGCGCTGAAGGAGGAAGGGTATGAAGTGGTCCTGATCAACTCCAATCCGGCCACCATCATGACCGACCCTGAGCTTGCCGATCGAACCTACATCGAGCCTATTACTCCCGAATACGTTATCAAGGTTATCGAGCGGGAACGTCCCGATGCCCTGCTGCCGACACTCGGCGGGCAGACCGCCCTGAACACGGCCATCAAGGTGGCGGAAACCGGGGTCCTGGAAAAATACGGCGTCGAGATGCTGGCCGCCGACATTGATGTTATCCGCAAGGCCGAGGGGCGGGAAGAATTCCGGACGGCAATGAGGAAGATCGGTCTCAAGGTTCCGGAATCTGCCATTGTCCATACGATTGATGAGGCCATGGCCGCCGGCGAGGAGATAGGGTTCCCGGTCATAGTCCGGCCCAGTTTTACCCTTGGCGGCACCGGCGGCGGCGTCGCCTACAACAGGAAGGAACTCAATGAGTTGTCGACCGCCGGGCTTGACCTGTCCATGACCACCGAGATCATGCTGGAACGGAGCCTGCTCGGCTGGAAAGAGTACGAACTCGAGGTGATGCGCGATAAAAATGACAATGTCGTCATTATCTGCTCCATAGAAAATATGGATGCCATGGGGGTGCACACCGGTGATTCCATAACCGTTGCCCCGGCCCAGACCCTGACCGACCGTGAATATCAGGAAATGCGCGATGCGGCAATTGCCATTATCCGCGAGATCGGAGTGGAAACCGGCGGTTCGAACGTCCAGTTCGCCGTTAATCCGGAAGATGGCGAATTGATGATTATCGAGATGAATCCGCGGGTATCCAGGTCTTCCGCGCTTGCCTCCAAGGCCACCGGATTTCCCATTGCCAAGATCGCCGCCAAGCTGGCGGTAGGATACACTCTTGATGAAATAAAAAATGATATCACCCGGGAAACCTATGCCTCCTTTGAACCGACAATCGATTACTGCGTGGTCAAAATACCCCGCTGGACGTTCGAGAAATTTCCGGAAACCGAGGATATTCTGACAACCGCCATGAAGTCGGTGGGTGAGACCATGGCCATCGGCAGGACGTTCAAGGAGGCATTCCAGAAGGGTATGCGCTCCCTTGAAACCGGCAGGATGGGGTTTGGCTTTGACGGCAGGGACGAAATGGAGCATCTCGACCGGGACGATCTCTGTCAGGGCCTGACCAGGCCGAATTCCCGGAGGGTTTCCTATATCTTTGAAGCGCTGCGGCGGGGAATGGCAATTGAGGAAATATATGAATTAAGCAGGATCGATCCCTGGTTCCTGACCAACCTCAGGGATATCGTCGATATGGGTGCCGAGATCCGGCAGCGTGGATTTTCCGGCCTTGACCGGGAATATCTCTATAAAACCAAACAGACGGGTTTTTCAGATGTCCAGCTTGCCTTCCTGACCGGCACTTCGGAGGATGATATTCGTAAACTGCGCCGGGAGAACGGCCTGGAGCCTGTGTATAAACTGGTGGATACATGTGCCGCCGAGTTCGAATCGTATACTCCCTATTATTACTCCACGTATGAGGAGGAAAATGAGGCCAGGATTTCCGACCGGAAAAAGATCATGATTCTCGGCGGCGGCCCGAACCGGATCGGGCAGGGCATCGAATTCGACTACTGCTGTGTGCATGCCTCCTTCGCCCTGCGGGAAGCAGGGGTGGAATCCATCATGGTCAATTCCAACCCGGAAACGGTTTCCACTGACTATGACACCTCGGACAAGCTCTATTTCGAGCCCTTGACCAGGGAGGATGTGCTTAATATCATCGAAAGCGAAAAGCCTGCCGGGGTTATTGTCCAGTTCGGCGGCCAGACCCCTCTCAATCTGGCGGTACCCCTGGATAAAAAAGGAGTGAAGATTATAGGCACATCTCCCGATGCCATTGACCGGGCAGAGGACCGGAAAAGGTTCCAGCAGTTTCTGCAGAAGCTGGGCCTCCGCCAGCCGGAAAACGACACGGTGCACACTCTGGAAGAGGCGCTGGCCGCCGCCGGAAAGATAGGTTTCCCGATCGTCATGCGGCCATCCTATGTTCTGGGCGGCAGGGATATGCGCATCGTGTACAATGAACAGGGAATCCGCAATTTCATGGCGATCCCCGGCATTGCCATGTCCGATCATCCCGTCCTGCTCGATCAGTTTCTGAAGGATGCCATCGAAGTCGATGTGGATGCGGTATCGGACGGAAAAATGACCGTTATCGGCGGCATCATGGAGCATATAGAAGAGGCGGGGATTCATTCCGGCGATTCGGCCTGTGTTCTGCCTCCCCATACCCTTTCGGCGGCGATGATTGAAGAAATTACCAGGGCTACCAAGGCAATGGCGGAAGAACTCGGGGTCATCGGTCTGATGAATGTCCAGTATGCGGTCAAGGGTGAGATGCTTTATGTGCTGGAGGTAAATCCCCGCGCCTCCCGGACAGTGCCTTTTGTCAGCAAGGCGACCGGGGTGCCGCTCGCCAAAATCGCCACCAAGGTCATGCTGGGCATGGGCCTGGAGCAGCTTGGCTTTACGCAGGAAAAGAAAATCAGCCATTGGGCGGTAAAAGAGGCGGTTTTTCCCTTTGACCGCTTTGACAATGTGGATACCCTGCTGGGTCCTGAAATGAAATCAACCGGCGAGGTCATGGGTATTGATGCCAATCCGGGGCTGGCACTGGCCAAATCGCAGCAGGCTGCCGGACAAAAACTGCCTCTTGCCGGCCAGGTGTTCGTCAGTGTCCGCCATGGCGACAAGGATGCAATTGTTCCCGTGGCCCGGGAACTGGCCGGGATGGGTTTCAGGCTGCTTGCCACCCGGGGAACGGCCGCCCGGCTGAAGGAGGAGGGGATAGAATGCGAACAGGTCAACAAAATCTCCCAGGGCAGGCCGCATATTCTCGATAAACTCCAGGACGGCCAGGTGCAGTGGATAATCAATACATCCTCCGGATCGCGGACCACCGAAGATTCATATACTATCCGCCGGGCTGCGCTTGATTTCCATATCCTTTACACGACCACCATTACCGGAGCCTCATCCATTGCCCAGGCGATCGGGACGCTTGCTGCCAGAGATACGGAAGTAAAAACCGTGCAGGAATTTACTCTATCGCAGGATTGAATCTGAGAGTTTACTGGACATTGCTGGAAAACGAATTATTATCTAAGCTGTAATAAACTTTGATATTTACATTTTTTTCTCTCAGGGGGATTTTTTTTGAACACTTTTTATAAAAATCTGAGCATGTGGCTGATCATCGGTTTGACCATGATCCTGCTCTTCAATGTCTTTAACAAGCCTCAGGGGCAGAGCAGCCAGATGACATACAGTGAATTCTGGTCCAGTGTGGAGTCCGGATTCATTAACAGGATTACCATTCAGGGGGAAAAGATAATCGGGACCAACCAGGACGGCAGGTCCTTCATGACCATTTCTCCCAATGATACGGAACTGATTCCGATGCTCCGCGAATCCGGGGTTGATATCTCGGTCAAGGAGCCGGATGAGACGCCCTGGTATTTCACCATCTTCATTTCCTGGTTTCCGATGCTCCTGCTGATCGGGGTCTGGATATTTTTCATGCGGCAGATGCAGGTCGGTGGCAAGGGCGGGGCTCTTTCTTTCGGCAAGACCCGGGCCAAGCTCCAGGAAAGCGGCGAATCAAAGATTACATTCAAGGATGTCGCCGGAATAGATGAATCCAAGGCGGAACTGGAAGAAATAATCGATTTTCTCAGGGATCCCCACAAGTTTACCAAACTGGGCGGCCGCATCCCCAAAGGCGTGCTGCTTGCAGGATCTCCCGGGACCGGTAAAACCCTGCTGGCCAGGGCAATTGCCGGCGAGGCCGAAGTCCCCTTTTTCACCATCAGCGGTTCGGATTTTGTGGAAATGTTTGTCGGTGTCGGCGCCTCGCGGGTGAGGGACCTTTTTACCCAAGGCAAAAAACATGCCCCCTGCATTATTTTCATTGACGAGATTGACGCAGTTGGCCGCCATCGCGGCGCCGGCCTGGGTGGCGGACACGATGAACGGGAGCAGACATTGAACCAGCTGCTGGTGGAAATGGACGGGTTTGATGCCAATGAAGGGGTGATTATTATTGCTGCCACCAACCGGCCCGATGTTCTCGATCCGGCCCTGCTCAGGCCCGGCCGCTTTGACCGCCAGGTGATCGTGCCTATTCCCGATATCAAGGGACGCGAGAAGATTCTGGAAATCTATGCCCGGAAAACCAAGCTGGCCAAACATGTTGATCTGAGTGTCATTGCCCGGGGAACCCCCGGATTCTCGGGTGCAGATCTGGAGAACCTGATTAACGAAGCGGCCCTGTTGGCTGCCCGCTCAAATGATGATGAGGTGACCCTGAATCACCTGGAACTTGCCAAAGATAAAATTCTGATGGGCACTGAGCGTAAATCCATGATTATCAGTGACAAGGAAAAGGAAGTGACCGCATATCATGAAGCCGGCCACGCCCTGGTGGCCAGGCTGCTTCCGGATACGGATCCCATCCACAAGGTTACTATCATCCCGCGCGGAAGGGCTCTGGGCCTGACCATGCAGCTGCCTATCGATGAAAAATATACCCATTCCAAAGATTTTCTGGAAAAGACGATCTGCATTCTTTTCGGCGGCAGGGTTGCCGAAAGAATAATTTTCAACGAGATCACGACCGGCGCCGGAAATGATCTGGAAAAGGCATCCGAACTTGCCCGGAAAATGGTCTGCGAATGGGGAATGAGCGATGAACTCGGGCCGCTGACCTACGGCAAAAAGGAGGAGCAGATTTTTCTCGGCCGTGAAATTGCCCAGCACCGGGATTTCAGCGAGGAGACTGCGCGCAAGATCGATGAGGCCGTGAAGAGAATAGTCCTGGAGGCGAGGGATCGCGTCGATCAACTGCTGACCGAGAATCTTGATATTCT
Organism: Desulfobulbaceae bacterium; assembly: GCA_033549385.1. Taxonomy (GTDB): domain Bacteria; phylum Desulfobacterota; class Desulfobulbia; order Desulfobulbales; family Desulfobulbaceae; genus UBA10518. Next base: position 31,085 of record JAWSUG010000016.1, on the reverse strand, counting down.
CAAGGCGATCGCCCGGGAATTGCTGGAAAAGGAAACCATCATGCTGGAAGACCTGGACCGGATAATAAATGAGCACACACCGGCCTCCCCTCCGATCGCAGCGGGTCCTGAACCTGATTCACTGGCCGGGAATGCCGCTGTTTAACGAATAAATCAGTTCGATTGCAATGCTACAGGCACGGAGAGATTATCTTCGTGCCTGTTTTTTTGCCGGCGGGAAGGCTGATTTTTCTTCGGCATTTTGAATCTTACCGGCAGCTCAATGATGACGGTAGCTCCGGTGCCTTTCTGGTCTATTATCTCCAGGATGCCGTCATGCCCCTGAACGATCTGGCGGCAGAGGGCAAGCCCCAACCCCATCTTTCCAAGCCTGGTCGAAGTAAAAGGTTCCATGGCCTTGGTCGTTGACATACTCCCGAAACCGGAGCCGCTGTCGCTCATCTCGATATGGATATTGTCCCAGCAGACTACGGTCTTGATCGTAATCGTTCCTCCCTTATCAGCCATCGCATCAAGACTGTTTTCCAGAATATGCCAGAGGGCCTGCCGCATCAGGGAGGGATCAATATACATGCTGGGCAGGTCTTCCTCTATATGCACATCGACGCCAACGCCGACCAGCCGCGCTTCGGACTTGACGGCGTTGCACCAGCTGTGCATGAAGGCGGTCATGTCGGTAAGCTTGTAATGCGGGTTCAGGGGCCGCACAACATCGCAGATATCGGAAATAACCTCCTCAATATGCTGGACGTGGGAGGCAATATGTTTCAGCCTTTTCCTGATTCCGTGGGGCAGGTCTATTCTGGTCATCATTCTGCGGACCAGCCCGCCGATTATCATGAGCGGGTTTCTGATCTCGTGGGTAAGACGGTAGGAAATTTCACCGATCGCGGCCATTGTATCGAGGTCCGACACCTTTTTTTCCAGTTTGAGCTTTTCCTCCTGGATCGCGATGATTTCCCAGAGAAACAGGGCCCCGACATGATCCAGGACCTTGATGCTTTCCAGCTTGTTCTTCAGGATATCTGTCAGAACTTTATCATTTCCGGTCAGTTCAATGATCAGGTCGATATTCCTGTCCCGCAGAAACTGCCGGTAATCGGATGTGGTCGGAATACCGAGCCGTCTGGCATGCCTGAAACCCACGGCATCGCTGTCAATGTCTGCTACGGCAACAATGTTCGGATGGAGATGAATGGGCGGATATGATTTGAGCTGAGTGAGAATGTCATAACACCCTTTGCCTCCCCCAACAAAGGCAACATTAATGACTTGCTTGTCCATTCGAGTCAGCCGGATAAAAAAATAGATTAAAAGAGCATCTTATGCAATAAGTATACGATGAATATCCGGAAAGGCAAACGAACAATAGCAGGCAATGTTCATTTTTTGCTGTATTGCAGGGTAAAAACATCATCTAGTTCCCTTGCTGCGCGGTGAAAATTGCCTGACCATGCGTTTGAGCAGCTGCGGTTCCGCCTGCGTTTCATCCTTGCTGTACCGCAGCCGAATATAGGATGATGTGATTGCCCGCACCGGGTCTGCCAGGTCCGGGCGATGGTGAATCACGTCCTCCATATAGCGGATCGGACCCTGTTCCGGCCGCCGGGGCAGGCCTGCTGCAGCAAGTTTCCGGCAATAGGCATCCCAGGCTCGTGCTGTTTCATCCCGGTCATTTTTCTGCAGCCGCAGGAAAAGGACGGCGAACACCAGGGCGGTTGTTGCAACGGCGGCAAGCAGGACGATGAACAGCGCCTGGCCCCAGCCTTTTGCGGTTTCGACATTTATTCCCAGGCGGTCAAAGAATCTCAGATCTTCGTAGGGAGAGTAGCCCATTACCCATCTGTTCCATTTGCTGTTGATGAAATCCAGGACATTCAGAGTCGCGCCGAACCACTCCCCGAAAGGACCGCGGCGCATCAGGGAAAGCAATCCGGCAGATTCCCCGCCCGGCAGAACATAGGTAGTATCTCCCGTCAAGCGTGCCGGTGCCGCCGCGCCCGTCGGATCTACCCGTACCCAGCCCTTGTCCGGTACCCATACTTCGCACCAGGCATGCGCATCCGATTGGCGGACGACCAGGTAATCGCCGTAACTGTTCATTATTCCCCCCTGATAACCGAGGACGATTCGGGAAGGAATGCCGGCCGCCCGCATCAGAAAAGCAAAGGAGCCGGCAAAATGTTCGCAAAACCCTTTGCGGCTTTCGAACAGAAAGTGATCGATCGGATCCCCGGCTGTCGGGCCGGGCTTAAGGGTATATGAGAAGGAGTGATCGCGGAAGTACATGAGAATCCGTTCGATAAAATCGGTTGTCGACCGTGATTGTGCTGCAATTTCTTCAGCAAGGGCGCGGGTCCGGGGATTTCCATTTTCGGGCAGCATGAGCGCTTCCCGGGGAAGTTGTTGATCCTGGAGAGCGTTGGCTTTGGCATCGGATATGCCGCTGTAGCTGATCCGCTGGGTGACCGGCCACCACTGGTAGGAGGTATGGTCGCTGTTCAGCCAGGCGCGCCGGTAAGAAATGCGCAAGGGGAGGTCAAGCATCAGCAGCCAGTGCTCATTATGAGGTTCAAGGGTCATGGTGTATTCAACCCGCTGCGACGGCTTCTGCACACGGGCGGGAGCATTACGGCGTTCAATCCCGCGGCGCCAGGTTTCACCGTCAAACTCCCAGAGAACGAGCCCCCGCCAGTAGAGCTGCTCCCGGGCAGGTTTTCTGCCGTCAAATTCAACCCGGAAGGCAACCTCGGAATTCAATGCCAGCTCTGCTATGCTGCCGAACGACATGGTGTCTGAAAAACCGGTGCGGGCGGAATTGACCGGCGCACGTCCCCACATGCCCCCCTGGACGCGGGGAAAAAGCAAAAACAGAACAAGGGCTAAAGGCAGCGCCTGGGCCATCAGGGTACCGGAGAGTTTCAGGGAAAAGATGGTCTTCCGGTCCGGCTGATTGATATGGATCAACACCGCGGTCGTGCACAGGATGGCAAAGAGAAGAAAAAGGGTGGCGCCGATGGAATCGTCGAAAAACAGACCGGCGACAATGAGAAAATAACAGAGGATGACGGTGAGTATCCTGTCCCTGCCGGCCCGGACTTCAAAAAGTTTCAGGCTGATCATCAGGGCCAGCAGAGACACGAATGCCTCGATGGTGAACCCCTCCTGCGTGGTCATGGCAGCAGTAAAGAAAACAATTGCCAGAAGAACCAGGAGAACACGGCCGGGCATTCGCCAGGAATATTTTACCGCGCCCAGGATATAGGACCACAGGATCAGACATGCCGCCGCCGCCCACAGGGCTATGTTGAGGAAATGGGGAAGCGTGCAGATGACGACTGCCCCGAGAACAGGGATGGTCAGGCGGTCGGCGGTCATTACTCTTCTGCGCCTGCCAGGGCCAGTTCGCGAAGGCATTTTCTTTTATGGGAGCCGCCGAGCCCCGGTGCTGTGACATGGTTCCCGAGTTTGAGTCCGTAAGGCATGCGGATAGTCTCGGCGGTTAAAATCATAGAGCAGATGCGGGAGAATTTTTGTTCCGGATCTTTACCGGGCAGGAGGTCAGGATTAAAATAGACTGTCTTTCCCTGGCTGCCTTCGAATTTCTTGGTATAAAGACCCTGGCCACGCGAATAGGTTTTCCAGGAAATATGCTGCAGGGAATCTCCCCGCTGGTATGTTTCCAGACCGCTGAAATCATCAACTCCCGCTCCTCCGGTTTCACCCTCATCATATTCTTCGTCTGCCAGGGCCGGATCCGTGATGAACGGACCGGGGAGGGGTCTGGGATACACCAGGCATGATGCGTCCGGCAGCAGGCAGGACCAGCTGCGGAAGAGGCCGAGCGGATAGGTTGTCGAAACACGGAGCATCCCCGGTGTCAGCAGGCCCCGCTTCTCCGTATTATGAAAAATCCTGACTGTCCGCCGGCTGTTTGGGGGCAGGTCAAGGGTGGTCCGCTGCCGGTCATGAAAATAAAAGGAGAGCTGCTGCCGGAAGGATCGGGGCGGTACTGCCACTGTGATTTCAAAGGCGGCCTGTTGTCCGGCAAATACGGGTTTTGCCCGGACCGCGGACAGGGTGATTCCCGAAATATTGCGATACGTATGAAATATGGAAACAAAGGATATTCCGCCCAGCAGAAAGGTCAGGATAAAACCCAGATTGTTGTTATGATTGACGGATCCTATGAGCAGAGAGAACAGCATGACAAAGAAAATGAATCCCTCGCGGGTTGGAAATACATAAATCCTGCGACCCCGCAACTCTACCGGAAGGGCGGCTCTATCCCGGCGGGAGAAGCGGGTGAGGAGGGCGGCCGGTATTGAAACTGCGCGGTTCTTCATACAGGAAGAGGGAGGGAAAGCAGCATGGCCATAAGTTCTTCCCTGGCCATTTCGCCCCGGCCGTCCACCTGCCGCAGACGATGCCCGACAACGTACGGCAGGACTTTCTGTACGTCTTCGGGCAGGATAAAGGTGCGGCCGTTGATAAATGCCCAGGAGCGCGAGGCCCGCAGCAGGTAAAGGCCTGCACGGGGAGAGAGGCCAAGGTGAAAGGCGGGGGAGTTGCGGGTAAAATCGAGAATGTTCTGAATGTACTCGATCAGGGTGTCCGATGCATGGACACGGGAAGCCATCTGCTGATAGTGAATAACTACCTCCGGGGAGAGCAGGGGAGTCGCTTCCTGCAGAACTTTATGGGTCCCTCCCTCGCGCAGCAGGTCATGTTCCGAGGATCGATCCGGATAACCCAGTTCGATGCGGATAAGAAAACGGTCGAGCTGGGATTCCGGCAGCGGAAAGGTGCCGACCTGTTCCATTGGATTTTGCGTGGCAATGACAAAAAAAGGGCTGGCCAGGGGCCGGGTTTCCCCCTCGGTCGTCACCTGCCGTTCTTCCATTGCTTCCAGCAGGGCGCTCTGGGTTTTCGGCGTGGCGCGGTTTATTTCATCCGTGAGAAGGACCTGGGTAAATATCGGACCGGGGTGGAATTTGAAAGTTCCGGTTTTTTGTTCGAAAACCGCGACCCCCAGAATGTCTCCGGGCAGCATGTCGCTGGTGCACTGGATCCGGCGGAATCCCAGGCCAAGGGTTTCCGCCAGGACCTTGGCCAGGGTGGTTTTGCCGATTCCCGGGATATCTTCAATGAGCAGGTGTCCTCCCGAAAACAGGCAGCACAGGGACAGTTGAACCTGTTCTCTTTTTCCCAGGATTACCCGTCCCACCTGGTCAATAACTTTTTCGAAAACTTCATGCCGGTCATGCTCGCCCTCCATGAACGACATGGCAGCATCATTTGGCTTGATCCTCAAGGGGGCCTCCATATACGTTTTTTCGTTAACGGGGGATGTTACATTTCTTATTAGAAAATAGTATACAATACATCTGCTTCTAATGTCGGCGTATAACAGGATAAGGGCAAAGAAAAAAAATGGGAGGAGATAATCCTGAATCCGTGAGCGTTCGAGAACGGTCCAGATGCAAGGCGGCAACGATGTTGATTATCCTGGTGTGATATCAACGAGTTGCCAACACAGCAGATGGGCTGTTATCGAGCGCCCCAAGGGCGGCGTAGTGAATCACGCAATATACTTACCATACCAATAAAAGGCGAAAAATAAATAAGTTACCCAGCATATTCTTGAAAGCCGTCACGGATTCAGGATAATGCCTTTTGTCTCTCTGCCCGGACCGGATAGCAGGTTCGCATCCGCAGGCGGCCCGGACAGTTCTGCCAAATAAATTTCAGCTTCAGTCACGGGAGAGGATACGGTCGCTCACTGGTCAAGATAATCAGACATCAGGATATCGTACACTTCGTCTGACTCGTGGTGTATGCGGGCCTGCAGTTTTTCGTATTGACTCATCAGTTTACGGGCAAAAGGGGTAAGGGTGGAACCTCTTCCTTCTCTTTGAACCAGAGCCTTGCCGATCCTCTCTTCCGAAGCCCTGAGTCTTCCCCACACGGCCCTGTAGCTCATTTTCAGTTCCAGAGCCGCTCCCTGCAGAGATTGCTTTCTGTCGACAGCTTCCAGAATGCGGTATCGTCCTTCGCCGAACACAACATAACCCTGTTCATCTTCAATCCATATTTTAGAACGAACGATAAAATGCTTTTCCGGCTTGGATACTGCAGATTCTGCGTCTGATTTTTTATTATTCATATTTTCAGCAACAAGGATTCAATTCGTCAGCGTAACGCGAAAATTGATTTATTATACGCTCTTTTGTCATTATGTCAAATTTGATATGTCATATTTGACACACCAAATTGCGAATATGATATTTTATATTGCACAGTCCGAAAAGCAATACTTTCCTTCCCGGAAGCCATTAAAAGGAGAAATGTCATGAAGTTACGTTTTACATGCTGTCTGGCCTGCTGGCAACGACCACAAGTACCGATGATACAGGGCTGCTTGAGTATCTGTTTCCCATGTTCACGAAAGCCGCAGGAATAGAGGTGAGAAAAAATATATTATGCCTGATCACCGACTATCAACGTTCCCGGGCAGGGAAATAGTGAAAACCGATCCTTGCCCGGGGCTGCTCTTCACGGAAACGGAGCCTCCATGGGCCATGGCAATGTGCTTGACAATGGACAGGCCCAGGCCGGTTCCTCCCAGTTCCTTGCTTCTTCCCTTATCGCAGCGGTAAAACCGTTCGAACAGGCGGTCAAGATGTTCGGCGGCAATACCCGTTCCCTGGTCTTCAACGGAGATAGTGACCCTTTTGGTCCCGGCTGATGTACTCAAGCGCGAGCTCACTTTTATCCTGCTTTTTGCCGGGCTGTACATAACAGCATTTTTCAATAGATTCATGACCGCCTGTTCAAGAAGGTTGTGGTTGATGCGGGCTTTCAGTTCTTCCGGACAATCAACATCTATTGCGATCCCTTTTTCTTCTGCCTGCGGCTGGCAGGTCATGACGGCAGATTCAAGAACAGGTTTCAAAGGTTCCAATGCCAGCTGAAAATAATCATGGCCGTCTTTCCGTTCTATTCTGGAAAGCATCAGCAGATCGTTGATAATGGCATCCAGCCGCGAGGACTGTTTTGCTATGATTTCCAGAAACCGACGGGCATCCTCCCTGTGTTCAAGCGCACCGTCGAGAAGTGTTTCAACATACCCCTGGATTGAAGTAACGGGCGTTTTCAATTCATGCGAAACATTGGCGACAAAATCACGACGGAGATTGCTGAGTTTATGCAGCTGCGTCGTATCATTCATGACGATCAGCACCCCGATGGGGTTGCGGTTTTCATCCTGCAGGGGAACTGCATTGGTGTGCAGGTGGACTTTGTCGGGTCCGACATGGAGCACGATGTCATTTTTCGCCTGGCTGCCGGCGGCAATTACCCGGTCGACAATTTCATGCAGGTCCTTGTTGCGGATAACCCCGTGCAGCAGCTTTCCCTGTACATCGTCAGGAGAAAGGTAAAACAGGGCGGCGGCGGAACGGTTGATGCGGAGGATTCTTTTTTCATTGTCAACCGCCATGATCATTTCCGTCATACCTGCAAAAACGGTTTCCAGCTCCCGGCGCTGGAGGGTGATGATCCGCATCCGTTCATTAATTATCTTGGCCATCCGATTGAGCGCAACCGCCAGACTTGCAACTTCTGTTGAGACGCTGCCATAATCGACGGACATGATTTTCATCTTTTCTTCCCGGGCCATCTGCTCCGCCTCATGTTTCATTTGTTCGAGCGGCCTGGATATTCTTCTGGAAACAAACAGGGTGAGAATAGCGGCAGCGAGGAGGACAAGGAAACAGACGGCCAGGACCCTGAGACGAATGGACTGCAGGACATTGTCGAGGGAAACTGTGGACACGGAAACCCGGAGTGCTCCGATAAGGCGATCCTCCCGATACAGGGGAATCGCCACATAGAGCATATTTTCACCCAGGGTCGGGCTGAACCTTGTTGACGATCCAATTCTGCCATCCATTGCCGACCTGATTTCCGAACGCCCGGCATGGTTCTCCATTTTTGCCGGATCCTCGTTGGAATCGGCGAGGACATCACCGGCGGCCGAAACCACGGTTATCCGGGTGGCGGCTTTTCTGCCCGCCTGTTTGCAGTAATTCTGCAATGCCACGGGTGAAGCAAGCAGGAGATCGGCAATGTGCTGTTCGATAATCCTGCCCCGGGACTCAAGGCCGCGCCGCATTTCATCATAGTAGAAATCGCGGACGGAGGTTGCGCCGAACCAGGAAAGGACCAGGACGGCTCCGAGGGTGATGAGCAGATTGGCAGGGAACAGGTGCCAGAGCAGACGGCGGTTTTTCATAATTATTCTTTGATCCGGTAGCCGATCCCCCGGACAGTTTCGATAAGCTCTCCTGCGGCGCCCAGTTTCTTGCGCAAACCGAAAACCTGAACATCAACGGCCCGGGGGGTGATAAGATACTCATAGCCGCGGGCCCGGTCGATAATCTGCTGGCGGGTGAATACCCAGCCGGCCTTTTCCGCCAGCAGGCAGAGGATGGCAAACTCGGTGGCGGTCAGCTGAATCCGGCTGCCCTTGTAAAGTACTTCATGCCTGCCTGTATCAATTACGAGACCGTGTAGGGAGATGGTTTTGTACTTTTCCTGCCCGGCCCGGCTGTTTACCTGTGCTCTTCTCCGTAAAACCGACCGGATACGGGCTATAAGAACTTTCGGGCTGAACGGCTTGGTAACATAATCGTCAGCGCCGATATTCAAACCCGCGACAATGTCGTCCTCATCGCTTCTGGCGGTCAGCATAATGACAGGGATATTTTTTGTCTTTTCCAGGGCGCGGATTGTGCGGCAGACATCCAGCCCGTCTTTTCCGGGAAGCATGAGATCCAGAATAATGGCAGCGAATGGTTCCCTTTCAAGAAGCAGTAACGCATCCTCGCCCCGATCGGCACAGGATACGTTCATTCCCGCCTTGATCAGGGCATAGGCGACGAGCTGCTGGATATCGGGATCATCCTCAACGAGAAGTATGTTCGGCTTGGACATTTTCTTCGACCCGGATAAAAATTGTCGGCATAATGCTCCGGAAAATTAACCGGATTTCAAATCTTGGCAAGGTATATTTGACCTTTAATGAATTGTTAACAGTATCATAATCAAATGCTAATATTCAGGTATTTATATTGTTCCCGGAACATTGATTCCCAACATGATAATTTCAAATGAACATGGAATTGTACTAATGGCAATACATTACACTTTCCATCGGGAGATGGATCTGCTGAAGAAACGCTTTCTCACCCTGGGGGGCCTGGTTGAGGACCGGGTGCAGAAGGCATGTACAATTATTCAGACCCGGGATCCGAATATGGCTGAGAAAATAATCAATTCGGACTGGGAAATCGACGAGATGGAAATCGAGATTGAAGAGGAGTGCCTCAAGGTGCTTGCTCTCCACCAGCCTGTTGCCAGGGATCTCCGCTTGGTTGTGGCTATCATCAAGATCAACAATGAGCTGGAGCGTATTGCCGATATTGCGGTCAATATTGCCAAGCGGATTCAGACGATCAACAAGCATTCCACGCTTGCCTTCACCATTGATTACAGCGAGATGTCCGCCAAGGTGCTTTCCATGCTCAAGATGTGTCTCGATGCACTGGTCAGCGAGAATGCGGATCTCGCCCGCCAGGTTTTTCTGGATGATGACGAGGTCGATGAGATGAGAAACCAGGTCTATCGTATCGTTGTCGACAAAATGAATAATGAACCCGGTCATGCCGCCTGTCTCCTCAACCTGTACCTTTTGTCCAGGCATCTTGAAAGGATCGGCGACCGGGCGACGAATATTGCCGAGGAAGTAATTTATCTGGTCGAAGGGGAGATCGTCAGGGGAGAAATGAATTGATAATTGAGCCTGCCGGAACATTCTACAGAATCTTCACGGATTTGCCAACGAAGCGCTCATTTCCAGGATAGAAGGATGTATAATCTGTTTTCTCCCGCATCGGGATCATCGCAATAAACGGGCAGAAGCATGTCTTTGCCCTTTATATTTTTTATGACGGTCTTCGTTTCCCAGGCTGCATACTGGCTGGGATTCAGAAAAGCATATGCGGTTGCGGGCCGGAAGGGTACAGCCGTTCTTCATTCCAGGCCGCAGTATTATGGAGTTCTCACCGCTTTGTGGTGTGGAATTCCGGCTTTATTGATCATCATCGGCTGGATTTTTTTCTCGGATTCCCTGCTGACCGGGATTGTCATGCAGACCCTTGAGGACCAGACGGGATCACTCACTCCGGATCAACTGAGTCTCTATAAAACAGAGATGAAAAATCTTGTCACAGGCAATATTTTCGGCGGAGAAGTTGATCCGCACAAGCTTGCCGCGTCTGAATATTATAAAAAACTTGAATATTCGGGCCGGTGGGCAATGTTCATTGTCTGCTGCTGTGCCATGATAATCGGAACCTTCATTGTGCGGCAAAAAATTTCTCCGGCCATGCGGGCCAGAAATCATGTGGAGGGATTTATCCGCTATATTCTCATTTTCTGTTCCACCATCGCCATATTTACCACAATAGGCATTGTCCTTTCCGTTCTTTTTGAATCGATCCTTTTTTTCAGCAGAATTCCCCTCACCGAGTTTCTTTTCGGTTTAAAGTGGAGCCCGCAGATGGCCATCCGTGCCGATCAGGTTGGCTCGACAGGATCCTTTGGAGCTGTTCCTGTTTTTGTTGGTACGGTGATGATTTCGTTTATTGCCATGTGTGTCGCAGTGCCTCTGGGGCTGATGTCCGCCATCTATCTTTCCGAATATGCCGGCCGTCCATTCAGGGCGGTTGCCAAGCCGCTGCTCGAGATCCTGGCGGGAATCCCGACGGTTGTCTACGGATTTTTCGCCGCATTGACCGTCGGTCCTTTTTTCCGCGGCATGGGTGAGGCTCTTGGTTTTCCAGTTTCTTCGGAATCAGCCCTGGCAGCCGGAATGGTGATGGGAATAATGATAATTCCTTTTGTTCTGTCGATTTCAGACGATGTGATTAATGCCGTGCCGCAGGCGCTCAGGGACGGCTCATACGGTCTCGGCGCAACAAAAAGTGAAACCATCAAACATGTGGTTATCCCGGCCGCCCTGCCCGGAATCGTGGGCGGGATTCTGCTGGCCGTTTCCAGGGCTATCGGCGAAACCATGATTGTGGTCATGGCCGCCGGTCTTTCCGCAAACCTGACCGCAAATCCCCTGCAGGCGGTGACCACGGTGACCGTGCAGATTGTCACCCTGCTGGTCGGTGACCAGGAATTTGACAGTCCCAAGACCCTGGCTGCCTTTGCCCTGGGGTTGCTGCTGTTTATTGTAACCTTGCTCTTGAACATTATTGCCCTCTACATCGTCCGCAGGTATCGCGAGCAGTATGAGTAGAGCCCGGCGGGTTCAACGGCTCTTTCCATACGACAGGGAACAGAAATGAAAAAAAATGCCCATCCCTCAACTATTGACATCGTCAACCGTAAGCTAGGCCGTAGATACCGCGCTGAAAAAAGGTTCAAGCGCCTGGGGCTGACCGCTATCATCGTGAGTCTTGCTTTTCTGGCAATTCTGTTCACCGATATTTTTGTTAAGGGAGCGGGTGCTTTCCGACAGACTTTTATCCAGCTTGATGTCCACTTTGAACAGGGTGTCCTCGATGTGGATAATCTTGCCCGCGCTGATTACAACGCTCTTGTCAAGCAATCCCTTCAGGCGATTTTTCCTGATGCAACCACGCGAAGCGAGAAGAAAAAACTGTATTCGCTTGTCAGTTCGGGGGCAGCCTTTCAGATTCAGAAAATGGTAATGAAAGATACATCGCTCATCGGCACAACGCAAACCATCTGGGTGCCGGCAGATGATGACATCGATATGCTGATGAAGGGCAAGGTGGACAGAAACGTACCATCGACAGAAAGAAGGGTTAAGGATAAACAGCTTGCCTGGATTGATCAACTCACAGCGGCAAAGAGAATAGAAAAAAAGTTCAACACTACATTTTTTACCGCCGGTGATTCCAGGGAACCGGAGCTAGCCGGTATACTGGGAGCGACGATGGGTTCAGTCTATACCCTTCTGGTTACCCTGCTTCTTTCCTTCCCCATCGGCGTGGCTTCCGCCATTTACCTGGAGGAATTTGCCGCGAAGAATAAATGGACCGACATTATCGAGGTCAACATTAATAATTTGGCTGCGGTGCCGTCCATTGTCTTCGGGCTGCTCGGGCTGGCGGTTTTTCTGAATTTTTTCGGCCTGCCCAGGTCTGCCCCTCTGGTTGGCGGGCTGGTCCTGACACTCATGACCCTTCCCACCATTATTATTGCCGGCAGGGTTTCCCTGCAGTCCGTTCCGCCCTCCATCCGTGAGGCTGCTCTGGGGATCGGGGCATCAAAAATGCAGACCGTTTTTCATCATGTATTGCCGTTGGCGCTGCCCGGCATGCTGACCGGGACGATTATCGGCATGGCGAGAGCCCTGGGGGAGAGTGCGCCGCTTCTCATGATCGGCATGGTGGCCTTTATTGTCGATGTACCCAAAGGGCTGTTCGACCCGGCAACAGTCCTGCCGGTGCAGGTGTATCTCTGGGCGGACAGCCCGGAACGGGCCTTTGTGGAAAAAACTTCCGCGGCAATCATTGTCCTGCTTCTTTTTCTGATTGTCATGAATGCGGCGGCGGTATTGCTGCGCACCCGCTTTGAGCGGCGCTGGTAAGCAAATCAAATAATAATTGAACCTGAATACTCTTTTAATATTCGGGGGATACGTTCGATACTATCAACTTTGTTTTTATTAATTCGAATTCAGAAGGAGATTTAACATGAAGAAACATTTGACGTTTGCCCTTGCCGCTTCTCTGGCTGCAGGCGGAGTAGGAGTAACCAGTGCCCAGGCTCGCGACTATATCTCCATAGTCGGTTCGTCAACAGTGTACCCTTTTGCCACGACTGTTGCTGAACAGTTCGGGAAATCCACCAGGTTCAAGACCCCCAAGATTGAATCAACCGGTTCCGGCGGCGGCTTCAAACTTTTCTGCACCGGTGTCGGCACCGAACACCCTGATGTTACCAACTCATCCCGCCGGATTAAAAAGTCGGAGTATGATACATGTCAGGAGAACGGCGTAAAAGATATAGTTGAAATCAAGATCGGCTATGACGGAATTGTTCTGGCCAATTCCAAAAAAGCGCCCCGGATGAGCATCACCCGGCAGGAGCTTTTTCTTGCCCTGGCCAAGAATGTGCCTGACCCGAAGGCAGAGGGTAAAACCGTGCCCAATCCCTTTAAAACATGGAAAGACATCAATCCCGGCCTGCCGGATAATAAAATCGAGGTAATGGGCCCGCCTCCGACCTCCGGCACCCGTGACGCCTTTGTCGAACTGGTTATGGAGGAGGGGTGCGGTGAATATCCCTGGATCAAGGAATTAAGCAAGTCCGATAACAACAGGTTCAAGCAGATCTGCCACACGGTAAGGGAAGACGGCGCCTATATCGAGGCAGGTGAAAACGACAACCTGATTGTCCAGAAAATTGATGCCAACCCCAGGGCGTTCGGCATCTTCGGCTTCAGTTTTCTGGATCAGAACAACGACATGATTCAGGGAGCCATGGTCGAAGGAAAAGAGCCCGTCTTTGAGAATATTGCCGCTGGCGAGTATCCTGTTTCCCGGCCACTTTATTTTTACGTGAAAAAAGGTCATGTCGGGACCGTGCCCGGCATTGAGGAGTTTCTTGCTGAATTCACCAGCGATAAAGCCTGGGGCGAAGAAGGCTACCTGGCCGACAAGGGACTTATTCCCATGCCGGCTGATGAACGGATGAAATTCGGGGAAGATGCAAAAAATCTGAATGCTCTTTTTCTCCAATAAGTAATACGTTATATTCCCGTTAAAAACCGACGGTTGGTGACGGGTTAAATGCGGATGAGTCGTCGCCCGGCTCATCCGTTTTTCCCAGGGCAGAAAAACGAAACATGACAACGATAATGGATGCAAAGGCAATCAGCAGGGAGGACAGGAACACGGTCGGTACGCCTTTTTCCGAGAATCCCCGCATGACGTGCCGCAATGTGAATGTGTATTATGGTGACGACCAAGCAATCAAAAATACCACGATCGATATCGGAACCAATGAAGTCCTGGCCATGATAGGCCCCTCCGGCTGCGGCAAATCGACTTTCCTCCGCTGCCTGAACCGGATGAACGATACCATTGATATTTGCCGGGTAACCGGTGAAATCATGCTCGACGGTGTCGACATTTATGATAAAAAAATTGATGTCGTTCCCTTGCGGGCCCGGGTCGGAATGGTCTTTCAGAAACCCAACCCTTTCCCCAAATCCATTTATGAGAATGTCGCTTATGGCCCGAGAATACATGGGTTGACATCAAGCAGGGCGGAACTCGATGCAGTTGTTGAAACTTCCTTGAAGAGGGCTGGTTTATGGGATGAAGTTAAAGGCCGTCTGCATCAACCGGGCACAGGCCTTTCCGGGGGACAGCAGCAGCGGCTTTGTATTGCCCGGGCCATTGCGGTCAGCCCGGAAGTCATTCTCATGGATGAACCGTGCTCGGCGCTTGATCCCATTGCCACGGCGATCATTGAAGAATTGATCAACGAATTGAGGGCGCACTATACCATAGTTATCGTCACCCATAACATGCAACAGGCTTCCCGTGTATCCCAGCGCACTGCTTATTTCCACCTCGGAGACCTTATCGAGGTAGGCCCGACGGAGCGCATTTTTACCAATCCAACCCATCCTCTGACCGAAGATTATATTACCGGCCGGTTCGGCTGATACGTTTGTTTAAAGTTTACCAAAAACATAACTTTTTTTTTCAATTCCCATTAAAGTTATGTTAATGAGTTGTACAATTGATAGTTTGCTCAGCCGGTGACCGGCTGCTTCAGGATAGCAGACCGCTGTCCTATAATTTTATGCCGTCATTTTTTTTACCACGGAGTGATGTATGAAAAGAAGCCTGATTGCCGACCTGTTCGGAACGTCGCCATTTGGACCGATAGTCGAACACAGCAAAAAAGTGCACGAGTGCGTCGAGCTTTTGTGGCCGCTCATGGAGGCGCTCCTGCAGGAGGATTACGATCAGATTGAAAAACTCCGTTCGAGGATGGCCCGCGCCGAATATGAGGCGGATGTGATTAAACATGAAATCCGGAGTTTTATTTCCCGTCGTTATTTTCTGCCGGTTGATCGCGGTGATCTGGTCGATTTTGTTGAACATGTGGAAAAAATCGCTGATGTTGCCCAGGATTTTTCAGTTATCCTCACCTTGAGAAAGACCAGGATTCATCCGAGCCTGCATGACGGCTTTTTAAATTATCTCAACCAGGTCTTCCAGGTAAGCGGGACATTGCTCACCGCTGCCGTGGAATTCAAAAGTCTTGCTGAAACCTCATTCGGCGGTGCTGAGGCACGGGAGATTATGAAGTTCACCGAAGGACTGGGGGAAGAGGAATGGAAGGCGGATAAAATGGCAAGGAGGCTTTCCCGGGCTATCTATGCGCTGGAAGGAGAAGCAGAGATACTCGATATCCTGTTTTGTGAAAAAATGGTCATCATGCTCGGTGAAGTTGCCAACCAGGCGGAAAATGCGGGTGATTTTCTCAAAATCATGATTGAAAAGGGGTAACATTTTCGATCCCCGATATCAAATTTCCCCCCTCAAACCCCTCTCGGGATATTTCTGATATGGATATGAATACCATTATAATCAGTCTGGCGGCGGTTCTCGGGTTGTATATGGCCTGGAATATCGGCGCCAATGACGTGGCCAATTCGATGGCGGATGCCGTCGGTTCAAAAGCATTATCAATCCGCAATGCGGTTATTGCCGCCGGCATATGCGAGTTTGCAGGGGCGGTTCTGGTCGGCTCCCATGTAACCGATACAGTGCGCAAGGGAATTGTCGATCCTGCAGTGCTGGCAAATCTTCCCGGCATGACAACCCATGATGCCGCAGTTATCCTGGTGATCGGCATGTCGGCGGCGCTGCTGTCGGCCGCGTTCTGGCTTAACATGTCCACTCTGTTCGGCATGCCGGTATCAACAACCCACTCAATAGTTGGGGCGGTAGCGGGATTCGGCGTGGTGGCAGCGGGGTGGGATGCAGTCAACTGGAACAAAATGGGTCAGATTGTCGCGTCCTGGTTCATATCCCCGATAATGGGAGGTCTCCTGTCCTTTTTGATATTTATTTATATCAGGAAGGCTATTCTGCGCCATGAACAACCGGCCCGGGCGGCCATAAGACATGTTCCGATAATTGTTTTCCTCATGACGTCGGTGGTACTGCTTGCCACCATCTATAAAGGATTGCAGCATGTGACCGGAAATATCGCTATCCTGCAAGGGGGAGGATCATTCTGGGTGTCCATCGGCCTGGCGCTGGCCGCATCGGTTATTTCCTACTTTCTGGTAAAACGGAAGCTTGATAATCTGGATAAAATATCAATTAGCAAGCAGCTTGAAGCCGTGGAACGTGTTTTTGTGCCCATGGTAATAGTCAGTTCATGTTCCGTTGCTTTTGCCCATGGGGCAAATGATGTTGCCAATTCCGTGGGTCCGCTCGCCGCGATCGTCAATATACTGCAGACAGGCGTTGTGGACATGAAAGTGCCGGTCCCTCTCTGGATACTTACCTTGGGGGGAGCCGGAATCGTCATGGGGCTGGCAACCTACGGATACAGGGTTATGATGACGGTGGGAACGAAGATCACGGAGATAACTCCTTCGCGCGGGGTCGCTGCCGATATCGCCGCCAGCGCAACCGTCCTTGCTTGTACCCGCCTGTCCCTGCCTGTTTCAACGACCCATACCCTTGTGGGAGCAATCCTGGGAATCGGCCTGGCACGCGGTCTTGGAGGCATCAACCGCCGCATTGTAGGGTCGATTTTCGGGTCATGGCTTTTCACTGTCCCGGCTGCGGCCGTCATGTCCATTATTTTCTTCATTATCGGCAAGATCATCTTTTTTGACATAATCGACGGCTTGATCTGATCCTGATAAGGTTTACCTTTTTTTCTTTCCCTATCCCGAATGATATCAACGTTTTTTCCTGTTGTATGTACAGCATGTTAACGCCATGCACGATGCACAGCATGAGTGGAAAAATCCCGCATATTCTATTCACAGAGGTAATACGTAACAGGGGATATCCTGCCCGGCAGGAGAGTTTTGGAGTATGGCTGGAATATAAGTAAGCGCCTAGCCAACCATACCCAGGCTTCCCGGCGCATTTAATTGCTCCGGTGTTACATTCCACGGCAGCAGGGCCTCGTAGTCCTCCAGTGAAGAAGCCATCGGCAGCTTTTCAAAAATATACCGCAGGTATGCATAGGGCTCCCGCCGGTTTGCCTTGGCGGTCTCGAATATAAAAACCGTATCCGAAAATAAAAAAAGGCTGCTCAATTGAGCAGCCTTTCATCAAAAATGACTTTCGCTGGTTCAGATCTGATTATTCACCATTTTTCTTGGGATGGCAGGTAGTGCACTTCTTCAGTTCTTTGGCCTGTTCGGCATCCTCAACATTCTTGTGACATTCCTGGCAGAGGGCATGACCGGCTTCCTTGGTCCAGGCGCCAGGCACATAATTCGGATCCTCATGGCATTTGGCACATTCAATGCGCTCCTGGTGAGCGGCATGGGGGAAGACGGCAGGCTTTTTAGCCTCTTCGGTCTGCAAGGTGATTTCTGCAGGTCCTTTATCTTCATCCTCGGCCAGGGTCATGCTTGAGAATCCGGCTGCACAAAGAAAAGCAACGGCTACTCCTAAAATCACTACTTTTTTCATTTGTTTCCTCCTTTCACATAAGAGTAATATTGTGGGGTAACCGGATCGAAATCCGGTATTTCGCTGATATAACGGGTTTGAAAGTTCTTGTCAAGACGTGTTTAAAGCTCGGAGGCTTACAGACAGTCACTTCAAGAATGATTTATTTTATCAGCTTGAGCCGTCTACGCGTAGCTGTGCAGTCCGGCAAGCAGGAAGTTCACGCCAAAATAGGTAAAAAAGACGCATATAAAACCGATTATCGCCAGCCAGGCGATACGCGTACCGCTCCATCCTCTGGTAAAACGGGCATGCAGGGTGGAAGCATAGATAAACCAGGTGATAATGGACCAGGTTTCCTTAGGGTCCCAGCTCCAGTATGTTCCCCAGGCTTCATTGGCCCATATAGCTCCGGTAATAATTCCGGCGGAGAGCCAGAGAAAACCGAAAACAATGGTTTTATAGGTCATGTCATCAATGAATCTGAGATCAGGCAGTGATCCGGTGAGGGAATCTGCCGGCAGGTTTTTCTCCGTAGCTTTCTTTTTCAGCAGGTACATGAATCCCAGTCCCGCGGCCATGGCAAAAGCCCCGTATCCGATAAAACAGGTAATGACATGGGCGATAAGCCAGTTTGACTGCAAGGCGGGGATAAGGGGAGTAATTTCCTGGTTCATGCCCTTGGCAAAAGAGGCATATGCCATGGCAATAAAGGCAAAGGGCATAACAAAGGCGCCGATGACACGGTTTTTGAACTTGAACTCCATGAAGAGATAAAAGAGTGAAATACACCAGGCAAAGAATACAAGTGATTCATACATATTGGTGAGAGGCGCATGACCGATTTCCATTTCATAGGATTCATACCAGCGCAGCCCCATGGCAATGGTCAGGGTGACCGTGCCGAGAATGCACAGAATCGTGCCCGGGGGGCCGATTTTCCTGTTCTTGAAGATGAAAAGGGCAAGATAGAAGGCTGATGACAGCAGGAAGGCCAGAGTTGTTAAGCCGAAAAAAAATGAACTGTTCATAGGATACCGTTGTTCTTAAAGTGGATGTTTAAAATTACTATGATGCATTAGAAATCTCAGGTTTGTTTTATTTAAAATCTTCCACCAATGAGGTAAACGACCTTTCAAAACCCACCTTGTTTTTATGGGCATTTCCGGCAAACAGGACCGTGGTCTTGCCATCCTCTTCGTAGATGAGTGCCCAGATTTTCCGGTGCGACATGAAAAAAGCGATAAGGAGTCCGATAAGCATCAGGCCGCAGCCGATATATACCCACCAGACGCCGGGATCCTTGGCAACCTGCAGTCCGGTTGCATAAAGCTGTTTGGCGGACAGGGTATAGTCTCCGGTCGGGCGCTTGACAACAGCTTCCCGTCCGGGTTCCAGCCAGAATACTGAAGGATCAGCCTGGTCATCGGTAAACCATATTTTTAACCGCACGACGGATTGACCGCGGGTTGCCGTATTTATGATACCGTACCGGACTCCGGCTTCTTCCCAGGATGTCTGTTGTCTTGCCGGGACAATGCTGGTCTTGTTTATGCCGCTGCCATTGTTTTGAAGAGAAATAACAAAGTCCGAATAGGGTTGATAGCTGGACTGATAAAATGTGATTCCTCTGTGAATAAGAGGCTCGTTAACCACAATATCCTTCTTTAAAACTTCTTCTCCGTCCTCGATGACGGTGAGTTTGGAGAGAAATTTCTTTGGCATGCCATTGGGATAATATTCAATATCAAAGTAATCACAGCGAACCGTAAAACCCAAAGGTATCTTGATCCCTGAAAAGGAATATATCATATCGGTCTGCTGTGTTTCAGGCAGCATGACGCTCCCTTTAAAGGCAAACGTGGGATTCCGGAGAATGGTATTGGCTACCCTGGGAGAGCCGATAATTGCGCCAACCAGAATAACCAGTATGCTGGAGTGGACGATATATACTCCAAAACGGGTCCAACTTCCCTTCTGGGAAAAGAGCATGACAGAATCCTCATGCTCCCTTTTGCTTGTTTTCCAGCCTTTTTTTGCCAGGAATGAGGTGGTCTTTTCAACAGCTTCGCCCATGGAACCTTCTGTCTGGACGGCTTTGCGCACTCCCATTTTTTTCAGCCGTTCCGGATCTGTTGCCAGGTTATCCATGGTAACCAGGCGCCAGGCGTTGGGAATGCGTTCGATGCTGCAGACAATAAGGTTCAGGCTGAAAAAGGCGAGAAGAACCATGAACCACCAGGAATTGTACATCTCAGGAATACTGAGGGTCTGCATGAGCCGGGCAAGATTGGGCCCGTATGCATCAACATAGAAACCGGGAGGCTGGCCCTGGGGAATGATTGTCCCGATAATCGAGGTGATTGCTAAAGCAAAAAGAAGAAAAAGGGCGAGTTTTACCGATGTCAGGGAGACCCAGATCGGATTTTTTGTTTTTGTTGCCATTTGTATGTTCTGGTAAAAGTTTGTTGATTTAATTTCTATAGAGCCAATTTTTGCCAAAACTGTTTTGCTACCACGGGCTCATGAGACTGTCAATAACAAACAGCCATTCGTGGACGCGTTGCAGGTGGGTGCGAAGTCAATTTTTAAATAATAATAGTTATTATTATTTGGTTAAGCAAGTCTCTTTTTTCAGCAGTCTTATAGAGCTTAAAAGTGGGTACATTTTATCCATGTCTCTTCCCGGCATGGGTAATATTTATCCACAGGCAGGAATTTCCCGGTTCTGTCAAACGGATGTTACATCTTTACGACTACCGCGGCCGGGCCGGCAATAACATAATTTATTCCTGTAAAACATTGAATGGAATACCCCACATGTTTTTTTGGTGGATGCAAGGTACATACCAGTCTGCACTGCGGGAAAAAAAGAAATAGCTTGCATGGTCATTATGTTAATAGTTCTTGCATTTTTTCTTGCATACAGTTAATTAAAAAAATTTACTGAAAAAATTAAACTCTGTCAGGGAGATATATACAATGGCTCGTGTATGTGATATTTGCGGCAAAGGACCAATTACCGGCAATAATGTCAGTCATGCCCATAATAAAACCAAGCGCCGGTGGCTGCCGAATCTGCAGAAAGTTCGGACGGTTACCGATAACGGAAGCACGGTGCGCATCAACGCCTGTACCCGCTGTATTCGTGCCGGTGCGGTTGTTAAACCTTCATAATCATATCCGGAAAATCGAGCGGGGAAATAAACCTCCCCGCCTGCACGGTTTTACAATATGAGCAGGGAAAATGAAGTTCAATTTCTTCCCTATGAAGAGGCGGTTAAACTCGTAGCCGCAATTCAGGAAGAAGAAGATATAGAGCGCCCCAATCACCGCATCCTCACCGTTTACGGTCATGATGACCGGGAACTCTGCTGGTTTGACTTTGATGAAGTAGTGGAGGCGGTTTCCCCCATCGACAAGGAACAGGAAAAGGAAGCCGTTTCGGCTTATATTCTCCGTCATTTGCCCGATTGGGTTCTTGGTGACTGATATTCCTGAATCCGTGACGGCTTTCAGGAATATGCCGGGAACTTATTTATTTTTCGCCTTTATGGCATATGATAAAAATATTGAGCGATTCACTACGCCGCCCTTCGGGGCGCCCGCCATCGGCCCATCTGCTGCGGAGTCTACGCTTACCTGTTGGCAACTCGTTGATATCACACCAGGATAATCAACATCGTTGCCGCCTCGAAGGTCTCGCAGGCTCGCTATCTGCATCTGGACCGTTCTCGAACGCTCACAGATTCAGGATATTGTTAAAGTATTCCTTTCGGCAGCGGCGGGATTTTTTCACCGCCTAACAGGAAACCCCCGTCAAGACGGATGACCGCACCGGTCATATACGCCGCATTCTTAATAAGAAATAAAACCGTTTCAGCCACTTCCTCCGGCGTTCCTGTCCTTTTCAGGAGGGTATGGCCGATCAAATCGGATCTTTCTTGCTCGGTCAATTTCTCCCAGCCGCGCGTACGCCGCCCATGCCGCGTATCGATAAGGCCCAGCATGATTTCGTTGACCCTGACATTGGGGGCCGCAAGCCTGGCCCAGGTTTTTGTGAGAGTGGAGATGCCGCAATTGGCAGCCGCATACCCGTCACTGTAGATCAAGCCGGCAGGTCCGCTGCGGCCGGTCAATCCCGCAATCGAAGAAATATTGATTATGGCTGCATCCTGTTCCTCTTTCATCAGGGGAAAGCAATATTCGAAAAGAAGGTGTTTGGCATGCAGCGTGGTTTCCATTTCCAACTGCCATTGATCCCTGTTGACTTCCAGCTCATATGAGCCATGGATGACAGGCATGCCGCCCCGCTCAATATTGTTGATCAGGATGTGAAGGCTGCCTCTGTTTCTCCGGATCATCTCCGCCATGTCCTTGACATCGGAGCTTTTTCTCAGGTCAGCCAAGATAAAGGAATGGCAGCCGTCGGTGCTGGAAAATTCTCTTTGCATGGACTCCGAATCCTCCGGCCAGTCGAACCAGGGCAAAATCAGGCGGGCTCCCTCTGCCGCAAGTTTCCGGGCAATGGCAAGTCCGATGCCCCGGCTTGCTCCTGCAACAAGTGCCGTTTTTCCTTCAATCTTCATTGCCACATCCTGACTCGTTACTTATAGTTTGCAGAACAATCGACATCGCATCATAACCTCTTCCTACGCAAATAATATGAATTCTGTCTACAAAAATATTTATAACAAAATAACACCTTTCATCTTTTTCGTCATTTTCTTCCTGGGCTGTCCGCCGGACGGATTGAGCACTCAACTGCAGGCGGCGGCAGAGCAGTCGACCTGCATCACGGAAGGCTGGCCCCATGAAGTTTCCGACCTGGAGCCGGACCCGCAGATTATCTTCGGAAGACTGGATAACGGTTTCCGCTATCTGATTCTGGAAAATAAAGAACCGAAAAACCGCGCCGGGCTCTATCTCAATATCCAGGCCGGCTCCCTCAATGAAAAAGACAAACAGCGCGGCCTTGCCCATTTTCTGGAACATATGCTTTTCAACGGTACCGCCAATTACCCACCGGGAGAACTGATCAGATATTTTCAATCCATAGGGATGAGCTTCGGCGCCGATACCAATGCCATGACCAATTTCATGGATACGGTATATAATGTCATCCTGCCGACCGGCAACCGGCAGCATCTGGATGAAGGTTTGCTGGTTATGGCCGATTATGCCAGGCGTGCTCTTCTGCTGGAGCAAGAGGTTGACAGGGAACGCGGCATTATACTGGCGGAAAAGAGGACCAGGGATTCTGCGGGGTACCGGTTGTATGAGAAAAAGACTCAATTTCACTTTGCCGGAACCAGGGTAACGGATCGGATGCCGATAGGCACGGAGGAAACCCTTGAAGAAGCTGATGCCGAAATCCTCCGCGATTTTTATAATACGTGGTACCGGCCCGAGAATACAATATTAGTGATTGTCGGAGATGTTGATCCGGAAACCGTAAAGGAACTGGTCGTAAAGCATTTTGCCGGTTTCAGGAATCCCGAAATTACCCCCGGCTGCTATGAATTCGGCCAGGTTCCGGAGGAGGGGACCGATATCCTCTATGTCCATGAACCTGAAGTCGGTTATACCGAGGTCTCCATCAGTACCCGGTGGAACGAATCGCCCGGCAGGGATTCTGTCGCCCGGCAGACCAGGGATTTGAAGAACTATGTGGCTGCATCTCTGCTGAACAAACGTCTGAAAAAAATTGTCAACCGGGCTGATTCTCCTGTTACCAGCGCACAGGTCTATGCAGGGATTTTTCTGCAGCAGGTGGGATATGCAACGGTAACCGCCCGGACCAAAGGCGAAAAGTGGGAGGATGGTCTGAAAACCCTTGACAAAACACTGCGCCAGGCCCTGGAATTTGGATTTTCCGAACAGGAGCTGGTCAGGGTCAGGAAGGAAATTATCGCGGACCTTGAAAAGCAGGTGAAGATCAGAGAGAGTCGTGACAGTCGAAAGCTGGCAAGAGACATAATTAATAAAGTGAGCAGCAACCAGGTATTCCTGTCTCCGGAACAGGAACTCCGTTTATATGCTCCTGTTCTGCAGGCCCTGACGGTCGAAGATGTGAACAGAGTGTTCAGGGAATTATGGTCCCATGAAAACAGGCAGGTGTTTGTCGGAGGCACGGCGGTTGTCGCCGCCAGCCGGAACCAGGAGGACGTTGTTCGCCAGGTGTACCTTGATTCCCGGAAACAGACACCTGAAAAATGGGTAAATGGAGAGGAGATCGCTTTTCCTTATCTTCCGGTGGCGGAAAAATCCGTTGCGGCGGTGGAAAACATTGAAGTGCCCGGCATAGATGCGCGGCAGATACGGTTTGCCAACGGCACCGTTCTGAACATCAAAAAGACTGATTATCAGCCGAATGAAATATTGCTCTCCGTTCATTTCGGCCCGGGACGGCA
This sequence comes from Desulfobulbaceae bacterium, assembly GCA_033549385.1. Taxonomy (GTDB): domain Bacteria; phylum Desulfobacterota; class Desulfobulbia; order Desulfobulbales; family Desulfobulbaceae; genus UBA10518. The sequence continues at coordinate 6,901 of JAWSUG010000016.1, read as the reverse complement.
CGCCGAACCGCATGCAGGACTCTCCCTGCTGGCGGAAGCGGTAGTCCGCGAAAGCGGTTATGGCCGGCTGACAAGAGATGAGCTTGAAGAAGCTCTGGCAGGCACCAGCGCCTCTTTATCGTTCAAGGCGGGAGAGGAAAGTTTTGAACTGACCGGCAAAGGATTAAGCGGTGAATTCGAACTCCTCCTGCAGCTCGTCCAGGCGCAGCTCCTTGATCCGGCTTTCCGCGAGGATGCATACAGCCTCAGCAGGTATCGCTTCAATCAGATGTATGATCAGCTGCGCAGTTCGGTTGACGGCATGATGCGCCTGGCCGGAGAACGTTTTCTTGCCGGCGGCAATCCGCATTTCGGCCTGCCGCCGCAGGATCAGTTTAATGATTTGACGCTGCCCATGATCGGGGAGTGGCTGTTGCCGATATTCAAGGATGCACAGCTTGAAGTCAATGTGGTCGGCGATTTCGATATCGAGCAGGTAATTGTCCTGACAGGGAGATATCTCGGAGCAATGGAGCGGAAAACCATGCCTGCCCCGGCCCTGGAAAAAATTTCTTTTCCTGTCGGCGGGCAGCTGAAGGAAGAAGTCAGCACACAGATAGACAAGGCCCTGGTTGTCGTTGCCTGGCCGACAGACGATTTCTGGGATATATCCAGGACCAGGCGGTTGAATGTGCTGGCCTCGATTTTCAGCGACCTGGTGCGCATTGAGATTCGGGAAAATCTCGGAGCCGTTTACTCCCCTGTAGTTTATAATCAGCCAAGCCGGGTTGCCGACGGATATGGTGTGATGCGGACGGAGTTGACCGTGGATCCCCAGTTCGCGGAAGTGATAAGGGACAAGGTCCGCGATGTGGGCGCGGAACTTGCTGAAAAAGGCGTTACGGAGGATGAACTGCTCAGAGCGCTGGAACCGACCCTGACATCGATTAAGGATATGCTGCGGACAAACAGGTACTGGATGCAGTCTGTCCTGGCCCTGTCCAGCCGCCACCCGGAGCAGCTTGCCTGGCCTCTTACCATAGAGAGTGATTTTGCGGCCATTACCACGGAAGAGGTTGAACAGCTGGCGGCGCAATACCTGGTGCCGGAGAAATCGGCGGCCATACTTTTCAGCCCGGCGGCTATAAAAGAGGAGAATAAAGCGCTACCCGACAATCCATAAGGCCAGGTTCTGTGCCTGGCCGAGGGTCCGGTCGGAAACTCCGCCGAAAATGCCTTTTTCCGAGCCCCTGGGACGTCTTCCGACCACAATGGTGCCGCAATCGTGTTTTTTGGCCTGCCGGATAAGATCCCTGCTGGCATCCAGTTCAGTCTTCATCGGAAGCTGGGTAATGCTCTGTTTCCGGACGCCATGATCCTTGAGTATCTGGGCATGGGCGTAGAAAAGATAGTTATCCGGATCCAGGTATTGGTCACACCACTCCTTGCCCCATTGCCGATAAAATTCCTCCATTGCAACTTTGGGTTCCCTGCGGAAGAGAATCCTTGAGTGGTAGAGCAACACCTCCACATCCGGATGGTTATGGATGATAAAGCCCAGGTGGTCGGCGGCAATGAGGGACTTGGGCATGCAATGGACCGCCAGCAGGAAACGGCTGGAAGTGATCTCTCCGTCGATGATCCAGATGGGCACCTCATGGCATTTGTCAACCAGGTGCGAGGATACGCTGCCCAACAGCATCTCGCCGACTCTGCCGATTCCCCGTCTGCCGATGACGAGCGCATCATATTTTCCCCTGCCGGCCTCATGGTGAATGGAAGTGGCAATCTGGGAGGAGGTTATCTCCGTGGAGAAGGTGACATCGTCCGGCGCAAAACCGCCGCCGACAAGACGTGTCTTGGCATCACGCAGGTATTTTTCGGCAGTTATTCTTTTTCGATCCGTTGCCGGAGAATGCTCCCGCAGGGGATCTACTTCAAACATCCAGTTCTGGTCACCGGAAGCGACGGATACAACGGAAAAAAGATGCACGGATATATTTTTATCATTTTTGAACAGGCGGATAATATAATCAAGGCTGTTGGAACTGAAGGACGATCCGTCGATTGCCGCCAATAGTTTTTTGTTCATATTTGATCCCCGGCAGAATACAGGTTATTTTTCATTATGCTGATCATGCTGTTTTCATTTGTCAATAAAATCAACATGGTCTTTTTTTACAAACTGATTATTCTTTTTCCGTAACTTTCATATCTATACAAAGGATTTATTCATGTCGGGCAAGCAGCAGAAAACGATATTTTTAAAGGACTATACACCACCGTCTTACCTGGTGACAACCATCGACTTGAAATTTGAACTTGATGAAACCGCAACCAGGGTGCATTCCAAAATCAGGTTTTACCGCAATTCTCATGCCGGCAACACGGCACCGCTGGAACTCGATGGCGAGAAGCTGAAGATAGAAACGGTCAAGCTTGACGGTGTGGTGCTGCCGGAAGACGCCTATTTATATGATGACAAAATTCTAAAAATAGCAAAGGTGCCGGACAGCTTCACTCTCGAGGTGATAAATACGATAAACCCGAAGGAGAATACCGAACTCGAAGGACTTTACCTGTCGAGCGGAAACTTCTGCACCCAGTGCGAAGCGGAAGGATTCAGGAGGATCACCTGCTTTCCGGACCGCCCGGATGTGATGGCCGAATTCAGGACAATCATTGTCGCAGACCGGGGAAAATATCCCGTCCTGCTGGCCAACGGCAATCTCGTGCAGAAAGGCGAACTCCCCGACAACCGCCATTTTGCGGTGTGGCACGATCCCTTTAAAAAATCATGCTATCTTTTTGCGCTGGTTGCCGGAAACCTCGTGAAAATCGCGGATACGTACCGGACCGGATCAGGCCGGGAAGTCGGTCTGCACATCTATGTCGAACCCCGCAACAGGGAAAAATGCGGCCACGCCATGGAGTCCCTGAAAAAGGCAATGCAATGGGACGAGGACAGGTTCGGCCTGGAGTATGATCTGGACGTGTACATGATTGTTGCCGTTGATGACTTTAACATGGGAGCCATGGAGAACAAGGGGCTCAATGTCTTTAATTCCAAATTCGTGCTTGCCCGCCCGGAAACCGCCACCGATGCGGATTATGAAGGCATCGAAGGGGTTATTGCCCATGAATATTTCCATAACTGGACAGGCAACCGGGTAACCTGCCGCGACTGGTTCCAGTTGAGCCTGAAAGAGGGGTTGACGGTTTTCCGGGATCAGGAATTCTCGGCAGATCTCTCCTCGCGGGCGGTGAAAAGGATTCAGGACGTACAGATAATTCGCAACTATCAGTTCCGTGAGGATGCCGGCCCCATGGCGCATCCTGTCCGCCCGGATTCTTACAAGGAAATCAACAATTTCTACACCCTCACGGTCTATGACAAGGGCGCGGAGGTCATCCGGATGCTGCACACCCTGCTGGGGCGGGACGGCTTCAGGAAGGGTATTGATCTCTATTTTAAACGCCATGACGGCCGGGCCGCGACCTGTGATGATTTTGTGGCGGCGATGCTTGATGCCAACGATGCGGACCTGGATTCATTCAAGCTCTGGTACAGCCAGGCCGGCACTCCGGTGCTCAAGGCTTCGGGCGGTTATGACCCGCAGGCGCAGGAATATCGCCTGCAGTTGAGCCAGTATTGTCCTCCCACACCCGGTCAGGAGAATAAAATGCCGATGCTGATGCCGGTCGCCGTCGGCCTGCTTGACAGCAGGGGAAATGATCTGCCGCTGGTCCTGAAAAATTCGCAGGAAGCCGCTGCAGCCACCCTTGTTCTCAGGTTCAGGAATGAGCAGGAAACATTTATTTTTCAGGATATTCCGGAACAACCGGTCCTGTCATTGCTGAGAAACTATTCTGCGCCGGTCAAGGTTGTACTTGAGCGGACGGATGAAGAACTCGCCTTCCTGATGGCGCATGATTCGGATTCTTTTAACCGGTGGGATGCCGGGCAGCAGTTGAGCCTCAAATTTATCCTGGAGCAGGTGGATAATGTGCACAGGGATGCGGCGCTCACTGTCCCGGATGTTTTTGTCTCCTCTTTCAGGCAGCTGCTTCTGGACAGAAAGGCCGATCCGGCTTTTGTCGCCCTGGCAATCTCGCTGCCCATGGAAAACTGGATCGGCCAGCAGATGGAGGTGATTGATCCGGATGCTATTTTCACGGTTCTGCAATTTTTCCGCCGCGAGTTGAGCAGACAGCTGCACCCCGAATTCCTCGAGGTGTACAGGGAGAATCGTCCAACCGGTCCTTACCGGTACGTCGCAGGCGATGCCGCCCGGAGAAGCCTGAAGAACACCTGCCTGGCGTACCTGCTGTCTCCCGATGCGAGCGGGTGTGCCGGGCCGGATATCCTTGATCTGGCAATAAGCCAGTACCAGGGTGTCGATAATATGACCGACAAGGCTGCGGCACTTAAAGCCGTGGTCAATTGCGATCGGGAAAAAGGGGATGAACTGCTCGCCGATTTTTATGAACTATGGAAGGATGATCCCCTGGTGGTGGATAAATGGCTGACCATGCAGGCCGTTTGCCCGCTGCCGGGAACATTGGCCAGGGTGAAGGCCCTGACCGAACACCCTGCCTTTGTTTTAAAGAACCCGAACAAGGTTCGTGCCCTCATCGGCGCATTTGCCCAGGCCAATCAGGTCAGGTTTCATGATGTGAGCGGTGCCGGCTATTCCTTCCTGGCGGATTTCATTATCCGGCTCAATTCCATGAATCCGCAGATTGCAGCCCGCATGCTGACGCCGCTGACGACCTGGAAACGGTATGACAGCACCAGGCAGGCACTCATGCGCGGGGAACTGGAGCGGATCACCGCCATTCCTGATCTTTCCGGCGATGTGGCTGAAGTGGCGGAGAAAAGCCTGCAGTAAAGCTATTGAGTGAAGCCGCCGGGGGCGGGTTGAGTATTTTATGGCAGCCAAGGCCGGTCCTTGGGACCCGGATATTTACGTCTCCGTTATTGCCGGGCTGTCTTTTTGCCCCGCAGCTTCCGGGTGTGGCTGATCCTGTTCAATAATTTCCTTCATATCCAGGGCCCGGTCAAAATCATTGACCTGATCCTGGCTGAGGAGCAGGTCCTTGAGGCCGAAAATCTGCAGTCTGCAGGACTGGCTGAAGAGTCTGTTGACCAGGAGCAGGGAGGCGATTTCTATTTCGTGTATTTTTTTCTCGGAAACCGCCCGCATGGTATCGCCGAGCACCCGTTTATCATCCTTCTCGTTCCGGAAAAAGGCTGCCAGCAATTGCCTGTACTGCTCTGCGCTGCTGTCCAGCTGCAGAATACTGTTCATTTCATGGTAGACCCGCACCAGCCTCTTGCGGAACATTTTATACTGGGTATTGAGGTACTCATTCCCTGATATGTCAAAATCATCCAGGTTGTGCTTGATATCCTTGAAATTCTTGATGGAATTCATGATGTTGCGGGAAGCATATATTGTCCGTTCGGAGATTTTTACCTCTGTTTCCTCCATCTTCTGGGACTGTACTTTTGAATAATAGGCAAAAATCTGGGCGTGGAGAAGCTTGATCTGGTCATAGAGGTTGGTGTCGGTTAATTTCAGCTTGGTGTTCTTCTGAAAAGGAGTGTCATGGTCAAAGACAAGCTTTTCATCGATATTGAGCATCCGCAGGTTATAGAGCTGACATTCCTCCAGCATGTGTTTGACTTCCTCCTTGAGGGCGTCGGTAGCCGCTTCTATGACCTCTGTCGGGGTTTTGTCTATAAAAACGGTGAGAACCGTCCTGCGGTCCGGGAACATCCTGACCAGCATCCGGGCCAGAAGGCCGATAAAAGGATAGAAAACGACAACCCCCATGACATTGAACAGCGTGTGATAGAGGGCAAGGGCAATGACGCTGTTGTTGTCAACAACGATGAACAGTTGTATGAACCAGATAAAAAACGGAATTGTTGCAAATGCCAGCATACCGGTGATCACATTGAACACCAGGTGGCTCACCCCGGCTCTTTTCTTTGCCTGAACACCCCCGATGCAACCGATCAGAACGATTACCGTTGTCCCGATATTGGCCCCGATAACCATTGCCACTCCCATATTAAGGCTGATCAACTGGCTGTTCAGGGCGGTCAGAATGATGGCTATACTTGCGGAACTCGATTGCATAAGCGCCGTGATCAGGGCGCCGAACAGAACATACAGCCACAAACCATAACCGGCAAGATAGCTGAGATCAAAGCTTCTGGCCAGAGTGTCGACGCTGTCTTTCATGTAGTCAAGCCCGAGGAAAAGGAGCCCGAAGCCGATCAGCAGGCGGCATGTCTGCACAAGTCTGGGTGATGAGGACAGAAAAATCATACCCAGCCCGCCGATCCCGATGAAGGGGAGGGCAAAGGTTTCAATGTTCACCTTAAAACCCAGGGCGGCGACGAGCCAGGCCGTGGAAGTTGTGCCGATGTTGGAACCAAGCATGACGGCGATGGCGTTTTCCATCTTCATGACACCCGCACCGACAAAGGCCAGGACCATGAGGGCGACAACTGCACTGCTCTGCAGGATCGCAGTAACAATGGCACCGCTCCTGATTGCTTTCAGACGGCTGTCCGTATACTGGCGGATCAGTTTTTTGAACGTCTTGCCGGAGAGATTCTTTAACGATTCTTCAAGCAGAAACATGCCGAAAAGAAACATGCCCATCCCGGCTGCGAGCTTCCAGATATCAAACGCTTCATTCATGGTTGTCATACATTGCGGATTGTTTGTCCTGCCTGAGTCTTTTCATAATAAAAAATATTACACGGTTTTACAGAAATAATTCACGGATAATTTTTATTCAACTCTTTAAAACCTGGTCCTTCGGGCCAGGTCAGAGATATAAGGCTCTGCCAATTATTTGATTTATTTGTTCATTTTTTGGTCTGCAGTAGCGGACATTTGAA
>JAWSUG010000015.1:0-90281 GCA_033549385.1 Desulfobulbaceae bacterium | reverse complement strand
AAAAATGCTCCCAATAGCTTGATTTTTAACAAAATATTGCAGAAAATCATGTGCAATTTTCTAACCGGAAATTACTGATCATATATATAAACACGACACGATTTCTGTAAAAAATTCAAGTTGACGTGATTTCAAGGAAAAAGCAAGAAAAATGGTCGGCGTCCACCATTGGATTTAACGATACAGTCAGTGAACGCAATAAAAATGTATTTACCGGGACTTCTTTTCCAGCTCCAGCAGTTTTTTTTTCAGCTCCAGGCCGCTGCCGAAGCCGGTGAGACTGCCGTTGGTGCCGATGACACGGTGACAGGGAATGACCAGGAGAAGGGAATTGGCATGGGCCGCACCGCCGACGGCTCTTGATTTGGCGGCACTGCCCAGTTGGCGGGCAATGTCTCCATAGCTGCGGGTCTTTCCGTATGGGATTTCCCTGATAAGTTCCCAGACTTTTTTCTGAAAATCCGTCCCGTAAATGGTCAGGGGCAGGTCAAAATCGGTCCTTTTGCCCTGGAGATATTCCCTGACCTGCCGGGCGGCCTCCTGCAGGAGTGGATTGTCCGGCACCCGGTCCTCTTTCATGGTGCGGCGATGACGGCCAGACAGGCTGATGGCGGTCAACCCCTGTGCGTCTGCCTCTATGGTTACCGGGCCGATAGCGGTCATAAAAGTTGCGGATTGCATATTTTCCTTGTTCATCTTCATTTAAATTTACCTCAAGAAACCGGTAATTGTCTGCATGAAATCCAGCCAGATGGGGGCCGCGGCTTCACCGCCGGTGGCTCCGGGACCAAGTGATTTTTCCCTGTCATATCCCACCCAGACTCCGGTGGTGATCCGGGGCGTGTAGCCGATAAACAAAGCGTCATTGTTGTCGTCGGTGGTACCGGTTTTACCCGCGCTGTATGGTATGCCGCTCGCCTTCCTGCCGGTTCCCTTATTAAGGGCGTCCTGAAGAATTATCGTTGTCTGCAGAGCTGTTGCGGTTTTGATCACCTGTTTTTGTCCCTTTGGTGCAACGGGAATTTTTTCGCCCCGGCGGTCGCGAATTTCAGTGATGGCGATTGGCGGGGAAAATTTACCTGCATTTGGAAAAATTGTGTATGCCCCGGTCATTTCCAGAAGGGAAACAGGAGAGGTCCCGAGCGCCAGGGTGAGTTCCGGATGCAGAGGTGAACTGATGCCCGCGTTGCGGGCAAGTTTGATGACCGGCTGAAGCCCGGTTTTCTGCAGCAGTTTGATGGTCACGATATTGCGTGAGTATATGAGTCCGTCGGCAAGGGTCGTTCGACCGTAATACCGGTTGCTGTAATTTTTAGGCTGCCAGAGCGAACCGTCGGGATTCCTTATGCTCAACGGTTTGTCATCGATCATGAAATCGGCCGCCATGCCCCGCTCAAAAGCCGCGGCATAGATAAGGGGCTTGAAGACCGAACCCGGCTGCCTTTTTGCCTGGACAGCCCGGTTAAAAGGACTGGCCGCAAAATCGTTGCCGCCGACCAGGGCAAGAATATGTCCTGTTTTAGAGTCAATGGCGACCAGGGCACCCTGCGGTCTTTGCGCTTCGCCGGTCAGCTGCTGCAACTTTTTTGTGCCGTGATTGATGGCCTGCACCGCATCAGCCTGCATGACAGGATCCAGGGTTGTCGAAACAACCAGGCCGGCATGCAGCAGCTGTCGGGCTCCGAATCGTTGTTCCAACTGGCTGCGGACATACTGGGTGAAATACCCTGTTTGCTGTTTCAATGTGCTGCGGTCATGAATATTCAGCCTGAGTGTATAAGCCTGCCGGGCCGATTCGGGAGTGATGATTCCTTCCTCGGCCATGCGGTTTAACACATAGCGCTGCCGGGCCTGCGCCCTTTGGAAATGCTTGACCGGAGAATAGCGGCTCGGCGACTGGGGAAGACCTGCGAGCAGGGCAATTTCAGCGAGATTGAGGCGGGAGGAGGGTTTGCCGAAATAGGTCCGGGCGGCGGCTTCCACCCCGTAGGCTCCTTCTCCCAGGTAAATTTCATTCAGATAAATGGAGAGGATGTCCTCCTTGCTCAGCATTTTGTCGAGGCGGTAGGCCAGCACGGCTTCCTTGACTTTTCGGAAATAATTTTTCTCCGGACTCAGCATCAGCGCCCGGGTGACCTGCTGGGTTATGGTGCTGCCCCCCTGGCTGCGTCTGCCTGATTTGATGTTGTTGATAAAGGCCCGGGCGATCGACCAGGCATCCAGGCCGCCGTGCTCCCAATACCGGCCGTCCTCCGCGGCCACGAATGCCTTGGGAATAAGGGGCTGCATTTCCTCGTAGGCAAGTACTATCCGGTTCTGTTCATAAATGGCGTCGATGATGTTGCCCCGGTGGTCAAGCAGGGTGGTGGCGACCAGGGGCTGATAATCATCCACGCTTCTGATGTCCGGTATATCGAGGGCAAGAAACCAGGCAAGGCCGCTGCCGATGCTCAGGGTGACAAATCCGGCGATCACCAGGAGAAAGGTGATGATATCGTTGTGGTTCCTGGTTTTCCTGCGGACCGTTTTTTTCCTCGGCGGTTTTTTGGGGGTATTTTTTCTGGTGGCCACGGGAATTTTATTTATAATTAAAAACCTGGTTCTTGGAGTCAGGTTAGAGTTAACTGGTTATGCCAGCTATTGATTTTTTTTGGTCCGTTCTTGGTCTGCAGCAGCGGACATTTGAAAGCTCGACCGTCAGTTGTCTGCTGCAGAGCAGATAAAAAAACGAACCAAAAGGGCGCCCGTGCCATTTGATCCCGTCCGAGTTTAGCTTCGCTCGCTACCTGGCAACCTGTGTTTGTACCCTTTAGGGTACTTCGAGGAGTTGCGGGGCTCGGCACAAGGCAATTGAAAGATCCTTAATCTCCCTTATAGCGGATTTTAAATCCGGTCCCGGATCATTGCTTATTGGTTTACGGATGCGGATGCATCCTGCATATTGTATATTACCTCTTACTTCAAGTCATGACATTTTAAATATTTTTTTTGAGATAAACGTGTCCCGAATCCGTATTCTTTCAGAGCACCTGGCCAACCAGATTGCCGCCGGTGAAGTTGTCGAGCGGCCTGCATCGGTGGTGAAGGAGCTGGTTGAAAACAGCCTTGACGCAGGGGCGGCGGATATTTCCGTCCAGGTGGAGGGCGGGGGCACCCGGCTGATCAGGGTGGTCGACAACGGCGAAGGAATGGGTGAGGACGATGTTCTGCTTTCCATTGAACGCCATGCCACCAGTAAGATTGACGACAACAGCCGGCTGGATGCCATCACTACTCTCGGTTTTCGCGGCGAAGCTCTTCCCAGCATAGGATCGGTTTCGCGGCTTACCCTTTTGTCGCGGCCGCAGCATAAAGCGACAGGAACCAGGGCCGAGATGCGGTACGGTACCCTGCATGCGGTCCATGAGGACGGCTGTGCACAGGGCACCGTTGTCGAGGTACGGGGTCTTTTCGGCAATGTTCCGGCCCGCAGAAAATTTCTCAAGTCCGCCAGAACCGAATTGTATCATATTGAGGAAGTACTCAGGAATCAGTCCCTCGCCCATATGGGAACCGGTTTTCTGCTCCGGGTGGACGGTCGGACTGTTCTGGATCTGCAGCCGGTGGAGAATCCCGAGCAGCGCATCAGGGATGTTTTCCGCTATCACGGCAAACTTATCATCATCCATGCCGAGGACAATGAGGAACCGGTCCGCATCAGCGGATTTTTGCTGCAGCCGGAAGTTTCCGCATCGATAACAAACAAGCTCCGCACCCTGGTCAACGGCAGGCCGGTCCGTGACAGGATGGTCCGCCATGCCGTCGTGGAGGGATTGCATGGCTTCCTGATGAAAGGACATTCTCCTTCCGGCGTCCTGTTTCTTGACCTGCCGGCGGAGCAGATTGACGTCAATGTTCATCCGGCCAAGCAGGAAATCCGTTTCCGCCGTTCTCCGGATGTTCACCGATGCATTGTCCGGGCGGTACGTTCGGCCCTGCGGGCGTATCAGGAGGAGGCGCGTTCGGATATTTTTGTCCTGGCCCCGCCTTCTCCCACGGTCCGGCAGGAAGAGCAGCGTACAGTGGCCGGAAAATCAGGGGGGCGGCCTACCCTGCCGCCCGGCCGCCGGCAATTCCCTGCAGATTCTTTTTCCAGCCCCGGCAGCCGTTCGACTGAAGCCGGGGCGCAGACCGGGGAGCCGCTTGCCGGATTTGATGTTCCGCCCTCGCCGCCTTCTGTTTTGCATGGGAGAGGAAAAGAAGGTTTGCCTGATTTTTCCGGCCTGGTTGTTGTCGGCCAGCTTTTCAACCTTTATCTCCTCTGTGAAAGGAAGGGACAGCTGGTGGTCATCGACCAGCATGCGGCCCATGAAAGAATTCTTTATCAGCAGCTGCGCAGCGCATACGGGCAGCGCAGCATACCCCGCCAGAGCCTTATGTTCCCTGTTCCGGTGGAAATGAGCATGGAACAGGCGGATATCCTGGAAAGGCACGGACGGGATATCGCGGAACTGGGCTTTATCCTGCAGCATTTCGGGGAAGAAACGTGGGTAATCAAAGCGGTTCCGGCCCTGGTCGCATCCGTTGATCCGGCTGATCTGCTTTTTGAAACCCTGGATAAGATAGCGTCGGCCGGCAATGATAAATCTTCCGGCATTGCTGCACGAATTGACAATCTGCTGTCATCCATGGCCTGCAAGGCTGCGATAAAGGCCGGCGACCGGCTGGCGCCCGAAGAAATGCTGAAGTTGCTTGAGCAGATGCAGGCAAGCGAGTTCTTTTCCCACTGCCCTCACGGCCGCCCGGTGGTGAAAGTGTTTTCCGAAAAAGACATTGAAAAATGGTTTAATCGCGGGTGAAAGATGATTTATCGGCGTTTCGGTAAAACCGGGCTGCAGATGCCCGTGCTGTCCGCGGGCTTCATGCGGGCCATGCATTCGTGGCAGAACATTCCGGCTGGTGCAATACCTGCCGCGAGCCAGGAAAACGTGGAGGCAATTGTCCATCGGGCCATGGATCTTGGCATCAATCACTTTGAGACGGCCCGGGGATACGGCACTTCTGAAATACAGCTCGGCCTGGCATTGCACCATCTGCCCCGCGAAAGTTTCCTGGTGCAGACCAAGGTCCCTCCTGCCGAAAATCCCATGGAATTCAGAAAGAATGTGGAGAATTCCCTCTCGCGCCTGGGCCTTGACCGGGTTGACCTGCTGGCCATTCACGGAGTGAACGATTACCGGTCATTGTGGCGGGTATGCCGCCGGGGCGGCTGCCTGCATATGGCCCGCCGGCTCCAGCGGGAAGGCCTGGCGGGCAGCATAGGTTTTTCCGGCCACGGCCCGCTGGATGTTATCCTGCAGGCACTTCGGCACGAGGATGACGGCGGTTTTGATTACCTCAATATCCACTGGTACTATATCCAACAGGGGAACAGCCCGGCACTGGAAGAGGCCGCCACAAGGGACATGGGCATTTTTATCATCAGCCCCACCGATAAGGGTGGAATGCTGCAGAACCCTCCGGAAAAACTGCAAAGGCTCTGCCGGCCTCTCTCCCCTATCCGGTTCAACGACCTGTATTGCCTGTCGCGCCCGGAAATTCATACTATCAGTGTAGGAGCCGTTTGCCCTGAAGATTTTGATGAACATTCCGCCGCTCTCGAACTGCTCGGCACCTGCCGGGAATTAACGGCCGTAATTGACAGGCGACTGCAGGCGGCAATGGAGACCGAAACAGGCTTTGCCCATCCCGGCGAAGCGGGATCAAGGTTGCCGTCATGGGAAGATACGCCCGGTTATATCAATACCAGGTATATCCTCTGGCTTCTGGACCTGGCAAGGGGCTGGAACCTGATCGAATTTGGAAAAAGGCAGTACCGGAAACTCGGGCTTGAAGTAAGATGGGTTCCAGGCAATAACGCTGCCGAAGCGGCAAGGTTTGATTTCTCATCCCTGGCGGCAAAAGCTGGTATGAAAACCGGCGATCTGATGAAAATGCTCCAGGAAGCACATGATCAGTTCAGCACCGGAAACATGTGATTCCGATGCTGGCCGATAGTAAAATAAAAGAGGCATGTTATTGGATTTATGGAAATTAATTTTTGTTTTCATGAAGTTATCGTTTCAATAATAATCGGAATGCGATTAAGATAAAGGAGATGGCAAAAAAGATTGAAACAGCAATTTCTGAAGACCCCGGGTTTCCGCCTTTTTCTCCTGCATCTGTCATGCTTCCTGCTGGTTGTTCTGTATGTGAACATGTTTCAGTTCTGGGCCTGGCTGAGCAGCAGGCTGGGACACGGCCTGTTGACCAGGTATCTTCCTGTTCTCGTGATGCTGGTTGTCATAGCCGCTGTCATCCTCCGCTTCGTCCAGCGGGTGAACCGCGGCCGCCAGGTCAAGCTCCTTTTTCTGGGGCTGGGTATTGTGGGGGCTTTTTTCTCCCTTGCCATACCTGAGCCGCAAATTCCTATCAAGCGGATTCATGTTGCAGAATACATTATCCTTGCCTTTGCGGTCCGGTATACGCTCAGTTATCGTCTGAGCGGCGCCGGACTGACCTTTTTTACCGTTCTGGTGACCGGGATGTTCGGGGTCCATGACGAGATGCTGCAGGGACTTCATCAGCACCGGTTTTACGGCTGGAGGGATGTTGTCGTCAACGCTGCTGCCGGTCTCAGCGGCTCGCTGCTGGGCCATGGCCTGCTGAGTTTCGAAAAGCCGGAAGACCGTAAAAGAAACCGTGATACAAGAGTGATCATTCCTCCGGGGATAATAGCAGTCTATTCATTCCTCATTACTGCTGTTGCTCTCCATGTTTTTTTTCTCTACCAGCTGCGGGGCGATCATTTTTCATATCTTTCTCTCCTCCCCCTGGCGGGCATGTGCCTGGTCATCGCCATGCTCTATCCCCGGACGTTAGTGGATTCGCAAAGGCATCATGGGCTTCAGGCCGTGTACTGGCTGGCCCTCGGCCTCCTTGTTTATCCTCTGGCGGCAAACGGGTTTGGCATTGAATTTATGTGACAGCCCTCTCCCATCTTTCCCGAAGAAGTCAGCTCCCGATGTCTGCCGCAGGTGTAATTCTGCCGCGCATGAGCGAAAAGCCGATGCCGATAACGCATAAGACGACAAAAAACGCAAAGCATGACTTCATGCTCTGCAGAAACTGCGGATAATTGGACGGCAGGATTTCCTCCCGGCCCACATAAAGGGCGAGGAAGAGTGTGGCAATGGACATGCTGGCCATCTGACCGAGAAGGCGCATGGTCGCGACTGTGCCGGAGGCAAGCCCATATTGCCTGCGCTCTACCGATCCCATGATGGCACTCATATTGGGCGACGAGAAAAGGGCAAAGCCGAAACCCAGCAGCACCAGGTTGAAGGTAACCAGCCACAGGGAGCTCTTTCCGGTTAAAAAAACAAAAACCGCAAGTCCCAGAGCGGTAAGAGCCATGCCGGCGGAAGCGATAACCCTCGGCTCAATCCGGTCGGAAAGCCTGCCGGCATATGTGGAAAAAAGTGCCATGACAACAGGCTGGGTCATGAGGATCGTGCCGGCTGTATGGGGAGTCATTCCTTTGATGTACTGGAGATAGAGGCTTATCTGGAAGGTCACGGCAAAAGTTGCCGCGTAATTAATCAGCGCGGCCAGGCCGGAATAAAGGAAAGTGCGGTTTTCCCGGAAAAGGTTCACTTCAAAAACCGGATACCGGGTTCTGTTCTGGTGGCGGAAAAAAAGCACAAATCCCGTCAGGCCTGCAGCTGCGAGCATAAACGCATAAACTTCCGGCATGCGGGTGCTGCCGTAAACCAGGGAAAAAATCGAAACCGCATACAGGCCGCTGCCGGCAAGATCAAATTTTTCCCCCCGGGCATCGGCCCATTCACCCTTAAGATAGCGCAGCGATACAAAGAGCGAGACGGCGCACAGCAGCAGCATGAAGGCAAAAATTGAACGCCATCCGAAAAAGTTGGTCATAAAACCCCCGGCAAAGGGTCCTGAAGCAAGACCTGCATAAACTGAAGTCACCAGGATGCCGATAACCTTGCCGCGCCGGCTGGGGGGAAAGACAGAGGTAAGGATCGCCATGCCGGTGGTGATGAACATGGCGGCCCCGAGTCCCTGTATTACCCGGGTGACCAGGAACCACTCAATATCGGGCGCAAAAAAGGCAATAAAGGATCCAATAAAATAGACCACCACTCCGGAGACGAATACTTTTTTCCGTCCGTAGATGTCGGCAAATTTGCCAGCCGGTACCAGCAGCATGGCGGTGGCCAGCAGGTAGGAAGTTGCAATCCAGCCGAGAAGCACTGCATCGGCGCCGAATTCGATCTGGATAGCCGGCAGCGCAACGTTGATCGATGAGATCATGAACGGGGCCATAAAGGCGGTTACCGAAGTAACGAGAAGGGTTGAATCCCGCTGTTTGCGCTGTTCCTCCATGATATATTCCTGATATTCCTGATGCATAAAGGGCCCCGGAAGCTTGCGGCCCGGCAAAATTATTGCAAGAGTGTTTGCAGATTACAAAAAAGAAGCATGAATGCCGAAAGGCCGAAAGCAGAAACAAGCATTTCCGGCAGGGCATGATCAGGGTGCAGATATAAAAACGGTGGTAATTTTTTTTGGTAATAATCCATCCTGGTTAAGGTTCTTCCGATTCTTCCGGTTCTTCCGATTCTGCCGGTTCTTCCTGGTCTTCCGGCTGCCTGCTTTTTATCCCCATAATTTCCCGCAACTCCTCGCCGCTGATTTTTTCCTTGTCCATCAGGACGATGACCGCCTGTTCAATGATGTCGCGATTTTCTTTCAGGATATCAAGGGCGACCTGGTACTGCTCTTCGATTATTTTGCGTACTTCTTCATCAATCATACGTGCTGTTTCCTCGCTGAATTCACCCCGTTGAGTCAGTCCCGGCATCAGAAACTGCGCCTTGTTTTCCCCTTTCAGATAAACCTGTCCCAGTCTCTCGCTCATGCCGTATTCAATGATCATGGAGCGTGCAATATCAGTGGCCTTGGCAAGATCGTTATGGGCGCCTGTTGAAATTTCATGCAAAACCGTCTGCTCGGCAGCTCTTCCCCCGAGCAGGACGGCGATTTTGTTGAGCAGTTCGGTCTGGCTCATCAGGAACCTGTCTTCCGTCGGGAGCTGCATAGTGTAGCCAAGAGCGGCTATCCCCCGGGGGACAATGGTTATTTTCTGTATCGGGTCGGAGCCGGGCAGGGACATGGAAACAATGGCATGGCCGAGTTCATGATACGCAACGGTTTTACGTTCTTTCGGATTTATCAGCCGGTTTTTTTTCTCCAGACCGGCAATGATCCGCTCAACAGCCTCTTCAAACTGGGCCATTTCAACTTTATCCTTCTTGCCCCGGACTGCAAGCAGGGTCGCCTCGTTCACCAGGTTGGCAAGATCCGCTCCCACCATACCGGCAGTCATGCCGGCCAGCTGGTCCAGATCGAGGTCTCCCACCCTTTTGACTTTTTTCAGGTGCACTTCGAGAATTTTCTTCCGTCCCTCTTTGTCAGGGCGGTCCACCAGGACCTGCCGATCAAACCGGCCCGGCCGCAGCAGGGCGGGATCTAAAACTTCCGGGCGATTGGTGGCCGCCATCAGAATAACGCCGATATTGGCGTCAAAACCGTCAAGTTCCACCAGCAGCTGATTCAGAGTCTGTTCCCGCTCATCGTGCCCGCCATAGCCGCCGATTCCACGCGCCTTGCCCAGGGCATCCAGTTCGTCAATAAAGATGATGCAGGGCGAATTTTTTTTGGCCTCATCAAAAAGATCGCGTACCCGGGCTGCCCCGAGACCGACAAACATCTCCACAAATTCGGAGCCGCTGATGCTGTAGAACGGAACGTTGCTCTCCCCGGCAACAGCTTTGGCCAGCATGGTTTTGCCAGTGCCCGGGGGGCCGACCAGCAGAAGGCCCTTGGGCATCTGGCCGCCGAAATCAACAAATTTTTCCGGGTTCTTGAGAAAATCGATTATTTCCACCAATTCGGCCTTGGCTTCTTCCACTCCGGCGACATCATCAAAGGTTAAACCGGTGGCTTCCTGTTTATAAATTTTGGCCTTGCTTTTGCCAAGGGACATGAAGCCGGGCTGCTGAGGCATCATTTTTTTCATCAGGAAATACCAGACCCCGAGAAAGATAAAGACCGGCAGAATCCAGGAGAGAATGTCCCGGATAAATGTTGATTCAATGGTTCCCGAATATTTTATCCGGTATTTATCGAGCAATTGGGATGTCTCCGGATCAACGCGCACTGTTTTAAAGTACTGCTCCCGACCGCCTTCTGTTTCCGGAAGCAGACGTCCCTGGATCCGATTCTCCGATATGGCAACTTCGGCGACCTTTCCCTGTTCAAGGTAATTAATAAATTCGCTGTAGGGAATTGTTTTGACGGCAAATGAACCGGCGAGGAAATTCTGCATCAGCAGGACCAGCCAGATGCCGACAATGAAATACCAGATCGAAAATTTATAATGCTTTTTCATCCTGTTCATGGTTGACAGCCTGTCCGTTGTTGTTTTTGATTTCCGGGGTTTCCGGGGTTTCCGGGGTTTCCGGGGTTTCCGGGGTTTCCGGGGTTTCCGGGGTTTCCGGGGTTTCCGGCATTATATCTAACACTTCAATAAGCTGGATGGGAAAAGCATCCGCAGGAATCGCTTCTTCCGCAGCATTAACCACTTTTTCAGAAAATTCTCCGCCCAACGTGGGAATGTTTTCATGGCCGAGAATAAGCCGGACGACTTCCCGCGCCTCTATATTATCTGCCGGAGCAGCTGGGACAAAAGAAGTGCCGTCGGCATCTACTTCATGAAGCAGTCCCCCCCTGGCCAGTTTTTCCGTGATCACCAGGATGTCGCCGGGAAGATCACCCGGATTTTCCTTCACCAAGTCATCGAATGAGGTCTGTTCTTTCAGGCGGAAATGCTTGTAGATTGAATTGAGGATATCAAAGGCCAGCTGCAGATTTCTCTGCGGAGTGGTTCCTTCCCCGGGAAGATGATAGAGTTTGCGGTTCTGCACTGCATATGCCACGGTAGCTCCCAGCAGAATGAACGTCCAGCCGATATGGACCCAGATGAGAAAAAGGGGGACAGTGGCAAATGATCCGTAAATGGCATTATATTTTGAGACCCCTATTTGAAGTATAATATATATATTCTGTACCACGAACCAGAAAAATCCGGCAAAAAGGGCTCCCACTAAAGCAGGGTATGTCCTGACCTTGATATTGGGAACGAAGATATACATGATCATAAGGGAAAGGATGACAAAAAGAAAGGGCAGTAATTTAAAGATCATGGTGACGACCCATTCGGAAGGGATAACCGAATCGAGACGGGCCATCATGGTGGGAGATTGAAGGATGGCATCGCCTGCCAGGGCAACATTTATCGAGACCGGGAGGAGTATCAGGAGCGCCAGGTAATCCATTGTCTTGCGGATAAACGATCTTCCCTCCCTGGTGTGCCAGATGGCGTTCATGGCATCTTCCACCGTGCTCAGAACCAGGATGACGGTGAGAAGAAGACCGACGATGCCGAAGGCCCCGAGGGCGGCAAAATTTGTCCTGTCCACATATGCAAAGATTGCATCAATCGCGTTGCGGAGGTGGTGTGTTATGGACAGGGATGCATCCTGCTCTGCATCCGGAGCCAGGCTGCCGGCACGATCGGGCATATCGTTCTCCGGCCCGACTTGATCGGCATCGCCGGTGTCCATCTCTAATTGATTCAGTTTTGCATCAAGATCAGCCAGGTTCTTCTGCCCGCCGGGTTCAAACTGGTCAATGAATTTGTAGGCTGCCGTCCGCAGCTCGTTATCACTTCCCAGCCCTTTGAGTACGGCAGTGCTCATGGCCAGTATCGGCACCATTGAGAGGACGATTGAGTACGTCAGGGCGGCGGCGCGAAGGGGTATTGCAGTATTTTTAAATTCATGGGTGATGATGAAATAAATGCGTACCCAGCCTCGCAGGGATGCCTTTGTTCTGCTTTCCCCCGGCATGTGGTTGAAAGCCCAGCGGCGGATATTCCCTTTTTTTTCCGGTTCCGCTATCTGCCGGTATGCTTCTTTTTTCCCTTGCATAAGATTTATTTATGGGGGCAAAGCTTTGTTGCGCCATTTTGCAGAAGCGTTGCGAGGTTCACTCTGCCGGCAAATGTATTCCTGATAACCAAGGTGATTCTGTCGTGTTTTATATCCCTGAATCAGCGAGGCCTCTTTTTGGAGAGGCTTCCCAGGGTAATGATATTTTTATTACTGGCCAGCATGGTGGGTGCGGGAATTTTGAGTTTCTGTCCGATGCGAATGGTTGCCCGGCTGTCAAGTCGATTTTCCTGAATGATTTCCGCCAGGGATGTCCGGTATTTCAGGGCAATCGATCCGACGGTATCTCCCCGCTGCACCACATGGATCCCATCACGAATCTGGTTTTCACGATAAATGCTTTGCGGCAGATTTGCTGCCAGGTCCCTGGTTCTTTCATGCGCGGGCAGCCGGACCAGGAAATTTTTGGGGATATACTTCTTGTCCTCAAGCACCGGTTTTTTGAGAGAGGGATTCAGCCGGGCAAAATCCCTCTTGTCTATTTTGAAATAGTTGAGCAAATCATGAGCCCTGGCATACCCGTTCATGCGGACGGAGATCGCAGCCTCCGGGCGGTTCACGGCAATTGACGGGTCGGCTTCGATTTTCCGGGCAACCTGCAGCGCCGCCAGGAATTCCGGGTAAAAATTCCGGCAGGCGAATTTAAACAATCCTGTCTGATGGTTGTTGAATATATTTTCGTAATCCCCCATTTTCTCTTTTGCCCTGATCATGCCTGGACGGCCGTAATTGTAAGCGGTGATGGCCAGAGGCCAGGATTCCAGATACTTGTAATTTCCCTTGAGAAAAAGAGCCGCAGCCTGTGAGGACAGAAAAGGGTCCAGCCGTTCATCCACTACGCTGTCGATAGTCATGTATTGTTTGCCGGTGGAATTGGTAAACTGCCAGATTCCGGCCGCTCCCGCCTTGCTGTGCGCTTCAAGATTAAAGGATGATTCAACGTGCGGGAGATAGGCAAGTTCAGGGGGAAGATTATGGGCTTTGAAGATCTTTTTTATGGCCGGCATATAGGCCCCGGAAATAATGACACCTTCCAGGAAGCGGTCTTTCTGGCCTATCTGCAGACGGATATTGTTCCTCGCTTTATCGTATGCCTGATGACTTGTGCCGGGAAAAAGTGAGGCCACCCTTTTTTCCACAGTTGTCACAGGTTCTTCTCCGGCAGCCAGGTCGGTGAGAATATTCTTGTACCGCTCTCTGGCAAGATTGATCAACTGCCTGTTTATGCGCGCTGAACCCGGTGCCCGCCAGTCGACAAGATCGACAACGGTGTAAACGATGGCGAGGTTGTCCCTGTCATGGAGAATACCCTGGCGGGTAGTATAGCGGCCGTAGACATCTTCCCAGAAACGAACGTTGGGCTTGATACTGTCATAAAGTGGAAACAGGTCCCCGGCTTCGCTTCGAACCGTGGAAAAGAGGAGAAAGAACAGAATGAAATGTCCGCAGCACAGAATTTTTTTCTTGGTTGAAGAATGCATAGGCCTCTTTTCAGGAAAATGGAAAAATTTTATGATGCAGAACATGGATAATTTTGCTCCCATCCGTTAATATGTCATTTGTGAGAATGGATTTTCAGAACTATTGTATCATATTGTCCGAAACATTGTTAATCGAAAGATAGGGAGATTTGTTTTCGATGTATGAGCCCATTGTCGGCACCCTGGGGTATGTCGTTACCCCTGACAGGCAAAAGACTCTGCTCGTGCACCGGATAGGACGAAGCAACGATCCTCATTTCGGCAAATATAACGGACTGGGCGGAAAGCTCCGCGCGGAGGAGGACATATTGTCCTGTATGCTCAGGGAGATAACGGAGGAGTCCGGTATCTGTTGTGAAGAAGTCACCCTGCGCGGAACCGTCAACTGGGCAGGTTTTGGTCCGAATGGCGAGAATTGGCTGGGATTTATATTTCTGATTTCGAAATTTTCCGGGATACCGTATACCAGGAACGAAGAAGGTGAAATCGGCTGGCACGAGATAAAAAAAATCGGTACACTGCCGATGTGGGAAGGCGATCAACATTTTCTTCCCATGGTGTTTGACGATGATCACAGGATTTTTCACGGGTATATGCCGTACAGAAACGGCAGGCCGGAAGACTGGCGGTACAGAAGAATGTAGGAGTTGTGAAAATCCTTGCGCTCCCGCGGCCTGCTCAGTATAATTTTGACAAACACAAAGTTTTTTTAATTTCAAGTAGTTGTGAAAACATTGCAACCTGAATGCAGAGGTAGAAATGGAAAATAATGCTGAACTTGTTCGCTTGGAACAGTTTGTTGATAAACTGCTGTCGAAATATAAGAAGTTGCAGGAAACGCGCAGTATTCTAGAGGCAAGACTGGAGGAACGGGATTCCGAATGCGATCAATTGAAAACGCAGCTTGCGGAGTTGCGCAGTGAAAGAACCCAGGTCGGCAATAAAGTTGCCGGCCTTATTGACAGAATTGAGCAATGGGAACTGGCTGCCGATGAAGATGACGTGTTGGGCGGAGAGGATTCGGACGACATGCAGGGCGAGTTGTTTTCGGGTGAATCCCGGACTGCGGATCAGGGGAAGTGAATTTTTTATTTCGATCATGAAGGTATAGCAGGACTGCGCAATGGAACGTAGAGTGCAATTTGACCTTTATGGGCAGGCGTTTTCTTTTTATACGGATGCCTCTGAAGAAGAAGTTGCGCAGGTGATCAGTCTTGTCCGTGACGAACTGGGGGAACAGAGACAAGGCAAGGTTCCTGCCTTGTTGACGACCAAAACACTGGTTCTCTGCTGTCTGAAAATTGCCGACAGGTATGTTCGACTCGATAAGGAGTATAACCGGTTTCGCAACAGGCAGGATGAATCTATCGACAAGCTTATTAATAAGGTTTCCTCCGGTATAGACAGAGAGAATCCGTGAAATTAAGCTTTGCTTTTGTTGTGATTTTGCTATAATGTTTATAGACTAAAAGTATGAATTTCCCTGCGCTGTTGGTGATCAGCGGAGTATTGAGCCAAACACTCATGATAAGGGCAGCTCAATTGTCTGCTTATGGGAAACTTAAATGATTCCCTGCGGCAGGCATGTTGCCGCCCACCTAATTTTTATTAGGTTTAATCATTTCGTTGACACGGCAGAGCGGGGATTTAGTTGCACCAGCAGGACGACTGCTGTTGATATATAATCCTTCCGCTTCATGAAGGATATGAAATTAGGACTGGCTGGAAAACCGGTTCAGAGAAAATTTGATAATTCTGATGCGATCAGGTTTACCATAAATGTGTGATCCGTCCAATCGGCTATAAAGAGGATATGTATAGATTGTTTGTCAAATCGGACTTCTGAGCTCCCGGAAAGTCTCTGCTGAGCCGGATTCAGACCGAGCCAGGCCGGTCCTGAAAATAGAATAATCTGAACACCCTATCTGTTTGCCGCCCTGAATTTCAAAAACTCTCCGGTCCCACCCGCCTTATACTTCTTTTTTTCTTAACACAGGAAACGACAATAAATCATTGTCAGTACTGTATAACATAAAAGGTGAAACCTTATGCATATAAGTGCGTTAACGCTCCTCGTTTCCGCTTTTCTTCTCATATTCGGCGTATTTGTAGGTTTCTATCTCCGCAAAAAGCTTGTTGAGGGAAACCAGGCCAACCTGGAAGCGCAGAATCGTCAGATTGTCGAAAATGCCATTCACGAGGCTGACCAGATTAAGAAGGAAGCAATAATCCAAAGCAAGGAAGAAGCCTATCAGATTAAGCAGGAAACCGAGCGGGAAATTCAGGACAGCAGAAAAGAATTAAAAGACGAACAGCGCCGACTGGACAGAAAGCGCGATGAGATTGAAAAGGAACTTTCTCTCCTGGGGAAGAGAGAGGAACAGATTGTAGCCCGCGAAAGCAGGTGTACAAAAAGGGAACAGACCCAGAGTCTCCGCGAAAAGGAAATCGACAGCCTGATTGAAAAACAGCGCGACAAACTCGAGACTATAGCAGGAATCAGCCGTGATGATGCGAAGAAATTTCTCATGGAATCAATTGAAAGCGAAGCCCGCATGGAATCGGCAAAACGGCTGGCCAAGATCGAGAATGAAATGAAAATAGCAGCCGACCGCAAGGGTAAGAATATCCTGGCCCTCGCAATAGCACGCTATGCCGGAGATTATGTGGCCGATAAAACGGTCTCCATGGTCCCCTTGCCCAACGAGGAAATGAAAGGAAGGATAATCGGCCGTGAAGGTCGCAATATCAGGGCAATTGAAGCTGTTACGGGTATAGATATCATCATAGATGATACCCCGGAAGCGGTTATCCTTTCGGGATTTAATCCCATTCGCCGTGAAATTGCCCGGCAATCTCTGGAGCAGCTGATTTCGGACGGAAGAATACATCCGGCCAGAATTGAGGAAGTTGTGGCCAAGGTTACCAAGGATATCGAGGTCGGCATCAGGGAGGCGGGAGAACAGGCAACTTTTGATGTCGGCGCCCATGGCATGCATGTCGATCTGATCAATCTGATCGGCAGGCTGAAATACAGGACCAGTTACGGGCAGAACATTCTGCAGCACTCCCTTGAGGTGGCTTTTCTCTGCGGCGTCATGGCAGCAGAACTGGGCCTGGATGTAAAGAAGGCCAAGAGGACAGGCTTGCTCCACGATATCGGCAAGGCGGTGGACCATGAAATCGAAGGATCGCACGCCATCATCGGCCGCGATCTGGCCAGAAAGTATAATGAAGCGGAGGATATCGTCTATGCAATCGGCGCCCACCATGAGGACCAGCCTCCCAAGAGCGTTCTGGATATTCTGGTGCAGTCGGCGGATGCTCTTTCCGGCGCCCGCCCGGGAGCAAGAAAGGAGATGCTGCAGAGTTACGTGAAGCGTCTTGAAGATCTGGAAAATATCGCCAATTCCTTCAAGGGAGTAGAAAAGTCCTATGCCATACAGGCGGGCAGGGATCTGCGCATAATTGTCGACAGCCAGAAGATAAAGGATGATGAAGCCCTGCTGCTCAGCCAGGATATTGCCAGAAAGATTGAAGAGCAGCTGACCTATCCGGGCCAGATCCGGGTAACGGTTATCAGGGAAACCCGGGCAGTCGAGTACGCCAAATAGGAGATGAAGATGAAATCCGTAGAAGAACAGATCGACCTCATTGAAAGGGGTGCCGTTGATTTGATCTCCCGGGAAGATCTCGTTCGCAAACTGTCCCGTTCCGTGCACACAGGCGAGCCCCTCAAAATCAAAGCCGGCTTTGATCCGACCGCCCCGGACCTCCACCTCGGGCATACTGTTCTGCTGCAGAAATTACGACACTTCCAGCAGCTCGGGCACCAGATTTATTTTCTTATCGGGGATTTTACCGGTTTGATCGGCGATCCCACCGGCAAGTCGGATACCAGGCCGAGACTGACCCGCGAAGATGTTGAACGCAATGCTGAAACTTACAAGGAACAGGTTTTTAAGATTCTCGATCCGGAAGAAACAAAGGTCGTGTTTAATTCCACCTGGCTTGGAGAACTCAGTTCCTACGACATGATCAGGCTTGCTTCCGAACTGACTGTGGCCCGGATGCTGGAACGGGAGGATTTCAGGCAGCGTTTTGACAACGGGCGGCCGATATCCATACACGAATTTCTGTACCCCCTGATTCAGGGATATGATTCCGTGGCCATCGAGGCCGATGTCGAACTGGGTGGAACAGACCAGCTGTTCAACCTGCTTATGGGCAGGGACCTGCAGAGAAGCCATCAGCAGGAACCGCAGGTAGTATTAACCATGCCGCTGCTGGAAGGACTGGATGGGGTCAATAAAATGAGCAAGTCCCTGGGCAACTACATCGGCATTACCGAATCGGCGGATGACATTTTCGGCAAGGTCATGTCGATCTCCGATGTACTGATGTTCAGATACTATGAATTGCTCTCCGATCTGAGCGTCGAAGAGATCGCCAATATGAAGGACGGAGTGGAGCGGGGCGTGCTTCATCCGAAAAAAATTAAAATGAAGCTGGCAAGAGAGTTGACCTCACGTTTTCATGGCATGGATGTTGCCGACAAGGCCGAACTTAATTTTGAACGTGTTTTTAAACGACATGAATTGCCGGAAGAAATCCCCGAGCAGGCAATGAAGTCCGGCAATGATGCCGTGTGGCTGCCTAAACTTCTGCTGGATTCCGGGCTGGTCAAATCGACTTCGGACGGCCGGCGCATGATCAGGCAGAATGCCGTTACCATTAACGGCACGAAGATTACGGATATAGATGCATCAATTCCAGCGCAAGGGAAGGTTCTCCTTCAAGTCGGCAAGAGGCGCTTCTGCCGGGTTGTTTTTGAATAGAGAATAATTCTGCGCTGAAGAAGACGTAGTACCCCCTGGGAATTGAGGTCCCGCAACTATCGCAGAAAATCACTAATGGGCTGTAACAGACGCTCCCTGCTGGCAATCCGGGCATAGTCCGGTAAATTCTACATGATGACCGATAATCCTGTAGGCGGAACTGTCTGCAGCGGTTTTGACCAATTCGTCCATTACCGGCGTGTCAATATCGTCAACCCTGCCGCAGTTGGAGCAGCGTATATGATAGTGAGTATCTGTAGTCGCATCAAAGCGCTTCTGGGTCCCCCCGACCTCGAGCTTGAGGATCATCCCGTTTTCCGCCATTAATTCAAGATTCCGGTATACGGTTCCGAGGCCGATCCGGGGCAGACGTTTGCGAACCATGTCATAGAGTTCGCTCGCTGTCGGGTGTGTCTTGACCTTGGCCAATTCTTCCAGAATAATCTGACGTTGCGTAGTGAGACGCATCATGCTGTTGGAATTTTTCATTTTACTGCACTCTGTATAAGATTTATTTCGGAAAGATTTTAAAAATCATTCCTATTTAATTAAATGAAACCCCTCCCCGATTGTCAAGCAGAAATAATAACTTAACTTTTATGGTAATTTAAGTACTTGCAACGATTGCAAATCTAAAAGAATACCGCAAAAGATATTTTTGTCTCAATAGTAAAAGTTCTTATTCAGTTATTTTATTATAAGGAAGAAAAATATTTATTAGAATTAATAATTTTAGTCAATCTCTAATGTCCCAGGAAAAAGAAGCATTAATCTGCTGATCCCGATGCCTCGCCTGAGAGGCCGACAGGCAGGCGCATGAACGTCTTGCGTGGTATTTTGTCGCACCTGATCCGAGATCCGGAGTTTCAATGAAGGGCAGGGTTAAAATAGCCGAATCCTAAGTGGGGGTATTTTGTTTTTAATTCGGCGAGCCAGTTGCGGATACCCATGGGAGGATCTGCTGCCTTGAAGTTGAGGGTCTGGCGATACAGTTCGGGATCAAGGTTGAGGTTCCTGAGCTGGATGAGGTCCGGCCGGCAGGATTCAATCAAATTGCAGAATTCGGTGAATTCCTGCGGGTCATCGGTAAAACCCGGAAGAATGAAATAATTCAGGGAAACATGCCTCCCTGCATGCTCGACCACCTCAATGGATTTGCGGACATCTGTAAAAGAGAAACCCCTGGGACGGTAATATCGTTCATAATATTCCGGTCTGGCACTGTTCATCGATACCCGGATTGAGTCCAGGCCTGCGTGAACGAGCTGTTTAACTGCCTGGGGCAGGCCGGCGTTGCTGTTGAGATTAATTGTTCCCCGGGAGGTTTTTGATCGAATGAGGAGAATCGTTTTCTTCAGGGTTTCGGCCTGCAGGAGAGGTTCTCCCTCGCAACCCTGGCCGAAGCTGACAATCGGTCTTGGTGCCTGCTGGAGGTGAGGTACGGCAACTTCTGCAAGTTCTTCCGGCGTGGGAACGAACCGGATCCTGTCCTGGGTGGCAGGGCAGCAGCCTGAGGGCTGCAGCGAGATGCAGCCGATGCAGGAAGCGTTGCAGATCGGCGAAGAGGGCAGGGGCGCTTCCCACCGGCCGAGAAAATAGTTGCGGGCAGCGGGGCACCCGTATGTGAGGCAGCATTTGCCCAGGTGCTGAATAAGCCGGTTATAGCGGTATTCTTGCAGTTTTTTTTTGGTGTGACGGTTGATCGACTGCTGATTGAACCGGTCGGCATCCTGGCGGCAGTCTTCATCGGAGCGAAACCCGGCGACCCAGAATTTATTGTCCGCCCATCCGACAGCCGTGTAGGCAAAAAGGGGGAGGACAGGAGCATTGGCGGTGGTCTGATAGGCAGCGGAAAAGAGTGCGGTGTGTGCGGGTGCCATGAAGGCGGCAACAGCCTGCGGTTTATCGTTATCATAAGGGCTGGTTTCCAGTAAAGCGGGTTCGCCGGTTTCCGGCTCAATGCCAACCGGAAGTCTTCCCGGAAGAACAAAGAGTTCACTGCCCTCTGGGAGCTCAATCAGATCCGCTTTGTCCGGTAATGAAAAATGTCCGCAGCTGCTGCCTGCCATCTGCAGGCCGGAATAATCAAGGATCTCTCCCCGGCTGTTGGCGAAGACCAGGGAAGGAAGCCGGTCAGGGTGAAGAGGCATACCGGAAAAAAAGCCGGTCAATGGGGACGAATTTTAGCCAGAATGGAGTCTACAGCTTTATAGACATCAAGGTCGTCGCCGAATATATCCTGGATATTTGGGTGTTCGATGAGATCTTCAATAATAAACTGGGTAAGGTACAGACTGACGAGATTCGGATCCTGGGTAATTGACCGGATAGGGGCAATTTTGAACTGCATGTCAAATTCCTCCAGATCAACCATGCGTTTGAGCTGTTTTTCCATGGCTTCACGGATCGCCCGGTCGGAATTTGTTTCTATGATATGATCATCTATCAGCCGCTGGACAAGCAGGGTTGCAATTTCTGCCGCATTATCCCGGGCCTTGACAAGGAGAAAACGCCGTTCTCTTTCCCGTTTTCGGTCGATGGCGTCTATGGTTTTATTGGTCGCGCTGTTGGGGGTAATATAGGAACGAGCCATGGTGATTCTCCTTGCTCTGATTTGGTCAAAAAATACTGGCTGAATTATCTGGATATAAACTTATATACAATGAAATGAACAGGGTTTCTATTCATTTTCACTTTCACTCTGATACAGCTTCCGGAACGAACGCATCAGCTTAGCCGTCTTTTCCTCCAGTCTCAGGTCATATTTTCGCACATATTCCGCAGCCATTCGATGGGTATTGAAAATTGGCACATTGAACTGCAGGTTGTTGATGGCTATGTCCATGTAGCGATCGGGCTGCTCGTAGAAGATTTGCAGGACCTCGGGCAGGAGATTGTAGAAGGAAATGGCATCTTCTTCGTAAAGCAGTGTATGGCGGTCTTCGCTCATGTCCGCCTCGTCTATTGACCCTTCGTATCCGAATTTCCAGCCGGTCTGACCATTATGATATCCTTCGACCCACCAGCCGTCCATGACGCTGATATTCGGGACGCCGTTCATCGCCGCTTTCATGCCGCTTGTTCCGCTCGCCTCAAGCGGCCGCTTCGGGCTGTTCAGCCAGGCATGCGAGCCGGAAACCATAATTTTGGCAATTTCCATGTCATATCCGGGAATAAAAATGAGCTTGGCAAGGCCGTTGCTCTGGCGGTAGAGTTTTTCCTGGATATCGAGAATAAGTTTAATAACCGATTTGCCGGGTTCATCCTGCGGATGTGCTTTGCCGGCAAATATGAAATTCACCTTCCAGTTTCCCTTGATAAGGATGTCGGCCAGGGCGGAAATGTCATCAAAGATGAGATCTGCCCGTTTATAGGTGGAAAAGCGCCGGGCAAATCCAATGGTGAAAATTTTCGGTTCGAGGAAGGAATCGGTTTCTATATTTGATATATAGTTGGGTGGCTCAATCCACGTTTCGCTCATCTGTGCCCGATGCATTATGAGCATTTTATTGACATACTTTATCAGGCGTTCATTGTCCTGCTGCCATGCGTCATGCAGTTGTTGCCGGAAAACCTTGTTGCCCGCCAGATCGGAACCGGCAAAGCAGCCCGGGTTTTCCTTCCAGCAGGCAGTCTCTTCTGTTGAATTAAAGACCCTGGTCCGGTTTTCACTTGCCCAGGTAGCGAGATGAACCCCGTTGGTAATTGCCCTGATCTTGCTGGAGAATTTTGGAAATTGCCGGCGTGTTACATCCCGGTGGAGCCTGCTGACGCTGTTGACGGCCCTGTTAACCCGCATGGCAAAGGAGGTGAAATTATATTCATCGGGAGATTCCTCATCCTGAGCCAGCAGGTTAAGAATCTGCCGGCATGTTTTCTCTGTTATTTTTGAGTAAAGAGTCCTGTCAAAGCGGTCGTGACCGGCTTTGACAGGAGTATGAATTGTATAGACAAGGTGCTTGGCAACTTCTTCGGCTACATCGAGAATATCTTTATCCGATACTTTCTGCCCATAATCCTGACCCAGGAGTTTTTCAAGTTCCTTAATGATAAGGTGCAGGGTTACGGCTACCCCGTGCTGTTCATTGAGATGAAAGGTCCTGGCAGTCAGACCAAGCTTTTCCATGAGCGGGAGAATACCATAGCCGAGGAGTCGTCGCTGGTTGGCTTTAATCAGGATGGATTTGGCGCTGTAGAGTTGTTGGCTTGCTTCCTTGACCCATTCGGGCGATGTCGGCAGATTGTAGTCCAGCAGAAATTCAGGAACAAAATAGTCAAGATCCTGGCCCGCTTCCAATTTCATCCAGACCTGGGCTTTAATGGGTGTTGTTTTCTCGTCGCCATTGAAAAACGGGACACTCACCGCAAGAGGCATGTCCGGCTCGCCCGGTTCATGAAGCTGGAACAGGGTAGGTGTATTTTCAGGTTTCCATGTAGCTGCCTGGTCAATCTGGCCCAGCTGTGAGTCAACATGTTGGGAAAAATAACCCTCTCTGTAGAGAAGGCTTACCCCGGCGACAGGTATATGCATATCTGCATAGCTTTTTAAGGTGTCTCCTGCCAGCACACCCAGGCCGCCGCTGTAATTTGGAATTTTACGGGGGCCGTAAAGATATTTGTCAATAAAGATCTGGGTCCGCGCATCAGGTGAAGAGGTGAGTTCTTTTTCCAGGAGGAAATCCTTAACCGGATGAAAGACATCAGGATCCGCTCCGATCTCCATGGAGATATAAATAACCGAATTTCCGTCCGATGCTGTCAGCCTGTTCCAGACATTATCAAGCGTATTTTGGGATACTCCAAAGTAAGTGCCGTAAGCATTGTGACTGATAAGTTCTTGCATTAATAGAATATTTTTTTGTTCTGCCATGATGGTTGAGTAAGGTAGCGCAAAAACTTGCTTAGATAATTATTCCAGCCCCGAATTTTAAAATTAGAACTCATGCATCTCTTTTGCAAGAGAATTTGTTTCGCAACAGAAAAATCTTGAATTCCTCTGCAATTGGATTAATGTAAATAGAACGTTTTTTTGGGTATTATCCACTTTAATGGAGGGTCATATGTGTGGGAAAAAATCATTATTACTGACCACGGTTTTAGTCTTATTTTTAGGTCTACTGCTTTCAGGGTGCGGTAAAAAGACGGTCACTACACCTGAGGTTACGGGTGATCCCGGTGCCATGGGCCCTTCCGAACCGCTGGAAACTGCAGCTGTTGTCGATGATTCTATCATGGAAGGCCGCACATCAGCACCCATGCTGCCGGTGTACTTTGATTTTGATGCGTCAGCAATTCGGGCAGATCAGACAGAACGGATTGAAACCAATGGTGATTTTCTTAAAGAGAACCCTGAAATTGAAATCAGGATAGAGGGCAACTGCGATCCCAGGGGAACCAAGGAGTACAACCTGGCTCTTGGTGAAAGGAGAGCCCAGAGTGCTAAAAAATATCTCGTCAATCTGGGCATTGATGCATCCCGTATGAATACCGTCAGTTGGGGCGAAGAAAAGCTGCTTCTGTATGGCCATGATGAATTATCGTGGGCCCAGAACCGCCGGGATGATTTTGTTATCACCAAATAAATTTCGCGGGATATAAAGGTTTCGGGAGAGGTTTCGGCCTCTCCCGTTTTTATTTATACTGTTATACTGCAATAGCATTTAATATAATCAGTATTGCGTTCATTTAACCCTCAGTTATTGAAGGAGTGTATTGTGAAAGTTTTTATAAGGTTGCCTGTATATGCCCTGACATCTTTGTTTATTATAGCAGCTCTATTTTCCTGGAATTCTGCTCAGGCTGCCGAGGCAACAATTGTTGTCCTCGATATGCAGAAGGCTCTGTCCAATTCTGCCAGCGGTAAAGCAGCCCAGCAGGTAATGGAGAGCAAAGTCAAAGAGCTGCAGGAGAAATTTATCCAGGAGGAAGATGAACTCCTGGCAATGCAGGGAGAGATAGAAAAAATGAGCTCGGTCTGGAGCGAGGAGAAGAAGCAGGATAAGGCCATAGAGTTTCAGAGGAAACGCCGCGATCTCCGGGTCAAGCAGGACGATGCCAATCTTGAATTGAAAAAACTTCAGGAACAGCAATTGAGTCCGATTCTGCAGGAAATGGAAAAGCTGGTTGCCAAGATAGCAAAAGAAAAAGGGTATAAAATAATTCTTCCCAAGGCGGCTGTCGTTTATACTGATGAAGCCATGGATATAACCGAGGAAGTGACCAAAGCGCTTAATGGGACATCCAAATAACGTTGTCTTAAATATGATGAAATCGCAAAAAGCCGTCAACAGTGATGGGTAAGTAGATAAGAAAAGCCCCAAATGCAAGGCGCGCTGGTAAGCGTAGACTCCGACGCAGCTGTTGGGGAGTTTTTGCGACGCCATCAAATATTGTGGCGTGAAGATCCAGTTTTGCAGGATTGTTAGAGCACGTACCCGGAATTTTTATTTATTTGGGCTGTATTGAATCCACTTGAATTTATTAAATTTACGCCTAAAACAAATTGCGGAGAATGCAATCATCCGACCTGTCTTGCTTTTGCAGTAGCGGTTACCAAAGGCGGAGCCGACCCGGCGGGATGTCCGTATGTTGACCCCGAAATTTTGAATGCGGCGGCAAGAGTTGAATCTGAGGGGCCCGGGCTTGAAGCTGTACGCAGGGGACAGGATGAAAGAGACATTGCCCTGGTTGCCCATTTAAAAGCAAAGATCCGTGATATGGATTTTGCAAGGGCAGCGCCGCTCCTCGGGGCGGAGCGGTATGCCGAATCTCCCGGTGTGCTTCGCTTCATATACCTGGGAAGGTGTGTAGTACTCGGAAAAGATGAGCTGCGGATGGACGGCTCCGGTCCGGTTGATCCGAGAGACCAGATTCTCCTGTACAATTATGTTTTCTCCGGCGGCGCCGCCGCGCCGCTTCTTGACTGGGTGGGCATGGAAAGCCTGCCCAATTCCATTTCCAAAGTCCGGACCCTGGCAGCGTACTGCGAGCAGCCGCTGGCACGCAGATTCGGCGGCCGGGCGCAGCGTCTTGAGGCAATTTGCCGCCGGCTGGGCGCCTTCCCTGGTCCCGATAACCAGAGTGCCGCTGTAGCCGCTATTATTCCTGTTCTGCCCCGTGTTCCGTTTTACCTTCTTTTCTGGGACGAAGAACCTGAAGACGGATTTGAAAGCCGGGTTAAAATACTTTTTGACCGGCGGGCTCTTGATTTCCTCGATCTAGAATCCCTGGTATTTTCCGCCGAAAGAACGGCGGAACGCATTCTGGAATTTGATTCACGAGGAGGCTGAAACATCAGCCGGCCGTCAACTCGTTTTGCATGCCCGGCGAGCCAGCATAGGCTGCTGTTATCGATGGCGTCCTGATGTTGATATTCCGCTTGGTCCGCCAATTAACAGTTAAAGATTCGACTTCATTGCCTTAGGCGTGATATAATAACCGGCAGAGGACGGCGTTCGCCGCTCATTGTTTATGAAGGTATTCTCCAGTGTTTTTCTAGGGGCAGCGGTGATTTCCACCATGGAGCAACGCATGGGGCATGGAAATGATAAAGAAGCATTGGCCAGGGAAGTATTGGTGTGACATGGGGATGGCAAACTGCTGCCCTTCCCGGCAGTATAGTAATGAATTTACCGCTGTAACAGCCAGTCACGCAGCGGATATGGTTGTCGGCCAAGCCGGCGCTTCCCGGCATCAGCCGGCGAAGGTGCAGGCGCTGCGGGCGGAATATTAAACAGGAGGAAAAAATGCGGCCGAGAAGTATGACAGGATTTGGTCGGGGTGAAACGGAATCCGGGGGAAGAACCTGGGTAGCCGAAGTGCGGACGGTCAATCATCGTTTTCTGGACCAGCGGATTGTCCTGCCCCGCTCCCTCAATCCGCTGGAAGACCGCATACGCAAGATAATCTCCTCGAATCATGACCGCGGCCGGGTTGAAGTCAGCATCCAGCTCGTTGGGGATTCGGTCATCGGACCATTATTGTCCTTAAATACCGAACTAGCCCGGCAGTATTATTCCTGCCTGATACAATTGAAGTCGGAAATGAAGATCGAGTCCCCGGTTGAATTAAGCGACATGCTGTCTTTTCGGGACATTATCAGCCAGAAGGAGCAGAACCCTGACCTGGATGTCGAGTGGAAGATGATCTGCAGCGCGCTGGATGTGGCTATAGGTGAATGCTGTTCCATGCGCGAACAGGAAGGAAAGGCCCTCAAGGAAGACTTGTTCGAGCGCCTGGAAAGCTTTTCATACTGTCTCGAAATGCTGCAGGAAAGAGTGCCGGAAATTGTTCGATCCCGGAATGAAGAACTTAAAAAGAGGCTTGGACTACTCCTTGAAGGGATGGATCTCGATCCGGTCCGTTTTGCCCAGGAAGCGGCAATCATGGCGGACAAAACCGATGTCACCGAGGAACTGGTGCGGCTTCGCAGTCATATCGCTCAGTTTACAGCTTTTCTGGAGAGCAGTGAACCGGTGGGAAGGCGACTTGATTTTCTGCTGCAGGAATTTTTAAGGGAAGTGAACACGATAGCTTCAAAGATCTCCAACGCCGATATAACCCATATGACTGTTGATTTGAAAAACGAGATCGAAAAGCTTCGTGAGCAGGTTCAGAATATTGAATGAGTGAAGGATACAGGATCGGATATGAATAACAGGCTTGTAAATATCGGGTTTGGCAATGCGGTAAAAATCAGCCGTATTCTGGCGGTGGTGAATCCGGGATCGTCACCCATCAGGAAATTAAAGGAAGAAGCGCGAAAGGAAAAAAAACTTATCGACGTTACCGAGGGACGCAGAACAAGGGCTATCATTATCCTTGACACGGGCCACCTTGTTCTGTCATCCGTGCAGCCTGAAACCATTAACCAGCGTTTTGCGGCCCTTGCCGCAGAACAAAGGAATCCAGGACAGGTATTAACCCAGACCAGGGAAGTACAAGGTGAGTAGGGGCATCCTCTTTGTACTCTCCTCACCGTCGGGAGGCGGCAAGACAACCATCTTAAAACAGGTGATGAGCGGTCTCCCGGGCCTGATTTTCTCCGTATCCCATACGACAAGGCAACCCCGTCCCGGCGAACAGGACGGCCGCGATTACCATTTTGTCTCCCCGGAAGCATTTCAGGCCATTCGGGCGGCGGAACCTTCAGGTTTTCTCGAGTGGGCGGAAGTACACGGAAATCTTTACGGAACCAGCAGGGAGGAAGTGGCTGGGCGGCTTGCAGCCGGGAATGATGTCATCCTTGACATTGATGTTCAGGGGGCTCTGCAGGTGCAGCAAAGTACAACTCCGGTTTCCGTATTTATCGCGCCTCCTTCCTTAACGGAACTTGAAGCCCGACTGCGGAAGCGCGGGACCGAGAGTGAGCGGGAAATCCGGGTTCGCCTGGAGAATGCGGGAAAGGAATTGTCCTTCAGCAGCAAATATGAATATCTGATTATCAATGATCAACTGGAGGAAGCAGTGGATGTTCTCCGTTCGATTATTATTGCCGAACGCTGCCGCAGGAGACGTTCACCCTCCGGCGTGCCACTTGACCTGCAAATTGCCTGAATTTCCTGCATGAAGAAGCCAAAGGCGAAGCTGAATCATTCCCGGCCCGCAGGAAAGGCTGACGAGGCGCCTGTGTCCGGGGATTTGCTCTGGGGCATCAATACGGTCCGGGAGGCTTTGGAAAAGAGTCCGCGTAATGTGCATGAAGTTCTGGTACAGCGGGGTAAATCAGGGCAAAAACATCAGGAAATTATCGATCTCGCCCGTTCGCAGAATATCAGGCTGCGCTTTGTCGAGCCGAACAGGCTCGGTGTTCCTCCCCACTGCAGGCACCAGGGAGTAACGGCCCGGCAGGCTGCGGCGGAGCTGCTCACCCTGGAAGAACTCCTTGAAAAGGGGGAAACCCGCCTGCTTGTTCTTGATTCCATTCAGGATCCTCATAATCTGGGAGCTGTTTTCCGCTCCGCCCTTGCCGCCGGCTTCCGTTCACTGATCCTGACCAGGGAGCGGAGCGCCCCGCTGTCCGGCACAGTGGCAAAGACATCCGCCGGCGCGGTCAGCCAACTCAAGATCTGCCAGGTGGTCAATCTTTCGGAATCCTTAAAAATACTTAAGAAGAAAGGATTCTGGATTTACGGTGCAGTTGCGAGGAGCGGGGAGGCTGCGTCGGTGTATGAAACCGATTTCATGGAACCGTTCTGCCTGATTGTCGGCAGCGAGGGAAAAGGAATCAGGCCTTTGGTCCTGAGGCAGTGTGATCATCTTGTCACTATTCCGATTCAGGGAAATTTTGACTCGCTCAACGTCTCGGTCGCTGCCGCAGTCATCATGTTTGAAATAGTCAGGCAGAAAAATCTGCAGGAGTGATTTCCTCGTCATTGCCGTTCGGCAAGAGCTTGCCGGCTTGTCAGCCTGCCAGGTAATTTGCTCTCATCAAGCTGTATTTTTGATGTTCATGAATCGGTTTCATGAAGAATTCCTTGAGCCGGATTTTTTCTTTTTCAGCTGGGATTTGAGCAGGTCTCCCAGGGTACCGAATGATTTCGGCTGGCTCTGTTTTATTTTTTGCTGAACTTCCTGCGGCGTTGACTTTTCATCCGCCTCATAGTCTTCGGGTGCCAGGGAAATTCTCTTTTTTTCCTTATCCACTTCTTCGATGCGGACGGTGAGTTCCTGGCCGCTTTCCAGTACTTCCCGCGGATGATTAATCCTGCGGCCGGCCCCGAGTTTTGAAATGTGAAGCAGTCCGTCGATACCCGGTTCCAGGGTAACGAAGGCTCCGAATGTTGTAAGACGCGATACCCTCCCGATATGAACCGAGCCCAGGGGAAATTTATCTGCAGCCTGGTCCCACGGATTTTCAAGGGTTTCCCTGAGGCTCAATGTGATACGGTCGTGATCCCAGTCCAACCTGCTGACCACCGCCTCAACCTGCTGCCCCCGCGTCAGGATGTCTTCCACCCGGTCGACCTGACCCCAGGCAAGCTCGGAAACAGGAATCAGGCCGTCAATCCCGCCGATATCAACAAAGGCACCAAAATCACGCAGCGAGCTAACGGTCCCTTTTATCCGGTCTCCCTCCTTCAGATTTTTTCTGAGTTTACTCTTCTGTTGTTCACGCTCTTCTTCAATAAGCGAACGGGCGGAGAGAATAATATTTTTTCCTTGCCCGGAGAATTCGATAATCCTGAACTGCAGGACTTTTTCCAGGTAATCATCGGGGTCCTCGACCCGCCGGATATCCATTTGCGAATAGGGGCAGAATCCGCGCTGGCCGGCAACGATAACCTCAAAGCCGCCTTTGATTTCCGAGGTTACCCGTCCTTCTACCGGTATGCCGGAGAGAAAGGCGTCTTCCAGTTCCTGCACGCTGGTCTGACCGGAACCGAGCCTGGTTGTGAACTGCATATTGCCGCCGCGGGTGGAAAGATAGAAGACGTTGACCGTATCGCCGGGTTTGACTTCAAGCTCGCCTCTGTCATTTCGCAGCTCGCCTGCATTGAGCACGCCTTCGCTTTTGCCGCCGATATCGAGGAAGATGTTCTCGCCGCTTATTCCGGCAACAACGGCGTCAATCCTGTCCCCTGGTTTCAGCTTCGGGGCCTGCACTTTTTTTTCATTGAATAAATCTTCAAAACGTTCGTCATTCATCGGTTTGTTCCTGGATAAGTAATTTTTTAATGATCTTTACTGTTCTTTGACTGCCAGGGCAAGACACAAATCTTCATCCTGAAAAAGCAGACGCTTCCGCTTCAGGTCCTCCAGAAAAGCCAAAAGCTGTTTTTCGCCAATCGAGTTGAAGTCGGTGCCCAGTTTCTGTAGGGCAACCGGCTCGCGGCAGGCAAGATAAATCTTTCGGGAGAGTCCGTGAAGCCTGTGATGCAGTTTTTCCCCGCCGGGGCACTCCTGCCGGACTATTATAAAACCGCGGCCATCCCGGTAGGTCAGGGCCGGCCGGTCATCTTTTCTGGCGGCATGAAAATCCTGCCAATGCCTGATCTTTTCCCGGACAGGCTGCCAGATTGTCTGCTGATGCTTCCTGCCGCCGCGATAGGACTGGATGATCATTTCCATCTTTGCCAGCAGCTGTTCCGGGTAGAGTTGGCGATTATAGTGATGCCTGGTCACGGCGTGCAGGCCGTACTGGCGGGGATTCTGCCAGACCGGACTGCCATGCCCGAGAAAGAATGCCGCAGCCTTCAGCGGCCGGTAGGGAAGAACATAATTCAGCACCCGGCAGGTTTCATCGACTTCCTTTTCCGTACTGCCCGGAAATTCGAGGATCAGGTTGCCGTCAAGTTTTATTCCCGCCTCCAGGGAAAATTTCATGACGGCGATGTTGTCAATCACCCTGGTACCTTTATTCATCCTCTCCAGCAGGGAATTGGAAAAAGCTTCGATTCCCGCCTGAATCGAGCGGAGGCCGCCTGCGTAATAGAGCGCGCAGGACTCCGGAGTAACCGGGGCCCGAATTTCTCCGAAAAAACGCAGATCTTTTTTTGAACCGGTGATTGCGGAAAAAAATCTGCCCGCTTCTTTTGGCGGCAGAGAATTGTCTGTAAAAACAAAGTCAAGACTGCGGTATTTTGCGGCAATTAATTCGACCTCCTGCTGAACTCTGCCGCTGTTTTTGGCTCGATACCCGCACCACTGCAGGTTCAGATTGCAGAAAGTGCATTTATTCCACCAGCACCCTCTGGAAAATTCAAGCGGCAGGACTGGAATAAAGGAGAGGCCGGTCCGGTGCAGTTCCGCAAAGTAATCGGTATAATCCGGGATGGGCAGCGAATTCAGATCCCGGATCTCGTCATTCGGCAGATGGGGTTCTGGGCGGATCTTTTTTTGCTTCACCGCTTCCAGGTATTGTACATCCTGTCCCGGATGTTCTTTTGCGCCCGCAAGGTACTGAATCAGGCGGAACAGAGGTTTTTCTCCTTCGCCGTTGATGACAAAATCGATCTCCGGGAAAGCATCGAGCAGAGAACTGCCTATCCTGGGCGTACAGGTTGAACCCCCCAGGACCACGGGAAGACCGGGGAATTTTTTTTTCATGCGCCGGACGGCAAGCAGCGAAGCGGGAAGCTGGCTGAAGCAGACGGTAAACCCGGCAAGAGAATACTTTTCCGGCTGCAGCCGGGCCAGCCAGTTGTTCAGGTGGACATCCAGCTGTTCGGCAAGAAGGTCAAAATCAGGCAGAGCTCGGGCTGTTTTTCGATTCAGTGATTGCTGATAAACATGCCGGGCCTTGTCGTACCTGTCGGGAAAAAGAAGGGCGCAGTAGAGAGCTTCGGCAGCCCAGGTGTTTTCCGATATAATCCTGTAATTCTCCAGCCCTATCTCTCCGGCGGCAGTGAGGTAGGGATGGCTTGTTTCAACAGCACTTGTTTCCCCGCCATGTTGCCGTATATATGCTTGCAGGCTGCTGAGTTGAATCGAGGGACGATTGAAGATCGCCCAGGGCATGGAAGCAAGGAGAATACGCACGGCGGATATTGTTACTGGGTTATGATCTCGGTACCCGGGGGAACGTCAAAGGAGATGATGCCGTCGATCGTTTCCATGTCGTCTGCCCTGATGCTGTTAATGGAGACCTGCTCAAAGGTCAGTTCGGTGACAGCATCAAAATGGTCTTCAATGACCATGTGACGGATAATCTTGTTGTCGTCCGACCAGATCGTTACCGCCCTGATCTGATTATGCGGTTGCCGCGGGACCAGTTTGACCGCCTGCAGTTCTTCTGCCGTAGAAAAAACAAAACCGTTGTCCGCCGGCAGGGCGGCGAAGTCTTCCAGCAGGTCCCTGTTCCCGGCAAAGAAGGCGTAGGTTATATCGGACTCAAGCTCCCGGGCCGAAGTCCTGATCAGCTGCCGGTCCTTGTCGGTATAAATGGTCAGGGTCGTGCCGTTGTTGATAATGACCTGGGTGCCAGGTTCAGTATAGTTCCAGCGCATAACACTTGGATTTTTTTCTGGGATTTCAGGTTTGACAAAAACAGCATTGCCGCTGCCGAGACGCTCTCTGGCGCCAACTCTGCTGATCTGGCGGAAATCAAAGGTCAGGCTGGTCAGGCTGTTATAAAAATCCTGCAGTTCCTGGGCCCTCTGCTCCTGCGGGGTCGTTTCATCCGCTTGGAGCAGGAAAGCCCCGGTAATCAGGGGGCACCAGGAAAGCAGTATTGCTGCGGTTACGGAAATGAATATTTTCATGCGGTTTTTCATGTTGTATGTTGAGGAAATTATGAGGAAAATAATAGATCGAAAGCTGTTTTTGTCAACCCGGTCGGAGATGTCTATCACCGGATGCTACCATTAATTCCGGATGGCCCGCAAGGAAGAAATGTTGGGGCAAACAGCGCCGCCGTGATGTCAGATATCAATTTTTTCAAGCTGGATGGGCCGGCCGAAGATTTTTGCGGCCATACTTTCTACTGCTTCCGTACTGTCGGAAACGTAAAAACGGCTTGCTGGAGAGCGGTCCTCCTGCAGTTCTCCCTTTATTTCCGTATTCTGCTCCAGAAAATCGTGAACCTCTCGGGCCATTTCAATCGAAGAGTCGATCAGGTGCACCCTCCGGCCTATTCTCGTCGCGATCAGGTGTTTGAGCAGAGGGTAATGGGTACAGCCGAGAACCAGGGTATCTATCTGTTTCCTCCGGAGGGGGTGCAGATAGCGGCGGAGAATCATCTTGGTCTCCCGTTCCGAAAGCCACGCTTCCTCCACCAGGGGAACAAGAAGGGGACACGCCTGGCTGAAAATTTCGGCAGCAGGGAGAATTTCCTTTATCCGCTTCGTATATATATTGCTTTTGACTGTAGCCCTGGTTCCAATAACACCGATGCGGCCATTTCTGCTGACCGCTGCCGCCTTTTTGGTAGCCGGAGAAATAACGTCAAGCACAGGTATCCGGTAATGGGAGCGCAGTTCATCCGATGCCGTACTGGATGCTGAATTACAGGCGATGACAATGAGGGCAGCCCCCTGGTCGATGAGGAAGTCAATATTATTTTTCGAGTAGCGGAGAATCGTCTCAGGGCTTTTTGAGCCGTATGGGGTACGGGCAATATCTCCGAAATAAATGAAGGGGAAGTCAGGACATATCTGTTCAATTGCCCGGGCTACGGTCATGCCGCCTACTCCGGAATCAAAGATACCGATCATGTAATCTATATATGGATAATACCCGGCGCCAGGAGCCGGGGGTCAGAAGTTAACCGACTCTGCTCATGTTGGAATTTATTTTCTTTTTTTGGTGCGGGCGGCAATCGCCTTTTTCAGGTTTTCCGGCAGTCCTCTTTTCTTGCCCGATTTGGAGCGTCTCTCGGAGAGAGATTTGGCACAAAGCGGCTGTCGCATGGAAAAATCATATTTTTTTCTGTACTCTTTCGGCGAGAGATCATGACTCTTAAGATGCTTGGGGGAAAGCATTTTAAAAGACTGGCCGCACTCAAGGCAGACGACCTTGTTTTTCTGGATTGATTTTTCCGGCGCCATGGCAGGTTTTATTTCGGTTGGTTCAACAGACTGTCCTGATGTTTCCTCATCCTGCAGAGCCTTTAAAGTTTGAAAAGTTTCATTGAGTGCAACTTTGATCTCATCACTTGTCATTTCTTTTGAGCTCATTTGTGATTGAACGATGTCTGCCGTCATTTCAACAAGAGTTTTAGCCATTTTTACTCTCCCAAAAATTAATTATTCTTAATCTTCAAATAATATAATTACCAAATCATAAGTTCAAAAAGAAATAATGCAAATCATTTCTTGTCTTTCTTTTGTTTTTTATGTTTTTAATTATTAGTTTTATAATAGAAAAAAAATTTTATGCCT
The DNA here is from genome assembly GCA_033549385.1 of Desulfobulbaceae bacterium. Classification (GTDB taxonomy): domain Bacteria; phylum Desulfobacterota; class Desulfobulbia; order Desulfobulbales; family Desulfobulbaceae; genus UBA10518. Next base: position 56,028 of record JAWSUG010000015.1, on the reverse strand, counting down.
TATTATTTACATGTTTCATGAATAAATTAACTGTTGTTAAAATGGAGCAGAAAATAAAGAACTGCCGGATATTTCCGCCAGTCCGAGGGATGGCTGAAATATAGAGTCGGTACTTTTTTTATTTGTCCGGTTTTACCATGATATGCCTATTTTACCCGTTATATAATGTGAAATCTTTTTTTTACAGATAAATTATAAATAAAATTTTGCTGATGGTTTTTCAGTAATTGTACATTTTCAAACAGCAGTTCTGCAAGAACATATTTGTCTTATGAGCAGGAGCTTAATGGCAGAGGCGTTCCTGGTTTCAAAACATATCAGCAATATTTCAGCAGGTATTTTGAGTTGTCGGCTGCGGAGTTCAGCGCCGGATTATCTTTATGAAAAGGAAGGTTGACAGGAAAAGACGACAGGATTATTTTACTGTCAAAATTTAATTCGGTATTTCAAGAAAATACCTTTTTTATGTATTCAAGTTTTTAAAGAGGTGAGTCCATGCCAATCTATGAATACGAATGCCCGGCCTGTGAAAAAATCTTTGAAGTGCAGCAGCGCATCAGTGATGATCCCCTGGATATATGTCCTGATTGTCAGGGTGCGGTTAAAAAACTGGTTTCTGTCAGCTCTTTTCAGCTTAAAGGCGGAGGCTGGTATGCTGACGGCTATAGTGGCACCGCAAACGGTGGTGAAAACAAAAAGAAGCCGGCAGAAAAGAAAGAGTCTCCCGCCCCTTCCTGTCAGAGCGGTGGAGAAAGCTGCAAAAATTGTCCTGCGGCCGCCGTGTGATTTTTTTTATTGAGCAGTGTTCCTCCCACCCGGCAAGGACCGGGTTTTTTTTTGGCTGAAATCATACAAAAATAAGGGATAGAGTGTGATGAAAATATCTGTTATCTGGCCGCTATTTATTTTTTATCTTCTGCTTACAGCCGGATGCCAGCAGGTCTATTATACCACCCTTGAAAAAGCCGGCATTCACAAACGTGATTTGATGGTTAACCGGGTTGAGGATGCCAGGGATGCGCAGGAGGAAGTCAAAGAGCAGTTTCAGTCGGCGCTGGAGCAGTTTACCTCTGTTGTCACCGTCAAGGGAGGGGATCTTCAGCAAAAATATGAGCAACTGGACAGGGTCTATGTGAAAAGCAAAGAAAAGGCTGATCTTGTCCATAAGCGAATAGCTGATGTTGAGAAGGTCTCTGGGGCGCTTTTCGATGAATGGGAGGATGAACTGCGGGAATATTCAAACACCAGGCTGCGTGAGGACAGCCGGGCCAAGATGAATGCTACCCGTCGTGATTATGAACGGTTAATAAAGGCCATGAAAAGTGCGGAGAAAAAAATTCATCCTGTTCTGACCGCGTTTCATGATCAGGTACTTTACCTGAAGCATAATCTAAACGCTCAGGCAATTTCTTCGCTGCAGAACGAACTTGTGGCCATAGAGGACAATGTAGCCGGCCTGGTGAAAGAAATGGAAGCTTCCATTCGTGAAGCAGAGCAATTCATTGCGGCAATGCGGAAACAGGATGCCCGGTAATTTATTCAAAATCCTGGGGCAGAGGTGTTTACCGAAGAATTATTAACGGTCTCCGATTGATTCTCAGGGTAAAATTCCCCATAATGTTTATGTGCACAGTCGGGACATATGCCATGGCTGAATTCCGCTTCCGAATGTTCCCGGATAAATGATTCAATCTGATTCCAGTATCCTTTATCGTCCCTTATTTTCTTGCAGGAGGCGCAGATCGGCAGAAAGCCGCTGAGCAGCTTGACTTTCTCCAGGGAGGATTTCAACTTGTTTATCAGGTTCTCTTTTTCCAACTGGATCTGTTTGCGTATTTCAACTTCCCGGTTCAGGCGGGCATTACTTTGTTCAAGATTGCCGTTGCTCCTTTTGCGCTCATTAATTGATTTATCAAGCTGCATGAGGGTTGCCATTATTATTGCGGAAAACAGGGCTGTCAGCCCGATTGAGACTATGTTGCAGACCAGAAGGGTGTTTTGCAGCATCCTTTTTTTTTCGGTTATATCAAGATAGACTTCCAGGGCACCGATAAATGACCCGTTGTTCATGTATGGGACATAGGATTCGATAACGGTAACGGGGATCTTCTGGCCATCCATCGACGTGCCCCCTTTTTCCACAACTCTGGTGAAGTTCCTGCCCCGGGCAACCAGGCTGTGAAAATAATCCTTGTCGTTTATCAGGCCGATATCCGTGGAATCTGTTGAATAAACCGTCTCGCCGCCGGGTTTAAACACTTTCAGTTTGTACAGGTTGAATTCCTGCTCTGCATGATTTATATCGATCAGACTATCCGGGGAAACCTTTTTGTTTTCCTGGAAATATTCGGAAAAAATCATTCTTGCCATATGGCGGCCAATCGTTGTTGCTTCGGTTTTCGAATTGGCGATCAGCATTGTGGTAAATGATGGGTAAATGAAGAGATTGATTATGGCGATGCCCAGGATCGACGCCCCAAATACAAAGAGGAAAATTTTCTTGAGAATACCATCCATGATAATCTCTTTTCAGGTTGTCGTTAATTCATCTTGATCAGTCATTGCCGCGATGGTCACAACTGGAAGATACAGAGCCTCATGACCTTCCGATCGTTTGTTTATACAGGCGGGCCTCATAGGTTTTACACAGATCCCTGGCAACCTTTCTTGACATTCCCAGATGCGTCAGCCTGCAATAAACATGCAGCGGATTCAACAGGTGTCGGATCTTATCCATGAATGTCAGGTTGAAGTTGTTCATAACGGTCTGCTGGTTCTTTTTTTATGGAGCGAATCCCTTTAATTGTTTACTAGCAAAAAACGAGCCTGTTTGAGTTTTCATATAAATATGAGTTATTTCAAAAAGTTGGAATATGGCGGCAAGCCGGAAAGCAGGATGTAATTCGATATTTAGTGATATCACCAACTGATTATTGGTTATATCACTAGATGCGCTTCTTGAATCGATCAAATAGAAGGCAGGGGGACGCCGGCATGCGTAAGTATGGATTTGGTGACATCCTGATTCGGAAACCGATTTATGTTTTCAAGGCCGGGTAATCAGGGCCATGGCATCTCCGTAACTGTAGAAACGGTATCCTTTGCCGACGGCTTCCCGGTAGCATTCAAGAATCCTTTTCCGGCCGACAAGCGCGGCTACGAGGAAGAGCAGGGAAGACCTGGGGAGATGAAAATTAGTGATCAGGTTATCGATAATTTTGAATTGATAACCGGGGTAAATGTACAGATCGCATAGTCCCCGGAATGGTTGAAGTTCCGCCCGGTTGTTTGCGGCAAATTCCAGGGCGCGGGCAGTTGTGGTCCCCACCGCCCATATTCTGCTGCCATATTGTTTATATTCATTGATGGCCTCGGCGGTTTCGGCAGATATGTCAATCCATTCCGAATGGATGCGGTGGCTGCGGATATCCTCGGTTCTGACCGGCGCAAATGTTCCATAGCCGACATGGAGGGTTATCTCGAAAACTTCTATTTTTTCGCGGATCCTGTCGAGCAGCTTCTCAGTGAAATGGAGACCGGCGGTAGGTGCGGCTACCGAACCCGGGAGTCCTGCATATTCGGTTTGATACCGCTGCAGGTCATGATCAGTTGTGCCTGCAGGGCGTTTGATATAGGGCGGCAGGGGGACCTGCCCGTACAGGGCAAATATATCGTCAAGATTTTTACCGGGCATCAGTTCATACCGGAGTTCCAGCTTCACCTGACCATTGTCGAAAAGTTCCAGGACCACCGCCTGCAGATATTCGCCAAAGGACAGAATACTACCGGGTTTCGGTCTTTTTGAGCTTTTGACAAGGGCCATGGCCTCGACGGTGTGCAGTGTTCCATTGTTCCCGGCCAGGGAAATTTCGGGATAGTGAAGAAGCAGTACTTCCACTTTCCCCCCTGTTTCCTTTTCTCCCAGAAGTCGTGCCGGGAAGACCCTGGTGTTGTTGACAATCAGAACATCACCGGGTCTGAACAGATTGATAATATTGTTGAAATAGTCATGGAGAACCCTGTCCTTTTCACAATCCAGAATAAACAGTCTTGAGTGATCGCGTTTTGCGGCAGGATGCTGGGCAATATTTTCTTCCGGCAGAAAGTAGTCGTATGCTGAGAGCTGAAAATGGTCGGACATGGGAATATAAGAGTACCTGGGATATGGATTATGTCTACAGTTAATTTACAAACGAGCAGGCTTGCAATTGACCGATTTTACTGGTTATTTTTGTTTTTATTTTTTTATATACCGGCATGGAAGATCCGGCAATTCAAACCACATCCCGCTATTAGCGGCGGAACAAACGACTTTTTGCTTATCCATCACTCTTGATGACTTTTTACGAGTTCATCAACTTTGCGAAACCGACAATTCTTGCAAACAACTGTAACCTAATTTACAGTGCCGGAAAAGAGTCTTGAGCTTACCTGGTGAGAGTTTAATGTATCTGGTTACCGCAGCAACTGAATATGAAATGAAGCCGTTCCTTGCGGCATGCGGATCTGAGGGTTTTTCCCATCTCCTAACAGGCGTCGGGCCTCTGGAAACAGCGGTCCGGCTCAGCTCACGGTTGCATGGACATGGCGAAAATGTAGCGGCGGTCATCAATTTCGGGGTGGCGGGAGCCTATGCGCATACCGGCAGCCCGGGCCCCGGGCTCCTCGACATCTGCCTTGCCGAACGCGAGGTGATGGGAGACCTGGGGATCTGCCTGCATGACCGCATTGAGCGTTTGACCGGGAAGGAACTCGGGGTACCGGATTCGTTTATCATGGATCACCTTATGCTCAGAGAAGCCGGGGAAGTTCTCCGGGCGGAGCGGATTGCCTATTACTCCGGTACGTTTGTCACTGTTAATTGTGCCAGCGGTACGGCGGAACGGGGCGCCATGCTTGCCATGCAGCATGAAGGACTGTGTGAAAATATGGAGGGTGCGGCGGTAGCCAGGGTATGTTCCGCGTTTGCTCTACCGTGCCTGGAAATACGGTGTATCAGCAATATGGTGGAGGACAGGGATACCGGCCGCTGGCAATTACAGAAGGCCTGCGTTCGGGCCGCCCGGGTAACGGCGTCCGTTGTCCGGCATCTCGTCGGGATGCGGCCGGAACTACCTGCGGGGACCGGCACATGAAGGAACTGACCCTGGGATATTCCCCCTGTCCCAATGATACCTTTATATTTTACGCCCTGGTCCACAACAGGGTGCCTCTCAAAAATATATCATTTGCCCCGCCGGTGCTGGAGGACGTGGAGACCCTGAATCTCTGGGCTCTGGAGAAAAAGCTTGCGGTGACGAAACTCTCTTTTCATGCCCTGGGGCATGTCCTTGACCATTATGTCATGCTTTCGGCCGGTGCGGCCTTGGGCAGAGGATGCGGTCCTTTGCTGGTGACCAGGAAAGGTCATGCTTTTGATCCGGCACGGGACCGGATAGCGGTGCCGGGAAAATATACCACGGCGGCAATGCTGCTCAGGCTTTATGCGCCAGGCTGTGAAAACATCAGGATCATGCGCTTTGACCGGATCATGCCGGCCCTTGCCCAAGGCAGAATAGAAGGGGGGGTCATCATTCATGAAAGCCGGTTTACCTATGGAGACTTTGATCTTCAGTTAGTGGAGGATCTCGGGGCATGGTGGGAAAAGGAAACAGGATTGCCCATTCCTCTCGGCTGCATCGCGGCCAGGAAAAATCTGCCGGAGGCTATGCTGCGGGAGATTGAAAATGCCATCAGAAGCAGCCTGGAATGGGCGCAGAACAATATCGGCCGGTGTCTCCCTTATGTGCGCAAATATGCCCAGGAAATGAGCATTGACGTGCTGCAGAATCATATAGACCTGTATGTCAACGATTTTTCATTGCATATGGGTGAAGAGGGAAAAGCCGCAACAGTCGAATTGCTTCGCCGCGGCCGGGAAGCAGGGATTTTCCCTGTACCTGATGAACCGGAGTAATGATTTGATGCCGGGCCCGAGGAAACAAGCATGTCAAGAGGTCTGGGGGTGTATTCTCATCGGGGGAGCCAGCAGCAGGATGGGGCGGCCGAAACATCTGATCGAGCAGAACGGAAGCACCTGGCTGGAAACGGCTGCTGCAAAATTAAAAAGCAGATTTGACAGAATAATTATTTCCGGAAAAGGAAAAGTTCCGGCAACTCTGGCCGATATCCCCGTCATCCTGGATGATCCCGGACTGCAAGGACCGCTGGCGGGGGTCCTCTCCATTATGCGATGGAACCCTGATGTATCCTGGCTGGTAATCGGCTGTGATCAGCCGGAAATAAAAGTGGAGGCAATCGACTGGCTTCTTGGTTTGAGAAACAGTGACACCCTGGCTGTCTTGCCCGATCTCCTTGGTGACGGACATATTGAGCCTCTGCTTGCCTTTTATGACTGTCGATGCCGGGAATACCTGGAGGAAATCGCGGTAAATAAAATATTCCGTATTGCTGAAATAAAAGATCGCCGCGGCGTCATAACCCCGAGTCCGCCCCTTCATCTTCACAGGGCATGGCGGAATGTGAACACTCCTGAAGAAGTAGGCTGACCGGACAGCTTGTCAGTTTTCCGTTAATGTATATAATTACTAACTGAGCCGTATTGACAGAATGTGGGATTGTTTTGTTAAAGCTCGTAGTGCTGTGCTTCAATTTATTATTTTAAAGAGAGAGAATGATTAAATCAGAAAGTAAGCTGTTTCGGGTCCTGCAATTATTTTCCTCCGGATTTCTTTTTCTTGTGTTGACAGGTTCCGGAGCTGAAGCCGTCGGCAGGATGCCGGATTTTTCCCTGACTTCAGCAATCGACGGCAAACAGGTTACAAGTGATGAATATCAGGGACAGGCCCTGTTGATAACTTTTTTCGCCACCTGGTGCCCGCCGTGCCGCCAGGAGATTCCTTCGCTCATCAAGCTGCAGGAAAAGTACGTTGCCGAAGGATTTTCGGTTATCGGCATCTCCATGGATGAAAAGGGACCCAAGGTGGTCGCCAAGCTCATTGAGAAGGAGAATATCAATTATCCGATTCTCATGTCGGACCGGAAAACGGAAAGGGATTTTGGCGGCATAATCGGCATTCCGACTTCTTTTTTATTTGACCGACAAGGCAACATGGTAAAGCGTTATCCCGGGTATGCTCCTTATTCAATGCTTGAGAAGGATATCAAGTCAATTCTGTGAATATTGGTTATCCGGAAACCAGGAGGGAAAATTTAAAACAGGGTTTTTCTTGACAAGCCATGACTTACATTTTATGTTTTTCACTGACTTGTACAGAAGGTGAATGACGGTTCATAATTTCATCACGTAAAGGAGAATAACATGAAAAAATTGGTAACTGCGGTAATGGTTGTGGCGTTTGCATTGAGTTCTGCGAGCCTGGTAATGGCCAATACGAAATGCACTGTTGACAGTGTTGATGGTGACAAAGTAACCATGACCTGCGAAGATGTTAAATTCAAAGCCGGCGATAAAGTACAGGTGAAGGGTAAGGCCAAGAAAGCTCTCGAAGGCTGCTAATAACCATCCTTAATCTATCATTTTTAAAAAGCCGATTGATACTTCATCAATCGGCTTTTTTTTGTGTGCGCGCAAACAATGGACATGATCAAGGCATTCATACTCGGGATTGTGCAGGGGTTGACGGAATTTCTGCCCATATCCAGTTCGGGGCATCTGGTAATCGGTTCTGCCCTCCTTGGTTTTCAGGAACCGGGAATAGCTTTCGAGGTTTTTCTCCATTGCGGTACACTGCTGGCAGTCATCTTTGTCTTTCGCGCCGATCTGTTGATAATGGTGAGTTCGCTTTTTGTATCAGCTGCTGTCCGCCGGGCCGATCCACATCTGAATCGTTTATTTTACTGGAACTTTTATATAATCCTTGCCACTCTGCCGATCGTTTTTTTCGGCCTGTGGCTGAAAGATTCGATTGACCAGATTTTTGCCAACATCCTGATCACCTTTGTCATGCTTGCTATAACTGGTATACTAATGGTGCTGACCAGGTATATTCATGAAAAAGGCGCCCCGGTAACCTGGTCCAGGTCACTGATAATAGGTATTGCGCAGGCAATAGCGATTATGCCGGGTATGTCCCGGAGCGGGAGTACGATTTTTGCCGGCATGGTAATGGGCGTTAATCGGGAAACAGCCGCACGATTTTCCTTTATCATGGCCATTCCGGCCATCCTTGGCGCCGTGGTGCTGAAACTGAGCGATCTCATTATGGACCCGCCTTCATCCGGGATGATATTGTCCATAGCCGTCGGCACCATGGCATCAGTCATATCCGGGTATTATGCCATTGTCCTGCTGATGCATCTTGTCCGGAGGGGCAGCCTGGAATGGTTCGGTTACTATTGCCTGTGTGTTTCCGGGATAGGTCTGACATGGTACTTTTTGCAATAATTTTGGATCGGCCATGACCGGCAAACTTCCGGGAGAAAATGAATTGGCGGAACTCATTGAGTTTCATGCCGGGCCCATGCGGCGGGGGCTTTGCCGATACCCTTTATCTTCAACATCGCATAAAAGAGAGAATTATGGATCCCCAGGCATTACCTGCGGCAGAGCAAGCCGTTTATTATACGATAAAAGATCGGTACAAAGTGGAATTTGAACCTTTGCAGCTGGGAAGCGTACGGTTGCACCTCCTGACCATCAGTGATCTCGAGCAGCTGCTGGACGGTCAGGATGCCTTGAAAAACGTATCGGACTTCCCCTTCTGGGTAAAACTGTGGGAATCCGCCATTGTCCTGGCGCAGTTCCTTGCCGGACAGCAGTATGACAAGGGGACCACCATGCTGGAGCTGGGAGCCGGCCTGGGAGCGCCCGGACTCGCTGCCGCCGCGGCAGGATGTTCGGTTACCCTGACTGATTATGAAGAACTTATTCTTGATTTTGAAAAAGTGAGTGCTGCGGCAAGCGGGCTGGATAATGTGGAATTTGCACTGCTGGACTGGAAAAATCCCCCGGAAATGAAACAGTATGATATTATTATCGGAGCGGAAATCCTTTTTCGAGAAGAGTTTTTTGAACCACTGCTCAATGTCATGCGCAAGGCCTTAAAGCCCGACGGCGTCATATATCTTGCTCATGATGTCAAGCGGCAGAGCCTGAAGCCGTTTTTGCAGCTGGCGGAAGCAGAATATAAGATCGGGGCCTCAAGGAGAACTTTGAAAAGCCTGGAGGAAGACAAGAATATTCTGCTGAACAGATTAACGCCGCGAAAGTAGCGGGAGTATGTAAATGTACCCTGTTTTTCTTAATCTTACCGGAAGGTTATGCGTTGTTGTCGGAGGCGGCGGGGTGGCGGAACGAAAGGTGAAGGGACTGCTTCAGGAGGGGGCCTTTGTCAGGGTCATCAGTCCGGAGGTGACGGTTGAACTGGCAGCCCTTGCCGCCGAGGGAAAAATAGACTGGCGAAAAAAGAAATATGGCTCCACTGACCTGGACAAGGCATTTCTTGTTTTTGCCGCCACCAACCATCGGCAGATTCAGGATGTAATCTGCAGGCAGTCGCTTGAAAACAGGCAATTGATCAATGTGGCTGATGACCCGGCCTGCTGTAATTTTCAGGTACCGGCGACTTTTCGCCGGGGAGACCTTACCCTGGCTATCTCAACAGGAGGGAAAAGTCCGGCGGTAGCCGCCTTTATCCGGGAAAAAATGGAAGATGAGTTTGGCCCGGAATATGCTGTCCTGCTTGATATCATGTCAGATATCCGGCAGAAGACAACATTAATGGGAATGGACGGCCTTTCTCAAGCGGACAGGAAAAAAATATATAAAAAAATACTGCATAACGATATAATTAATTGGATTAAGACCGGACGGCTCGATGAGTTGCAAAATCATCTCCGCAATATCCTGGGCCCGGAAGCTGATCCGGAAATAAAAAAACTGAAGCTGGATCATTGATGAGCTACATACTGTTTCAAGTCAGTTTTGTTGTCTATTTTCTGGCGATGTCCGCATATGTTGTCTTTTTTGTCTCCCAGAAAGGAAATGTGCGTCACATCGCCCGCCGGATTTTTCTGGTTGCCGGGGTGGCGCATACCCTGAATATTATTTTCCGTTATTTGGAGGCCGGCCATACCCCGATTACTTCCCAGCATGAAACCGTTTCATTTTTTGCCTGGTCCATTGCCTGGTGCTATCTTTCTTTCCGCTGGCGATACACTGTTAAAAATTTAGGGACCTTTGTCAGTGTCATGACGGTGATCCTGATGTTCATTGCAGCATTGGCTTCCCGTGAGATCCTGCCGCTGATTCCTGCCCTGCAGAGCTGGTGGCTCCCTTTTCACGCCTCGGTTTCCATTGTGGCCGATGGTTTTCTGGCCCTGGCCTGCATAGGCGGGATAATGTACCTGCTGCAGGAAAGGGAAATCAAGCGCAAGCGCTTCGGCCTCTTCTATTCACGTCTTCCTTCCCTTGATGCATTGGATAAGCTCAATCATCACTGTCTGTCGGTCGGCTTTCCCCTGCTCACCCTGGGAATCATTTCCGGTTCCATCTGGGCGAAACAGGCATGGGGTGCATACTGGCACTGGGATCCGAAAGAAACCTGGTCCCTGATTACCTGGTTTCTGTACGCGGCACTGGTCCATCAGCGTTTCACGGTCGGCTGGCGGGGACGCCCGGCCGCTATCATGACTATCATCGCCTTTTTGGCGGTACTTTTCACTTTGTGGGGAGTAAATTATCTGCTCGGTGGGATCCATACCTATGCCTCGTGATTCTATCGTCCTTCTCGGCGTCAACCATAAAACCACCCCTCTTGAAATAAGAGAGAAGCTTGCCCTGTCGGGCGGCTATGAAGAACCGCTGCGCAAACTTGCCTCCCTCGAGGGGATCAACGAACATTTTCTGCTTTCAACATGCAACCGGGTGGAAGTTCTTTATACGACCGGGAAGCCGGCAGAGACAAAGCAGAGAGTGCTGAACTTTCTGTTTGGCGACGCCGTTCCGGAAAAAGATCTGAATAAATATGTCTATCATTATGAAAACGAAGAGGCGATTCAGCATCTTTTTATGGTTGCTTCAAGCCTTGATTCCATGATAGTCGGCGAGGCCCAGATACTTGGCCAGTTGAAAGAGGCTTACCGTCATGCTTCCCAGCAGAAAACCAGCGGCCTGATTGTCAACAAGCTGCTGCACAAATCGTTTTCCGTGGCCAAAAGGGTTCGTACGGAAACGCAGATCGGAGCCAGTGCAGTCTCTATAAGTTATGCGGCTGTTGAGCTGGCCAGGAAAATCTTCGGCCAGCTTGACAACAAGTCGGTCCTGCTGGTAGGGGCAGGAGAAATGGCGGAACTGGCGGCTGAACATCTGATCGGCCAGGGGGTGGAAAAGGTAGTGGTCGCAAACCGGACCCTGGAACGGGCGGTCAAGCTTGCCCGGCGGTTTAACGGCCAGGCTGTCTCCCTTGATGAACTGGTCGAACAGCTCGAGCATGTGGACATCATTATCAGTTCAACGGGTGCAACCGGAACAATCCTGAGCAAGGAAGACGTCAAGCCGGTCATGCGGGAGCGCCGGAACCGGCCGCTGTTTTTTATCGATATTGCCGTCCCGAGAGATCTTGATCAGAATATCAATGATCTCGATAACGTGTATCTTTACGATATCGACGATCTCACCAATGTCGTCGAGATGAACAAGTCGGAACGTGAACGGGAGGCTGTCAGGGCGGAACGGATAGTTGCCGAGGAAACGTTGAAATTCAGCAGCTGGCTCGACAACATGGAGGCAAATCCGACTATTGTGGCCTTACGGCACATGGCCGATGAAATATGCCGGGCGGAGCTGGAAAAAACCCTTGGAAAAATGAGGGACCTCAGTCCGAAGGATCAGAAGTCACTGGAAAAAATGACCTCGGCGATTGTTGCGAAAATGCTGCATAATCCAATGCAGTTCCTCAAGGCAGACAACGGCCGGCACGGCAGTGACCGCAGAGAGAGAATCACCATCATCCGCGACCTTTTTCACCTCGATAACCAGAATGATTCCCGGAATACATGAAAGAGGATGAAAGGGAATCGATCCTGGAAGAAGAAGTAATCATCCTGCGCAATTCCGGAGAAATTCCGGAAATTGCCCTGCACAGCAGCCTCTATTACCTGGAGGAAGACGAGAACGGCCCGCATCTTTCACTTCTGGAGAAAGAACTGAATATTTTATATGAGGCGGCCTTGTATCGGGCACAGCAGATAATCCTGCGCGATCTCAATCCCGATAATCGTGATCTCAGCATTTATCGGGGCCCGGCACGGGCGATAGTCAACTGGCAGCGGCTGCAGAATTTCTGTCGGAGGATTGACCGGCAATGTCCCGGGTTTAACGAAGTGGTCTCCCGAGCCCTTGTTTCGTTTCTCCGTAATGAAGTGCGCGACGTTGAAACATCCGCCCGCCAGTCCTCGGTCAACTGCTCTCGCAGTCAACTCTATTCATTTGTTCAGAAACTGTGCCTGGAAGTCAATTCTTTGCCCAGAGGGTGGGAATCCCTGTGCAGGAAATGAGTAGAAAAGGTACAGTCACAATTATTCCTTCGGGACCAGTATCGACCGTGAGTGAATAACGGCAGCAGGAAATGAGGAGGTGACCAGTGGCAGAAAAACATTTTCAGCGCGATCCGGACTGCGCCACTGTGGAAGCCCAGCCGCTTTTCACGACAACGAAAAAACTGCTTTTCGACCTGATCCTGATTGTTACCGGATGTATTATAGGCGCTGTGGCGGTAAACGGCATCCTCATCCCGAATCATTTCGCCACCGGTGGCATAACCGGACTGAGTCTCATCATCCATGAATTTCTGCCCTTCATGAATCTGGGCTGGATATATCTGCTGACCAACATTCCCCTTTTTGTTCTGGCCTGGATGTCTGTGGGGCGAAGATTTTTTTTCTACAGCCTGTTAGGCACCCTGGTTTTTACTCTCTGCCTGAAATACATTCATTTTCCGATTCAACTGGAGGATAAAATTCTCAGTACTCTGCTTGCCGGCCTGATATTCGGGACAGGAACCGGGATCGTGCTGCGCTCTTCCGGCTCCCAGGGGGGGCTTGATATACTTTCCGTGATGCTGTACAGGAGATTTGCCATCAGCCTCGGTAACACGGTCCTGACCGTCAACATCATTGTCCTTTCCCTGGTCGCCATTTTCTATTCACTTGACGCGTTCCTCTATACTCTTATTGTTATTTATGTCAGTTCCAAAATAACGGATATTGTCGTGACGGGGCTGAGTCAGAGAAAAGCGGTGTTTATCATTTCTTCGCACTGGGAGACTATAGCCGGGGAAATCTTGAAGGATATCAGAAGAGGCGTAACTGTCATCGAGGGCCAGGGCGGATTCACCGGCAAAAAAGAAAAAATACTGTATGCAGTTGTTCCCCTTATGGACATCGGCCAGATGAAAATTCTCATCAGGCAGATTGATCCCGAAGCTTTTGTGGTCATCAGCAATACCCTTGAAGTTATTAACAATCGTATCGGTAATCAACCGCATTGGTAATTTCGCTGTATATGATTTGATTAACTTGTTTCAACTCCGGAGAAATTTATGAAGCAGCAGAATTGTCCCAGGCAAAAGAGCCATTACGGTCTGGAAAATCATGGTTTGTCGAATCTGAACGAAGTTTTCTGGAATCTTCCGACTCCTGTATTGTATGAAAAAATCCTCAACAGGGGGGAGGGCCGTCTTTCGCATCTGGGTCCGATTACCGTACGGACCGGCCACCATACGGGCCGCTCGGCTGACGATAAATTCATAGTTCAGAATTCCAAGACGCAGAAGGATATCTGGTGGGGAAAGGTAAATCCGCCGATTTCCAGGGAGCATTTTGACCAGTTGCACAAACGCATGGCCCTGCATCTTCAGACCCAGGACATTTATGTGCAGGACTGTTTTGCCGGTGCTCATCCCGAATACCGACTGCCGATTCGCGTTATTACCCAGTATGCCTGGCACAGTCTTTTTGCCCGCAACATGTTTATCCAGGCAACACCGCAGGAACTCAGCGAACATGTGCCCGAATTTACTGTAATTAATGTGCCCCGTTTTCATGCCTCACCGAGCCTGGACGGGACCAAGTCGGAAACCTTTATCATCATTAATTTTAACAAGAAAATGATCCTGATCGGCGGAACCAGTTATGCCGGAGAGATCAAGAAGTCCATCTTCACGGTGATGAACTACCTGATGCCCAAAAAAGGGATTCTGCCCATGCACTGTTCGGCAAGTTCGGGACCCGATGATGAGACGGCATTGTTTTTCGGCCTCAGCGGCACAGGTAAAACAACCCTTTCCGCTGATGCAAGCCGGACACTGATCGGGGATGACGAACATGGCTGGAGTGATGACGGCATTTTCAACTTTGAGGGAGGTTGTTACGCCAAATTGATCCGGCTGTCCAGAAAAGCGGAACCGGAGATTTATTCAACCACCAGAAGGTTCGGCACGATCCTGGAAAACGTCTCTCTGGATTCCTCTAACCGCATGATAGATCTTGAAGATGAGACCTTTACGGAAAATACCCGCGGATCCTACCATATTTCCGCCATTCCGAATGCCAGCAGAAGCGGACTGGGCGGGCATCCTAAAACCATCATTTTTCTTTCCGCCGATGCCTTCGGTGTTCTGCCGCCGGTTGCCAGGTTGACAAAAGAGCAGGCCATGTATCATTTTCTTTCCGGATATACCGCCCGGGTTGCAGGAACCGAACGAGGGATTACCGAACCGGTACCGGTGTTCAGTGCCTGCTACGGAGCACCTTTTATGCCGATGCATCCAATGCGTTATGCGGAACTGCTCGGCAGAAAACTGGAGGAACACGGATCACAGGTATGGCTGATCAACACCGGGTGGACAGGAGGACCCTACGGTGTCGGCAAACGGATGAAAATAGCCTATACCCGCGCCATGGTTAATACGGCACTGAGCGGAAAATTTAATGAGGTGCCGACGGAGCAGGAACCCTTTTTCGGTCTCCATGTTCCGCTCCAGTGTCCCGAGGTGCCGGCTGATGTCCTAACTCCCAGAAACACCTGGGAGAGACCTGAAGAATATGACCGGCAGGCCGAAAAACTGATGCGTATGTTTGCTGAAAATTTCAAACAATTTGCAGGCCAGGTCAGCCGGGAAGTCAATGAGGCCGGGCCTGCGTGAGAAACGTTCATATATATTCCGGAACAGAAGACCGGTTCAGGGTTGGAGCTGCGGCCGGACTTTATATATTCTTATCTTAAATTAATGGCACGTTTTGTGCTTTACATGGAATAAAAATTCTTGTTAGCTTTACAATAAAGGGTGCAGTTATGATGATGCGGATGCGGATTAGGCGTTTATCCGGCAGAGGAGAGTTCCCGTGAGCAAGGAAGAAGCGGTATTTTTTCACAGACAAGGGCTTAAAATGTTGCATGGCGGGCAATTGAACGAGGCAATTGAATTTTTCTCAAAGGCCGTTGAACTCAACCCTAATTTTACCGATGCCTATCAGAATCGGGGTGAAGTCCTGAAGATGCAGGAGCGCTTTGTTGAAGCGAATCTGGATCTTCAGACCGCAAAAGATTTAAGGGCCGGCAGAGTGAAAGGGACAAAGTCTGTTCATAAACAGGTTGCCAAGTTGAATATGGCTGAAATAGAGAATATTTACGATGCGGTCTATCCAGACGGCACAGAGTATGAGGAAGAGGATACCATTCACTTCAAGGATGATCTCTTTGATTATGTTTTTTCCGATGATACTCTTGAAACCGATTCAGTCTGGAGCGGTTTAACCCAGAAGCAGGATAAAACCGCAGGCGTCCCCGTCATTCTTGAATATCTCGGGGGGAAAAGGGAAGAAGTGCTCAGTGCCATCCTCTTTCATCCCCTTGCTCATGAAATTTCCATTATTGCCGAGGATGGAAATGTGGATCGCGTCGTGGCCCTTGACTGCGTGTGCTGTATACGACTCTCAGGTCTGCCGGAGGAGTTTCAGAGATTCCAGGACTGTATATGTCATATCGAAATAATCGAGACCAATGATGGCAATATTTTCCATGAAGCCATTCCGCCTGAACAGGATCTGGAAAATGGACTGTTCGGTTTTTCAACCAAAGAGCAAACCCGCTTTAAATATAGTTTCTTCCCCAGAATCAATATCAAGAAGCGCTGTCAGCAGAGATATCTGGGCGATATACTTCTTGAAAAAAGATTTATTGCCGGCAACGTCCTGAAAAAGGCCCTGGAAGAATTTCAGCACTTGAAGGAATTGAAATTAGGCAGGATTATCGCCCAGAAGGCCAAGCTCGACTATTCCGCTGTCGAGATGGAAATTCAAAAAGCCCGGGAAGGGCCTCTGAAAGGGCTGAAGATTGGGGAAATTCTCCTGGCCGCCGGAATGGTCAATGAAAACCAGGTCCTCGAAGCCCTGAACTATCAGGAAAGTATTCAGAATAAGAAAATCGGTCAATTCCTGGTGGAAAAAGGCGTGCTCCAGGAAAGCGAGGTTTATATTTCCCTGGCGGAAAAATTCAGGATTCCTTTTATTGATTTAAGAAAAATCAAAGTAAATAGGAAAATACTCTCGCTGCTGCCCCGCGATGTCGTGCTGAAACATAATGTAATGCCCATTGCTCTCAAGGGTTCGGCCCTGATTATTGCAACCTTGGAGCCTGATCCTTCTGCAATCTGTGAAGATATATTAAAATACAGCCGTATACCTGATATCCAGTTTGTTCTTGCCCAGCCGTCTCATCTTAAGAATGTTATAAATCTCTTGTATAAGACAAAAGAATATCTGGAGTAGATTATTTTTTTTCATCGCCGTCCGGCGCGAAAAACTCACTTTCACTGCTACTCGGCGAGAAGCCCGGGGATGATAATCCATGCAGCCGACCATGCATCGTTTTTCTTTTCCAGGCAGACAACCCCTGAGTTGGTGAACGAGATCACGTTCCGCTGCGGATCACCGGCAAGAAGTAAGCCGGCAAGCTTGCCCAGAAAAGGGAGATGACCGACGATCATGACAGGTTCCACCCGTTGATTTAAGCGTTCTGCAAAAGATACCACATCGTCATTGGGGTTTAATCCCGCTGCAGAAAAAATTCCGTTTTCCGGGGACAGGTGCCCGGCAAAAATCATGGCAGTCTCTTCTGCTCTTTTTTTACCGCTGTGCTGAATCTCCGCCACTGAAAAAGAATGTTTGCCGATCCAGGCGGCAATCTTTTCGGTTTTACGGAAACCCTCTTCACTCAAGGGCCGGGCCGGATCTTCATCGCTGCTTTTTGCCTCTCCGTGCTGAACCAGCAATACTTTCATTGTTTCTCCTTCAGATAAGACCAGATTTTAACTTTAAGTCGGAAAAAGAAGAACACATTCTTTTTTCCATAATATATATTATAAGGATAATTCCCGGGAAAAGGAAACGCTCACTTGTATCCGGGTTCAGGGGAAGTTGTCTTTTGGGCGGACATTTTTATAAATCGGCTTTACCATTACCAAGAATGAGGAGGTTGCCAGGTGTATGTTGCAGACAGGATTTTTCTGACGAAAGGAGTAGGCAAGCACAAGGAAAAGCTTGTCAGTTTCGAGATGGCCTTGCGGAACGCCAAAATCGCCCCCTTTAACATCGTTCGGGTTTCCAGTATTTTTCCGCCATACTGCAAGATTGTTTCCCGGGCCAAGGGATTAAAAGAATTGTTTCCCGGCCAGATTGTGCATGCCGTTGTCTCTGATGCGGCAACCAATGAAAGCCATCGGCTGATGGCAGCTTCCGTGGGCCTGGCCATTCCCAGAGACGGCCGGAATTTCGGCTATCTTTCCGAGCATCACAGTTTCGGCACCGACGAAAAGGCAACAGGTGATTATGCCGAAGATCTTGCCGCGCAGATGCTGGCCACAATTCTTGACATCGATTTTGATGTCAACCTGAACTACAATGAACGCCTGAACCACTGGAAACTCAGTGATCAGATCGTCAATACCAGGAATATTACCCAGGCCAGCATCGGCAAAAAGGATATGTGGACCACAGTTGTTGCCGCTGCCGTACTTCTGCCGCCAAAGGCAGTAGTTTAACATTATCACGCCTTGATGAGAATAAGGTCTGCGCCCGGGATTCTCCTGCAAGGAAACCGGAAACGAGAGATTGATGACAACCGGCACGATACATGACAGCCGCAATAAGCGCATTATGGAACTTGGCATGCGCTACTGGCAGAAAATGCAGGGCCGGACTCCGGGCCTTTTTGACCGGAAGTACTGGCAGGGGCAGTTTGTTGACTGGATCATGAAGGATGAGGCGTTCAAAATTGACGCCTTTCGTTTTATCGATGTCCTGCCTTCCCTGAACTCGACTTCGGCGGTCGGATCCCATGTCCGCGATTATTTTCTCAAGGAAGGCCGTGATTTGCCCGGTCCCGTCCGCACGGCTTTGAAAATGACGACCGGCACCGTGACGGCGCCGCTTGCCGTCCGCATGGTGCGTGCGAACGTGGCCGGAATGGGCCGGCGTTTTATCTGTGAAAATGAGAGTAACAAGACACTGAAATTATTGCGCGGACTGGCCCGGGAAAAGCTGGCCTTTTCTGTCGATATTCTCGGTGAGGCGACCACAAGTGAATTTGAGGCGCAACAGTATCTCCAGAAATATGTGGATCTGATTGCATTGCTGAGCGAAGCCGCGGAAAAATGGCCTGCTGTTCCTCAACTGCATGCATCTCCCCAAGGTCCGATTCCCAAAGTAAATGTGTCGCTGAAAATATCAGCGCTTGATCCTTACCTGGATGCAAGCGACCACCGGGGTTCGGTCTCCCGCCTCAAGGAACGCCTGCTGCCGCTGCTGCGAATGGCGAGGCAGAAGAATGTGTTTATCAATTTTGATCTTGAACAATGGGCTGTCCACAATATTACCTGTGACCTTTTTTCAGAAGTGGTTCTCCACCAGGATCTTATTGACTGGCCGCATATCGGGATAGTTCTTCAAGCCTACCTGAAGGAGAGCGGGCAGGATTGTGACCGCTTCCTTGCCCTGAGTAAACAAAGGGGAACGCCTTTTACCGTCCGCCTGGTCAAGGGGGCCTACTGGGATTATGAAGTGGTGCATGCCCGGCAGAACGGCTTTACCTGTCCGGTGTACACCAAAAAAGGATTGACGGACGCCAATTATGAGAATCTGAGCATTCAGTTGATCGATAACCACGAGCTGGTTTCTCCCGCTTTTGCCGGCCACAATATGCGTTCCCTGGTGCATGCCATAGTGGTTGCGGAAGAAAAAGGGCTGGATAAAACAGCCATTGAGCTGCAGATGCTGTACGGCATGGCGGAACCGGAACGGCGGGTATTTGCCGACGACGGCTACAGGGTGCGGATTTATTGTCCCATAGGAGAACTCCTGCCCGGGATGGCTTATCTGGTTCGCCGTCTGCTCGAGAACACATCAAGCAGCAGTTTTCTGCGGCAGAGTTTTCATGAGAGAGTGTCGATAGATTCCATGCTCGAACCGCCGGTTCTGGAACAGGAGATAGACAAAGGGGTGACTGTTGTTTCCGGCGACATCGATTCGCCGTTTGCCAATCAGGGCCTCCTGGATTTTTGTGAAAAGGATGTGCGGGATGGATTTGACAGCGCACTGGCTAAAATCCGGCAACAGCTGCCGTTTCAAATCCCCCTGTCGGTCGGCGGCAAGGAGATTATGACTCAGGATGTTCTCGACCGCGAATCACCAAATGATCCGGCCCTACTGGTTGCCAGGGTAAGTAGAGCGGATGTGGCCCGCATGGATGAGGCTTTACAGGTTGCCGCAAAGGCATTTCCCGTATGGCGGGAGGTGCCGCTGCGCCGAAGGGCCGAACTCCTCGAAAAGACAGCCGAACTGCTGGAACAGGACCGGCTCGGGCTGGCCGCCCTGCAGGCGTTTGAAGTGGGCAAGCCGAGAATCGAGGCGGATGCGGACGTAGCCGAGGCCATTGATTTTTGCCGCTATTATGCCCGCCGGGCTCCCATGGAACTTGGTCCTGCCAAACAGGGGGATATTGCCGGTGAAGATAATATTCTGTGCTATGAAGGACGCGGTCCGGCGGTCATCATTGCGCCCTGGAATTTTCCTCTGGCCATTCTTTGCGGCATGACAACAGCCGCCCTGGTGACCGGCAACACGGTGCTGATCAAGCCTGCTTCGAACTCGTCCGCAGTGGCCTACCGGTTTTACCGGCATCTGCTGGCAGCAGGATTTTCCCCGGAGACGGCCCAGTTCCTTCCCGGATCGGGAGAGGAGACAGGCAATTACCTGGCAGCGCATTCAGCGGTGGCCCAGATTGCATTTACCGGCTCCAAAGAAGTGGGACTCGATATTATCAGGCAGGCAGCGAATACCCGGGCCGGCCAGGCAGAGGTGAAGAGGGTGGTTTGCGAGATGGGCGGCAAGAATGCGATTATTGTTGATGACGATGCTGATCCCGATGCGGCACTCAAGGGTGTGATCCAATCGGCATTCGGCTATGCCGGCCAGAAGTGTTCCGCCTGTTCCCGCCTCATCCTGGTCGGAACCGTGTATGACCTGTTTGTAGAGCGGCTGATCGAGGCCTGCAGAAGCCTCCCTCTCGCCCCGGCAACCGAAGCCTCCTGCCGCATGGGACCTGTTATCGACCAGCGGGCGCGGGACCGTCTCATGGGCCTGATTGAGGGACCGCCGGCCGGGGCGGAACTCATCTTTAAAGGGGAAATTCCGGCAACAGGATATTTTGTTCCGCCGGCAATCTTCAAAGTGACGGATCCCGAAAATCCAATGATGCAGCAGGAACTGTTCGGCCCGTTGCTGACCGTTATCAAGGTGGATAATTTTACCACGGCCATAGATATCGCAAACAGCACGGAATTTGCCTTGACCGGGGGTGTCTATTCGCGGAGCCCGAGCAATCTGGCTCTTGCCCGCAGCCGTTTCAAAGTGGGGAACCTGTATATCAACCGTGCCTGCACAGGGGCAATAGTCGGACGGCAGCCCTTCGGCGGTTACGGGATGAGCGGAATCGGGACCAAGGCCGGCGGGCCGGGATATCTGCGCAATTTCGCCAATCCCCGTTGCATTTCTGAAAATACCATGCGCAGCGGTTTTACGCCTGAACTGCAGTTATAAAAAGACGGCCGCAACCGAATCAGGAGAAGAAGAAAGACAAAGGTTTTTACTTCTTTTCCCTTACCAGCTGTGAAGCTGTGGCCGCTATTCCATCCACGTTTTAAGTTTTTGCACCTCGTCTTCAGTCATAACTATGGACCATGGGCCGCGGTCTCCTTCAAGCAATGCCATGCTCCTGTCGAACATGGTTCGGGTTTCTCCGAACTGGTTGGCAAAACGCTCAACCTCCAGGTTGGAGAAAGAAATAGCCGTCTTGAAATCCCGGAGGGAATCGTCGGTATGATTTAATTCGGCATGGGCCAGACCGCGGGCAAAAAAAGCAGCTCCCCGTTCATGGTTGAGGGCAATTGATCTCGAAAGATCCGAGATCGCTTCTTCGTATACGCCCTTCCTGAGAAGAGTGAGACCGCGATAGTAGAATGCCCTTTCATTATCGGCATCATATTCCAACACCCGGGAGAAATCGTTTATGGCTTTTTCCAGTTCTCCAATATTGAGATAGGCAGCGCCGCGGTTCAGATACACGTTCACCGGATTGCAGCCTTCCTGTTCCGCTTTCGTGAAAAGTTCTATGCTTTCCTCCGGGTTGCCGGCGGCAAACAAATTTTTCCCTTCCTCAAGTAACTGTTCTGTGTTTGTCACCATGCTCACCTCCAGTTGTCAGCACATGTTCTGCTGCAGTTTTTGATGAGGGTCTTTCCTGATTTTAATATAGGAATGATTCTTCAGAATGTAAGGGGCAGGGACGGGAAGCTCTGCTGCAAATACAGGGGTCAGGAAAATATTGAAAACTCTCGTCCGGCAGGGTAATCAATCCTTCAGGAAAGTCTGCAAATCTTTGCGTGAAGAATACGCATTCCACAGGAGAAGTCCGATGAAAATAACCGAACATTTTCATGCCATTAAAATACCTTTCCTCATCCCGATAGCCCCCGGCAGAACATTGGCACGATTCGTCTATTCTTATCTTGTTTTTGGTTCATCCGTATGCCTGGTTGACAGCGGGGTCAAAGGCTCGGACCAGGTGATTTATGATTATATGCGCGATCTGGAACGGGACCCGCAGGACATCCGCATGTTGATTCTCACCCATGCCCATCCGGATCATATCGGCTCGGCAGCAGCGATAAAGAAGCATACCGGATGTGCTGTCCTGTGCCATCCGCAGGCTAAAGCATGGATTGAGGACGTTGATCTGCAGTTCAGGGAACGTCCGGTTCCGGGATTTCATATCCTGGTCGGAGGCTCAGTCACCCCTGATCGATTTCTCGAGGAGGCGGAGATCATCGATCTGGGAGGCATATCCCTGCAGACTTATTATACTCCGGGACATTCACCGGACTCGCTGGCTCTTTTCTGCCCGGAAGAGGGAGTCCTGATTGCCGGTGACGCCATCCCGCAGCAAAATGATCTGCCTATCTACGATGATGCCCCGGCATTGGCTGCGTCGATTGTAAAAATGAAGAAAATTAACGGGTTAAAATATCTGCTGTCTTCCTGGAGTAATCCTGCAACAGGGGATGATGTCATGCGGATGCTGGATGGCGGTCTTGTTTATCTCAATACGATCCACCGGGTTTTCCGGTCAATAATGCAGGAGAATGAAATAATGAGTGATCCGATGCAGTTTTGCGCGCTGATGGCCGGTCACCTGGGTTTGCCGGAAGCAGCCGTAAATCCGATCGTGGCGCAGTCCTTTGTCTCGCACCTGGCAGTTCTCGGCAAGCCGGAGCTTCCTTGATACAGGATCGCCTACCGGAACCGCTGCATTGAATAGTACGGAACCGAAAGTTCTGCTGCTGCAAAAAAGCATGTAGATTTTCTTGAACCATTCAAGATGCTCCGGTTGTTCGACAAGATATGGTTTTTCATTAAATTATTACCAGGTTGCCTTCTTTGCGGCATTGGTCCCTGTTACCTGTCAATCCGCCGGTATGAAATTTGCTTTAAGAATATGTAAGAACCTGAATAAATGATCCGGAATCATGTGAAAAGAAAAGCTGCCCGGATGGAGTCGGGATCCCTTATCCGGAACAGCTTGAATACTACAAGGAGGTTCCATGAAATTTATCCTCAGTCTCCACCCGGGTATGCAGCTTATTGCCATACTGCTGGCCTATTATGCCGGATATCTGGGATTACAGAGGGCGCGCAGCCTGCATTTCGGCCGGCAGGTGGTGTTCCCTCGGAAGCGGCACGCACTGACGGGTGCCATTGCTCTTCTTGTTCTGCTGGGCGGTTTTTTCGGCGGCTTCATCACCGCTTCCCTGTTCCTGCAGGGGCATGCGCATGATGGAACGGATCTCCATAAATCTGTTGCCCTTATAATTTTACCCTTGCTGGTGCTCGGTCTTGCCACCGGTTATTATATTTACAAGCATCCAGGAAAACAGAGAATTTTCTCTATCATTCACGGTTTGAACAACCTGAGTATTCTCATCCTGGCCCTTTTGCAGATATATTCAGGGTGGCATAAATATCAGGCGCATGTGCTGGGCGGATAGATTTCCTGCTCTGCAGGACAAAAATCTAATTATACCGGACAATATGGCCCCTGAATTTCAGTTTTCACCTTTGCTTTTGCGCAACAGGTCCTTAAGTGTAACTTGTTAATTTTTCTAAGTAAAAAAGTTGTTTCATGGAATGTGGCACGATTATTGTTATGTATTTTATAAAGTTTATTTGCCGGTTCAATATTAATTATTTGAAATTATGCTTTCATTTGAGATATTATATAGTAGTTGGCACTGATGAAATTCTCGAGTTCTCCTCCTGAGTAAAGTATTGAGTGCCTGGCTCCTGCCCGCTGAACAGGAGCCCCGGGTATGCAGTCAATCGCATACCCGTTTTTTTTATGCCGATTTCGGGGATTCTGCAAAATGTCCCACGCTCCAGACCGGTGAATTTTCGGGAAATACAAATTCTGGGAAAAAATGGACAGCGGCAATGGGAATTCCTTCAGCGGATTTGATACTGTTTCCTGGATTTTCTTGCAATCCTGTCAACATTAAGGCCAAGGTCTTTGCCTGGAGATACGATACGAAGATCATATTTTCGGAGACGTTTCCCCGGATTTGTTGAAGCGTAAATTCTCAAAATTCCAACTACTTTTATTTCATTGTATTCTGCAAAAATATCTTCAGGCCGGATATTCTGATGCTTACGATGTAACTCGGCAAGCAGCGTTTTGGAAATCTCTTCCAGTGAAAAACTGGCAAATTCTCCAAAGCCG
This sequence comes from Desulfobulbaceae bacterium, assembly GCA_033549385.1. Lineage (GTDB taxonomy): Bacteria > Desulfobacterota > Desulfobulbia > Desulfobulbales > Desulfobulbaceae > UBA10518. Next base: position 31,679 of record JAWSUG010000015.1, on the reverse strand, counting down.
CCGATACCCAGAATCCTGGTGAGGCCTGTATAAGCGGTGTCCTTATAACGTGTATCATGGCAGACCACAATGTACGGCGGGAAGAGTTCTTTCCCGCTCATGGACATGATGGGTTCCTTTGTTTTATCGAGCATCGCAGAAAATTTTCTCGACTGTCTCGCTGTAAAATTAAGTTCGGTTTTACAGTAGGCAAAATACATGGGGGAATCGATAAGCCCGACAGAAACACAGGTGCTGATTCTGGTTCTGGCTCCATAAGGAGGCTTCATATACGTAGGACAATGACTGCGAATTATATCATCGGAACTTATTTCAAGAGGGATGTCCTTGCCGATGGTCTTTGTTCTCCTGAATGCGGCCTTCTTGTAGGTATAAATTCTTCTGGCGGCTTTTGAAAAAAAACCGCCGTCAAGATTGATCCCTGGTGCCATGCCGTCCTTGTACAGCAAGGTGGCATTATCAAAGTGCATGGCAGACCTGATCCTGTTTCTGAATTCTTCAGCCTCTATTATTCCATACCGTTCATAGACAATTGATTTTTCATCCACATCCTGATAAATCAACCCTCCGGGAATGAAAATTGCTCCTTTGTTATCATACTTGCCGGTGGCCCCTTCTTCGTCTGACTCCGGCATGAAACCTGCTTTCTGTTGCCCGAGCATCTTCCAGAGCGTATCGACTCTGATGGCAATAATTTCTCTGATCAACTCGCTGCTGAGTAAATTTTTCTTCGAAATCATGGCAGGCTTGTCATTTGGCAACCAATGGCCGCCCGGACCCATTTATGACTGTGAAAATGAATTGTTTCCCGGTAATTCACAATTCCTTGTATCAGGTTATTTTTTCTTTAGCAGGGCGCGCCAGCCTGTTGCCGGCTGCTGCACAGGCCGGAATATTTTACTGACCAACCCCGTCTGCTCGGCCATGTAAAAGGCAGTCGGCTCTATTTCAAGTATTATCCCGAGGATAGTTCGTTGATCCCGGCGGCGGCAGACAATGCAGAGTTCAACAACCGGGCCGTGCAATCCTTCTCCCTGAAAAGTGGTTACGGCATAGCCGGCCTCCCTCAGGACCTGCGCCATTTTTCTGTAATTTTCCCGACTGAAAACCCGCAGTATGATATGCCCGAAGGCTATCTTTCTTTCCATCTTGATGCCGACCATGCTGCCGGTGGCAAAGCCGAATGCGTAAAAGATGCCTAAAACAGGTCTTTCCCCGATGAAATGTACCACGGCGCTGATTACTGTTATCCAGATAATGATTTCAAAGAAACCAACCCAGAAGGCAAGCCAGGTCCTTCCCTGAACAATGCTGATAATCCTGAGGGTACCGAGGGATACATCAACTATCCGGGCGAAGAATATTGCCAGGCCTATGAGGATCAAGCCGAGAGGGGAATCCATAATTTGTGTCCCAGATACTCTGATCGGAATACATTCACTTTACAATATTATATCATGAAACCTTGACCGGAAACCATCTGTTTGATCCCGTCAGGGAGTCAGCGTGCACGGCTGCAGGTCAGTTTGTCTTTTCAGCAGAATCCGCCGGCCTGAATTTTTCCAGAATCTGCAGATCAAGGGGTTTGCTTTCCTCCCCGACATAAAGCGTTCGATGGGGAAAGGGAATTTCTATGTTATATTCATCAAAAGCAAGTTTTATCCTGCGCAGGAATTCCCGGCCCACCTGCCATTGCCGGATGGGTTTGGTTTTTATCCGGCCTTTTATGATCACGGCGGAATCAGCGAATTTATCAACACCGAAAATCTCAGGAAGTTCGAGCATCAGGGGTCCATATACTTCATCCTCCAGCATGCCCCGGCCAATCCGGTCTATAACTTCCACAACCCGGTCGGTATTTTCCTTGTATGCAACTCCTATGTCAAATATGTAGGCGGACCATTCATTCGTCATATTGCTCAAGGTGTCTACGGTACCGTTGGGGAAAATATGCACAACGCCTCCGAGGTCGCGAAGCACTATAGTGCGGAAGTTGATCTCTTCAACGAGTCCTCCTGTTCCGTTGACTATGGCTACATCACCGACCCGGATTTGATTTTCCAGAATGATGAAGAATCCGGAAATACAATCACGGACCAGATTCTGAGCGCCAAAACCAACAGCCAGACCAACAATACCGGCACTAGCAATTATCGGGCCGATTTCAATGCCGAATTCCTTGAGGAGGACCAGGCCGAATGTTAGCCACAAGGCAATCAGGGCGGCCTGGCGAATCAGTCGAATGATTGTTCCTATTCTTTTTTCATACTCGGAGGGAGGTTCTCCTTCTTCCCTGCTTTTCTGGATCAGATGAATTTCCAGCTTGTGGATTAATTTTCGAAGCACTGCCATTGCAAACCAGGCAAAAAGAAGAATCAGGACAATACGAAGACTTGTCTTGATGAGTATTTCCCAGCTTATGCTGCGCAGAAAATCCAGAAATATATCCATTGGGTTTCTCCCTTTTATACGGATTCAGTCTTTGCGATACCAGCAAAGTTCGTTGCTCATATTCCTGTTTGTTGAGTGGAACTGTTCTCATATAATACCGGTTTCTCTGGAAGCGCAACCTTGTTGCCGTATATAAGTTCACTGCATTGTAATGAAAACCGGGGAAAAAGCAGTGGACCAACGGGCAAGCATGGATTTTTAATCAGAACCTGACATGCCGGAATCTCTCACAAATACAGCCGGCACGATGGAGAGCAGATGCCTCGATATAGCGCTGCCGGGAGGAAAAAACTGACCCCTGAAGATGACTACTACTACTGCTGTAAGGATGTACCGTTATTTAACGTATAAGCCAATTAAACCGTATCGTGCCGGAGATTATTTCTTCCGGTGCTCCTGCAGGATGTTTTTGATATCCTCCATTTTAAATTTATTCAATTCAATGATTTTTGCCTGATCCCGGTAAAGAGGCGGGAGTATGTCGCGGACCTGTTCCCTGGTATCTGTTTCTATGGTAATCCAGGCTTTGTGTACTCCGTCCTTGCATCCCCAGTCCGCATTAACAACAAAATGGGAGCCGTAATCGAGAAAACATTCAACTACATGGGCGCAGGTCACTTCATCTTCATCATGTGGAACTTCAATCAGATATTTGGGCATTGTGCCTCCTCCTCGTATGCTCCATAGTAGCACGAATTGTTCACAAAAAAAATTAAGGATTGTTGCTGAAAATGCCACAACTATTTGATACGCTGCATGAAAAAAAATGGCTCGGGGACCGGCAGGTACAGCCGGTAACCTGAATCTTAAATTCAGCTCTTCCAGGAAGAGAAGCGGGAAAAGAAGTCCAGGTGCGCTTATCCGTGGCGTCTTTGTAAAGAGTTACTATACTTTCAAACATACAGAGCATTCGTACCAATTGAAGAGCATTCGTACCAATTGAATAAATGAAGGGGTGAATCAATGCCTGTTATTAAAAGCCGGAAATTATTGATATGGGGGACAGTTCTGGCCTATTTCCTTATCACAATAGAAATCATCATCATGATTTCCCCCTTTGCCCTTTATTTCTATTCCGTTTATGCGCCCATTCTGAACTATTTCGCCTCCTCTCCGCTGACCAGCTGGCTGACGGAATTTTTTCTCCCCCATATGGTTTTTGTACAGGATCCGTTTATTCTGGGTATTTCCTATCTGCAGATACTGCTGGTTATCGGTCTGGTGCTTTTTTTTACTGCTGCCGTTCCCCTGTATTGGGGCAGATTTACGGGCAAGGGAATTGTCACCTTCAGCTTCTATTCGAGAATCAGGCATCCGCAGTATTTATTCCTGGCACTTTCCGGCTTCGGCCTGCTCCTCTATTGGCCACGGTTTATTATCCTCATTTTCTTTGTCACCATGCTGTATGTCTACTATCTGCTGGCCAGAAATGAAGAATGGCGCATGAAGCAGGAAGTCCCGGGAAGATACGAAAAGTATATGGCTGCTATCCCCATGTTTTTACCTGGAGAACCGGGCGGAAAAATTTTTTCCTTACTGTTTGGCTGGATAAAACCGAAATGGGCCGGAATTCTTGCCAGCTACATATTTGTTCTTGCCCTGTCGGTTCTGATTGGCATGGGAATCAGAAATTATACGGTCAGGCAGCTGCAGACCGTTCAGGTCGATGGCATCACCCTTGTCCCGGTCTTTGAACGTTCAAAAAAAGAAGTTGCAGAGTTGTATGAGCAAATTTTAACAAACCAGGAGGTGCAGGAGTTTCTGGAGATGCATGAGGAAGTCAACCTTGCCTATCTGATGCCCGGCGATTTTTTTCTTACCGCCCTGGTCACTGATGAGGATCGGCGATTTTCCAATGAGATTATAGAACGTTTTCCGGAAGTGCTCGAATGGCATGAACATAAATTCCGGGGAGGACTGGGCAGTTTTTTCCGGATATTTTATAATTTTATCGGTATGCTTGGCAGCGTGAGAACAGATTATGATGTCGAACGGTTCATTTTTGTTTCGGTTGTGGATTTTGCAGGACAGCCGGTTGGCAGCGAAAGAATATTCGACCTGGGATTGAAAAGAAGACCTTCAATACTGGTTGATTACGACCGCTTCGAAGAGCGGGTGGTCAGTGCGGTGCAAACCTCGGAGGAACATAAATGGGGTTCGGTTCCCATGCCGACATTCTAGAAAGGATCAGTAAAGAAATCGCGAAAGGAGAACCAAGATGAAACCTTTGATCAGATCATTGCCTGTTGTGCTGGGTATTTTCCTGACCACCCTGTGCTTTGCCGATACATTTGAGCGGGACACAATTCCTACTTCTGCCGGCAACCTTGAAATCACCTTTATCGGCCATGGCACCCTGATGATGCGCTTTGCCGGCAAGATAATCCATATTGATCCCTACAGCAGCCTGGCTGACTACGGACAACTGCCCAAGGCCGATATTATTCTGCTCACCCACCACCATGGTGATCATCTGGATCCGGATGCCCTTGGGCTGGTGCGCACCGCAACCACGGATGTCATCCTGACGGAAAAATGTGCGGAACAGGTTTCCGGCGGCAAAGTAATGAAAAACGGGGACACCATGGTTGTTCAGGAAATAATGGTGGAGGCTGTACCGGCGTACAATCTCGTGCACAAGCGCGACAACGGCGAGCCTTTTCATCCCAGGGGAGAGGGCAACGGGTATATCGTTACTTTCGGCGCCACCCGGGTGTACATTGCCGGGGACACGGAAAACACACCCGAGATGAAAAAATTAACAGAAATTGACATCGCCTTCCTGCCCATGAACCTGCCCTATACCATGACCCCTGAAATGGCCGCCGATGCGGCCCTGGCATTCAGGCCGAAGATTCTGTATCCGTATCACTTCGGGGAAACAGACAGCGGCCGCCTTGTCGAGTTGATGCAAGGCAGGGAGGATGTGGAAATTCGCCTGCGGAACATGAAATAGCAAAACCTTCGGAAAGGAGGATAAGATGAAAACACCGGATGACCTTTGGGAAGATATCGGCACCCTGACTGATGAAGAACTTTCACATGTCATAGCAGCATTGTACAGAACCTATGAAGAAAGACTGAAACGGAATCCGAAAGACGAGGAAGCGCTGAATTTTTTCCGCAATCTCTATAATTCGATACATCAGTCAACCCTGTGAAACCTGACCGGCAGGCAGGTGTGCGGGATGCTGGATTTTTTCCAGGCCCTGAAACACAATGCTGCTGCTGATCGGAATTTACCTGGCTGCCGGTGCGGTTGCCGGTATCCTTGCAGGTTTGATGGGTATCGGCGGGGGACTGGTTATTGTCCCTATGCTGGTGTACTGCTTTTCCCTGCAGGATATTGATCAGGCCCATATTATGCATCTGGCCCTGGGAACATCCCTGGCAAGCATTATTTTTACCTCGGTCTCCAGCTTTATGGCCCACCACCGGAGGCGGGCCGTGCACTGGGACATCGTGCGGCAGATCGTCCCGGGCATTATTGCCGGCACCCTGGCTGGCGCCTATTTAGCCTCTCTGCTCTCCACTGATGTTCTGCAGGGAATTTTCGGCCTGTTTCTCTATTATGTCGCCCTGCAGATGTTTCTGAACAGAAAGCCGCAGGCATCAAGAACGCTGCCCGGGACAACCGGCATGCTCGGTGCCGGCGGTTTGATCGGCGTTGTATCAAGTCTGCTTGGTATCGGGGGCGGAACCCTTTCCGTTCCGTTTATGATGTGGTGCAATATAACCGTGCATCACGCGATCGGCACCGCCTCGGCTATCGGGTTCCCGATTGCCGTGGCCGGGACGGCCGGGTATATTCTGACAGGATTGCAGACAGCCGGCCTGCCCGCATTTACCGTTGGGTATGTTTCTCTGCCTGCCCTGCTGGGTATTGTCAGCGCCAGCATACTGACCGCTCCCCTCGGGGCAAGGCTGGCGCATTGGCTGCCGGTCGCCCAGCTCAAAAGAATTTTTGCAGTCCTCCTGCTGCTGGTCGGGAGTACTATGCTGGCAGGCCTCTTCTGATTCTCCTGCTGGATAAAAATCTTCAGCCTTCAGCCTTTTTTATCTCAATATCATATTTTTTGATTTTATTGTTCAAGGTAGTGCGCGTTATATCGAGAATCCTGGCAGCCTCGCTCTTGTTGCCCCCGGTTTCTGCCAGGGTCTGCATAATAGCCTCTTTTTCAATCTCCTCCAGCGGCATGCCTCCCATGCCTGTCAGGGAAAGCTCCCGGTGCCCCTCTTTCAGGTGTGCGGTGAGGGAAGGGGGCAGTTCGCGTTCGGCAATATAGTCCCCGACACACATGATCACCGCCCGCTCCACGGCATTTTCAAGTTCCCGCACGTTTCCCGGCCAGGAATGTCTGACCAGCAGGTCCATGGCGCCGGGAGTAAAACCTTTCAGATTTTTCCGGTTTTTTTCGGCAAAACGGTCAAGAAAGTGCTGGGCCAGGAGGGGAATATCCTCTCTTCTCTCGGCCAGGCTCGGCACGCGCAGATTGACGACATTGAGGCGGTAATAGAGATCCTCGCGGAATTTTCCGGCATCGACGTCGGCAAGAAGCTCCCGGTTTGTTGCTGCCAGAATCCGGACATCAACCTTGATGGGATTGTCGCCGCCTACCCGTTGAATTTCCCGCTCCTGGATGGCCCGCAAAAGTTTAGCCTGCATATGCAGCGGAATCTCACCGACTTCGTCGAGGAAAATCGTCCCCTTCTGCGCCAGCATGAACCGTCCGTCCCGTCTTCTTTCCGCCCCGGTAAAAGCGCCCTTTTCATGGCCAAACAACTCTGATTCCAGGAGCGTGTCCGTCAGGGCGGCACAGTTGACAGTCACCAGGGGCCCGTCTTTGCGGAAACTGTTGGCATGTATCGCCCGGGCGATGAGTTCCTTGCCGGTGCCGCTTTCACCCGAAATGAGAATCGTTGCCTCTGTTGACGAGACAGTTCTGACCATGCCGATAAGATCGCGCATTACAGCACTGGTCCCGATAATTGAACCGAGAACGGCATCCGGGGAAATCCTTTCTTTCAAGGTCTTTATTTCCCTGGCAAGAGCCATGTGTTCCAGGGAACGTTCCAGGGTGAATTTGAGATCGTCGAAATTCAACGGTTTGGTAAGATAATCGTAGGCGCCGAGTTTCATCGCCTCAACAGCCGTATCGACCGAAGAGTAGGCGGTCATAATAATGATGGGAATGGCCGGATTGTACCGTTTGATCTGCTGCAGTGCTTCGATACCGCTGACATGCGCCATCCGGACATCCATGAGAATAGCATCATAGGGTTTTTCCTTGACGCCGGTTATCGCCTCGGCGCCGTCTTCCACTCCGGCAACCGTGTATCCCCAGCCGGAAAGGATGGTCTGCAGCATGGAAAGATGCGCTTTATCGTCGTCGACAATGAGTATGGATCCGTTCATTCCTTCTTACCTTTCATCCCGGGGCAGGGTTATGATGAATACGGTTCCCCCGGCGGCAGCACTTTTTACTTCCACCGAACCTCCGTGCGCTTCCACAACCTTCTGCACGACGGCAAGGCCGAGGCCGGTGCCCGTGTTCTTGGTTGTATAATAGGGATCAAATATTTTATTCATCCTGTCGCCGGTGATGCCGATACCGGTATCGGCAACCGAAATCGCCACATTTGCTTCAGTCTCGGCAACGCTGATAGTCAAAATGCCTCCTTCCGGCATTGCCTGGATAGCATTGATGTAGAGATTGATCAAGGCCTGGGTTATCCGGTCCGGATCCAGATAAAGCGGGGCTATGCCTTCCGGGACAATGGTTTTAATCTGCACCCCTTCTGTTTCGGCCTCCTGCTGGATAAGACGCAGGGAAGAGGCAAGGAGAAACGACATGTCTGTCTTCTTCGGCTTGATGTCGGAGGGCCGGGCAATCTCCAGGAGCTCCGATATTACCCTGTTCAAACGTTCAACTTCCGCGGTCATAACGTCTGCGGCTTTTTTCTTGTCGCTTCCCTCTTCAAACAGGGACCCGAAATAGGTTGCATATCCCTTGATCGAACTGAGAGGATTGCGGACTTCATGCGCCACCCCGGCGGCAAGGTTGCCGATGGCGGCCATCTTTTCCTGTTTCCGGACAGCCTCCTGCAGTTCCTTTATGGGGGTAAGATCATGGAGAATATACATGGTGCCCACAAAATCGCCGTCTTCGGAAAGAATTTCCGTTACCGTAGCGGTAATGGAGAGTTCTGTTCCTTTCGCACCGACCAGGGAAAGTTCCTGATTGACTATTTTTCCCTTTTCCGTAATTTCCCCCGCCAGGGTGTTGATTTTTTCAGGCAATATTTCCGCCGGGGTTATTCCGTGCGCATCCTGCTGCTCCAGGTCCAGCATTTCCCGGGCGATGCTGTTGATGAATGTTATTCTGTCGTCTTTGCCGGTGACAATGATTCCCTCCGGCAGGTTGGCAATCATTTCCGAGGCAAAGGCCCGGGTATCCTGCAGCAGTTTTCGTGAACGGGTATAGCTCTGAGCCCAGAACAGGGAGACAACCCCGGCAAGACCCAGCAGAACGATGATTGCCGACATAATCAGCGTGTGCCTGAAATCTTCCTCAATCGCTTCCAGGTATGGATTGACGTCCATGCCGATAAATATGACAGGGCGCTGGCCGGGATCGAGAATCCGGTCCTGCGGCAGTCCTTCCATCCAGCCCGGCTGGCAGAATACTTCTTCACTATTTCTGCTCCTGTTCCTGAATATCCCCCGGCGCTGCTGCTGCCGCGGATTTGCCAGGAGCGGCAGAAACTTTTTATACACTTCAAAGGAAGCGGGTTCTCCCGCGCTCTCAACAAGACGCCAGCCTGTTTTTTCCGTGGCAGCGAGTGTCCGCATGATTTCGGGGGAGGCAAACTGTTTGCCGATGCCGTCAGGATCGTTATGGGCCAGAATTTTCCCGTTCACATCCACCAGGGCAATGTAGAGAATGTCTTCCAGAGAGGCGGTTTCCGTCAGCAGGGTCTGCAACCGTGATCCGGTGCCGAACCGCCCCATCATGCCGGTTCGCGTCCCGGCCTCAAAAGACTTGATCAGGGCCGCTCCTTTTTCGCTCAGCAGCCGCTGCATTCCCTGTTTCTGCCGATTGTAATTGACTGCTGCCAGGATGCTGACCGTGATCACGAGGATGAGGCTCATGCCGATGACGATCCACGAGGATATGATGCCGCGGTGGGCTGCTCTTTTTTTCATATGGATACTATACCCTGTATGGTATTTAATGTGTCTAAATATTAACCAGAAGGGTGAAAAAATATGTTTAATTAATATACATAAATGTGGATGTCGACAAGGAGCAGGATTTGGAAAAATAAAAAAATATCAATTATTTCAACCATTAATATGATAGTTTGATTATTGGCACGGCAGTTGTAATAAGAGAGGTAAAGATTTTTAACCAACAAAACTTATTGGAGGTAACTATTCAATGAAAAAAAGTATTATTGCTCTTACACTTGTATTGGCCATGGGCCTGGGCTTTACAGCTGTCAATGCATATGCCCGGTACTGCGACGGCCCTGGCAGCGGGTACGGAATGCGCGGCTGGAGCGGCAGCACTGATGCCCAGGTAAGCGATGCCGATTACCAGAAATTCCGGACCGAGACCGCCCAGATCCGCAAGTCCATCGCAATGGATCGGGCGGAGTTGAACGCCATTATGGCAGGTTCCGACCCGGATTCGAAGAAGGCTGCGGAACTGACCGGACGGATTGTGGACAACAAGGAAGCGCTGGCGGAAATCGCCCGCTCTGCGAACATTAATATAGGGCGAGGCTTCGGCCCGGGCATCTGCGGCGGTCCCGGAGCGGACTGTCCCGGCCCCGGATATGGCGGCAGAGGCTACGGTCCTAAAGGTGACGGATCCGGCCCCGGTTATGGCAGAGGTTATGGCCGCTGCCGGTAATCTGATAAACAAGTCTGAAGCAATGACCTTCCGGAGAATTTCTCCGGAAGGTCGCATTTGTTTCAATCACGGTGAGAATTATGTGGGGTTGTAATGCAGGAATCCCGTTCGGATTCGGGAACTGGTTCTGGGGGCATGGGTTTTTCGGCCTGCTCTTCAGTGTCCTACTGATAACTGTGCTGATTTCCCTAATTGTTTTTGCAATTCGTTCCCTGTCTGCAAGGGGCGCCCTGCAGCAGGACAGAAGCCATTCCATGGAGATCCTTAAGGCAAAATATGCGGCCGGTGCAATATCGGAAGAGGAGTACCGGCGAATGCGGGAAATCCTGAACAGTTAACAGCTATTTGCGAAAGTAAGACGGCCTGTCCTCCTTCGGGCCAGCTAAAAAAAAGGGCTCCGTTAAAATGGAGCCCTTTTTTTATTTTTATTTCAGCAGGAAGAATCAGACTTCTTCCAGGGCTTTGAAGCGGCCCTGGAGGAATTTCCATGCCTTCGTCACATCCTTCTGCGACAGTTCCATCAGTTCGTCAGCCATGGTCGGATTGGTCAGTTTGAGCATCCGGTAGCGATTCTCGCCCAATGCATAGTCGGCAAAGGAAATGGAGGGCTCCTTGGAGTCGATATGAAGCGGATTTTTGCCTTCCTCCTCAAGCTGCGGATTGTACCGGTACAGTGGCCAATGCCCGCAGGCAACGGCCTTTTTCTCCTGCTCCAGGCCCATGGCCATGTTGATGCCGTGATTGATGCAGGTGGCGTACGCTATGATCAGGGAGGGTCCGTCATATGCTTCGGCCTCGTTGAATGCCTTGACCATCTGGCCTGGATTGGCGCCTAATGCGACACGGGCGACATAAACATTGCCGTAGGTGGAGAAGATCATTCCCATATCCTTCTTGGGCATCTTTTTGCCGCCTGCCGCAAATTGTGCGGTGGCAGCCCGCGGCGTAGATTTGGACATCTGCCCCCCGGTGTTGGAGTATACCTCGGTATCAAGGACCAGGACGTTGACGTTTTCGCCGGAAGCCAGGACATGGTCCAGGCCGCCGTAGCCGATATCGTAGGCCCAGCCGTCACCGCCGATAATCCAGACCGACTTCTTCACCAGGTAGTCGGCTACATGGTAGAGCTGCTTGGCCACCCTGTTTGAGCTGACCGCGGGCTCCAGCTTTTCTTTGAGTTTGGCCACACGGTCGCGCTGTGTCTCGATTTCATCCTGGGTGCCCTGCGAAGCATGCAGCAGGTCCTTCGCCATATTCTTATCAACCAGTTTCTCGGCCAGGGCGACATTGAGCAGTTCCGCTGCCTGACTGGCCAGCTTGTTGACGCTCTGGCGCATGCCCAGGCCGTATTCGGCGTTATCCTCAAACAGGGAGTTTGACCAGGCGGGTCCCCGTCCGTCTGCCCGTTTGGCATACGGGGTTGTCGGCAGGTTGCCGCCATAGATGGAAGAACAGCCGGTGGCATTGGCAATCAGCATCCGGTCGCCGAACAGCTGGGTGGCAAGCTTGATATAGGGTGTTTCGCCGCAGCCTGCACAGGCACCGGAAAACTCGAACAGCGGCCGCTTGAGCTGGCTGCCTTTGATGGTGGCCGGATTGATCAGGCTGTTGTCCATTTCCGGGAGGCCAAGGAAGAATTTCCAGTTTGCGGACTCGCGGCTGCGAACCTGCTCGTTATTGGAAATCATCTTGAGAGCTTTCTCCTCGGTGGGTTTTCCGTCTTCGCCTTTCTTGCGGGCCGGGCAGATCTGGAAGCAGAGGGTGCAGCCGGTGCAATCCTCGGTGCTGATCTGGACGGAGCACTTCATGCCGCTGAACTGCTTGCCGACAGCCTTGACAGACTTGAAGGATTTCGGAGCTTTTTTCAATTCCGCCGGTTTGGCAATCTTCATCCGGATGCAGGCATGGGGGCAGACCAGGGAGCATTGCCCGCACTGGATGCAGGTTTCCGGGATCCATTCCGGGACATTTACCGCGATATTCCTTTTTTCCCACTGGGTCGTTGCAGTCGGCCAGCGGCCGTCCGCCGGAATTTGTGAGACCTTGAGCTCCTCGCCCTTGCCTTCGATCATCCTGGCCGTAACATTCTTGACAAAATCAGGCGCCTCTTCCGGAACCGTCGGCGGCAGGTCATGGCCGCTCACTTTTTTGGGCACCTTCACCTCGACAATATTGCTGACAGCGGCGTCAACCGCATCGTAGTTCATTTTGACGACCTTCTCGCCTTTCTTGCCATAGGTCTTTTTGATCGCGTCCTTGATGGCTTTAATGGCTTCATCCTTTTTCAGGATGCCGGAGATCAGGAAAAAGGCGGTCTGCATGATCATATTGATGCGGGCGCCGAGGCCGAGAGCCTGGGCTACGCTGATGGCATCGATGATGTAGAATTTGGCCTTTTTGTCAATCAGCTGCCGCTGGACTTTTGCCGGCAGACTGCCCCATACCTTGGCTTTGCTGTGCGGAGTGGTCAGCAGAAAGGTGCCGCCGTCCTCCAGATTGGCCAGCATGTCGTACTGATCCAGAAAGGTCGGGTTGTGGCAGGCGACAAAGCTTGCCTTGTTGATCAGGTAGGGAGCCACGACCTGGTTTTCCCCGAAACGCAGATGCGAAACGGTCATGGAACCCGATTTTTTGGAATCATAGACAAAATATCCCTGGGCCGAGTTGTCGGTTTCAGTGCCGATGATTTTAATCGTATTCTTGTTGGCCCCTACTGTGCCGTCGGAACCGAGACCGTAAAACATGGCCCGGTAGACGTCATCTCCTTCAATATTGAAGGACTTGTCGAAATCGAGACTGGTAAAGGCGACATCATCATGCGGGCCGACGCAGAAATGGTTTTTCGGGGCCATGGCAGCCATGTTTTCGTAGACGGCCTTGACCATGGCCGGGCTGAACTCGGCGGAACCGAGTCCGTAGCGGCCGGAGAGGATCAGCGGCATAAACAGGGTCGGGTTGGCCTCTACAGCTTCGCCCACCGCAGCACGGACATCAAGGTAGAGAGGCTCGCCGATGGCTCCGGGCTCCTTGGTCCGGTCCAGAACCGTAATGCGCTCAACCGTCTTGGGCAGGGTATTTACCATGGCCTTGGCATCGAACGGCCGGTAGAGCCGAACAATGACCAGTCCGAGTTTTTCGCCCCGGGCGGCAAGATAGTCAACTGTTGCCGCCACGGTTTCGGCACCCGAACCCATGATAACGATAACATCGGTTGCATCCGGGGAACCGTGATAGTCAAAGAGATGGTACCGGCGGCCGGTCAGGGCGGCAAATCTGTCCATGGTCTCCTGGATGATTGCAGGAACCGCCTGATAATATTTGTTCACTGTTTCGCGGCCGGTGAAATAGACGTCAGGGTTCTGGGCGGTCCCGGACATGGAGGGCCGGTCCGGGGTGAGAGCCCGCTGACGGTGGGCAATGATCAGATCCTCATCAATGATTTCCAGCATATCCTCCTTGGACAGCTGTTCCATTTTCTGAATCTCGTGGGAGGTCCGGAAGCCGTCAAAGAAATGAATAAACGGAATGCGTGAGGCAAGTGATGCCTGGGTGGAAATGAGTGCAAAATCCTGGGCTTCCTGCACGTTTTGAGAGCAGAGCTGGCCCCAGCCGGTCTGGCGGGCGGCCATGACGTCACCGTGATCACCGAAAATAGACAGCCCCTGACAGGCAATTGACCGGGCGGTCACATGGAAGACGGTCGGAGTCAGTTCGCCGGCAATTTTATACATGTTGGGGATCATCAGGAAGAGTCCCTGGGAGGCGGTAAAAGTGGTGCACAGGGCACCGGTTGCCAGCGAACCGTGCAGGGACCCTGCGACGCCTCCTTCGGACTGCATCTGGGAGATGACCGGGATGGAACCCCAGATGTTCTTCTCGCCGGCGTTCGCCTTGGCATCAGCTTCAGCCGCCATCGGTGAGGATGGGGTGATGGGATAGATGGTTATTACTTCACTGGTGGCGTAGGCAACATGCGTGCACGCCTGATTTCCGTCAACGGTGACCATTTTTCGAGACATTGGCTAACTCCTTCCTGTCGCTTGATTTCTTTTTTCAGATTAATTGGCAAATATTTGCATGCCCTCTATCAGTCTGCCCGCTGCGGAACAAAACCGATAACGGCATTTTATTTTCTTTTGGTCGGCAGGTTATGGAGTTCATCCTTCCCCTGAAAGACAATATGATAATTTTCCAGGCCTTCAATTTCTTTACCGAGTTCGTTGGCAATATTCTCATCGACGCTGACCCGGACGGATACCCTCTTGTTTCCCTGGGGCACGTCTCCGAAGGAGGTGAGAATCGAAAGGACCCGGGCATCCTTTTTGCGCAGAATATCGATAACCCTGGTGGTTGATCCGGGCTTATCCGGCATGTCTATGACATATTGATACGCGCCATCCTGAATCCCGGTGGCCTGAATAAAACCGCGCAGAATATCCGTTTCACTCAGGAGGCCGACCAGCTGGTCTTCATCATCGAGAATCATGATCCCGGAAATCCGTTCCTTGAGCATGACGAGGGCGGCTTTCTCCAGGGTGTCATTCTGCTTGAGAGAAATACATTTATCAGTCATCACATCCTTTACTTTCATCTCGGAAAGCAGGTAGTACATCTCATGGATGTCCATTTCGGAAGTGGATGACGGTGAGGCGTCCTTAAGGTCACGATCCGTGACAACACCTATCAGTTTGCCGTGAGACATGACGGGCAGCCGGCGAATGTTGTTTTCCTTCATGGTGCGGGTGGCACGCATGACAGATGTATTTGCGTCGACAGTGAGTACCGATGTTGCCATCCAGTCTTTAATCAGCATATTGACCTCCCTGGCTGAGAAAAATTTTCAGCATTTTTGCAACCCAACCGGTGAAAAGCAGCAGGTTTCTGACAGTTATTTGAATTGATTAAAGAAAAAATCAAAAAAACAGCAGAAAAAATTACGTAAACATTTAATATAAAATATTCAAAATTTTATCGCAATATTAAAGCAGAATGATTTCTGGCAGGGTTCGGGAAATTAAGGTAAATTTTTACAAATGATAACATGAGCATATTTATAGTACTTAATCTTTTACATGCTGTACAGTGCGGCAGTAGCAATTCATGAATTAATTCCAATGAAACCGTTATCCGACAGAGAAATTGCACAATTATCCTCCTGGCTGGAAAACCGGCAGGATTTTGTTTTTCTCGATACATCCCGCGTGACGGAAGAGAATCACCGTTCCTGCCTGTTCCTCGATCCCGTCAAATGGCTGATCTGCGGAAACCGGGACCAGGCAGCTTTGTTTTTTCAAGAATGCCGGGAGCTCCGGCAGCAGGGATATTTTCTTGCCGGCTGGTTCAGCTACGAGTTCGGCTATCTCCTGGAACCTTCTCTTTATCGGGCAAGTGAAAAGATTGCCGGACCCTTCTCCGTCCTTGGCGTCTTCAAGAATCCGATTATTTTTGACCACCATGCCGACAATTCCGGAAGGATCTCCGGGCTGACCGGGGCGCAGGCAATCAGGGAAGAAAAATACAGCATCAGCGATGTGCGGACAAATGTGAGCGAACTGGAGCACCGGCAGGCATTGGAAAAAATCAAACATTATCTGGCTGCCGGCGATACCTACCAGGTGAACTTCACCTTGAAGCTGCGCTTCGGGTTCAATGGGTCGGTATCTTCCTGTTACAGAGCCCTGCGGCGGAACCAGTCGGTTTCCTACGGTGCCTGGATACGGCGGCAGGGGAAGGATATTCTCAGTTTTTCACCGGAATTGTTTTTCCGCGCCGATACGGAAAAGGTGACGGTAAAACCGATGAAAGGCACCATGTCCCGGGGGCGGACCACGGCAGAGGATGTTTCCAGAATGAAGGCCCTGCGCAGGGATGCAAAAAATGTAAGCGAGAATGTGATGATTGTTGATCTGCTCCGCAACGATCTTGGCCGCTTCCTGCACAAGAGCGGCGGCGGCAGCGTTCGTCCCCGTTCTCTCTTTGACGTGGAGGTTTATGAGACCCTGTTGCAGATGACCTCAACCATTGACGGTGTCCCGGCGGTCAGGGGAAATCCTCAATTTGATGAAATAGTGGAAGCCCTGTTTCCGTGCGGCTCGGTGACCGGGGCACCGAAAATCCGCACCATGGAAATCATTCATGAGCTTGAAAAGGAGCAGCGGGGCGTTTATTGCGGGGCCATAGGATTCTGCAGCGACAGGGAGGCTTTTTTCAATGTTCCAATCCGTACCGTCGTCCTGGAAGAAGGAAAGGGCGAGATGGGAATCGGGTCGGGCATTGTCCATGATTCCGATCCGGAGGCCGAATGGGAGGAATGTCTTCTCAAGGGCGCATTCCTCACCCGGCCCGCTCCCGCTTTTCAACTTATCGAAACGCTGCTGTGGCAGCCGGGATCCGGGTACTGGCTCTTCCGGGAGCATATGGAGCGTCTCCTTGAATCAGCAGCATATTTTTTCTTTACGTGTGACAGGCAGCAGATAACAGGGAGACTGGCAGAAGAGGCCCAGAGTTTTGAAACCCCCAGGCGGGTCAGGCTTCTTCTGCATCGGGATGGAAGTATGGCAATCAGTTCCTCACCAATACAGCAGGCTGAAGCGCCTGCCGGCGGTCAAAATCATCTTCGCGGCTCCCTGCCCCTGGTCCGTTTTTCCGATAGACGAACCGATCCGAAAAATATTCATCTCTATCACAAAACAACCGAAAGGAAGTTGTATACGGAAGAACGCCACCGCGCCCTGGCACAGGGCTGTTTTGAAGTTTTGTTTTGCAATATGGACGGAGAGGCGACCGAGGGCAGCGTCACCAATATTTTTATCAGGGAGCAGGGAAGGTTATTAACCCCGCCGGTCGGCAGCGGACTGCTGGCCGGAACCTTCAGGCGGTTTCTGCTGGAAAAGGGAGATGCGGTCGAACAACGCTTAAGCAGGGAGGATGTCCTGGCAGCGGAGACACTCTATGTCGGCAATTCGGTCCGCGGTCTGGTGCAGGTCAGGCTGGCAGCTGAAGAACCGTGTACATCCGAATGAAAGGAAATTATTCCTCTTCCTTGATAAAATCCTTTATTTTATCATACAGGGATTCGGGAATTTCTTCCTCGAACATAAACGCCTCCGCCTCCTCCCCCGTAATCTGCTGTTTGACCTCCAGCGGGAGGGTTCGGAGGAATGCCACGCGGTCAGGGTTGGGTTTTCGTTTGTTTTCGTCCATTTTTCAGCCTATAGACATTTTATTCATAATTGATGCATATTGTATGCAATGGATTCTTTTTGCAAGAAATATATAAGCAATTGTGTTTAATGAGCAAACAGCCATTTGTTTCCCGGGAAGGAAATCAGAGATATGACCCATGAGCAGAACAATATACTCCTGGTGATTCAGGAAGAACTGAACCGGGAGGAAGAGAATCGCTTTTCCGTCTTTGCCGTCTTGAGCAGGGAAGCTGTCCGCCGCCGGCCGGAAACAAGACCGGGATACAGGCAGCCGTTTGCCCAGGATGCCGACCGGATTCTTCATTCCCGGGCATATACCCGGTATATTGACAAGACACAGGTATTCTCGCTGGTGGAAAACGATCATATTACCCACCGGGTCCTGCATGTTCAAATGGTTTCCAGGATTGCGAGGACCATCGGCAGGTTTCTGGGCCTGAACGAAGATCTGATCGAAGCGATAGCCCTGGGTCATGACATCGGGCATCCTCCTTTCGGGCACGAAGGGGAGGCTATCCTGTCAAAATTGTGCCGGGCGAACGGATTGGAATCGTTTCAGCACAATATTCAGAGCGTCCAGTTTCTTGACCGCTTCGAAAGAAAAGGGGCGGGGTGGAACCTTACCCTGCAGGTGCTCGACGGCATTCTCTGCCATGACGGGGAAGTGCATAACCCGCGACTCGCGCCGGAGCGGGATAAGGATTTTGCCGGGTTTGACCGGGAGGTACGGCTCAAGGGCCGGGACCATATGGCTCCTCTCGTCCCGATGAGCCTGGAGGGATGCGTCGTCCGTCTGTCGGACACCATCGCTTATATCGGCAGGGACATTGAGGATGCAATAGAACTCGGTCTGGTAACCAGAAATGAAATACCCGGTGAATGCGCTGAAAAACTGGGGATCAGCAACGGCACTATCGTCCATACGCTGGTAACCGATCTGGTCAGCCATTCCAAACATGTCCGCGAGGTAAGCGAAGCATATGACAAGGTCTATGATTATATCGGTTTCAGCCCCGGGGTTGCGGAATCCATGCTGCAACTGAAAAAATTCAATTATGAGAAAATTTACCGGAATCCTGCCTTCAAACCGGATTTTGCAAAAATCCATCTCTGTTATGAGCGGCTGTTTGCGCACTATCTTGAACAGCTTGAACTGGACAGGGAAGGCAGTGAAGTCGGCCGCAGCTTTTTGCATTCAATGCAGGAGGAGTACCTCGCAACCCATTCCCCCGCAGCAATTGTCAGGGATTATATTGCGGGAATGACGGATGATTTTTTTCTCCGTCAGGCGGAGAAATTAGGCTGCAATATACCGGAGCGGACATGCTTGCCAAATTGAAAATATTTTTGCCGGGGGAGAGCACCCGGATGATTATGATAGCGGCCTTTATCGGGCTGCTGGCCGGCGGCGCCATCATCGTTTTCCGGGAATCCGTGGACCTGGTGCATGAAATCATATTTGTCCGGGGAAGCGAATTTCTGCGCATCAATGAAGGGGGATGGCGAATTCTGCTGCTGCCGTTGCTCCCCATGACCGGAGCGGTCCTGCTGATTCCCCTTTCCCTGGCTTTTCCAGGCATGGTAAACGGCTATGCCTTTACCAGGTTTCTCCGCCGGGTTAATCTTGAAAACGGCGTCATCCAGGGAAGAAATATTATCATCAAGCTCGTCGCCACGGCACTGACCATCGGTTCGGGAAATTCGGCCGGCGTGGAGGGGCCGATTGCGCAGATAGGGGGGGCGCTCGGGTCAAAGGTCGGACAGACCTTCCGGGTTTCCGGCAAACGGATGAAAGTGTATATCGCGGCCGGCTGTGCCGGCGGTATTGCCGGGATATTCAACGCGCCGATTGCCGGGATTTTCTTTGCGGCGGAAATCGTCCTGCTGGGGAGCTATGAAATCTCATCTTTTGCCGCCCTGGTTATTGCTTCAGCCCTGGCCACGGTTGTTTCCCGGGCGTATTACGGCGAAATCCCGGCTTTTCCCATCCCGGATTATCATCTGGTCAATCCCTTCGTCGAAATCCCTCTTTATATCATCATGGCCATTATCATTGGGATTCTGGCTGTAGTACATATCAGGTTTTTCTACCTGGTTCGCGACAAATTCAAGGAACTGCCGCTTCACGAACAGATCAAGCCCGTTATCGGGGCATTGCTGGTCGGTATTATCGGCATCGGTTTTCCCCAGGTAATGGGGGACGGCTATTACTATATAGAAAAAACTCTGGCCGGTGAGGGACTGGTCTGGGTCATGCTGGCCCTGATCGTGCTGAAATCGGTGGCCACAGCCGTTACCCTCGGCTCGGGCGGGGCCGGAGGAGTATTTGCCCCGTCACTTTTTATCGGGGCGGTCGTCGGCGGCGCCTTCGGCGGCATAATGCATTGGCTGCTGCCCGCGTACACCGCAAACCCCGGGGCGTATGCCACGGTCGGCATCGGCGCCTTTCTTGCCGCCTCCACCCATGCGCCGTTGACCGCTATCTTTCTCCTCTTTGAAATGACGGGCAATTACATGATCATCATCCCCATAATGATTACCGCCATCATAGGGACCACCACCGCCAAAAAGCTTTACGAGGATTCCATCGATACGGTCGATTTCACCCGGGAGGGCATCAATATTCACGAAGGCCGCGAGGTGGCGATTATGAAATCCATCAAGGTTGGCAAGGCTATTACGGAGGAGGTGGATTTTATCAGTGAAAACGCTAACATCAACCATCTGCTGAAACTGTTCCGTTTTGCCAGGGACAGTTTTTATTTTCCGGTTGTCAATAATAAAGGACTGATGGTCGGTGTTGTTTCCATGCAGGATGTCAAGAATATCCTGCATGACGAGGAACAGCGGGTGTGTTTTCTGGTGGGGGCGATATGCAGCCGGGATGTGGTCAAGCTTACTCCCGACGCTAACCTCTATGATGCCATGCAGCTGTTCGATCGGAAGGGCATTGAGGAGATTCCGGTTGTCGAAAGTTTTGAGGAACCCTGGGTGCTGGGAATGCTCAAGCGCCGCGATGTGATTTCCGCCTACAACCACGAGGTGCTGAAGCGCGGAATCAGCGAAAAGGAAGAAACGTTCAGAGTGCTCTGTTCTACATCTTGATTAAATGTATTTCCCGGAAAATTTGATTGCAGCCTTTGACCGCGCATCTGTTTATGTAAACAAATAAGGCATTATTTTTGCAATAAACAGATATTATTCCTTTATTACGTCTGAGGTGGTTTAATAATGAAAAGTTTAATAAGACAATTATCAGTACAAGGGTTATTTCTGTTCATTTTTACTGTTATCTTTATTCCCTGGTGCCAATCCGCCGAATCCACGGCAGATGTCCCTGTTGATGCAGCCATGAAGGATCAGGCCCGGCAGCGGATCATGGGAGAAACTTCCTCGCCGCTCGACCGGGAATACCGGATAGGCTACCGGGATATTCTGCATGTCAGTATTTATGGGGAAGGTTCCATGGCGGTCAATGAGGGAATTCAGGCTGAACCCGTTGTCACCGGCACGCAGGAAACGACTACCGGCACCGGGAGTTTTATCAGGGGCCGGGGCAGGGGGATCGAAGTGCGCCTTGATGGGCGCATTTCACTGAAGCATATCGGGGATGTCGCCGTAGTCGGCATGACCCTGACGCAGCTTGCCGATTATTTAAAAGAGCTGTACAGCACTATTTATGGAGACCCTGTGGTTACGGCCACGCTCATGCAGAGCAACAGCCAGCAATACACGGTCATGGGGCAGGTCATGGCACCGGGTCTGTATCATCTTGATTTTCCGCTTACCATAGTGAGAGCTGTCGCCCGGGCGGGCGGCTTTACGGAATGGGCCAAATCCAACATTACGGTCATCAGGCAGCCTGAACAAGGCGGTGCCGCTGAAGGAAATACATATAAATTCGATTATGGCGATTTTCTTAAAGGCAACAAGCTGGAGAACAATATAAATATTATGCCGGGCGATGTTATCGTGGTCCATTAAAAAAAGGAGAAGAAAAAATGTTTGTCAACAGGACATTATGCTTCGCGATTATTTTTTTGAGTGGGGCTGTCATCTTGTGCCCTGTTATTTCTGCGGCACGGCAAACTACTGTTATCGGTTCCCTTGGTTTATCCTATGATTTCTGGGATAGATCCTATGATGATGGAGATGAAAACCTGATAGTCGACCAGAATGAGGGAGACAGGAGCGAATGGGCTGCCTGGCCGGAAATCGAACTGCGATCCGAGGGTATTCACGACCTCCTGTCGCTGCGTTATACCCCGGTTTTAAAATATGATAATCTGAACGAATCCACGGATGTTGATCATTATCTTGCCTTGGCAGGGGAACGATCCCTGTCCAGGAACTGGACCGTTTCCATGTCTGACGATTTTGTCATGTCTGATGATCCCTACAGGTATGAAACAATATTTTACAGTCCCGCCCGGATCGAAACCCCGGCTGAAGAAGAGGTTCAACCGGCCAGGGACCTGGAAGCGCCCGTGAATGAGTTAACCAGAAACCTGGGAAGAAGAAGCTACTGGACAAATAATTTCGCCCTGCAGACAGAGTATACCTATGCCCAGGACAGCGATATCGGGGTCGGCTACGGATACGGGGTTCTGCGCAACAGGTCTGATGATGAGGTCGTAACGGTCGAATACGACGAATACGATAGGCATGAATTTTCCGGTCTCTGGTCCCACAGGATCAACCCGCAATGGCGGACAAATTTGAATGCAGGTTATATTGAAGGCTTATACGATGACAGGGAGGATCCGGATGTTCCTCAAAATCTATCCCAGGATCTGCAGGAATACCGGGCGGATTTTCAAG
The DNA here is from genome assembly GCA_033549385.1 of Desulfobulbaceae bacterium. Taxonomy (GTDB): domain Bacteria; phylum Desulfobacterota; class Desulfobulbia; order Desulfobulbales; family Desulfobulbaceae; genus UBA10518. The sequence goes on along the minus strand of JAWSUG010000015.1, from coordinate 9,283 downwards.
TTGCTTTTGACCGGAGCTCCACTGATTCCTTCCCTCTTCGCTACGGGTTCCGCGGAATAGAGTATGAAGACCTGCGCCAGGATATCTGGGCCCATCAGTTCACTGCCGGTTGGGACCACGCCTTTGACTCGCGCAACCGCTTGAAAGTGGGGGCCGGACCTTCGTACATTAATGCGGAAGATCTGGACGGGGAATGGGGATACAGCGCCTATATGATTTTTAACAGGGCCTACCAGCATGCCGATTTCAATGCCAGGGTGAATAAACGGTATGAGCCGCAGAATTTTACCGGTTCCGAAGATACCGGGCTTACGGATATCGTCGACGCAGGGTTGGATCTGACCTACCAATTCACGAAAAATCTGAATACAACAGTATTCGCTCTATACCGTTACGAAGATATTCTTGATCCCCGGGGAGCATATTTTCTCTCGGCTTTAGGGCAGGGTGATCCTCAATCGGAACAGGAAGTCAGTGACATTACCTATTCGAGAGACAGCTATTCCACCGGCGCCAGCTTGAATTATACTTTCTGGCGATGGTTTGTTGCTACTGCCCGGTATGTCTACTATCAACAGGATGGGGATCTGCTTCAGGATTCCTATACCGATCATCGCATAATGTTTCTGATCTCGGCGAGCAAAACATTGTTGAGAAATTAGGATTAAATGCAAGACTGAAGGAATCTGCTGTCGGTGTGTCTTCGGACGCCATGGTATACAGGAATTTCTATATGTCCCGGCCCCGAATTTGCCGCCGTGTTCATTTGCAAATGCAGATTGCCTGGCATAGACATCAGGCTGAAGACTGCAGTAAGACAGACTGAACTTCATCCTTCAGTCTTAGCCTGCAACCTGTTTTCCGCATACTTCACCATGTCCGGATTTTCGGGCGGCTCTATTTTTTTCATTCCCTCTTCCCGGCTCAGGATTCCGGTGCGCACCATATTGGCAATTTCCCATACATAGGGGTGAAAATCATACCGTATGCGGTGAATATGGTTGGCATAGGCATTGAGGGTACAATTCGATGAGTTGGGATCGGTGTCATCGGGCCGCTGCCAGCCAAGTTCTGCTATCCGGGCATAAATTTTTTCTTCATCATACTCGAGGAAGGCCAGGGGGTGGATGTTCCAGGGGAATAACCGGCTGTCTTCAAATTGTTCTTCGCTCAGAAAATAGGGAAGAATTTTATCACCGGCAATCTCATAAAGGGGTTTGATGAGCGCCTGCTGGGTGTTTCTCATAAGAACGGGATTTGTCCGCATGACTGACGACTGTATCGGCGCCTGCCCCGGGGACCAGCCGAATCCGACAAAGGGAATCTTTTTTTCGATGGCGGTACGCAGGACAATGCCCTTCACAAGCCCGATGCAGCTTGTACAGATCGTACTTGCCCGTTCAAGTGTTTTGGCTGAATACAATTCCTGCTGCGCAGCGGACCTGAAAATGTTCCGGAGCATTGTCCTGTCCGGTCGGACAAACATGCTGTCAACCCCGAGACGGGTGCAGACAGTGGCGATGTTTTCAGAGGCCTGCGCCGAGACAAAGGTGTTGTCAAAAGTCAAAGCCAGGACGTTCAGCCCATAACGATGGACAAATTGATCCAGGGTATATGTCGAATCCTTACCCCCGCTGTAGGCAACAATGACATCGTAACGCCCTTTGCGGGTATAATCCGCCAGAAGCCAGCGGAATTTACCTTCATATTTTTCCCGCTGCGCCGCGGTGGCCTCCTTTCCCTTGTATTGCCGGCAATGATTGCAGACACCGTTCCGGTCAAAGGAGATTCCGGGAAAAGTTGAAGGCAGGATGCAGCGGTTGCAGAGAAAACGTTTCGATTGTATACGAGTCATGGTTTTTAATTCACTTTTTTTAATTTTACCTGAGGATGTTTTCGGCAGTTCATCAAGAATTTTCAACTTATGGGGTACTTTAAAGGCGGGGAGGTTTCTGCGGCAGTATCCGAGAACATCCTTTTCGGTCAAACTGCTTCCGGGCTTTGCCACAACATATGCCTGTATCAGTTCGCCAAGAATTTCATCTTCAATGCCTGACACAGCAGCTTCATGAACCGCTTCGATTTCAAGCAGAATTTCCTCAATTTCTTTCGGCGCAATTCGATGGGCGCCGCATTTGATCATATCTGTTTTGCGGCTGACGATATAGAGGAACCCCTCATCGTCACAATAGGCCAGATCCCCGGTCCATAATCTGCCGTTGCGCAGTACAGCTCTGGTTTCTTCGGGTCTCTGCCAGTAGCCTGCCATAATATTTTCACCGCTGGCGACAATTTCGCCAATCTCACCGGGAGCTGCGGGTGTGCCGTCCTTCCTGATCAGTTCAAGAGTGACCCCGGGAATGGCTTTGCCGATAGAACCGGGCCTGGAGAACAAATCTTCGGGTGCCAGGTAAGATAACCTGGGCCCAGCTTCGGTCTGGCCGTACATGATGTAAATATCAGTTTGGGGAAAAACCTGGCAAAGTTCTGCCGCCAGCCTGGGAGACATTGCCGCCCCGGCCTGGGTGAGATAGCGTAAATGCGGAAACGAATAATCCTTTGCTGCGGTCCGGTGCAGCAGAATGGCAAAAGTTGAAGGGACACCGGAAAGGCCGGTCACCTTTTCGGCAGCCATCTGTTCGAGGATAACATTGGGATAGAGAAAACTCTGGTTGACCACCAGGGTGCCTCCTACAGCTATGTGGGTCAACAGAACAGAGTTGCCGTAGGAATAGAAAAAGGGCAGCACCGCCATGACGGTATCCGAGCCGGTAAGGTGCATATAGTCAATGACCGAGCGGGTATTCGCCGCCAGGCTGGAGTGGCTCAGCATCACCCCTTTAGGGTGACCCGTCGTTCCGGAGGTATATATGATCTGGGCAATGTCTTTTGGTTCCCTTTGCCGGTATTCGCTGTCCTGTGCTGCAACAGGGACTGAGTTGCTCAGGATGGGGGCGATATCCAGCAATTGCCTCACGCAGGAGTGCGACTCCATGTAACTGACGTATTTCCTGCATCGGCCGGAAACAAGTACAGCAAAAGGCTGGCAGTCCGACAGGAAAGTGTCCAGGGAGCGTTCAGATGTCTGGGTATTCAGGGCGACAACAATCCCGCCTGCCCGCAGGATGCCGAAATAAGCCGCAATATATTGCACAGGATCGTCAGAGAGCAGAACGACACGATCACCTGCAGCCAGTTCCTCTTCGAAAAGCCGACGGGCGACCTTGTCTGCATAGTGATTGAGAACGCCGTATGGTATCCGATTCTTACCATGCACAACGGCAATCTTGTCGGCATCGGCAGTTGCCGAAATGCTTAAGAAATCATGTATAAGCATCGGCTTTTTTTCTGTGGATGAAAGCAGCCAGCAGATTGACACTGTCGAGATTCTCCGGGATCAGTTCTTCGTCTTCAATCGGGATTCCGAATTCATCTTCCAGCCATTCCACCAGTTCCAGTATACCGGTGGAATCGATGATTCCTTTTTCCAGAAAAGAATCATCGTTATTTAACGCACTTTCATCGGCATCAAAAAGAAAGTTTTCAAAAATAAAGGTCCTTATAAACTCAGCATGCGTGCCCATTGACTCTCCTCAGTAACAGTTCAAATTTCCATTGGGACCGAAGACTAATGCCCTCATTCTAATCTTCAGCAATAACTTTGACATTTTTCAAAACCGCAGGTTTTGCTGCGGCAAAGTTTTTCAAAAATTTCTCATAGATAATCTGGGTGGACAATATACCGACCAGTGCCATGTTTTCCCGGAATCCCTGCCTGTTTTTCTTTCTGCATTTCGTAACCAGCCCGGCAACGGCTTGGGGTTTGAATACTCCAGCCTGTTTGAGCATGGAATCAGACAGGTAATATGCAAGATATTCAGGCTCTTTTTCCCCAAAAAAACTCTGTATATCAGGAGCCATATAAGGTTGTTTTTTTCTCCGCACAATTGCGGCCGGCAATATGTCGCGCACCGCCAGTTTAAGAATATTTTTTTCGATTAATGTCTTCATCTTGAGCCTGGCAGGGATCCGTCCGGCCAGTTCGACCACCCGGTGATCCAGAAAAGGAAAACGCCCTTCCACAGAGTGGGCCATTGCCATCCTGTCTCCCTGCGAGGAGAGAAGGTAATTGCCCAGCAGCAGCTTTGATTCGATGAATTGAGCGCGAAGAAAATAATCCAGGCTGTGCAGGGAGGTGGAAAGACCATCAAGTCTTTCCTCCGGGCAAACGATATTCTGAGTGATCCAGTCACTGAGAAACACATGAGTCCTGCCGGTTGTTTTCCAACGGGGCCGGTGGGCATAGAATGGATCGGTGATATCGGCGCCGGTATCAAAAAACTGACGGGCATATTCAGCAGATCTGGTAGGGGAAAGCGCAAGATAGGGATAAAGCCGCTTCAACAATAAAGGCCGGATGGGCGAATCAAGGTTGCGATGGATAAATGAACGGATTTTTGCTTCCTTAAATATATCATAGCCTCCCAAGATTTCATCAGCTCCTTCGCCGGTTAACACAACCTTGTAATTATGCTGTCTGACCAGATCGGACAAAATATAGAGGGGAGACGGAGCGGTACGCAGGATCGGCACCTCGGTGTGCCATACTACCTCGGGAAAAACCCGGGCAATGTCCTGATAGCTGCAGAGAGCTTCATGGTGGTCGGTGCCCAGATATTGAACCATTTCTCTCTGTTCGCTGCTTTCATCATAGACCTTGTCGGCAAAGGCGACCGAGAATGTCTTGAGGGGATTGCTGGTGTAATGTTTGATCAGCGAAGTAATAGCCGAAGAATCAAGGCCGCCGCTTAAATAGGCGCCCACCGGAACATCTGCCCGCAAACGCAAACGAATCGAATCCACAAGGAGATGGCGCAGTTCCCCTGCATACTCCTCTTCGGTGAATGCGCCGTCAGGATCGGGACAAAAAGGAATTTCCCAGTATTTTCCGGGTGTCTGAAGGCCTGATTTGTCTACCCGCATCCAGTGGCCCGGGGGGAGTTGATGGATGGCAGCAAAGGCCGTTTCCTGGCCCGAAGGTGTCCAGAAGGTGAAAATATCACCGAGAACCCGGGGGTTAAGTTCTCTCGGCAGGGAGGGCGCTGCATTGAATATGGCTTTGATTTCCGAACCGAAAAAAAAACAGCCATTATGGAAAGTGTAAAAAAGAGGCCGTATGCCCATCCTGTCCCGGGCAAGAAAAAGTTCCTGTTTTCTGGTGTCATAAATGACCAGGGCAAACTGGCCGTTTAATTCGTCCAGACAATGCGGACCCCTTTCTTCAAACAGATGGAGAATTACTTCCGTATCCGAGCGGGTAGTAAAGATGTGGCCCCGCCCTATCAGTTCCTGCCGGAGTTCGGGATAATTGAATATTTCACCGTTAAATATAATCCATAAGGTTCTGTCTTCATTGGTCAGCGGCTGCCAGCCGCCCTCAAGATCCACTATGGATAACCTGGCATGGGCCAGACCGGTCCGCCCGCCAAGGTAGAATCCAAAACCATCCGGCCCGCGATGCTGCAGCTGATAAATCATCTGCTCAAGGACGGATCGATCCGGACGATCATACCCATTTATATGAAAAAAACCCGCAATCCCACACATAGTAGAGAATTGTCCGACAATACTTGAGTAAATTTATCTCGATTTCACGGCAGAATCTTCATCTCAGATAATCTGCTCTTCACTCCATAAGTATTTCATTCAAAAAACGGACCAGCTGTATTAACTATTTTCGGCATAATACTTGCTAGTTGAATAATATTGATCATCAGATTAAATATTAATCAGATGTAATCTTCAAATTTCATTATTTCAATTTGCCGTTATTTGATATGAAAAAACGTCTATGTGCCCGAATCAACGTTTTTCCGTACTGGGAACATGCTTCGGCTTGTAGGTGCGATTTTTTTTTCCTGAATTTATAATTGATATTTCAGGGGACGGAAAATCGGTGCCATTGAAATTTAGCACGGTACCGCGAAGAAGTGTTCGGGAATATGGTTTCGGACATTCACGAGAAAATTTCTCGAAAGAGTACGAGAAAATGATGCTCCGGCACAATTAAAGGAAAAGAAAGAATGGCGCGACAAAAACATTTCATGAGTGGCAATTTCCGCCTGTATTTACTTTGTCTTTTGACCGGTTTTTATGTCTTGTTGCCCGTGGCCCCTTCCTTTGCCCGTGATGCATCATTTATCTGGTCGCCAAACCCTGAGACGGTTGACTCATACAGGCTGTATTATGCAGATATACCTCTTGGAAACAACTGCCCTGCGCCTTCCGAAGTTCCCTATAACAGTCAGGATGCGGCAGAAGGTCCATCACCTGTAGAAACCGGCAATGTAACTGCCTACACCCTGCATGGGCTGGCAGAAGACAAAACATATTGTTTTGCCCTCAGTGCACGTCTGGGGACAATGGAGAGCGGGTTTACGCAGCCGGTTCAACTGCCGGGTAATAATGTCCCAACCGCAGCCGGAACTTCCCTGGTGACTACAGAAAACCAGCCTGTTTCCGGGCAGCTGTCGGCCAGTGACGCGGACGATGATCCTCTGGTCTACAGCATCGTTGCCAACGGCAGCCTGGGAAATGCGGAAATCACCAATCCGGCCACCGGCGCCTTCACCTATACCCCGAACCGGGATGCGACCGGTTCCGATTCGTTCACCTTCAAGGTTAATGACGGCACGAGTGACTCCAATACGGCAATGGTTACTGTGGCCGTTGGTGCGGCCAAACAGCCGCCCGTGGCCACTGACGCAGCCGTGGCCACGGAAATGAACCAGCCGGTTTCGGGCCGGCTGTCGGCGAGCGATCCGGACGGCGATTCCCTTACTTACAGCATCGTCACCAACGGCAGCCTGGGCAGTGCGGTGGTCACCGATCCCGGCACCGGTGCCTTCACCTATACCCCGAACCTGGATGCAATCGGTTCCGATTCGTTCACCTTCAAGGTTAACGACGGCACGGTTGATTCCAGCACGGCAACGGTTACGATTTCCATCAGCGAAGCAAACGAGCCCCCTGTCGCCATCGACTCAATCCTGGCGACGGATGTGAACCAGCCGGTTTCCGGTCAGCTGTCGGCGAGCGATCCGGACGGCGATTCCCTTGCCTACAGCATCGTCACCAACGGCAGCCTTGGCAGTGCAGTGGTCACCGATCCCGGCACCGGTGCCTTCACCTATACCCCGAACCTGGATGCAATCGGTTCCGATTCGTTCACCTTCAGGGTTAACGACGGCACGGTTGATTCCAACACGGCAACAGGTCATATTTTTATTGGTACAGAGTATATTACAAAAATTTTCGGCGATACTCCTGATGCTGATTTTCCGGGTACTCTTGCCGACACACATACAAATGTGAACAGCGATATAAATGCCGCCCTGGACATTCTGAGCACCTGGTCCTGGTCACCTGCACCGGCTCCCCATAAGATAGTAAACACCATCGTTATCAAGGCGAACCTTAGCGGAATTCCAAGTGATGCTGCGGTTCTTGAAGCAAAAATTTTCCTCTATCAGACTGAAGCGACAGGCGAGTCTGAATACAGCAACAGTATCCACATGATAACGGGCAAAGATACCCGGATAGATCAGGTCAGCGGATACAATGCCTTTAATGGAGAGCCATGGACTCCTGTTCCGGAAAACACCACGTATAATAATGTTCCATTGGGACTTGCCGATACAGGTGAACAGGAAGACGCGATCCTGCTTGACAGCCAGGCGGGGTATAAGTCGTGGACGATTACCGGGATGGTGAAGGAATGGATAAATGACCCGGCCACAAATTATGGACTTCTTATCCGGGGAGTCGAGACACCTTCTGAGACAGGCAGGCGCTTTGCATCTTCGGAAAACCAGAATGCGGAGATTCGGCCTAAACTTATGATACGCTACACCTCAAGACCGCCGGCTCCAAAAATCATTTTTATTGAGGAGGTTAAATAGACCCGGCTTTAATATTACCTGTTGCAATAATGTCATGAGATGCGGAAATCCATTTTCCGTGTCCCATTTTATTCTTACAGGATAAGGATATTTTTCTCTAACTCTTCTGTTTTGTTGATGAAAATGAAATATGCAAATACATGGCTATTAATTTGCATATTCTTTAAAAGAATTTTTTTTATTAATTCAGACCTTTAAAATTCGATGAAAGTTTAAGGAATCAAAAGAATTTATTATATAACATCAAGTAGTTAAATATAAAAAATATAAAAAAATTCGAAATAAAGCCCCCTATGAAAAAGAAAGCAGTATTCAGGATCGCATTCCCGATCCTTTTGATTTCAATTTATGTTCTTGTTTTTCCTTTTACCCGGTTTGTACATGCCGATCAGAATGGGAATGCCATTGTCCTGACGAACAGTGCAAGTGAGTTTTTTGGTGATTATGAACATTATATCGAGCCGTATCTCTTAAATTTCGGCATCCCCCACACTGTTACAGATATCGCCGGAAATCCTTTGCCAGAGAACCTGGAAGAATACGCAATAATTATAATAGGTCATAAAGGGATAGACGAATCCGGTTTTCTGCTCGACTCAGCCGATCAGCTTGCAATTGCCGATGCTGTTGCAGCCGGAACAGGCCTGTTGAATTTTGACTCTATATTAACCTATCAGGACGGATTGCCCCGCTACGAATATATCCAGGAAATTTTTAATTTCTCATATCAATCGGAAATTACAGCAGATTCAGTTGAAATCGTGCAGGGAGCCGGAACATACCGTATTGATTGTTGGGACGATGAGACTCAGTATCCGGTTTTGCTGACAGTGAATACAGTTAATGGAGGCGATGGAGCATGGGATGAATATAAGGGTAGCACAACACCTTTTTCAACAGTTGTTGCCGGACATGATGAATGGGAAAACAATGGCTTGTCACCAATGCACTTTTACCACGAACAAATACCCAATGGCCGGTATGAAATTTTTGTAAACCTGTACACAAGCTCTCACACCAGGCACTATATCGGTTTTACCGAAAACGAAGTCTTATCTCAAACACGATGGGTTGACAATGTATTCAGTGACGGGGATTCAACCGGACATGCCGAATATTCTCTTGGGATCATCGAAATAAACAATGAACGATTTGATTTTTGGATCGGGGACGGTGATCTCCTTAGCGGTAATCCCGGGTATTACGGCCTGGCTTGGATCCGTATTGTTCCTGAAGAAATAGCCGGAGATGAACTCCACTATATCGGGGCACTTCACCCTATCGGCGATAAGATCTATTTTAAAGCCGATATAAATACTCAG
>JAWSUG010000014.1:0-91659 GCA_033549385.1 Desulfobulbaceae bacterium | reverse complement strand
GTTTTTACCGGTCTCTGGATCGGTATATGCAACGAGGCGAAGAGGCTTGGCAATTCCTTTAAGCTGAATCAGTTGATGGTAGTAAATCGGGGACAGACCACGTTTTCCGGGAAAGAGAAGGCAGTGTAATTCGTGGTCTGTCCCCGATTTACTGCGATTTACTTAATTTTTGGTGGCCAGTCGCTGACTTCAAACTTTGGGTTTCAATATATAACTTTGGAAAAAGGGAAGCTTACGATGTCACGAATAGCGAAAACAATTCTGTTTGTCCTCACGTTCTCGACCTTTGGCTGTATTGCAACTTCCAATGATACCACAGCTGAAGTGTTTCAAGGCAAAGATCTCACTGTTACCGGAGAGATTCATAAAGGTTGCGTGGAGTTCCTGGATCCGGAGGTTATTATAAACAAAGGACTGATAACTCATGTTGAAGTCGCTCATGGTGAATTCATCCACGGAATCCGTATCTATTACGGCCAGGACGGTCAAGGAACATTTCACCTCGGTCTGCCTGAAAATGAGCTGTCAAGCTGGTCCATAAAACAGACCCTATGGAGAGTCCCTGAAGGTGAGGTAATCGTTCGTATTGAAGGAGAGATTGTCGGGCGCTATCTAAGCCGGCTTAAATTCTTCACCGACAAGGGTACCGGATCACCTCAGTTCGGCGGGAAGCCTGGAAGACCCTTCTTTGTTAACGAACCAGATAGCGGAGGTTTGAGAACCATCAGCGGATATGTAAATAAAAGGAGACACAAAAGCCTTCAACGCGCCGTTGCCAGCATGACATTTCACTTTGATTCGCCTTGCTACATCAAGGACATTAAGTACGATCTGTCTGCACTTGAGGCCGCCAGGATCAGGGCAAATCCAGAGGGGTTGGCGCATCAGGAGATACCAAACAGAACTTCGGTAGTACAGTCGGTAGTTTATCAGGACACAAAGACAGTTACTACGTCTAAGACTCTTACATTCCAGCAATCGTTGGGATTTAAGATCGGAGGCGAGGTCTCGGCAGGATTGCCCGGAAGTGTAGGTGCAAAGTCCAGCTTTGAATTATCCGGGTCTGCTTCATCCGGCAAGTCTTACGTCAACACATCAACACAGGAGATATCCTGGACTGTACCAGTCAACGTGCCGCCGGGCAAAAAGATAATCGTAGATTCAACAGTCAGGCGATTCCGGGCTGTCGTGCCCTTCACGTACACAGTTGTCTGGTATTCAGGAACAAAGGAAAATATCATCAAGGAAATCACACTTCCTGGCGTATATGAAGGGGTCCACGTGGAAGACCTCAATCACGAATACAGGGAAGTATCCCTCGAGTAAAGGTGCTTTACAAGAAAAATCGGACCAAGACAATTGAATGATTTGGCGACAAAAGACGTAAAAAATGGACCATTTTCTATCTTAAAAGCACCATTTTGCGGATCAAAAGAAGCTTTAAAAAAAAAGTCCCAACCAAAACATTCTGCGGACAATCCGCAGATGTTTCCGTTAAATGCTATGAAGAAGCTATGACAAAGATCGCTCAGACTCCAAAGCCACCATACTATGCGGTAGTCTTCACATCGCTTCGTACGTACGGCGAGAATGGCTATGGTGCAATGGCAGAGCGAATGCTTGAACTGGCTGCAGAGCAAGAAGGTTTCTTGGGAGTAGAGTCAGCCCGTGAGGATTTGGGTATTACAGTTTCGTACTGGAATAGCATTGAGACGGTCAGAAAATGGAAGCAGCACGTTGAGCATCGAGAAGCGCAGAGGCTTGGACGCTAGGTCTGGTACTCAGAGTTTAAAGTACGGATTGCCAAGGTTGAGCGGGATTATGGCATCTGACCGATTGTTCCAGTTAGTTCGTTCTGGGCCTGACGGCCTGCCAGCGGCGCTACACAGGTTAGGGAGAGTCATATTTGGAATTATCCAACGTAGTCCCATGGGGCCGGTCTTTCGCAGAATACCAGGCTATTTTCGGATTATCGCAAGATGATCTGAATAAGCGAATCCTTGGTTGTGGTGATGGCCCCGCCAGCTTCAATGCGGAGGCAACAAACCTGGGGGGCCAAATCACGTCTTGTGATCCGGTGTATCAGTTCGAGGCGAAGGAGATACGCCGCCGGATTGACGAAATCTACCCGCAAATCATGACCAAGATGCGGCAGGGAGCGGATAACTATATCTGGGATTCACTGGGCAGCGTTGAGCAGCTTGGTAAGGTTCGTATGGAGGCCATGTCGGAGTTCTTGGCTGACTATGATGCCGGCTGCCGACAGGGGCGGTATGTATCAGCATCATTGCCTTTGCTGCCCTTCACTGACTCCGAGTTCGATCTAGTACTCTGCTCCCACTATCTTTTTTTATACAGTGACCATGTAGATGAGGCGGCTCACTTGGCATCAATGCGAGAGATGTGCAGAGTTGGCTCCGAGGTTCGTGTCTTTCCTGTTGTCTCGCTGGACGGAAAGACCTCGAAGCATTTGGATACGGTCATGACTGCACTATCTGCAGATGGGATCGATGTGTCGCTACAGCCTGTGAGTTACCGTTTTCAAAAAGGGGCTACTGAAATGTTGGTGGCAAAGTCCGTATAACCATTGGCTGTAGCGCATGGCCGGCGATGCCCATATTGCTGGCTTGTCAGGATTTAACAATCGGCTGCACAGCGCCGATTTTCCGCCGCTGCGCGGCTTCAAACCGGCGGGTGAGCAGAGCGTTAGACGCAGGGAGACATTATGACGGTCAAGCGTATGGACAACGTCGGCATCGTGGTCGAAGATATTGATGCCGCCATTGAGTTCTTCACCGAACTTGGTCTCGAGCTCGAGGGGCGCGCCTCAGTCGAAGGAGACTGGGCAGATGGTGTCACTGGATTGCGCGGCGTGCGCGTCGAGATTGCCATGATGCGTACTCCGGACGGCCACAGCCGGCTCGAGATGTCCCGTTTCCTCGCGCCGCCTGTGGTCGCCGATCACCGCAGCGCCCCAGTCAACGCTCTCGGCTACCTACGCGTCATGTTCACCGTGGAGGACATCGACGATACGCTCGCCCGACTCGGCAAACGCGGCGCGAAGCTCGTCGGCGAAGTGGTCCAGTATGAAGACATGTATAGGCTCTGCTTCATCCGGGGTCCCGAAGGAATTCTCATCGGGCTCGCCCAACAGCTCGGGCAGCAGACTTCCCGAGCGAATCCCATGAGACGTAGGCGTTGAGAACTGAAGCGTTGGCGTCTAACCCGTCGCTCGAATTCCAGGGACACCATACTTAATTATTGACACTGACTGATTATTAGAACAATTTTCCCCTATGGCACGCATCGCAAGAGTGGTTGTTCCCAATTGCCCACACCATATAACCCAGCGCGGCAATCGGCGAATGGATACTTTCTTTTCCGAAACCGTTTTCCGGGAGTATCTGAATTTAATGGCAGAGTGGTGCAACCGCTGTAAGGTTCATGTCTGGTCATACTGCCTGATGAGCAACCATGTTCATCTTGTTGTCGTCCCGAGACGTGTCCCCCGAATTTCTCCCCTGAATTTCCGTGGATAGGCTGCGGATAGCGACTCCGTTAAGCACAAGGCCATTGACAATCAGTCTTAATGTGGTACCATATTTAGACAGGAGGTATCATTATGAACATTTCATCAGACATTAAGCCGATTTCATTCCTCAAGTCCCACGCAGCAGATATCTTGAAGCAAATCAATGATACACGTCGACCCGTCATTATTACACAAAATGGAGAACCGCGGGCAGTTCTGCAAGACCCCGAGAGTTACGACAATATGCGGAAAGCCATTGGTCTGCTAAAGCTCATTTCACTGGGTGAGGAGGATCTCAAACAAGGAAATATAAAACCCCAGGATAGAGTTTTTCAAGACATTGAAAAAATGTTGACGAAAAAAGACAAATGAGTTCGCAGTATAAAGTCACCTGGACCAGTGTAGCGGAATCTGACCTCAGCAATATTATCTTGTATATCGCCGAAGAAAATCCGGCAAATGCCAGAAAAATTCTTAACAAAATAAAAGAGAATGCATCAAGTCTGAAGCAATTTCCGGAGAGGGGCCGAATCGTTTCGGAGCTTCAAGATCAAGGTTTAAACCTTTATCGTGAATTCACAGTTTCCCCCTGGAGAGTTGTTTATAGAATTTCAGGTAAGAAAGTATACGTTTTGACAGTTTTTGATTCTCGTCAAAATGCAGAAGATGTGCTCCTCAAGAAACTTACAGCATAAGCTCCTGTTCGTTAAGGAAAGAGTGCCGGCCGTCCGACAAGATATGTCAATAAACTCGAAAAACGCACAGGAAGTCCGCGGAAGGCCGTTTTAAGTCCAGTATTATTGCAACAAAGGAATACCTGCAGGCTTGCTGTCGATATCGCCGTTCGGCCGAGCAGGGCAAAGAATTCGCCGTGCTCCACGGTTAAATTCACCTCGTTTACCGTATTCCCAGAACCGCTTGACCAGCTGCCGGGCCTCAATGATGCTTACGATGGGTTTTCATTTTTTCAGACCTGTCGATACCTCTCCATTTTTCCTTGTTTCTCCTTTGTTTCCGCGAGTTCGGCTGCCGGCAGGGAATTAGAAAAGCTGACAGATTAACCATTGACAAATGAGGATCTCAGGCTTTATAGTAATAAATAAGTGACACAGAGTGGTACATGTGTCTGCTCTTGACTGAAAGGTAAAGCCCAAAACCTCAACACCTACAGGAGAACTTATGAAAAGAAAAGCTCTGTTGAATACAATTATCTTTGCCGTGATATTCGTTCCTTTCATCGCAGCAGCTGGATTGCCAATAGAACAGGTTAATCAGAATGTTGAGAAACTATGGAAGCCGATCAAGGAAAACCAGCCCCATGTAACTGCCGTAGAATTCAAGAAAATCATGGACAGCGGTGAAAAGTTTATTCTTCTGGATGTCCGGACCGAAGAGGAATATAATGTTGCACATCTTCCAGGGGCTGTTCATGTAAGCAGGGGACTCATCGAATGGGTTGTTCCCAAAAAAATTACAGATACTGATACGAAAATATTCGCTTACTGCAGAACCGGTGCCCGCTCAGCTTTTGTAACCCAACGGCTGATTGAGATGGGATATACGGATGTAACAAACATTTATGACGCCTTCAAAGGATGGGTCGAAGCCGGGTATCCGGTATATAACGATCACGGTGAATTCATCTTGACCGCAGATGCTTTCGAGAAAAAAGATCCCTATGTAGTGGAATGATGTCCAAAGCTGTTCAATGAGAAAAAACAGGCACCCGAGAGATCGGCGCCTGTTTTTTTTTAATTAATCCAGATGGCAACAAGCTCATCCACGGTGAACGGGATCATAATCAGCATGATAAACGCGGTCACCAGGCATAACGTGCACCAATGACCCACCACAACCGGCTGCAGATGTAACAAGGACTATGCTGGTAACCTATCCATCAGTACATCCACCAGCCAATACCAGTTGAAAGTTGATTTGACTAACGATTCCTGCCATATCCCGACGGCATGGGTCCAGTCCAGCCAGGATAACATCCGGCAGGTTTGGTAGGCGTTTCTGGTACTGCCGCCGGTCTTCCTCATCGATGATTGCCAGATAAAAAAAATACGGCTCCCGCGAGCAACTTCGGGTTAGATTTTTCCCTGGTGGGACAGAATATTCAGTAACACCGCGCCCAACCCGAGGCAGGCCAGTCGGCATGACGCTGGGCTTGCCAACTACCGGGACCCGAAATGGCTTACCCTGTCATGGATGCTCCTGGAGCCCTTCCTGAGACGATCGCGGTGAATCTCCGGCTTGTCGGCTCTATGAGTTACTCCGTTAAACAGACCATTGACATCAGTCTTAATGTGGTCCGGCGCTTTTTACTGCAAACTCCCGCTTCAATAAATCTGGGCAACCGGCAGATTATGTTTGCTGCCCGTGCTTTGAATTTCATTTTCTGCTTCACGGCAATCCCCGTCGCCAATAGCTGATAATCTCACCGACGATAACTGCCACCCGCAGGTCACAGTTCCGGAAAATTCTCGGCAATTCCACCGGCGCAGCCAGTAATATTCCCGGGTCACTGTCTGGGGAAGGACGATGACTTCCGCCTTCCTGACGGCTCCCAAAAATTTCTGATCCCGGGGCGCCGCTCTCAAAGAAACAGGGCCGCGCTGACGGGGTATTGAGCAGCCTGGCCGCTTTTAACACCAGCCTTGTACGAACCGGTACGTCCTGGCCTTGGTGCTGGTCGATTTTATCCTGTTGGTTCCGGAATAGTAAAAAAATTTAAGTTTTATAAACAAAAAAACGATTTTAATTAAATAAATTAATACATAGTAAAAAAATAGTTGAATTTTATCCTTTAATATGAAATTTTAAGATTAAATAGTTTTGTTTAACGCCGCTGCTCATGCAAACCAAATTCCTCAAAATTTTGACTGGCAGGTATATCGATTATGCGAATCCATAAGTCAATTTTTCTATTCTCATTAATTTTTCTCCTTGCCTTGCTTAACAGCCACGTTTTTGCGGCAGAGATCACAGCTTTCGGACCCAGGCAGTACGTCCGAACCACCGGTAATCCGAACATATATCTGGAGTCTTTCACAGCCGAACCAGGAGAAGCATTGCTTGTCATCAGAAATGGTGAACCGGGACAAAAAAGTAATTACGATAACCGGGTAACCAGTGGCGTTATCAGTTTAAATGGTGATGTTTTATTCGGACACGAGGACTTCAAGCATCAGACGTATATACTGGAAACACCTATTACTTTGCAGGAAAGTAATTCGTTGCGGATAGAGCTTGAGAGTAAACCGGGTACGTATATTTATCTGGAGATTATTCAAACTGTACCGGATCCTGTGTTTGACCTTATGGCTTCTGATCTGCAGATCGACACCGGAAACTGCCCTGAATATGTTGATATCAATCTGCGGATAACCAATTCGGGAGAAGATGAAATTCCCGGGGGTATTCAAGTTGCCTTTTACGACGGAAACCCCGAGGAAGGCGGAATATTGATCGGCACGGCAACCAACTCCAACCAACTGCAGCCGGCAGCCACTGAAGACATTGCATTGCAATGGAACAATCCTTCAGGAGAAGAAGCGATTCTTTATGCCCGTGTTGATGATGATGGCACTGGTACCGGTACTTACGAAGAAGTAGATGAAACAAACAACCTCATTCCGGTCGAAACTGCGCTCTGCAGGGTTTCAGCCGGTGAAAGCAGTCTGTCAGGTCACATAATAGACGCCGTAAACGGCAACCTGCTTGCCAATGTACGAACGGTTTTGTACGTCGACGATAATGGTACACCGGGTGCAGTAGTTACCAGTACTGAAAGCGACAGCGAAGGCATTTTTTTTATTCCCGACCTTGCAGCAGGTTCCTATATCATTGCTGCCTCGCATTCCGGTTATATAGACAATCAGCGTTCAGTCACCGTTGGCGAAAATGTCCAGTTGGCAAACCAGGACCTTGTGCTGTCTCCTGTTCTGAGTGCGGATGAAATCCGCATTATCCTTACCTGGAATAACAGCCCTGCCGATTTGGAGGCACACCTTACTGAACCAAATGAAACCGGCTGCCGTTATCACTGCTACTATTTCAATAAAATAACCCCCACAGCCAGCCTTGACCTGGATGACAGAGATGGATATGGCCCCGAAACCATTACCATCACCGATAAAGTACCGGGAACGTATCGATATTACGTCCATGATTTCACCAACCGGAACATCAACAGCCGCTGGCTGTCTCTATCCGGTGCAGAAGTGAAGGTTTATTCAGGTAATAAGGAACCTTTGGTTTTTACAGTGCCGTATGCCTACGGCAATGTCTGGCACGTGTTTGACCTGGACGGAGCGACAGGTGAGATTACACCGATACAGATCATGTCCCGGCAATCGGAACCGGGGCGGATCGACTATCCAGTAATTACTTCCAGTGCACCAAGTAAAGCTTACTGGGGCTCTACCTACACTTATCAGGTGCGGGCAACAGATCCGGACAACGATGTCTTGACCTATTCGCTGACACAGGCGCCGGCAGGCATGACCATTGATTCTGAGACCGGATTTATTGAATGGACACCGTCCGGTGCTCAGAGCGGACGCTATTACGCTACAGTCAAAGTCGAGGACGATCGTTGCGGAGAGGTTGCTCAGTCGTTTAGTGTTTATGTCTATTCCGAGCCCATCGCGCAATTTTCGGTAAGTCCGTGTTCCGGTTATAATCCCGGCGGTACCATTACCCTGAGCTGGTCGACAAGCCGGGTTTCAACTGTCCTTATAGACCAGGGTATCGGCGAGGTGGAGCCAAGCGGCAGCCTGACCATCCCATCACCCGAGGTACCTACACTCTATACTTTAACGGCTTTCAATGATGCGGCTTTGGTAAAAAGAACCACCCCTGCGCCACCGGGAGCATCGTTCTATTTCTCACCCGGAAGTATAACTAAAGGACAAAGCACAACGCTGTACTGGAATTCTCAGTGCTCAACCGGCAGGAGTATAGACCACGGCATCGGCGAAGTCCCGGTTTCCGGTTCCCGGGTCGTTACTCCAATCAGTTCTGGCCGTTATTATCTCAACGCAAAGAATGCAGGGGGTTCCAGGAAACACTCCGCTTACGTGAGTGTTTACGTCCCCCCAGATCATTTTAAAATTGATCCATTGTGCAACTTTAATCCCGGCGCTCCAATGACGCTTTCCTGGCAAATTAACAACGCTACGGATGTATACATTTCTCCTGATGTCGGGGCGGTGGAAGCAGCCGGCACGTACGTTGTCTATCCTGCTCAATCTGGCTCCTATACATTGACTGCAACTGTGAACGGGAACAGTATTACTCGAAGTGTCAGTTTTCCAGACCTGCCTACGGTGAATATCAGTCCCAATAATTCATATGCAATGGACCTGGGCCAAACAATGACCCTTCGCTGGTGGGGCTATTGTGCAGATACTGTATCCATTAACCAGGGAATCGGTGAGGTGCCTCTCAACGGCTCTATGTCGATTACACCTGAAACACTGCCTCAAACTTATACTGTGACCGCTACAAATGAGAGGGGGTCAAGGTCCCGCAGTGTTCAACTGTATCAGCGGTTGCCTTTGGTGAATCTTTCTCCATACCCTTCTTACGGAATGGACTTGGGAGGGAGTGTCACTCTGAATTGGTCAACCTCATATGCTGATACCATAAGCATGAACCAGGAAGTCGGTGAGATAGAGCCCAGCGGCAGCCTGACGGTAACTCCGGATGTCCTTCCCAAGACCTACACCGTGACCGCTGCAAATACGGCAGGCTCGACTGTGCGAAGTGTCAAATTGTACCAGCTGCCTCCAAGTGGTTCTCTTTCAGCCGATCCAACAATACTCAAAGTCGGCAACAGCACAACCTTGACCTGGACCAGCAGCCGTGCCGATACCTGCAGCATCACTCCTGATATCGGTTCAGTTGGTTGCAACGGTTCCATGCTGGTTACGCCGACCAAACCAACTCGTTATTACTTTAACATGACTGGTCCCGGAGGTACGTACAGGCGTTCTGTCTATGTGAGTTTTGTGCCCCCTGTGGCTGACCTTAAGGCATCTTCGCTGACTATTAATGAAGGGGAAAGCACACAGTTGACCTGGGTTTATGCAAATGCCACCAGCTGTATTATCAATCAGGGAATAGGTGAAGTTGAACTGGGAGGTGAAAGAACGGTATCTCCTACCATAACGACCACCTATACCATGACGGCCACAGGACCTGGCGGAACAGCCACGGACCAGGTGACCATTACCGTCATTCCGACAAATCCGCCTCCCACGCTCAACCTTTCCGTAAGCGATAGTTTCATTGTGCGGGGTGAGCCGACAATCCTTGCCTGGGAGGGTAGTTATGCCGACTCGGTGGTCATAAGTCCGGAGGTCGGTGTTGTTCCTGTTTCCGGAACAGCTACTGTTACACCTGAGGTAACGACTACCTACACTGCTACCGCCACCGGGCCGGGGGGAGCAACCACGGCCAAAATAACGGTGATGGTTGTGCCGCCTTCACCCACCGTGAACCTGACGGCAGTTCCCTTAAGCATCATGGCGGACGAATCCGCAACACTGTCCTGGACAAGCAGCGATGCCGACACCGTTCGGTTTGACCAGGGAATAGGCAGTGCGCCTCTGGAGGGTTCCCTGACAGTCAGCCCGATCGAAACAACCACCTACACGCTTACAGCTACCGGACCAGGAGGATCAACGACCAAAAGCGTTACATTAACGGTAAGTTACCCCGAACCCGTGGTATCCTTCAGCGCAACACCTCTTTCCATAACCATGGGAGAAACCGTCACCCTGATCTGGACAACCACCGACGCGGATAGTGTCGTTATCGAACCCGGGATCGGCACTGTGATGCCAAATAGCTCTATAACTGTGGCCCCGACAGAGACAACGACTTATACGATATCTGCCACCGGTCCTGGAGGAACTGCCAACTCTACTGCTACTGTGACGGTTATATATCCGGTACCAACAGTAGCTGTATCTGCCAATCCATCAACGATACAACTTGGTGAATCTGCTACTTTAAGCTGGACCACTTATGATGCCGAATCAGTAGCAATTGAACCGGACATTGGTGTACAACCTGCAAATGGAGAGGTAACTGTGTCACCAGATACGACAACAGCATTCACAATTACAGCTGTTGGGCCCGGAGGCTGTGTCAGTGAAACTGTTACAATAACGGTGGCTGAGCCCAGCCCGATAACATTGACCATTACTTCTCCTGTAAGTGGTGCTACAATTAATCGCGCTGAAATTATGGTTACAGGGACTATTAATCATAAAAACAGTATTGAAACAGGAGTTGTTGTAAATGGCGTTGGTGCATTAGTTTACAACGATACTTATGTTGCCAACCATGTACCTCTTTTTGAAGGAGATAATACCATTACTGTAGTTGGAACTGATGAAGATGGTAAAACAAATCAGGTATCGGTTACAGTAACAGCAACACTGCCAACTGATGCTATAATGCTTGGATGCAACTATGCATTCTCTCTTGCGCCTTTGAATGCAACTCTTCAAGTTGCAGCTTCTTTTGGAACAAGTTCTGAGCCGTCATTTTTTTATACTGGGCCAGGTGAGGTTGTGTTTATTCAGAATGGTAATGAAAAGATTATTGACATCTCAATGAGTGTCCCTGGTTTTTACTATTTTACCGCTGAGTTGTCTGCACTAAACGGTGATCAATATGCTGCAGAACTGGCTGTATTGGTTTTGGATCGTCAACAGCTTGATACTCGGTTGAGAGAAAAGTGGGAGGGAATGAAGTCGGCTCTTATTTCAGGAAATATCCAGGATGCGTTGTCTTTTCATCATCCATCTGTCAGAAGTGAGTATGAAATTATTTATTCAGCGCTAGGTGATCAGATTGCAAATCTGGTCGGACAGATGCAGAATATTGAACTGATTTTTTCTGAAAACGGTCAGGCCAAATACAGGATACGAAAAGAACAGATCATCGACGGTAATCCAGAAAACATAACCTATTACATTTACTTCTTTATGGACGGAAACGGGATATGGCGGATAGAAAACTACTAAGGCTCTTCGGGAATATATTCATGAGGGAAACGCACTTTATCTGTCTGACCATTACTCTGGTATTGCTTACACTGTTTGCCAATGGTTGTGTGACCAAGGGACCTTTCCGATGTAACCTCGGCATGTTTCATGGGAGGGTTTATGATGTGGAAACAGGTGAACCCATTGAAGGGGCTGTTGTCCACGTGACATATGCCAAATATGTCTCCACCTTTGCCGGCGCCAAAGGGATCAATATTGCTGTTCGGGAAACACTGACTGATGAAAATGGTGAATACCTGATTCTAGAGGATACAGAAATGCATGAATGCTACTCCGGAAAGACTAAAGGACGTCTGCAGATATTTAAGCCCGGGTACGGATATATTGGTAAAGTCAAAACCAAACTCTCATGCCCAGATGAAGAGAAGGAAATAGTGAACAGTTCGCATGGTGAACGTATCTGCCTAATGAAAGAAGGCAGGTACCTTATATGGGGCTTGCCAAAATTAAAAACCAGGGAAGAAAGAATGAGTAATATAAGTTCTGTCCATCCAACATCTGGACTTCCGTTTAATGATCAGCTCCTCCTCCTTAAGGCAATTAATAAGGAGAGAAAAGATCTTGGATTGTCTACACGCAAATTAGATTAATATAGATGGTGAGCTAATGAAGAGTATTTTAAGTCAGGTTTTCTTAATATTTATATTTTTTTTATTAATAAGTAGTGACTGTAATGCGTATACCAGTATTACACATAATGCAATTAGTGAAAGTTCGGTGAAAAAATCAGCTCTTAACTCGTCACTACTGGTCTTGGGATATAATGAAGGATATGAATCCTTTATAACAGGCTATAATGAAAAGAATGCACTTGAAAACCTTTCCATTATTGAATGGATAGCTAAAGGCGGAGTCCGTGAAGACGATAGCCTGGAAAAATGCGACCAAAAAAAAACACGGGCAGCAAATCATTTTCATGATCCGACTAAGGAATGGAGCAATGCATATTTTGATCACTTGGCAAATGGGTCCTATTTCTCAGCTTATGGTATCGAACCGAAATCTGCCTTGCTGTGGGGATTGGGGTATGATTCCAATGGGAATAGTTACCAGAATTTTAAGGATAATATACCCGAAGGAGAGACAATTATTGCCGACTGGTCGTGGAAGAGGGCAAGAGATTCCTTTTACAATTCTCTGACTGCCGTGGATCAGTCGACAAGAGAAAATAATTTTGCGGACAGTCTGCGCGCCCTTGGACAGGTAGCACACTTGGTTCAGGATATGGCTGTTCCCGCCCATACCCGGAATGACGCCCATATCTTTCCATTATCTGCAGAAAATGCCTTGCCGTGCGTGGATGAACGGATCAAGGATTTGTTTGATGGAATAATAGCACCTGTATTCAACTTTTGGGATGGCTGGCATTATGAGACGTATACAAACGATTGGGCGACTACTTATCCTAAAAGTTACTTAGAGTATTTTGAAATACTTGAACCAGTTTTCCCTTCACAGAACATATTCATACCAAACGGCTCAACTGATCCGGAAAACCCGTTTGACGATAATGGAATTCCTAAACTTCCACTGGTGAGCGGTCTATTTGATACGGATTCAGTTGGGGAAGGAAAACTTCCTTCCCTATCTGCCAATGATGTTGGTTTGGCAGAGTATACGAATACAAATTTTTTAAGCAAGGACACAATTTTTACCTATCCTCATCCTGCCAAAGACGAGACTTCATACAAGATAACCTATCGTACTGCCAGAGATGCGAATATTGATGCAGATTATCATATGTACAGAACCGCGGATGATCAACAACGACCGGTCGCCGCTCTGAGATATTGGGCAGAAGAACTCTCAGATCCTGATTTGCAGACAACCTTACCTAAATCGGTTTTTACCTATTTGGATAACACAGTCTTTGAAAGTTATGCTTCATTGCTCATTCCCAGAGCGATTGGATATTCTGCCGGTTTAATTGACTACTTTTTCCGAGGTCGAATCCTGGTACTTGACCCGAAGGTTGTCTATGGAGCGGACGGTACCATAACGAACATTGATATTAAGATAAAAAACGGTACGCCTCCTCTTGACGAGAACTCATTGGTAGAACCATTCGTTAATGGCAATATTGAATTGATTTACAGCTATATTCCTCCCGGAAAATCTGAGCCTGTTTATCATAACGCAGGGGAAGTGCACACTGTCGATAACGAAGGTGATGCTATTAATACGGAATATGTCCCGATCTCCGTCTCTTTTGACAGTGCTCCAGTTCCACTTGGAGCAAGTGATTTTACAATAACTTTGGTATTCACGGGATTGCTTGGGTTTGAACAAGATGCGGTCGCAGCCCGAGTATACAAAGTTAATAATTCCAGAATAGCTTATACGTATCAACCTGGTGGGCAGCCTAACACAAGCAATAATTTTTCTATCTCACCGGATGGTTCAGACCCCTATCAAGTAACCAATGCCGTTGAGCCCAATCCGTGGTATTTTTCTCCGGCCTGGAGCAAAGACGGTACACAGATGGCTTTCGAAGTCGAACACTGTGATGATCCGAATCCAAATCCCGATGACCCGTTTTGCCCCGCTGAATATCATCATAGAAATATTGTCACTATAGACTTGCTCTCTGATTTGAAATATCCTGACAGCATAATATTGGATGAATTCAACTATTATGGTGATTCGATAGCTAATCCTACTTTCTCACCAGACGGGACGAAGATTGCCGCTCTGAAACGCACAGAAAGTGGAAGGTATTATTATGCCGGTTTAGTTGTATTTGACCTGGCAAACAATACTCAGTGGGTTGTAAACGTTGACGAAGATCCGGATCTGACAAGTCTCTATGGAAGCGACCCGGCATGGTCACCTGCAGGCGACAAGATAGCCTATTACTTGAATAGTCAATATGACGAAACAAATGGTAGAATGAAGTTTGAAGGAGACCTGTTTCTTATCGATCCTGATACCAGCATAAAAACACGCCTGACAAACGATGACTTCAAGAATACTCAACCATCCTGGTCTCCGGATGGGGAATGGATCGTGTTTTCATCCGACAGGGATGGTGAAGCATCAATGGACATCTGGCTGATGGACAAAAATGGAGGAAATCTCTCAAGGATCGTAGACTGTACACCTGCAAGCTGTTATTCACCCACCTTTTCTCCTGATGGTCAATATATTGCATTCAGTAACGGCAGCAGCATCTATACGGTCAACCGTAGCGGTGACCCCTACTCAATGCAGGAAATTGCCACGCCTGGTCTTCTTACCAGTACATTAACATGGTCTCCATTTCTCGTACCACCATCATTTGTTGATGTTCAAGTCGAACCAGACATCGTAACTGCCGGTGAAACAGCAATCCTGAGCTGGCAGAGCAGCAGGGCGACGGAGGTGCACATCCAAGGTATGGGAGATAATCAAACGCCCAACGGTAGTATTGAAGTATACCCAGCTTCGACAACAACCTATACTTTGAGCGCCATCGGTCCAACCGGTGCAACGGAGACAACGGTTACAGTCACTGTGGAATGAGTTGACCTGGGTTTATGCAAATGCCACCAGCTGTGTTATCATTCAGGGATAGGTGAAGCCCATCGCCGTTATACCCGTCATATCAATTTCCGTAAGCAGTGGAAGGGGCGGGACCCGATATGGCAACACCTGCCATGGATGCTCCTGGTACCCTTCATGCGCCGGTCGCGGAGAGTCTGCGGCCTGATAGTGACTCCATTAGAAAATAAGTAAGGCCGCAGGCCGAGAATTGGAATGGATAACAGAAGGTCTGAGTGATAACATTATGAGCTGATCAGCCGCCGCAGTTGACGTCCTGAGTTTGGCGCAATTGAGCTGAAAGTGTAAAAGGGCAATTAATGTCGTTTTACACCGTTCTCCTTACCCTTTGATTTCATGAACCGCCGCTGCAACGATTTCCGCGGCCCTGTCGATCTGGTCGATTGTGGTCATCCTGCCGACGCTGAACCGCAGGGTGCCCCGGGCCCACTCTTCCCCGACATCCATCGCCTGCAGGACGTTGGAAATACTGACCGTGCCGGAATGACAGGCGGCGCCGGCGGATACCGCCACCTCATCGGCAATTTTTTCGAGGATGCTGTCCGCTGTCAGGCCCTTGAAGGAAACATTCAGGGTATTGGGCAGTCGTTTCTCCGGGTGGCCGTTCAGTTTTATTTCCGTTCCGCCGCCTGCAAGCTTGTCATACAGCCTGTCCCGCAGCATCCGCATTTTCGGGGCATGTATTTCCATATTCATGACTGCTGATTCACAGGCCCTGCCCAGGCCGACAATCTGCATGACATTTTCCGTGCCTGCTCTCCTGCCTCTTTCCTGGCCGGCACCGTGGCAGAACTTTGCCGGATTGATCCCGTTGCGTATATACAGGGCGCCGATGCCCTTGGGAGCATAGAGCTTATGGCCGGCAATGGAGAGCAGGTCCACGCGCAGATCGTCAACCACTGTCGGTATCTTGCCCACCGACTGGGCCGCGTCCGTATGCATGACAATGCCATGTTCCCGCGCGATTTCGCCGATCTCGGCAATGGGCTGGATCGATCCGACTTCATTATTGGCATGCATGATGGTGATCAGGATAGTCTCTGCCCGGACAGCCTTCCGGACGTCATCAGGATCTACCATGCCTTCTCTGTCCACCGGCAGGACCGTGGTTTCAAATCCTGACTCATCCAGGAACCGGCATACTTCCAGGACGGCGGGATGCTCCACGGTCGAAGTGATAATGTGCTTTCCCTTGTCCCGCATTGCCGATGCCATTCCTTTAATCGCGTGATTATTGGATTCAGTGCCGCCGCTGGTAAACAGTATTTCTTCCGGTGAACACTGCAGCAGACCGGCGACCTGCTGCCTGGCCTTCTCAACCGCCCGCCTTGGCTTGATTCCATACCAATGGCTGCTGGAAGGATTGCCGAAATGCTCCTCGATAAAAGGCCGCATGGCTTCGATTACTTCCGGGGAAAGAGGCGTTGTCGCGTTATAATCAAGATAAATCGGGTTGTTCATGATCCAATCCTCGGTACTGGTTCCGTGCCGTTGCAGCAGCTTCAGTAATATTCCCTGTATGTAATTATTTGGAATAATGCATTCGTTGTCAATGCTACGCAAACTCGGCAGACAAAATCTTTCGGATCAGGACCAGGCGCGTCAGGGCAACCGGCTGTAGCCATGACGCATTTTCCAGAGAAAATATTTCTCGAATTGAATTTTTCCCAGTTTTGCCCACCATGCCTTTTTGATATAGGATTTCTGCCGCGGCGGCAGAAGCGGCTCTGCCACCATAAACGCCGCGGTTCTCCCCATATCCATAAAGCAGATGACATTGAGCTCCTTCCTGGCGGCCGGCGAAAGATTGTGGATGTCGGCGGCAATATTGGCGGCGGCGGCTTTTGCCATCCGCACCGTCATGAATCCTGTTTTGGGAACGCCGGTCGGCACGGGGGTCGGTTCCGGCGGCGCCAGGGCCATGGCAACCCCGACGGTGTAGATATTCTTATGATCGGGATGGCGAAAGTATTCATCAGCCGGGATAAACCCGCGCGGATTGCCCAGCGAAGCAACCCCCGCCACCCCCTTGAACGGCGGGGCCAGCATGGCCAGCTTGAACGGCACCCTGCCGCCTCCGGCCAGGCGAATCTCGCCGGGCGTCACCTCGTCAATGGATTGACTGGTAATTGTCCTGATGTCGAGTTCGGCAAATTCATCCTCCAGGAAACGTCTGGACCTTCCCAGGCCGCCGACACCCATGTGTCCCAGGTACGGCTCGGAGGTAAGATAGGTGATCGGCACCTTATGCCGCATTTTTCGCTTGCGCAGTTCCCAGTCCATTTCAAAAGCCAGTTCATAATAGGGCCCGAAGCAGCTGGCCATCTGGGTCGAGCCGAGCACGATCGGCCCGGGCTCCTCCAGCAGCTGCAGCCATGCCTCCCTGCTTTTCAGGGCATGATCCAGAGTAAAGATACAGTTGGCATACCCTTGTTCCTGACTCAGGCCCGGGATTTCCTCGCAGGAAAGATAGGGGCCGGTGGAGATGACAAGGTAATCATAGGGATATTCATTTTTTTCCGTGCACACTTTGAGTTGATCGGCCTTTACCGCATCAACCCTTTCATGAATGAAGGTTATGCCCCTGGGTTCCAGGATATCGGCTACGCTCAGTGTTATATCGTTTTGCCGGCGTGATCCCATGATCAGCCAGGGAAGCGACGGCAGGAAGACAAAATCCTTGTCTGCGCTGATCAGCGTCACATCAACCTGTGCCCCCAGAAGCCGCTTAACCTCCAGTGCGGCGGTAAGGCCGCCGAAAGATCCGCCTAGAACTACAATTCTTTTTTTCATTCAATTCCTGAATCCGGTTACGATGTTTTTATTCAGGGGCCGGCAGAGTGACGGCCCCTGGCTCTTAAATCTGTTAAAACCTGAATCCGTGACGGCTTCGTGCCTTTTTTACAGGTAAGTACTTGTTGCCTGACAGAATAACCTGAATTAACCGTTGTCGTCCGGGTTCACCCCGCCGCCCCGTGGGGCGCCCGAGAAGGGCGCATCTGCCGCGGAGTCTGCGCTTACCTGTTGGCAACTCGTTGATATACCATCAGTATTATCAACATCGTTGCAGCCTTGCATATGCACCCTTCTAAAACGCTCACGGATTCAGGTTAAAAGGTGAGTACCCTTTCGCTCTCTTCTATCATTTCATACAGGTCGCTCATGAAGCCCATCGGACAGGAGGATGATCCCGTTTGACCACGGGATTTGAGGCACACCCCTCAGACAATGAGTTCGCCGCCATTGGCGTAAAATTCCTCGATCTGGCTGTTGACGTCAAATTCCTCCGTGGAGATTTCGTTGAATTCAACCCCCTTGCCAAGCATGAACAGGTTGACCTCTTTCTTGTTTTTCAGCGTTACATTGGCGAGCCTCACCGCGTTGTAAACGGTTTCCGCATCGTTTGATGACACCACATAAAGCCATGCCATGCTGCACCTCCTTGTTGATGATTAACACGACCGCCTGTCCAGGACAGGCCGGATACAATTAAAATGTCCGGGTCAAACCGGCATACACATTGTCATTTTCTTCGAACTGGCCGAAAAAGGTATGGTCCGTGTTGCCGGAGAAAAAGTTGCCGCCCACGGCAATTGTCCATTGATCAGTAAGTTTATACTGGCTGTTGAGCCGTAGGTACCCGTCCTCATCCGAGGGTGAATAGTACACAAAAAATGCGAGCAGCAGGTTCTGCCTGAACAGCAGTTTCGTGAGCCGCAGGGTGAAAAGATGTCTGTATTCATCTTTCAGATATTGACCGGCCGAGCTCCTGTAGGCATCATAATCCTCCATCCATTCAAGATAGTATTGCATACCGCCGGTGAAGTCGCGGGCCAGTTCCCTCTCGTATCCTGCAAGCAGGCGCCATTCGCTGTTCCGCAGCAGGGGGTCTCCGCCGTCCCGGTCATCCCGGGAATCATAATAGCCCGCTTCAAGATTAGCGATGCCGCCCCAGACAGGCCACCTGGCGCTGGTTCCGTATTCATTGAGCTTCGGATAGATCAGCCTGCCCGCAACCGGGTCCAGCCCTTCCGGTGTCTTCCAGAACCCGCTGTAAAAATAAAAAGCCATCTCCATACTGCCGATATTCCTGTAGAGTCGCGCTGTATATTCACTGTCATCCGGGAAGCTGTTCCGCTCATGATCATTCAGGATGAAGTCGTTTCCTGCAATCCGGCCCAACAGGGGGTTCCAGTACGAAACCCGGCTGCCGTCGATATAGGTGGAAGCGTTGAAGATCGGTACATAGACCAGATCGATATTCGCAAGATCGAAAAACAGGCTCACCTTGACCGCATCATTGGGAAGCTTCAGGTATTCGCTGTCCCTGCCGATAAAAAAGGACTCCCAGTCCTTCGGGAACAGGTCGTTGATGAACAGCAGGTCACCGGTGCCCCAGGTGAGTATCTGCCGGCCAAGCCTGACATCCATAAAATCAAGCGGTGAATAAAGCAGGTTCGCTTCCCGGAGTTCCGGGCGCACTTCCTCTGCAACCGTGTCTGCTACCACATCGCCTTTGAGCTTGATGCTGCCCCGGTCAAGATATTTGAACAGGTCAAGCTGCAGGCGCAGCTCACCAAGGGAGGCCTCTTTTTCATGAGGATCATCGCCAAGCCGCACGCCGGCCCTCATGTCCGCAAACCCGTGCAGTTCCGCTTCATGCTCCGACAGCCATTGTTCCATACCCTTTGCCGGGCAGGACAAGACAGGGAAAAAGAGAACCAGGATGAATACGGAGGAGGGCAGCCTTTTCATTACCGCACTTCCCTTGGCGGCCGGCGGAGATACCGCTCCGTGAAGATCGAATCATCAAGGCCGAGGTCATAGCGGATGTCGGTAAAATCCGCCACGGTTTCGCCGCCGCCGGCCAAATCCCTGACCCGTGATCTGACGACCGTGGGATGGTCCTGGATCGTCTGCACCTCCAGGGCCTCGACCAGGCGGTACGCGCGCCCTTCCCGGTCAACGTATTCGGCCTTTACCGGCAGAAAGCTGGTGCGATCAATCCAGACCCGGTATGAGGAGAATTCGACGCCGGCAGGATCCTTCGGGATATTGTTGAGGATGAAATGACTGTCCGTGGTTTCGACCAGTTCATGCTCGTCCTCGTCGACTCCGCGGCCGGAAACATCCTCGTAGACGAAATGCGATCCGACAAAACTAGTGCGTTTATCGGAAGCGGCAATTCTTTTCACCAGGTCCATGGCCGGGAGATACAGCCAGCGGTCGTCATCCCGGTCAAGGTATTTGTGCACCATGAAAACCATCTTTCTGACGTCGCCGGGCTTTTTGAAATAGACATAAAATTTCTGTTCGCCGCCATCGGTCACATCCCGCCGCAGCATGACAAGCTCGCGTTCCCTTGTCCGGCCCTGCGCGTCCGTGATGACCATCCTGACCTCGGCGCGGCCGTCGTCGCCGGCATAATAGGCAGCCTTGTTGGCCCGGGCGACGATTTCTTCCGTGGTTGGAGTTTCAGCCGCCTGAACGGCATTGATCAGGACGAGGAAAAGGGCGGGCAGGAGAAAGAAAACGGCAAATCTTCTCTTCATATTTTTCTCCTTATGGTGTCCTTTTGAACATTTTTGTTTCCAATACGGTAATCAGGGCCGGAATAATGAACATGGTCCCCAACCCTGAAACAGCCATGATACTGGCCAGAAAGAATCCTACGGTTTTATAGGGCATGAGCGGCGCCGCCAGGAGCGGCGTGAAACCGACCGCAATGACAATGATGTTTCTGGTAATGGCCCGGGCAGGCTCCTCGAACATGGCTTTGGCGGTTTCCGGCCAGTTTCCTGCTTTCCCGTAGGCTGTTCTGGAGCGCTGGAGAAAATGGATGGCAAAGTCGACGGCCAGTCCGAGAGTGAGGGACGACAGCACGGCAATGGGCATGTCATAGTCTTTCCCGACCAGGCCGACAATGCCGTAGATCAGGGCAATGGTGACGGTCAGCGGCACCATGGCGACGCCCCCCCAGAGCGGCGAACGAAACAGGAAGGTCATCATGAGGAAGACGATTGCGAAGCTGCCCATGAACGCTTTCAGCATTCCGGCAACCATTTTGTCCTGCCAGACCACGTTGAGATAGGTAAGCCCGGCCCAGTTGTGCATCACCGGCAGGGGAGGCGGGTTTTGGACAAAAAAATCCTCGGCCGAGCGGACAACCTGTTCCATGTCCTTGTTATCACCGCTCTTGAGCTGGATCCAGATATTGGCCTTGCGGTAATCAGGGGTCACGAAATGGAAGAGATCATCCGGTTTGTGGCTGTTCTGATAAGTAATCAATGTCTGGGCCGCCGCGGCCGATGAGTCCGGCACCCGGGAATATACCGGGTTCCCCCCGAAAAGTTCCTGGTGCACCTTTTTGACGATATCCACTACCGAATTGCTTTTACCGACGATCCCGGTTGTCAGCATGTGATTCTGCAGGGCCTCTACATAACGGAGCATGGCGGGCTGTTTGAAGATCTGCCCGCGGCCACGCACCTCTTCAAGCAGGTCCAGGATGTTTGACCAGGTGTCATAGTCCGTATCGTTTACGGCAGCGTCCTGCCGCTGCTGCCATTGTTTTTCCAGCGCGGCGAGCAGGGCGGAAGCGGAAGTCGTCCCGTTGTGCGCATCCACGTCAGCATAGGCCCGGGAGATAATTTCCTCCTGCCGGGGAGACGAGGCTTCAAGGTTGGCGAGCCCGTCCCTGAGCAGGGGGGCAATATCGACGGCCCCTTCTTCCGCGGCTGCCGCAGCTTCGATGACCAGAAAAGCCTCGTAGGTGCCGCCGAAGTGGCTGTTCAGCATCCGGTCGGCAACGCGGATGGGATGGTTCGGCGTGAACCAGTTCACCGGGTTGTCGTTGATCTGGATCCTGGTAATGCCGTAGCCGGCGATTACCAGGGCCGCCAGGGACAGGGTGATGATTGTTTTCGCCCGCCTGTATGTCATACCCCCCAGCCAGCGCAGATGACCGGCAATCAGAGAACCCCTGCCGCCGGTTTTTCCTGCCGCAAGTCCCAGGTTCGCCAGGCTTTCCTCTTTCAGCATCATCACAAAGGCCGGGATAAAGGTGATGGTGAACAGCCAGGCGAGCATGATTCCGACGGCCACAAAGATGCCGAAGACCCGAACCGGAGGGATGGGGGTAAGGGCCAGGGAGGCGAAACCTGTCGCCGATGTCAGCGAGGTGTAGAGCATGGGTCTGAACAGCTGCGCCATGACATGCTCCAGGGTGACTCTCCGGTCCCTGGTTTTCTGGTACTGGTCGTAAAATTCCGACAGGATGTGGATGCTGTCCACCACCGCCACCGGCATGAGAAAAATAGGTATCATGGAACTCATGATGTGTACCGTATTGCCGGTTCCGATCAGCAGGCCCATGGTGCAGATAACCGAGACCATGGCAATGATCATCGGCGGGATGATCAGGGTCAGCTTCCTGAAAAAAAACAGCATGAGCAGAAAAATAAAGAGCATGGCCAGGGGAGCTGAAATGGCCATCTGGATGAACATCTCTACCCCGAAGGTGTCTTCGGCCACCGGCAGGCCGGTGATATGATACTGCTCATCCCCGGTAAACGAGGCGATTTTTTCCTTCAGTTCCGCCTGTATCCTGTGGGCCAGGTCCTTGTCGGTGATGGGCAGGTACAAACACAGCGCCTTGCCGTCTTCGGAGACCAGGGTGCCGTTCAGCATGGGATTGGCCATGGCGTTGTCGCGGATCCGCAGGGCCTCTTCCCGGGTTTCCGGCGCTTCCTGCATCAACCATTCAAACCGCACCTGCCCGGGACCGGCCTGTTCTATGTTGTCCACGTTGCCGGGCGCTATGATGTCCCGCTTGACCACACCCATGCTTTTTGCCGGATCTTCCGGGTCAGGCCAGGTGAGGGTACCGGCATATTCGGTCAGTTCCTGAACGCGGCTGAGGGTGGCGGGATTGAATACCCCGTCCGGATCCTTTTCATTGACGATGCCGAGAACCACCATATCATACAGGGTGAATTCCTTCTTGTTCTGGTTGTGGAATATTCTGACCGCCTCATCCCTGGAGAGCATGTTTTCCGGGTCGGTATCAACATGAACATTGACGATCAGCGCTCCCAGCACCAGGGCTGCAAGCGCCATAAATGCGGCAACCAGCCTTGGACGGTGAATGGAGAATTGAATGAGTCCGTTGCCGGGGGTCATTTGTTCCTCAATGATGAAGTTATATCCGGTGCAGATGCCGGCTGATTTTGTTATGCAGATCGGCCTCGTCTATATCGGCGCCGACAACAATAACTTCATCGCCGATCATTATGGCAGGCGCCCTGGGCAGCCCGGATTCCGCATAGGAAGCAGACTGGTATTCATGGCGCGGTTTCGAGACAACCTTGATTTCAATATCAAATTGTTCTCCCAGTCCTGGGATCATGCGGCTGAAATGCATTCAGGTTTTCCCCTGCGGTTCGTTGAGAAAAAAACGTAGTGTCAACATTTGCTGCTCCGATGGTAATAGGTTTTTATGATCGATAAGGACGTGGAAATTTGGATTTTCTATGTATTGGAATAAAAAAACACCTTCGCATTTTTCACCTACGCCCGGTCAGATTTTATCTTCCCTTTGCAGTTTGGCGATCAGAAACCTGGCGCCGCTTTTCGACAAACCCAGTTTTTCAGCAAGTATGAGCGGGTCCGCATCAGGATCAAGCCTGACTGATTCGACCACTTCTTCTTCCAGTTCATCCAGCCAGTTTTCAAAGAGAACAAGTATTTCAGGTTCCGTGACAGCCTGCAACTGTTTCGAACGGGAGACCTTGTCAACCAGGGTCTGGCACATTTTTGTCGGATCGACACCTTCGTCCATGCATTCCGCAAGTCAGAGATCAACAAGACTGGCGACCTTGTCGCTCCCGGTTTCGCCAAGCAGTTTCAAAAGCATATCGAGTCTTGCCTGTTCATCCAGCTGCGGCAGTAACCCCTTTATTGCATTTACCAGAACTGACAGCGCCGTATCCGGTTCCATTTGGGCTATGATACGGTGCAGATCTTCCGTCATCTTCAGCTCCTCCATTTAAAAACTCGATCTATTTCTCAACAAATCAATTGCCAGTTGATCCAGTATTTCCAGGACATCGATAATTCTCTGGTCAGCAACCTGGTAATAAACAAAAGGGCCGCTCCGTTCCACATGTACCAGCAAGGCTCTTTTCAATTCCTTGAGATGATGCGAGACCAGGGGTTGCGAGATTTTCAGTTCGTCGACAAGGTGGGAAACGGATTTTTTTTCCCTGCTTATAAGCGATAAAATGCGAAGGCGGTTTTCATCCCCCATGCATTTAGCCAGAAAAGCCGCTGCAGGAAGATTATTTTTTTTTGATACTTTCTTGCCGGCAACGGTCATGTTTACTTCACAGAGTTATCGTTCCAGTTGATATACACATATAAATATATATTAATATACTTATAAAAAGTGTCAAGCAGATTTGCCAAAAAAGTCAAAACATGCACCTGCGTTCGACTTCTATCCGACTGATGATTCTACCTGGCATCGGAGCCGGAATTGTGCAGCCGGGTTCATATTTTTTGAAATATGGGCAAATTTCCGATCCATGGAACAAAATCCGGACCTTCACCGGCGTGAAGTTCATGGCTGCCGGTGACAAGAACGCCGCCGGTTTCAATAACCCGGGCAAATCTCCGTAAGACCTGTTCCTGGACGTGCGGCGCAAAATAGGTGAAGGCCAGATTGCGGCAGAACACTACCTGGTACTTTCCGCCCGGGGATTGCTTCCGGACATCCTGCACTTCGAAACGGACGTACTGTCTCAGGGATTCATTAACGCAGTATCCGTGCCCGGTCTCCACAAAGGCATGTTCCAGCAGTGCCGGAGGCATTTCCCGCAGGGCGCTTTTCCGGTAGCACGCGTTCTGTGCCCGCCCGATCAGAGCCGGGTCGATATCCGTGCCAATTATTTCCAGCCTGACTTCAGGAAAACAAGGACGGATTGTGTAATGCCAGAGCATGGCCGCTGTATACGGTTCTTCGCCGGAGGCGCAGCCGCAGCTCCATACCCGGAATGTTCCGTTTTTATCCCGGGCGGATGCCGTTAAGGCGGGGAAAACATCGGATGCAAGGTAGTCGAATACGACATTGTCCCGATAAAAGCGGGAGATGGTAATACGGCATATTTGATCTAAAATGGGCCATTCTTCGGGAGTATCCTGCAGGTATTGTCGGTATTCCGCAATGCTTCCGAGTCGCAGTTCATTCATGCGCTTATCGATGCGCCGGCAGACCTGGCGGCGGACCTTGCGGAAGCCCTGCCAGCGCATATTCAGAACCGGGAGAGCCCATTGAAGAAAATTAACGCATTGATTATCCTGCATAATCCCTGGCCAATCTATCGACATGTTTGAGCAGGGTAGGGAGCCGGTGCGGACCGTGCATGTTCCTGACGAGCGCCGCTGCCTGTTCCTGCTCCATGCCGGCCGCGGTCACATAAAGCGGCCTGGTGCTGCGGCCCCGGAATACTTCCGTGGCCATGGGTGTACCCTTGAAGGCACTTTTCGCCACCCCGATGACCGCTGTCTTTTCATCCAATGCCTTGTACAGATGCGCGCCCAGGCCCGGCCGCAGATCGGCTGACAGCCAGACATAACCGTCAATGAGGATAGCGTCAAGATCATACTCAACTGTGCGGAGCAGCGCCAGAATGGCCGGGAGTTCCCTTTTGTAGAAATTACCCGGGGTGTAGGCCCGGGCCGGTCCTGTTTTTCCGATATACTCCTTTATTACGGCTCCCGCGTCAATATCTTCAAACACGACCGCCGCCGCCACAGCACCCTTTGCCGAATAGTGTATATCAATGCAGAGATACATTGTTCCAGGAAATTAATTATCCCGGCGCAGGGTGATGAGGCTGATCTCACCCGGACAGTTGAAGCGGAGGGGCACCCCCGAGGCGCCGGCGCCGCGGCAGGTATACCCCTGCATGTCCCGGTGATGCCAGATGCCTTCGGCGGTAAAGCGGGGGGCGCGGCTGTTGGTCAGCAACGGCCCCCGGCCGGGAAGACGGATCTGGCCGCCGTGGGTATGGCCGCACAGGTAGAGATGCGATTGAAAGTCTGCTGCCGATTTATATGCCTCGGGCGAATGGGCAAGAAAAATGACAAATTCGCCGGACTGGACGTTGCGGAAAGCCAGCCAGGGGTCATCAACTTTGTAATAATGAGGATCATCCACTCCCACTATCCAGATTCGTTCGCCGCTTTCGGTGATCGGCCAGGAATCGTTAATAAGCATGATGATCCCGGCTTCTTCGAAGTCCGGCGTCATTTCAATGCAGTCGTGGTTGCCCAGGACACCCAGGATACCGTGACGAGCCCTGACCGTGCGCAGCAATTTTTTCAGCTGCCGCAGGCAAGGAGCCTGCGGACCATACGTCTCCATGCGGATATCGCCGCCGATCAGGCAGAGATCGGCATCGAGACTGCTGATTTGGCTGATCAGTTGATCGGTCAATTCTTCATGACCGTCCAGATGGAGGTCGGTCAGCAGCAGTATGCGGAATCCGTCAAATGAATGGGGCAGATTTTTAAACCGGAAAGTCTGTTCTTCCACCTCAATGTCCAGGGCATTCTGTTTTCCTTTTTCATACAGTCCGGTCAGCTTGAAAACCCAGGTGTACAACACCCGCTGGGACAGAAAACTGGTTAAATTGAACATGACCTGCCAGCGGGCGAGAGGCGGGTGACAGGAGCGCCATTCCCGCATGCGGACCGTGGAACGGCAGGTTCGCTGGTAATTATCCCGGGACGGACGATAGGTGAGAAAGTCCCAGAAACAGGAGCCGAGATAGGCGGGAGGAATAAAAAAAAGGAGGATGAGAAGAACATGCCAAAGAGACAGGTGCAGAATATGGGCAAGAAAAAGCGCCGGCAGCAGGGCTTCGAAAATCTGATCGAGAACAACTACATTCCTGCCGCTTTCCAGGTTGAATCGCCGTTTGGTAAAGCTGGTGATCAGGTCGCCGGCCATGGCCAGGAAAGCAGCGGTCGCGGCGACCCACCAGGCTGTTCCCAGCAGGGGAAAAACAGCGGTCCCTCCCGCAATGCTGACAACAATGCCGCGGATGGTTTTATGGCTGCCGAAAATAGGGCGGCGGTCAAACCACAGGCGGCTGCCGTCAAGCCGGAAATTATAGCGATCTCCTAATGCCAGGCTGACAAGCGGCGGCAGCACGTTCACCCACATGATAAAAAGAGTAATTTTAAGAGCGGTCAACATTATCGCGCATTCAGGATGAAAAATGGATTAATTTTTCCGGGCTGAACCATTTGGTGCGGCAAAGGGGTGATCACGCTGGAAGGATCATCCCTTTTTTCTGGACATGTAATGTACGTAGTAACTGTGCAGCAGCCAGCCGACGATGATGCCGATCAGGAACAGAAAGAACATGAAGAGGGAACGGGACATGGCAAATGACCAGAACAGGAAACGTATTTCAACAACTGACACATTTTGAATGACAAACAAAAGGGCAAGTCCTGCCAGAATCAGGCTGATGATAAGTTTTTTGCTCATTGATCTCCGATGTCCGGCATTCACGTTTATGAAGCAGTGGGCCGCAGAGGGACGGATGGCCACGCTCTTTATTTTATAATTTCTTTCAGTTTATTCCTTGATTCATCCCTCGCGGGGAAATTTTGTTCAAGTTGCATCAAAAACCATACCTTTTCTCCTGTAAACAAAAAATTGTCTGCCCCGCAAGGAGAAAAAATTATGTCCGACAAGTCCTGGCGGGGAGAAAAATTACGCACGGAAATGATATCGGCTGATTTGTTTTCCTTTTATTCCGGTTCATCCATGAGTTCTTTAAAATAATGGATGGAAGGATAACGCCGGGAATAACAGACCGGTTTTCTGCTGCTTGACCGCGCAACAAAGATAAGGAGCCCGATTCCATATTGTTCTGCGGACCGCAGAACTTTTTCCGTATCGTCAGCAAGCAGCGTGCGCTTCCTGTCAAACCCGAGCACCTTTTCCAGTCCCATCCAGAATCGCAGGTCCTCCTTTGCCAGGCCTATCTCCCCGGCACAGATTATGCGGTCGAACAGATGGCTGATATGCGTTTTTTCCAGCTTGATGGTCAGGGTTTTCGAATGGGCATTGGTGACAAGATAGACCTTTTTCCCCCTCTCCCGGCAGAACCGCAGAAAGCCGGGAACATAAGGATGGACGTCGATGAGGTGGTTTATTCTGATCTTGAGTTCCGGAATATCGAGGCCGAGCTCTGCGGACCAGTAGTCAAGATCCGTCCAGTCCAGTGTGTTTTCCACCTGCCGGTAGCGTTCCAGGAGTTCCTTTTTGGCATCTTCGACGGTCAGATCATGTTTGAGGCTGAAGTGCTCGGGGACATACTGTTCCCAGAAGTAATCATCAAAATGCTTGTCCAGAAGGGTGCCGTCCATATCCAGGAGGACTGTGTCAATATCCTCCCAGGAGAAGTCGGGCTTTATTTGCTTATCAGTATTCATCAGGAATATTCGTGAGCCAGTCTGGCCGTTTCAGCCGTTGAGCCTTGTTGTTGATAAAAGTATTTTTATTCCCTGCCAACCTGTCCTGGTATCGATAATCACAGTAACAGTAATCCGATGATGGGCATCATGATAAAAGCCAATAATGTTTGACAGGTTATAATTGAAGCCATGGTTTCGGTGTCACCGCCCAGTTGTTTTGCGAGTATATATCCTGCCGGAGAAGTCGGCGTCATGAAGGCAATCAAAAGAACACCGGCCTCCACACCGGTCAGACCTGTGTAGAAAATCAAAACTGCGGCGGCCAGCGGCTTTAAACCGAATTGTGCTATTGTGGAAATTGCTATAGGATTTACCTGTCCCCGGATTGTCTCCGGTTTCAGGGCCGCACCGACGGCCAGGAGCCCGAAAGGCAAGGCCGCCCGGCCGACAATTTCCAGAATATCACCGGCCAGGTATGGCAGACCGATACCGCTTATACTGAGAAACCATCCTATTGTACAGGCAACAATCAGAGGATTGCCGAAAACTTCACGAACAAAGGGAAAAATGCCTCGAATTGACGCTTTTCCCCAGATGACAAATACCGATATACATAACAGGTTGATCAGGACGATCATGAACCCCGCGGCAACAGAACCCATAGCCAGTCCTGTTGCACCATATAAACTCTGGGCAACTGCAAGGGTAATATAGGTATTGAACCGCACCCCTCCCTGGAAAACCGAAGTAAAGGTGGCATTGTTCTTGGAACGTAATATATGGAGCAGGATCAGCACAACTGCAGATATCATCAATGTCCCGACCACAACAGTCAGCATTGCCGGCCAGGGTACTCCTGCAAGGGTCTGTTTGCCAAGGGTCCGGACGAGCAAAGAAGGCAGCAGGATGAAATAGGTCAGCTTTTCCATCCCGGGCCAGGTTTCATCAGGCAAAAACCCGCTGCGCCTCAATACATACCCCAGAATAATGAGTATTATGATCGGAACAAGAGCGGTGACGAATGCGTTCATAAAATAAAGCCCCGGGAGAAGGAAAAGCCAGCAGTTCGCCGGTCATCAACAATGTTTGCGCGACTGCTTACGGAGGCGCAGGGATCAATTACGGCGTGCACAACGATTCATCCTTCCTGCGCATGACCAAGGGTAACGCGGTCATCCGACAGTTTGTCCAGAATTGCATGAACCGGCGCAATAACGTCTTCATTTTTCGCCCAGGGAACAATGAGCCGGTTGTCCGGTGTCAGGCGGATGGGAGGCTGCTTTTTTTTCGGTTTGCTGCTGATCAGGCTGACTATGGCCTGCGAATCAACCGGGGCATCCTTGATAAAGGAAAAAACAATGGAATCGGGCGCCTGTTCAAGTTTTGCTATGCCCAGTTGCCGGAGTCGGTATTTGACGCCTATGACAGCCAGCAGGTTCTCTGTTTCCGGGGGGATGGCTCCATAGCGGTCAACCAGTTCCGCGCGCAGATCATCAAGTTCGGCCGCCGGCTTTACGCCGGCTGCGGAAATCCGCTGGTACATATGATATCTCTGGGTGGCATCGGATATAAAGGTGTCCGGGATATATGCGTTCAGTTTCAGGTTGATCTCCGGATCAATATCCGGCACCGCGGTCCGGTCTTCCGCGGCCCGGCGCTGCAGGTCTGCCACCGTCGACTGGAGAAGGTCCAGGTATAAGTCATATCCGACCGCCGCGATGTGGCCGCTTTGCGAAACACCCAGCAGGTTGCCGCCGCCCCGGATCTGGAGGTCGTTCATTGCCAGCTTGAAACCTCCTCCCAGTTCGTTGCAGTCCATCAGTGCCTGCAGTCTTTTTTTCGCATCCTTTGTCAGGCTTTCCAGGGATGGGACGAGCAGATAGGCATACGATTGTCTGCTGGATCTGCCGACCCGGCCACGCAGTTGGTAAATATCCGCCAGTCCCAGCTGGTCTGCCCTGTTGATAATGATTGTATTGGCATTGGGAATGTCCAGACCCGACTCGATGATGGTGGTGCAGATCAGGACATCAATCTCATGATTGATGAATCGGACCATTATTTCTTCCAGCACCCGGCCCGGCATCTGGCCGTGGGCCACGGCAATCCGGGCCTGGGGGATGAGCTTTTCAATTTTCCGGGCCAGCCGGGTTATGGAGCGCACCCGGTTGTGGACAAAGAATATCTGGCCGCCCCGCTGCAGCTCCCGGTGTACGGCTTCGCGAATCACGAGGTCGTCATATCTGGCCAGAAAGGTTTTGACCGATCGCCGCTGCCGAGGGGGAGTGGTAATGACCGAGAGATCCCGGATCCCGAGCAGGGACATCTGCAGGGTCCGGGGAATGGGGGTGGCGGTAAGGGTCAGGACATCGACCTCGGCCTTGATTTTTTTGATTTTTTCCTTGTGCGTCACCCCGAACCGGTGTTCTTCATCAACGATGAGAAGGCCGAGTTTATGATAGACAATATCCTTGGAAAGCAGCCGGTGGGTCCCTATCACCAGGTCTGTTCTGCCCGCGGCAAGGTCCCGGACGATTTCCTTTTGCTGAGCCGGAGTACGGAACCGGTTCAGGCAGGCAATGCGGACCGGAAAAGATGCAAAACGGTCGCGAAAGGTTGCGGCATGCTGTTCGGCGAGCACGGTCGTCGGCACCAGGACCGCAACCTGATAGCCGTCTTCGATGACCTTGAAGGCAGCCCGGGCAGCCACCTCGGTTTTCCCGTAGCCGACGTCGCCGCAGATCAGGCGGTCCATGGGTTTTGGGGATTCCAGGTCATTGATGACTTCATCTATGGCTTTCAACTGGCCGCTGGTTTCATCATAGGAAAAGGATTGTTCGAGTTCCTGGTAGAGTTCACCCGGACGGGAAAATACGGTGCCTTCGCGGATTTTCCGGCGGGCGTAAATTTCCAGGAGTTCCTGGGCGATTTTCCATACCGCCTCTTTGACCTTGTTCTTGGTATTCAGCCATTTGTTTGATCCCAACTGGTCCAGTGCGGGCTGCTGGTCGGTGAGTCCCTGGTACCGGCTGATCCAGTGGAGCCGGTCGACAGGGACATACAGTTTGTCGCCGCCGCGGTACTCGATCTGCATGTAATCGCCCCGGCGCCCCAGAAATTCCATGTTAAAAAGCCCGAGAAATTTTCCCAGGCCGTGATCCCGATGCACGACGATGTCGCCGGCACTCAGCTCTTCAACCAGGATCGGCATTCCCTGTTTCGGCCCGGATCTTTTCGGCTTGTCGGCACGCAGACGTTTTTCGCCAAAAAGCTCGGCAGCCGAAAGGACATGAATTTTTTCATCAAGGAGGTCAAAACCCTTTGAAAACTTATGTTCAATCAGGTGGAGCCGATTGTCACGGGGCAGGCTTTCCGGATCAAGGGGCGGCGAGAGAGTGGCGGCCGGGATCCGGTATCCGGCGAGTATTTCCTGCAGATGCTCAATCTGCCTCCTAGAACGGCAGCCCACAAGCGTTGTTTCCCCTTTACTGCTCCACTTCAGAAGGCGGTCGGCCAGCGGCGCCAGGTTGCCCCGGTTTTTTCTGTGGATTTCAAGCTCCTGGCTGAGCAGGTTGTGATCCCCCAGATTCAGGGTGATGCATGCGTCTGCCCGGTCGGGATCGGGCAGGGAGAGTAAATTGGCGCAAGCATGCCTGTCCGCCCGGGCGGCTATTTCCTGTTGATTCAGAAAGAGTTCCCGGGGAGGCAGGACGGCCAGTTCATTGCTGCGCGCCTCTGCATAATTTGCTTCGATACGGTCCCAGAGAATCCGGGCCTTGTTCGCGATTT
This sequence comes from Desulfobulbaceae bacterium, assembly GCA_033549385.1. Lineage (GTDB taxonomy): Bacteria > Desulfobacterota > Desulfobulbia > Desulfobulbales > Desulfobulbaceae > UBA10518. The sequence continues at coordinate 59,217 of JAWSUG010000014.1, read as the reverse complement.
CATCCGGCTCGAGGAACGCCAGCACCGTCCTGTCCGGCAGATAATCAAAAAGGGTCTCGACCCGGTGAAAAGGTTCGTAGACCAGGGGCAGTGAAAATTCAATGCCGGTGAACCGCACCTTATCGGCGAGCCTGGTCTGCAGGTAATCACCGTCTTCCCGGGGCCAGGAGAGTTCCGCAGCCTTCTTTTCCAGAAAAAGCTGCCATTCATCCCGGTCCGCTTCGGCCGGGAAAAGGATGTCGGATGCGGGCAGCAGGACGGCATCTTCAATTTCAGACAGGGATCGCTGGCTTACCGGATCAATGATGCGGATTGAGTCCACGGTATCGCCAAAAAAATCCAGGCGGATCGGTCCCTGGATTGAGGGGTGGGAAGCGGGAGCGAAAATATCGATGATGCTGCCGCGGACCGCCAGATCCCCTTCGTGCTGGACCATGGAGCACAGGTCATATCCTGAATCGACCAATGATTGAACCAGTTCCTCCCTGTCAATTTCCTCCCCCCTGATAACCAGTTCACTGCGGCTGCCGAGCAGAGTTTTCGGGAGGATGCGCCGCAGCAGGGCCTCTGTTGAAGTCAGAATGATGCAGGGGGCGGTCAGGTTCATGAGCCGGTGCAAAGTCGCCAGACGCAGGCCCACGGTTGCCGGATCAGGCGAAAGGGGAGTGAAGGGAGGAATTTCAAAGCTGGGATAGACAAGCACCTCGGCCCCGGTAAAAAGAGATATATCCTGGGCCAGTATTTCCAGCTGCTCCTCGGAGGAGAGCACCGCGCAGACGGAGCGGCCGAGAATGGCCGCGGTTCTTGCCAGGAACAGGGCAGAACTCCCGCCGCGCAGACCGCATATATCAATCGAGCCGCTATCCTGCAGCCGTTTTATTGTGGAAAACATATTTTTTGAATTGTAACGGCTTCAGGCGGTCGTCTGTAAACGTTTCCGGATTCCGGTTGATAATATGAAATTGAAAGTGGCGTGACTTATGATTTACCGCTAACGGCCGTGCGGACGCCCGCAGGGTCCAATCTGCTTCCGAATTCCCGGTAGTCTGTCTCACCGTCGATAAACTACTATGAGATCATTTCAGGATTAATCAAGACCTTTTATTGGTGATGCCGTGCATTTCAGGGATTGCGCCTGCAAATCGCAGGCGCTGCATGCGATCCGTGAATTCTGTCCCGCCGGATACGATCTAGAAGCTGCCGCCGATGCTGAAGTCCCAGACCGAAGATTCTTCATCCGGATCGGGGTCAAGATTGTAGCCCCAGGCAAGGCGCAGGGGACCCATGGGCGACAGCCACCGGAAGCCGATGCCGGCGGCCTTTTTTATTTCGTCGAATTTCCAGTCATCATCAACATCGTAGACATTTCCAAAGTCGGTGAAAAGGACGCCGCGCAGCCCCATTTCTTCGAACAGCGGGAAAATGATTTCGATATTTGCATACCACATCTTGTCGCCGCCGATGCGCTCGCCGGTTTCCGGATCCTTGGGACTGACCCTTGAGGTCTTGAAACCGCGTATGGTGTTCAGGCCGCCGAGATAAAAATGTTCATATACAGGCAGTTTGCCGTCCTCATTTTCAAAGGCCTGCCCCGCAGCCCCCTTGATATGAAAGACCGATCTGAAGGGAATGGGAAAATACCAGCTGGTAGAGGCTTCCACTTTGGTAAATTCTGCATCGCCGGCCAGGATTCCCCCGGCATATTCCACACTGAAGGCATTCACAGACCCGGATGTCGGACTGAAAAAATTGTTGCGGGTGTCCCTGGTTATTGACAGGCGGAAGGCGCTGGTCACATGAATATCCTGGGATCGCCGGATCACGATGGAGGCGTTTTCCGATAGATCTGAAAGCGTGGTATCGGTGTAGGAGTAGCCGTACCCGATATTCCAGTATTCGAAAAGCTTGTGTCCCAGGCGAACTCCGCCGCCGGTCGTATCCCGGGTATAATCATCATATTCTTTCATCCAGTTGTAGGCATCTACCCCGGCCAGGATGTTGGAGTCAAAAATACGGGGATTGGTAAAACTCAGGGTAAAACGACTGGTTACGGAACTCATGTTTGCCGCCAGCGAAAGGCGGTTTCCTGTTCCGAACAGGTTGTTTTCCGATATATCCGCCATGAACAGGAGGCTGTCCGAAGAACTGTACCCTGCGCCGACACTGAACTGGCCGGTTGACCTTTCCTTGACATTGACCTGAATATCCATCTGATTTTCCTCCAGGGTCGGCTGCGGAGTCACGGTAACCTCCTCAAAATAACCGAGACGCTGCAGATTTTCAGTCGATTTGCGGATTGCCCTGGAATTAAACAGCCCGCCTTCCTCGACGGTCAGGTCGCGCCGGATGACATTATCCCTGGTCCTGGTGTTCCCCTGTATCTCAACCCTGTTGAAATAGACAAGCGGTCCCTGGTCAATTTGAAGGACGATATCAACCCTGTTGCTGTCCGGTGCTCTGTCCACCTTCGGCCGTATCTCGGCAAAGGCATAACCTTGTTCTGCGTAGAGATCGGTGAGCTTCAGGGAGTCATTGCGGAGAACTTCCCGGTTGAGAAATTCTTCTTTTCTAATTTTCAGCATATCGATGATTTCATCCCTGCTGAGGATAAAATCACCTTCAATATCAACAGTACCGACCCGGAATCGCGGCCCCTCCTCAATGGGAAAAGTTATATGCAGTTCATCTTCCACCTGCTCGACCCTGGGATCACCGACTTTCGCTTCAATAAAGCCCTTGTTATTATAAAAAGCCCCGATCCGGGCGGCATCCTGATTGAGGACGCTCATTTTCAGCACCCCGGTATCGGTTATCCAGGAAAGCCAGCCCCGTTCCGCAGTTTCAATAACCTTGGCAAGTTCGCGGTCCTTGAACGAGTTATTTCCCTCGAAAGATATTTTGCCGATGTAAATCTTTTCCCCTTCATCGATGTTGAATTTGACCTCTGCTCTGTCCTTGGCTGGATAACTGACATCAACAGTCGATTTCGTGTTGTAATATCCCTTGGATTTATACAGTTCGTTGATTCTCTGCAGCGCGTCGTTGAGACGGGCGGGATTGAGAATGGTATTGGGCATGATGGCGGCCGCATCACGGACTTCCTGTTCCTTGACCTTATCCGAGCCGGTTACAAGCACCCGGCTGATTACCGGTTTTTCCTCGACCCTGAAAATAATCCCCTTTCCCTTTTCAGTATCATTCGCTTCAATTTCCACGCTTTCAAAATATCCCATGGAAAAAATGGCCTTCAGATCCTCCCGAAGCTGCTCCGGATCATAAAAATCACCAGGCTTGGTGGTTATTTTACGCAGGATGGCGCCCGAATCGATACGCTTGTTGCCTTCCGGTTCAATGGAGGCGACAAGAAAATTGCGGCTGGTGTAGCCGAGAATGTCTATAACGGCTTCACTGATCAGGGTGTCAAGCTGGATAACAGGGATGCCGTACCGGTATGATGAATACGGTGAGCCGGGAGACAGTACATCAAAGACCTGAATATCAAGACTCAGCTGATCGGCAATCCGGGTCAGGCTGCCGACGGCGACATAGTCATAACCCGTTTGTTCGGCGATTTTCTGAATATCTTCAGGAACAGGCGGCCAGGAGCCCGCATAATCAATAATTGCCGCCGTCTGCTCCCGGGTGAGCATGGACAGGTTTTTCTTCTGCAGTTCCTCCCCCAGGATGGAATCCACCTGCTGCCCCAATTCCCTGGGATTTGGCGCGTTTATTTTAAACGGGACAAAGGCGGTGTTCTGATCCGCAGCCCGGGCATTCAGGGGAGGTAAGGCAAACAGCACGACCAGGGCAGAGATGAGCATGGAAAAGGCTGTTGTTTTCAGACGAAGCGAAAAACCCGGATTCAACTGCATAAGTCAGTTCCTGTTATGAGTTCTGATCATTATAAATGGAATCCCCCCGGGGGATCAAATGTACTGTGCTGAATAGAGAAGAGCTGAATAAATTTCGAGCCATTATGCCATGTTCGGGAAAGAGTTGCAAAATAATTTCTAGTGGCCTGCTCCACAGAAGTACAAGTTGATTATTGAGCGGCCATTCAGTTTGCGGCTGCCTTGTTTCATCCGGCATCGGTTTCCCGCAGAAGTTCCGTCACCCTGGCCCGCAGCTCTTCCGTCAGCTCCTTTTTGTTCCCGGCTTTATATCCCATGGTCGGGATCGGTTTTCCTATGCGGATGGCAACTTCACCATTTTTCGCCAGCAGCTTTCCCTTGGGGAGAATGTCGTATGTTCCGATAAATCCGATGGGCACAACCGGAACCCCGGCCTTGATTGCCAGGATGGCTGCCCCTGTTTTAAAGGGATGCAGCCTGCCGTCCGGGCTCCGGGTGCCCTCCGGAAAGATGAGGACGGAAGTCCCCCCGGCAATCTGCCGGGCAGCCCTGTCCAGGCTTTTCAAAGCCTCTCTGCCCTTCGAGCGGTCAATGGAGACAACTCCGGACCTGCGCATGGCCGGCCCGAAAAAAGGGATACGAAAAAGTTCTTTCTTGGCGATCCATCGGAAAGCATGGGGAAAATAGCCCTGGAAACAGAAAATGTCGAACTGGCTGACATGGTTGCCGACAAAAATATATGTCTGACCGGGATTGAGATTATCGGCGCCGGTTATCCGCACCCGGACCCCGATCATGCGGCATATGCACCTTGCCCATGTGATCGGAAAAATCTGTACTTTTTCCCCGGATTTCCGGAAGAACATGATGTCAAGCAGGGTCAGGGCGCTGAAAATGAAAGTGATCAGCGGGGCAGCGGCAAGTGTCAGAACCGCTCGAATGTATTGCATGAAACCCATCGCAGCCTTTGTCTATTTATCGATAAGCAGTTAATGAAACAGATCCTGATATGGAATTGTCTTTGTTATACAGGAGTTACCTGTGAATTGTCAAAGGGATGCTGACCCAGGGAAAAAACCGGAGCTGCCGGGAAATTGGTCATATTTTCGTCAAGTTCGGTTTGATCGGGGTATTTAAGGAAAAATATATTCCGGAGGACGATAATTATGTAGTATTGAAAAGAAGGAAATATCTTCTCCGGATGCAGGCATCGTGGCTGATTATGTTTACTGAAATGATTGCAGATCTGAACCACTCAATAATGCCGGAACCTGTAAACCTGGCAAAAAGGTTTGATTTTGCCATGACCAAAAAACTGGGGGTGGTGAAGCTGCCTTCATCTTTCTGGTCACAGGATCCCAAGATTAATCCCCGGGCGGATCATCTTTTATGGGCGGCTTTGCTGCTCGGGGACAGGGAGAGGATAGATCTCGCCCTCTCGGTTATCGCAGTTGAAGGAGTTGAAAGAAATTCCCCTGTCTGCGGATGCCGGCATGGCCAGGAAACAAATGTGCGGGGGATCATTGATAATTTTTTCCGGCAGATACCGGATATAGCTGTGCGGCGGAATATGCGGAGCGAGCTTTGCCGGATCATTCCCGAATGGCTCGAGGACAGCGGCAGGTAGTGGTATGAACGGGATCAAACCGGAAAAGAGGCGGTCATGCTGCCAATAACGGATCCGATACTTGTCTTCACGGTCCTGTTGCTGGTCATGCTCATGGCGCCGCTTTTTTCCGAACGCCTGCGCATCCCCGACATGGTGCTGCTGCTGGCCTTTGGCGCATTACTGGGGCCCAACGGGTTTCACATCCTGGAGAGAAGCACTGCCATTACTCTGCTGGGAGCGATCGGTTTGATTTATATCATGTTTCTGGCCGGCCTGGAGATTGATCTGTTCCGTTTCGCCCGCAGTTACAAGCGCGGTATACTGTTCGGCCTGTTGACGTTCGCCATTCCCATGAGCCTCGGCATATTGGCCGGAAGGCATGTGCTGGGCATGAACTGGCCGGCCTCGCTCCTGCTGTCCAGCATGTTCGCCTCTCACACCCTGCTTGCCTATCCGCTGGCCAGCAGACTCGGTATATCACGAAGGGAACCTGTGGCCATTACAGTAGGGGCAACGATTATCACCGATACCCTGGCCCTGCTGGTGCTGGCGGTCGTTGCCGATTCTGTCCGCGGTGTTCCGTTGGGTACAGGCTTCTGGATCACCATCCTGCTTGGTATGATGGCGCTTACCGTGCTGATCTGGTGGGGCATTCCCTATGCTGTACGCTGGTTTTTTCAAAGGGTTACCGAAGAAAGTAATGCGCAGTTCCTGTTTGTTATCGTCACAGTCTGCGGCTGCGCCTACCTTTCCCATTTCGCCCGCATGGAACCGATAATCGGCGCTTTTCTCGCGGGTGCCTCCTTCAACCGCCTGATTCCGGTAAACAGTCCCCTGATGCATCGGGTGACCTTTGCCGGCAATGCCCTGTTTATTCCTATTTTCCTGATTTCCGTCGGCATGCTGGTTGATCTCCGCGCCATGATTACCGGGCATCACGGGCTGCTTGTCGGCGGGACCATGATCGTTATGGCGGTGCTGACCAAATACATTCCCGCGCAGCTGGCCCGCAGATGGTTCGGCTACAGCCGGGCTTCCGGCCAGGTGATGTTCGGACTGAGCATGGTAAGGGCTGCCGCCGCACTGGCGGTGGTGGAAGTCGGCTTTCGCCTGCAGGTCTTCGACGAAGCGGTTTTAAACGGCGCCATCGCGATGATCATGGTTACCTGTCTCCTGGGAGCCTGGATAGTAGACCGATGCGGCCGCCGTATGGCGGCTGAAACCCCGGTCCAGGCAGCGCCGACCAGTGTGGAGCAGCGGCTGCTGGTGCCGGTGGCGAATCCGAAATCAGCGGGCCGGCTTCTTGATATGGCCTTTCTTCTGCGCAATACCGAACGGCCGGGAGGAATATACCCGCTGACCATTGTCCGGGATCACGGCAATACGGACATAGCCATTGCAAAGGAAGAAAAGCTGCTTGGCCATTGTCTGGCGCATGCGGCTTCAGCAGATATCCCGGTTGCTCCGGGGCTGCGGGTGGCTGTCAATGTATCGGACGGCATTGTGCATGCGGCAAGGGAACTGCGCGCCAGTATGGTGGTTATCGGCTGGAGCGAGATCAAGTCTCCCACTATCAGGATCTTCGGCACGGTTACCCATCATCTGGTCGAAAACTGTTCGTCGCGGCTGCTTTTCTGCCGGCTCGTCAGACCGCTGAACACAACCCAGCGCCTTATGGTTCCCTTTCCGCCCCTGGCTCCCAGACGGCGGAACCTGTCGGCACTGATCCGCGACTCCAAACAGCTGGCTCAGCGAATCGGCGCTGAACTGCGGATATATACCGTTGAAATGGAAATCGGCACATTGCTGCCGCTGGTTGAAGCCACCGGACCCTCCTGCCGCCTGAGCGCCGTACATGCCGAAACCTGGGAAAAAGCGCAGCAGTTGATTTTTGATGATATCAAACCCGATGATATGATCCTGCTGCCGGGAGTCCGGCGCAACAGCGTGGTGTGGACTCCCGCTTTGGATCACCTGCCGGAGCAGATAGCGGCTCGTTTTCCGGAAATCAACCTGCTGGTCGCTTATCCTTCACTGCCGGCATTCGATGAGGCAAACCTGAAAGAGAGCCCCGGACAGGAAGAGGAATTTCCTCTCCTGGTACCGGTCAATATCAACCGGGAGACTACCCTGAAACAGGCTCTTCACCGTATGGCTGCAATTGCCTTTCCCGGCCATACGAAGATGGCAGGCGACGCATTGACACAACTGCTGGCTTCAGTCCGCTCTTATCAGGTGGAACCGGCGCCGGGAACGGTGCTGCTGCAGGGCAGGTTCAAGGATGTTGAACAACCCGTGCTGATAGTCTGCCGCCTGCCTGACGGCTGGACCATGCCGAATCTGCCTGTGCAGGCCCGCATAATGCTGGTGCTGCTTGGCGCGCAGACCAGGACGCCGGAGCAGCATCTTAAAACTTTGTCCCGGGTGGTGCGCCGTATGCATGAGATTGGGCAGAACGTCGATTTTCAGACGGTAAGGGATGCCGAGGAGGTCTGCGCCATGCTCGGCACGGACGCACCGGAGTCCGGGACCAATATTGAACTACCGAAAGGGTAGAAAAATGAGAGGACATTTTTCCGGTAAATGATGGGCACTGAAATCGAGCGTAAATTTCTGGTCAGGGGGACCGCCTGGCGGATCGACGGGAAGGGCATCCGGTATTGCCAGGGGTATCTCTGCCTCGGCGCAGAAAAAACGGTCAGGGTTAGAACCTGCGGCGGCCGAGGATTTCTGACGGTCAAGGGACCGGGAAGCAGCCTGGCCCTCAGGGAATATGAATACGAAATCCCTTTGCGGGATGCCCGGGAAATGCTCGAATCGCTATGCGAGAAGCCGTTGATTATCAAGGACCGCTACAAGATCGGTCATGAAGGACTCATCTGGGAGATAGATCAGTTCCACGGGGAAAACAGCGGCCTGATTATCGCCGAGATCGAACTGGAGCGCGAAGACCAGGATATTCCCCTCCCGGACTGGATCGACAGGGAAGTGAGCGGCGATCCCAGATACTTTAACGCCTCACTCGTGCGGAATCCGTGGAATACCTGGAATGAATGAACAACGGAAAGAAATAAATCAGGCGGAAGATTTTTCAGCGCGGGAATATATCGGTGGATTTGACCCGCATTTCGGAGTTTTTCAGGAATTGATGGCCTTTAAGGTCAGGGAAATTCTTCTCGTTTCCAGCCCCTATGATGCCTACATAATGGAAGAGGACGGCAGTCTTGCCGCCAGGATAATCAACGAATACCATGGGCTCAACCTGAGCCGCCCGCCCCGTATCACCCGGGTTGCAACTGTTGAACAGGCACTGGGGCTGTTGGACCGGAAAGATTTTGACCTGGTCATTACCATGCCGCATCTGGGAGAAATGGACTATAATGAGTTCGGCGCCAGGATAAAGGAAAAACACCCGGAACTGCCGGTCATTCTGCTGGCGCACAGCGTGCAGGACGCCGTCGCTGATCCGCACGAAATCCGTAACATTGACAATACCTATATCTGGTGCTGCGATTCCGATATCCTCCTCGCCATTGTCAAGAATGTCGAAGACATGAGAAATGTGGATTTTGATACGCAGAGGGCAATGGTCAGGGTTATCCTGGTGGTTGAAGATTCGGCCCTGCATCGGTCCCGGATCCTGCCGATTCTTTACAGCGAACTGGTGCGGCAGACCCAGGCTGTTCTTGACGAGGGTCTGAATGAACAGCATCGACTCCTGAAAATGCGGGCCCGGCCGAAAATCCTGACCGCCGAGACCTATGAGAAGGGGATGGATCTCTTCACCAGGTACCGCGAGGATATTTTCGCGGTGCTCTCCGATGTCCGCCTCCCCAGAAACGGCAGGATGTCCGACGATGCGGGTTTTCTGCTTATGCAGTCGATGCGGCGGGCGATTCCCGGCCTGCCGATTCTGATGATGAGCAGTGAGCAGGGCAACAGGAGTAAGGCCGGGAAAATTCAGGCGGCTTTTGCCGACAAGAATGCAGCTTCGCTGCAGGATGATATCCATGCCTTTTTAAGTTGCCTGGGCTTCGGTGATTTTGTTTTTCACCTGCCTGATGAGACCGAGGTCGGCAGGGCGGCAAACATGTACGAGTTTGAACGGATGCTGCAGACGGTTCCGGACGAATCACTGATGTATCATGCCAGGAACAATCATTTTTCCAACTGGGCCATGGCCCGGGCCGAGGTGGCGCTCGCTTCGCGATTGCACAAGGATCGTTTTGCAGAGATTGAAGATCCGGATACTCTGCGTGAAGATCTGGTGTTTAAAGTGCACGCCCTGCGCAAGTTGAGGCAGCGGGGAGTTGTCGCCCGTTTTACCCGGGACGGGTATGATCCCGGGATCATGGATTTTGTCAAAATCGGCAGCGGTTCCATGGGGGGTAAAGCGCGGGGCATCGCATTTATCGGGGTGCAGCTGCAGCAGTCCTGCCGCCGCGAATCCATATTGGCCGAGGTCGCGGTAGCCGTCCCCCAGACCTGCGTGATCACGACCCAGGGGTTTGACGACTTTATCGCCCATAACAACTTTCACTATCAGGAAGGGCTGAGTGATCGGGAAATCGGCGATATGTTTGTAAAGGGTGCAATGCCCTCCTGGCTGCGGGAGGATCTGCGCGCTTATCTGGAAAAAATAGACTATCCCCTTTCAGTCCGTTCCTCAAGCCTTCTTGAAGACGTCCGGTTCCGGCCCTACGCCGGGCTTTATCGTACCTATATGCTGGCAAATTCGCATCCGGATTTCGAGGTCCGGTACAGTGAACTCATGCAGGCGGTCAAGCTTGTCTTCGCCTCGACCTGGTACGAGGGGCCGCGGGCTTTTTCCCGTTCCATCGGTTTCTCCGGCGCGGACAGTATGGCCGTCATCGTACAGCAGCTTGCCGGCAGTGCATACGGAGAGTATTTTTATCCCGCCATCTCCGGTGTTGCCCAGAGTTATAATTTTTATCCGGTTTCCCCGATGCAGCCTGGAAACGGGATCGCCCTCATTGCCCTGGGTTTCGGCAAAACCGTGGTCGAGGGGGAGCAGAGTCTCCGTTTCTCCCCCCGGTTTCCGGAATATCTCCCCCAGTTCTCAACTGCCGATGAAATCCTGAAAAATTCCCAGCACCGGTTCTACAGCCTTGTCCGTTCGGCAGCAGCCGTTTTTTCCTGCGAGAATTCCAATCTGGTCCGCCGCGAGATTCAGGACGCAGTGCAGGAATATCCGGTCAGCCTGCTGTGCAGCACGTATTTTCCGGAGGAGCACAGGATCAGGGACGCGGATCTGCCCGGCAGTAAAGTGCTGACCTTTGCTCCTGTTCTCAAATACGGGTTCTATCCGCTCTCAGAAGTATTAACCGAATTGCTGGCTCTGGGGCGCGAAGGCCTGGGATGCGAAGTCGAAATCGAATTCGCCGTGGACCTGCACGATGATCCGGCGGTAAATATATTTTATTTTCTGCAGATACGCCCGGTGGTCACCGGCGGTGAAAGCAGGGATGTGCGGATTACCGAAAACGATCGGCTTGCCGCTCTGCTGTATTCGGACAAAGCCCTGGGGCACGGGTTGTATTCGTCCATGTATGATATCCTGTATGTGAAGCCGGAGTCCTTTGACCGCAAAGCCACCAGGGATATCGCCCGTGAAATAGGGTATTTTAACCGCATCCTGCACAGGGAAAACAGACGCTTTCTCCTCATCGGACCGGGTCGCTGGGGGACGGCCGATCCCTGGATGGGAATTCCTGTCCGATGGGAAGACATATCCGGGGTGGGTGCCATGGTCGAACTCCATGGATGCGGTGTGCCGGCCGAACCTTCGCAAGGCACGCATTTTTTCCAGAATATAACTTCACTGGGGATTCCCTACCTGATGATCGAGGATGCCGGGTGTGAGGTTGATGAAGGCGGAAAAAATGCGGGAGGAATAAACCGGCAATGGCTGAACAGCCGGGAACCCCTTCAGGAACTAAAGTTTGTGTGTCATATCAGGCTTAACAGTCCGTTTATCCTCAAGGTGGACGGACAAGCCGCCGAGGCTGCCGGCTTCTGTGAAGATGGAGAAAAGTAGATAACCGTACGGGCAGGGAAAATGGAAAAGATATTATCCTCAATAATAGAGCGGGATCCCCAGGAGAGGGAGTTTCACCAGGCTGTTCAGGAAGTACTGGAAACCGTGAAGCCGGTCCTTGACCGGAATCCGGAATACAGGCGGCAGGCCGTTCTGGAACGGATAGCCGAACCGGAGCGGGTTATCATGTTCAGGGTGCCGTGGATGGACGATCAGGGGCAGGTGCATGTCAACCGCGGCTTCAGGGTGGAGATGAATTCCGCAATCGGTCCCTACAAGGGCGGGCTGCGCTTTCATCCCTCGGTGAACCTTTCCATTATCAAATTTCTCGCCTTTGAGCAGGTATTCAAAAACAGCCTTACAACCCTGGCCATGGGAGGCGGCAAGGGAGGTTCGGATTTTAATCCCAAGGGGCGCTCGGACAGCGAGGTGATGCGGTTCTGCCAGAATTTTATGGCTGAGCTGTATCGGCATATCGGCCCGGATACGGATATCCCGGCCGGCGACATCGGTGTCGGCGCCCGCGAAATAGGATACCTGTTCGGGATGTACAAGAAATTGCGCAATGAATTTACCGGGGTGCTGACCGGCAAAAGTCTCGCCTGGGGCGGCAGCCTCATACGTCCGGAGGCTACCGGCTACGGGGTGGTTTATTTTGCCGCCCAGATGCTGCAGATCAGGGAGATGACCCTGGAAGGAAAAATATGCCTCGTATCCGGTTCCGGCAATGTGGCGCAGTTTGCCGTGGAAAAAATCCTGGAACTCGGGGGGCGGGTGGTCACGGTTTCCGATTCGTCGGGATTTATTTATGATGAAGAAGGCCTGGATGAAGAAAAGCTCGCCTTTGTCAAGCAGTTGAAAAACATCAGGCGCGGAAGGATAAAGGAGTATGCTGAAAAATATGGCCGGGCCGTGTATACTGAAGCGGATCCGTCCCTTGATCATAATCCCCTCTGGGCTGTTAAAGCGGATTGTGCGTTTCCCTGCGCTACGGAAAACGAGATCAATGAGAAGGACGCAGTCAATCTCATCGGGAACGGGGCGGTCCTGGTTTGCGAAGGAGCCAATATGCCTTCCACCCCCGGAGCGATACGGGTTTATTTTGACAACAGGATCATGTACGGTCCCGGCAAGGCTGCCAATGCGGGCGGTGTCGCAGTCTCGGGCCTGGAGATGGCACAGAATTCCATGCGGCTGCGCTGGCCGAAAGAAGAGGTTGACGAACGGCTGCAGCAGATCATGAAATCAATCCACAAAACCTGTCTTGATGCCGCAGCGGAATACGGTCATGAAGAAAATTACCTGGCCGGAGCAAATATCGCCGGTTTTATCAAGGTGGTCAATGCCATGCTTGACCAGGGATTGGTATAACAGGCTGATTAAAAGAAAAAACAAGAAAGACCAATGGCAGTTCATGAACACTCGGACAGGCCGGAAGAAATGAAACTCGACATCTGCCTGGAACAATATTTCGTTGACATCAGCGTTGGCTGCCCGTATGGACTGGAGCAGCTTGCGGTTTATCACCAGGCAATGTTCACCTCCATGGGCGACGACACCATGGGCAGGTTCTTTGCCAACGGCTACCGGCGAAACGGCAACTGCATCTATTCCATGCACTGCCCCTGCTGTAAAGCCTGCGTTCCCATCAGGCTGAGGCCGGAGCGGTTTGATCCCAACCGCAACCAGAAAAGGGTCCTGCAAAAGAACAGGGATGTCACCGCCGGCGTGGCCCCTCTGCAGATGAGCAGGGAAAACCTGGCGCTTCTCGACCGGTATCTGCAGACACGTTTTCCGGAAAGCAGGAGCACGGCTGAAGAATACTATGCCGGATTCTTTATAAGTGCCATCAGCCGCTGTTTTGAAATCCGCTATCGGGTCCGGGAAAGGCTGATCGGGGTGGCGATTGTGGATGGATCGGACATGTGGCTGAACGCGGTCTATTTCTACTTTGATCCGGCCGAGGGAAAACGCAGCCCGGGAACGTACAACATCCTTAACCTCATCAGTTTCTGCACCAGGAACAACATCCCTCTGCTGTATCTCGGCTATTATATAGAAAAGGTAAAGGCAATGCGGTACAAGAGGGTTTATAATCCCCATGAACTGCTGATCAAGGGAAAATGGCGGGAGATAAATAGGGGCTTGTAGAAAAATCACCTATCCCGGAATGGTAGTCGGGTACGGGAATGTAAAAGGCCATATCGAACCGTGCAATGAAAACATTTAACCTCGTGCCGTGTCAGGAAATGCCGGAGACCCGGAATGCAAAGGCTGTGCGCTGCTGAGGATTGGTGGAGCAATCGGGAAATAAAATAATGAGCAGGTATGAAAGGTAAAATTGCCTGGCTGGTTCCCTATCCAATTCCAGGGTCCGGTGGTCACAGGACTATTTTCGCCCATATCCGGTATCTTGCGGAAAGAGGGCACCGGTGTCATGTCTATATCGGTGAAGACAGACGGAAAAATATGGAAGAAGATGCTTTACGGGAAGCCGTGGAGCAACAATTCGGGCCTTGCCCTGCCCGGATCCACAGGGGGTATAAGGTTTCCGAGCGTTTTGACCTGGCACTGGCAACCGCCTGGTGGACCGCGGAAGTGGTAGCCAGAGAAGTGGAAGCCGAGCACAAGCTCTATTTTGTGCAGGATTTCGAACCCTGTTTCAACCCGATGGGAGATTTGTATATCCAGGCGGAAAATTCCTATCGTCAGGGACTTGCTCCTCTCACCATTGGCCGCTGGCTCTCTCACCTGCTCCGGGAAAAGTATGGGAGCAGGATGAATTTTTTTGACTTTACTGCTGACCGCACCGTTTATTTTCCCATTGAGGCAGCGGTTAAGGAGCAGGCGGTCTGCTTTATCCACCAACCGGAAAAGCCTCGGCGCTGTCCGTTAATCGGCCGGGATGCATTGGCTATTGTCAAGCACCACTGCCCTGAAGTCATGATTTATACCTATGGCAGCCAGGAGGCACCGAACTATTATTTTGATCATACCCACCTTGGCATTTTAAGCCGGGAAGAATGCAATCTCCTCTACAACCGTTGTGCAGCCGGCTTATGCCTCAGTTCTTCCAATCCTTCGCGAGTTCCCTTTGAAATGATGGCGGCAGGGCTGCCGGCAGTAGATTTTCACGGGGACAACACTATTTATGATATGCCTGAACACGGAATTCTTTTGGCGGAGCGGAACCCTTCCTCGCTGGCCGGGGCAATAATAAAAATTCTGCAGACGCCCGATCTTCAGAGAGAAATCCGTCAGCATGGTCTTCAATTCATGAAAGACCGGCATGCCGAACTTGAGTTTGAACAGTGTGCGTCCAAAATTGAAGACATCCTCGCAGGGCAGGACAAGCCGGAAGAAACTGTTTCCCCTTTATATCAAGCCGGTTCCTATTCCGCGGATCTGCCGGTACCGCCCGTTCCTCCTGTTCCGGAAGTTTTATCCGGCAATACGGATTCTGCAAAAATGAATCTGTATCAACGGTTAAGCCGCAATCGCATCGGCCGGGTCCTGAAAGTAATGTGGAAAGGATATTATTAGCAAACAAAATCATGCACCATGAGATGAAACTGATCAGTGTTGTAATTCCCTGCTATAATCAAGGGGAATTCCTTGAAGAGGCGGTGGAAAGCGTTCTTTCCCAGAGTTATCCTCACTTCGAGATCGTCGTGGTTAATGACGGCTCCACGGACCCATATACAATTGCACTGTTGGACTCGTTTGATAAGCCGAAATGCAGGGTGCTGCAAACCGGCAACCAGGGATTGCCGGCAGCCCGGAACAACGGCATCAGATCCACGGGCGGAGAGTATATCTGCTGCCTGGATGCCGATGATAAATACCATCCGGACTATTTCAGGAAAGCCGTTGAAGTCTTTGCGAGCGACAGTGAATTTAGATACGGTGCTGTGCCCGCCTGGGTGAAGTTCTTCGGCAGCAGGGACACCCTGTGGAAAACCATCGGCCATAATACGGAAGGCTTTGAGCCATTTCTGCAGGGACTGCGTAATAACATCCAGTCGGCCACCATGTTCCGGAGAATATGCTGGGAAAAAATCGGCGGTTATGACGAATCTATGACGTTGGGATACGAGGATTGGGACTTCTGGATTAAAATGCTCAATTTGGGATATCAATGGTTCTGTATTGAAGAGCCGCTTATCTATTACCGGCAGAAAGATCAATCCATGGTGACCCGGGCCGATGAGGTTCGGCCCCGGTTATTGGGAGCGCTGATCAAAAATAATCATGGGTTTTATGCAAAAAACCTGGTGCCCATGCTGCTGGCAAGGGATCATGAAGTGCGCATGCTGCAAAAGGAAGTGAGCGTCCTTGCCGAAAGTCTGGCGGCTGCCTCGGGCAAAGGCAGTCCTGCAATAAAAAAGTCCGGCAAGGCCTCCCATTTTCAACAATTCAGGCAGTCCTTGCGAAAATTGTTCCCCTCTGCAGGCAAGGAATGACATCTTCAGAAACCCGACATCTCAGTATTGATCTCTGGGATACTGTTCTCAGGAGAAGGTGTCATCCCGATGAGGTGAAGCTTTATACTGCGCAGCGGATGCTGCATCTTCTGAACTCCCTTCTTGTTGAGCACCCGCCCGGGATTATGGAACTGCTTGCCAGAAGACGGCAGATTGAGGCGGACATCGGGAATCGCCGGAAACAGGAAGGTTTTGATGACGAGTATGAAATTGAAGAAGTCCTGTCACTCTGCATCCTTGATGCTGCGGAAAAACCGCTTGAAGAAGACGAGTTAAAAAGCTTTACCGAGATACTGGTCCGTGGTGAGATCGAACAGGAAATTGCCGTGACCTACCTGGATGATGAAGTTCTCAGTCTGCTCGAATCATACAATTTTGACAAATTGCATATAATCTCTGATTTTTACATGTCCGCTGAAAAGGTCCGGACAATTCTTCAGGCCCATTCTTTTCCCCACCCGGTGGACTCGTATTTCCTTTCCTGTGACATCAAACTCAACAAGCGGAGCGGCCGCCTGTTTCAGTATGTATGCTCAACCCTTTGCATTAAACCGGATGCACTGCTGCATATAGGCGATAATCTGCAGGTTGACTTTGAGATGGCGGTAAAGGTTGGCATGCAGGCCCGTCATTTTACCGGAACGCATGGGCATGCGGTGCGCGAACGGAATCAGGATTTTTTTACCCGGCGCAATGAGGTCTACAAACGAGCTGATAAACTCCTGTTAAACAGAAAGAGTATTTCCGCTGATTTTACCGAACAAGGTGACAGGAAGGAGAGGCTCCGCAGTTTTGGACGATACATGAGTCCCCTCTTTACCGGTTTTTGTCTCTATATTCAGGAGATGTGCTGTCGGGACGGGCACAGGACGGCTTTTTTTTTCACCCGGGAGGGTCGGTACTTTAAGGAAGTTTTTGATCAGGTGCAGATATATCGCCTGTTTGACATGAACCCGGTGGAGAGCCGGCTGTTACCCGTCAGCCGTCTGGCAAGTTTTTTTCCTTCTCTTCAGGAGGTGACCCTGCAGGAAATGATGCGCCTCTGGTCCCAGTATCATACCCAGTCGGTCAAGTCATTCCTGGAATCACTCGGGCTTAAACCGGAAAATTATATTTCCCAGATCAGAGAAAGCGGTGTCGATCCCGAGGAAATGATCAGTTCACCCTGGCAGGATGAACGTTTTCGGCGCCTGTTTGCCCACGGAAGTTTTCTGGATTCTCTCAGAAAAGAGCACGGGATAAGAAAGAAAAATCTCCTTGCCTTTTTTCAGGATTTTGGCTTTGGCGATGAAGGGAAGGCCTTGGTTGTTGATATCGGGTGGCGTGGAACTATCCAGGACAACCTGGCTTTGATTTTTCCGGATGTGGCTATTGACGGCTGTTATCTTGGCTTGCAAAAGTTTTTTAATTCCCAGCCGGCCAATGCACGAAAATTTGCTTATATAGCTGATGAGAACAGGGGAGATAATCATATAATATTAAAGCATGTAATGCCTCTTGAAATGCTCTGTTTCAGCAGTGGAGGCAGCGCAATCGGATATTTGCCGGAAAGTTCAGGCAAGGTGGGGGCCAAATTCCAGTACGACGCAATGGAAGAACGTTTTTATAATGAGTGGATACATTATTTTCAGGAAGGGGTTCTGGATGGGGTGGACAGGGTTTGCCGCTCAGTTGCACAACATGGGATAAGCATTGAGGAATTGCAAACCGAGGCCAGAGTTCTCGCCGCTCATTTCATTACAAATCCGCCGATGATCATGTGCAGGGCTTTCAATGCTTTCAAGCAGGATGATACTTTTGGTATGGCACGGACCATTTTTCCGAAAAACAGTACATTCAGGCTCAGTGATCGCCTGTTGACCTATATTTCAAAGGAACGGCGTGAACGTTTGCTGGCTGACCTGGAAAGAAGCGGTTGGCCGCAGTGTCTGCTCAGGTCCAGGTATTACGGTCTATTTTATCGTCTAAGAAAATTGAAGAAATTGATGAAATAAATGAAGATAAGTAATACAGCGTCCATCTTGGCAGACGCATTGTGTCAAGAATAAAGTTATTCCCTGGCCTTGACGGGTACTGAGAATTGAAAAGGATCTGAAAATTGACTCCCCCCCCATCAAAAAACCTGCGCACTTTTCAAGATCAGGATCGCAGTGTTCATATTCTTCCCCGTAACAGATGCACCGGCTGCGGGGCCTGTTTCAATGCATGCCCAGCCGGTGCTCTCAAAATGGAGACGAATGAAGACGGTTTTAAATATCCGCAAATTGAATCAGGAATCTGCACGAATTGCGGAATCTGCGCTGTCAGCTGCCCGGCTGTCAATTCCGGTCATGACAACCTCAAATGCCCGGAATGTTATGCAGTTTGGGCGAATGATGAAATTCGCAGCCGGAGTTCCTCCGGTGGAGCTTTCACCCTTTTATCCGAGTATGTGCTCGAACACGGAGGGTATGTTTGCGGGGCTGCCTTTGACGATCAGTGGCGGGTTCGCCATGTATTGATCAACACAGTTGAAGATCTGGCTCAACTGCGAGGTTCAAAATACATACAAAGCGACACCGGAAATATTTACCTGCAGGTTAAAGCTTTACTGGATCATGGTAAAATGGTCCTCTTTTCCGGATGCCCCTGCCAGGTAGCCGGTCTGAATGGCTTCCTGGGAAGTAAACCCGACAATCTTATTACTGTTGATATTTTCTGTCATTGCATAGCATCGCCCGGGATCTGGGAAAAATATCTGCAGGAACGGTTCCCGGATAAAAAACCGGCTGCCATCAATTTCCGCGACAAGGAAATCAGCGGTTGGACCTGCACGAAATGCAGCATAACCGTGAATGGTAAAAAACATGCTACCAATGAGTATGTCCGAGGCTTTCATCGCGCTCTATATGCGCGGGAATCATGCGAAGCCTGTCAGTTCTCCCATTTCCCGCGGCAAGGGGACTTCACTATCGGGGATTGGTGGGGGATCAATGAATTCAATCCGAGCCTGAACGATAACAAGGGAACATCACTTTTGCTTATTAACAACAGCAGGAAACAGGATGCAGCCGATGCGGTAAAGAAAAAAGCCAGGCTTTTTGAACCGGTTCCCCTTGAATATATTGGAGATAACGGCCATGTCAAAGGTGCTTTGAAACTTCCGGAAAACCGCAGCCGTTTCCTTGCCATGCTTCGTGAGGGGGTACCTTTTTCCAAGGCTCTCGCCGCCGTCATGGACGAAAAATATGATATCGGGATCGTGGGTTTCTGGTATGGATTGAATTACGGGTCTGTCTTGACCTCCCATGCAATTTATCGCGCGGTGGAGAAACTGGGATACTCTGCCATTCATCTCAATAAACCGGAAGATTTGTGGTCCCCGCGCTTTGCCGATAAGAACACCATGGCGGCGAGGTTTACCTGCAAGCACAGCAATGTCAGTGCACGTACGTCCAATTTCGACAGGATGAACGAACATTGCCGGATGTTCCTCGTAGGTTCAGATACGGTATGGGATCCCTTGCTTGTCGGAAAGCACCAACCTTTTTTCTTTCTTGATTTTGCCGCTTCCGACAAAAAGAAAATCTCTTATGCCAGTTCCTTCGGCCGGCCGAAATTCAATATGGAGGATCCTTTACTGAGGCAGTATTGCCATTATGCATGCAATCGCCTTGATGCCGTATCTGTACGTGAAAAATCCGGTGTAGCATTGATGAAGGAGGAATTCGGCAGGGATTCGGATCGCGTGCTTGACCCGGTTTTTCTGCTGGAACCGGATGAATATCGCCGTATTGCGGAAGGCTCCGATATGGAGCGCAATGGCCCATATATCTTTTCCAACATCCTCGGCACTTCTGAAAAGAAAATCAAGACATACAAACGTGCTGTACAGGATCTGGCTCTTCCCGCCATAAATTTCTCCAATGCCAACCTGCCGGAAAAAAAACGAAAGCAACACCCTTTGCAAATTATGTCCGAGGATTCGATAGAAAACTGGCTCGCTGCGATCGATAATGCCGCACTGGTGATTTCCGACTCTTTTCATGCCACCTGTTTTGCCATTATTCTGAACATCGAATTCATCACAATCGTGGAACGCCATGATCCCATGAATGGCCGTCTTGAAACGCTTTTGAGTATACTGCAGCTTGAAGACCGGCTGGTTCATACAGACGACCATCCTGATTTCAGGGCGCTGGCAGCATGCCCCATTGACTATGACAGGGTGAAAAAAATTCTTGATGCGGAAAAGGAAAGATCCCTTGCATGGCTTCGGGATGCTCTCAAAACTCCGAACATACCCGCTGTTTCAAGGAGTATCGCAACAGACAAGATCATTGCGCATTTTCGCAGAGAAATTAATGAGAAGCAGGAGCAACTCAGGAAAGTACGGACAAGGTTAAGGCCCCTTGATGAACTTCACAAGGTCCCTGAGGGCGAACTTCAAAAATCCGCCCATTCCTACCTATCCGCATCCTTTATTCTCAGACAGGCATTCAGAATGGAATACTGGCGATGCCGCTTAATTTTGCGTTTGCTGCCGGAGCATAGGAGGCAGCCGTATCATGCCCGGATCAGGGCTGTAAAACTGGCCATATCCCTGCTGCTCAGATAGAAACGCTTCAGTCGACTGCAGTCGAACAACGAACCCCTCGACTTGCAGTCGAGGGTAGTGCAGTATTAAGAATATTCTTTTCCAGCAGGCAAACCGTCTGCGTCATAAACGCCTTCAAGTCCAAACATGCTCAGGATTTCATCTGCCCTTTCTATTTCAGCTCCTGTCAATTCCTTTTTCCAGCCGTGCAAAAGCAGATTCTTATCCTGGGAAAGATTCCTGTTTTGGAAATTAGTACTGGATTTTCGGTTAACAGTTTCTTTCACGTTATCCCAGGAATATTCTTTGTGCAGATAATAAAAGAGCTTTTTGCACTCTGCCTCCGGGTTGATAAGAAGATGTTCATAAAACAGGCGGTATACCTTATCTGTTGGGAACTGGTCTAAAGGCACCAGATGCATTACTCCCCACAGGAAGATAACGTTATCAAGAAAATTATCCGGATTAATTTTTTGAACTATTTTTTTAATGATGGGAAAATCTTCGAGGAGGCGATGCTGCGACATGATAATGTCAAAATCACTTCTCTCTCCCAGGGCTTCCTCCCCCCATCCCAGTTTCCGCCAGGAGCAGGCAACCTGTAAAGGATGCCGTATCAATTGAATAACAGGAAGCCGGGGTGCCAGTTTTTTGAGCCATCCTGCCATCAGGTTGGACCTGATATCCTTAATGATCCTGCGCCGGTATAATATCCCCTTGTTGTCCCTGTCCACCCACTGGCTTCTCGTTTTCCCTGCAAGAATTTTTTGGGCTCCTGCAGCAAGTGCCGCCCGGTTGTCAGCCGGATTCATGTACTGGATATATGCAAAGTCCTTTGCCTCGTTGACCAGCGAGGGAAAAAAAGGCTCAAAGAGAATGCGGTAGCTTTTGTCATGGTTGATTATATCTGCTGCCCAGGTGGTCCCGCTCCTGCCCATGCCGATCAGAAGAATGGATTCTTCCGGCCTGCCGATATCAAGAAAAGGCGATTTGAGTTTATATTTGAGGGCATCAAGTTTTTCTTTCATCTTGCCTGGCGTGCTGCGATTAAATGATTCGTCAAGCTTTGAACAATTCCCGTATTTTTCTGTAAGGACTTGCCAGTATGTTTCCTGCGCGCCAGGTCTTTGACCGGTAGATTTTTTGGATCAGGATGTCTTTTTCCAGAAGTTGCTTTTCCAGTAGATCAATCCGTTTTTCGAGATCCGGATTGAAAAGGGTCATGGGTGGTGCGGTATGTTTGACAGTATCTGGATCAGAAATCCCTTGCCGGTGTTTTTTAAAGATCAGATTTAAGACACAGCGGGTGAAGCCGAGCGGTATATCGAACTCCTTGTGCTGTACATACCACCGCAGTATTTCCTCCTCCGGGGTACAGGCAAACCAATCGAGAATTTCAGGTTCAAACCCCTCGGCAACAAGGAGATTTTTGTAGTCTTTGCCCAGGGCGAGTTCAAAGTCATGGTAACTTGCCCCGCGTCCCCATCGCGATATCTGCAGGTCGAGCTGACTCTCGGATTTTTGCATTTCATCGGAAAAGGACCGGGCAAAAACCGGGCGGGGTGAATGTACAGCATATCTGGCATAAAGCCTGCCGGGCAGCATGTGTAAAAATGGGAGCTTTGATGTGTGCAGATCAAAGTAGTGCAGGATGTTGGGAGTGTCTATTACCGCCATGATGCCGTCTTCGGCAAGCAAATCCCAACATGCCGTTAAGGTATTATGCCTTTCAATAACAGTCTGGTGCTCAAGAACGGCAAAAAGAAGGATGATATCATACTTGTTCCCGGCATCCTTCACAATCCGCGTGATCAATGCATCTTCATCAATAATGTGCAGCCGGGCATTGGTCAGACCCATTATTTCCATTCGTTTCCTGGCTCCCTGGACCGCCAGGGAATGAATGTCATACCCTTCGATTTTCTGTACATAGTGGGCCAGCGCTGCAGTGCTTGATCCGGTCCCGCATCCTATCTCAAGGACATTTTTCCCGCTCAATTCAATTGTTCGGCTGAGCCATGGAGCGACATGACGCAGCGCATGGTTGTATCTTTTGAAAACATTGTTCTCTATATCGATTTTTCCTGCGTCAGTAAGGAGGGACCCCCGGTCATAGCTGGAAAAATAAGTTTCAAGGAGTGCCTGTTCAATGGCAGGAATATATTTCCGGCTTGCTTCGATCTGTTTTTCAAAAATATTCATGTGCTTGTCAACGTGAGCGTCGTCCGGCGGCAGTTTTGCTGAACAGAAATATGACCATATGTTTGAGCAGCAATGCAAAATTGAACAAACGGTCCTGCCTCTCTGGCATGGGACCTTGAAATTCCTGGTTGTTGCCTTTTTCGATAATAAAAAGCAGTTCGAAGCTGTTGTCAAAAGAGAAACTGTTAATCAGTGTAATCGGTCTTTGCTGATGGATTACATGAAGCAGTTCAAGGACATTCGACCTGTCGAACACATGGTAATGAGTGTGCAGGTTACTTCCGATAATTGCTTCATACCGTTGCTGAAAGAGTTCTGTGTCGGATGGATCAATTCCATCGATTATCCGAATGTGCTCGTGGATGTGCTCGGTAGTTATGTCCTCTTTGTTCCCGGCCCTTTCATGATCCTGTACAAGGTGGCTGACGGGGGTTGGAGTTTTCTCAAAATCAAACTCATTGGATTTATAATTGGGGAGTGTCAGGAAGAGTACTCCCTTTGCTTTAAGAATCCGCAACCAGCCGAGCAGGGTGGCAATCGGATCAGGACAGTGCTCCAGCACATGATTGGCGATAATAAAAGATGCAGAATTCGAAGGGATGGCATCAAGTTGAGCTGCATCGGCGATAATGTCAACATCGACGCATTTATCCTCCGGAATATGATACTTTTGTGAAGATTCTCTCCTGCTCAGATAGTCAATATACACTACTTTATTCGCATTGTCACAACTGACGGGGGAGTTCTGGGCGCCAATCTCATAGCCATCGCCGGTAATATACCGGGCGGCATAATCATTTCGAATCTTATACACTCTATTAATGGTGAAAGACAAGATAAGACGGGACAAGGCGGGAAGATCGGCACGATACTTCTGCCACCTCTGTTTCCTTGGAGACATATCGGCCTAAAGAAAGCAAGCAGGGGGGATAGTTATTATCAATAAATTACCAACCGGCACCAGTTTTCATATTCATTAATTTTCTGCGTGCAATATCGAGCTTTTCTGAAAAAGGCAGCGATGCAAAAATCATTCTGTTGATCAGTTTTGCACTGTAAATGATTTGATCGTCGTCCAGAGCACCGGGAATAATCAATCCCATATGCCCGTAGCCACTGTAAACAGCTTTATGTGGTATGTGGTGTTTCTCAAAGTAATCCAGTAATCCGGCTGACTCCGAGCTGCCGGGAACAAGACGGTCAGCCTGAAAATCTCTGTTTTCCCCCAAGCCGTCACAAAAAATTACGCCATTATCGACGAGGCAATCAAATGTTTCGGTTAAGACATCAATGACGGATTGTTTAAGGTCGACATCCAGCCATATCAACATAAGGTCTTCGTTAAAGTTTTTCAATGATTCATTAAACCAGCCTTTTACATAGGTGACGACTCCCGGCTTTCCCAATCTCCCTATGTTGTCCTGGACCTCCTGAAAACTCCCTTTAAAATCCCCCTTTCCATAGTAGCCGTTACTTGTCGGCAAACCCTCAAAAGAATCAGCCGCAATGAGTTCCAACTCAAGATAATCACAGATATGGCTCAGGCAACAAGTGGATCCGCCCTTAAAAACACCGCATTCGAGTACTTTTCCCTGAACTCCGTAGCTTTTGAGATAATAGAGGTAAATGGCTATGGGTATCATACCTGCTCCGGCCCAGCCGGCAGTATGTGTATCATCGCCATGATGATGCGTGGCGTCCCTGTTGACATAATTCATTCCCCGGCGAATTTTTTCAAACTCATGGAGCATCTGCCGGATAAAAGGAAACAGATCACGGGTATGCCGGGAATATTTTGATCTGAACAACTGCCGCAAGGCATATCCTGTTGATTCCCATTGCACCATTTTTGCCTTGGTCGTATTGATAGTAGAGTAAGGCGATATATGTAAGGGATACATGGCAGGAGGCAGGACTAAGGGATTTGCAAGCCGGTAGATGGAGAGGGTAAGTTAAGAAACTACAGGCAGCAGAGAAAAGAAGGCGGTCATTTTATAATTAAATGACCGCCTTCTAAATTCGATTAATGCTGGTTTAGTACTTACTGGTTGTTAAAAATAATTGAGCTGGCGATATTGTATCCTTGCGCATCTGTTCCGGCAACACCATACTCAACAGCTATGGGCTTATTTAAAGACATTGCGGTAAGAATCGTGGCCATCATCTGATCGGTACCGTTTGCGCTCAGCGTCATCCAGCCATTTTTTGTGCCGGCTGGATTTAGATTGCAACCGCCGACCTGGAGGCGAACTATATCACCGGCGGGGCCAATTTGTAACGGGGTGCAGGCGGCCCAGGCAGCAAATGCATTGCTGGAAAACAGGGTGCATGAAATAGCGAGACCGGCAAGTGCAACTATTGCTTTCTTCAACTTCATGGAAATTCCTCTCTTCATTAAGGTTTATCATTTACCATTTTATTCTTAGCAGTACGGGAAGACTGTTTCCTCTCATGAAAAAGTCTATAGGATTCTTTTTAAGAAAACAAGTAATTTTTCACTGACCATAAAAAATATAAGATTAATTATTCTTCTCGTCGTTGAGCCTTCTGTATTCTTCAAATGCGATTATCACTCCGTCCATAGAAGTTGCTTCTGTCTCTTGGTCGGTAAGTGATTGCCCGCCAGTATTGTTCTTGAACTCCTCAAATGCGATAGTGACAGCGTCCATAGATGTTTCTTCCTGTCCCGGCGAATCGTCGTCTGTTACCTGCGGTGTGCCTTTATTTTTATTATTAGCAAACTCCTCAAAAGCGGCAGTGGCGCCGTCCATAGACGTTTCCTCCTGTTCCTGCAAGTCGTCTTCTGCCGGCTGTGTGCCTTTATTGCTTTCGAATTCCTCAAAAGCTATAGTAACGCCGTCCATAGACGTTTCCTCTTGTTCCTGCAAGTCGTCAGTGCTCTGGCTTGGGCCTGTATTATTGTTATATTCTTCAAATGCGGCTGTGACAGAGTCCATGGAGACTCCCCGGGATTCACCTGATTCATCACCTGCTACACCACCTGCTTCACCACCTGGGGAAACGGCATACGAACTGTTTTCTTTGTTGAGAAGGACCAGGGTCAGGGTTTTCAGATTATCATTGGAGAGAATTGAATAATTGTAATCCTTCAGGAGGCGGTTAAGGGCCTGGTCGAGGGTCGCCTCGTTCAGAACAATGCTTTTTTTGTTGTTCAATATTTCGTCCAAGTCCTCTGCTTTGAGAAGGTTAAGAATTTCAATGGTATATTTTGTTTGTGTTTCAATTACATCCAGGATTTCCCGTACCGGCCTGTTGTGCATCTCTAAAGAAACAGGAAAAGAAACGGGAGTTTTTTTCAAACCGTCATTTACCGTTCCATAAGCGGGAAAGTGCTGCAGGGTTACAATGCCGAAACCCAGAAGAACCGTGAGGAGGAGTGAACGTATCATAATACACCTATAGGAAAGAGAATTTTAATCAGGATGATTTTTCTTTTAAGATAGCCATTTATAATAAAATGATAATCAAATTATTATTAATTTTATAATCCCTATGTATGCTTAATTCAAGCTAGTTTGTAATTGATACTGTTTTTCTTGAGATTCGGGCTGTAGTAAGGATCTCCCTTTTGCAGCCAATATCGCCATTTTTCATGGAAGACATTCTGTTCGGGGAAAAAAATATTTTTTTTCAAACAGGAAGAGTCGCAGGTAAAAACGGCGCGGGGAACATAGACTATGCGCCAGTGAGACTGAAGCGCCAACAGGGCAAAATCGAGAAGGGCATATGGGCCCTGAAAGCGGCTGTCAAAGCCGTTCAGCTGCTGCCACAATTCTCTCCTGAACATTACGCCGCAAGGACAGGGAGCGCTGATATTCCTGACTGCCTGTGTTGCAGCCATATATCCGGATTCTGTTTCATCGAATCCTTCATAAGGGGCAAATATTTCACCATTATCACCGTAAATCATTCCCCCGTAAAGAATTTTCCGATTCTCATCCAGCAGTCGTCCTGAAACCATGCCTATATTTTCAAGAGCAAGCCAGGAAGCAAGAATTCCGGCGCTGTCTTCATGGGCGGGGGAACATCCTTCCCACTGTATATAAATATAGGGCGGGGGGTCGGACAGAACAGGATCGCTCGAGATTGCTGCGGCATATTGATCCGCCTCAAGTGTTTCAGGAAGAGTGATATATCCGATAGTTTCAGGTGGGGGAAGCGGAAGTTGTATTTCATAATTTCCCCGCCAGAGCGATTTGTTTTCCGAGACTGTTGCCATGATTTTTCTTCTTCGCAGGGCATCGCGCAGGGCGGCCATTCCTGCTTCAAAAGCATAATTTTTTGCATCATCGAGCATGGCGACTGATTCCACATGCTGGCGCCAATGGTAGAGAACCTGAGGAAGATGCTTGATAATAGGGGAGAGTTCCATACAGCGCAGGATAAGGTCGTAGTCCTGCGAACCGTCGTACTCAGACCGCAAATTTCCTGCACGGAAGATCAGCTCTTTCCTGTAGCACATAAGATGAAAGATGTAATTGCCCGCGTAAAGGTTTTCCGGCGACCAATCCGGTTTCATCAGGTGCATGAATCGCTTGTCACCGAGCGAAATCATATCTCTGTCGGAATAGATAATATCAGCTTCAGGATCTTCCCTGATGGCCGCAATAAGCGACTGTATCGCTTCCGGCGCAAGACGGTCGTCATGATCGAGAAAGACTATATAGTCACCCCTGGCGGCCTGTAGTCCTTTGTTGGTGGCGACTGAAATGCCTTTGGACGAGTCCCTGTTCGTGTAAAGAATGCGGATGCGAGGATCCTTGCAGATTCGTGATTTAAGCACTCTCTTCGTTTCCGTGCTGGTGGATTTGTCGTCTATTAGAATAAATTCCCAGAAAGGCGTCGTCTGGGTTCTGACCGAAAGGATACATTCCTCCAGAATGCGCGGGTCGGTATTAAAAACAGGGGTAATGACGGTAATTTTTATTTTTCCGTTGTCCTTTTTCGCCAGTTCGTGCTGTTCACGCCATTGACCGCTTGTCAAAAGTGAATGGCGGTCGATCCATTGCTGATATTCCGGCCATTCACTACGCTGCCACCGGTGCATTGTATCGTCGTCCGGAATGACATGGGGATAGTATCGCAAAAGATCCCAGCGATATTTGGTGCCAAACCGAAAGAGCCAGCAGGAGGCAGAGCGCAATATCTTGCGAAAAAGATTATCCATGATCGTGGGGAGGCCTATGCCCCGGAAGGGGTGAAAGTCTGTGGAAAAATCTTTTCAGATAAGCCCTGGCGCGGAAGAAAAATGCTGCCGGACCGGCATTTTTCCTCCCAGGTACCGAGATTTTATTTTCGGAAACAAAATTATTGGAGGAAACCTTATCATAGAATATCGCCTGCAGCGGCTCCGTAATAGTATTGCGGTTTATTGTATTCATGATAGAGGGCATGAAATCGAGCAGCGGCCGGTCCTTTTTGATAAATTCTTTTTTGGCACCCATGCCGAGAAGAGTAATGGCATGAAAATAGGGAACAAATTCGTTTACCCCGATGGCATTATAAAGGATCCGGTTACCGGTAAAAACATTAAAAAGGGAAGTACGGATCATTTTAATGCCGCCGCCGTAATTGCAGGAAACGAGATTGCCGTCAAGAAGATTCATGCACCCGTTGTCCAGGGAAATGCCAGGCAGTTTCATGCTGGACGAGCCGTCTGCAAGCAGGGGGTACTCCGATATAAAATCTATTTCTATTTCCTGTGGAGACAACTTTTTTCTCTCACCGTTGAGGGAAACGATATTGCGGCAGAAAATATTATAGCTGCTTCCCCAGTCAAAGCAGATGCCTTCCTTGTTGTTATTCAATAAAATATTGTCTTCGATGAGGCAGTTGACAGCTCCCTCCAGATAAATTCCCTGCGCCCGGCAATGGGTGATGGTGCAGTTTTTGATCAGGATATGATGGGGCCGTTGCGTTTTGTCCGTTATCGGCAGGGGCTCATGTATTTCTTCCGGGATATGCTCCAATGTAACATTCGGTGATGTACAGCAGAGATGGATGCCGGCGTCGTGGTTGAAAAATCCCCGTGACCTTGACAAGGTACAATCTTTTATCTCACCGTTATAAGAATGACCGATGACGAGAATGCATGCTGACAGATTATTGTCAAAAAAACATTCTGATATATTGAAATTACAGCCATTGTGGATAATAATCCCTGATCCTTCCGCATTTGAACACCGACAGTTTTCAATCACAAAATATGATGAATCAGCGATGAAAAGCATGTTTCTCCCAAAGGAACAACCGATTCCTTCAATGCTGAAATGCGCGCAGTTAGTAATTTCTATAAAAAACTTATTATTATGCGGTGGTGTTTTGAGCCGCATGCTACTGCGAATGGTGAAATGATTGCATTCGGTTATATGGATAAACGGGTATTTTTCAAGAAATGCCTCGTCAATTGTCAAACTGAAATTTTTTTGTTGGGAAAGATTTCCGTTGTTGATAAAAAGCGGGGAAATTTCCTCGGTGATTTCAGGCGGTCTTTGACCGCGCTGTGCAATGAGGGTTACTATCTGGTCACTCGCCAGCGGTCCAAAATGTTCAAGAGCCGAGATGGCCATCGGATTCGCCAGTTTTGACTCGAGTTCAAGCATGAGATCATGGCGGGCTTCTGGTGGAGTATATGTATATGGACACACTGGAACGGCAGCTTTTCAGTTAAGGTGAAATAAATTGAAAAAAAGTATTTAAGTATACTCTTTTTTTTGAATTGTTTTCAAGAAAACTGTAGATACCTGGAAGTAAACTCAAGTTTGGAATTTTTGCCGAAACATCTTGAGAATCTGTAACCTTACTTATTAAACGTGATGGATTTTGAGACAAATTTTTTAATTCACTCTCTTTGGGGCGCATTTTTTGCGCTGTTTTTTTTCAGTTTGCCGGGCCTGTGGATGACGGCTCTGCTGGGATTTGAAGCACGGCTCTATAAAAATATCTCGGGGCTGTTCATCGCCCCGGCTTTGGGGCTCTGCACTTACGGTCCCTTCTCTTTGCTCATCACTTGGCTGTTCGGATATTCTGTATTCACGGTGCTGTCTGCCTGGATTATTTTCCTGGGGCTTACCGCCGTTATTGCGGTCAAATTTCCCAGGCACTGTGATGGCCTGTTCGTCCTGCCGGGTGGTGCATGGCTGTTGGCGGCAGCGGCGTTATGGGCCGTGGTGCCGGTTGTCAATATCTTCCCCGCCGTGTTCCAGGACGGCCTGTTCGTCAACGGGCATATTTTCGATCACATGAAAATTGCCCTGGTGGATACCATTGCGCGGGAAGGCATGCCGCCCTTGAACCCTTTTTACGCCCCGGCAGGGGAGCGGATTCCACTGATCTATTACTACACCTGGCATTTTCTCGGTTCCCAGATCAAGCTTTTGGCCGGAGTGTCAGGCTGGCAGGCGGAAGTGGCCCTGAACTGGTTCACCGGTTTCGCCTTAATGGGTTTTCTTGCTGCCCTGGCGGTGCGCCTGAGCGGTCGCTTGTGGGCAGGTTTTGCGCTTCTGTTGCTGGCGCTCGCGGGTCCACCCGCCCGCCTTCTGCCTCATATCATGGGGCAGCGCTGGAAAAACTTTGTAGGCCCCCCGCCCACACACCCTGTAGAGGTTTTGTGGACTCAGCTTGCCTGGGCCCCCCAGCATGTTTTTGGGGGGCTGTGCGTGCTATTGTTAATTTTTCTGACCGTTAGCGCGCTGAGAAGGCAAGACCTGCGTTGGTCTCATTCTCCGGCAGTGGGATTGACCGCAGCCGCGGGTTTCGGAACGTCGGTATTTGTCGGCGGGGTCGCGCTGGTGCTGGCCCTGCCGGCGCTGCTGTTCGCGTTGTGGCGATTGCGCCTGGGCTATGCCCGGATGTGGGTGCCGTTGCTGTTGTCCGTGGGCATATGCGTGCTGTTCGCGCTGCCGGTGCTGAGTTCCCTCACCTCGGGGCCGTCCGTAGCCAGCCACTTTCCACTCGCCCTCAAGCCATACATAGCCACGGGCCTGTTTAACCAGGGTTCGACTATCAAACTGTTTGGGCATATCGTCCTGTATTGGGTGCAATTCCTCCCTCTCTGCCTCGGCATTGTTTACGTTCTCGGCGTTTTGGCTCTGGCGGCCTATTCACCGCGGCAGACCGAGACACGTATTTTCAAAGCCCTGAGCATAGCAGCTATCCTTTCATATCTGCTTGCGGTGCAGTTTGTCCAGAGTGTAGTTATGAATAATGATTTCGGCTGGCGCAGCGTGCTGGTCCCATACATGCTCCTGTTGATTTGGGCTGCGGTGGCGCTTGCCGAGGTTCCTCGCACCTTGGTTAACTGGCGCCCAACAGCAGTGCTGGTGCGCTGGCAGCACGTGCTCATGCCGTTAGTGTGGATGGGCATCACCGTGGGCCTGCTGGCATCATTTTTTGCCTGGCATTGGCCTAAACCTTACAGTTCGCCCAGACCCGAAAAACTTGCTTTGCATCAGGATTTTTTCCGCCAATCCCAAGCCTGGAAAGCGGTACGCCGACATACAGCGCCCGGAGACCTGGTGCAAGGCAATCCGGCTACATATGCCAAGGTGGTGACGCCGTGGCCTGCGCCCATGCCGCTGGCCTTGTTCGGTGACCGCCCTACGGCCTATACCGATCCGTCAAGCGTCAATGGCTTTGCACACCCTTACGACAAGGGGCAAAAAGCAGCGCAAAATAAAGCTGTGCAGGCACTGTTTGTCGCCAATCCTGGTGCTGAGGCGCTTGCTCATGCGCGTGATACGCTGCGTATAAAGGCCCTGCTGATAGACCGCCGTGACCCGGTATGGCCCGGCAAGGCAATCGAAGATACAGGGATTTACCGCCTGGCCGAAGCAGGGGAGCATTTTAAAATTTATCTGGCAAATTGAGATGCTTTTTGCCGAAGATATCTGCCATGCGGTTGCAGCGATTTTTGACGATTCCTCAAGAAGCGGCCAGGGATGGGTGTGCTGGTCCGAAACTAATGGGTTATCAGGCTGTGCCGATGCAGTCCACGCAGGACGCCTTCCAAATCTCAGTAAGAAACACATTGTTGACTTGGGTAACATTGCTGTTGCCGTGGAAGTCAAGCTTGCAGAATGGGCTGTGGAGCGCTATCCTGAAAAAGCTATTCGCAATACATTAAGTCACCGGGTAAAATTATCCTGAATCCGTGACGGCTTTCAGGATTCTGCCGGGTTACTTATTTATTTTCGACTTTTATGGCATATGGTAAGTACATTGCGTGATTCACTACGCCGCCCTTCGGGGCGCCCGATATCGGCCCATCTGCTGCGGAGTCTACGCTTACCTGTTGGCAACTCGTTGATATCGCACCAGGATAATCAATGTACCGTTCTCGAACGCTCATGGATTCAGGATTATGGTAAAACTTTCTGTAGTCATACCCGTCTATCGATCACAGGGAAGCCTGCGCGAACTGCACCGCAGACTGGTCGGCGTTCTGACAGGGCAGGGTCTGGATTTTGAGATTCTTTTCGTGGAGGATCGCGGCGGGGACGACTCCTGGGGAGTGATCCGGGAGCTGGCGAAGGACGACTCCCGGGTCAAGGGCATCCAGCTGGCCCGCAATTACGGTCAGCACAGCGCCCTGCTCTGCGGGATCCGTGCTGCCCAAGGTGAAATCATGATCACCTTGGACGACGACCTGCAGAACCCCCCGGAAGAAATACCTAAGCTGCTGGGAAAGCTGGATGCCGGATATGACGTGGTTTACGGCACCCCCAGAGAGGAGACCCACGGTTTTTTTCGGAACCTGGCCTCGCGCATCACAAAACTTGCCCTGCAGGCTTCGATGGGGGCTGAGACTGCCGGCAAGGTAAGTGCATTCCGTGTGTTTCGCACGCGGTTGCGGGATGCCTTTGCAGATTACCGCAGCCCGACCGTGAACATCGATGTCCTGCTCACCTGGGGGACCACCCGTTTTGCGGCCGTGGCAGTCCGGCAGGACAAACGAACCGCGGGTTCTTCCGGATATACTACCCGCAAACTCGTCAATCACGCTTTTAATATGATGACCGGATTTTCCACCCTTCCGCTCCAGATTGCCAGCGTGGTAGGTTTTATCTTTGGTGCCCTGGGTTTTCTGGTGCTGGCCTATGTAGTATTTCGTTACCTGGTGGCCGGCACAAGTGTTCCGGGTTTTCCCTTCCTGGCCTCGATCATCGCCATATTCTCCGGCGTGCAGCTCTTCGCCCTGGGAATTTTCGGCGAATACCTGGCACGCATGCATTTCCGCCTGATGGATCAACCCTCGTACACGGTGCAACAAAGCACGCCGGATGCATCTCCGCCCCGGTCAAGGTAAATGCTCATGCACAGGCCTGAACTTTCAACCCGGTCACGCCGCAAAGACGCAGCAGGTGTCGTGGAAACATCCGGCCTGCTTCTGGAGTGGACGGAAGCCCCGTGGGATACGGCCATTTACGGTTATCCTGTGCTGCAAATAATCCGTATCGAGGTGATTGGTCCATCGGCTCCGGACGACCTTTCCAGCTTCGAAACTGCGCGAGACAGGCTGGGAGCAGGGCTGGTGAGTTGCCGGCTGCCTCATGAGCGCCTCAATGAATCCATGCTGCTGGAAGATCGGGGTTTCCGGTTCATTGAGATGGTCTATCTGCCGGAACTGGATGATTTGAAAAACCGCAGCCTTCGCGAGCAAAGCGGACTCGATATCCGCTTGGCTGTGGAGGGGGACATCCCGGCCTTACGTGATATTGCCGGCTCCGCCTTTCGTAACGAACGTTTATATATGGACCCCCGCCTCGATGCCGAGCTGAGTGACGAACGCTACCGGCGCTGGGTGCACAATAGCCTGTCCCACCCCGGCCAGCGGCTTTATGTGGTGACCGGGGACGGGTACCCGGTGGCATTTTTCATTACAGAAATGTTCCCGGACGGTACCTGTTACTGGCATCTCAATGCAGTGGCACCGGAGGCTCAAGGTCGAGGCTATGGACGGCGTGTCTGGAATGCCATGCTGGGACAGGCAAAATCGGCGGGAGCTGTACGGGTGCGCACCTGCATTGCCGCCCGCAATCATCGGGTCCTGAATCTCTATGCCCGTCTGGATTTCCGCTTCCCGCCGCCGCTGATGACTTTCCATTGGGTGAGGCCGGCACAGCCATGAACCTCAGTGCCACCTGGGGCCGATTCATACGCTACGCCACTGTCGAGTTGGGCGCCAATCTCCTGCTCTACCGCGGTTATCTCGTTCCCCGTTGGTTTGTCCAGGCCATGGCCATCGTTGTGGTCGCGACGGGCCTGTTCGTGATGCACAAATACCGGATGTTTGCCCTGACGCAAATAAAAGAGGCGGCATGAAGCGATGTCCCCTTTGCTCAGCCGGGCATGATAGTTTTGACTGGACATGTCCAGTCTGTGGCTTTGTTCCGGAGCGGCTGGCGCATTTCCCCCTCCTGGCGCCAGAACTGGCGAAAGGGGGCGGGCGTTTCAAGCCGGAGACCTTTGCTGAACTGGCCTGCCTGGAGGACGGCAACTTCTGGTTTAAGGCCCGCAACCGGCTGATTGTCTGGGCGCTGCGCCGTTATTTCCCGCACATGCAGCGTTATCTGGAGATTGGCTGTGGGACCGGCTTTGTCCTCGCCGGGGTGGCCGCGGCCTACCCCTTGGCCCGGCTCACCGGCAGCGAGGTGTTTAGCGTCGGCTTGTCCCACGCAGCACGCCGGGTCGCAAAGGCGGAGCTTCTCCAGATGGATGCTCGTCATATTCCCTATGTTGAGGAATTCGACGTCATCGGAGCCTTCGATGTGCTGGAGCACATCAATGAAGACGAGGCCGTGCTGGCGGAAATGCTGGGAGTTCTTCATCCCGGCGGGGGGGTTGTGCTCACCGTGCCGCATCACCCCCGGCTGTGGAGCAGGCAGGATGAATATGCCTGTCACGTGCGTCGTTATCGGGCGGGCGAATTGCGGGAAAAGGTTCTGCGCGCCGGGTTCAAGGTGCAATTCGAAACATCCTTCGTCAGTCTGCTGCTGCCGGCCATGATCGCTTCCCGTAGAGTTCAAGGGAAAGCCGCAGCGGACAGCGATCCCCTGGCGGAATTGCGTCTGCCGGGACTGCTGAATAGCGTTTTCGGGGGCGTCATGAAGGCAGAGCATCTGCTCATTCGTTGCGGAGTACGCTTTCCGGCCGGCGGTTCACTGATGCTGGTAGCAATCAAACCATAAAGGTTCACGATGAATATACCATTCAATAAACCCTATCTTGGCGGCAAGGAACTGTGGAACATCGCCCAGGCGCATGCCTTGGGGCAATTGGCCGGCGACGGCAGCTTTACCAGGAAGTGCCAGGGCTGGCTGGAGCAATGTACCGGTTCCCGCAAGGCCCTGCTTACGCATTCGTGCACCGCGGCGCTGGAAATGGCGGCTATCCTGGCCGACATTCAGCCCGGCGACGAGGTCATCATGCCGTCCTACACCTTCGTCTCGACTGCCAACGCCTTCGTCCTGCGCGGCGGGGTGCCGGTTTTCGTGGATATCAGGCCCGATACCCTGAATTTGGATGAAACCAGAATTGAAGCTGCCATTACCCCGCGCACCCGGGCGATTGTCCCGGTGCATTACGCGGGCGTGGCGTGCGAGATGGACGCGATTATGGAGATCGCCCGCCGCCACAAGCTGCTGGTGATTGAAGACGCCGCCCAGGGGGTAATGGCGGCCTACAAGGGCAGGGCCCTTGGCGCCATCGGCCACCTTGGCACCTTGAGCTTTCACGAGACCAAAAACATTATCGCGGGCGAAGGGGGTGCGTTGCTGGTAAACGACCCGGCACGTACCGAACGCGCCGAGATCATCCGCGAGAAAGGCACCAACCGAAGCCAGTTCTTCCGGGGACAGGTGGATAAATACACCTGGGTGGATATCGGCTCCTCCTACCTGCCCGGGGAGATTATCGCCGCTTTTCTGTGGGCGCAGATGGAAGAAGCGGAAATGATTACCCAACGGAGAAAGGCCCTCTGGGTCCGCTACCACGAGGCCTTTGCCCCGCTTGAAAACAGCGGCCGCATTCGTCGTCCGGTTATACCTGCCGGGTGCGGGTACAACGCGCATATGTACTACCTGCTGCTGCGTGACCTGGATGATCGGACCAGGTTCATCGAAGAGATGAAGCAGCAGGGGGTCAACTGTGTCTTTCACTATGTTCCACTGCACTCCGTGCCATTCGGGGCAAAAATCGGCCGGGTGCATGATCAACTCAAGGTGACAACGGATATGGCTGATCGGCTGGTCAGGTTGCCTCTTTGGCTGGGATTGGAGGAGGAGCAGGGGAGAGTGATTGAACAGGCAATCAAAATCCTGGAAGGAAAATAGTGATCAGATTCCTGGAATTTCCGGGCGATAATGTATCGATTTAAAGTATGCCAATTATATTCATTACCGCTAAGTTTTGGATACGTTCCAGTATGAAAAATCAGCGGCTAAGCTAATAAAATTCAAAAGAGATTCTACAAAAAATATTTACTGGACAACGTTGTTGTACACAAAATATTTTTAATTTATTTATGTAATAATTATAAATTATTTAAGAAATTGTTCTGTTCACGAAGTAAAAAAGAATAATGAAAATTTTAAAAAAATTGTTATTTGCAGATAGAACAAAAGAAAAGAATTTGTTTTTCGGACTCCACATCCATAAGACTGCAGGAATGACTTTACTCGAACAGGTTAAAAGTCAATTAAGGCAGGATCAATATTATATAAACTCAATGTATGCAGTTAATTTCAGGCAAAATGCAAAAGAGCTTGAAGAACGATTGCCCGATGGTCTGGATCATATCCGATTCGTGTTCGGGCATGGCATACATGAATATATGTTGAATTTTTTCAAGGATCGAAATGTCAGACTTTTTACTTTTTTGAGAGAGCCTATCAGTCGCATAATCAGTTGGTATTGCTATGATCGAAAACTGCTGAAGAGGTTTAACCATAAAATCTTAAGTTTTAATGAATTTTATGACCGATGTTTTCCTATGCTCTCTTTATGTTCGATGATTACCCGGGCTTTCCCGACTTTCATCGATTCCCGGCAAGACCCGTTATACATGCAGGCAATCAGTGTTTTAAGAAAATTCTATTTTGTGGCGACACTTGAGGATTTTTCAACAAAGACGCCTCTCCTTTTTGATGAAATTGGAATTCCATTCTCAGCCTCTGCAAAAAGAAATATAACAGATTACAAGCGTGAAATGGATTTCGATGATCAAATTGATTTTGACTTTTTGCAGAAAAACAATCTGGATGATATAAAATTGTATGAAGCCGTACAAAATAAGGGTCATACGGGGGAACTGAATTATTTTGGCTTTGATGCTTCCGGTTTCGAACGCAGTATAAATACAATTTTTTCCAGGACCGTGAACCCCTATGCAACACTTTTAAGAAATCATCGAGGACCAATTAAACAAAATTATAAGCTTGAAAAAGTTTATAAAGACGCGTTGTCCCGATATGAAAATGAATTGCGCGGTTTGCTTTCTAAACGAAACGGTAACAAAAGAGAACTGCCGAATTTGCTCATCAAACTCTATGCGTTGGAAGAAAATGAAGCAAAAAAGAATTATTATAAAGAACTCCTGGTGGAAATAAACAGTAAATCCGGCCTGGGATTATCGAAATTGCTGGTTGAAGGAAGCTGAAAAAAGGATCTGACAGGATTTATTGGCGTATTTGACCAAAAATATGGGAACCTGCCTAGGCTTTAAGTGGAAATGATCCCAATGGAATAAGTTCATTCAACCGGTTTTCTTGACCGTTAATTGATGAGTAGTTATTATTATCAAAATAATAAGTCAAATATTAATCAAATATAAACAGAGATTTCCATGATCCGTTCTAATGCCGCTGCGTGGTATATTATCTGCCTGTTGCTGGGCGGGATTTTTTTTATGAGTGCCTCTCCAGGCAGGGTAGATGCAGCTTTGCCAACTTTAGAATCAAGGATCATCTCTTATTCGCTGGAGAGTTTTGACCGCCGCATTTACTCCTATGATATGGAAATAGATGCAAAGGGTGATGTACATATTGTTTACTCAAAACCATATTCCGACCGGAAGGCCAATATCCATTACGTTCGACGCATTGGCGGGGCCTGGCAGCCGGAAATCCTCTTGACCCCGGACGGATACAGGCCAAGCGGGTCAACATTTCTTGACATCGGAAGCGATAACCGTATACATGTCTGCTACATAAAAGATGAAGGAACGACGCCACCGTCCGAGTCCCTGAATTATCTTGTTATTGATGATGGTACGGTCGTAAAAAGTGAAACTTATGTCGATGGCGGCGGATTTCACACCAGGATGCAGCTTGACAATAACGGTTATCCTGTATTTGTTAGAGGTGCCCATCCTGGAGGGGTAGCGAAACTGGCTCTATTGACGACCACCGACGGTCTTACCTGGGACAAATCCTTTTTAAATCTGACTCAGGTTCCCAAGTTCCGGCTTGCTGATTTTGAATATAATAATGGAACCTATCATATAACCTATGGAGATTCCGCCTATACAAAATTGGTCTGGAATGGAAGTGTGATGACGCAGAAAATCAACGGTACGTTCCATGACTTTTATTACATAACCTCCCGGGATGGAGTGAACTGGACCGAACATGTGATTGATAATTCTCATACACTGTTTGAAATGGAGTTCTGGACGGCCCTGGAGTTGGTTGACGACCGTCCTCTTATCGCCATGTATAAATTTGCAGAGTATGGAAATGTCTATAATAGAGGAACATCAGTTAAGTTGTCCGAATGGAGCGGCAGTAGCTGGATTCATAAAATAATAACAAACCGGATATATGCTGATACGTCTGAAGGAATGGGTGTCGGGCTCGCCGTCAATGGACCAGGAGATTATTTCGGGGCGTGGGATTTTTCACCGAGCTATCCGCAGATTTTGCCCCCGAGCTCTGCGGGGAATACCGCCATGAGAAGGAGTGGGCCGCTAAACGATTGGAGTCCGATAGCACAATTAGATTCATTTTCTCTGGAGGGCAGGGCAAGGCTGCGGATATTTGGCGGCAAGCTTTATTTTCTTGCCCTGGGCGATTACACCGATCCAAAATTAAACTTTCGTGAATACAATATTGCCGATTTGAATTTCGTTTCCCTTCCTGTCGGAAATGTACCCCCTCCGGGAGTTTCCTCCGATTTTCCACTAAATGCTGTATATCATATGCTGCTGAATAAATGACCCTGACAGTCATCCGGGTTTGTCCGTACCTGATCCTCAAGACAGAAAGCCAGGGATGAAAGCTTCGCGCGGATAATTTACCTGTAAATATTCCTTTGCAATAAAATATACATAGAATAGAATGGCTTTCGTTTTGAGGTAGAAATACAGCCATCTTGCGAGGGACATTTGTGTGCAATAATGGAGAAATTTACGGTTTCATATTTGATTAATTTACACCAACAGGTGATCCTGGATGTATGACACCGTAATTGTGGGTGCCGGTCTGGCCGGATCGGTCCTGGCCAGGCAGTTGGCGGAGATTGGCGGAAAAAGGGTGCTGCTTGTTGAGAAGCGGACTCATATCGGCGGCAACTGCTATGATTCATACGACAGGCATGGTGTCCTGGTCCATAAATACGGCCCGCATCTTTTTCATACGTCCAATAAGGAAGTTTTTGATTATCTCGGCCGGTTCACCGAATGGCATGAGTATCAACACCGTGTACTGGCTGCTGTAGACGGAAAAAAGGTTCCGGTTCCTTTCAACCTGAATTCACTGGAAATGCTTTTTCCCAAAAGCATGGCCGAATCCCTGGAAAAGAAACTTGTTGAGCGCTTCGGGTTCGGCGTCAAGGTCCCCATTCTCGAATTGATCAAGACCGATGATCCCGAATTGAAAGCCCTTGCCGATTTTATTTATCAGAAAATTTTTTATAATTATACCTTGAAACAGTGGGGATTCGGCCCGGAGGATATTTCACCTGAAGTTATGGAAAGGGTGCCTGTTTTTATATCCCGCGATAACCGCTATTTTCAGGATACCTACCAGGCTGTACCAAAATTCGGCTATACCCGGATGTTTCGGAACATGATGGACCATCCCGATATCCACACGATGTTGAATACGGACTACAAGGATATTGTCGCGGTTGATATGGCGGATGGAGGCATGAAGCTGTTCGGCGATCCTTTTGAAGGGGATTTGATTTTTACCGGCATGATTGACGAGCTTTTTGCATTCCGTTTCGGGCAACTCCCGTACCGTACACTGGATTTCTCTTTCGAAAGCTTGGAGCAGGAGTATTTTCAGGAAGTTGCCGTGGTCAATTACCCGAATGATTTTGATTTTACCCGGATAACGGAGTTCAAGAGGATTCATGGCCAGAAACTGAAGCATACTACCCTGTTGCGGGAGTATCCGCGGGATTATGAAAGTGTCGGGAAGGAGGCGGATACGCCCTGTTACCCTGTTTTTAAGGATGCAAACCTTGCCCAATATGAAAAATATCTCCACTTCTCCGGAAAATTTCCCAAGTTAACACTTGTCGGCCGCCTGGCAGAGTATCGCTATTACGATATGGATGATATTGTTGCACGTGCTCTGGAGGTTTTCGATCAGAAATTTTCCTGATCGTACACGCAATGGAGAAGCCGCAACAGATTAAGTTGAGCATTGTTTTTCTCAACTTTAACCGTCTGGAAGAAACGCAGCTCACAGCTGAACGGTTGCTGGAAATGACCAGGGGGCGTTCGGATATTGAGATTATTGCGGTGGACAACAACTCGGATGACGGAACCGCAGAGTACCTCAAAAAACAGCATGCGATTCGCTCGGTGCTGTTAGAGGAAAACAGGGGCATCGCGGGGTATAATAAAGGGTTTGCGCTGGCTGCCGGTGAGTATATTCTGGTGCTGGACGACGATTCCTGTCCTCGGGATATTGGAACCCTTGACCGGCTCGTTGCCGCGCTTGACAATGATCCCCGCATGGGAGTACTTGCTTGCCACATCGAGACTCCCGGCGGGACCCCCCAATGGAAATGGCATCTTCCTGAAAAACACAGTTATGGGATTTCACCCTTTTTTATTGGGTGCGGTTTTGCCATTCGCCGGCGACTTTTTGAGGAAATCGGCTGGTATCCTGAAAACTTTTTTATCTATCAGAACGAGATTGATGTGAGCTTCAAAGTCAGGATGCAGGGATATGAAATTTATTATGACCCGGAATGCAGGGTAGTGCACCGCGGGGTCCCCAGCGACAGGCCGGGCCGGCGCTGTATCTATTATGCAACCAGAAACACCATCTGGCTGATAAAGAGATATTACCCTCAACCCGCGGCAGCCTACATGCTTTTATCTCGACTTCTGATCGGCCTGGGCAGAGCAATATATCTCCGGCAGGTGACAACATATTGGCAGGCGGTGAAGGATGCCTTTGCCGAGCCCATGGTCAAACAGCATCCCGCAAGGGAAATACTCCGGAAATCAGCTCCATTCTTGAGGCAAAACAGTATATTCCACCAGATTATCAGGTTGACATGAACTCATTTCCCACAGTTCTGGTCATAATTGTTACCTGGAACAAGAAGTCATATGTTGTCGATCTTCTTCAGTCCCTGCAGAGGCTGACCTATCCCGTACAGCAGCTTGATGTTCTGGTTGTTGATAATGCCAGCAGCGATGGGACCTCCGAAGTTCTCAAAAGGGATTTCCCCGGCATCCATGTCATTGAAAACAGGGAGAATCTGGGCGGCACCGGCGGATTCAACACCGGCCTCCGGTACGCTTTTGCGCAGCCCGAAGGAAAATACGACTACCTGTGGCTGCTCGACAACGATGTCCAGGTCCACCGCAACGCCCTGGCCGAACTTGTTGCCCTCCTGGAGTCCGAACAGGACGCCGCCGTGGCTGGATCGACCATGATGCAGTTGACTTCTCCCTGGCGCATCAACGAAATGGGGGCCTTTGTCGATCTGCACAGGGGA
The DNA here is from genome assembly GCA_033549385.1 of Desulfobulbaceae bacterium. GTDB lineage: Bacteria > Desulfobacterota > Desulfobulbia > Desulfobulbales > Desulfobulbaceae > UBA10518. The sequence goes on along the minus strand of JAWSUG010000014.1, from coordinate 17,456 downwards.
AGGCTCCTGCTCAACCGGCACCGGGAGGATGTCCCCGGGCTGGAGGGAAAAAAGCTGGAAGAACTGCACAATATGGACATCGACCTGAGCGAATACCTGGAGGACTGCCGTCCCAGCATGGACGTTGAATATATCGCTGCCGCCTCCCTGCTGATCCGTTCCCGGGTCGCCCGGGAAGCAGGAGTGTGGGACGACTATTTCATTCATTACGACGACGTGGACTGGTGCCTGCGCATCGCCCGCATGGGTCACCGGATCCTGGTGTCGGCGCGGTCCCTGATCTGGCACCTGCCGGCGGAATACAAGGTGCCGACCTGGATCCTCTATTATGACAACCGGAATGTTCAGTATCTGCTGGAAAAACATGCCCCTAAAAATGTAAGGGGATTGCGGCGCTGGATCAGGAAGAAAAGCCTGTATTACATGCTGCTCGGCAAAAACGACCTGGCCCGGCTGCACCTGGAGGCCCTTGCGGACTATCGCCAGAGAAGAACCGGCAAGAAGGATATTGCCCTGGACAACTGTTATTTCTCCCGCGCCCATGTGGAGGAACTCCTGCACAATGACGGGATTCGCCGGGTCCTGATTCCCTGGACCGTCGACCTGGAAAAGAGCGGTCTGCACGATATTATCGCCGCCGCCATGAAAAAGCGATCCGACCTGCGGGTGGACTGCCTGGTGCCGCCCCTGTTTGTGGAGGTCGCTCTTTTATGCCGATTGAATGGAACGGGTTTAATTCAGCTCCCTGGCGGAAAGGGAACGCGTTGGTTTAATTATATAAAACTTTACAATACATACGACCTTGTTTTTCAATCCGATTACCAGCCGATCCTGCCCCTCAACCTGGCAGCAAAAAAGATACTGTATGTAAACTATGAAGGGGTGGGTCTTCGGCATCGACCGACGACGAAAAATATTGTAAGGTTCATTTGGTCCATTGGAGCCAATGGAGCCGTAATGGCAGATAATACGAAAATATAATTTTTTCTCACGTGAAAATAGTGAAGTAAGGAAGGATGGAATTATGGAAAAGAAAAAAGTGATAGTACTCGGTGGTGACGGTTTCTGTGGCTGGCCGACCGCCCTGCATCTCTCTGAAAAAGGCTATGACGTTATTGTGGTTGATAATTTATCCCGCCGCAAGATTGATCTTGACCTTGGAACAAATTCACTCACACCCATCAAATCCATGGAGATTCGCATAAAAAGATGGGAGGAACTAACTGGAAACAAGATATCGTTTTATAATTTCAGTGTGGCAGACAACTATCATCGCCTTTTCTCATTATTTGTTGATTTGAAACCGTATGCCGTCGTTCATTTTGCCGAGCAAAGGGCGGCGCCGTACTCAATGCGCGATTCATTCTGCAAACGGTATACGGTTGATAACAATCTCAGAGCCACCCATAACGTTCTGTGCGCGATTGTTGAAAGCGGTGTTGATATTCACCTTGTGCATCTCGGCACAATGGGTGTTTATGGTTATCAAACAACCGGGTTGACCATTCCCGAAGGGTATCTTCCCGTCCAGGTTGAGAGAGATGACGGTACCTTGGCGCATCTGGAAATCATATATCCGCCGGGCCCCGGCAGCGTATATCACACGACCAAGACTCAAGATGCTTTATTTTTCTATTTTTACAATAAAAATGACGGGTTACGTATCACTGATCTGCACCAGGGCATTGTCTGGGGGACCATGACTCCTGAAACTTCGCGTCATGAAGAACTGATAAACCGTTTTGATTATGATGGGGACTATGGAACTGTTTTGAATCGTTTTTTGATGCAGGCCGCTGTCGGCCATCCTCTCACCGTGCATGGAACCGGAGGCCAGACTCGAGCTTTCATTCATATAAAAGATACAGTGCAGTGCATCCGTCTTGCCTTGGAAAATCCACCCCATCATGGTGACCGGGTGAAAATTTTTAACCAGGCAACAGAAGTACATACCGTTCGTGATCTGGCCAGTAAAGTGTCTGAGATAACCGGCGCCTCAATCAGATATTTTAAAAACCCGCGATCGGAAGCAGCGGAAAATAATCTTCGGGTTAAACGGGAAAAGTTTCTTGCCTTAGGATTGAACCCGACTACCCTTGATGAAGGGTTAATGGAAGAAGTCTTTAAAATAGCTGACAAATATAAAGATCGATGTCTCATGGATAAAATTATATGTACTTCTACCTGGACAAAGAATAGAGCTGTTGACAAGGTGGGGAAGGAATTGCCCGATTTTATCGAGCAATTCCAAGTTAAGCAATAAAATTGACATATTTTACTACTTTCAATTCAAATAAATGGAAATCATGTCAGTACTTATTTTTGCAGTAAGCGCGTTTTATGAATCGTGACAGCAGTGAGTTCTTTGAAATGAATGAGCCTGTTCCTGCCATTAGTGTCATAACCATCGTCAAAAACAATGAGGAGTTGCTGCCTCGGGCTGTTGATTCTGTATTGGGGCAGACCTTAACCGATTTTGAATATATCATTGTCAATGACGGCAGCATCGATGGTACAGGCGGCATTATAGAAGAATACGCCGCTCAGGACAAACGTGTTCTTCGCCTCCACATTCCCAAGAATGTGGGACGGGCCAAGGCCCGCAACACAGGGATGGATGCGGCAAAAGGGCAGTACATTTTTTTCCTTGATTCGGACGATTATCTTCCTTTCACTGCTCTTCTGGATCTCTACGAAGTTGGCGAAGAGGACAATGCAGATATCGTTTACGGCCGAATTAAATCTTTTGATCAGGCAACTGGTGATTGGCGTCTTCACTACTATACAGACAAAATAATCTCATCCGAGCGGCACGGATTGCGACTGGATGACCACCTGGATTTAGTTGACAATCATCAAATCTTAGGGCGTTTATTCAGGCATAAATTTTTAAAAGAAAAAGAAATACGGTTCAGCACACAAAGACAGAATGCAGAAGACATTCTTTTTTCATTTTATAGTGCCTTTCATGCTGAAAGTCTTTCAATGGTGCCGTGGAAAACTATTTATTTTTATAGTTTTGGCAAACAACTGGAAGCAGTAAATGAGATAAAGCTTTTTGATGCGCTGGACAATCTTCTTGAAACAATTGATTTTGCTTTGAAACACGGCTCCACTTCATTGAAGAAAAGAATGCTTCAAAAAGGTGTGTTTTTTGCGGGGAATTTATATCGGGCGCAAAAAGTTTATGAAGGTCAGGAAGAAAAATTCATGACATATTTAACCACCCTTGTTCCTTTTGTGAACGATATTGGGGATGATATATTAGCCGACCTTCCTCTTGATTATCTCAATCTTTCTGTCGAAGAAACAGCCCACCTCAGTTTATATTACCGAAGATTTGCCAAAGCTCTGCAATCCTGTGATGTTAAGCAGGCATATGCGCTATGGGAACAGAAACAGAAAAAATCAGCAATGATTCAAAAAGAAAGGGTAAGAAAACAAGAGGTTGTGAAGTTACGCCATGCAAATAAAAAGTTGGTAGAGGAATTGGAACACCTCTATAATTCGAGGTCATGGCGTATTACCGCACCGCTCCGCCAAATGAAAAAGTTAGTTGCCCGTAAGAGATGAGAGAGACAGGAAAGTAAGGCTGGTTTGACCTTGTTTTTTTCAATGGAAAACCGTGCAGATTCCGGGTTCAACTTTACTGGATCATTAGGAACGGTTTCGATCCTAAGGTGTCGGGCTTTTGTAATGCAATTCAGATAGAGATTGATTTTCATCCAATAAATCCGTTGGCTGCCTTGCTGTAATGTTCAGTAATCCAACGGGCTTTTTTCACATATGATGGATTCAGTGGACTTATCAAATATGGCTTTGGAAATGGACCATACTTCGCCCGCAATCAGTGTCATAACAATTGTCAAGAACAATGAGAAGTTGCTGCCCAGAGCTGTTGATTCGGTTATAAGTCAGATTTTTACAGATTTTGAGCATATCATTGTTAACGATGGGAGTAGTGACGGTACAAAATCCATTATAGACGAATATGCTGCTCAGGATGATCGTATCTTGCCTGTGCATCTCCCCCGGAATGTGGGAAGGGCCATGGCCAGGAATACCGGGATGGATGCGGCTAAAGGGAGGTATATCTTTTTCCTCGATTCAGATGATTATCTGCCGTCGACTGCTCTTCTGGACCTTTATAAAGTCGCCGAGGAAAATAATGCTGACATTGTGTTTGGCCGAATACTGTCCTTCAACCAGAAAACAGGAAATTGGATATTTAAACATTATACTGATCAGATAGTGAAAATGGAGCAGCACAATTTTCGTCTTGATGATCATTTGGACCTAGTGGAATATCATCATATTGTCGGCAGATTGTTTCGGCAGGAGATGTTAGAAAGAAAAGAATTGAAATTCAGCAAGACAAGAAAAAACGGCGAGGATGTTCTTTTCGCATTTTTTACCGCCTTTCATGCCAGGAACATTTCGATGGTACCAGGAAAAATTGTATATTTTTATAGCTTGGGAAATTACCTGGCCGCGGCGAATGAAAGAAAGCTTTTTGACGCCCGTGATAACGTTTTAGATACTATTGAATATGCTTTAAAGTTTGGATCAGATTCCTTGAGAAGAAGGATGACCCAGAAAGGAGTGAAGTTTGCGGGAAGTCTCGAAAGAGCACAAAAAGTTTATAATGGAAATGAAGAAGCAATTAAACAATATCTGGCGACTCTTGTTCCACTTGTAGAGCGCATCACAGATTCTACATTAGCAGATCTCCCCCCCTATTTCCAGAAATTCGCCAACGCCCTGAAAATATATGATTTTGATAAAGCATATCATTTATGGGCTCAGAGAATTAAGCAGAATGCCCACAGAAAAACCAACCTGAAAGATAAGAAACCAACTCAAGAACTCGAGAGGCTGAAACTGGCTAATCAACAACTGTCCGGGCAGCTCGATGCATTGTATAAATCTACTTCATGGCGAATTTCAGCTCCGCTCAGAAGGATAAATGAGCATATAATAAAAAAGGTTGGGGTACGCAGTAAAAAATATACAATATCAAACCGCAAATCTGTTGTCATCAAACCTGGGCTTGATCTAAGCCTTGATCTTGAATGTGGAGGGTTTGGTAAACACCGCTCCGGTTGGGATTTTGCCTTGCATTCGCTCAAAGCGTTACATAATCCAGAGGGTCTTTATATGGTGAGCTTTCTGGAAAAAATATTTTTGTGGGGTAGCCCCAAACCCGTAGTATTTCCCAGGCCCTGGATAGGTTTCACACACAGGCCACACAACATACCTACCTGGTTTCCCGAAGATATGCGGCGCCTTTTTTTTCAAAACGAGTTTTTTCCTGAAGTCCTATCAAGCTGCCGCGGGATTTTTACCCTGAGCAGGTATCATGCAAAATATTTATCACATGAACTGCCAATACCAGTTGAAAGTTTGATTCATCCAACGGAAATACCTGATAATCTATGGAACCCTAAGGTGTTATCCGCTCAAAGGCTTAAGTTGGTCCAAGTTGGCTGGTGGCTGAGAAAGCTGCATGGCATTTTTATGCTTCCTGGTGGGGATTATGAAAAAATATATCTTACAAAACGTAATGTAGAACCTGTTGATAGGATTTTCAATATTGAAAAAGAATATTTAAAAAGCAGAGGACTTTTTGTTGAGTCTATGTATGATAGTGCAATAACTGTTGATTTTATTCCTAATGATGTCTATGATAATTTGCTGTCGAGTTCTATAGTTTTCCTCGATTTATACGATTCGAGTGCAAATAACGCGGTTATTGAATCTATAGCAAGGACAACACCTATATTAGTCAATCCCCTCGAACCTGTTGTTGAGTATCTTGGAGAAGATTATCCGTTATATTACAATTCTTATGAAGAGGCTGTAGAGAAATTGCATGACAGAAAGCTACTACTTGAAACGCATGAATATCTCAAAAATTGTGATACAAGATGTAGACTTTCAGGCGATTACTTCAGAAGTTCGTTATTAAAATCAGAAATTTATACAAAATCTCAGGAATATATCCCTCAACAATAAAAATATTATGTGCGATAGAAATGCAGAACTTGATTTCCACCTACGGAAAGTATGGAAAAATAATATAATATTGGAACAGTTTGTTTAACTAGTAGAGAGTTAAAATGAGAGATCTTAAAGAATATATTTCCTGTGGAATTGACAAGGTATCCGGCTGGTGCAATTCCAACCTGTTTAAAATTATAACGACAGTTGATGGCATGGTGCTCGAAGGCGGGGCAACGGGCGGGATAGGTGAAATAGGCGTCCACCACGGAAAATTCTTCATCGGTTTGCAGCATCTCCGCCCAGAATGCTCGGCACTCGCTTTGGATTTATTCGAAGACCAGGATAAGAATATAGACAGGTCAGGCTGCGGCTCACTTGATTTATTTAAAGAAAACCTTAAACAATTTTCTCCTTCCCCTGAAAAGGTTGATATTGTTGCCGTGGATTCTATGGAATTGAGTGCGGAGGACATTGCAAGCTTCAGAGAACGTCATGGCCGATTCAGCTACTTCAGTGTTGACGGGGGGCATACGGTAACCCATACCATTCGTGACTATTGGACGGCAGAATCATTAACTGATCCTAATGGTGTTATTTTTATCGATGATTATTACAATCCGGATTGGCCGGGTGTCCAAGAGGGTATTGCTAAGCTTTATTTAATGCAAAGTCCTTTTTTTGTGCCCCTATGTTATGGATTTAATAAGCTTTTGCTGGTTGGCATGAGCCGGCACCGGATTTATCTTGAAAAACTTAAACAAGAATTGTCCCAAAAAAATGAGTTGAAGATAAAGGTTGTGTCGAGATTTGGATGGCAATCCCTTAGTGTGCGGTTAAATATCTGATTCTATATATGTTAATTTGATATTTTCCCAATAGTTAACCTCCCGCTACCTGTAATATCTGTGATTTTCCAATGAGACTGTTTCTTCATATTGGTACAAGAAAAACTGGATCAAGTTTAATTCAGAATTTTTGCCAGTTGAATAAGGATAAACTGCTTGAGCAAGGATATTTTTATCCTGATAATAATAATTTTGGAGAACGAAAAGGTAAATCAGCCGGTCACTGGCGTCTTCATAAGATATTTGAAGGGCGGGACAACTATACACTGGAAAATTATTTACCATCTTCTTTTCCGGGAAGGAATGTCGTTTTATCAAATGAAGCTCTTACTTCCGAACAATGTGATATTTTTAATATGCCGGAAAAGGTCAGAAATTTTCTATCAGGGAAATTTCAAATCATAGTAATTGTTTATCTGCGCAGGCAAGATCTATATGTTGGCTCTCTGTACAATGAGGGTATTATTTCAGGGAACCACAAAGCAATTTGGGCTTTTGACGAATTTTTTGAAAGAAACCGGCTCCCGGAGCTTGATTATTACGCGTTATTAAAATCCTGGATTAAGGTATTTGGCAAAGAGAATATAAGGATTCGACCATTTGAAAAGGGTCAGTTTCATGAAGGAGAACTGATCAGAGATTTTTTACATTGCATGGATCTCAAGTGGCAGAATGATTATGTGGTTCCTGATGAAACTTCAAAAAATTCTTCTCCGGATATTATTCTAATTGAAGCTCTTCGCCTGATAAACCGTATTCCTTTGCAATTGCGCCCAATGTATAAAAATTTCATGGATAATGTTTTCGATGAATTGGTGTTCGAAGGCAAATACGGTGTAAAGTCAAAACAAAGTCTTATTCCCCCGGCAAAGAGACTTGAAATTCTAAAGAAATATTCTTCAGGCAATGCTCAGGCAGCACGTGAATTTTTGGAACGTAAGGACGGTAAACTTTTCTATGATGCAGAACCCCGAAATGATGAACATTGGGAACCTGTTGCAGTTAATAATGCGGATCTTATTATCCGATTATTTAGTTTGTTTCTTGAGCAAAAGTCATTAGAAATACAGGATTATTTTTCATCACTGGATAGTCGCATGATCATTCACCAGAACAGAATTGAGACATGTGATAATCAGATAAAAAGATTAAAGAATAATTTTGAAACATTTTCTTTGCTTCTGGAACGGGAGCCAGATGTAACAAAAAATAAAATTTCTTCAATAGCCGATCGCTTGTTAAATTTGGAAAAAAAGATCGGTATTTATAGTAAAAGGATTTCGATATTTCAGTGCCAACTTGATTCAGGAAGGCAAACACAAGAAATAAACAACAATGATGGTGAAGGTTTTCGGAAAAAAGCTTGGCAAGCCATCGAAGCGCATAACAAATCCCTAAGAAAAATGGAGCGAGAAAGCCAACTCTCGCGAACGTTTTTATATCGTAATGTTTTAGCTCTATACACGCAGGCACGTAAAAGCTATTGGAAATGCTTCTGTCGGCTTCTTCGTTTTCCATGGTTGAGAGAAGTAAAAATAGTACGCAACTCCGATCTTGTGGACTCTCATTATTACTTTGAAACCTATCCACATGTGATTACCGCCGGTTTGTCCGCGGCCGAACATTATGTCCGTTATGGGGCGCAACAGGGCTTGAATCCATCAGCGGAATTCAATACACAGGAATATCTGGCCGAATACCCGGAAGCGGCGCATAACGGCATAAATCCTCTGGTACATTTCATTTTGTCCAAGAAAAATGTGTCCGGAAAGTAAGTAAGGGAGTCTTTGTTGTGCTGCTCCCGGCAGCGTGAATACCTTGTTTTGGTCTTCAAGTGTTTCCCTGTAGAGGTTCATCAAGAGAATGATGAAGATTTGCCTTTCGGTTGCCCCATACCGGGGGGTATTTCAAGTAAAGAGATGTTTGGCAACAAAGGCTAAAAAAAACTGAAAGGAGATAAAAGCCGTCGCAGTGCTCTCTGCAACAGGTTCGCCCGGTTCCCCATCAAAATATTGAATAATTTGTCGGGATTTTTTTCGAGGTTGCGCAGAAGATATTTTGCCAGCCGCTCCTTGTCGTCCTTCCTCCACCAGTGGTCATAATACTGATAGCGGTTCGTTATGCGGAAATTGAAAGCCCTGCTGCCGGCGCCATGGTGATAAAATATATGGTGATAGATGGCAGCCGCGACGGGGTCCAGGTTGACGACGTTGGTGCGGAGCAGGGGCATTACTTCATCCATGCCGTACATGGCTGAACCGACATCGGTCACTTCAATGCCGAGCATGTTTTTTATGGGCATGTCGTCTCTGAAGTCAATCCGTTCATTGTGAATCTCTTCCCCGGCGATGAAAACAGCGCATGGGTGTGGGAATAAATCCAGATTCTCGGTTCTCACCGGCGCGGCAATGGTTTTGTTGAACCGCTTCATTTGCCCGGTCAATCCGGCATGCCAGTTTTTTCCCACAGGAAAACAATCGCTGTCCAGGAAAAGGTAATTGTCATAAAAGTGGTGCTGCCGCGCATAGGAAAGGAGATAGTTCAAGGCTGTTTTATGGCCGTCATTTGTTTCTGAATGCTTCAGGACATCGTCCGGCTCAAAGCCCTCTGATGACACGCCGTTCAAGTAAATTCGATAGTCATAATCAACGAGTGTAGTATCGCTGATAAAACGGCGCTGCAGGTCATACCAGAGACCATTGTGCTCGCTGGGGGCAAAAATGGAAAGGATCAACAACGGTTTGTTTGCAGGGTGAACCATGAATTATTCCTTGTTATTACTGCTGATACACGAACAGTGTTGCGCTACCTGAGATAAGGGCCGCGCAGGGCGTCATTCAGGCACAACAGGTTTAATTTCCGCTCCCGTTCTTCCTCGATGCCCGAAAAATCCATGGGAACATATGTATTATAGATTTCTTCCAGGAAATTCGAAAGAACGGTTGATAAGGGGTCAAGCCGGGTGATGACGGCGAGTCCGGTCGGAGGGCAGGGCAGGGTAAGGACCTTGAGATCCTTCCGATACTCTTTCAGACAGAGTATCAGCTTCCAGACATCGCCGCTCCAAAAAGGGGTTTCCTGTTTCCGGCGGGCGGTCAGATCATTCATGGGGTAACAGTCATGTACCAGGATGGTCGCACCGGGATGCGCTGAATTCTCGAGCGCGATGAAATCCCGCAGGGCGAATTCCATGAGGTGCATGCCGTCTATAAAGGCGAGGTCAACCGGTAGCCCCTCCAGATCTGAAGATAACCTGCCGCTCCGGAAATAGTTGTCCGACGTGTCCCTGATTATCAGGTGACGCACAGGCAGTTCAGCTCCGTCAACCAGGGGATTGGGATCTATTCCGACAGCCGGGATATCCGGACTTGCAAGTTTGAATGAAGCGCCCTTGCGAATGCCGATCTCGATATAGGATGCAGGCCGGAGATTTGCGTGGATCCGGCCGAGCGCTTCCAGGTAATGAGGGCCCCGCAAATGAAGTCTGGCCAAGCCCTGGTGGATTTTACCTGCTGAGGGGTTCACAGCAAGGGCTTGCCGGTAACATTCCCATGCCTTTTGATCTTCCCCCAATTTCTCCCATGCATGGCCCAGGGCTGCAAGGATGTCGATATTTTCAGGCGCCTGACTGGCCGCCTCCTGCAATAAAGAAGCTGCTTCAGCATAATCTCCGGCTTTCAGTAAGGAGATGCCTTTGTCTATTGAAGGTTTCATTCCAAGGGTTTACGGCCGTCAGAAATAATATCCTGACAGTGTCACATAACCGTACGAGGAATCGAGTCCGATACCAATCGGATAGGGATAGACGACCACATTGGTTCCCGGGCTGAAGACTATCCCGGTGCGGAAGCGGATCAGGTTTGGATACAGCGTTACCTTGTCAGGGCTGTAGCCGAGTTGGGTCTTCACTTTTGTCACGTCCCCCTCTTTTATCTCGATCGATGCCATGCCGATTATGTCGGTGAGGACAAAGTGTTTTTCGGCGGGAACGATCAGCATGGTCTGCTCAACTGCGGAGGTAAATACGGCATAGGCGCTGACCATGTTGCCGGGGGTAATGGAGATGACGGACTCTGGCGTTTCCGGGATGCCGGGAGCCTTATCGGCAGCCATAACTCCAGTTGTTATACAAATAAACCAGCCAAGACAGGCAGTAAAAAGTATTCTTTTCATTGCTCCTCATTGTTAAAAAATCAAATATAATCTTTGTTACAGAAGAATCTGGCGTCCGGGCATTCTCCTGTTTCACTGATACTGATCAGCAATGTAATATAATTTTCAATATTTTGCTCAATACGTCAAGAAATAGAAGTTGGAAAACTGCTGCTTTTAAACGAGCCGGCGGTTGCCGGTTGCGCAAACCCTCTGCCATGAAAATGAAATTGCCGAACCTGACGCACATAACTCCATCTGTAAATTGTGGCCCCACGCGAAAAACCGCTCCTTGAACTGTTCTAAAAAAAATTATGAGACATTTGACTTCATACCTGAATTTAAAATAGAATGAATTCAGAGGTGTTCAAGTTTCAAACGAAATCATCCTGATCAGGTGCGTTAGCCAGAAAAAAGTGCCTCAGAGGAAAGGATGAAAGGATGAATCATCATCATCAGTTGAAAAGGTAAGGAGGGAAAAACATGACAAAATGGTTGAAACTTTTATCAGTTCTTATGGCAATGTGCCTGACGTTGGCAATCGGCGGGCAGGGTCTTGCCGATGAGGCGACAGACCCTGAAGGTGCCTCAGGCAATGTTGCCGCCTATGAGGAACCAGGTGAGATTGACCGCGAGGCAATGCTCAGCGTTGTTGTCGGGGATTGGGGCTCGGATGAAGCAACCACCTATCAGTTCCAGGAGACCCTTGCGCATTTGAGCGACGGCGAACTCGAGGCGGTCTTGAATGCGGTCAGTATTGACGGGATCAATACGATCCTCGCGGGCGATGCGACTCCTCAAGTAGTAGGTGACGCAGGGAGTGACTATTCTTTCACCCCGGTAACCCCCTGCCGTATCGTGGACACGAGGAATGCCGGTGGCATGTTCGCCGCGGGCACATCCCGCGCCTACTATGTTTATGGAACAACTCAAATTTCTGCTCAGGGCGGCAACCCCGCCGGCTGCACATCGCCGGTCGGTGAGCCGCGCGGTGTTGTGGTCAATGTAACCGCCGTCTCCACCGCAAACGGGAATCTGCGTGCTTACCCTGCCAACGTAGCGGTCCCCAATGCCAGCTTGGTCAATTTCAGGCCAGGGGTGCCTATCGCCAACGCCGCCGCGGTCAAGACCTATTACTCTTTTGGCCCAGAAGAGCTTAAAATTTATGCGTCTGCAGCCACCCACGTGGTAATCGATGTTATGGGGTACTACAGTGCCCCTGTCATCCCCGCTGGAATAGAGTTTGTTGGAGGGGACCAGCAAGTGAACCTCAGCCCAACCGACACAAGTGTCAGGGCGATATCTGTATCGGTGCCGGGTGGCAGGTATTGCACCATCAATGCAAGCGGTTACTTTTACCTTTCAGCAGATAATTATGCTCGGTGCTCAATTACCACAGGCACAGCAGTGGAGTTCAGCTATCTTGCACTTGGCAGTAACTATTCGAATTCAACAGATATAAATTACGTGCCATTCAGCGCTACGCGGACATACTATCAGGCTGCGGGGACGACCACATACAGACTTGTCTGTGACAGTCTGTCAGCTACCACTGCTCGTGTAGATGATGTAAACATGGCCGCAGTTTGCATTCCTAATCGCTATTAAGGATGGTCATCAGTCTCTGGCTGAAGGCCTGAAAGACCAGCCATTCTCACCCCGCCCTCTTCCCAGGGCGGGGATTTTTTTTGAACGTATTATCCAAATGTCACTGCACAATTTACCCCACAATAAAATTTGCGGGGGACAAAGGGTTGAGTGCCAGGCTGCTTGAATATTTCGATAAAATTGCGTCTTAGCGTACTTTGCGAAGGAGTCGTTGCACGGTACGCGATGATCAACAACTTGCGACTTTAGTATCCGGTGCCGTTGCTTCACCGTGTTCTTCATTTTCCCGCCAGCGGCGACCATGCCTGGCGTAAGCGGTAAAAAATTGAGAAGGAGACCAATTGACTTTACACTAAAGATTAAAATATAATTACAAATGGGGTATTCATGTTTCAAACAGACTCATCCCGATCGGATAAGTGGAGACATGAACAAAATGCCTCAGGGGGAAAGATAAAATCACTGCAATTGGGGGCCGCGCACTTTGATGGAATCACTGCACGGTACGCGATGATCAACAGCTTGCGACTTCAATATCCGGTGTCGTTGCTTTGCCATGTTCGTGTGGCGCCAAAAGCGACCTTGCATCTCGAGGCAAGGCAGGATGCATGTGGTAATTTCACCTCAAGTCTCTTGAATGGCTCAAAAATGGTCTGCTCAGATCCACAGGTTAAGCCCCAGGAAAGGAAGTCGATATACCATGACAAAACTGCAGATTGAAAACTGGCGGAAATGCTCAACCGTTATCCTCGTTGTCTTTTTGCTGCTTTCCCCCGTTATTTCAGGAAAAGCACAGGATGCCGATTCAGCCTACCGGGCGGATCTCATTGAGATGATTGTTGCCAAGTGGCAGGATACGAGCGAGGAGACCGGCTCGGCACGCTGGTGGCAGGGTATCAGGGTATGGCTGGAAAGGCTCGATACCGATGAACTGACCGCGGCGCTCGACACTTCTGACTATGAGGACCTGCGCAGCATGCTGGTTAGCGCCGATCCACCTGCTGTGCAGGCAGAAGGGCTGGACACAACCCTTGCCCTCGGCACGTTCTATTACCCACTTGATCCATGCCGCATCGTGGACACGCGAACCGCTTCCGGCATCTTTTCCGGCCCTGTCAGTTCTGGAACGGTTGCCGATTATTATGCCAGGGACAGTCTTGAACAGGCAGACCTCATAGCAGAGCAGGGAGGCAGGGCGGGCGGCTGCGGTGTTCCTGCCGATGCCGAAGCCGTGGTGGTGAACATTACCGCCACTGAACAGGCGGGGGTAGGGCATTTGCGGGCTTATCCCTGGGGCATTGCCATCCCCGGGGCCTCAATCCTTAACTTTGCCGGCAGCAATATTGCCAATTCAACCATTCTGCCGCTCTGTACAACAACATGCAGTTATGATTTCTCCATCTACGCCAGCAGGTCCACCCACGTCGTTATTGATGTCATGGGCTACTTTGCCGATTGAATGCGGATACTACCCAGGAAAATGACAGAGCACCATGCCGACCTTTCTTATCAATAGCTTCTGCAGGAGCCGTCTGATCGCCATCCTGATCCTGGCAGCAGTTGTTCTCGCAGGTACGATGTCTGCGGCGCAGAACCCCGGCCGTTTCCAGGCCCTGCATAAAAAAGCGGAAATTTCAGGGCAGGTGCGGGTCATTGTCACGGTCACGCCGCCCCGGCTTCCCGGAAGAGCTTTAATGGCCCCGCGCCGGTTTGACCGTCTGCTGACCGATTCCGCCCATGCTGCGCAATCCAGGGTGATTGATACCCTGCGGCCGGATGCGGTGGTCGAGGGTCCACGCCGTTTTCCTTTCACTGCCCAGTTCCTGGTAACGGTAACGGCTGAAGGATTTGAGACGTTGGCTGCTAACCCGGATGTTATAGCCATCAACGAAGATGTGCCGGACAAACCGTTTCTTGATCAGAGTGTGCCCCATATCTTTGCCAGTCACGATACTTCACTGTATTCTGGCAGCGGGTGGACTGTCGCCGTGCTTGATAGCGGGGTTGACAAAAAACATCCCTTTCTCGCCGGCAAAGTGGTGGCCGAAGCCTGCTATTCGACCACCAATTCCATCGCCACTTCGGTATGTCCGGGTGGCGTTTCTTCCTCCACGGCCCCGGATTCGGGTCTGCCCTGTCCCCAGTGGGTGTATGGCTGCGATCACGGCACCCATGTTGCTGGCATCGCCGCCGGTTCCGGTGATACCTTTGACGGGGTTGCCCGGAACGCTGAGTTGATTGCCGTCCAGGTCTTCTCCAGGTTTGATCGCACCTTGGACTGTGGCAGCGCTCCCATCCCCTGTGCCATGACTTACACGTCAGACCAGATCATGGGGTTGCAGCAGGTATATGCACTGCGGACAACCTACGCCATTGCCTCGGTCAACATGAGCCTAGGCGGAGGCTATTACACTGCATACTGTGATTGGGACAGCAGGAAAGAAACCATTGATCTTCTGAAGGATGCCGGAATCGCGACGGTGATCGCCTCCGGCAACGACAGTCATACGAACGGGGTCAGCGCGCCGGGATGCATATCCACAGCCATCACGGTCGGGGCAACCAACGACACGGTGGATACGCGCGCCTGGTTCAGCAACAGCGGGCCGCAGCTCGACTTGTATGCCCCGGGGGTGTCCATTTACTCCTCCGTTCCGGACGAAGGATATGCCTCCTGGGGAGGCACCTCAATGGCCGCCCCGCACGTGGCCGGCGCTTGGGCGTTGCTGAAGGAGAAATATCCGACGGAAACGGTGGATGAAATAGAGACGCGTTTTGACGATTCCGGCGTCACTGTGTCCAGCGACGGCATAAGCCGGCAACGAATAGATATAGACGAAGCCTTGGGCGAAGCCATTGGAAGCGGACTTGGTTTTATTTCGGTTGCCCCGTGCCGGATCGTCGATACCCGTCTGTCCGACGGAATGGTCACAGCCGGTACCGCACGGGGGTTCAAGGTGTACGGCTCTGATACCGATATCCGGGAGCAGGGCGGCACGGGGGACTGCGGCATCTCGTGGACGAGCAGAGCGGTCATGCTCAACATCACGTCCACCGGGGCCTCTGACAACGGTTACCTGAGTGTGTATCCATACAATTCCTCCCTTCCGGAAAACAGCACCCTCAATGTCGCATCCGGTCAAACAGTTGCCAACGCGACCCTCAGCCGTATCTGCCAGCCGTCATGTTTGCAGGATATTGCCGTGTACAGCAGCACGAATTCCCATGTCGTCATAGATGTAATGGGATACATGGAATAGCAGAATTATTTTGTATATCTGTTCGCCAGAGGAACGTTGTATTGAACCTTTCCTCCAATATACAACGGTTACGGAATACAGCTTGTGTCATCAGCCAGTCCGCACCAGGAATTAAATAGAGAAACAAGTCCATGGCAGCTGCCATTTCAACCTAACCCGATTTTTTCCCACAGAGGGTTCTGTTCCGGATAAGCTCTTGCAAGTCCAGTGACAATGGAATAAATTACCGGCCCAGATTTCCAGGCGGATAAATTAGTCGCATGCTGAAAATGCCAGGGCTCACATAACACCCGATAACCATATTGCCAATAATGCTTTAAGTTATCAGTGACTTCTTGTCCTGCCATCATGTTTTCTTAACCTCATTTCATGTTAAATTTTAAAACTATGGTTTTCGGGATCATTCTTGGTTATATCTGATGGATTATTAATCCGCTGGCCATGACGGTGATGTGCTTCCTGATGACAGGTAATAAAAATTACATTATCTCTATAACTTATCTCTACTATTGAGATTTCCAGTTGAAAAAACTCATAAATGAAATAAGCAGTAACTACTCTGCATTAATCTCTCTCACCGAAGCAAATTTAAAAACCAATATAGCAGCAACACGGCTTGGATGGTTCTGGTGGGTTATTAATCCCCTGGTGATGATGGGGATATACTATTTTTTTGTCGGTGTCGTTTTAGGGAGAGGGGGGGGAAACTTTCATCTTTTCGTCCTCACAGGACTTATTGGGTGGCAATATTTCAGCATTTCCCTGAGCGGTGCTACAAAAGTAATAGTTGGAAATACGCAACTGATAAAACAGGTTGCCCTTCCCATTCCCATGTTAATTCTGATTCCTGTCCTGGTGCAGATGATTTTTGGCGCTATAGGGTTTGCCGTGGTTTTGATATGGAATTTTAAGGTTATCGGAATGCATACCTTCCTGATAATACCCCTCATGCTCCTGACAGGTATGGCGAGTTACGGTTTGGGGCTATTTGTTGCGGTCCTCAACGTCTACATCGGAGACACGGATCAAATACTCAACTATATTCTCCGGATGGGATTTTTTCTGACCCCAATCCTGTACCCGGCGGAATATGTCCTGCAGAATGAGAAAATACCTGAACTTGTTAAATTAGTTTTTCAGCTTAATCCCATGGCAATTTTAGTTCCTGCTTTTCGATCCGTATTATTGGATGGTGAATTTTTCAATGCTTCAAATGTCCTTATTTTATCAGCTTGTGCTGTTTTTCTGATCCAGCTTGGACTATACTGGGTTCGAAAGAACTCTTCGCAGATTGTCAGGATGTTATAATCTTTGATGGCGTCGCAAAAACTCCCCAATTGCTGCGTTGTGTTGCATTCTTCGTCACTGCGGCGTAACGTATGTACGCCTCATTCCTCAGAATTTGCACGCCTTGCATTTGGGGTTTTTTGCTTAGCCATCGCTCTTGATGACTTTTTGCGAGTTCATCATCTTTGATAAATTCGCAAAAAGGTTATTATTGAACAACATATTGATTTTTCGTTAAAAAATGCCACGAATTTATTAGCGCCGTGAATGCTTTTATGTTATATTTTCTCCATTATATTAA
>JAWSUG010000013.1:0-92943 GCA_033549385.1 Desulfobulbaceae bacterium | reverse complement strand
AGTTTGAATTGCGGGAACCATTCACGGTCTGATCCCAGGAACCGGACAAAATCCCAGACCAGAATATAGATGCGCAATTCCTTTCTATTTTTCGCAACAGTATTGAGAAAGTCGCCCAGCTGCAAAGGATAACCATCACGGGGGTCATTGCCGAGCAGGAGCATTCTGATGTCAATATCCCATCCGCAGATGTAGACGTTTTTTCGTGCCAGCTTTACGGATTCGCGAAAGGCCCGAAAATACGCATCCCCATCCACAAGAAAGGAAGCCCGGTCGGCTTTTTCAAGCTTCCAGCAGTTTTTTCCCGGGACCAGGATGGAGGAAGTGTTCATAATGCAACTCTACTCGGGCTGGAAAGTCAGCGTATTGTGGTGCCTGATAAACATACCGGACTGAATATATTGTAAGCATATCCCCGGTGATTTCAGGAAGAAGGTATGGTTCATTTCTGCTCCGCCAATATTTCATTGACAAAATCCTGTAATCCCTGCTGATACAGAGGGCCGCTGGCCACAAAACCCTCATTGTGGCTGCCCCGTATTTCGAGAAAAAATTTCGGCTCCCGGGCCGTCTCAAAAAGAATGCGGCCGTTTTCAAAAGGAATAATCTCATCATCCGGGCTATGGATGATCAGCACCGGACAGAAAACCGAGGCAAGCGCCGTGCGGGTGTCGTACCTGAATCTTGCGAGCAGCCGCACCGGAAAAACAGGATAGTACCGTGCCGCCATTTCCGGCACCGACGTGAAAACGGATTCAAGAATCAGCCCGCCGGGAGGATGTTTTGCCGCCAGAACCGCGGCAATCGCCCCTCCCAGGGATCTGCCGAACAGGATAATTTCCTGCGGTACAATTTTCTTCTCTTCCGTGAGATAGCGCCAGGCCGCCTCCGCGTCAAGATAGGTGCCTTTCTCTGATATCTTTCCCTGGCTCTGCCCGTATCCCCGATAATCGATAATCAGAACGGACAAGCCCAGGGAGGTGAAAATACGGATGGAATCAAGACGGTGGGAAATATTGCCGGCATTGCCGTGGAAAAAGAGCAGGGTCCCTTTTTCCTCCCGGGCCCTGATGAACCACCCGTGCAGGCGTATGTTGTCGCCGGTGGTGATGGCAACAGATTCATAGTCAAGGCCGATATCCGCCGGGCTTGCCCGCAGTTCCCTGCCCGGGAGGTTGGGATAAAAAAGGAGCTTTTCCTGCAGAAAAAACAGATAGAGACAGAGCAGCGCATAGAGGAGTCCGGCCATTGCAAGAAGCGTCCCGAATAAATGCACCATTCTGCTCCCTTTTTTCATTATTTGCCGGACTCTTCATCACGAGCCCCTTTCGTTCAGAGGCTCGATACAAGCTGATGATTGATTATTCCTCTTCTCTATTTTATAATAACGGCAGGTGCATTATACAAAATTCTTATAACAAGGATCAACAGGCAAGCTCGGCAATTCCCGCTCCAGGAGAAATGAACACCCACTATGCCTTATATTGCTTCGTACAGCTTCGGGCGGATCGAAATAGACCGGAAGTCCTACAGCAAGGACATCATTATCCTGCCTGACGGCACTCTTGTAACACCCTGGTGGCGCAGGCAGGGACATTGCCTGGAAATATCCGACCTTGAACAGCTTCTCAGCACCGGTCCCGGAATAATCATCGCCGGTACCGGCGCCAGCGGCCTGATGCTGCCCGCACCCGGGCTGCGGGAATATCTGGCCCGCCAGGCTATTGAATTTATTGTCCAGCCGACAGCAGATGCGGTGCATACGTATAACAGACTCTCCGGAACAGGAAAAACCGGGGCCTGTTTTCATTTAACCTGTTAAAATCCTGAATCCGTGACGGCTTTCAGAAATATGCCGGGGTAACTTATTTATTTTTCGCCTTTTAGAACATATGATAAGTATATTGCGTGATTCACTACGCCGCCCTTCGGGGCGCCCGACATCGGCCCATCTGCTGTGTTGGCAACTCGTTGATATCACACCAGGATAATCAACATCATTGCCGCCTTGCATCTGGACCGATCTCGAACGCTCACGGATTCAGGAAAATATTAAATGAAAAAAACCGCACAGCATAATGCTTTCGCCAAAGAAAGCATTATTATTAAATATTGAAACCGATCCCAGGAGAATCGAAACATGCCTTTAAAATTATTACGATTGTATGCTCTGCTTTTCATATCCGCCTACTGTATTGGAATTTTTATTCTCGGCCTGGTTACCAAGGTGTCGTTTTTCAACACTTTTATCGGACCGGCGGCAATTCTTCTCTATATCGCCTTTAAACCGAATTTCTATTACGACATTATCGCCGTCTCAACCATTGTTCTCCTGACCATTATTGCCCTGATCTTTGCCGTTGTCAGCGCCATGGTGAATCATGAATATGCCCTGGCTTTCTTCGTTCCGGCGGTTCCCATCGCAGTGCTCACCATTGTCATCTACTGCATGGATAAACTGAAAAAAGAAGACGAGTTGTATTCCTGACGGCCATACTTATATTTCTTTAAAATATTGCCGGAGATGGTGCGGAAGTTTACCGGAATCGGGCCTCCTGTCTGTCCGGGACTAGGGTACGATTGATGTCCTTTCCACAAGGCCGACCAGCCTCCATTGTCAATTGCCAACACTGCCTTTCAGGGCATGGAAATGAATGTTCACTTGCCGAAACCCCAGCTTGCCGGCACCAATTCGCTTGAACAGAGCCTGGCCCGTCGGCGGTCGATCAGAAATTTCACCGGCGAACCTCTTTCCCTGGCCGAAATTTCACAGCTTCTCTGGGCGGCCCAGGGGATAACCTCATCGGAAGGCTGCCGTACCGCCCCTTCCGCCGGCGCCCTCTACCCGCTTGCAATCCATGCCGCAGCCGGCACGGTAGAGAATCTTGCAACAGGAGTTTATCGCTACATTCCTGAAAAACACGAACTTGCCCTAACCATAAAAAAAGATCTGCGGCATGAATTAACCCATGCCGCCCTTGGCCAGCAGTCCATACAAAACAGTGCGGTGAGCCTGGTCATCACTGCTGTTTATGAAAAAACCACCTGGAAGTATGGGGAAAGGGGTATTCGGTATGTGCATATGGATGCCGGCCACGCTGCCCAGAATATCTGTCTCCAGGCATCTGCACTCAAACTTGGGACGGTTCCCATCGGGGCCTTTGATGACAGCGAGGTCGGCAGGATACTGCAGCTGCAGAAAAATGAAATTCCCCTCTATATCCTGCCGGTTGGAAGACCTTTAACCTGAGGAGTTTTCAATGTTTGCCCGAACCTGTTATTTCTGCATGATGTTTCTTCTCTTGCTCCCGGCCTTGGCATTTTTTTCTCAAACAGCAGTGTCCGGGGAACAGTTTATTCGGACCCCCGCAGATTACGAAGGTCCGTTCTATCCACTCAACCGGCAGCAGGATGAGGACAATGACCTTATTCATGTTTCCGGGCAGACCGAGCCGACGAAAGGCGATATTCTTTATTTATCAGGAGAAGTGGTCGATACCTCCGGCCAGCCCGTGGAAAATGCAATCGTCGAGATCTGGCAGACCGATTCCCAGGGCCTCTACAGGGATCAGCGTGACAGGTCTCCGGGGGCCAGGGATCCGAACTTCCAGTATTGGGGGAAAACACAGGTCAAAGCGGACGGATCTTTCTCCTTTACCACCATTGTGCCGGGCAAGTACGAACCCAGACCCGCCCATATTCATTTTAAGGTCTGGATTGAAGACAAAGCTGTTCTCACCAGCCAGCTGTATTTCAGCAACCATCCGCAGGAGGGAGGAAAAGATGTACCAATCCGAACACCTCCCCAGCAGACTGTTGGTCTGGAGAAAACTTCATCGGACGCATACGAAACATTTTTTCGTATAGTACTCTAGCGGCAGGATAATCAATCACTCCAATCTGGTCAGGACAAATGCCAATGGCTGAGAATAGAACCTTCAAAACATGTCCCCTCTGTGCCCGGAGTTGGGAATCAAGAAAAGAATTTCTAGATGACGGAACATTGAAGCTAAATGGATACCAGGCAGATATGGAATCCCTGGAGGAAGGCCTCTTTTTATTCACCCATCATGTTGAAGGCTGCTTTACCACAATGTCTATCAGGACCAGGGATTTTTACGACCTCTATACCGGCATAAAATATCCTGAAAGTAAAACCGGCACTGAAGATTGTCCCGGATACTGCCTGCACAGCTTTCGCCTTGACCGCTGCGATGCCCCCTGTGAATGCGCGTTTGTCAGAGAAATAATTCAAATTATCCTGGAACATCGGGCTGCATAATCATATACAAAAAAACCGGGGGTCGGGAACAACCTCCGGTTTTTTTGCAAAACGAAAAGAAGTCCTGCCCTGCTATACCTCTTTAAGCGACGGCACGATCTTGTTGATCAGCCAGAAGATGACAAACGGCGTGACTGCAACGGTCAAGGCGCCGAAAAACCCTTCCTTGTATGTTTCCAGGCTGTGCGGAATGAAAGGCAGATGGTAATGCATGAATCCGGCAAAGGATAGCGAGAAGGCCTGACCACCGATGACAACATTCCACCGCATCATGAAAACGCCGAAGAGAATGAGAACAAGGGCAACCACCAACCTCCCGATCGTAACCCTCGGCAGGAGCAGCAGGATAAACGGAACCAGGTTGCCGAGGCCGTACTGCAGGATGAAAATCTTGAAGAAATCCTCGTGGAACATGACACTCCGGAGAATATCCCAGGATTTCATGGCGGTATAGCCCCGGAAGATGATATCCAGGAGTTCCAGGGTGATCGCCGCCACCAGGAAACCGAGGAGATATTTCGAAGCCTTGGACATGACATCCATCTCCACCCCGGCTATTTCGGTAACCGTCTCATCCCCCCTGCCCTTGGCCAGGATCGCCTTGAACTTCTTCCATTCCATGATAACAATATAGGTCAGCATACACAGAGCAATACCGGATACAACGGCTGACATGATGAAAATGACCGGCATAAGCGGTGACATCCACAGGGCATTGGCCTTGACCGATCCGAAAATAAAACCTGCATAGCCATGCAGAAAACAGGCAACCGGTATACCGATGGCGGCTAAAATGGTGACCGCCTTGTGATCCTTGGCGACCGCCTGTTCACTGATGTCGTATGCGCCCAGGGTCAGCACCTGGTAGATGCCGCGCCTCACCGTGTCGCCGGTGCCGGTTTTACCTTTAAGTGCTATGGTCTGCTCCACAAAATACCTGCGGTAGACAAACCAGATCTCACTTAAAACAATAATCGCATAGGTTGTAAACACGATGCCGAAGGCGGCAATAGCGGAAGTAAAATGAGGGGTAAAGAGAACCTCAATGCCGCGAAAAGGCTGCTGCAGGTGGAGTAGCAGCGGCATCATTGCCACCGGCAGCAGGGCCAGGGAAAAGACCAGGGAAAACTTGGCCATGTCTTTCAGGTCCTTCTGTCCGAACACATGGTACAGGGAAGAAAGGACAAAGGCACCGGCAACCAGACCGGTCATGTACGGATACATGACGATCTGGATACTCCAGTAAATAAATTCGTTGGGATAAACGTACAGGGATTTCACCGTCCATTCAGCACCGTGTACTGCTAAGTCTTCCATCATTGCATCACCTCACGTTATGATCAAGACCAATGTAGAAAACATTGGGCTTTGTGCCGTATTCGTCTTTGAGAACCGCTACTCTTTCATTCAGAATTATCCTGGTAACAGGATCGTCAAGATCCTTGAGATTGCCGACTTCGCGGGCGCCGAACGGACATGCGAGGGTGCAGGCCGTTTCCATGCCCTTGACAATGCGGTGATAACAGAAGGTGCATTTTTCGGCGACCTTGTGCACGGGATGGAAGAAACGGACACCGTACGGACAGGCCATAATGCAGTATCCGCATCCGATACACCAGGTGCGGTCAACAAGTACGACACCGTCTCCGGTCTGGTAGGTGGCCCCTACCGGACACACCTGCACACAGGACGGTTTCTCGCACTGATTACAGAGTTTCGGCACAAAAAAGGCCTTGGTGATTTCATCAGGATCCACAACTTCCTCACCCCGGATTTTCCGGTCAGTGAAACCGTCCCTGGCTCCCATGGGTGAATCGGTGTGGGTCTCGCCGTCCTTGGTGACAATATATCTTTCCACCCAGGTCCTGGTTACCGGGGCATCATATGGTATGTCATTTTCTTTTTTGCAGGCTTCGACACACATTCCGCATCCTACGCATTTGGTCGTGTCAACCAGGAATCCCCACCGGATTTTCGAATTCTCGACAGCAGCCCTGGCCTGGGCCGGACTGAGGAACTTGAAGGCCGAAATCGGCAATATTCCTGCAATCGCTCCCTTGACGGCATTTTTCAGTAATGTACGGCGCGAACAAGTCATTACATTTCCTCCAGATCGGGATTATGCGAATCGTGGCACTCGATGCACTCCGAATCCACATTGTGTTGATTGGCATCAATTCCCGGTATGCTTGCCCTGTTAATTCCTGCATAGCCAAGATCCGCATGACAGCGCAGGCAAAGCGCCCTGCTCCTGTCGATGCTCATTGTCTCAGGGTTTTCCGTCTCAGGATGATCCTTGCCCGGACCATGGCAGTTTTCGCACTGGAGGACGGCATGCGGTGAAGATCCCAGTTTGTCACCCTTTTCCGTATGGCATTCGACACATACCTCTTTCCCCTGATAGCTGACGGGAAAATCCTTCCATTCCTGCGCATTGCCGGCCCGGTAGTAATTGTAGGTAAAACTTTCACCATGCACGCCGAAATCCTTGGGAACAAGGATGTACCTGGCCAGCAGAATGAGGGCAACAAATATAATTGTAACCCACAGCGGCCTCAGTACATGATTTTTCATAGAAAGCCTCCTTTCATGACAACATTAAATAAATAAAGCTAGATGAATAAATTCCGCCGGAACTGTCCCTGGGAGGAGATCGTCACCATTTCCAAAAACCATCCGATTTTTGCCGGTACTGTGAGAAGCAGTAAATTTTACCTCGCGGTAAATTATCAATTGATTCTACAAGACACACCGTGGTATAAATACATACTACGAAGTGGCATAAAACAGAATCGATAGCCGAAAGAATTATATGGTTTGTCTCAATTCTGCAAGGAAAAAAAATATTTTTTAGAGTCGGTTTTCCGCAGCAAATTCATTGATTATGTTCAAAAAATAGAAAAAATACGAGGCGGAGAAAAAATGGGGAACCATGTAGAGGGTCAGGTCCAGGGTATCGAACACCTGTCGGAACAGGTTCGGATTCTCAAGGACAGGGTTGAACAGTTATCAGCCCGGCTGTCTGCTCTGGAAGGTTCGGAACCAAGCGCTGCTCAGGTAAATAATCCCGGGCTGCAAGCCGTCCGGCCGTTCCCCGACAATGGTTACGCCGATACAGGCCTGATTGACACCACAGTCCTGCTGCCCCGTGTCGCCACCGTCTGTTTTCTTCTGGTGATTGCCCTTATTTTAAGGACTGTTACAGACAACCAGATTATCAACACCCAGGCCGGTTCCATGCTTGGCATGACCTATGCCGGGGTCCTCATTCTCATGGGCTGGCGTCTTTATGCCGGAAAAAGCCGGCTTGCACCTGTTTTCCCCGGATGCGGTATCCTCCTGCTCTTTTCCATTGTCCTGGAAACGCATGCCCATTATCAATCCCTGTCTACCCTCGGAGCTTATTCAATACTCTTTATTGCCGGCGGCACCATCTTTGCCATGAGTATCCGCTATCGTGCCTCAGCGCTTGTTTCCCTCGGCGTCCCGGGAACGGCTGCAGTGGCAATGGCCATTGATTTCCCCTATCCGATCTATCCCATTTTAAGCATACTTCTGCTGTCCGCCATTATTGCCGCTTCATTCGCCTACAAGCAAGGGATCTGCCGCTACCTGCGGTGGTCTACCCTTGCCATTTCCGTTATTTTCTGGATGCTGTGGACCTCGAAGGTGAATATGTCTTCGGAACCGGCTGCCGGGATGATGTATCCGACATGGTTTTTTCCAATGCTTTTTATCTTC
The DNA here is from genome assembly GCA_033549385.1 of Desulfobulbaceae bacterium. Lineage (GTDB taxonomy): Bacteria > Desulfobacterota > Desulfobulbia > Desulfobulbales > Desulfobulbaceae > UBA10518. Next base: position 84,920 of record JAWSUG010000013.1, on the reverse strand, counting down.
TGGGGGGTATACCTGACGACGGTCGTATTGAACGTCCTGAAAAAGGATCTGCAGCTCGGCTTCTTTGAAAGCATTCTGCCGACCATCACCGCCCTCGGCGCTTTCGGTGCCGGACACGTTGCAGTAAACAGCGGTTTCCGGCAGACGGGCTGGTTTTATGCTACCATGGTGGTTATCGCCACCATGCACCTGGCTCTTGCCTGGTGGCTGGCCTGGCATGACCGGGAAAGGGCTTCGGGGACGAATGTCTTTATTTTTGCCGGGGCCTGCCTCATCGTGCTGACTTCGGCTGCTGTTTTCAATCAGATCGGGTATATTCTTCCTGTCTGGTCGGCAAGCGCCCTGATGCTGGCCGTTCTTTCAGCGTCCTGGCGGAATGAAGGCGTCCGGATCACCTCATATGTACTGCAGATCGCGACCTGCATTGCAGCTCTTACATATGATGTGGTCATGGTTCCGGCAGTTGTTCCCGTTGCCGCCGGGATAACCGCTTTCAGCCTTTGCCTGTTCAGCCTTGTTCAATACGGCTGGAGCCGGTCACATTTCCCGGAGCAAAGCCATTCCGTTTATTTTTCCAGATTGGACAGAAAAGACCTGAGTGCAGTTGTTCTGCTTATCACCGGGCTCCTGGGAGGCTATTATTTTTTCCAGTTCAGCCTGTATCAAATTCTCAGCAGCATGACGACCGACTTTGCCTTCCAGTACAGAAGCGGTCAATCGCTGATCATCAATAGCGGAGCCGTCCTGTTGCTGTACCTGGGGCTTCGCGGCAGAAACAAGGAAATAATCCTGATGGCATCGATCGTCGCCCTGATCGGGGCGGGCAAGGTATTTATCCTTGATTTATTCGGAATCAAAGGCATGCCTCTGGTGCTCAGTGTTTTTTCAACCGGTGTTGTTGCGGCATACGGATCCGTGGTCCTGGGCAGGTGGCAAAAAAAAGAGGCGGAGCCCGCGTAAACAGCCTCCGCCTCAATTTTAGAACCCGCCGAATCAGACTACAGGTCTATTTCCCCTGCCCCGGCTTCTTTTTCCCGGAGTTTGCGGTTCTGTTCCGCCTTTAATTCCAGGTACTCCTGCTCGGCTTTCTTTATTGCTTCATCCTGCCGGGCCTTAATTTCTTTAATTTTCTCGTCGAGTTTTTCTTTTCTGATTTTCATCCCCTGAGCCCCGAACAGGGTGTTTGCCATATAGGTAAAAGAAAAATGCATGAGCGCCAGGTCGTCTTCCCTGATCTCCGCAAGGGTTTCTTCCTCAATATCATAAGTGTCCAGGAAAGAGGAATTTAAAATAAAGTTCCGGAACGAATCGAGATCCGTGGAAGCCATAAAGAACATCCGTTTGGCAGATTCACTCAAAGTTGCCTGGTATCCGAAGGATTTGCGCCGCATGATCAGGCGCAGCCACTCCTTGTTCATCTCATCGCGAAGATCGACTCCCTGATCCTCCCGCCATTCCCGGATAGTCCACTCTTTATCCTCGTCAAAACCCTTGCAGTGGGGCTCCCTGACGAGGAAAAAGAACTTTTCCTCCTTGGCCTCATTGGTTCCGCCTTCATGAAAATCCGCCATACCCACGGGATAATAGCGGCAGGCGGAAGGACGTTCGGAATAGACGGTGCATCCTTCGGGGGTCACGAATGGACAGCCGCCGCTGTCCTCTCTCAACTTGATCTGCACGCCCGGCATATCCGTTTTTTCCAGATAGGTCGGCTGGGTATATTCGGTGATGAACTCATGCGCCGGAATACCGAGCCGCTTGCGTAAAATCAGGATATCGTAAGGGGTGAGGATTATCTTAATATTATGACAGCAGGCGGTAAAGCACGGCACCCCGGGATGACAGGCAAACTTGAGGTTACTGTCCAGGGTAAGCTTTTTCGGGACGATATTGGAAGGATTCTTATCCGTGTTTTTTAAAAATTCTTTTTCCGTTTCCGCAAAATTTTCTTCGGTCATTATATCCTCATCCTGTTCAGGTTCATTGTGTATTCTTCCGGTGCGGTTAGAAGGTACATATTAACACTATAGGCATCCCTGTCAAACTGAAACGGTTTCAGCCTGCCGCAAGTTCCATTCCGGCTCCTCATTTCATGAAGAACACGCTTTGTCCCTTGCCTTTTTCAGCGAAAAAAATTATTGTAGGATACGATAACTAAAACCATGACCTGGCATTGATGCCATACACCTGAAGAACTCTGGTAATCCGGGAAACCGGATTATTTTTTTTGCACTTAAACACGTATTTCTATGAAAAAATACTTTTACAGAACTATTGACCTGAGCAGGGTCGATACCCTTGTTTACCATCTCCCCGATGGTCCCGCCTTTTCACTTGAAATGGAAGGCCTTGACGGGATTTTTGATCTGGACATGGAAATGGGCGATATCTGCGACACCTCTGACATCGACGGTGTTATGCACTTTTTTCCGAAAGGCAGTGCCTGATAAACTTTTTTCTCCGATACTCACCTGAAATATCATATTTGACCTTTTGCTATGGTACGGGCATTGTCAGGCCAGACAACAATCGATCTGACCCGGGACAGCCATGTCCATACCCGCCTCTGCAACCACGCCTCCGGCGAAATGGAAGAATATGTCACGGCAGCCCTGAACAGAGGGCTGCAGACCCTTGTCTTTCTCGAACACCTGGAAGAAGATACTGTCTATTTTGAACGAAACTGGCTGACCGAAGCCGACTTTGCCTACTATTTTGCAGAAGGAAAACGGCTTCAGGAGAAATACCGGCACAGGCTGACTATAAAACTGGGGGTTGAGGTCGGCTTCAATCCAAAGGCAGTCAATGCTCTGCGTGAAAAAATAGCCCGCTATCCATGGGAGCATGTCGGACTTTCCTATCATTATTACGCAACCGGCGCAGGACATCTGAATATGGTCAGCCGCCGCAGGAAAAGTCTGGAAAAACTTATTGCCGTTGGAGTTGACAAGGTCATCACCGAATATTTTTCCGGACTCATCCGGGGCATAAGCAGCCTCGACTGCAACACGGTCTGTCATCTTGACGCCGTTATGCGGCATTACCCGCAGGTGCGGTTCAGCGCAGTGCATATGGAACAGATCGACCGCATACTGGAGTTGATCAAACAAAAAAAAATGAGCCTGGAAGTCAACACCTCCGGCTATGCCTTCCGCAATGAGCCGTATCCCGGCAGGACAATCCTGAAAAAAGCGCTGGCGCGGAACATTCCTCTGCTGGCAGGTTCCGATGCCCACCATCCGGAACAGGTGGGCCGCTATTTTGACCGTCTCCCCGCCCTGCTTGCCTCACTGCAATAACCAGTCGACGCCGATCCGGCGGATAACATTGAAGCCGCCGCTGAGCACCAGGGTGTCTTTTTTACCGATGTGATCGAGAAATACCTGGGTTTCAAAGGAACGCGTTCCCGCATCGCAGACAATAATCATTTTCCGGTTGTCCGGGATTTCCGCGTACCTGTTCCGAATTTCACTGTAGGGAATGGCGAGCCATCTGTCGGAACCATATTTCTCGACATAGGGTTTTGTTTCCTGGGGATGGCGGATATCAAGCGCTATCCACTCCGGCTCCTGCTCCATATCTTTCATCCAGACGAAAAACCTGTCCAGATCCACCTTGCGCAGCAGCCCGGCACACAGGTTGTCCGCCACAAAAGCGGCAGCATTGATTGAATCGATGGCTGCGGAAAAGGGCGGTGAATATGCCATTTCAACGGTGATAAAATCTTCGATTGCCGCCCCCTTGGCAATAAGAGCCGCTGCCGTATCGATCCGCGCTGATATGGAATCATTCATCATGCCGAATCCCTGCAGTCCGAGTACTCTGCGGGTAGTGCGGTCAAAGACCATCTGGTAGATCACGATCGCCTCTCCCGGGAAAAAATGTGCCCGGTCAGCCGGGGCGGTCAGCGAATACTCCGCATCAAAACCTTCGGCAATTGCCGTCTCATAACTGATCCCGGTGGAGGCTATGCAGCGGTCAAACGCCTTCATGATGTAACTGCTTACCACCCCGGGAAAAATTGAAACCTGGCCGGCCATGTTGTCGGCTGCGATCCGGCCTTCACGGTTGGCCAGAGAACCGAAGGGCGCAAAGGTCTCCTTTCCGGTCACCAGATGGTTGACGGCAATACAGTCGCCGGCGGCATATATAGATGGATCCGAGGTCTGCAGCCTGTTGTTGACCCTGATGCCGCCCCAGGGCGTAACGTTGAGCCCGGCCTCTCTTGCCAGCTCGCTGCGCGGGCGAACCCCCACCGCCATGATGACCAGATCCGCATCGAGTGCTCTTTTGTCGGTTTGGACAGCCCTGACCCTGCCGCTTTCGTCGCCGATGATTCCGGTGGCCGCCTCACCGGTATACACCTGCACATTTTTTTCCTGCAGATGATTTTTGAGCATGGCGGCAAAGGGCCAGTCGACAATGCGGGGCAGCAGATGGGGCATATATTCAACCAGCACGGTCTCGATTTCCCACAGGTCGGTCAGGGCTTCAGCCATTTCTATGCCGATGGCGCCGCCGCCGATCACGACAGCCTTTGCCACCCTGCCTTCGGCAATACGTTTTTTTATTGCAATAGCCTTGTGCAGGTCGGCAATGGCAAATACTCCGTCCAGCTCGACACCGGGAATGGGCAGATTTACAGGCTGGGCTCCGGTGGCCAGCAGCAGCTTGTCATAGGGAAGAGATTTTTCTTCTCCGGAATCAAGGTTTTTGACATGCACTGTTTTTGCCTGCCGATCAATACCCAGGGCCCTGGTCCTGGTCAGGACATTGACCCCCTTGGCATCGGCAAAAAACTTCTCATCCCTGACCATGTGGAAACTTGTCGAACGCAGTTCCCGTTCATCGGATACATCGCCGCATACGTAATAGGGAATGCCGCAGCCGCCATAGGATATCAGGCTGTCCTGATCAACTATCGTAACCTCCCACTCCGGCCGCAGTCTTTTCAGACGGCAGGCCGCCTTGGGACCGGCGGCAACACCCCCGACGATAAGTACTTTCGTACTCATAAACTCCTCCTCTATATATAAACAATTTAATAAAACTGATGAAAACTGCAAAAAATGGAGAAACTGTTCACAGATCGATCTCTATTTGCCGCCCCTGTACATACGGATATTCATTTTTTCAAAGGTTACAAGACCTTCGCGGATGACCGGATCGACAATTTCCAGAAACTGCTCGAGCATTTCCCGGGTATCGACCATTTCAATGATAACCGGCAGGTCTTCCGACAACCGCAGGATAGAGGCCGTCTTGATCCGGCTGTTGGCGCCGTATCCCATCATACCGCGCATAACAGTGGCCCCGGCCACTCCGTATTCCCTGGCCTTGATAACAATCCATTCATAGAGCGGCTTACCTTCATATCGGTCGCTTTCGCCGATGACAATACGCAGCAGATATCCTTCCTGGGGTAAATCCATGTTCATCTCCATATGCCTGCAGCTGTCAACCGCCCTACCCACACCATTGCTACTCCGGCAACCAGGTGTAATCCGGCGTAAAACGCGGCCATGTCAAGACGGCCGCTGCGAATCAACGTCAGGGTTTCAATACCGAAGGTGGAAAAAGTGGTAAAGGAGCCGAGCAGCCCGATAAGAATAAATGATCTGGTTTCCACTGAAAAAAAAGACCTGGTTTCCACCAGAAGGGTCAGAAGGCCAATAATGAAACAACCGATGAGATTGACGGACAAGGTTCCATAGGGAAAGGCGACGGAACCCGACCTGTCCTGGACCCAGCCGCTGATCAGATATCGAAGGATGGCCCCGATAAACCCTCCCAAACCGATACTGCATAACCTTATAACGTGTTCCATGATCCCGTTTTATTGATTTCTCGGGTCCCCGAGCACCCTTTCCATCAGATCCGGGAGGAGTTTATCGGCCTGATCTGCAACTATCTGGACAGCCGCATCCTTGACCAGGTCTCTGATGGCGGTTGCCGCCGTGTCTGTGTCGGGGGCCGGCCTGGTGACCGTCCCTTTGATCGGCACTGTAATTATTTCCCCTTCGAGGTATTGATAGACTTCGTCACTGACAAGTTTTTCGGTTATCGGAACCTCGAGGACATAATCCAGTGTTTTATCCATACCTGCGGACCCTTTTAAAACCATGGCAGCGTCACCGGCAAGAATCCGCAGCGGCGAACAGGTGATACGGCCCTTATTCCCCCTGCACCGAAGTTCGGCATCATCCAGTTTCAGCGCCTCATCTTCCAGGGCAAAAGTTGATAATATGCTCCGCAGCAACCCGGAATTGTCCAGGTTGACCCGGCTGACGTCGAATAAAGCCGTAAAATCGGCTTCAAGCTCGCCCTGCGGCCTGGGGGGCCAGGCAAAGAAATCCAGCTGCACATCAACCTGCCCGGTCGGCGAAGCCAGCACCCCGAAAAGTGGATGAATCCTCTGCAGGACACCCTCGAGCACCGGTTCCCGGAGCTGAATGTCCTTCATGATCCGGCTTTGTTCCGGAATGAGAATCATTGCCGGGTCCCGGTTGAAATCTCCGGTGGCCGTGACATCAACCGTTCCCTCGTTCATTCGGCCCTGCACCCGTACCTGGAGTGTTTTGTCTGCCAGAGATACCGGAACTGTGATGTCGCTGAGATGTAAACCTCTGTACATCAGGCTGTCCGCATGGACACTGGTGGAAAAATCTATCCGGCCGCCCGGAAATTTTTCTTTCCCGGGCAATCGGTAGAGCATGTCAAATGCCCCGCTCCGGCGCCCCTGCATGGCGATATCCACGTTAAATGCACTGTTGAGTATAACCGCAAAATCTTCCAGGTTCGGGGTTATGGTGCCCTGCAGGACCAGTTCCCGTTCTGCATCACTATTTCCGAGTTCCCCGGCGGCATCCAGCTCCAGGGGACCTGAAGAAAATTGCAGTTCTTTGATGAGCAGGTCGTCCGTAACCTGCCGTTCTTCCAGGCCGAGCGTCAGCCTGACATCATCGGCCGGCAAAAGCGTTCCCCCTCCCCTGTCCAGTGCAAAAGCATTAATTTTCAGATCGGCTTGTATCTCCCTTCCTGAGCCTTTGTCAACAGCGGAAAAATCCAGGAGTCCTGCTCCGGCAAGCCGGATATCGGGGGCAAGAAGATCGGAATTCTGCAGCAGCGGCGTCATTTTTTGCAAATCGGCAGCCAGGAAGCCCTTTGCTGTCAGTTTATCCAGCGGCTGCCACATGTCCCGGACCACAAGCTCATCCAGCCGCATTGTTCCAAGTTCGGCCTCAAGGTTGATATTGTGAAGGAACAGGCCGGAAGCGGAAAGATCCATGCTGTTGAAACCGGCACCGGTACTGAAAAAATCTTCCCTGTTGCCGGTGACAACGAGATTGTGAATAATCAGCGACGGTACCTCATCATTGACCAGACGGTTTATATACAGCCTGATTTCCTGGTCGCTGAATACGGTATTGTTTCTGGTGAAGCTGAAGTCCTGAATTCTGCCGCTTAATTCATTGAAGCCGACCACGCTGCCGTCCACATATCCTGAACCCTGAACCTGGAGTTCGCCGCCCATCTCCCTCGTCTCCGGCACCATATCAAGGGCCCGGAGCAGACGAACCAGGCGGCCAAGCTGAAAATTCGCATCTGTGCTGTATCGGGTGTCTGCCAGTCCCTCTTCCTCCTGGTCACCGTTCATTGCAAAAAAGATTTCCCCCAGCCATGAGGACAGGGCAAACTGCAGATCAAAAGCCCCTTCCCGGTCCCTGAGCAGGGAAAATGGAATCCGGGCGCTTCCCACAGCGGAAAACCGGTGGTTCGGCACGACAACCATACCGAGCCGGGCCAGTGAAAAATGACCGATATCCAGATCAACATTGACTCCGTACCGGTCTGCCTGATCTGCTGAATCTGCTTTCATGGAGAGTTTAAGATCACCGCTGCCTGTCCAGGGATGGTGAAACAGCCTACCGAGTTCGTCCATGGCCTTTTCCAGATCCGCCGAAGCCTCAAGATTCAAGGAACTCAAATCTCCCTGGCCGAAGACGTGCAGAAAAGGGGATTCAACCTGCAATCTTTTCAACCGGACATCGAAGCCGTTGTTTTCGCTATGGATAATGGCCGTGAAAGGATTATCCCAGAGAAAGGGGCTCCCTTCAAACAGGCCGCCCAGGTTTTCGATCCGGGATGTAATGACATACGTGCCCTTTGCTCCTTCAATGGCCATATCCGCGGTGAAAGAGAATACCCCGGATTCGACGAATACTCCTTCATGGACCCTCATGAGGCCGGGCAGACGGTCAAAAAGTACAGGAATGCTGATATCGCCGCGGCTGCTTAACTGCAGGTGCTGATTCCTGTATTCACCGGTGTAGTCAAAAGATCCGGCATCCGATACCAGGTGAAGTTTATCGACACTCCAGAACAATTTCGACCATTTGCCTTTCTCAAGGGACAGAGAAATATTATCAAACGACGGTGTATCCTCACCCAGCACTCCCCCGGCCAGTTTGAGACCGGTTATGTCCGCAGAACCGCTGAGTTCGAAATCCTCCAGGGCCAGTGTTTTTATCCTAAATTCGGCATTGAGCACCCCTTCTCCGTGCGGCAGGAGAGAGTGATCGGCAGCAAAAGACAAATAATCTCTGAATTGAAAATTGCGTATCCTGACTTCCGCATCAGTAAAAAAGGTTGCCAGGAGATTCCTGCTGTTACCGGGCAGATTGAGGCGGCCTTGGGCGGCAAAGTCGCCCTGCTCCTTCAGGGGGCTGAAAGCAAGATCATAATGCATTTCCCCGGCTGACAGGCGCGAATGAAGAACGACATCCTTCATCCCTGTTTCGCTTTGCCCGGCATCCGCTCCGATTGTCACTAACCCGTCTTTTGCCTGCAGCTGCACCGAGAGTTTCTCCCAGAAGGCGAGTTCGTCGGCGGCTGACTGCGAAGGAGTATCTGCAGGTTTTCTTCGGGAGGCTTCCGGCAAGCTCAACTCCAGGACGGGAGCTTCCATGGACACCAGGCCAAGATTTTTCGGCGCGATGATGAGTTCGGCAAGGCCCTGCGTACCGGTCAACCGCGGAATGTTTATGCGCAGGCCACGACGGGGATCCTCATAAACTATATCCCGGCAGAGAAAACCCTGCTGCCAGCCCACCAGGAATGAACCGATGCTGACGCTTCCAGGCACGCTTTCGTTAATGCGGGAAACGATCACCCGGGAGCCGGCGGAGGTAGAGAGAAGAACAGGCAGAAATGCAATCACCGCTGCCAACAGGACCAGGGGTACGATAAACCAATACCTTTTTTTCTTAAACACAGGCACTATTTCCGTCCTTCCGTCGAAAAATTCCCCCCTTCAGGCATAAAACTATAGCACAGTTTGCCCGGTACAGGATGTAATGTCAACATGATCTCCTGGAAATCATGGGCCGGGGGAGCGCAGCAATCCGGCGAGGAATCCGGCGCATTGATCCGCGCCGTTGACCGGCAATGATTTTTTTCCCGGCAATGCAAACAGCCGCGGCAGGACATCATTCCAACTGCCGCCGGCAAAATCCTCCGCCTGGATTTCGATTCCGGCCAGGTTTTGTTCAATAAAGGATACCAGGGGCCCGGATTCCCTGAAATCAGGACGCCGGATATAACCCAGGGGTACTCCGGCATGATACACTTCCGCCAGGGTTGAATACCCGACTTTACCCACAACAGCATCAACGGCAGCCACCAGGTCCGGATGAAAAAAATCAGAATCCGGGGGCAGAATTCGCAGGTTCTTCCGCTCTGCAATCCGGCTCTTCGGGCCGGAAACAAGAAAAATTATGTCGGGGCACCGGTCAATGATGGTTGCAGGCACTTGCCGGATCCCCTCCCCGCCCATACTCACCAGGACGAGACGATCATCATGCCTCACTCCGAGCTGCCGGCGTATCTGCTCCCGGCTGCTCCTGATTTTTCTGGCGATAGGCGCAGCCAGCAGATCACAACGGCGTTTTTTGCAAACCGGTTCGGTTTGAATCCGGTACTTTGCCAGCGCGTTCATCTCCTTGATACGAAGAATATAGGGCTGAAATCCGGGATATGCTGCCAGGTAATTTTCATAAATCCAATCCCAGGTAAAGTTCTCAATTAATACCGAGGGTATGCCTGCCTCATAAGCGGCTGCAAGCCCCACGGGAGCAATATCGCTGATGACCAGATGACAGCCTGTCAGCAGGCGGGAAAGCTTCGGCAGAATTTTTATATCACCGGCATAAAAGCTGTTGAGTGTCCTTACTGTAGCGGGCAGGTCTGTTTCAAGGGCCGATTGCTGCACAAGGCCAACATCAATCTGGACAGGATGTACCGTAAAAGAAGCGGAAAGTGAACTGCGGAAAAACCACCGCGGCACTTTCGTTAGAATTGTAAAACGGACATCAACAAACCCGGCCAGAGCCTCCATAACGGCAGCCGCACGGGCGGCATGACCATAACCGTGCGCTGATATGCAATAGCCGACATGAAACATTTTTTTTATCAGCAGTAATCAGATGGAGCCGAATAAAAAACCGGTAGGACAGATGGAACCGGATGTTCCTTACATGCACGGAAACGGCCGCTGGCCAGGAGTCTCTAAGCCGGTCCCTGAAATATGATCGTAAACCTGCTTCCCTCCCCCACTCTGCTCGATACCTCAATACGCCCGTTATGCTTTTCGATGATATTCTTGGCAATTGCCAGCCCCAGGCCGGAACCGCGGTTTTTATCCGTGAAAAACGGAGTGAAAATCTGGTTGATCTTGTCATCCGGTATTCCCAATCCGGTATCGGCCACGGTCAGCAGTACGCTTTTGCCGTCAGGATTTCCGGTACGCAGGGTAATTTTTCCGCCCTCGGGCATTGCCTGGATGGCATTGATCATCATATTGAGCAGAACCTGGTATATCTGCTCCTGGTCCAGAGGAATTTCCGGCAGTTCGGGGTCAAGAACCATCTCCAGTTCAACTGATTTTGCCTCGAGTTCCGGCTCCATGAACTGTGCGACCCTTTTCACCAGCCTGTTTAAGGCAACCGGTTCCAGCCGGGGATCTTTGGGCTTTGCAAAATCGAGAAATTCCCTGACGATGCCGTCTAGCCGCGCAGTCTCCGCGACAATAATGTTGGCCAGGTGTTCATTGCCCGGGGCGACCTTAGAAATTCTTTTCCCCAGAATCTCGGCTGTTGATCGGACAATGCCCAGCGGATTTTTAATCTCATGGGAAACCGAAGCAACCATCTTGCCGAGATTTGCCAGCTGCTCGGATTCGTTCAGCTTTTCCACCAGGATCCTTCTTTCTTCCGATCTTGCCTCGATTATTCTGTCGGCCCGTAGAACAACATAGGAAAGCACTCCGAAAAGAATTCCCATGATCAACAGCGACAATATGATAATACGCCCCTGCAGTTCGATAATTGCATTGATGTCACCGGACAGGTCCTTGACAACTTCAATGACTCCCATGATAGTGCCGCCCTGTTCGACGGTCCTGCCTTCACTGCGAAAAGGAATATAGGTCTTGAGCTTGCAGTATACGGGCGGGGAACCGGGCAGAATACTCATGAGCGAGCCGCTGGAAATAAGGACCGAGTTGTTCTCTCCCCGCAGGGCTTTCTGATACTCTATGCCCCCTCTATCCACTTTTCCCACCAGCTCCGGGATGGTTGAATAGGAAATGATATTTTCATCGGAATCAAAAATGGTCACCGAATCAATTTCCATGCCCCGGGTGATATTTTCCACAATCGTATCCAGCCGTTCAAACTGGGTACGGTTACTGAGGGCTATGCTGCCGTACTGAATGACCGTTGGAAGGACAAACCGCAAAAAAACCTGGCGGTTGAGATTTTCCGCTAAAAGTTCCGAATAGGCTTCACTGCGGTCAAGGAGTACTTTTTTTGCATTGTTGGAAATAACCCATGACAGAAGAAAAGATGCGACCAGGATCAGGGCCAGACTTGTATAGGAGAAATATTTGACCAGTTTGAACGGCTGGATAGCAGCGAGATTCTTTTCATCCTTACTTTCCTCCTGAAAAGCCGGGATCTCAGACTTTGCTTTCATTGCTACAGACTCCGCAGCGGCGGCAGGCGGTTGTGTCACAGGCCTTTGTTGCTTTTTCATTCAAACTTTTCAGGTATTCCTGCCACAGATAATTCTTCTTTATTCCGTGGTCAATAACATCCCAGCAGAATATTTCATCTTTTTCCCTTGGCCGTACCGCATATTCCCAGGCTGTCAGTCCATGTTTTTCGAGTGCTTTTTTGAGCGTCAGGCCATGCACGGCCATATCAAAAAGCACCGGGGCAATCCTTCTGTCACCTCGCGAAAAGACAGCCTGCTGCAATATTCGTTCGGGCCGGTCGGTCTTGATCCGCAGATTTGCCGTTTTAGAGAGCTTCTTACGAAGATACTTTATTTTCCCTTTCAGCGCCATAATCGCTTTGTTTTCATCTCTGCTCTCCAGGGCAGACTCCGGATCGAGGCCTCCGAAGGAAATGTACTGAAAAGGAGTCCACGGTTTGGGAACAAAGCTGTTGACCGACAGGGTAATCCGGGTTACCTGACCCCGTTTTCTGCCGGCAGGCAGGATCCGCCTCTGCAGCCGGCCGATAAAATCGACCATCTCCTGCAGATCCTCATCGGTTTCCGTGGGCAGTCCTATCATGACATAAAGCTTAAGATGAACAATACCCGCCTCAACCAGTCTTGAGGCAGCAGCCAGCAGATCTTTTTCCCGCAATCCCTTGTTAATAACCCTGCGCAGACGCTCGGAACAACCGTCCGGCGCAATTGCCGCACTTTTCTGACCCGACCCTGACAAGAGCGACAGCAGACGGTCGCTAATCCGGTCCGCCCGCAGCGAGGAAAAGGAAAGAGAACAGGCTGTCTCTTCCAGATATCCGGCAATGGCGTCAAGCAGTTGCGGATCTGCCATTTCCATTCCCAGCAGGCCGACGCGGTTCATCTCCCCGGGCCTTGCCTTTATTCCGGCCAGCACTTTTTTCATATCCCATAAGCGGGGCGGCCGATAGATAAATCCGGCGGCACAGAAGCGGCAGCCTCTGCTGCACCCCCTTCCGAGTTCGGTCATGTGCATGGCGAGTTCGGCATCAGGGGAGTAAAGATGTGAGTGGGCCGCTTTGTCCATATCTGCCGCGATAACTTTGCGAACCCGGGCAGGAACTCCCGCGGCAGGGACAATTGAGTCAACGGCGCCATTGGCTGTAAACCTGAAGGAATAGAATGAAGGCACATAACATCCCGCAAGTGATGAGGCCAGCTGCCCAAGCAGTTCCTGCCTGGGAGCAGCGGTTTCATACGCTCTCTGCACCCTGGCGATCAGCGGGTCGAGCACCGCCTCGGCTTCCCCTATCACCATGATGTCGGCAAAAGGCGCCAGGGGCTCGGGATTCATGAATATTGCCACACCGCCCAGGATAATGAGCGGCCGGCCCGGTCCGATAAATTCCGGCCGGTCCGAAGCAAAAGGTTTGCTGCCGCCTGAAGAGAGCATGGCGACCAGCCGGGGAAAATCCTCGTCAAAGCTTATTGAGCCCATTATGATCGGGAAATCGGTCAGCGGCCGGTTGGATTCGAGGGACCGCAGGGGCCTGCCATCCTGCGGATAGACGAACCGCTCGCAGACAACCTCCTCATGATCATTGAGAAGGCTGTAGACCAGTTGAAATCCAAGATTGGAGGCGGCAAGAGGATAGGAATGAGGATAGAGGAGGGCGACTGGAAGCCGGCCCGTCCATTTTTTCCTGACTGTTCCTGTTTCCCGGGCAAGAAAAGTGGACAAATGTGCTACCGGTCCCTGCGAAGTGAAGACTGAATCAGCAGGCTCCCAGGACAAGACGAATATATTTCAGCATCATGCGGATACCCGCCGGAACAATCAGTTTGCCTTTTTTCTGATATATGCCGGTTCATCCCAGAGTTCCGGTTCCCGTTCATCAAAAACCGGACTCGGCATGGATGGTGACCGGGGCCGGGGATTTGGCTGGGCATGGCTGACCGAACGATTCTGGGCCGATATTTCCAGCTGCTCGGCGGCTGTCTTTTCCGGCCTGGCCTGAGCTTCCCGGGTCTTGTTGCGAGTGACATCGATGTGCTCAATTGTTTCCGTTTCCTCAATTCCCGTAATCCCTGTGGCAATGACGGTTACCCGCAATTCGTCCTCCAGGGACTCATCGAACAGGGCACCGATAATTATATTGGCATCGTCATGGGCCTTTTGCTGGATAAGCGCCGATGCCTCCATGAACTCGGCCATGGTGAGGCTGCTTTGGGTTGCAGAGATATTTATGAGTATTCCCCTGGCGCCGTCGATGCCGACATCTTCCAGCAGCTGGTTGTCGATAGCCCTCTTGGCCGCTTCGGCTGCCCGGTTTTCACCGCATGATGCACCTGATCCCATAATTGCCGGGCCGACCTCCTTCATTACTGTTTTCAGGTCGGCGAAATCAACGTTGATGTGACCCGGCAGGTTAATCAGGTCGGTAATTCCTTTCACCGCCTGCAGGAGAACATCATCAACCTTTTTCATCATGTCAATGAGGGTGGAGTTCTTCTGCATCAGACTGAGCAGCCTGTCATTGGGAACCGTGATAATGGTATCGGCGTATTTTTTCAACTCATTCCAACCCTTCTCGGCATTGCGCATCCGGGTCTTGGCTTCGAAATAAAACGGCTTGGTGACGACCGCAACAGTCAGTGCCCCGCTTTCCTTGCTCAGCTTCGCAATGACAGGTGCGGCACCGGTTCCTGTTCCGCCTCCGAGGCCGGCGGTGATGAACACCATATCCGCCCCCTTGATGATATTGTGGATTTCATCGTAACTTTCCTGGGCCGCATCACGCCCTTTCTCGGGATCTGCTCCGGCTCCCATGCCTTTGGTGATTCCGGGACCGAGCTGCAGGCGTATATCGGCAAGCGATTTCTCCAGGGCCTGCATATCCGTGTTGGCCGCAATGAACTCCACTCCCTGCAGGTTTCTTTCGATCATGGTATTGATAGCATTGCCGCCGCTGCCTCCGACGCCAATAACCTTGATAACTGCAACCGACTCTTCTTCCGCTATTCTAAACGGCATGATATCCCCCTACAGTTAGGATTTTCATGGGTTTTCAAACTATACCATTAACACGGTATAGACCAAAGTGAATTCATTGACTTTTATACAATATTTCTGACCCATTTTTTCAGTTTCTCCCTCACTCCGGATGATCCTTTTGCCGTGCTGTGCATGACCTGGCTGCCGTAAAGAACGAGGCCGACTGCAGTGGTGCAGCGGGGAGAATCCACCTCTTCCGTCCTCCCTCCGATCCCCTTGGGATACCCGACCCTGACAGGCAGGTCGAAAATCTGCTCTGCCATATCAACCATGTGGGCCAACAGCGCACAACCGCCGGTAATGACTATGCCGGCATTCAGCCGGGTGCGGTAGCCGGAGCTGCAGATTTCCTTATTGACCATCTGCAGAATTTCCTCCATCCGGGCCTCGAGTATTTCAACCAGAACCCGCTGCGATACCTTGCGCGGCTTCCGGTCGCCGACGGTCGGGACCTCAACCACAAAATTTTCCTTGATCATGGAGGACAGTGCCGAGCCGTAAAGATACTTGAGCTTTTCGGCTTCCTGCATCGGGGTGCGGAGCCCCACCGAGAGGTCGCTGGTCAGGCTGTTGCCTCCCAGGGCAAGCTCCCAGGTATGCTTGATCGTACCATTGCAGAAAATGGCGAGATCGGTCGTTCCGCCGCCGATGTCGACGAGAGCTACACCCAGCTCCATTTCATCGCGGCTGAGAACCGTCCGGGATGAAGCCACAGATTCGAGGACAATTTCCGCGACCTGCAGCCCGGCCCGGTTGCAGCTCACCAGCAGGTTGTGCAGCGAGGTGATGTCCGCGGTCACGATATGGACGTTGGTTACCAGGCGAACTCCGGTCATGCCCAGGGGATTCTGAATACCCGTATGATCATCCACCATGTATTCCTGCGGCAGAACATGGATGATCTTCTGGTTATCAGATATTTTAACGGTCTGGGCAGCCTGGATAACCGCTTCGATATCCTTCTGTTTTATTTCCTGATTGTTGATGGCGATTATTCCGGGGCTGTTGAATCCCTTGATATGGTTGCCGGCAATACCCACATAGACCGTCTCGATATCGCATCCCGCCATATCCTCGGCAGCCGCGATAGCCTCCCGGATCCCCTTGACGGTCGACTCGATATTGACGACTACCCCCTGCCGCATACCGGTCGAGGCGGCAGTGCCCACCCCGATGACATCGACATGGTCTTCAAAAACCTCACCGATCACCGCACAGATTTTTGTCGTCCCAATATCCAGACCGGCAACAAGATCACCCTGTTCCTGAATTTCTATCTCTTCCATATAGATTCTCTTTATGGATTGCCGAGGCTGGCAACCATAATTTTGTTCTCCGCATAGTCCATGCGAATTTCTTTTATTTCCTTCATTTTATCTTTTTCATAAAGCTGCGCAAGGAGCCGGACCAGGAGCGAATAGCGTTCACGTATTCGTTCCCGGCCGAGATAAATAGGGAACGGATAATCGACAAGATAGACGATTAATCCCTTTTCCTCGCTGACCTGGACTTCCGAAACAGCCTGCAGGGGAAGTATCTGATTGCCCTGTGCCGCAACAAGCAGAAAATGCATGCCCATGCCGGTCAGGGAATCCTTCTCGATGCGCATCCCGCGCAGATCCCCTGCCAGCCCCTGACCGGTCAGCACCGGGAAATCAAGATCGTTTCCCCCCACTGCCGGGGCAAAAACATGTCCGTTGGCGTCAATATAATACAATCTGGCGGTTCCATCATCATCAAGATTCATCAGGGCAAGCGGCTTATGTTCCTGCACCGCTATCTCAAGGCCGGACGGCCAGTTGCGGCTGATTGTCACTTTCTCGACCCAGGGCAGGCCGCCGATAGCATTTTCGACCTTCCTGATATCCAGGTCGAGCAAGCTCACGCCGTGATTTAAACCGGCTTTTTCCAGGATGTGATGTTCGGTAGCCACCTTGTTGCCGGTAACTATCACTGAAGCCACCTGAAAAATATCCGATTTTGCCAGCGCTGCAAATGCAAGCCATCCCACGGCAACAATCAGAATTACCGCCGCCAGCAGGAGATTGACCGAACGCAGCAGTCTCTTTATCCTCAAAGGGCGCTGGTATCTGGTCACGGTATTTGTTTTTCTGTTGACCTGGGTCTGATGACCGGCCTGGAGAATTTTTCGCAATACCGCTGCAGCCCGTCCACCGAGTGAGCTCAGTTTTCCTTTTTTTGGCTGCGGCTCTGGAATGTACATGTTTCCTGTTTTTTTTCAGCTTACAATAATTGCACTTCCGGCTCGAGCAGGATGCCGGAAGCATGAAAAACACGCTCCTGAACCTCCTGCATGAGCGCGATGATTTCATCGGCAGTCGCCTGGCCGGTATTGACAATAAAATTGGCATGAACCGGGGAGACCATGGCATTTCCCCTGCGCAGACCTTTCAGGCCCGCAGCTTCAATAAGCCGGCCGGCCGAATCCCCTTCGGGATTTTTGAAAAACGAACCGGCGGACGGCATCCCAACCGGCTGTTTCTTACGGCGCTGTTCCTGATACAGCCTGCATTTTTCGAATATTTCCCTCTGCCGGCCGGGAAGCAGTAAAAATTCAGCTCCGACAATAACCCCATGCTGGAGCTGTTCGCTGCCAGGTTGTATCCGGCGGTATGAGAAGTCAATTTCTTCAGCCGGCACCTCATGGAAGCAGCCCTGCACATCGACAAAGGAAACACCGGCAATGTATTCGCCGATTTCGCTGCCCCATGCCCCGGCATTCATGTATACTGCGCCGCCGACACTGCCCGGAATTCCGGACATGAATTCCAGACCGCTGAGACTGTGCCTGCCGCACCAGCCGACCAGCCTGGAAACGGAACATCCGGCACCGGCTGCCACGCGTGTTTTGCCGTCCGCCGCCGTTTCCCTGCAGCCGATCGAACTGAACTCCTCCCCGAGTATGATCAGAACTCCGTGAAAACCTTTTCCTGTGATCAGGATATTGCTTCCTCTGCCGATAACCCGCCAGGCAATTTCATGATCCTGCAGCCATCGTACGAGCTTTTCGAGTTCCGCCAGGGTCGACGCCACAACCAGGGCATCCGTACTGCCTCCTGCCTGCAGAGTGCAGTAATCGCGCATGGATACGTCCCAGTTGACAGATCCCTTCCAGAAACCGGCCAGGGCATGCCGCTGTTCCGCAGTCATGGATTTCGGCTGTTCCCGGTATCGGTTCTTCATGGCATCCATGATCTCAGTTCCCGGTTTTTCCTGCCGCAAGCAGCCTGAGCAGCTTTTCACCGGCCCGGACTATATTCCCTGCGCCCATGGTCAGGACCAGATCTCCCGGCTGGAGCATGGGATGCAGCTCCTCGGGCAGAGTGTCCACATCCGGTATGTAATACGCATCACGCTGACCGTGTTTTTTTACTGCATCGACCAGCGCTTCGCTCGTCACGCCTTCCAGCGGCGATTCACTGGCCGCATAAATGTCTGTCACCACAAGAATATCGGCCCGATGAAAAGCAATCTTGAATTCATCAAACAGGGCGCTTGTCCTTGAGTAGCGGTGCGGCTGAAAAACGACGACCAGCCTCTTTTCCGGCCAGCCTTCCCGTATCGCATCCAGTGTGGCGCGTATTTCAGTCGGATGATGTCCGTAATCATCGATGACGAGTACGCCCGAGGCTTCTCCTTTAACGTCCAGCCGTCTTTGAACACCCTCAAATGTTTCCAGGGCCTCGGCAATCATAGGAAAATCGATTTCCAGTTCCAGCCCTACGCCTATTGCCGCCAGACTGTTATAGATGGTGTGGCGTCCGGGGATAGAAAGGGCTACCCGGCCAAGGTTCTTGTTTCCCCGCAGCACTGAAAACTCATTCCGGCGCCCGTGGGAAACGATATCCGCCGCATGGATATCCGATTGTTCGGTCAGTCCGTAGGTTATTTTCCGCTTCTGTATGCGCGGCAGCAGGGCGGCGATATTCGGATCGTCAAGACAGAGGACCACGGCACCGTAAAAAGGAATCCGATCCATGAACTGGACGAAAACCTCCTTGATATGATCAAGATCCCGGTAGTAATCAAGATGTTCCAGATCTATGTTGGTCACTATTTCAATCGCCGGCGAAAGTTTCAGAAAGGACCCGTCGCTTTCATCGGCTTCGGCAACAAGAAACTCGCCTTCCCCCAGCTTGGCATTGCCGCCGAGCGAGTTTACCTTGCCGCCGATAACCACCGTGGGATCAAGCCCTGCCCTGTGCAGCAGCCAGGCAACCAGGGAGGTAGTGCTGGTTTTGCCGTGACTGCCGGCTACTGCAATACCGTACTTTGTGAGCCGCATAAGCTCGGCCAGCATCTCCGCCCGGGGAATAACCGGAATATGCCTGTCCACGGCCGCCAGGATTTCCGGGTTCTCAACCCTGATGGCTGATGACGTCACCACCACATCCGCACCGTCGATCCACTGGCCGCTGTGACCCTGGTTGACCTCGGCGCCCAGTTGCTCGAGGCGGCGGGTAATATCCGACAACTGCATGTCGGAACCGCTGACCCGGTATCCCAGGTTCAGGAGCAGCTCGGCTATCCCGCTCATGCCGATGCCGCCGATGCCGACGAAGTGTATATGTTTGGTTTTCTTATACATTCTGCTTTTTATCTGGTATCTGCCGGACGCTGGCAAGAGCGAGACAGGCTTCTATAATCCTCTCCGTTGCATCCGGTCTTCCCATTTTTTTCATATTCGCCGCCATTGCCTGCAGCTTGTCCGGGTTTGCGGCCAGGGCCGTAATCTCACCGACCAGCTTTTCCGGGCTTAATTCCTTCTCCGGCAGTATCTTCACCGCTCCGCCAGCCGCGTAATAGAGTGCGTTTTCCTGCTGATGGTTGTCGGCGGCATGGGGATAGGGAATGAGCAGGGCAGGCAGTCCCATGACGGAAAGTTCTGCAAGAGTGGTTGCGCCGGCCCGTGAAATAACGAGATCCGCCTGCCGGTAAATCGAGGCCATATCCTGAAAAAAATCACCGACCAGAGCATCCGATCCTCTCTCTTGATAGCGTGACTTTACTTCGTTCAAATCGTTTTTGCCAGTCTGATGAATCCATTTTAACTCCATACCTTCCGGAACCCGGATTGCGGCAGCAGCCTCCGCAACCAGCATGTTTACGCGGTGTGCCCCCTGGCTGCCGCCCAGCACCAGGACCGTCAATTTCCCGTCCTCAGTCTTCCTTTCTTCTGCTGCGGCATTGATAATTTCCCGGCGCACAGGATTGCCGGTCATCAGCGTTTTGTCTACGGCAAAGGGATAGGCGCAGGGAATGGAAATAAATATCCTGTCGGCTATCCGGGCCAGGAACTTATTGGTCAGTCCGGGCACCGAATTCTGCTCATGAATGCAGACCGGACATCCCTGCATTCTGGCGGCAAGCAGGACCGGGCCTGTCACATATCCTCCCACTCCAAACACGAGGTCGGGCTTAAATTGCCTGATGATCTTCCGCGCCTTTAAAATCGCTGCCGGCATTTGCATGACGCTTCGAATCCTGTTTTTCACTCCCATTCCCTTCAGCCCCATACATTCGATGGATGCCAGCTCGAAATCGTACCTGGCAAGAGTATCCTTATCAAGCTGCCTGCGGGTTCCGATAAACAGGATCCGGCAGTCCTTTACCCGCTCCTGCATGCCTGTGGCAAGAGCAATGCCCGGGAAAAGGTGCCCGCCTGTGCCGCCTCCGGTAACGATCAGCCGCATACATCAGATACCATACAAAACATTGCCCAATTCGTTCACCGGCGCTTCTACCGGTCTTCCCGGGATATGGTTTTCAATCCGGACCATGGTTTTCGCAAAACACGACGGGCAATAGGCATGGGATATCCGCCTGCCGGCAGGAGAGACTTTCTGCCGATGCCATTTGCCCTCGGTTTTCACCCTGCTGCAGACACAACATTTCTTTATCATCGCCTCACCTTATACACTTTCCTGTTGCCGGGAATGCAGATCGAACACAGCCTGTCGAAAAGCCTCTCCCCGATGGGCATAACTGTCAAACATGTCAAAACTGGCGCAGCCCGGAGAAAGCAGAACAGTATCCCCGGAACGGGCCGCTGCCGCAGCCAGCCGGACAGCATCGCCCATGTTTTCCGCTCTCTCGGCGGGGACCACGGAACCAAGAGCCTCGTCCATCCGGTCGGCTGCTTCACCGAGAAGAACAAGGTGCCTGACATGTTCCTGCACGGCCGGTGTCAGCAGCCTGAAATCACTCCCCTTGTCGCGGCCGCCTGCAATCAGGATGGCAGGGCTGCCGCAGCTGGCGAGCGCCGCCGCAACAGCTCCTATATTGGTTCCTTTTGAGTCGTCTATATACCGGACTCCGTCAATCTCACCGACCAGGGACATCCGGTGTGCAGGCGTTGCATAATCGGCAAGTCCCCTTCTTATTTCATCCGCGCTGCAGCCATAGGACCTGACAGCCAGAATGGCCGCAGCGGCATTCAACCTGTTGACAAAGGAGGATAGCGCCGTTTGCCGCAGATCATACTCTTCCGTAATGCTGCTGCCGCCCGGTGCGGCGGATACGCGGACCCCGCTATCCATCACCAGCGCCTGGGAATCCGAATGAATCCCAAATCGAAGCACGGTGTTTGCCCGGCCGGCCGGCTTCATTTTCAGCAAGGGATCATCACCACAGAGAATGGCAACGTCTTCTTCCTGCTGATTCACAAACAGACGCTGCTTGGCTGCGGCATACTTTTCCATGGATCCATGCCTGTCGAGATGATCGGGTGAAATGTTGAGCAGCAGACCGATGTCCGGTCTGAAGCTGCCGCCGATCTCCAGCTGGAAACTGCTCAGTTCCAGGACTACAGCCTCTGCGGACTGATCACCGGCCAGATAATCAAGAACAGGAGTGCCGATATTGCCGCCGACAAAGATTTTTCTGCCGGCTTTTCGGAGCAGATGACCGATAAGCGAAGTAACGGTCGTTTTGCCGTTGCTCCCTGTCACTGCAATAACCGGGACGGAAATTTCCCCGGCGGCAAGTGCGATCTCTCCGATAATTGGAATTCCCCTGGCCCTGATAATGGCAAGCGCCGGCAGATCGAGGGGTACACCGGGGCTGGGAAGGACGAGATCGGCCCGGCTGAGAAATTCCCCGGTATGGCCGCCGGTCTCAATCTTTACCTCCAGGCTGCTCAAGGCGGCAAGATCATCCGGACGGAGCTTTTCAGCTGGTCTGGTTTCCGAGACCGACACCTGCAGGCCGCGGGTGTGAAGAAAACGGACAGCCGCCATCCCGGAAGTTCCCAGGCCGATGACCACCGCATGTTTTCCCGCTTGCAGCTGCATCCGATTACCGCAGTTTCAAGGTTGCCAGGGCCAAGAGGCCCAGGATGATCGATATGATCCAGAAGCGGACGACCACTTTGGGTTCCCGCCATCCCTTTTTCTCAAAATGATGATGGAAGGGCGCCATGAGAAAAATCCTCTTGCCGCCCGACAGCTTGAAATAACTCACCTGCATAATGACCGACAGGGCTTCCATCACGAATATGCCGCCGACTATGGCCAGCAGTATTTCCTGTTTAATGATGATGGATACCGAGCCGAGCATTCCCCCCAGCGCCAGGGAACCGACGTCCCCCATGAAAATCTGCGCCGGATAGGTGTTAAACCACAGAAACCCGAGACAGGCGCCCACCATTGCGCCGCAGATAACCGCGACTTCGCCGGCCCCCTGCACATAAGGTATCTGCAGATAACCGGCGACTATGGCATGTCCCGCTATATAGGAAAAAATGACATATACCGAACCGCTTATCACCAGCGGCCCGGCCGCGAGGCCGTCAAGTCCGTCGGTCAGATTCACCGCATTGGAGGCGCCGACAACCACCAGGACGGCGAAAGGAATATACCATAAACCGAGGTCCGGCTGAAAACCCTTGATAAAAGGAAGGCTCAATCGGCCGTCATAGACCGGATGCAGAAAGAGAAAGAGACCGACGGCCGAAGCTCCAACAATCTGGAGCAGGATCTTGCTGCGGGGGGAAAGCCCCCTGCTGTTTTTTTTCCTGATTTTGCGCAGGTCGTCTATCGAACCTATCCAGCCGTAAAAAAGCGTTGCTCCCAGCACCAGCCAGACCAGGCCGTTGGTCAGGTCAGCCCAGAGCAGGGTGGAGACAGTCAGGGCCCCGAGAATCAGCACCCCACCCATGGTGGGAATGCCCTGCTTGTTCAGATGGGATTCCGGGCCGTCCTCCCGGACAACCTGACCTATTTGTTTCCGCTGCAGCAGGCGGATAAATTTTGGTCCGATAATAAAAAGTATAATAAAAGCCGTTACCGTTGCCCCGATGGTTCGGAATGTTATGTACCGGAATACGTTCAGCCAGCTGAACTGGGTATGTAAGGCATAAAAAAAATTATACAGCATAATCTGTCACTGCTCTTTTTTCAGGTGCTCGGCAAGGGACTCCAGTACCTTTTCCATGCGCATACCCCGTGAACCTTTCACCAGCAGCCAATCCCCCTGATGAATTTTTTTTTTTGCAATCAGACCGGCAAGCCAATGCGCTATTGCATCGGCCGATTCACCCGCCATGATTTTATTTTTTCCCATGCCCGTCTTGCGGGCTCCTTCAATGACCATCCCGGAAAAGCTCCCCGTCACCGCCAGATACTGAAATCCCAGTTCGCCGACCAGCGAACCGATCTGCCGATGGAAGTCAGCCGAGGCATCTCCCAGTTCGAGCATGTCTCCAAGAACCGCGATTTTGCCGCAGTCGCAACCAAAATCGCTGATTGTCCGCAATGCCGCCGCCATTGACGAGGGGTTGGCATTATAGGAATCATTGAGCACGTGAATGCCGCCCGGCAGAACCGATACCTGCAGCCGCTTGTCCCCGGACCTGAAACGGGACAATCCCCTGACGATTACCTCCGGATGCACGCCGGCTGCAGTTGCAATCGCTGCTGCAGCAGCGCAGTTAGCGACGTTATGTGCTCCCGCGGCCGGTACCTGGATTCGTTTTCGCCAGTTGTTGACATGCAGGGTAAAACACATGCCTGCCGCTCCCTGGCTGCTGATACGTGTTGCCTTGACTGCCGGGTTGTGTTTTCTGCCGGCGGGTGTGACGGCAAAACCGATAACAGTATTTCCATGATATTCTCCTGATTTTTTGATCTGAACATCGTCATAATTGACAATCCGGACACCTCCGGGTGACATGGCGGTAAAAAGCTCTTTCTTGGCCCTTGCGACTCCCTCAATGGTCCCCAGCCCTTCCAGGTGAGCTGCCTGGACATTGGTGATGCAGCCGATATCCGGCGCCGCAATTTCAGCCAGCCTTTTGATCTCTCCCGGTCGATTCATGCCCATTTCCAGGACCGCCGCCCGATGGCCGGCATTGATTTCCAGGAGGGTGAGCGGGAGGCCGACCAGGTTATTGAAATTTCCCCGGGTTTTGAGAACCGGTGCATATTGCGCACTTTTGTAGTGTTCCTCGAGTACAGCAGCCGTCATTTCCTTGACTGTTGTTTTCCCGGAACTTCCCGTAATGCCGATCACCAACAGTCCAGGAGCCAGAGCCCGCCGCCGGTAGCCGGCAAGATCGCCTAGAGCCCTGAGGGTATCCTTCACCCTGACCACGCAGACACTGCTGTCCGCAGCCGGGCAGGATTCACTGATGATCAGAGCGGCTGCCCCCTTGCGGATCGCTTCCGGCGCAAAACCGTGACCGTCAAAATTCTCCCCTTGGAGTGCCAGAAATATATCCCCCGGCCGCAGAGTTCTGGTATCGGTCGACACTTCACCCAGCAGCGGAGCTGCCCCCTGCTGATCCAGGCTGCCGGATGTCGCCCGGCACAGATGATCGGCGGTCCAGCGCAGCCGTCCGTTCCGCGCCTCAAGCCGGTCATCGAAAAAACGTTTTCCCCTGGCGGTAATCTGGTAGGTTTCATGTCCTTTGCCGGCTATCAGCACGACGTCGTTTTTCTCCGCCTGGCTGCAGACCATATGAATGGCCTGCCGGCGGTCCTCAAGAACGGCGTATTGCGGATCGGGCAGACTTTTATCCAGTAATCGGGATATCTCGGTTTTATTGGTTTGCATTCGGCAAAGACCGGATTCAATTTCCTGCAGAATCGCCGCCGGGTCCTCTTTGCGCGGGTTATCCGAAGTAACCAGAACCCTGTCTGCCAGCCGGCCTGCTATTTCGCCCATCAGCGGTCTTTTTCCCCGGTCCCGGTTGCCGCCGCAGCCGAAAATGCAGATCAGACGGCCCGGGGACATCTGCCGCAGGGTCTGCAGTACATTTTCCAGCGCATCCGGAGTATGCGCATAATCAACAAACACATACGGGTCATCGGAATCCGCCGCAACAGAAGGCAGGGCGACTCTCTCAAGCCGGCCGGGAATGGAGGTGACAGTGCCCAGGCCTCGACCGATGGCATCAATCTCCAGACCGGCGGCATGGCCGACAGCTGCCGCGGCAAGCATGTTCAGAATGTTGTACCGCCCGATCAGCTGCGATTTGAGATGAAGCGATTTTTCCTTGATGAAAATCCGGCAGGTGCTGCCCTCAAGGTTCTGGACAGGTTCAGCAGCCCTTATCGTACAATCCCGGTCAAATCCGCAGGTTAAATACGATCTGTTGATCCTTTTTCCTGTATACGGCAGGAAACCGTTGTCCCGGAGCAGGGCAACCATACTCCGGTCCCATTTTCCGTCCGGGTCTCCATGTTCATGCGCTCCCGAATGAACAACAACTGCAACTCCGTCCTCCTTCAGATACTCCAGGAAAAGCCGGCTTTTGGAGGCAAAATATTGCTCCATGGTAGCATGGTAATCAAGGTGATCCCGGCTGAGATTCGTAAACACCCCGATATCAAAAGTCAGTCCGGCCAGTCGCTGCTGGGACAAGGCATGGGAGGAAACCTCCATGACCACATCGGTTACCCCCGAATCGGCCATTTCCCGCAGGAGATGCTGCAGAGCAGCCGGCTCCGGCGTCGTCAGCGGTGCATCCATGACAATGCTTTCGCCGTCTCTCCCGTTATAACGATAATTTATTGTGCCGATAACTCCGACTTTTCCGCCTCTCTCCCGGAGCATCTTTTCGATAATCCAGGAAGTTGTGGTTTTTCCGTTGGTTCCGGTCAGGCCGATGACGGTCATCTCCCGGCCCGGATGGCCATACAGTTCGGCCGCCATCAGCCCATAGGCCCGATGACTGTCATTGACCCGGACAACTGCTGTTGCCTGGACCTCCATCTCCTTTTCAACCACTATTGCCGTGCAGCCTTTTGCCAGGGCATCCCCAACGTACTTATGTCCATCCTGATCGGTGCCCGCAAGGGCAACAAAAACCATTCCCTTTTCCGCCCTGCGCGAATCGCTCGTTAATCCCTTTATCTCCATGTCCAGGGAGGATTTTTTTCCCGCCAGGGAGACGACTTTTACAGTTGCGAGCAACTCCTTGAGCGTTTTCATGATCCCAGTTTAGACTCCAGAATCAGCGTGCACTCGCCGACATTGTTCAGGGGGTTTCCGGATTCCGGCCGCTGGTTGACAATACGGCCGCTTCCCTCAACCTTCACGGTGAGATTATATGCATTCAGCCGCTGCAGACCTTTGCGCAGGCTCAACCCGGTAACGAGCGGCATAACAGGCCCGTCCTGCACCACAGACTTTTCCGGATCCTGATAATCTATTCGGCGGCTGATGAGAAACCGATTGTAATTTGACGGATCATGGCCTATGGAGCGATCCTGCCTCTGTTCGCGGCGGGCAAGGCTGTAGGCGGCCGGGAGTATTTTCTCCCCCAGTTCGGCCACCTGATACCTCCTGTCTATTCCGTCCGGCAGCGGATTCAGGCTGTCCCGCCAGGAGACCATAAACACCACGTATTCCGGAGATTTGACAGGGATGGCGCCGATCATCATGTCCTGCATAACATAGCGGCTCAAATCACCCTGGGGGATAATCCTGTTAACCGAACCTGCATGCAGATAAAGATCTTTGCCACCGGCTTTCTGCAGGGAAGGAAGATTCATACGCACCATTACGCCATGGAACGGGGACATGATGCGCCGGCGCTCTGCCGCTTCATATTCCTTTGATCTTTCATACTCTCTCTTGTGCGTTTCGTCGTATATGGAATCGAGCACATAGGGTTGTACTTTCCAGCCTCCGTTCAACAGTCCTGCCGCCGCAGTCACAAACTGCAGCGGACTGATATTGTCGATTTCTCCTGCACCGGGTCCGCCAGTATCGATCCGCTCTCCACTATCGGCACAGTCCGGAAGCCGGCATGTAAAATCCCGGCCAAGGCCGATCATTTCCCCAAATTGCCGGATCTCACTTTCCTGCAAGCCGAAATTTTCAGCGGCAACCGTGGGGGGAAGAAGTTTTTCTCCGGGTTCCACTTTCTTTCTGACCGCCGCAGCCCGGACCAACATATCTTCAAATAATTTTTCGTCAATCCCTTCCGAACCGGCACTTTTTTGCATGGTGCCCGGAATCTGCCAGAAATAATTCGGATTAAACGAAGGCATGTCTGCCCATGCCAGGACAGCTCCGGTCCGGGCATTCATGACCACAGCCTGGCCCCTGCCGGCACCATTAGCCTGCAGATATTCGCGCAGGCGTTGCTCAATCTCCTTCTGGATCTCCTGATCCAGGGTCAGGATGATGTCCAGTTTGGTATTGCCGAGAACCTGTGTGTCCTTAAAGTCTATCTCGGGAATGGAAGAAGCTCTGAAATTACTGCGCTGGAGAACTGTATCCCACATGGCCTCGATCCCGGTCAGGCCCAATCCGTCTTCTGTGTACCCAAGGAGTGCGGCGGCAACTTCATGCCCCGGGTAAAACCGCTCCGCAACAGGTTTGAAGTAAACCCCTTTCAGCTGTAAAGCCGTGATTCCCTCAACCTGCTGCCGGTCAAGATTCTCGGCGATTCTTATCTGGCTGCTGCCGCTGCGCAGCCGGATTTCAAGTTCGCCTGCTTCCTGACCGGTAAAACGGGAAAGATCGGCGGCAATTTTAGGACGGTCTACAATTTCAGAGGGACGGATAAACAGGGAATACAGCTGATAGCTTACTGCAAGTTCATTCAGATTTCGATCAAAAATTGTCCCTCTTAAAACAGCTTCAGCGGACAGAATGTCCGCTGATTGGGATGAAAATCTGTCAGCAGCGAGCCGGAAAAATCTGCCGACATCCAGGAGGGAAGGAGGTAACCTGTACAGTCCTGCTCCGACCGCTGCTGACAAAATTACAAAAAATGCGACCGCATGGAAACGTTTTTTTTTCCGTGCTATCTTCCTTACAGACCTTGTCATTCGTTTTAGAGTCTTTGCATCTGTGCCTTTTCAGGAACTAAAAGTTGATATTTGGCGCCGACCTTGTCCATTATGTAATCCTTTGAGATCAGCTGCGCCCTCTCTGCGAGCAGGGAAATATTTTCACTGCCGGCCTGATTCCTTGCCGCGCGGAGCTGTTCAAGCTCATTGACTGAAGAGACAATCTGCCAGCGCATGAACTGGCTGAAGGCAAATACAACAAAAATGCCGACGCAAAGCATTACCGTCACCCGCCTGGCCACCCTTTTCGACATCACCGGGTGTGTTCGCGCAACCACCTGCTGCCGCATGCCAATGGTCACTGTATGTGGCCGAAACATTTTCGAACTTATTCCCGTAATCATCTGATGACCTCCTCTCTTGTCCTTTTCTTACCTGTGCAAAGATCCTTTTCTTCCATCCGGCAGGGATCAAATTTGCTCTACTTTTTCGGCGACCCGCAATTTCGCGCTGCGGGCTCTCGGGTTGTTCGCCAACTCATCTACGCCCGGAGATACAGGCCGTCTGGTGACCGCTCTTAATTCCGGGTTTCCGGCAAACGACTGTTTCACTATCCTGTCTTCCAGGGAATGAAAAGTGATCACGCATATCCTTGCTCCCGTATTCAGTACCGAAGGGGCTGTGGCAAGTATTTCCGACAGGTTGTCAAATTCCCGGTTGACGGCGATGCGCAAAGCCTGAAAGGTCCGGGTTGCCACATGCTTTGTCTTGGGGTGGAACTTTCTCGGGATTGCAGCCGCCACTATTCCGGCAAGCTGACCCGTTGTCTCCACTTTTTTTTTCTCTCTTGCCTGCACGATAAACTCTGCTATCCGCCTTGCCTGCCTTTCTTCGCCATAGTGGTAAATAATGTCCGCCAGTTCCTCCCGGGAAAGCCGCTGCACCAGGTCCGCCGCTGTCTCCCGCAGCCTCGAATCCATCCGCATATCCAGGGGGGCATCGACCTGGAAGCTGAACCCCCTGGCTCCCCTGTCAAGCTGCAGGGAAGAAACCCCGAGATCAAGCAGCAGGCCGTCAATCTTCCCGATATTCATTTCCCGGAGTCCCGCCGCCAGTTCGGCATAGCTTCTCTGGATAATTGCTGCCCTGCTGCCGAATTCCCTGAGACGCCGGGCGGCAATATCCGCTGCCTGCTCATCCCATTCAAAGCCGATAACCCTGCCCTGGGTACCGATTGTCTGCAGAATACGTCTGGCGTGGCCGCCGAGGCCGATTGTCGCATCAACATAGATGCCATCAGCCTTAAGCTGTAAATATTTAATGACCTCTTCCTGCAGAACCGGGACGTGAACATCGTTTGTGAAACTGTCCATGCCATTGGCTACAGGATTCCCATTGCAGAGAGCCCTTCTTCAAAATCACCAAAATTATCACGGGTTTTACGCGTTTCTACATGCCATGCCGCCTTGTCCCAGATTTCAAAATGATCGAGCATGCCGTTGAGAACAACATCCTTGACGATATCAAACTCTGAACGCAGGGAAGCCGGCACCAGAATTCTTCCCTGTTTATCGAGAGAGCATTCAGTTACGCCGGAAATGACATAGCGGACAAAGGGTCCGAAGCGAACTTGATTGCGCGCTTCGGTATGGAGCTTCTCCTCAATCTTGTCCCATTCCGACAAGGGAAAAGCCTTCAGGCACTTATCCCAGTTGGTGACAATAAGCGAATCGGTATATACTTCACGAAGCACCTCGCGAAACCGGGTGGGAATGTTCAGGCGGCCCTTGGGATCAAGCGCGTGTTCCGATCGGCTGCGAAACCTGATTTCTGATTGTTTTTCCTTCACTCTTCATCACCAGGCAAAATGTGCCACCCCGCACCCTTTTAATCCACTTTACACCACTTAATATACTTTTATAACAGCGGGCATCGACTGTCAAGAAAATAACATAGAATTTCAACAGGTTGCATTCAATCCATCCCTATCAAGGAAAAGCACAACATGTTGTGTGCCACAATTCTGGATACACCATGGAGAGACCTGGGAAGGAAAAGAGAGGCGGATGAGCCTCGGGAATGCTATGCGGAGCGTTCGAATTGCTCTGAGGGTCCGGGAAAAATACATGCACGATGTATCTCCTTATATTTCCTATTAATTTCTCCTTCCTTCAAACGGGGTGCAAAGTGGAGCAGCTTATTTTGCGGATCATGATTGAAAACAACGGAACCGAATAGCAGATGGTTATTCAATATGGCAGGGAAAAAAAAGCTTGACGGACACTCCAGGAAGATACATTGTGTATTGTGCATATGAACACAATTATGCGGGCAAAAAAGGGAGGAATAAGGTGATACTTTTCTTTTTTCGTCTGCAGGTATTGACAACAAGAACTCTTTTAACGTAAATACTGTGGGAATTAATTGTATCTTCTTCAGGGCTTGCCAGGCTGCAGCAAATCCGCCGGAACAATAATCTAAGCACCGTCTGGCCATGAAGGAAAGCAGGTCTTGCAACAAGATGAAGAACTCCGGCATACAGGTTCTTTTACCGAGACGACCACCATTGTCCGAGCCTGTTGTTGAAGGCACCGAAGTTTCTGTCCCTTTGAAATGATGCATCGCTTGCCGGAAGCGGCGTTTCCGTCAGCAAGGCAGCAGTGGTTGCAAAAGGATTGACGCCGGCCGTAATTAGAATAATAAAGGTATTTGACGGAAGTGCCGTAATATCACAAAACGGCACTGACTGTTTTATGCGAAGGAAGATGTGACAACATCTAAGAGCTTCTTAATTAACCATATCAGTGGAGGTTGTTATTATGTGGGAAGTAGTCGTTGATAAGGATAAATGTAACGGCGATGAAGAATGTGTAAATGCATGTCCGGCACAGGTTTTCGAGATGGTCGACGGCAAGTCTGATCCCGTCAACATTGACGAATGTCTTGGTTGCGAAACCTGCATCGAGGTTTGTCCTGAAGGGGCGATAACCGTAACCGAAATTTAATTCCGTTTCTGCCGGGAACATTCCCGCCAAGCAAAACCAAAAGGCAGCCTCCCCTGCTCAAAAAACAGGAGAGGCTGCCTTTTTCCGTCTCCGCAGCCTGAAGTCAAATTCATCCCGAACAGATTCAGGCAACTTTACGGGCTATTTCCTCGTAAAAATCCCTTCCGTTCAGGTCATTGATGACTACTGCCGGAAAATTCTCGACTTCAAACAGAAACATTGCCTCAGGGCCGGCATCTTCAAAGGCAACCAGCTTAACCTCTTTTATACATTGTGACAGCAGGGCGCCTGCCCCGCCGAATGTTGCCAGGTAGATCGCGCCGTTATCCTGCATTGCCCGGCGCACCGATAAAGAACGGGATCCTTTGCCGAGCGTTGCCTTCAGGCCCTGCCGCAGAAGTTGCGGCGTATAGGCGTCCATGCGATAGCTGGTTGTGGGACCTGCAGCCCCAATGATCCTTCCCGGCGGGGCAGGGCTCGGTCCGACATAGTAAAGCAGTTGACCGGTCAGATCGGCCGGCAGCTCTTTTCCCTCATCGAGCAAGGCGCACAACCGCCGATGCGTCTGATCCCGGCCGGTATACATTCTGCCGGACAGGTGGACAAGATCTCCCGCCTGCAGACTTTTTACGACTTCGTCCTCCAGCGGCAGGGTAATGTTCTTAAAGTCACCGGCAAAACCTGATTGGCTTCTGAGTAAAGACATCTATAATCCCATTCTGATAATTAAAAGCTCCGGGCAGAAAGTCAGCTAGAGAAGGATTTCCTTGTGCCGGTGCGAATGGCACTGGATATTCACGGCCACAGGCAGGCTGGCAATATGGGTGGGGAAGGTCTCGATGTGAACGGCCAGTGCCGTATTGCAGCCCCCAAGACCGTGCACACCCCTGCCTTCCCTGTTAATGCGCGCCAGGATATCCTGTTCCAGCCGCGCCACATCTTCCCTGGCACCGGGCCTGCCCACCGGCCGCAGCAGGGATTTCTTCGCCATCCAGGCCGCTTTTTCAAAAGTCCCGCCAATGCCCACCCCGACCACCAGGGGGGGACAGGGATTGGGGCCGGCGCTGACCACGGTTTCGACAATATAATCGACTGCTCCGGGAATTCCGGCAGAAGGAGGCAGCATTTTCAGACCGCTCATATTTTCACTGCCGCAGCCCTTGGGCAGAAATTGAATCCGGCAATGCTCTCCCGGTTCCATTTCGATATGGACTACCGCCGGTACATTGGTCCCGGTATTCCTGCGGGTAATGACATCACAGACCGATTTGCGCAGAAAACCCTCTTCATACCCTGTCCGTACACCTTCCTGGATTGCCGCAGCAAGATCGCCGGCTACATGGACATCCTGACCCAGGGTGACAAATACCGTACAGATACCCGTATCCTGACAGGCGGGAATCTGCTCCCGGCTGGCAATATCCGCATTCATTATCAGCATTTCCAGGACATTTTCCGCCAGGGTGGACGTTTCCCGGTCCCGGGCGGCGACAAGGGCGTCAAGGATATCTGGTTCCAGGTCATAGGCCGCGGATTCGGCCAATTCCCTGACTGCTTCCGTGACGGCTGCCGCCGTAATGGTTTTCATGATGCCTCTGCCCGCCCTTTTGTCAATCATCCAGCATGGCGCTGAAATCAACTTCCGAATCAAAGGTATGTTCTTTTGCCGGGAAAATTCCCTGCACGACTTCGTCCCGGTAGGAAACCACCGCGTTTTTGACCAGCGGGGCAAAATCCTGGTACTTTTTTACAAAAGCCGGGGTAAACTTTTCATAAAGACCGAGCAGGTCATTGATGACCAGGACCTGGCCGTCGCAATCCGGGCCGGCGCCAATGCCAAGTGTCGGCACATCAACCGCCCTGGTGATAACCCGGGCAAGCTGTCCCGGCACGCATTCGAGCACAATGGCAAAAACTCCTGCCTGGGCCAGGGCCCGGGCGTCGGCCACCATTTTATGCGCCGATGCCAGGTCCCTGCCCTGCACCTTGAAGCCGCCAAGCTGCCCGGCGGTCTGGGGAGTAAGGCCGATATGCCCCATGACCGGCACGCCGCCGCGGGTCAGCGCCCGGACCACGTCGCACATTTCTTCTCCGCCCTCTATTTTCACCGCATCGCATCCCGCCTCCTTCATGAAGCGCACGCCATTGTCAATCGCCCGGGTCAAACCCGACTGATAGGAACCGAAAGGCATGTCCCCGATCACCAGTCCCTGCCTGGTTCCCCGGCTGACCGCCTTTGCGTGATGAAGCATTTCCTCCATGGTAACCGGCACGGTGCTGTCATAACCGAGGACCACCATGCCGAGAGAATCCCCCACCAGGAGAATGTCAATGTCGCAGGCATCCAGCAGCCTGGCCATGGAGGCATCATAGGCTGTCAGCATGGTGATTTTCATGCCCAGCTGCTTCATTTTCAAGATATCCTTGACTGTTTTCTTGACTGTCATATCGCCTCCCGTTTACTCGAAAAGACCCGTTTGTTTAGGAATGGCCTGATGCACCGGACGGTCGAAATGTTCAAAAGCCGCAACCGTTGCCATGCGGCCGCGCTGGGTTCGGACCAGGAATCCGGACTGAATGAGAAAAGGTTCGTAAACGTCTTCCAGGGTATTCTTTTCCTCGCATACAACCGTTGCCAGTGTATCAAGGCCGATGGGCCCGCCCTGGAATTTATCAATCAGGGTAAGCAGGATGCGCCGGTCCATTTCGTCCAGTCCGAACCGGTCAACCGACAGCATATTGAGCGCCTCGTCGGCAACGGCCCGGGTAATCCTGCTGTGCCCGCCTACCTCGGAAAAATCACGGACCCTCCGCAGCAGACGGTTGGCGATCCGCGGGGTTCCCCGGGAGCGGCGGCCCAGTTCCAGTGCTCCCTTGTCGTCAATATCGATACCAAGCAGCCTGGCCGAACGCTTGATAATGGCAACCAGTTCCGCGGCACTGTAAAAATCCAGCCGGAGGATAACCCCGAACCGGTCCCGCAGCGGCGGCGTCAGCAGACCGGTTCGCGTAGTTGCCCCAACCAGGGTAAAACGCGGCAGATCCATTTTCACGCTTCTTGCTCCCGGTCCCTGCCCGATCACCAGGTCGAGCTGAAAGTCCTCCATGGCCGGATACAAAATCTCCTCCACCACATGGTTGAGCCGGTGGATTTCATCGATAAACAGGACATCGCCGGCCTGCAGGCTGGTCAGGATGGCGGCCAGGTCGCCTGGCCGTTCGATAACCGGGCCGGAGGTGACCTTGATCCCCGCCCCCATTTCGTTGGCGATGATGTATGCCAGGGTTGTTTTGCCCAACCCGGGAAAACCGTGAAACAGCGTATGATCGAGGGATTCGCCCCGCTGACAGGCTGCCTGGATGAATATCCCCAGGTTTTTTTTCAGCTGCTCCTGCCCGATATACTGGTCCAGCAACTTCGGGCGCAGGTCGAGATCAACCCGCAGTTCCTCCGAACTTTCCTCCCCTGAAATCAGGCGCCTGCCGGATATGTTTTCCTCAAAATCCATTATGCTCTCTCTGATCGGCTTTCAATAGCATACCCTTTATCATAGCATCTTAATCCTGTCAGGCAAGCATCCGCAGCGCGGCCCGGATCAATTCCCCGATATTCATCTCTGCCGCCGGCTGCTGCCGCAGGACCTTGCGCAGCGCCTGCCATGCCGTATTCTGGGGGTATCCCAGATTGACAAGGGCGGAAAGGGCGTCCTGGATATTATCGCCTTCAACCATGGATTCATCCGGGGCATGCTGCTGTTCACCCGCACCAGCCGTATAAAAGCGGCCCATTTTGTCGCCGAGTTCAACGCACATCCGTTCGGCGGTTTTCTTTCCCACCCCGGACAGGGAAGTCAGCCGGCCCAGGTTTTTTCTGCCGATGGCTTCGCACAGATCCGCGGCGGATATTCCGGAAAGGATGCCGAGCGCAAGTTTGGGTCCCACGCCGGATACTGTGTTGAGCAAAAGAAACAGCTCCCTGTCTTCAGCCTTCCCGAAACCGAAGAGGGTGATCGCGTCCTCCCGGACGCTGGTATAAATATAGAGAAACACGTCATCGCCCGTATCAGGCAGCCGGTCATATGTACGGCCGGATACCAGGACTTCGTACCCGACCCCTCCCACGTCGACAATGACATGATTGGGTTGTTTGACCAGCAGAATTCCGGTGAGAGAGGCTATCATAAGGTGACCTGTCTGCTGAAACCTTTTTTATTATTGCAGGATAAGTTCATCCGATTACCCGGAATACGGTTTGGTTGGCGTGGCAGATCGCCACAGCCAGGGCATCCGCCGCATCATTGCTCGGGGATGACGACAGCTCAAGCAGCGCCTTGACCATATGCTGCACCTGATGCTTGTCGGCCTGGCCGTATCCGGCAACAGCCTGTTTCACTGCCCGCGGTGAATAATCGTGCACCTGCAGGCCGCTTCTCATGGCTGCCAGGACCGCCACACCCCGGGCATGACCGAGCTTGAGGGCGGAACGGGGATTCTGCGACAGAAAAACATCCTCCACTGCCGCAACATCAGGGCCGTACCGCTCGATGACTCCGCGGAGCCCTTCATATATCAGCAGGAGCCGGTTATTCATGCCGGCGCCGTTCTCCATCCTGATCGTGCCGCAGGTGACAAAGCCGAGATTGGGTCCGGCCCTGTCAATGACGCCGTAACCTGTAGTCCGGGATCCGGGATCGATTCCGAGTATCCTGATTACGGCCGTCATGGCAGCTCCGGCTCAGGCATTCCGGCGCTCATCACTCCGATATGGACTCCATGAGCTCGTCGGGAATATCAAAATTGGCATGCACCTTCTGCACATCATCATGATCCTCCAGGTTTTCCATCAGTTTGAGCAGGGAGCGGGCCGTCTTTTCTTCGGATACATCCACCGTGTTCTGGGGCACCATGCTTATCGAAGCTTCAACATATTTGATTTCCTTCCTGTCCAGGTTTTCCACGAACTCGTTGAAATCCTCCGGTGCGGTTATGACCTGAAAGGTGCTGTCCTCCTCCACCACATCCTCGGCTCCTGCTTCCAGGGCGATTTCCAGGAGCTCCTCTTCCGGGATGGTCTCCTTGTCCACGATAATGATCCCTTTCTTGTCAAACATCCAGCCGACACAGCCCGACTCGCCAAGATTGCCGCCGCTCTTGCTGAAATAGTGCCTGACATCCGCGACAGTCCGGTTCTTGTTGTCGGTCATGGTTTCAACAAGGATGGCCACGCCGCCAGGGCCATAACCTTCATAGAGGATTTCCTCGTAACTGGCTCCTTCCAGGTCGCCGGTTCCTTTTTTAATGGCCCGCTCAATATTGTCCTTGGGCATGTTCTCCGTTTTCGCGGCAAGCACCGCCGTTCGCAAACGGGGGTTGGCATCTATGTCGCCTCCGCCCATTCTGGCGGCCACGGTAATTTCCTTGATCAGCTTGGTAAAAATTTTGCCGCGCTTGGCGTCGATGGCACCTTTTTTCCTCTTGATGGTGCTCCATTTTGAATGTCCGGACACGATTATCTCCTATAGGTTAAAAACTCTGAAAGAGTATCAGATATTTTTTTTAAATCCCCGGCCGAGGAGAAAAACCTCCCGGCTTTCCTTCCTCGAACTGTCGGGTTTAACCACTTTTATCGTTTGAAAAAAAGGTTTGCACTCGCGAACGACTTCCGGGAAGTCTTCCCCCTGAAAGGCCTTGCAGTAGAATGTGCCGTTTTCATGGAGCAGCGCCCCGGCAATCTCCAACGCCCTGCGGACCAGGCGCATTGACTGCTGGTGGTCCGCATACTGGCTGCCCGTAGTGCGCGGCGCCATGTCGCTGAGCAGCACATGAAATCCGGGCCATTCTTTTCTCAGAATTTCTGTGAGTTCATCCGCATAGACATCATAACAGAGCCAATGAATTTCAGCATGACCTTTTTGCGACGGCAAATCAGTCTGTTGCAGATCAACCCCCACCACCGTTCCTTTTTCACCGACGAGCTTGGCGGCATACAGGGTCCAGCTCCCCGGGTGGCAGCCCAGGTCAAGAACACGCTGCCCCGGCTTCAGGATCCGGTATTTTTTCTGAACTTCTTCCAGCTTGTAGACGGAACGGGCGGGGTACTTATCCCTTTTTGCCTTGTCAAAATAATAGTCTTTTACCTTGCGCATGGAGCATGTCTCTTTGTCAAATGTTCATTCCCCCGCCGTCGTACACTTCTTCAATACTCTCCCGGCCAGAGCAAGGGCTTCCTCCCGCGAGGAAATGGCATTCTCCATATGTGCCTCCTCAACCGCTTCAAGGATTTTCCTGAAAATCGGTCCCGGCTCGAGCTGCAGTTCGTCGAGCAGATCCTTGCCGGTCAGCAGCGGCGGCCCGGACCTGACCGGTTCCATATGTTTTTTCCTGATCTGCTCCAGGTGAGCGAAAAGCTCCGCCATCTCCCGTTCCATTTCTTCCGGCCGGTCTTCTCCCTGACCGGCAGCGGCATCGGCCATGCCGAGAAGAAACAGGCCCGGCAGGTCCGATTCAGCCGCCCGCAGCAGCCTGAGGCAGGCCTTCACGGTCAATTCCTCTTTTCGCCTTACATTGCAGAGAAAAAAAGGCCGCATGTGCAGACCGACCAGATTAGCCACCGCCTTTTCATCTTCCCGGCTCCAGCGCAGCCGTCCGGCTATTTCGCCGACCAGTTCGGCGCCGGCCCGGTCATGATTGTAAAAGGTTATGCGTCCGCCCCGGTCTTCTTCGATGGCAATGGTCGGCGGTTTGCCGAGATCATGAAAAAGGGCCGCCCATTTCAGCTGTACGCGATGGCGCCCTGCCCTGATATATTCCTCCATCCGCTCATGACCGGCCGGGAAAAAGCAGCCGGGGTTCTCCTGGATCAGTTCCATATGGCGCAGGGTAGCCAGCGAATGATCAAAAACATCGAGATGGTGGCTTGCCGGCTGCTCCATACCCACCGCCGGTTTCAATTCCGGGATAACTTCGAACAGAAGCCCGGTGGCAGACATTTCCCGGAATGCGGCATACGCCAGGTCCGTCTTCATGATCAGGCCGAGTTCGTACGCCACCCGCTCCGGCGCCGGACGGGAAATCCATTCCCTCTGCCGTTCCACCAGATTCCTGGTCCTGCTTTCCACAGTAAATCCGAGGGCGGCGGCAAAACGGAAAACCCGGAGCAGCCTGAGGGGATCGCTGCGGAATGCATACTCGGAAGTGACCCTGATTAAGCCCTGCTCGAGATCATCCAGCCCTCCCGCCGGATCAATTACCTCAGTTTCCTCCGGCCCGGGAAACCGCGTATCGAGCACTTCCCGGAGGGAAACCGCCAGGCTGTTGATGGTGATATCGCGTTTGGTCAGCTCTGCATCGATGGTTGCCGCACCCTCCCGGAACGAGGAAAAGTCTATATCCCTTTTCTGCCAGACCACCCGCGCCGCATCTTCATCGCGTCCCAGGGGCACCAGGGTCCCCCCGGTCATTTCGGAAAAATCGGCTGCCCATCCACGGGCATCTTCCCGGACTGTCAGGTCAATATCCATGGGAACACGGTCCAGCAGCAGGTCTCGGACCGTACCGCCGGTCAGGTATATGCTCCCGTTCCGCCGGGACCTGATCAGGGACAGCATGCCGACCAGATCCTCTCCCAGCAGAGCGGCCACCTGTGAAAGCCGGGCTTTCCGGTTGATTTTTCCGCTGTTCTTCATCATACTCCACTATACCAGCGGCCCCTTTCATTTTCCCGGAAAATCCTCTAACATAGGAAAATTGATTTACCGGAAACTAAGATTTTGATCAAGAAAACCCTGCAATCAGGGCAAATTTAAAATGTTTCCCGTGGCCCCCTGCTGAGCGTCAATACAGCCGGACAGGCTGTCAGACTGAAAAATTCAACAAAGATAAGTGTTACCCATGGAAGCAGCAACTTCAAGAACAATCCGTATCGGCAGGGCGAACATCGGCCTGATAGGCCTCGATGTTGCGCTCAATCATGCCGCTGCTGAGAATATGACGGAAAAAGAAGCGGTTGCGTACCTTTTTGCCGCGGTCAGCAAAAAAAACTATATACCGGCCGGAGCCGAAAGGAACTATCGTGATGCCCTGCGGGACGAATTCAGACGGCACATGAACATCGACGACCGCCGCCCGGCCGGCCTGGTCATCCGGATTTTCGGTACCGGCTGCATCAGCTGCAACAACCTGCAGACCCAGGTAATCGAGGTGCTCAACCGCATGAGCCTGGCAGCGGACATCGAACAAATCCATGATCCGGATGAAATCGGCCGCCAGGGAATCATCATGACCCCTGCCCTGATGATCAACGGCAAAGTGAAAAGCGGCGGCCGGCCGCCGGCGCCGGCACAGATTGAACAGTGGATACGGGAGGCGGTGCAGGATGGATAATATCATCTACCAGTCGCTTCTTGATCTGGGCACCAATGAAAAGGCTGCCTCCACTCTGTCCTTCATCATGATTGCATCGACAATTATTGTTCTTTCCCTGTTTGCCACCTGGGTAGTGCGCAGCACCCTGCTGCGCGCTGTCATAAGCTTTGTAAAACATAACCGCTGCCAGTGGGACGATCCGCTTATCAAAAACAACCTGTTTCCCATCCTTTCCTGGTATGTCCCGCTCCTGGCCTTCTACCTGTCGCAGGACCTTCTTCTGCCCCCAGACAATTCCGCGTCTGTTCTGCTGCGGCGCGTACTGATGGCCGGTTTTGTCATCGTCACGGTCCGCAGCGTTATTGCTCTGCTCAACTCAATACATGACATTTACCGAGCGGTCCGGCGGGAGGGTGCAGCCTCCATCCGCGGTTATATCGATGCCGCCAGGATCATCACCTATGTTATGGGGGCCATTTTCATCCTTGCGGTTCTGACCAACCGTTCCCCCTGGGGGCTGCTCAGCGTCCTCGGCGGCCTGACAGCCATCACCATGCTGGTCTTCAAAGACACGATCCTCGGTTTCGTGGCATCTATTCAGCTCACGGGAACAGACATGATCCGCCTCGGAGACTGGATCGAAATGCCTTCCTACGGAGCGGACGGCGATGTGATCGACATCTCGATCCATTGCGTCAGGGTCCGCAACTGGGACAAAACCATCACCACCATACCGACATATGCCCTGATAACCAACTCATTCAAAAACTGGCGGGGCATGTCCGAATCGGGCGGCCGCAGAATCAAACGGGCAATAAACATCGACATGCAGTCCATCCGCTTTGTGACGGACGAGGAGTTGCAGAAATTCAGCAAAATCAAGCTGCTCGACGACTATATTAAAAACAGGCAGCAGGAAATCGAGCAGTATAACCGGGAGCACGATGTGGACACCTCGGTGCTGATCAACGGTCGCCGGCAGACCAATGTAGGGATTTTCCGGGCTTACGCCATCTCCTACCTGAAAAATCATCCGAAAATTCATAGCGATATGACCTTTCTGGTCCGCCATCTGCAGCCCGGAGAATTCGGCCTGCCCATTGAAGTCTATGTATTCAGCAGCGACCAGGTGTGGGCAAATTACGAGTCAATTCAGGCTGACATCTTCGATCATTTCCTTGCCGCCCTGCCCATGTTTGATCTGCGGGTGTACCAGAATCCTTCAGGCTATGATTTCCGCCTGCCGGGCAGTGCGCCGGCAGTTGAAAATACCATTGGATCACGGCCGCGCTCATGGTAAGATAATGTCGGAATCATTATCAACACTATGCATCCACCGGGCACAACCATGATCCTGAAACGTGCTGCAATGAAACAGAACATTGTTTTTACCGCCGCCCTGACCCTGCTCTCCCTTTGCTGGCTGCCGGGTGTTTTTGCCGCCACTGACGCGGAGGAAAAAAAAATAGCCGGCGCCATAATGGTTGCCGAAGATTTTCTCCTGCTGATCGATACCGGCCAGTATGGAAGAAGCTGGGATGTCTGCTCCAGCCTGCTGCAAAGCAGGGTTACGAAAGAAGCATGGATTCAGCAGATCAGTGCCGTACGCCCGGCACTGGGGGAACCCGGCAAACGTGAAATTGTCAGTGCCGAGCATATGACTGAACTCCCCGGCGCTCCTGACGGCGAATATATCGTCATCCAATACGAAACATCGTTCGCGGACAAGAAAAACGCAGTAGAGACCGTCACCCCCATGCTTGATAAAGACGGGCAATGGAGGGTATCCGGCTATTATATCAGGTAAATCCCCATTCCATGCAAATCGGGAGGAAACATGAACAGGCGTGAATTTATCCGGGACGTGCTGCTCTGGTCGGCAGGCCTGACCGTTGCCCTTCCCCGCTTTACCATTCCGGAGGTTATTGCCTCTCCGCCGTCACCACTGCTTGCTGTTGACCGGGGCACGGATTATATAAAGCTTCTTGACCGGGTCCTCGCCTCCCTGGGAGGCATGAAAAATTTTGTCCGCCCCGGGGACAGGGTGGTCATCAAACCCAATATCGGCTGGGACAGGGCGGAACAATTTGCCGCCAACACAAACCCGAAGATAGTCAGGGCCCTGGTTGAGCAGGCCCTTGCAGCGGGCGCTTCCCGGGTGCAGGTTTTTGACCGAACCTGCAATGAAAAACGGCGCTGCTATAAAAACAGCGGCATAGAAGATGCCCTGAAAT
Source organism: Desulfobulbaceae bacterium (assembly GCA_033549385.1). GTDB lineage: Bacteria > Desulfobacterota > Desulfobulbia > Desulfobulbales > Desulfobulbaceae > UBA10518. The sequence goes on along the minus strand of JAWSUG010000013.1, from coordinate 42,964 downwards.
CAATGAACAACCGGAACGTCAGCATTGAGCATATTGACGACCGCAAATTCGTTCCGGTTGAAATCAAGCGCGGCAAATCCCTTTCCCGCATGGACATCTACAAGGATGCGCTGGAGGCGGACTGCTATATAAATGTTCCGGTTGCCAAGCATCACGGTTTAAGCCGCCTGACCCTGGGCCTGAAGAACTCCATGGGAGTCATCGGAGGCAACCGGGGAATGATGCATTTCGACCTGGGACAGAAACTTGCCGACCTGGCCACTGTTATCCAACCCGCTCTGACCGTTATCGATGCCACGAAAATTCTGGTGGAGAATGGTCCTCAGGGAGGCCGCCTGGAAGACGTACAACAGACCGACACCATAATCGCCTGTGTCGACCCGGTGGCTGCGGATGCCTATGCAACAACTCTTTTCGGCCTGCAGCCCGAGGCGATCGAGTCCACCGTGGCGGCCTACAAACTCGGTTTGGGAGAAATGCACATCGAGCGGATGAAAATACTCACCGCAACTGTCTGATCACAGCCCGGAGAAACGCTCTCCGCTATTATGGCGAAACAACGTTTTCATATTCCCCTGATCCACCTGCGCAGGCTGAGCCAGGCCGTCTTTCTGCTCCTTTTTTTCTTTCTTTTCATCAAGACCGACTACACAGGCTCGGACCGGCTCGAATACGCGGTCAACATCCTGTTCCGGATCGATCCCTTCCTGGCGGCCAGTGTCATGCTGACCGTCAAGACCCTTGTGGCCCTGATGCTGCCTGCGCTCATTGTCATTGCCTTGACTTTGCTGCTGGGCCGTTTTTTCTGCGGCTGGGTCTGCCCGCTGGGCGCCCTGATCGACTTGGGCCATCCCCTGGTGAGACCCCGGGTCAAAGAGGTGGAAACCCGCTTTCCCCATCTGCCGTACATGCTTCTCGTCCTGACCCTGTCGGCGGCTTTCTTCGGCCTGCCACTGGCCGGATATTTCGACCCGTTTTCCATCCTGGTCCGTGGCCTTGCCCTGGGTGTTTACCCGGCTTTTGACCAGACCGTGACCTCTTTCTTTACCTGGACTTACAAGGAAGCTCCGGATTTTGTCAATGCGGTGACGGAACCGGTTTACTCTGCCCTGCGAACCACCGTCCTGCCCCTGGACCACAAATATTTCTCCCTGTCCATCCTCTCCGCCGCCATACTTATTGCTGTTTTCCTATTCGAGCTGATCCAGCGCCGCTTTTTCTGCCGCAATGTTTGTCCCCTCGGCGCCATGCTCGGCCTGACGGCACGCTTCGGCTTCCTGCACGGACACGGCGGCAGCAGCGAATGCGGAAAATGCCGGTCCTGCCGTTCGGTCTGCCGCATGGGGGCCATTGATGAAGAACGCCGCATTGCCACGGAACATTGCACATTATGCCTGGACTGCCTTGATAAATGCCCCAAAAATAATATTTCTTTCCGCTTCAGCAAACCCGCGGCGGAACCCGCCCCTGTTTCCCTGTCAAGGCGCGCCCTGGTGGCATCCATTGCCGGCGGTGCCCTGCTCCCGGTTTTTACCGCCACGAGAAGCATGGCCAAGGTCCCGGATCCCTTCCTGATCAGGCCCCCGGGGGCGCTGCCGGAAAAGGAATTCCTCGGGCGCTGCATCCGTTGCGGCGAGTGCATGAAGGTCTGTATCGGCAATGCCCTGCATCCGGCTTTCCTGGAAGCCGGTTTTGAGGGCATGTTTTCCCCGAACCTGAAAGCAAGGATAGGCTATTGTGAGTTCAACTGCACCCTCTGCGGCCAGGTGTGTCCGACAGGGGCCATCCGTGAACTGCAGGTGCCGGAAAAGCATATCCTGAAAATCGGCCATGCCTGGTTTGACCATAATCGCTGTCTGCCGTATGCAAAGGGGATACCCTGCATCGTCTGCGAGGAACACTGTCCGACGCCGGAAAAAGCCATTCAGTTCAGGGAGGCAGAGGTCATCAATGATGCCGGGGAAACAGTGACGGTCCGGCAGCCTTTTATCGTCGACACATTGTGCATCGGCTGCGGCATCTGCGAGAATAAATGCCCCCTGCCGGACAGGGCTGCCGTGTATGTCACTTCCGCCGGGGAAGCACGTAATCCCGGAAACATCCTGCCGGCCTCTGCTGCCGGATATTATTAAAATATGTCAAAAAAGGCATAGACACGCGCCTTTAATTTGCTTGACAGTAAAATCCAGCCGCGGATAATAATATATCCTGGGTGCATGAAATTTCATTCCTGCACATGCAGCATTGCAGCAAACAATGGCCTGCCTGTTCTTACCCGACTGCCCGGCGCCAGTGCCTGGTGCACCCCTGACAACCGGGACCTGCCGTAGAACGCAAGCCGGGGCTACGACATTGATAAGGCATTACCTAACCTGGCGAAGGAGAAAAAAAATGACAGACAAGATCTATAGGGTGAACATGACCGATCTGACGGCAAAGGTTGAGGATGTTCCGGACGCATGGGCAGGCCTTGGCGGCCGCGGCCTGACATCAACAATTGTCGCCGCCGAAGTACCGCCGACCTGCCATCCGCTCGGACCGGACAACAAGCTCGTCTTTGCCTCCGGTCTGCTCAGCGGAACAGTCACCGCCAATTCCGGCCGTCTCAGTGTCGGCGCCAAAAGCCCCCTGACCGGGACCATCAAGGAAAGCAATTCCGGGGGAACCTCGTCCCAGCTTCTTGCCAGGCTCGGGGTAAAGGCCCTGATTATTGAAGGACAACCCGAAAAGGACAGCTACTACAGCCTGCACGTTACGGAAACCGGCGTGACGATTACCGAGGAGCCGGACATGCCCGGCAAGGGAAACTTTGCCGTGGTCAACACCATGCTGGACAGGCACGGGGAGAAAACCGGGGTGATATCCATCGGTCCTGCCGGTGAAATGCGCATGGCCGTGGCCAACATCTCGGTCAAGGATCCTGAGGGCAAGGTACGCAGCGCCGGCCGCGGAGGTTTGGGGGCGGTCATGGGATCCAAAAAGGTAAAATGTATTGCCATCAATGCGCCCAAAGAGGCGGCGGTGGCGATTGCTGAACCGGAAAAATTCAAGGCCGCGGTCAGGACTTTTGCCAAGGCCCTGATGGAGCATCCTGTCAGCGGCCAGGGACTGCCCACCTACGGCACCTCGGTGCTGATCAACGTCATCAACGAGGCAGGCGGCCTGCCCACCCGGAATTTCCGCTACGGACAGTTCGAAGGGCATGATAAGATTTCGGGCGAAGCCATGCACGACCTCATCGAAAAGCGGGGCGGAAAAATCAAGCACGGCTGCCATGCGGGCTGCGTCATTCAGTGCTCCCAGGTCTACAATGATGAAAGAGGCAAATACAAAACATCCGGCTTTGAATACGAATCCATATGGGCCATGGGAGCAGACTGCTGTGTGGACAATCTGGACCAGATCGCCGAAGCGGACCACATCATGGACGATATCGGTATTGATACCATTGAAACCTCGGTGACCATGGGCGTGGCCATGGAGGGAGGTCTACTGCCCTTCGGCGACGGTGCTGGAATTCTCCGGATTCTTGACCAGGACGTCCGCAACGGCACGCCGCTTGGACGGCTCATCGGCGGCGGTGCCGCTGCCGTCGGCAAGGCATACGGCGTCACCCGGGTTCCGGTGGTCAAAAACCAGGCGATTCCGGCGTATGATCCGCGGGCTGTCAAGGGTATAGGAATTACCTACTGCACCAGCACCATGGGCGCGGACCACACTGCCGGTTATGCCGTGGCGACCAATATCCTGAAAGTCGGCGGCGATGTCGATCCCCTGAAAAAAGAAGGGCAGGTCGAGCTGTCGCGAAACCTGCAGATTGCCACTGCAGCCCTCGATACAGCGGGCCTCTGTATTTTTGTCGCCTTTCCGGCCCTGGATATTCCCGAGGCGTTCACCTCCATCGTCGACATGATCAACGCCCGTTTCGGCATCAGCCTGACTGCGGACGATGTCACCGAGCTGGGCAAGAACATCCTGCGCACCGAGCATGAATTTAACCTGGCCGCAGGATTTACCAACAAGGACGATCGGCTGCCGGAATTCTTCTCCCGGGAAAAGCTGCCGCCGCACAATGTTGTCTGGGATTTCACCGGGGAGGAAATTGACGAGTTCTGGAACTTCTGATGACTACCGGCAGGTATTGCCGGAGTGGGAGCAACTCGTGATTTTTCGCGAGTCAATTTCCATAAAATAGAAAAACCTGCTACAATACAAAAATGCGGGTTAAAGTAAAACTCTTTGCCAACTTCCGGATCAATAGATTCAAGCAGGAAATCCGGGAATACAACTCGACAATGACAGTGGGGGCTATCGTCGAGGAGCTGGGGATTCCAGATTCGGAAGTTGGCATTATCTTTATAAATGGACGCGGCACGTCCATGGATCAGGTTCTCAGGGAAGGCGATACCCTGTCGCTTTTCCCGCTCGTCGGCGGTGGTTGACGTGCCGGAAATCACTACATTTCTCAACGACCGGGCCCCGGACGGCCTGCTTCCGTTTGCAGCCCAGGAAGAGGCTGCGAAACGCTTCTCCCTGCCCCTTTCCCGGGTAGAGGAAATCGCCCTGACCAACTCCATTTTACCCGCCCGCTACCAGAGAAACCGGGCAATGATAACCGTCTCCCAGCAGCTCACCCTGTTCAGGAGCTGTGTGGCTGTTTTCGGCTGCGGCGGTCTCGGCGGGTACGTCATCGAAGAACTGGCCCGGTTGGGAGTGGGCACTATTGTTGCGGTTGATCCGGATGTTTTTGAAGAGCACAACCTGAACCGGCAGCTCCTGGCCACTATCGATCAACTGGGACGGAAAAAGGCGGATGCGGCAGCGCAGCGTGTTGCGGCAGTCAATCCCGCGGTTACGGTCCGCCCGGTTCCGGAAGCATTCGGCGAGCACAACGGCCCCGAACTCCTGCAGGGGGCCGATGCGGCGGTGGATGCCCTGGATTCAATACCGGTCAGGCTGCTGCTGGCTGAAGTGTGTACCGCCTGCGGAATACCCCTGGTGCATGGGGCAATTGCCGGCTGGTACGGCCAGGTGGCCACCCAGTTTCCGGGTGAGCAAACCCTGCAGCAGCTCTATCCGCGCAACAGAAAGCTGCCGGGCATTGAGGCCATTCAGGGCAATCCCTCCTTTACTCCGGCGGTGATCGCTAGTCTTGAAGCCGCTGAAGTTGTCAAGATACTGCTGCAAACCGGAGAGCTGATCCGCAACAGGTGCCTGGCCATTGACCTCTACCACATGGAAGTGAAAGAATTTCCATTGGATCAGATGAATTTGACAACTGCCGGACCGACCGAAAAAGGATCATGAACCCTGAAAAAACTGTCGTTATCCGCATGTTCGGCCTGCTGCACACCCAGCGGACAAGGCAGGGCCTGCCTGCAACCATAGAAATGGAATTGGGACCGGAGGGCAGAGCAGCCAGGGAAATAGCCCTGGACCTGCATTTGCCCCTGGACAAAATTGAAGCCGTGTTCTGCAACCACCGCACCTATCCCCTTGACCATGTCATCAAACCCGGCGACAGGGTAGCGTTCGTGCCCTACGGCACCCCCGGCCCGCACCGTTTCTGCCTGGGCATAAAACAGGCCGGGGACCGAAGCAGATAGGAACGCAACACCCTGAAACCGATGAATATTCTGAGTATCCCCCTGTGGCTTGACATCGTCAATTTCGGCCTGGTTGTCCTTATCTGGTTGGTGCAGCTTATTATCTATCCAGCCTTTGCGTATATCAATGAAGATGAATTCGCGAACTGGCACCGCGGGTATGTCAAAACAATCAGTTCCATCGCCTCTCCCTTGATGCTGGCCCAGATGGTCCTGATCCTGTGGCTTGTCTTCACTCAGCCTGGCCTGCCCGATTTCCTCATGCTCTCCGGCATAATCATCATCTGGATATCGAGCTTTTCCCTGTCCGTTCCGTGTCATAAAAAATTAACGCAGATTGGGAAGAATCAGTCCGTCATCACCCGCCTGGTCCGGACCAACTGGATACGCACGATTTTATGGACCGCTGTTTTTCTGACGGGAATTGCTTGAGGTACCATTTTCGTCATCAACAACAAATCCCCGGCAGGAGCCGGCGTTTTTTACCGAACCATCCGGCTATAACTGCTGAATATTCAAACAGAATTTTTCAATCTACTGACAGACATTTGTTGCATCAATATCTATCCACAAATTACCATTAGCGGTTATGCAGAGTATTGCCGAGCCTGAATCATCCGGCGGTGCTGTCGGCAGCCCGTTGACAGCCAGTCTGGACAGGGGAGGATTCATGGGGCTCGTGCCGATACCGACGTTGCCGTCGTCTGTTATTGTCATCCTGATCGCTTTGTCAGCTGCACCGTTTGGAGTTGTCATGAATCGGATGCCGGTACCCTTGGAGAACTCATCGTGATTTTCCGTTGCGAAAAAGGAAATTCCTCCTGTGCTCAAAAAATCCCAGTTGAAACCGTCATAGCCCTTGGCTCCTACATATGTCAGCATATCCCCCTGCATAACTGCCGCAGGTATGAGGGAGGAACCTCTGGCTTTTCTGCCGATAAACATGGGAGCTGAATCAACCGGATTATCCCCGTATGCCGAGGTCGAATAAATAACTCTTGAATTTTCCCCGCTGATCTCAAGTTGAGCGGAGGGGGATACTGTTCCAACACCTAACCTGCCATTCGTATTATCATAATAAACTTCGGCGCCGGCAAGGACGCCGTTGTTGTTGTACTGGAGCTGTTTGTCCGTTCCCCCGACTTTACCGCCGCTGTTCATTGGAATGACGACGACCTTGTCCTGTGCAATCAGATTGGAGCAGAATGCCAACAGTAAAACACCAACAATAAAAATAATCTTTTTCATAGTTTCCTCCCTCCGGGAAATTAAATTTGGATCAAATTTTTTATTCTGCCTCGCGGCAGGTTTGGCTTTTCATTTAAACGGAAAAAAATAAACTAGACTGCCATATAATGAATTTAATAATTGTTATTGGCAACACGGAAAAAATAACTAGAAAACAACTAGGAAGTCTAGTTGTTATGGGAGTTTATATCTGATATACCGCTGCTGGTAACGTGATTGCCACCAGCGGATGTTGTTAATAATAATGGCAGTTCAATGAGCTTGACTGGTACTGGACAATGGTAACTTCGACAGTATGGTTCCTGGTGAATTTCTTTTACAGGTTCCCCATGCTCTTTGCACGGTCAATGTACCGTCAACGAAACATCGACTAATCCATAGCCGGCATCGGGAGTAAAATTGAAATAATGTTGGTCCCTCTTGTCACCGCGACATTACCTGCACGACTGATCGTGCCGCCGCCCGGGACGGAAGCCGTAATGGTCGGATCCGAAGCGACGGCAAACGTTGCACTGATGGTATGCGGGGCAGTAACGTCATTGAAGGTATAGCTGGTCACCGCACCGACTGAAAAACCATCCACCTGCACATCTTCCAGATCATACCCCGGCAGGGCTGAAATCGCAAAGGTCGCACTGTTTCCTGCAGCCACGACTCGAGTGCCGACGGGCGAGACCACACCTCCGGTGCCGGCAAAAGCAGCAATGGTCGGGCCAAAGACTGCTTCGATAGTATGCGGTTCGGTAACATTAAGGAAGAGGTACCTGTCCCTGGCGCCAACCGATATCCCGTCAACCAGCACATCGATAAACTCGTACCCGAGATTGGGAGCCATTTTGAAATAAATATTCGTTCCGCCTGTCACTGCTACTGATCCTAAAGGACTGATCAAACCTTTTCCCCGGACAGTTGCCGTAATGATCGTGGTGCCGTCATCCTTAAAAGCCACGGTATGCATATAACCGACCGCCACTTGTGGTGTTGCAGCCTGCACGTAAGACTGTGCCGGCAGCACGCCCATGCAGAGCAGGGTTAATAGTGCGAGCCTTTCCAATATCCTCTTCCTTCCCCGTTTTTGTTCATGCCATTATTTTCTCTTCCTGTCAGGAAATAAAAAAACAGCGCTCCCTCCATCCATGGGCAACACGGCTAAATCTCTCATTTAACACGGAAATTTTAATCGGATTCTTTATGACACAGCACCAATATGTATTGTCATTAAAAATTATAAATATATTATGAGATTAATAATGGTTATTAGCAACACTGGAAAAACAGCTAGAAAACAACTAGAAAATCTAGTTGTTTTAATTCGGCAGCGAAAGAGGTTCGAAGATTTTTTTTATTGTTAAAGACAATCTTCTTCTGATCTCTTGCCGATGACAGGAAGTATTCATCAGAGGCAGATTTGAATATTTGCGATCTTCTTCGTTGCCCCCTCCTGCTTGATTAATCAGGATATGCGAAATGAATTTTTTGGTATACGCCACAAATTGCGGGGGTTAGAAATGGTTGATACTTTCCTTTGCACACATGCTATGCGATAGGTCACTTCATACGAGACATCCCGGCAGGCGGCACTCAGTGTATGCATTCCAAAGCCGTAATTGTTGTCACCATTCCATACGTCAATACTGCCCGGGAGAGGGGAATTGCCCCAGTCGCATTCTTTTCCGCCAACCTGCACAGTAAGCTTTGAACCCGGCGCCGACACGTCTACAATAAAGTTAAAATTGACGGGAAAGGAAGGATCATCTTCGTTTACATCTTTATTTAAACTTCGGACTGCGCCATTAACCGAAAAATCAAACCTCCAACAGGTGTCACTCCATAATCCCCATGATCCATCTTTTGCTACTTTGACAGACATGAACGACACCTTCACCTGGTCCGGTCCTGGAAGGGGATAAATTTTGGATGCCGGTGGTATTCCTGTTTGATCTGTTGAGTTGTCACTGTACATATTTGACCCTCCTGCGGCACTGCCACCTGCATTTCATAGATAATCCGATCAATTTACTGAAGATAATATTCCTATCTCCCCTGATATATTGAATACCGGATGGTGGCAACAGTGGAAAAACAGCTAGAAAACAACTAGAAAATCTAGTTGTTATGAGTTGGTCGCAAGGGACGATTGAAGATTTATTTTTTTATTGGTCAGGGAAAGCCTTTTCCTGATCTCCTGCCGATGACAGGCAATAGTCGCCGGGGAAAGATTTAAAATAGATGCGATTTCTTTTGTCGTCTGCCCCTGCTTGATCAGGTCGGCAATCTGCAGTTGAGCGGGAGTGAGTTTTGAGAGATGTTCTTTATGATTATGCGCAAAGGAAGAGGTAATTTCATCAAGGTTGGCCTGGATGATTTTCAGGATAGCTTCCTGAGAATTTTCCTTGCATATCGATCTTAATTTTTCCAGGTAGGGGGAGATGAATTTCTCAATTCTGAACATCACCTGCTCTTCAAGTTCCTTTTTATCCTCTTCCCGCTTTTCCAGGAAAATTTTGAGCGCAATATTTGTCTCCTCAAGCCTTTTTGTTTTTCGGTCAAGTTGGGCCGTACGATCGGCAACCCGCTGTTCCAGTTCGTCATGGGCTTTCCGCAGGGCTTCTTCTGCCTGCTTGCGCCTGGTTATATCTTCAAAAATGCCGATAACGCCGATTATTGATCTGTCATTTGATAAAAGTGGAGAAAAAACACTGCGAATGTCTCTTTCCACTCCGCCGGTAACGGACAGATAATTCCCTTCATAATGAGCAATCTCGCCTGATAATGCAGATATGACGGCCGCCCTCATTTTCTCCGCCTTGAGAGATTTCAAGGTATCAAGGCCAACGATTTTCTCTACCGTCGAACCGAGGATGTCCGCTAACCTCGCGTTGCTTTCCGTAATGACGCCTTCCCTGTCTATATGCACAATGCCTAAGGGCGAATGTTCAAAAATACCGTGAAATTTTTCCTCAGCTTCCTTTAATTCGGCTTCCGCCTTCTTCCGGCCGGTAATGTCCGTGCAGACGCCGCCGACGGCATATACCCTGCCTTCACTGTCAATCAGCGGAAATTTGGCTGTCAAAAATGTATGCACCCCGTCGGGCAGGGGAATGGTTTCCTCGAATTCGACCAGCGTCCGGCGCCGGACAACCTCTTCGTCCTGCGCGCGGAAAAGTTGCGCAATCAGTTCAGGGAAAAGAGAAAAATCATCCATGCCCTGGATCTGGTCGCAGGTTATATGGGCAAGGCGCTCATACTCGCGGTTGATAAGAATGTATTTGTAGCCGGCATCCTTCAGGTAGATGGGCAGGTTGGTGTTGTCAAGGATAGCTCCCAGGTACTGCTGGTTTAATCGGTCAGAACCGTTACGGCTTTTGCAGCATGCCAGTTCCTTCTCCAGGTCGAATACCCGCTGTTCAAGCTGTTCATATGTCGGTTTCGATTTCATTCTGCAGCATCCCTGCACAACAGACCCCAACATGATGATCCCCTCCCGGTTTCAAACATAAAAAAAGCCAGGTCACCTTGGATAAGGGCAACCCGGCTGTCTTAAAAGATCCGTGGCTTTCCGTCCCTGCCTCACAGCAGGTTTGGCTTTTTAAGTGTTAAAAATCAGTAACCTCATGAAGTTGCCAGCAATATTCATTCCACCGAACAAGAAAAAAGAGATTCATAATTATTACAATTTGTTATTAGACAAGAGCTATCTATTGAACAATAAATTGATTAGAACAATCTGGGGATATGACCAGATTCGGATGGGAGTTTTACTACTTTATTTGTTGCTGTCAAATTGACGGGATAGGATAGGACAGGACAGGACAGAACAGGACAGGAAAGCAGTCATTCTCCCGCCAAACTTCTCTTTGCGAGAAAGGAATAACTGAAGATATCGTTAATGCAATAAAAAAAGAAGCGGATCAGGATGTCTTCCGATCGACATTGCAGGTGGCCGGGTTGACACTGCCGCCGGCGGAGAGCGATGCAAAATAGTTCCACAGCCGTGTATCAACCTCTTTTTCCCGGGCGGTAGCGTTTTTTTTCATGAACCGTTTTGCGGCCCGGGGTCCGGCATTATAAGCCGAGTAGGCGGCGCGGGCGGCATCTTCGGGTTTCCCGCTTGCTTCAGCCACCTTGAGGCCGTAATCCTTAAAATAATGCATCAGGATCTCGGTGCCGGCCTGCACATTATAAACCACATCCCATTTCAACTTATCAATATTATAAAAACCGCGCCAGACATGCTGGTTGATCTGCATCATTCCGACACTGCCTGACCTGGAACGCACAAATACAACCTTGCCTCCCTCCAGAGCATACTGCCGCCAGCAGCTTTCCATCAGGGCGGTGGCGGGAACCAGATGCCGGTAAATTTTTGCGGAAGGGTTATCCAGTCTGGAGCTTTTCAGCTGTTCCATTGCCATGAACTGCAGCAGCCGAGCGACCAGGGAGGTAAAATCATCCATTTCATTCGCGGCCGGCACCCAACGGTCAAGGCGGCGGAACTCAGGAGCAGTGACGGGAACAGCTTCCCCGGCATAAGCGGTCCCAACGAACAAATCCAGAAGGAGTCCGCCGATTGTCGATGTTTCCTCATCCGGCACCACGGGGATGAAATTAAAAAGATCACGCAGGACCGGATCAACCCGCCAGTCAAAAAGGAGGGGATCTTCAACATAATCCGGATTCAGCATTCTTGCCAATCGGCGCAGGCCATCGGTTGTAATATGCATGCCAAGCTGCGGCGCAGCGGTATCCAGTACCAGCAGGGCATCACCGGCATTGATGAAGGTCATATAGCGCAACAACTGATCCTGCATCAGGCTGTTTTGCCCCTCCCTGTATTCTATGACCGACTTGAGCTGCTGCCAGGCATTTTCAAACAACAGGCGCAGAGGATCATGGGCGTCCACGGCAACCTCTCCGGAAAGGATGGCCAGCAGTTGGTACCGGCTGGTAATCAGCAGTTCGAACAGCATCTCGCGCTGCCGGGCATTAACAAAGTCGGCACCCACGGTTTTCACCACAAAGACCAGAAAAGCATCCAGAGGCTCGAAAACCTGCTGAAAAGCTTCCAGTTCCTTTTCGCTGAGCGGCTTCTGCGGTTCAATGGGTGCCACTTCCCGGGGCGGCCGGTCCGCAAGGGTAAACAGCAGCGGCACCACCACTCCGTTGTCATTAATCCGCAGGGAGCCGGGCTGGACCGTGGCGAGAGTCTCCTCGAGTATTCTGGTGTCTTCAGGAGATGCACCGGTGCGGAGCAGAGCTATGATTTCCTGCTGCGGTACGGAAAGATCAAAGGAAAAATCTTCCAGGACCGGATGAAGATACCCTTTAGCAAGATGCCATATAAATCCGGATACCAGGGCTTTCGAACCGTCTTCTTCGTAGATTGTGGAATCGATGATGCGAAAACGCAGCTGCCACTCCCTATCCACGTAAAGGAACAGATTCAAATCTATTGAACCGCTCCATCCGACTCCGGTCGGCAGGATTCCGATCGGTTTGAAGCCGGCTCCTGCCGCAGCCATGCATCTGAAATGCACCTCATTGTCGGCGATATATAACTCGGGCTGGGTAATGTGAAGATAGTTGTACGGATCGTTCTGATAAAGAACCGCCTTGCCGTCAGGCTGCATGTTCAGTGATTTTTCCACGGTATGCTGCAGTATCTGAATTTGCAGAAACAGGGGCAGTTCCACATCTGCCGCCTTCAGCAGACCCGGAGCAGACATCCACCATAGGACTATTATCGCCAGAAACGCGGGACGAACAAACAGGATAAAGTGCGCAGATGCTTTTGACATAAAATTGACGGAGAAGTGGGAACTGTTGAAGAAATGAGAATCAAACCTTACCAGGGGTGACCCTTTTCCTCGTACTCATCGAACTGATTATCATAAGTTTGTTCTTTCGTCCATCAGAGAAAAGAAACCGACTTCACCCTGCATGATCACACGCGAATGAATTTTTTCTGCTCATTCTTCATTTCCGAATGTTCCGACTTTATTGACAATTCAATACGGCGACATAATATTTTGCATTATATTTCCTGTTCCTCTTTTCAATGAGGTGACAAAAATATATAATATCCAGTGTTGGTAACAAAATTACTGGTATTTTTTTCCAGGATGTCGCTATTCCACTCTGGAGGGAAAAAAATGAAATGCACCTCACCTGCCGTTTACCGCGTATTTGTCCTGTCTGTCCTCCTCTCCCTTCTTGCTGCTGCCCATGCCTCCGGCGGCGAATATGAAGCGCTGAATGGAGTAAATAACATAAAAGCCGTCTTTGATGTACGGGCAAATGCTCCCAAAACCGTCTGGATATATCTTGACCTCATCCACAAGACCTTCAAGGACCGGAATATCAAAGAGATCACCGATAAACCCGAATTCGCTGTCGTCTTTATCGGCCCTGCCGTCAAGCTGATATCAACCAACACGGAAGGCTTTACCGCGGAGGAAAAGGAGATGATCGGCAAAATCGCCGCCACCGTATCGGCCATGGCAAGCGACGGCATCAAGCTGGAAATCTGCATGTATGCCGCCAACCTGATGGGAGTGGACCCGGCGTCTATTCTGCCGGAAATAAAGCAGGTCGAAAACGGCTGGATATCGATGATCGGTTTGCAGGCCAGGGGGTACGCCCTGGTGCCGGCGTATTAAAAAACCGGGAGATCATGTTCAAATAAATAGAAAATCAGTTGGGGAGGAAGCATGCTGGACATTGAAAAAACCCCAAGGAGAAGGCGAAGGAATACACCTTCCAGCCTCGCAAGAAAAGTTGAGCAGATTCTGTCCTATGCGGATATTACCATTGGCGGAGACGATCCCTGGGACATCCGCGTACACAATAATAATTTTTATCCGCGGCTAATGGCCAATGGTTCTCTCGGGTTGGGAGAATCCTACATGGAAGGCTGGTGGGACTGTGACAGCCTGGACCAGTTTTTCTACAAAATATTGAACGCCGAACTGGACAGCAAGGTCAAGGCCTACAGGGAGATGTTCGATATCCTCAAATCCAAACTGATTAACTACCAGAAGGTTTCCCGGGCATTTGATATCGGCAGGCAGCATTACGATATCGGCAACAACCTGTACCAACATATGCTCGACAAGCGGATGCTCTACAGCTGCGGATACTGGAAGGATGCCAAGACGCTGGATGAAGCGCAGGAAGCCAAGCTGGACCTGATTTTCCGGAAACTGGACCTGCAGCCTGGCATGAAAGTACTGGATATCGGCTGCGGCTGGGGCGGCGCCGCCAGATTTGCCGCTGAACGCTACGGCGTCGAAGTTGTCGGCATTACCGTTTCCAAAGAGCAGCTCAAACTCGGCAAAGAAAAATGCAAAGGCCTGCCGGTCGATCTCCGTCTGCAGGATTACCGGGGCCTGAAGGAAAAGTTCGACCGGATTTTTTCAATCGGCATGTTCGAGCATGTTGGCTACAAAAATTATTGTTCATATTTCAAGGTTGCAAAAAAATGTTTGAAAAAAAACGGCTTGTTCCTGCTCCATACAATCGGCAACAACCGGACGGTAACCAAAACCGACCCGTGGATAAACTGCTATATCTTTCCCCATTCCCTTATCCCGTCCGCCAAGCAGATATCCGCTGCCTTTGAAACAATTTTCGTTCTCGAGGACTGGCACAATTTCGGTGCGGATTACGACAAAACACTGATGGCCTGGTACCGGAATTTCAACGCCCGATGGGATGACATCAGAGAGAATTATGACGAAACATTCTACCGGATGTGGAAATATTACCTTCTCAGCTGTGCCGGTTCCTTCCGGGCACGGAAAAACCAGTTGTGGCAGATAGTCCTTTCCGACCGGGGCGTTCCGGATGTTTATCAATCTGCCAGGTAATTGATCAGACCCGCCCATAAAAAGTATGTGATATTGCCGTTCCCGACGGCATACTATGCTTTTCAAAGTGCGGTATTTCCCTGCCAGCCAACATTTAAAAGCTGGAAAATACCCGGCATCTCCCGGTCATTGCACAGCCTCGCATTTTTCTTACCCCTTACCTCCAGGTAGGCACCAGATAAATTCTTTTCCCTGATTCAACATCCAGCCTCGAGCAGGAAGGGCACGGGAAGAGGTCGCACGGGAAGAGGGTCAGGCTTGACAAACGGGTATTATGCGCGAAAATGGTGTCTCCATTAAAGATAAAAAAAATCTTTCTTTGCATGCCTCAAGCATATTGATTAATACCGGGATAAAAGATATATTCTCAAGTTCGCAAACAGATAATTGGATGTTCCTGAAGAAAAAATATCTCGTTGTGCAAACAGGATACACAAATAGTTCCCTTGAAACCGCGCTTACCCCGATTTTTTATGCGCCGGACCACACGGGTGCCTATTGCCATTAAACTGGCTCTGGCGATTACCCTGCTGATCGTAACCGGCATGAGCCTTCTTGGTTTCATCATCCTGGAAAAGCAGAAAACCATCATGTCGCAACAGGTCGATGCAATGGGCTCGACTATTGCCGCCCAACTGGCAAACAGTGCTATCGAAATGGTCCTTGCCGACGATACCCTTGGCCTGCAGACGCTGGTGAATAATCTTATCGATGAAGACAACATCCTGGGCGCCATGATCATCTCGGAAAAAGGCATTGTTATGGCCCAGGGCGGTACAATGCCCGGAGTCAATATCATCAGCAGTTATCCCGTCAAATCAGAGCATCCCTCGGACACTCAATCCTTTGAACCGGACCAGGGACCGAAGGCTGATTCCGTCCATGAGCTGGTGACTTTCGTCAGCCCGGTGCATTTTAATGAACTCCTGGCCGGGCAGGCTGCGGTTACATTCAGTAAAAATGCCATGGTAAAATCGCTGCACGAAGCCAAAAATGCGGTGGTGATCACCACCGCAGTTATGATACTGGTCGCCATTCTGTTGGCTTTCATATTAAGCAAACACCTGTCCAAGCCTATCTACAACCTGGTCACTGCCTGCAAGGCTATCGGCAAAGGTGATTTTCACTATCGCTTGAACAAATGCCGTAATGACGAAATCGGTGAATTGTCGCTGGCCTTTAACCAAATGGCCGACGGTTTGTTAAAAAAATCCCAGGTAGAGAATATTTTTTCCCGTTATGTGTCCAGCAGTGTTGCCAAGAAAATCATGGAAAACCTGGACCAGGTGGAACTGGGCAGCAAACACGTCAATGCCTCGGTATTGTTCGCCGACATCGTTGGCTTTACCGGATTTTCAGAGACCATGCCACCCCAGAAAGTGGCCGGTCTGCTTAACGAATATTTTTCCTATACATCCGCTATAAGCCAGCATTATCATGGACATATCGATAAGTTCATCGGCGATTGCGCCATGGTAGTATTCGGTGTTCCCGAGCATGACCCGGATCACAGTTTCCATGCAATTGCCTGCGCCGTGATGATCAGGAAACTGGCCAACAGACTCAACACCATTCGCATCAACTGCGGTATGCAGCCGGTCCAGTTCAGGATGGGCATAAACACAGGCAACATGGTAGCCGGCAATCTGGGCTCCAACGACCGCATGGAATACACTGTTATCGGCGACTCGGTCAACCTGGCTTCACGCCTTTCTTCTATTGCAGGCAGCGATCAGATTGTTATCATGGATGAGCTTTACAAGAAAGAATCCATTCGACAGCGGGTGGTCGCCCATCCGCACAAAACCATTCGCGTACACGGTAGGCAATTGCCGGTTTCGACATATCTGGTCGATGACATAAAGGCAGAGTACGCACCACAGATGGACACCTGTATTGATGCCATATTAATGGAATATTCAACTGCATGAAAATCGTCCCCCTCTTTTTTTTGTTATTATTATTTTACGTATCCGGCTGTGCGCATTTCTATGCCCATCGATCCAACCTTAATGAACAGATAGACATATGGCTGGCGGCAAACGAATTCGCCAGGATCGAAGAGACTCTGGGAATCCTGTCGTCCGGCCACCCTGACTATAAAAAGATAAGCAGCCGGAATAACGAAATCGCCGCCAAAAAGGCGGCATTTATCAACGACACTATTGCCCGCGCAGAAGAATTGCTGGCCGCGGAAAAATGGCAGCAGGCACTGAACGTCTACCATGAAGCCCAAAGCAGACTACCGAATGACGTCACCATCGCCGGCCGTATAAACAAACTGATCGAAGAGCGTGACAACAGGGCCAGAGAACTGCGCCTCGCCGCCGAACTCATGGACTTCGGCGAGTACTCGCTGGATAAGGGCAATTATACGCTCGCCGAGGAGTGCATCGATTTGTCCTATCAACTGGCATCATCGAGTGCGAAAAAAACCATACTGGACAGCATCAGGAAAAAGAAAAAATTACGTGAAGACAGCCATCGCAAAAACGAACTGATCGAAGCTTACCGGAAAGCCTATGACAGGGGTGATTTTTCCATGGCCCGTTATCATCTGGAAGCCCTGATCGCCCTGGACAGCAATAATGAAACCGCGCTGGAACTGAA
The DNA here is from genome assembly GCA_033549385.1 of Desulfobulbaceae bacterium. Lineage (GTDB taxonomy): Bacteria > Desulfobacterota > Desulfobulbia > Desulfobulbales > Desulfobulbaceae > UBA10518. The sequence continues at coordinate 25,632 of JAWSUG010000013.1, read as the reverse complement.
AACACAGTTGGATAGCGATATTAAGCTGCGGGTCGAAGAGGGCATAATCCAGGCAAAAACCCTGTATAGCCAGGGTCAGATCAACCAAGCCCTGGTCATATGGGAAGAACTTTTTAAAATTGATCCTGAAAACGGGGAACTGGCATCTTTCATTGCCCGCGCAAAAAAGGTAAGCACCAAAATAAAAACCCTGGAAAAGTCCATGCCAAATTGATCTGATTTATTCCTGTCATTTTCCTTTGCCTGCCATGCCTTGCCCGTATATTGAGCGGGATAAAATGACCTGCCGACCTGTAAATACCTGTAGAACAGCTTGAACTTTCCAGGTAAATTCTTATTATGTTATTCTGCCCGACAGGAAAAATCCAACGTGGTCTATGGGAGCGCAATGCGTCTGTTATGGCCGGACATTTTAAAAATACTTGCGATCTTAGGGGTTATTCTCCTGCATGTATCAGCGCCTTATCTTGTTCCTTTTGAAAATTCCCGGCAATGGTGGATCGGCAACATATATGATTCCCTGACAAGGTTGTGCGTGCCACTCTTCGTCATGGTCAGCGGGTCGCTGATTCTCCCGACCGCAGCCAAAATACAGCGCAGGTAAGCGTAGACTCCGACGTAGCAGTTGGGGAGCTTTTGCGACGCCATCCTCTTTTGTCAAACGCCATTTCGGTTTTCCACACCTTCCATACATTGCCGACCAGTTCCGGTCCCAGCTTAAGAGTCATCTTGCCGGGTCTCCATCCGGATGGCGTGGCTTCCGTCCCCTTTGACTCTCTTATGAGTTGAAAAGCCTGAACCTGCCGGAATGTTTCATTCACATTTCTTCCTACCGGCGAGGTCAATACTTCATATCCTTGAATTATTCCATCCGGGTCGATAAATAAATCTTCCGCGTGTTTCCGCCCCGGCATTCTCATCATACACCCGTAGACTTTTCCCACTCCGCCGCCGGTGTCGGAGAGCATCGGGAAGGGAACACCACCGTCCACCATTTTGGAAAGCTCGTGATCATCCCACATTTTGTGGACAAACATACTGTCAATGCTCATGGATAAAATTTCTACACCGAGTTTTTTGAATTCATCATGTTTTTCAGCAACTGCCGAAATTTCAGTAGCTCAGACAAAGGTAAAATCCCGGGTAAAAAAAAAGAAGAACCCATTTCCCGAGGTAATCGGATAATTTCATGGTGATGAATTTTCCCTGCCGATACCCTAACACACTGAAGTCAGGAGCTTTTCTTCCAACCTGTACCATATTTATGACCTCCTTTATTTCACTACCACTGTCTTGAGTTCTTTCAGGAACTTTTTCTCCTACAGGACCACCTGTAGGGCGAGCACAACCAGCTTTCAGTTCTTCCGCCATAAAGTCCTCCTTGATTAAATTTTTGATCTGAACACTTATAAATTCAAGGCGGCATTCGACCCAAATAAATACGCCGAACTGCCTTGTCAGGAGGCAGCCCGGCTGTCATTCAAGACCCGCGGCTTTCCGTTCCTGCACAAGGCAGGTTTGGCTTTGTCTCTGCGGTTTTTATCTATTTTTATATGTAATCAACAAATTGTTCGTCAAAGAATATTGCTAGCCCGGAGCGGACCCAATATGTTACCGGATGGTAACTAGGGGTGCAGTGGGAAGAAATGGAAACCAAAAAACTCCCTGTGCACAGGCACGGGAGTTTTTTGGTTTGATATTGTACAGGTATTGTTTATTCAGAATCAGTGTAGGATGTCTTGAAAATTATGCCTTCTCGGGATGCCGGATCATACAATCCTTTCTTCTGCTGCTCTTCAAGCCATTCTTTGCGAAGGGCATTCTGAAAAGTCATTTTCTCATCAATCAGCTTCTGGTAGGGCAGGCCTATGACTTCCTGCGCTTTTTCCTTGGTCGAGAAATCCGGGGCCACATAGTCGCCGGCATCATATTTGGCCAGTACCGCCCGTAATTTCACCCTTGCATCCTGTCCCTTATTGATTGCCGACCCAAGAATTCGCAGTGTTTCCTCGGGTGCATGGAAGAAGGAACCGTGACTTGCGATGGAGAAATCCCATCTCCACTGAGCATGACGGAGGTCAAGAAGTATATCTTTCATCTCTTCCTCGGATGCACCAAGCTCCCAGGCTTTTCCCGCTTCAAGATGCGCCCTGGCGATGACATCCATCGCGGTTTTATTGAGTTCGGTTTTTCTTTCCAGCTTCCTGGCCACAGTTTCCTTGAGTGTTTTTTCGTCTTCGCTGTGACAGTTCAGGCAGGTATTGGCCATGTGATCCAGCGGGCTTCCGACATCATGGGACGAATACTTGACGGCGCCTTCACGAACATAGGGCATGTGGCAATCAGCGCATGCCACGTCGTTCAAGCCATGGGCGCCGGTCTTGTAAATTTCGTAGCCGGGATGCTGGGCCTTCAGCATAGGGGTCTTGCTGATCTGATGGGTCCAGTCCGCAAAGTTGATGTCATCATAATATTTCTCCATATCTTCGACGCTGAATCCGTTGGCCCACGGGAACGTGACCACCGCGGCGTTCTGTTTCTGACCGTTCTTATCGGTCCATTCGGTTTTCTTGAAGTAGTATTCGGAATGACACTGGGCGCAGACCAGAGACCTCATATCCTGATGCGTCGCATCAGCCGCCTTCAGGCTGCCTTCCTCATCCAGTGCCCTGCCCAGGAACCCCCTGGTGATGGTGAGCTTCATGGTTTCGTTGTCATGGCAGTCGCCGCAGCCCACGGGGTTTGCTATCTCGCTGCCGTGCCTGGCCCATTTGCCGGTAAAAAAATCTTCCTCGCCGATTTCGTCAATCAGACGCGGCACATCGGTCGACTTGCAGGTCCAGCAGGCACTGGGCATGGGACCGGTACTGCCATCCACGGGACCGCCGGTCCGCAAGCTGTTGATATTGTCTTCCAGCATGTAATAATGGCCGCGGGGGGCATTATAATCCTTGGCAAAACCGTATCCGGCCCACAGGACGGCCAGGGCCGGGTATTCCACGAGCATGTCGTCGATCTTGTCGCTTTTCCTGGTCTGCCTGTATGAATCATACTGGCGCTGGTAGTGCTTGCCCCATTCGGAGCTTCGGGATTCAAATTTTTTAATGACCGGCACGGAGTTCAGGGCCTGCTGCTCCGCCTTGTTCTCACTGATTGAAATTGCCAGCAGTGCCATGGGCACTATGGCTGCCACTGAAATTGCCGTTAGTGCTGTTGATTTTTTCATACCTCGTTACCTCCCGAATTTTTTTTAATTAAATTGTCTGCCTTGCAGAACTCCATGCTTTGTACTTATTAACGGTTTTCTTTTTTGCCGGCCTCAAATTTCTCTGACACCTATGTTATCCGGAGTTGCAGTCAGTCCCTTTACCCTGCCGTGCGGAACATCCCTATGACATGACCAGCATTTGCGATCGAAACCTCCTTGGCCGCTATTTGTCTGATAGAGCTCGTTCCTGGCAAGTATTTCGGAAACTAACTCCCGGTGACAGGCTATACAGTTGGCCTGAATTCTTTGTTGGGCGTTTTCGCTGGCCCGGATATTCTCTGTCAGATAAGTCCGAAAGGTCATTGCGTAGGAATGGTTGAATCCGTCTCTGGACTTGGCAAGAATTTTGTCAACCAACGATTCATGCGGCAAATGGCAGTCCACGCAGGTGGCTTTCCCCCGGTGAGAACTGTGCTGCCAGGTTGCATACTGGGTATTCATGGTATGGCAGTTAATGCATACTTTCGGATCCTCCGAAAGGTATGAGGTTACCTTGGAAGCATGAACAACAAAGGCAAACGTCCCTATTGCCGCCACCACGGAGAGAATTGAAACATATTTCATTGATTTTTTTGCTTCCATATTCCACCTCTTAATCTTTTGTAGAAACCCATAGTATCATTTCAGTCATTGGCAATTACACCCTCATGGCCCTCCTGCGGATGTGTGATGTTCCGGATGAGACAAAACCCGTAAATCGTTTGAATTGTTAATAGCAAGCGTCGTGCCAATAATTATTATCCTATAATTTCAATTGCTTGTTAATATTTTACACGCAATCGTTACCATTCGGTTACCAAAAAATACATGTCTCGCTACCGAACGGTAACATATTGGGGATTCAGCCGGCAATCGAGGAAAAAATCACTGCCAACAATAGCCGGATTCTCCCTGCCAGGTGAATTTTAATAATTATAGTTACAATTTTTTGAAAAAATTTTACAATTCGCACCACTAAGAAGTCAATCAATTAAAGATTAAATGCAGAAAAGAAGATTCCAATGGGTATGATCATCCCTATAGCGAGCCAGAAAGGCAGTGTAGGAAAAACAATCACGTGCAGGCCGTTAACCTGGGAGAGTTGTAAAAGGACATAGTCCAGTGCCTGGAGCAGGATTTCTTCCAACGAATAATCTTTAAAGGGCAATTTTTTTAGCTTCCGGGTTTTGACTTCCTGGCTCGACTCCGTCACTTATGTAATGTGAAAAATTTGGAAAAAATTTTTCCTATGTCATAATATAAAGGTATCGGAACTTGACTGGATAACATTTTGATGATCGTTTATGACCTGAAATGCAGGTGCGGCAGTCAATTTGAAGGATGGTTTGAAAACCGTGCTGATTTTGAGAAGCAGAGCAGTGACCGCCTGATTGCCTGCCCTCTTTGCGGCAGCGATAAAATTCATAAAATCCTGTCACCGGTGGCTATTCACGCCGGGGGGCCGCATCCTGAAGAAGCTGCTCCACACTCCGAAGAAGAACCTGCCCCTCAACCTGAAGATGCGGAAACATCCCCGGAAACGGTGATGAAATTTTTCCGGGCCATACAGAGATATGTGGAAAAGAATTTTGAAGATGTCGGTTCCAGACTGGCGGAAGAGTCCCTGAAAATACATTACGGAGTGGTTGAATCCAGAAATATCCGCGGGGTAGCCACAGAGCAAGAGGAAAGAATGCTGACGGGGGAAGGGATCGATCTGCTTAAGATTCCGATGCTGAAAAAATCTTCTGATCCGAAGCTCAATTAACACTCACTTCCGGAAAAATCACGAATGCCTGTACAACTGCGAATATATACCATCAACCGCGGCGCATTGGACGAATTCGCCCGGGAATGGGAAGCAGCAATCAAACCGCTCAGGATCAAAATCGGATTTCAGGTCCTTGGTGCCTGGAAGCTCAGGGAATCGAATCAGTTTGCCTGGATTATCGGATATGACGGGCCGAAAAAATGGGAAGAGCTGGACCTGGAATATCACCGGTCCCCGGAACGTCATGCCATGGATCCTGATCCGGCACGGAACATTGCCCGGATGGAACATTTTTTCATGGATCCGCTTTCCTGAATCCGTCAGGAATCAATCAGGCGGATTACCGGGTGGGAGCACATCGTTTCTCCTGGTCCGGAATATCTTAAGCTATCAGATTGAATTAAAGCATGGGAAAAAAAACATTGCTCAGTTGGAGCAGCGGCAAGGACAGTGCCTGGACATTGTATTTATTGCAGCAGGATCCGGGAGTCGAGCTTGCCGGTCTTTTTACTGTTATCAACCGAAAGTACAACCGTGCATCCATGCATGCCACCCGTCTTGATCTGCTGCAGAAACAGGCGGATGCCGCTGGCATGGAATTACGGATAATTGAACTGCCTGACCAGTGCAGCAATGAAGAATGCGATGCAATTATGGCGGAATTCATTGTTGCATGCGAGGAAGAGGGAATTGAATGCATTGCCTTTGGCGATCTGTTTCTGGAAGATATCCGCAGTTATCGCGAGAATCAGCTTCGCCGCACAAAAATCATGCCCCTGTTTCCATTATGGAAGATACCCACAGCCCGACTGGCCGAACAGATGCTTACTGCCGGCATGGAAGCGTATATCAGCAGCGTCGATCTGGCCAGGCTTCCCGCCAGTTTTGCCGGCAAGAAATGGTCAAGAACCCTGCTGAATACAATCCCTGCCGAATACGATCTCTGTGGCGAAAACGGGGAGATGCATACCATTGTGGTGGGCGGGCCGATGTTTCATCAGACTATTCGGGTACGCATTGGCGAAATAATTGAACGAAATGGTTTTGCCTATGCAGATATTATTCCGGTATAACCCGGCAATACCAAATAAAGCAGCCGGTCATATGCTGGACTCCACATATGACCGGCCGACCTGTTGCACGATTACTGAGGGGAACAGGTAATTCCCCTGAAGGAATTCCGGACAATAAGCGTGGGAACCTCTGAAGCTAGAGGGATAAAAAGCACCAGAGGAAACTGTGACAACCACGAAAACCGAATGAGTGCGATTAATCCGGAAACACATCGTGCTAATGTCCCACACACGTACACTATCAAAAATAAAAAGCTGATTTCAAGTAATTTGTGAATAAATGGTATTCTTTCCATTTCCGCAACCCCTGTTGTGATGACATCCACGGAAGTATGATAAAACTACAGTCGGCTGAGCAAATCAATGGAAAGCGGGAAGTATGTTCAACGGGCAAAATAAAAGGGATTCAGTTAACTACCCGAATCCCTTAATAATTTACTGGGGAGAGATGGGACTTGAACTGTTTCAATAACATGCTGAAATATTTTATATTATCACTCAAACAAAGAATTGATTACCCGCAATTTTACCCGTTAGGTGAAAAGAAATTATTGCGTGATTACCATTTTACGTCGCGTTAGATTGCCAAACAGTCAGCTTTTGCCGCTGTGGCCGATGGTGAGAAAATAAACCACCGCGGGAAGTCACCTTCCCGATTCGCCCCCATTTTTCAGCGTGGGACTGTTCTCCGCTGCTATCCCCCGGCACCTCCGCATCGGACAGGATAGGATAAAAGCAGATTTGCCATTTTGGCCGGCTCTGCTCGCCGATCCGTGTGTCATAATAGACTAAGCGTCACGGTACGCTTTCATTACTTAAATTTTATCAGATCATGAGTTGCCTTCAATCGATTTTCCCCCTGGCGGTCGATCTTTTTCTGTCAATCTCCGGATTTTCCCCTTCGCCTTAACCAGTTCCTTTTTAGCTGAGATTCTGCTTCTCGCCGTACTTTCTCCTCGCTTTGTTTCTGTTCTTTGGCAGACATGTGCATGTCGAAAACTTTTTTCCGCAATCTTGCAACTTCTTCCTTCAATTGCTGCGATTCGACCAAAAGATTGTTGGTTTGTCTAACCATGCTTTCGGCACGGCTTTTCTTGATGAATTCATCCAGGGTTAATGCCTCGCTTTTTCGGAGACTTTTCTTTGACGCCTGGTCAACGGCAAATATACCTCTGGCCAGTTCGCACAAGGGGAAGCCAAACAGTATGCCGAGTAAAAAGCCAAAGAGAACAAATGGCCAGGCCGTCTGAATTCCCGCCCAACCTGTTTCAATGGTTTGATGAGGAAAGACTTTTATTATTTGTCGATCCTTAGAAAGAACAAGCGAGGACTCAATTTCAGGTTGTGGCAGACGATCGTCAGCATCCAGATCAGGAGCAGCTCGTTGCCCCTAGGTCTTGTGCGGAGCAATTTGATTTTCCGGTGATCGAGGATATCGCACCGGATCTTTACCCAGTTCATAGCCCTCATTATTAGCCGACCGAGCTTTCCCGGATGAGGTTGCGGATATCCTCTACCCGCCAGGCTGTAATTCTGGGGCCCAATTTTATCGGTTTTGGATAACGGCCGGACTTGACCCCAGCCCACCAGGTGCTTTTTGAAACCGGGATAATGGCCGGGATGGGCGGATTGGCCTTTGCATCGCCGATGATGTTGGCGAGACGCAGAAAACCGTTTTCCGGCAGGATGTTTTTCATGACAGTGTGTTCCATTCAGTTGCCTCCTGTGATGATTAAATAAGGATTCCGTAACTACACTGATGAATATCGACAGTATCAGCCGGGTAGTCCATCCGAATGGCGGGAATGGATGAATGGTTACATCGTATGATCTTTAATGCCACTGTGTTGGACGAATTTCTCCCTTCTACATACTCTTTTCAGGGGGGATGACATGTTGGAACGGATAAAAATGTTTTTTATTGGATAAAAATGAAAAATAAAAGGGGTGTTTTCGATGAGGAGGTGGCTTGAATTTGTTAACTCGAAGATTCTAATATTTTCAATATAAGTGGCAAATTTTGATTCCATTTTGACGCTTGTTCATTTTTTCACTATGTTCACAAGTGCTGAAAATAAGTAAAAAATGAAAAAACGGTGTAAAATGATTTTGGTACGGAATTTTTGGAAGCAAAGAGGATTTAAAGGGGGGGATTCCTCTTTGATTTGGATAGCTTTTCAAAAAACTTCTTTGTTTATCAAAACTTGCAGCTGATCAAATACCAGGTAAATATCAAAAGACGACTTTATCCTGGAAAGATGTGTTTACGAAGATAGAAGATTTTGAACTTCATGAAGATATCGTAAAGTAGCTATTAAATAAATTCTTTGAATATTTCTCTGTGGTTAGATACAACATTAATATGACTTTTTTATCATTAAATTAATCATGATGGTTTTGTTGAGATAGCATGACCTGCGAAGAGCACGCCCGAGAAAAAATTGATCAGCTTCTTACGCAAGCCGGTTGGATAGTTCAGGATGTTAAGGACACCAATATCTATGCCGGCAAGGGCGTTGCTATCCGCGAATTCCCTCTCAAGCCAGGGCATGGTTTTGCCGATTATCTTCTCTATGTCGATGGCAAGGCAGCAGGCGTAATCGAGGCCAAAAAATCCGGTACCACCCTCACAGGGGTAGAAATCCAGTCAGACAAATATGCCACGGGGATGCCTGACGGTCTTCCTGTCTGGTCTTCTCCGCTGCCGTTCTGTTACCAATCCACCGGTGACGAAACCCGTTTCACCAACAATCTCGATCCCGAGCCCCGCTCCCGGCAGGTCTTTGCCTTCCACAAGCCGGACTACATCTTCGAGGAAGCAGAGAAGGCTGCCAACCAAACTGGTGAGGCAAACCCCGAATATCTCCACCAGGGACTCCCCCTCCGCGGCCGCCTTCGCAATATGCCCGAGCTTATCGAAGAGGGTTTCTGGCCCGCCCAGATCCAGGCGGTCAAAAATCTCGAAAAATCCCTGGCCAGGAACTGCCCCCGCTCCCTCATCCAGATGGCCACCGGCAGCGGCAAGACCTTCACCGCCATTTCCATCATCTATCGGCTCATCAAGTTCGCCGGGGCCAAGCGCGTTCTCTTCCTGGTCGATCGCGGCAACCTGGGCAAGCAGACCTTAAAAGAGTTCCAGCAATACGTCTCGCCCTACAACAATTACAAGTTCAGCGAGGAGTTCATTGTCCAGCGCCTCACCTCAAACACCATCGACACCACCGCCCGGGTCTGCATTTCGACCATCCAGCGACTCTACTCGATGCTCCGGGGCCAGGAGCTGCCCGAAGAGGCCGAGGACCAATCGCCCCAGGGGCTCGACAGCCTGTTCAAGGAAATCCCGCCCCTGGAATACAACCCCAATATTCCCATCTCTACCTTCGATTTCATCATCACCGATGAATGCCACCGCTCCATCTACAACCTCTGGCGCCAGGTGCTGGAGTATTTCGACGCCCACCTGATCGGCCTCACCGCCACCCCGTCCAAGCAGACCTTCGGTTTCTTCAACCGCAATCTGGTGATGGAATACGATCACGAACGGGCCGTGGCCGATGGCGTCAACGTCAATTACGATGTTTACCGGATCAAGACCAGGATCACCGAAGCAGGCTCCAAGGTCGAGTCCGGCTACTATATCGACAAGCGCGACCGGGAGACCCGCACCACCCGCTGGGAAAAACTGGAAGAGGACTTCGAGTACGATCCCAACAAGCTCGACCGCGATGTGGTGGCCGTCGATCAGATCCGCACCATTATCCAGACCTTCCGCGACAAAGTGCTGACCGAGATCTTCCCCGGCCGGGAATATGTCCCCAAGACCCTGATTTTCGCCAAGGACGACAGCCATGCCGAGGATATCGTCAAGATCGTCCGCGAAGAGTTCGGCAAGGGTAACGATTTCGCCCAGAAGATCACCTACAAGACCACCGGTGTCAAACCCGAAGATTTGATAGCCTCCTTCCGCAACAGCTTCAATCCGCGTATCGCCGTCACCGTCGATATGATCGCCACCGGCACTGATATCAAGCCGCTGGAAATCGTCATGTTCATGCGGGCCGTCCGCTCCCGCTCCTTCTTCGAGCAGATGAAGGGCCGCGGGGTCCGGATCATCAACTCCAACGATCTTCAGTCGGTCACCCCGGATGCCAGGGTCAAGGACCATTTCATCATTGTCGATTGCGTCGGCGTCTGCGAGATGGACAAGACCGATTCCCGGCCCATGGAGAGAAAGCCCACGGTCAGTCTTGAAAAACTCCTGCAGGCGGTAAGCCTCGGCAATACCGACCCCGATGTGACCTCGTCACTGGCAGCCCGGATGGCCCGGATCGGCCGGCAGATCACCCCGGAAGATGATCGCCAGGTCATCGAGCTTTCCAATGGCAAGACCATCGAGCAGTTGACCACCGATCTGGTTACCGCCATCAAGCCCGATAGCCATATTGAAAGAGCCAAGCAGGATAACGGCGGGGCCGAGCCCAGCGAAGAGCAGATCAAACAGGCCGCCACGAAGCTGATAGTTGAGGCAACCCGCCCCCTCCATAATCCCGAGTTGCGCAATTTCCTGGTCGAGGTCAAGAAGAAGAACGAGCAGATCATCGACAACATCAGTGAAGATCAGGTGATCTCCGCCGAGTTTTCCGTCGAGGCCCTGGAAAAGGTCAAGTCCATGGTCCAATCCTTCGAGCAGTTCCTGGCCGACAACCGCGACGAGATCACCGCCCTGCAGGTTTTGTATAGCAAGCCATACAAGAGCCGCTTGCGCTTTGAGGATATCAAGGAACTGGCCGGGCTGATCGAAAAGCCGCCGCACCATTTTCGTGTCGACAGCCTCTGGGATGCCTATGCCGCTCTGGAGAAGGCCAAGGTCAAGGGCGCCGATGGACCGCATATTTTAACCGATCTGGTCTCCCTGGTCCGATTTGCCATGCATCAGGAAAATGAACTGGTGCCGTTTCCGGAAAAGGTCGAGGCCAACTTCAATGCCTGGCTTTCTCAGCAGGAGGCAAGTGGCAAAAAGTTTACTGATGAACAGCGTCAATGGCTGGTGATGATCCGCGATCATATCGCCGCCAATCTGGGAATCGAGACAGATGATTTTGACTATGCGCCATTCTCACAGCAAGGAGGTTTGGGCAAGGTCTATCAGCTTTTTGGCGAAAAGTTGAAGGTGATAATTGAAGAATTGAACGAAGCGCTGGCGGCTTGATATGCAAAATGAGCATGGTGAAATAATTATCTATGAGGCAGAAGAGAGCACCGTTGAGGTGCGGCTCGACCGCGATACCGTCTGGCTTACCCAGAGGCAGATGGCAGAACTCTTTGACACCTCCTCGGACAATATCAGCCTCCATCTGAAAAATATTTTTGCTGATGAGGAACTTGAGAAAAAAGCAACTACTGAGGATTTCTCGGCAGTTCAAAAAGAGGGGAAAAGACAGGTTCGGCGAACGTTAACCCATTACAATCTGGATGCCATAATCTCCGTCGGCTACCGGGTCAATTCAAAGCGAGGCGTGCGTTTTCGCCAATGGGCGACCTCTGTTCTCAGTGACCATCTCATCAAAGGGTACACCGTTAATGAGAGACGTCTGGCAGAGAAAGGTCTCTCTGAGATGGAACAGGCAATAGCACTCCTCACCAGGGCTCTGGAGAGTCATGAATCTCTTAGCGATGAGGGTCGTGCCGTACTGGATGTGATCAGCCGGTATGCCAAGTCATGGTCGCTGCTTCTCAAGTATGATGAAGATCGGTTGGAGGTGCCCAAAAGCCGCCATCCAACAAGGCAGTCCCTTGACTATGACCGGACTATAATATCCATCACGACGCTTAAGAATGATTTACTGGAACGCGGTGAGGCCACCGGGCTGTTCGGTCAGCAACGGGGTGAAAGTCTCCAGGGTATCCTCGGCAACCTCGACCAGACGTTCGGTGGCCAGGAACTTTATACCAGCGTGGAAGAAAAGGCGGCCCACCTGTTATACTTTGTCATCAAGGACCATCCCTTCAGCGACGGCAACAAGAGAATCGGTTCTTTCCTCTTCCTGATTTTTCTGAAGGAGAATAACCTGCTCGAACAATCCGGCATTAATGATAACGGTCTGGTGGCCCTGGCCCTGTTGATTGCCGAGAGCGACCCGAAGCAGAAGGAATTAATGATCAGATTGATAATGAATATGCTGGCCGGTGGCTCAATATGAAGGTCTCGGAAAAGCCGGCGGCTTATAAAACAAACCTCGACATAGGGAAAAATATTGGCGACGTAACCATTCAAACCGAATGGCCGGAGTTGCCTATCTCTCATGTTGCCGACGTCAATCCGCGCGTCAACAAATCATCTATTTCGGACGATCTTCCCGTTTCTTTTGTCCCGATGCCGGCGGTTGGTGCTGGAAATGGTTCGATTCACGTAGAAGAAACACGCTTGGCCGGAGAAGTCAAAAAGGGCTATACGACATTTCAGGAAGGCGATGTGTTGTTTGCCAAAATCACACCCTGCATGGAAAACGGCAAAATGGCTGTGGTCCCGAAACTCGTGAATGGTTGTGGCTTCGGATCAACGGAGTTCCATGTACTCCGTCCAAAGGCAGGAATAGATGCGAAATATCTCTACTACTATGTCTCCAGCCGGAGTTTTCGTGCCGAGGCAGAGAGGCATATGGCAGGTGCTGTCGGCCAAAGACGTGTGTCGACAACTTATCTCAGAGAGGTCACAATACCAGTCGCCCCCCTGGAACAACAAAAACGCATCGTTGCGGAAATCGAAAAACAATTCTCCCGGCTTGATGAAGCCGTTGCCAACCTCAAGCGCGTCAAAGCCAATCTCAAACGCTACAAAGCCGCCGTCCTCAAAGCCGCTGTCGAAGGAAAGCTGACTGAGAAGTGGAGGGAAAATCATCCTGACGTGGAGCCCGCCTCAAAACTCCTAGAACGCATCCTCACCGAACGCCGCAAAAAATGGGAAGAAGCCGAACTGGCCAAAATGAAAGCCAAAGGTAAAGTACCGAAGGATGATACATGGAAGAAGAAGTATAAAGAACCTGCAAAGCCAAACAATTATGAAAAAATTATTTTACCCGAAAAATGGGTGAGTTCCAGCATTGGTCAAATTAGTGAATGCTTAGATTCTATGAGAATCCCTGTTAGTAAGAAAGAAAGACTGAAACGACAAGGTGAAATTCCGTATTTTGGTGCTAATGGTCAAGTAGGTTGGATTGATGACTTTATTTTTGATGAACCGCTTGTCCTAGTTGTTGAGGACGAAACATTTATCGGGAGAACCGTACCCTTTAGCTATAAAATTGAAGGTAAGACATGGGTAAACAATCATGCGCATGTCTTGCGACCTTCTAAGGCTGTGGACATTGATTTCTTAAATTACTCTTTAATGTTTTATCCTTTTATCCCTTTAACAACCGGGACAACGGGAAGAAAGAAGTTAACTCAGCGTGCATTAAATACAGCTCCATATAATTTGCCCCCGATTGAAGAACAAAAACAAATAGTGTCGGAAATAGAACAAAGGATTTCCATAGTTGAGGGTTTGTTGATTGAAACTGATAGGAATCTTTTGCGAGCAGATAGTCTTCGACAATCAATTTTGGCAAAGCATTTTCTGGAGGTTTAAACTAACGAGGAGTCTAACTGATGCCATCACTTGAAGACAGAAAATACAAGCTGTCAATTTACCTAATTAAACAATCATATGAGGACGATGATCAGATTATCCCTAAATATGGGCAAATGAATCCATATGATGTTGATCTGGGGGATGTTCAGACAGGGAAACTTTATATCAAAACCGGATATCGGACAGAGCCCAAATGGGCTGAGTTCTTTCGCCCAGTATTTAATCCAAGAGATATTGGCCTAGAAACCAGATCATCAAGGGCCGTTTTGCTTGTGCCTGTTGATGGTCGTATATTTTGTCTCACATTTGGCCACGCACATTTTTTAATTGAACCTCTTGCTGTTGAGAGAAATTTTGGTTTGATAGTGGCTTTGAATCTCGGTGGGGAAAATTCCCTTAGGGTTGTTGACAAAACAAGTCTTGATGTTGTCGGGATCCAGTCTAAGGAACAATCGAGCAAAGAAGTTAGCATCAGCAATTTCGATTTTGATTTTGAGATGGACATTTTGAAATCGATCAAAGCGAGAAGTGAGGATGGTGAAACAACCCTCAGTGGAAGAGACGCTGTAAGTGTTAGCGTGGCTGTTAGACTCGACACTTTGAGGGATTATCTTGTTGAACTTTTGGAGATTTACGAAAGTGAAGAATACAAAGAAAAATTCTCCTGGGTCGACAATATTACTGAGGAACGTGACAAGGAAGTAATTGAACAGTTAAATAATTTGCTCGTTACTAACGTAACAGCTCTTGATCCAAGTGTCTGGTTGTCAATTCCTGAAATTATTATCTGGGAGGATATTGCTGGTTTTGCATATAGGCGGAGAAGAAACCCAGTCCTTAGGTACGATATTCATCTAGACCAATGGAAGAAAGAGATCGTTCAAGATGATGACGTTATTGATATCGATTATCTGAAAAGAAAGAAGATATCATTATATGATACAGACCATCAGCTGTATAATCAGTGGCCAGTATATCATTGTCTTAATGCTGAGGTTAATCATGAGGGGAAAAAGTACATATTTACAGATGGTGCTTGGTATCAGTTAAATATCGATTTTGTTTCTGAGATCAATGACTTTTACGACTCTATTGAAGAGTCAGCTGTAGACTTACCTCCTTTTGGGGTTATGAAGGAGCCTGATTATAATGAATTTGTTGCCAATGAAAATCCTGCAGATGTTTTCCTAATGGATAGAAAAATGATTGTTGTAGACGGCAAAGGCAAGGTTGAATTTTGTGACTTGTATACGGCAGATAACAAATTGATCCATGTAAAAAAATATGGAGGTTCAAGTGTATTAAGCCATCTTTTTCAGCAAGGTGTAGTATCAGGAGAGCTTTTTATCTCGGATGCTGATTTCCGTGAAAAAGTAAATCATAAATTAGAAGGTGATTTTCAATTTGATGATGTTGAAGCAAAACCAAACCCGGCAGAATATGAAATGTGCTATGCAATTATGAGTGATATCCCGGGAGATTTGCATATTCCATTTTTTAGTAAGGTAGTTTTGAAAAATGCCGTAAAACGCTTGCAAGCGTATGGTTATAAAGTCACTAAAAAGAAGATTAATATAATTTAGTAGCTCTGATGAAAAAATATTCCTTGCCACAGAAAAGCATAACAGTATCTGTCGATTATTATGATGAACGTGAAAAGAAAAAGTTTGCTGATTATCCATCGGCAAAACGAATTGTTGATGTTGTAAATAGCAGTTTTGAAATACCGATTGAAGAGTTTTTAACATACTATCTTTTTCATAGGAAACGTCCAGGCAAGGAAGGGTATAGGAACTATGAACAATTAGGAGGGAAAATTGATAAAGCGTTAACGGAGTTAGAAGATTGGATAGTATTCAATCAATCATCGATTTCTGTCCCAAAAGATGTAAAACCGCAACTCATATCAATAACTGAACGAGTAGGAGAAAGCATAGGACTAAGTGTAATAAATAGATTGCATGAATTAACAGAAGCTGACTGGGATAAAATTCCAGAACACCCTGGTCGTTCGGGAATTTCTACTTTTGATTATCAAGTTGCGAGTGACGGTAAAAATATTGTCCAACTTGAAACAAAGGGGAGTTGCGTTTCAAATAATAGTTTAAAAGAAAATTCAATTAGTAATCACAAAAAAAATATACATGAAAAGAAATCGAAAATTCAAGCGAAGGAATCATACCTCTATCCAGCTGATGTACGTTATGGAACGATAACTGTTTTAGATTATAAGCCAAAAAGCATTGCAAAATGTTGGCTCGTTGATCCTGAGCCATACCTAACAGAAACACCCCCAGAGAAACTCCGATTGATTAATCGGATGCGATTTTTTAGAGATTGGATTTCGTTTATTAGCCCTAGGTCACAATTTGCCTCTGCATTGTCAACAAGAGTAGCCGATATTGAAGCACTTTCTGATCCTTCCGAACTGGATGGCGTGCCCTTGAGGAAAGGTAATGGTGAAGAGTTAACTATTTCTCCTCCAAGTACCCTTTGGGGGACAATGGGCTCTTCGTTCTACTTGAATAAATGAATTGCCTGAACTGGCGGGAAAGCAAGATTTTAATTCAATAGTCACATATAAGTTTGATGTTGGATCTCTTACAAAAACTATTAACTGTGTTTTTAGTGAAGGTCGGTGGAAAAAACTTACTTTGCCTGCCGAAATGAGAGATCAGGTTAAGGAAAGTGGACCCTATCATCGGCTAACATTATCAGGCAAGTTACATTACAACAAAGACGGGATAGTTTTTGGAATTTTACCAATTGCGTCGAATAGTATTATTGAAACAGGAAGACAAAGAAGAAGGTTAATATCTTAATGAGTGTGAATGCTACAGGTATAGTTCAAAAACTTTGGAACTACTGTAACGTCCTGCGGAACGACCTGTCTGCGTGCGGACACGCACAGGCAGATGGGATGAGTTATCTACCTGCACTTCGTGCGCAGACAAGTGGTGATTATCCCTGCTTTCGCGAAGACAAGCTTGAGACAGTTGACGTGTCTGCTGTTTTACCTGCGCTTTCATGCAGGCAGGAAGATGTCCGATGAGCGGACCAAGCGTCTTTGATCCACACCCATTCTTGTTCACCAATTGAATTTGTACACAAAAAGTGTACAATAAGAAAAAGTGAACAAGAACGGGTTTTAATCAGATGGATCAGACACCTAAAAAACAAGTGGCAGCAACGGAAGAACAGGAGATCCTGGCACAGGCGCTGGAGGCCTTTCAGCGTGTAACAACACACAAGGCAACTTTGTTGAACACAAAGATTCGTTTGCCTCAAGCAGAAGCAGACGCCGAAGTTCGTCTTGCAACTGGTGAAAAACGTCTGGTTGAGGTGAAGCGGAATCTGACACCCGCCACCTTGGGGGCGGCCGTCGCTCAACTGGCCCGTTTTGATAAGCCGGGAATGCTCGTTACTCGCTATGTCACGCCTCCATTGGCCGAAAAACTGAAAGAGATGAATGTTGCCTTTATGGACACGGCCGGCAATGCCTACCTCAACACTCCGAAGCTGTTCGTTTACGTCACTGGCCTGAAGCCCGACAAAAAGGCGGCGCGGGAGAAGCGCGTACGGGCGCTACGCCCGACCGGGTTGAAGGTGATATTTGCCTTATTATGTCGTCCGGAATTAATTAACGCCCCCTATCGTGAAATTGCGGCAGCGGCGGAAGTTGCCCTGGGCACAGTGGGCTGGGTGTTTCACGACCTGCGGCGCTTGGGATTCATCACGGAAACCAAGGCGCGCGGTCGCGTTTATCGGGATCGGGGCGGCTTGATTGACAAGTGGGTCGAGGGCTATGCCCATCAACTGCGTCCTACCCTTAAACCACAACGGTATCGGGTTGCGGACGAAGACTGGTGGCAGAAAGAAGATCTCACGCAGTACAATATGTGGCTGGGTGGGGAACCGGCTGCAGGTATATTGACCGGCTATCTTCGTCCGGAAATCGTCACGGTTTATGGCGATACCAAATTTGCGGCTCTGGCGCGCAAGGTAAGGGCGATCAAAGACGAATACGGCAACTTCGAGGTCCTGCAGAAATTCTGGACTTTCGAGTTGCCGCAGGACAATAAACAAAGGCCGCTGGTGCCACCCTTGCTGGTCTATGCCGACTTGATTGCCACTGCGGATGCCAGAAATATTGAAACCGCCCAGATTATCCGGGAGCGATTCCTTGACCGGGCTTAAACCTTATGTGGACAGCAAAACCTTTGCATTGCTCGAAACGGCGGCAAAGGTCACGGGGGAATTAGGCATCGAATGGATGGTGACCGGAGCGGGCGGAAGAGTATTGCTGCTTGAGGGTGTGTATGGCTTGCCGCATGGACGTGCAACACAGGATATTGATCTCGGAATTATGGTGGCGAGCTGGGATCATTATCACGCACTCGTCGATAGATTGCGAGGTGATGAGCGTTTTCAGCCGGACCCGAAACAACAACAACGACTGCTGTTTCAGGGCGAGAGCATGCTTGACCTGGTGCCGTTTGGTGAAGTCGAAACTGAAGATCAAATAATACGGTGGCCGCCTGATGAAGATTTTGTCATGAATGTGATCGGTTTTCGGGAAGCATATGCGGACGTTGTCGATGTGATGCTTGATGGATTAAAGGTGCCGGTTATCAGTCCCGTCGGTTTGATGTTGTTGAAGCTCGTCGCCTGGAGCGACAGACATTGGACTCAACCCATGAGGGATGCGGCAGATTTGGCGTATGTGCTGCGCCATTATGGGACGATTTTAACGGAGGAGGTGTTGTTCGATGAATATATCGATGACATTGAGGCCTCTGAATATGATGTAGATTTGGCTTCGAGCAGGGTGTTGGGACGAAAGATCGCGAGGTTGGGGAAAAAGAATGCCGGGGATTTCATTCTCGCCTTGCTTGAAGAAGAGTTGCAACATGAAACCGATTCCCAACTTGTCAGGGACATTCGCAGGCAAATGTCAGGAGCTAATACCGAACAAACTTATACCCTGTTGAAAAGCCTGAAGGCGGGTTTATTAGAGGAAATGTATAAATGACTCCAGCCAATATCGTACAAAAACTTTGGAACTACTGTAATGTCCTTAGGGACGACGGTATGAGCTATGGTGACTACGTCGAGCAGTTGACGTATCTGCTGTTTCTCAAGATGTCTGATGAACGGACTAAGCCTCCTTATAACAAACCGAGTGGAGTGCCGGAAGGTTATGACTGGCCAAGCCTTGTCAAGAAAGACGGTGACGAATTGTTTGACCACTACCGACATCTGCTTGACCATCTTGGCAAAGAAAAAGGTTTACTCGGCCTTATCTTCAACAAATCTCAGAACAAGTTTCAGGACCCGGCCAAGCTCCGTCGCCTGTTGGTCGATCTGATCGGCAAGGAAAACTGGTCGGTGATGAGCGCCGATGTCAAGGGCGATGCCTACGAGGGTTTGCTGGAAAAGAACGCCCAGGATACTAAATCCGGGGCCGGTCAGTACTTCACCCCGCGCCCGCTGATCCGGGCCATGGTCGATGTAATCCAACCCAAACCGGGAGAGACCATCTGCGACCCGGCCTGCGGCACCGGCGGCTTTCTGCTGGCGGCTCATGATTTCATTATCGACAACAATCCCAACATGACCAAGGAGGAAAAGCGGGCTCTTAAAGACGAGACCTTTTCCGGCTGGGAGCTGGTCCAGAACACCGCCCGACTCTGTGCCATGAATCTGATGCTGCACGGCATCGGCAATAACGGCGGCAAACTGCCCTTGAATGTTTCCGACTCTTTGGCCGCCGATCCCGGCGACCGTTTCGAGATCATCCTGACTAATCCTCCTTTCGGCAAGAAAAGCTCCACTTCGGTGGTCGGAGCAGACGGCAAGGTGGTGAAGGAAAAAGAAACCTACGAGCGGGATGACTTCTGGTCCACCACTTCCAACAAGCAGCTTAACTTCCTCCAGCACGTCAAAACCCTGATGAAACAGCATGGCCGCTGCGCTATTGTCGTGCCGGACAATGTTCTCTTCGAGGGCGGAGCCGGAGAAACCATCCGCCGCAAGCTTCTGCATGAGTGCGATGTCCATACATTGCTGCGACTCCCGACTGGTCTTTTCTACGCCCAGGGCGTCAAAGCAAACGTCCTCTTTTTCGACCGCAAACCAGCCAGTGAAACCCCCTGGACCAAGAGGCTCTGGATCTACGATCTGCGCACCAACAAGCACTTTACCCTCAAAACCAACCCGCTCAAACGCGAATACCTGGATGAGTTTGTAGAATGTTACAACCTTGAAAATCGGCACGACCGCAAACCCACCTGGACCGAAGACAATCAGGACGGCCGCTGGCGCGCTTACGATTACGAAGACCTAATCAATCGCGACAAAGCCAGCCTCGACATCTTCTGGCTCAAGGACGAATCCCTGGAAGATTCTGAAAATCTCCCCGATCCAGACATCATTGCCGCCGAAATCGTCGAAGACCTCGAAGCAGCCCTGGAACAATTCAGAGAAATAGCAACCGACCTTGGGGAAGGATGAAACCATATCTCTCTAAGGCAAAGCAATAATTGACATGATTTCGACTACACTGCTTGAGGCTATTGAAAACGAGATGTCGTCACTGGAAGTTGACTTTCATGATGACGATTGGATTCAAACTATCCCTAGTTTACCTGGCTGGTATTTTTTTGAAACTGATACCCCTCCAGAAGAATTTTGTGAACTAGGTCCTCCGGTTGGTATTAACCACAACAATCTTCCCAAGAAAGTGGATGAAAGCTCGTCATTAAGGCGCGAGGGTATTTTAATACTTCCTGCGGAATACGAATTGTATTTTGTTTATTCAGGTGAAACAGCCAACCTCAAGGCCAGAATAAAAGAACATATTTGGGGGCATGAAAAGACTTATTGTCTCGCCCTGTCCAACTATTTAATATTGCATGACTATTCATGGGTCGTGCATTGGGCTACTTGTTCATTTGGCGAAAAACCCAATGACAGCAAGTTGTGGCGTATATTTGGTGAACAGGCCTGGAGGGCCAAAAATGGGTGGCCAATATTGTGTGGCAGGTAGTGAATGCCCTGAATAATACTGCTATTAGCATGAATGTAAATCCAAGACTTAAAGAAATAGCTTCCTGGCGTATTGCTTGTGAATTGTTTCGTCGATATCCCGATCAATTCCATTTGATAGAAACACATCCTGGTGGCGGACAATATGACTGCCTTGATTTTTACGAGAAAAATAGCAATGAACTTGTAGCGAGTTTTAACCGTCGTGGACGCCTCCATATATATCCAATGTTAGAGCGTCATGAAACTTTGCATGTCTGGCCAATGATGGTCGAAAAAAGTACACGTGAAGTGTTAGACGAAATCTGTAGAAAAGCTAAGCTACCTATCCCTTCACAAGTCCCACCAAGTACACCAGAGGTGTTAGTCTATAGATTTATAGCTGGCTTACTAACCCATTCAGTTTTCGGGTTAAATTATTGGGAATGCAGAAACGGTTTTTTTGACCATTCGGGTGCTGGGGATTGTTTCATTAGGGAAGAATTTGAGGCTTTTCCTGAAGCAAAGAAATTATTGCTTGAAAACTGGGAAGATGATCATAGAAAAAACCCTTCTTATAGATTTTGGTTTATTTTGTGTGACCGTGAGCCGATATTTTGCCTTGAAAAGCGGGGAGTGGCTTTCAATATAGCAGGCAAGAAGATTGATTTATTGGAATCGTATAATGAAACAAGGCAGATATGGTCGGTTATTTATTCTTTAGCAGAAGGTTATTTGCCCTAGCTTTTTTAAACTGAAGTTAAATTCTGGACTTATTAATTTCCCAATATTTGAAACTTATACAAGAAAAGGGAACTTTATTGAAAGCAGGTGCATGTGGCTAATTACTACAACGACAATGCCCAGAAGCTATTCGATAAATATCAAGGCGTTAATCCTGATATAATACATGCAAGCTGGTTGAAATGGTTGCCATCAAAACCTGCTTTAGCTTTGGATGTTGGGGGAGGATCAGGGCGCGATGCTAAGTGGCTGGCTCAGAAAGGTTGGGAAGTGGTTGTAGTGGAGCCTGCTTCAGAGTTCGCGAAACTTGGCCGAAATCAAACTGATGGATTTTCTGTTACATGGGTTGATGATTCTCTGCCAGCTCTGGTGAAGTTAAAAGAGTATCGAACCCGATTTTCTTTAATCTTGATAAGTGGTGTTTTGATGCACCTCTCCCAAGATGAGCGGATCGATTCGTTGCAAACTCTAGAAAACTTGATGGCAGAAAAATCTTTATTGGTGATTACACTTCGACATGGACCCGATTCAGAAGAAAGAGGGTTTTACCATGTTGAACCAGATGAGATTGTTGAATTCGCCGGGAGACATGGACTGCAAACCGAAATCATTAGTCGCGTTACTGATAAATTGGGACGCAAGGAAGTAACATGGCAAACCGTAATCGTCACAAAAAGGGTTGAGGGGTGAGCCTAGAGTATTACGCAAAAAAATTTCAAACCCTAAACATGAACCGCCAACATGGGGCTGTGAGCCCTCATAAGGTATGTATGTTGCTGTCGGTTATGGATCTGATCTCTAACCAAGCAATCACCAACAACCGAATATATTTCGATAACACCCTACGCCATTTATTCACCAGTCACTTCAATCAACATCGGACCGAAACAGATCGCGATAATCCCCACTTGCCATTTTTCCACCTAAGGGGTGATGGATTCTGGCATCATCAGCCTAAACCTGGGCGTGCTAATGCTTATGTAGAATTGACAAGTGCCAGTGGTCCCGGCGATATCAATAACAACATAGCCTACTCCTATCTTGATGATGAATTGTTTCAGCTTCTACGGAACCGGGTTGCAAGAGAGTACTTGAAGGCCTCTTTACTGGATAATCTCAACCCAGACGCACAAAGGTTGATTTTGGATCAGGGAGATGCTTGGGATTGGTTGGAATGTGAAGCAATCGTCGCAGATTATTTTGCCATGCTGGAATTGGAATTTAAAGGTGAGCGTTATAACAAAGCCCAGCACCGAAGAGAGTTACAGAATAAATTAAATAACCGTTCTGAAGGTTCAATCGAGTTTAAACATCAGAATATCAGTGCTGTGCTTATCGAGCTTGGCTATCCCTATATTTCAGGCTACAAACCAGCCTATAATTACCAACAGCAGCTTAAAGAAGTGGTCCTTGCCCGTCTAGCAGTTACACGAAAAGAATTGGAGCAAGAAGTTGATTCCTATATTGAACAAGATCCGCCAGAGGTTGGTGAGTTTGTCTGGAGTGATGTCCTGGAGGAGGCTCCGGAGATTCGAGAAACAGATAATTCATCCGGAACAAGAGAATACTCTCCGCGTTTCTATGATTACGCTAAAAAGGAAGGAGTAAATCGGAAGATAGGAGAGAGAGGTGAGGAATTTGCTCTGAAAGTTGAAAAGAATCGCCTCCAATTATTGGGCCGCGAAGATTTGGCTAAAGAAGTTGAATGGACCAGTAAAGTTAAAGGGGATGGGGCTGGATATGATATCCGGTCTTTTGATCATGAGCGTGAAAAAGAGCTCTTTATTGAGGTGAAAACCTCTAATGGCGGCAAATATCAACCTTTCTATATATCTGAAAACGAAGTTGCTTTCGCGAAAGACTATTCAGAACAATATAGTTTGTATCGAGTATTTAATTTCAAGCGAGGTCCCAAGTTATTTATATTACCAGGGGATATCAGACAAAATGTACAGCTAGTCGCCAATACCTATAAAGCAATATTTTGAAACTAGACCAAGGCAAATAAATTCATGTTAGAAAATTATCTGACGGTATTTTTGTCGGTATTTATGTAAACCATTCAAGCAAATCGTTCGTTATTTTAAATAGTTACGTTGAAAATTAAATAGCCGCCGCCTCTGAGGAAATCATCCGCAGAACAATGGAAATCAATCATTCCGCGGCCACAAAAGCAGAGAAGGAGAAGAAACAATAAATATTCCCCAGTTTGTTCAAGCTCGGAGATTTATGACAGCAGGGATGTCTTTTCTTCCAAGGCCTGCAAAGGTATCGCCTCGACCCGCTCTGCAAGAGGGTATTTCTTGGTGCCTGGATAGATAATCACCACCCGCTCCAACCCCAGATCATCCAAAGCGATGCGGATCGAGGGCGTCAGACGCGGGGCATCAGCGCGTTTAATCTCGATTCCGAAAAGTTTGCCGCCCCGTCTCAGCACGAGATCGATCTCGGCCCCCTGGTGGGTAGCCCAAAACCAAGCCTCGTCATGGGGTTCGGTCATCAGGATTTGCTCGATGACGAAGCCTTCCCAAGAGGCCCCTACTTTGGGGTGGGTGAGCAGGTCTTTGAGGGTGTCGATGCCGAGCAACTGGTGCAGGAGTCCGCTGTCCCGCACATAGATCTTCGGCGCCTTCACCTGGCGCTTCCGGAGGTTGGCATGGTAGGGCTGCAGCTGGCGGATCATGAAGGCATCTGTCAGCAGGTCGAGGTGACGCCGGGTGGTAGACACGTTGACCCCCAAGGCGCGGGCCGGTTCCGCTGCATTCCAGGTCTGCCCATGATAATGCGCTAACATCGACCAGAAGCGATGCAGGGCTACGGCGGGGACCCTTATTCCCCACTGCGGGAAATCGCGTTCCAGCAAGGTCTGGATAAAATTTTTCCTCCACGCCAGACTGACGACATCGCTCTCGGCCAAGAAAGCCAACGGGAAACCACCCCTTTCCCAGAGCACTTGCCCCGCCTCTCGGCCCAATTCCTGGAGACTGAAACCGCCAATGATCAGCCGTTCCATCCGACCGGCCAGACTCTCCGAAGTCTGCCGCAGCAGGTCGCCCGAGGCGCTGCCGAGAATCAAAAAGCGGGCCGGATTATCACGTCGGTCCGCCAGGACCCTCAG
Source organism: Desulfobulbaceae bacterium (assembly GCA_033549385.1). Taxonomy (GTDB): domain Bacteria; phylum Desulfobacterota; class Desulfobulbia; order Desulfobulbales; family Desulfobulbaceae; genus UBA10518. The sequence continues at coordinate 1,023 of JAWSUG010000013.1, read as the reverse complement.
GACCGGAAAAAGGTCCGGCCGTCGCTGAACTTCGTCAATCACCACCAGGCCGCGCAGAGGTCCGAGGGCGACCATGGGCTCATCCAGCCGGGCCAGACTGGCGGGGTCCTCCAGGTCGAAGTAATTAACGGAATCTTCCGAAAGAAGTTCGCGGGCCAGAGTCGTCTTGCCACATTGCCTGGGTCCGGCCAACACCACGACCCTGCTTCGTCCCAATGCTGCTTTTAACGCTTCAATTATCCCCGTCCGTCTGATCATAACTGAATATTACCATGAAAATAGATCATGTAAAGCAGTATTTTCATGGTAATAAAAATTACCTTCGTCACCATGGAATTGACTTTTTGTAGGAGGCTTCCTACCTCAAAGATCCAAAGGATGACAACATTCTCGAATTCGTGGTTTGTGAGAAGGGGACCAGCAGGGGTTCTTCAAAGCGATCCATTCACGGGCCACCATGGTAAAACTGTTTTCACCGGACCGCTTCTCTTTCTCCATCTTCCGGAACACGCCCGGATCGATTCCCGCTGCCAACCGTCCCTTGATTTTGAGCATCTCCGCCCGCGCCGCTGCCACCTTAACCGCCGGATACTCTCCAAGAGAAAAAGAGTTTTCCTTGCCGGCGAACACTGCCCGCAGCTTCTACCATTTCCGGCCTGAAGGCTCCACCACCAGCCAGAGCCCCCCGCCGTCTCTAAGCATGTATGCCTTTTTCTTTAATTTTGCAGTCCGCACGGGTGCATCTGAAAGCAACGAAGTCCCTATTTTCGGCATATCCAGACCTCTTAACGGGTAGAAGATTATTTCTGATTGCCCCTACCTGTTATTTTACCCGTTTGCCCGTTTTTCAAAGGATTTTCCTGGATACCGTCGGACAACAAAAAACCCGCTATCCATTGCTGGAAGCGGGTTTCTTGAACTTCACCGGACATCGCCGGACAACTTATTGGGGTGAGAGATGGGACTTGAACCCACGACCTCCTGGGCCACAACCAGGTGCTACCACCAGCTGAGCTACTCCCA
>JAWSUG010000012.1:0-103691 GCA_033549385.1 Desulfobulbaceae bacterium | reverse complement strand
TGCGAGACTCCGAATTCTGAGGAATGAGGCGTACATACGGTACGCCGCAGTGACGAAGAATGCAGTGCAGGTAAGCGTAGACTCCGACGCAGCAGTTGGGGAGTTTTTGCGACGCCATCAACATTGATTCACGCCGGGAGGAATTGACACCGAGAATTTGTTCAGGTTTCCGCCCCCTGTTTCACTGTTATCCGGAGGTGATTGATGCTGGCTACCATTATTGTCACCCATGATTCTCAGCAGGTCCTGCCCCGCTGTATTGAATCTCTCCGCAACCAGACAGCCGCTGTAGACAAAATCATTCTCGTTGATTCGGGATCCCGGGATAACTCCTACCTTGATGAGTATGAGCATCACGGACCTGTACAGGTTTTCAAAACAGGCAATATAGGATTTTCCGCGGCCAATAATTACGGATTTCAGCAGATTCCATCTGCGTGCCGCTTCATATTTTTTCTGAATCCGGATACCTTCCTGGAGCAAGGATGCATATCCGCAGCCCTTGAAACCATGCGGCAGTACCCGGAAGCCGGACTGCTGACCGGCAAACTTTACGGCTTTGATACCGATACCGGAGAACCTTCCGGACGGCTCGATTCCACCGGTATTTTCCGTACCTGGTATGGAAGATGGTATGATAGGGGACAGGGAAGGGCGGATACGGGAAAATATGACGGACTGGAATGTGACATTCCTGCAGTTTGCGGTGCTTTTATGTTTTGCCGCCGGGCGGCCCTTGAAGATGCAGCATTGAAGGATAATGAAATTTTTGATTCTGATTTTTTTTTATATAAAGAAGATATTGAACTGAGCCTCCGGCTGCGGAAAAAGGGATGGCGGTTACTCTATCAGCCGTTGTGTATTGCCTGGCATGGAAGGGGATGGAAGAGCAGCCGGCGCGGAATTCCGAAACAGATACGGGAGATGGCTGCCCGCAACGAGGTGCTGCTTTATACCAAGCATCGTTCATCATACATGCTGTGGGCTGTGATCAAGTTATGGCTGGTCAGGGTATTTAATATATGAGGGTCCGGAGAAAGTAGATTGCCTGATAAAGAAAGCAGCCTGTCCGTCATTATTCCTACATTGAATGGGGCACAGTGGCTGAAAAGCATATTGCCGATCCTCGAACAACAGACCAGGGCGCCGGACGAAATTCTGGTGGTTGATTCGCAATCAACCGATGAAACTCTTGACCTGGCACGATCACACAACGCGAGGGTGATTACTGTTCAAAGAGAGAAATTTGATCACGGCGGGACCAGGACAATGGCTGCCAGCCTGGCGGTTGGAGATATTCTTGTGTATATGACCCAGGATGCGGTGCCGGCTGACTCGAGAGCCCTGGAAAATCTTATTGCCCCTTTTGCCGACAAAAGGGTTGCGGCAGCGTACGGCCGCCAGATTCCTTCGCCCGGGGCAACTTTTTCTGCCCGGCATCTCAGGGTGTTCAATTATCCTGCCGAATCATCCGTCAAATGCTGGGAGGACAGGAAAAAATTCGGCTTCAAGACAGCCTTTATTTCCAATTCATTTGCCGCGTATCGTAAGAATCTGCTGGCAGAAGCGGGTTTTTTTCCGGATGGGCTTCTTTTCGGGGAAGATACCCTGGCGGCTGCCAGGCTCCTGCAAAACGGTTATTGTGTAGCCTATGTTGCTGAGGCCAGGGTTCAGCATTCCCACAGCTATTCTGTTTTGCAGGAGTTCAGGAGGTACTTTGATATCGGGGTTTTTCACTCCCTTCATCAGGAGCTCCTGACCTGCTTCGGCACCCTCAACGGCGAGGGGAGGCGATATATTATTTCCGAGTTCAGGCAGCTTGCCGGGGACAAGGATTATCTCCGTCTGCCGGAAAGCGCACTGCGCAGCAGCATGAAATTTCTGGCCTACAACCTCGGAAAGAGGTATTCTTGCCTGCCCCGGCGGGTGGCAGTCTTTTGCAGTATGAACAGGGGATGGTGGTTTAAATGATGATTATTGAGGTGATATGTCGCCTTCACTGACATGGAATTTGCGGGAACGCAGTTCCTTTATCTACAGGATACTCCATATCCTTGACTGTTCCCTGGTCTGCGGATTCCTGTGGCTTCTGGTCAAATTGTACCAGGTGCCGTGGAGCACCTATTACACCTGGCTCGAGGTGGTTGCCTTTGTTGTCTCCTTTCTCAGTTTCCAGTCTTTTCAGCTCTATCGTTCCTGGCGGGGATGGAAGTATTATCTTGAATTCATCGTTATTGTCAAAGCCTGGGGAACAGTGGTCGGCACCGTACTCTTTTACTTTTTTATATTCAAGATATCCGAGGCCTACTCACGGGTGGTTTTTCTTGCCTGGTCGCTCGCCACACCGTTCCTGATTTTTATTTCCCATCTTATCGTGCGCAAGATGCTGCGGCGCTTCAGGACCCAGGGTAAGAATATACGGCACGCGGTTATTGCCGGCGCCGGTGATCTGGGAATGCGGATGCTGCATCAGCTCGAGGCAATACCATGGGCGGGTATAGATGTAGTGGGTTTTTTCGATGACAAGGAGGAGACCCGCAGAAATCCGGAAGAGCAGAAAAAGCCCCTGCTCGGTAAAATTGAAGAGATTGCGGATTATCTGAGGAAACATGATATTGATTATGTATATATTGCCCTGCCCATGCGGGCGGAAAAAAAGATTTTTACAATTTTAAAGGATTGCCGGGATCTCGGCGCGCAGATTTTTCTGATTCCGGATCTGTATGCTTTCGGTCTGCATCATGCGGAAATTCAGTCCCTCGGCAATATGCTGATCCTCAGCTTTAATCCGGATTCATCATGGAAGCGCACCTTTGATGTTATTTTTTCCATTATTGTGCTCCTTGCCGCATTCCCTTTTCTTCTCGTCATTGCACTGCTTATCAAGCTTGACAGCAGGGGGCCTGTTTTCTACCGCCACCGGAGAATCACCGCTACCGGCAGGGAGTTTGAATGCCTGAAATTCAGAACCATGGTTGTTGATGCCGACCGGCAGCTTGATGCAATCCTCGCTTCAGATCCTCAGCTGAAATCAGAATGGGAGCGGACGTATAAATTGAAAAATGATCCTCGCGTTACCCGCATCGGCCGTTTTCTTCGGCGATCAAGCCTTGACGAGTTCCCGCAGTTTTTTAATGTGCTGAAAGGGGAAATGAGCGTTGTCGGGGCGAGGCCGATAATGGGCAAGGAGCTTGCCGACTATTACAAAGGCAAGGATCTGGAAAGTGCCGGCAGATACTGTTCAATGAAGCCGGGCATAACCGGCCCGTGGCAGGTCATGAAGCGGACGGATATTGAAGATTATCACGAACGGATTGAACTGGATGACTGGTATATACTGAACTATTCTTTTTTTAATGATATCAAAATAATATGGAAAACCGTCGTCTGTGTGTTCACCGGAAAAGGAGCGTATTGACCGCCGCTTTCCGTCTGAACTGCTGAACGTTATCCGAGGAGTGCGGCAACCAGTTCAGCCGGCGCATTGTTCAGCTGATCTTCAATGCGGATAACAGGTGTTTCGGTGCGCTCGGCCGACCTGACTGCCTGCGAATCGGGAAAAAAGACAGCAGGTTTTTCCCCCAGACCTTCTATGAGGAACTTTTTGTCTTCCTCCCCCTCAATCAGATTGCCGATAAAAGAGATATTCTTAATCCCTACCTCTTCGGCCAGTCTTTTTATTTTCATTGCCGTCCTGATGCTTGATTTGGAGGGGATGACGACAATGAGCAGGTGATCAACGCCGGCAACAGTCCCTCTGCCCAGATGTTCAACTCCCGCCTCCATATCGAGGAGCACGACGTCTTCCGCGGTCAGCAGCATTTTTTTCAGCATTTTCCGCAGCACATGGCTCTCAGGGCAGGCGCAGCCGCTGTCCGCCTTCTGGATGGCGCCGAGGACCATGAGCTTCAGGCCGTCCTGTTCAATCATATAGTCCTTAATCAGATCATTGACCTGGGGATTCAACTGGTAAAACGGGGAGCCCGGAGTTTTTTCCGCCCGCTCGGCAAGAAGTCTCATCATGTCGGCAATCGGGGTAATCCGCCCCGGATCCTTTATGCCGATGGTTTCCGCCATATGGGGACTTGGATCAGCATCAATAAGCAGGACTTTTTTGCCCCGCTTGTTCAGTTCGCGGGCAAGGAGCGCCATTATGGTTGTTTTGCCGACCCCGCCCTTGCCGCTGATTGCTATTTTCATTCTTCCGGTTCCTGAAATTCTTGCCATTCATGGGGAAATGGTTAAAATAGTAAACGTTTATCCAACCATTCATTCCCACTGGAGATATGTTAACAATGACCTCGCAATACGGTACCAATTCATTGACCATGACGCAAGCCCGGCAGCAGGCGTCAACTGTTTTTCTGGCAAAAGTTTTCAACTGGATGGCCATCGGGCTGGGCCTGACAGGGATAATCGCCTACGGCGCCGCCCAGACCGGGATGGCTGGTGTTATCGTCGCATCCCCGCTCTTTTTTGTTCTTATCATTGCCGAACTGGGAATGGTTTTTTATCTTTCCGCCAGGATCGATAAGATTCAACCCGGGACAGCAACCGGTCTGTTTGTCGGCTACTCCGTATTGAACGGCCTTACCCTGTCGGCTGTTTTTCTGGCCTACACACAGGCCTCGATTGCCGGGACTTTTATGATTACCGCCGGTATGTTCGGAGCCATGGCAATGTATGGGCTGGTAACTAAGAGAGACCTGTCCGGCCTGGGCTCATTCATGTTCATGGGGCTGATCGGTATTATTCTCGCCTCCATCGTGAATATCTTCCTGCAGAATTCCAGCCTCTACTGGGCAATATCGGTGATCGGAGTCCTGGTGTTTGTCGGCCTGACCGCATACGATGTGCAGAAAATTAAAAATATGGGTGAGCAGGGAATCATGGAGCAGGGCGAAGTAGCCATTCGGAAAGGGGCCATAATGGGAGCCCTGGCGCTTTATCTTGATTTTATTAATCTCTTCCTGATGCTGCTCAGATTTTTCGGCGGCGCAAGAGAATAGTACAGGCTGAGCCTGTTAAGGCTGAAGGCTGTTAGGTAAGAAAGGTTTAAGGGAAGAGGGGGGAGGTAAATCCCCCTCATCCCGGCCTTCGGCCTACCTCTCCCTCGAGATAGAGGGGAATATTTTACAAACTTCAGGAAACTTTCAACTCACGTCGAAGGCGTGCAACTTACCTGATACCCGACACCTGACACCTGGCAGTATCATTGATACTGCTCGAGTAATCCATACAGCTGATCCAGATAGTTTTCCTTGTAAATAAGCTGGTTGGTGGCCTCTATTTCCTGGACAAGCTGCGGGATAAACTGACTGATATCAATGCCATATCTGTTTATTCCCCGGGCATCGGCGCCGGCAACAATAAGAATGGAATAATAATTGACCAGGAGTCTGGATCGGGAATCCCTCCTGAAGAGGTAGGATCTGCCCCCCATGGTGTTCAGGAAAAAGCCGGCATATTCATAGACCTTTTCCGGGGGAGCGGAAAATTCAAAACGGTCATGTTGGCAGGTACCCATTGTCATCCACTGGTACAGTTCGGAGGCGACATCCTCAATTTTATCCCTTTCCCTGTCCAGGATTGCTTTGATGAGAAAAATATTATCTTTGCCGATAATCCGGAAAAAATGCGCCATGTTTCTCAGGATGGTGTAGAGATCGTCTGATTCCCGGATTACAACCGGAGGATTGTCCAGCAGTTTATAGGCAAGACGGATAAAATGGGTTTGGGATGATTCCTGCAGGGCAAAGGGCTTTATGTATTCTTCCGAGTCGATATGGATGAAAAAGTTGTAGAGCTTGTTGCCCAGCAGTTCACACTCTTCGTCCTGGAGTCCGCCAGGTTCATCCGTTGAAACCGGTCCGGGAACTCCAGGTTCCTCAATCTTTTCGTTTTCCTTGAATTCCCGGCTTGCTGTCAATTGATCCGCATCCATGTCCTGCTCTGATGCGGCTTCAGGGTACTCCGGTTCTTCCGGCTGAGTTTGTTCGGGTGCTACTTGAGTGATATCGGGCGCTTGCGGCAATTCATCGGTTTTCGGCCCGATGAAAAGGAAAATACCGCTGCCGGCGGCAATAACGAGCAACAGGAGAAGAATGATACTCAGCCCCAAATGAGGCGCACTTTTCTTCTTCCCGCCGCGTTCCTGAGGATTTCTTTTATCGGTATCGGACATGAATTCTGCTGTAGTCTATGATTTGAAACCTGGGCATGCTTAGTTTTTCAATTTTTAATGTATCAGATCAGGCGTCAGAATGGAAAAGAAAGTTTAGGCGGATGAGGATTAATCATGGCGGACAACTTCGTTGTTTTCAGCAATAGATAAAAATGGAGATTTTAACATTATCCAGAATCCGTGAGCGTTCGAGAACTGTCCAGATGCAGATAGCGAGCCTGCGAGACCTTCGAGGCGGCAACGATGTTAATTATCCTGGTGTGATATCAACGAGTTGTCAACAGGTAAGCGTAGACTCCGCAGCAGATGGGCCGATATCGGGCGCCCCGAAGGGCGGCGAAGTGAATCGCGCAATATACTTACCAAAATGCCGTAAAAGACTAAAATAAATAAGTTACCCGGCATATTCCTTAAAGCCGCCACGGATTCAGGATTATCTTTTCCACTTGACGGTCAACCATGAACAGACTAAATAAATATACTTATGTTCCCGTGAATTACGTTCACACTTGTGGGGTGTGTTCAACCTGTTGGAACGGTTGCATCTTTTACTGTGTTATTTATTAAAAGAGGAAAGGAGGAATTTACTATGTCTGTTTACGTAGTTGGGCATAAAAGCCCGGATACCGACTCGGTGACAGCGGCCATTGCCTATGCTGAACTCATGAAAGCCAAAGGAGAGGATTATATCCCCTGTATCCAGGGAAAAGCCAATCCCGAAACCGTCACCGTGCTTGAGCGTTTCGGTGTTGCAGTTCCCGAGTTGATGACCGACGCTGCAGGCAAGAAGATTGCTCTGGTGGACCACAGCGATCTGGCCCAGGCCCCCGACAATCTGAGTGATGGCGAAGTCGTAGCTATTGTGGACCATCATAAGGTTGGCGACGTGACCACCAATAATCCCATCTTTTTCTGGGCTATGCCTGTCGGGTGTACCGGAACGGTTCTGAAAGTTCTCTATGATCTGGAAGGAATTGCCATTCAGCCCAAAGTTGCAGGCCTGATGCTGGCCGCCATTCTGAGCGACACGGTTAATTTTAAATCCCCCACCTGCACGGATGCCGACAAAAAGGCTGTAGCCGAACTGAAAACCATAGCCGGAGTCCAAGATACAGACGCTCTCTTTATGGATATGCTCAAGGCCAAGAGTGCTGTCCAGGGCGTTCCGGCAATGGATCTTCTGGATCGTGACTACAAGGATTTCGATATGAAGGGCAAAAAGGTCGGCGTGGGCCAGCTTGAGCTTGCCACCCTTGACCAGGTTGCGGATATGCGGGATGACCTGTATAAGGCCATGCAGGAGAAAAAAGCCGGCGGCAGGCATACTGTCCTGCTGATGCTGACCGATGTTGTCAAAGAGGGAACCGACCTGATGGTCGTCTCCGATGAACCGGCCCTTATAGAAGGTGCTTTCAATGCGAAGCTTGACGGGAACTCCATGTGGCTTGACGGCATGATGAGCCGTAAAAAACAGACCATTCCCAATCTTCAGAAGGCTTTCGGTTTATAACCGGGTTTTCATTTTCCGATGTTTGCAAAAGGGCGGCTGAACAGCCGCCCTTTTACTTTCCCGCTGTTGGACAGCCCAGGATCTTCAATTTCCGGGCAAAGTCAAAATTATCATCCTGATCCGGCGTATGGCAGGTGATGCAGGTTTCTTCGCTCGGTCTGCGCAGTTTGTTCTTTTCCGGGGCATCAACATGTTTTTTCCCGGGGCCATGGCATGATTCGCAGCTCACGCCATGAAACTCCGGGGAAAGGGAGATGATGAGGTTCTCTCGTATGACCGTCTCCCGGTCATAGGTCGGCAGGGTAACGTGACAGATCAGGCAGTCCTGGTTAAGCTGCTGTTTTACTGCGGCAAGAGTTTCCCATGCCCGGGCATGGGCGGTTTCATGCCAATTGCCGGTCTGGTCCGGATGACATGACAGGCATGCCTTCCATCCTGCCATAGATGCGGCACGTTCTGTCTGTACATTTTTCTGCCTGAATTCGTCCAGACTTTTTTTATTTATCTCGTAAACCGCTGTCTTGTTTGCATTGATTATCGCCTGTACTTCCGGGTCTTCGGGAAAAGATGTCAGCAAAGCAATAAAAGTGCCCCGGTAGGTGGACAATCCCTGAGCCGCCTGCTGTTCCTGCCGGGAAAGCTTTTCCAGTTCGGCAAGGAGCTCGGATCCGGTCTTCTGCAGTTCCACGTATTGGGAGTTCTCCTCGAGATTCCGTGGCGAGGATTGTTTTTCCATCCTGTTCAGCCTCCAGTTGACCCGGTCGAGGCGGTCTTTGATGTCTTTGTATTCCCCTGAGAAAGCCTCCTGCCGCCATTTTCCCTCAGGATTCCAGGCAATATCGATCATGCCCACATATTTACCCTGGCTGGCTGTCTGGGCAATAAGGGTATTGCCGGTCAGCTTGGGCGCCCTGTTTGCCGTAGAGCCGGCCGACTGAAGAATCAGGTTGATGTTCTTGAATCGGTTTGCAATCTCCCGGTTGATCTGTTCGGGAAAGCTGGACAGGAGAATGATCATTTCCGCTTTACCAGCGGCTTCGTCTACAATCTGCGGCAGGGTCTCCTGCCAGGAGAGTGCCGACAGGTCCCCATGTTGGGATGAAGCCGCAGATATATCGGATAAACCGAGGACGGCAACAGATGCATCACCAAGCTGCTTGAGAATATATGGCGTAAACACAGGCTTGCCGTCGGGTTTCCTGACCAGGTTCATGGAAACGAACGGAACCTGGTATTTTTTCTGCATGTGTTCAAGAAATTCACTGCCGGCGGCTAAATCATACGATGATACTCCTATGGCACTGTACTGCATAGCGCTCATTGCCTGCATAATGCCTTCAGCCTGTATTTTTTTTGCTGCCAGCTGGGATGGCGCCAGGGAATGCCGGTCAAAAAGCAATGCACCCGCATCAAGAACAAGAACAGGGTTGTCCTTCTGTTGTCCGGACTGTTGTTTAATGGCATACGCTCTTCTGGACAGACCGCCCAGTTGTCTTGATTTTCAGCCGCAGGGTTCTGTTTCGCCCCGAATGTCGTTCGAGTAAAAGAGGGTAAAATCGGCAGCACCGGCTGCACGTACGGCTGATATCCCGAGCAGGGTGATCAGAAGAGGGAAGACGATGCCGGGTATCAGGTTATTTTTATTTATTGTCCTGTTCATGTTTGCGAGCTCTCTGTTGTAAAATATTCCGCCATTTTATGAGCCGGTCGCGAATAATCCCCTCATAACCGCGGGTGGTGGGTTCGTAATATTTTTTTCCTTTCAGTTCATCGGGCAGATGATTCTGGTCCACAAGCGCGTCCCTGTCATCATGGGCATACTGATAATTTCTGCCGTACCCGATATCCTTCATTAATTTTGTCGGCGCATTCCGCAGGTGGACCGGCACGGGCAGAGTTCCGGTCTTTTTTATATCGTGGGCGACTTTCTTGCCGGCCATATAAATGGCATTGCTTTTCGGTGCCGTCGCCAGATAGACTGCTGCCTGCTGCAGGGCCAGTTCCCCTTCCGGAGAACCGAGAATATGATATGCTTCCCGGCAGTTTAACGCAACCTGCAATGCCTGCGGATCTGCATTGCCGATATCTTCAGAGGCGAACCTGATGAGCCGGCGGGCAATGTAGAGGGGGTCTTCCCCGGCTTCAAGCATCCTGCCCAGCCAATAGAGAGCTCCGTCCGGATCACTGTCGCGCAGGCTTTTATGCAGGGCCGAAATCTGGTTATAATGTTCCTCGCCCTGTGCATCATACCGCAAACCCCTGTATTGTCCCGCTTCACAAATAATTTCAGGGGTGATGACCGCACCCGGTGTTTTTCCCTGATCTCCTTCAAGTGCCAGGAAAGCAGCTGTCTCAAGGCAATTGAGAGCACGGCGACTGTCTCCGTCGGCATAGCGGACAAGGGCCTCCAGACTTTCCTCTTCCAAAACAAGATCGAGGCTGCCAAGCCCTTTGTCCCTGTCCTGAAGTGCGCGAAGGACGATTTCTTTAATGTCGTCCGGGGATAAAGGCTCCAGCACCAGAGTCTGGCAGCGCGACAGCAGCGGGGCGATAACGTTAAAGGAGGGGTTCTCCGTTGTAGCCCCGATGAGGGTGAGCACACCATTTTCGACATGGGGAAGAAAAGCGTCCTGCTGGCTTTTGTTGAAGCGATGAATTTCGTCAACAAAGAGAATGGTCCTGATGTCTTGTTTTCTTCTCTCTTCCGCCTGTTCGACAATTTTTCGAATATCCTTTACTCCCGACAGCACGGCTGAAAAGAAAACAAAATCCGCGTCAACCGACTGGGCAAGGATGATGGCCAGGGTGGTCTTGCCGGAGCCGGGCGGTCCCCACAGCAGCAGGGAGGGGAGTTGTCCGCTCTTGATAAGTTCAAACAGCAGCTTCCCCTGCCCAACAAGATGCTTCTGGCCGGTATATTCAGCAAGGGAACGGGGCCGGATCCTTTCCGCAAGAGGTGTGTTGAACAGATGGGGTTTATTCATAGCAGAAGTATAAGCCATATTATGGGGATAAAACCGACAGGAGTCAAGCCTGGAAAAAAGATCGGGAAACAGGAAGAAACCCAATTACTTGCGCAGGCTCAATGTCAATGATACAATGCACTCGTGCAATATGAATTATTGGGGATACATACCATATATCCGATGAAATTCAAAAATATACTTCTGATCTCTGCCGGCGGTGATATTGAGGAAATCAAGGGTGTCCTGACAGAACACGAGGTACTTATCACCGAAAAACCCGCCGAGGCTGCTCTTCTCTGCAGCGAGCACGATATATATCTGATTATTGTGCAGGAAGAGCTGCCCGACCAAAGCGGGGCCGAGCTATTCAAGCAATTAAGGCGCGAGAGACCATGGATGATCGGCCTGCTGCTCACGGAAAAGGCAGATGAAAGTCTGCTCCGCAGGGCGCTTGATATCGGCTTTTGCGGTCTTCTGGAAATGCCGGTTGACCCGGTTAAATTTCTCAAGCGGATTTACCGGGCCATGGAGTCGGCCAGGTGGCAGGAGGAGAATACCCGCCTTCGCACCCTGCTGCCGCTCTATTCCATTGGTGAACGGTTTCTTTCCTCCACAACGGAGCAGGAAGTCTTTGACATGCTGGTGGATATTGTCCTCAAGGAAACCGGGGCTAACCGTATTTCCGTCATGTGGTACAAAGAAGAGGAGAAATGCCTGCGCATAGTCGCTTCCCTGGGGATTGACAAGGAAATAGTGGAGTCCATCCGCCTGCAGCCGGGTGATCAGGTGGCAGGCTGGGTGTATCAGAAAGGAAAACCGGTCATTCTCAACAGGGATTCGCAGCACAAATCCATCTTTGCGCCTCTGCTGCAGCGCCGGGATATTTCTTCAGCCGTTTCCTTTCCCATATCCATGCAGGGCGAGGTCCTGGGAGTCCTGAACATCAGCCAGTCGGAGGAAGAGGCGAAATTCAGCGAAGGCGATATTGAACTGCTGGCCGTTGTCTGCACCCAGGCGGCCATGGCCCTGGCCCATGTCCGGTTCAGAAAGGTGCTGCAGGAAAAAACGCGGATGCGGACCCTCTTTGAGCAGTATGTTGCCCCTGAAATAGCCGAACTGCTCATTTCCAGCGGCAGTGACCTGGTGGGGCTGGGCGAGATAAGAAACGTAACGGTTTTCTTTGCCGATATCCGTGAATCTACAACGCTGGTTCAGCGGTTGGAACTCAAGGAGTTGCACTCTTTTCTGAATGAATTCTTCCAGATGTTTACCGAGACAATATTCGAAAACCATGGCACGGTTGACAAGTTTATGGGGGACGCCGTACTTGCCGTTTTCGGAGCACCGATCTCCCTGAAGAACCAGAATCTGACAGCCGTCAGGACAGCCATGGAGATCAAAAAGCGTTTTGAACAGCTTCGTCTTAAATGGATGGCGCGCCGGGAAGATTTCAGTATAATCGATCTGGCGATCGGCGTGACCTGCGGCGACGTTTTTCTCGGCAACGTCGGTTCATCCCATAGATTTGACTATACGGTGATCGGCACCCAGGTGAATGTTGCCCAGCGAATCGCGGCGTCATCACCTTCCGGAAATATTCATATCACCCGGGAGGTTAAAGAACATATTGAAACATATTTTGACATTGCAAAAGTCGGTTCCATGCGGCTCCGCGGGATGGATAAGCTTATTTCCGTATTTTCCGTGGCTGAGAAAAAAAACGAGGTTGCGGAGAAGCAGGGGAAAGTGAATAACCTGATTTTAAACGGTTGATAGAAAAAGCGGCCGATTCATTTTTTTATCGGTGAGACCATGGCCGACCATAACTCGTCCCTCTCCTTCTGCTTCTGCATCATCACTTTCTCCAGGCGCCCCATCTGCTCCCCGTCGGGATTGATCATAAAATCAACTCCCATCTTGAATGCCTTTATTTCCTCAATGTCGAAAGGACTGATCCATACAGGCCGGGCCGGAATGACAAAGTCGTTAAGATCGGGGGGAAGATTAATATGGAGCTGCAGAAAAGAGGAATCATTCTCCCTGGTGGAATGATAGATGTGATATGTTTTCATCAGCACCTGCGTCATAAGCAGACAGGCGCCGTTCTTCGAAATATCTATTATCCTGCCCGAAAACGGACCGGCAATTATCGAATTTGAAATCCCCGACATTGCCGTAACGGAAATCGGCAGGAAATCAGCATATCTTTTTGAACGCCTCAGTTCTGTATTCATTTCTTGCTTTTCATCTGTGGATATATATTTGAGCCAACATGGGTAATGATCAGTACATTTCCAAACAGCAATTTCATAATTCTCAAACCAGTGCGCCGATATCGGGAAAATGCTGCTGTTCAATCCTGAGAAACTCTACCCCAATCATGCGTTCACGAAATTCCTCCCTCAGAAAAGTATTGAGCCATACCGGACGGGCGTCAATATACGTCCCTTCCAACCGGGGGTGGGCATCTATTCTGATCTGCAGATAGGCGGATTTGTTTTTCCTCGTGGAATGGTAGATATGAAAAGAGTCCAGGGTGATTGTGGACATGAGCAGACAGGCTCCGGAACTGCAGACATCGACAATTGTTCCCGAAAAAGGACCGGCCAGGGATTTGTCACTGCCCTCCTGGTAAACATGAATTGAAACAGGAATAAAGTCGGTATACCGTTTTGCTTTTCGTGATTCATTACTCATATCTGTCTGCCGGCATATTGGTTTAAAGCAAATATTATTTTTTATACCATATTTTTAAATTTTGCATCATTCAAGCTTGAAATATTTTTCAGATTTTCGTATCCGATTACGCTTCGCCCGTGGAAGATAGGCTTGAAAAGGTTTGCAAAATGGTACATTATGTATATTTGTTTCGTTGCCGTATAATTTGATGGCGTCGCAAAAACTCCCCAACTGCTGCGTCGGAGTCTGCGCTTACCTGCGCTGCATTCTTCGACACTGCTGCGTACCGTATGTACGCCTCATTCCTCAGAATTCGGAGTCTCTTACCTGCGCGCCTTGCATTTGGGGCTTTTTGTTTATACTCATATTCATTTGAATATGGGTACTTACCCATCACTTTTGACGACTTTTGCGAATCCATCATGTTTGTTGAAATAATAGATTTAATGTTTTTTTTAAGGTATACGTCCACGGAACAAAGGAGTTTTGCTTGCAATTAATGCATATGGGAATGGGTTTAACTTTATTTTATTCTGCTAAGGAGCAGTCATGCAGTTAAGAAATACTGATCTTTTCAGGCAGCAGTGTTATGTGAACGGCGAGTGGATAGATGCAGCCGGCGGCAGGAGTTTTGAAGTAAAAAATCCTGCCACGGGAGAAGTGCTGGGCCATGTCCCCATTCTGGGAAGCGACGAGATCCGTTATGCTGCCGCTGCCGCCGAAAAGGCATATCCTTTGTGGCGCGGAATGACGGCGAAAGAACGTGCAGTCATACTGCGCCGCTGGTTTGACCTGATAATGGAACACCAGGAAGATCTGGCTGTCATTATGACCGCCGAACAGGGGAAGCCGATTTCGGAATCACGGGGCGAGATAGCCTATGCCGCGTCTTTTGTTGAATGGTTTGCCGAAGAAGGCAAGCGGGTTTATGGGGACACAATCCCCATGGGACAGCCGGGCAAAAGAATAATTGTGCTCAAGGAGCCGGTCGGCGTCTGTGCCGCCATCACCCCGTGGAATTTTCCCTCGGCCATGATTACCAGGAAGTCAGCTCCGGCTCTCGCTGCGGGATGCACCATTATTGTCAAGCCGGCTTCCCAGACTCCGTTTTCCGCACTTGCCCTGGCCTGTCTTGCGGAACAGGCGGGCGTTTCACCGGGTGTTTTCAATGTGGTTACCGGTCAGGCATCTGAAATCGGCGCCGAATTGACCGGCAGTCCGATCATCAGAAAACTGAGTTTTACCGGCTCAACCGCTGTCGGCAAGAAGCTCATGCAGGCATGCGCCTCCAACGTAAAGAAAATCTCCCTGGAATTGGGCGGCCATGCACCCTTTATCGTTTTTGACGATGCCGATCTGGAAGCGGCGGTCGAGGGAGCCATAGCCTCAAAATACCGAAACAGCGGGCAGACCTGTGTGTGCGCCAATCGTCTGATAGTACAGAAAAACGTTTATGATAAATTTGCCGAAATGCTTGTTGATGCGGTTACCTCGAGGCTGAAGGTGGGAGACGGTTTTCAGGAAGATGTCAACCAGGGACCGCTGATCGATCTCAATGCGGTTGTCAAGGTAGAGGAGCAGATCAGGGATGCTGTGGCCAAAGGGGCACGGATCGCCTGCGGCGGCAAACGCTCCGGTAACAACGGATATTTTTTTGAACCCACAGTGCTGCTGGACGTTACCACGGAAATGATCATCAGCCGCGAGGAAACCTTCGGTCCCGTAGCTCCTCTGTTTTCATTTGAAAAGGAAGAGGACGCGGTCAGGTTGGCCAATGATACGCCGTATGGCCTGGCCTCATATTTCTACAGCACTGATATCGGCCGTGTCTGGCGTGTGGCGGAAGGGCTGGAATACGGGATGGTCGGCATAAACACGGGAATCATGTCCACGGAATCCGCCCCGTTCGGCGGGATGAAAGAATCGGGCATCGGGCGTGAAGGATCAAAGTACGGCATTGATGAATATCTGGAAATGAAATATCTTTGCCTGGGCGGAATTGATAAAAAAATGTAATATGGCGACAGCATAAATCAGAATCAGTTCCCATGTACCGGTGATCGGTCATGGGAGCATATTATTTTCCCTGAAAACCCGTCCGGGTACTGTGTTATTGCATTACTGTGTTCATAATTGATCATCATGCCGCCGGTTTTATCCGGCGGTCAAGCCACATGCCTCCTGAAAACGAATCCCGCCCGAATGACGAAGATACCCCTGTCTTCTTTCCCGGTTATGTGATTCCACCCATGCCGGCTGGAGCAAGCGGATGAGATTGTACAGGCCCCCCTTTTTCGTTCTCCTGCTTATCGGGTTTTTATTTGTTTCCCTCCCGCTGGCAACCGCCATGGTTTCTTCGGTACGGATCCTGGACAGCCTGGAGCTGCAAAGTGTGACGGCCGTGTATAGTTCGGTGGATCGAGTCACCCGGAGCAGGAAAATAGCCGAACTTATCCACGATGAAGAGCGGAAAGCCCTGCTCTATGATGTCCTGGGAGATCCTGCGCAGCTTGAGGGAGTAAATAAAATCCATATCGAGATCAATGAGGCACTGAATTATTTTAACACCTTCAATAACAATGAACAACTTTCCAGGCTGGTTGAAGATCTGCAGTCCAGGGAAAGGTCTGCCGTCGAAGCTCTGAATCGTGGCGCCGGGGATCCGGAAGAGCCTGAAAAAGAATTCGGACAGGCCATGGTCATGTATCGGCATATGGGGGATCTGAGCGGGGAACTGGTAAAATTGTCCCATCAATTGATGAACCATGAAGTGGAAGAACTGCAGCGCAGGGTTAAACGTGAAAAGCAGCAGCTTATCTGGAAAACATACGGTCTGATCGGGTTCAGTGTTCTCTGCATCATTCTGTTCCTGGTCCTTATTTCCCGGCCTGTACGGCAGATTTACCGGGGCATTGAACGGCTGGGGGAAGGAGAGTTTACTGCTCCTGTCGAGGTTTCCGGCCCGCGGGATCTCGAGGCTCTGGGACAGAAACTGGACTGGCTGAGAAAAAGACTTGCCGAACTGGACCGGGAAAAGGTGAAGTTGATTGCCCATATTTCCCATGACCTGAAAACTCCTCTTGCCTCCATCAGGGAAGGAACGGGGCTTCTCCGTGATGAACTGCTCGGTACCGTGAACAGCCGCCAGAAGGAGGTGATCGGAATCCTGGATAAAAACTGCACCAAGCTGCAGGTCCTTATTGAGAAAATCCTGGATTTTAATATGGCCAGGGCCCAACAGGTTCCCATGGAAAGAAACAGAATAGACCTGGACGAACTCATTGCCGAAGTGATCGAGGATCACCGCAATGCGACCGCGGCCCGTCACATCATGCTTGATATTCGCCTGACCGGAACTATTGTGTATGGTAATCGGAAACAGTTGAGAACCGTGTTTGACAATCTGTTGTCCAATGCCGTCAAGTTTTCTCCTGACAGGGGAACTGTCCGCATCCGGCTGAAAACCGACGGCCGCAATGCTGTTTTCCTCGTGGAGGATAGCGGAGCGGGAATTGATGATGAAGATCGCGGAAGTATTTTTTCGCCTTTTTATCGAGGAAATAAAAGTGAAAGGGCGGTGGTCGAAGGTTCCGGCCTGGGGCTTGCCATCAGTAAGGAATACGTGGAAAATCACGGCGGCTCCATTCGGGCGCTGGTCAACAAACCGGGGGCGCGTTTCATGGTGACCCTGCCGAAGAGATTCCCTGTGGAGCCTGCCCGGAACGGGACAAATGAATTGCCAAAAAATTGAGCAGAAAAAAATATTGAAGAATTATGAAGCACAGAGACGAATCAGCAATGACTGAAAAAAAATACAGGGTGCTGATCGTTGATGATGAGAGTGATCTTCTCAGTCTGTGGAGGATGAGACTTGAAGCGAACGGATATGACGTATCAACCTGTCTCAGCGGAGAAGAGGCCCTGGCAAAATTATCGCTTTATAATCCCCATGTCATTCTGACCGATCTGCGTATGCCGGGTATTGACGGGCTGTCCCTTTTTGAGGCTATCCGGGAAAAAAACAAGTCTGTGCCGGTGATTATAATAAGCGGCTACGGTTCCATACCCGAAGCCGTTGCCGCAACCAGGCAGGGCGTTTTTTCCTTCCTTACCAAACCGATTGACGGTGCCGAACTCGTCCGCGAGACAGAGAAGGCCCTCCAGTATTCGATGGGAGGGACGCCGGACCAGGATACGGATGGAGAATGGCGCCGGGAGATCATTGCCGGGAGTGCGGTAATGGAGGAGCTGCTTTCGAGGGCTCGCCTGGTGGCGGAGAAGGATTCCACAGTGCTGATCCGGGGCGAAAGCGGGACGGGCAAGGAGCTGCTGGCAATTGCCATTCACCGGGCCAGCAGACGAAAGGACGGGCCCTTTGTTCCCGTCAACTGTTCCGCCATTCCTGAAGCCCTGCTGGAATCCGAATTGTTCGGCCATGCCGAGGGATCTTTTACCGGTGCAACCAAGAGTTATTTCGGCCTTTTTCAATCAGCCAACCAGGGCACCCTTTTCCTTGATGAAATCGGTGACATGCCTCTCAATCTGCAGGTGAAACTGCTCAGGGTACTCCAGGAAAAACAGGTAAGACCGGTGGGAAGCACGACAGCCGTGCCTGTGGACGTCCGGATTATCTCCGCGACCCACAGAAACCTGGAAGAGGCGATCGAACAACAGCAGTTCCGGCAGGATCTTTTCTATCGGCTCAATGTCGTCAACCTCGAGATCCCGCCGCTGAATGAACGGAAAGAAGATATACCGCTGCTGGCCGCATATTTTCTGCAGATATTATCCGGTAACGGGCAAATACCGGTAAAAACAATAACTCCCGGGACAATGCGGATCCTGCTGGCCGCCGATTGGCCGGGCAATGTCCGGCAGCTCTATAATGTCATTGAAAATGCATTTGCCCTCGCCGCATCATCGCCGCTTATTACCGAGAACCTCCTGCATGACGCAATAAGGCAACACCGGAAAGAAATCACCCCCTTTTCCGAAGCCAGACGGCAATTTGAGCAGGAGTATCTCATTAAGCTCATGCGCGCTGCCGACGGGAATGTAACGCAGGCTGCCCGCCTGGCAAAGCGCAACCGGACCGATTTTTACAAACTGCTCAAACGTCACCATATCCTTCCCTCTTTTTTTAAATCATAACATTGCTGTAGAGTTCGTCTTTCTCTCTGTTTTCCTCTTTCTGTCGCTTTTAAGTGACACTTGCAGAAATTAAATCCCTCTCTCTCGAAAAATCAGCTACTTGGTACTGTCGCCGAATGGTGACAGTATCTTTTCGCTGTTCCTGTTTTTCCCGATTATGCCGCGTACCCTGCTGCGGTTTTCCGGTCAGATATTGTAAACTTAACTGATTGATTTTATATAATATTTTGATTTATTTGCCTGGTTGAATTGCCCGGTCAGCCGGGGATATTCATCCTGGCATGGAACGTGCTCTAGGGGAAGAGGTTCTCGCGGGGGGAACCATCCTTCTCAATTTACTGAACAGGAACGAGCACAATGAATCTTCATGGTCTATGCCGGCTTCGGTATACCCTGAGGCGCAGCCTGACTGCTGCAGCCTTTTTACCTTTGTTACTGGTGATTTTTTCGATACAAGCATATGGAGGAAGCGGAGAGGTTACCTTTGTCTGGCAGGCAAATCCTGCCGATGAAAACATCATCGGGTACCGGCTCTATTACGGTCCGCACAGCAGATTTGCCGACAGCCTTAAAAACACATCGGCACCTTATGACTATTATATTGATCTTGCGGATGAGAAACGGTGCGTGGCCGACAGCGGCGGTTCAGACTGCGAACCTCTCAGGTCCGGAGATATGCAGTGCGATAATCTCTACGGTGATTCACCGGCATGCACGCTCTTTAATCTGCAGGAGGGGGTCTACGTGGCGATGACCGCCTACAATGCCCAGGCGGAAAGCGGTTTTACCAGGGAATTATCTGTTCGCAGATCAGGCAGCAACCTGCTCCTGATGATAACTCCTCTGCTGCTCAAATAAGAGTAAACATCAGTTTGTCGGCTGCTTTGAGGCGGGATCCTGCAAGCAATCCTCACCCGGGTCGGGCAGGAAATCTTCAAATATGCTTCGGCTCCAGATCATCCCTGTCGACCTGGGCATAGGCACTGTGCTTGTGGATTGATTCAAAACTTTCCACCTCGACTGAAAACCAGCCGATGTCTTCATGGGCCAGGGCAAGCAGGGAAACCATCCTGACCACATCTTCCACAAACATGGGGTTGGCATATGCCTTCTCGGTAACGAATTTTTCGTCCGGTCTTTTTAAAAGGGCATACAACTGACAGGACCCGCACTCTTCCACCATCCCTATCAGGTCTTCCAGCCAGATAAATCGCAGCGGCCTGACCGTCAGGCGGACTTCGGCCCGCTGATTGTGGGCTCCGGCACTGCTGATTTCCTTGGAACAGGGACACAGGGTGGTCAGCGGCACATGCACCGACAGCAGCAGGTCCTTGCCGTTATTGATACTGCCGGTAAATCCGCATTCATATTCCATGAGGCTCGAGGTTCCGCTGACCGGTGCCTGCTTGGCAATAAAATAAGGGAAAGACATCCGCATTTCCGCCCGTTCGGCCAGGAGCCGCTCCCGCACCTCGGCCAGCATCCTGGGAAAAATTGTGGCGCTGATTTCTTCCTTGTAGGTGTTGAGGATGCCGGTGAATACCGAAAAACAACTTTCCCGGGCATGATGCGGCATTGCCGCTTTCATGCTGAGGGTTGCCACCGTCTGCTGCAGGGAGCCTTCCTTTTCCCGGATGCTGACAGGGCAGATGAAATCCTTGATGCCTACACTTTGCAGTTTCATCTATAAACCAGCCTTAGATATTGATTGCACGTCAGATATTTACCGTATTTCCTGTTTCACCACAAGCGTACATTGTCCCGGACTACAAATGACCCCTGCCGTTTTTTCTTTATTTGAAGGATGGGCAAGAGTATGTTAGCATAAATTCTATTGATAACAGTGAAATGGACGTGATACCGCGTAATGGCGATTGAAGAGAAGATCCGCATTGATAAATGGCTCTGGGCGGCCCGGTTTTTCAAAACCAGATCCCTGGCCTCCAGGGCGGTGAGCGGGGGGCATGTGCATGCCAACGGGCAGCGGATAAAACCTTCCCGGATTGTCCAGGTCGGCGATACCCTCGAGATCAGACGCGGATTAACGGAGCTTGTCATTGTCGTCGAAGGATTAAGCGGGAGACGGGGGCCGGCAACCGCGGCACGAACCCTCTACCGGGAAACCGAGGAGAGCGTGAAGAAGCGGGAGATGCAGGCCGGCCAGAGACGGCTGGCAAATATGGCAGCAGCCGGTCCGGTCCGCCGGCCGGATAAGCGCGAACGCAGGAAAATAAGGAAATTCATCCGCAAGGATTGATGAACTCGCAAAAAGTCGGAATTTTTGCGACGCCATCAGGATTGAGAAAAGAACAAATGAGGAGTGAAGAATGAAAAAGGTCGAACGGGCTTTGATCAGCCTGACGGACAAATCCGGGATAGAAGATTTTGCCCGGGCGCTGTCCGATCTGGGGGTGGAAATACTCTCTACCGGCGGAACCGCCAAAAAAATAAGAGACGGCGGCATACCGGTCAGGGATGTATCCGATTTTACCGGTTTCCCGGAAATGCTCGACGGCCGCGTAAAAACCCTTCATCCCCTGATCCATGGCGGCATCCTCAATCAGCGTGAAAACCCGGATCATCAGCAGCAATGCCAAAAACACGGCATCCGGCCGATCGACATTGTTGCCGTCAATCTCTATGCTTTTGAAAAGACCGTGGCTGACCCGGACTGCACCCTGGCCGATGCCATAGAAAATATCGACATCGGCGGCCCGACCCTGCTCAGGGCCTCGGCTAAGAATTTCCACGATGTCACGGTAATTGTTGATCCGGCGGATTATCCGCAGGTATTGGATGAAATACGGAAAACCGGCAACACCACGCTGCAAACCAGGTTCAGGCTCGCGGTCAAAGTCTTTCAGCTGACGTCGAAATACGATACGGCTATTGCCCGGTGGCTGGGTGAAGTGGATATTGCCGCAAATCCATATTTCAAGGAAGGATAATCATGCAGAAAATGGCGGTTCTCCTGTCGGGAAGCGGCAGGACCCTGGATAATTTTCATGAACGCATCAGGGAGGGAAGCCTCAATGCCAGTATAGAGGTCGTTATTTCCAATAAAGCCACGGCATTGGGTCTGGAGAAGGCGAGGGGATACGGGTATCCGGCACTGCACGCGGTCGGCAGCGAGGCAACCAACAGAATAATCAGTGACTATGACATAGACCTGGTTGTTCTGGCGGGATATCTGAAGCTCTATTCCCCTCCTGAAAAACTCAGGCGCTGCGTACTGAACATACATCCTTCGCTGATACCGGCTTTTTGCGGCGGCGGCTGGTACGGTTATTTTGTCCATAAAGCCGTAAAGGCCCGGGGCTGCCTGGTCAGCGGATGCACGGTTCATTTTGCCAATGAAGTGTATGATGAAGGGCCCATTGTTGTTCAGAAGTGCGTGGCTCTTGATTATTCGGATACCCCTGACGATATAGGCGCCAAAGTTTTTACCGCGGAGTGCGAAGCATATCCGGAGGCGATTAACCTGGTGGACAGCATGGGGATAAATTTCTTCTGGGACAGGGTAGCGAAAAAATGACCAGGGTAATCATGTCGGATCGGGGTATTGACAGGAGTCTCGACAGAATCAGTCTCGAGATTCTCGAACGAAATCACGGGGTGCAGAACCTTGTCGTCATCGGCATCCATACCGGCGGCGTATTCCTGGCGGAACGAATACGGCAGAAGATAGAGAGCCAGGAGCATGGGGCGATCAGCATCGGATACCTGGACATCACCCTGTATCGTGACGACTGGAGCCTCATTTCCCAGAATCCGATTGTCAAAAAGACGGATATCGGCTTTCCGCTGGAAAATCAGAAGGTGGTGCTGGTTGATGATGTCATCTTCACCGGCCGCACCATACGTGCTGCCATGGATGCAATTATGGATTATGGCCGTCCCGATTCCATCCAACTGGCAGTATTGGTTGACAGGGGCGGAAGGGAACTGCCGATCCAGCCTGATTATGTTGGTATGACAATCATGGCTGCGAAAAACGAAAAGGTGGACGTGCTGCTGCGGGAAAGCGGGGAAACCGATGAAGTTGTGCTGCAGGAGAAAACATCCTGAAACATAGAGCGGAGAGTGTAATTCGGTCAGACTGGATTATCTATGGCTGAGAGGTCTGTAAATAGGCGGGTTAATCCTGACCTGGAGGCAATCTGTCAACGGATCAGGGAAAAGTCAGAGAGTTACGATCAGTATAATTTCAGCAGCCGTTATAATGATCTGCTCAAGGCCTTTTTCGATCTGAGCCAGGAATATGATTCCCTTGATGATTTCTGCCGCATCTGCGTAGCCGTTCCTTTGGAGATGACCGGTTTCTCCTGCTCGCTTTATCTTTTCCAGGAAAAAAACGGGGATCTGCAGTTGGTGTGTGACAGCGCACTCGGGCTGATAGCCCCGCCCGAAACGGCGCCCCCCGAAATCCATATGCTCAACACTCCGTATGAAACGGATCGATCATATGTCGTCCCCATCTACAGCCGGTCAATTTTTCATGCTCCCACGGAAGATGCCGCGAAAGATTCCTGGTTTATTCTCCATGGTCTGGACGGGAAGACACGGATCTTCGGCATGTTTGAGATAAAGCACCGGGCCGGGTTATCCAATTCGGACAGGTTTTTTTTTCAGAAATACTGCAACAGGATCGGCTATAACCTGCATAACAGGTTGATTCTCCACCAGAATATAAGCCATCTCAAGTTTATTAACAACCTGGTTATGGATATTGAGCATAATATTATTGTGCCCAATATGTATTTCAAACATATCTTTAATCAGCTGAAGAAAAAAATTGATGAATTGAACATGTTAAAAGAGCGGCTCAAAAAACTTCTCGCATCCTGTGCCAACAGGGAAGATTCCGATGAAGCCCTTCTGCTGTGTGATGATATTTACAACCAGTTGCTCGCGTACCATGGGGAACTGGTCAAACACCACGCGAATACAAGCCTGTTCCTGGAGAGCCTCTTCCGCCGCGAACATTTTAAAAAGGGCCACCTGGTTCTGCGGACAAAACGCTGTTTTGTCGAGAAGGAAATCATTTTGCCGCAGCTTGAGCATTATGCGAGCCGTCTGCGCGCTGCGAATATCTCCATCGACCGCCCCCAGAACATGCTGGAGGAGGAATTCGAGATTCTGGTTGATGTCGGTCTCCTGGCCCAGGTCTATGCCAATTTTTTTTCCAATGCTGCAAAATATACCCAGGAGGTTATCGACCATCACGGCCGTCCCCGCAAGGCCATGGCATACGGCAGAGAACTGGTGGAGGATTTCCCTGTAAAAGGACAACAGGGGATAAAATTCAACGTCTTTACCACCGGCGCCAATTTGAATGAGGATGAAGCCCTCAAATTATTCGAAGAAGGTGTGCGCGGTCCGGGCAGCGAAAATGTTCCGGGCACCGGGCACGGTCTTGCCTTTATCAAGCATGTGATCGAACTTCATGGCGGCAAGGTGGGCTATGAGCCCACGGGCGAGGGAAATAATTTTTATTTCATACTGCCGGTCCCTCCGAAAGGCTTGTCGGACAATATTTCCTCCCGGTAAGGTTTGTCTTTCTTATCGATTTTTAAATCATCAAATCTTTTTTTTAATATATCCCTGTGAACACCCGAATACCAACTGTCAAACCCATGGAACTGCTGGCTCCCGCAGGATCTTTTGCAGCTTTTGAGGCCGCCCTGGCCGAGGGCGCCGATGCCGTTTACCTTGGCGCCCCGGCTCTGAACGCCCGGGCCTCTTCCCGCGACTTCACCTTTGCCGAAATAGAGGCAATGATACAGTATGCGCATGGCCGGGAAGCAAAGGTATACATTGCCATGAACAGCCTGCTCAAGGAGGTGGAAATCCCGATTGCCGTGGAAAGCCTGGCCCATTTTGATGCATTCGCGGCAGATGCCCTGATCATACAGGATCTCGGCCTGCTGCATCTGGCAAGGACCGGCTTTCCAAATCTGAAACTGCACGCCAGCACCCTGATGGCGGTGCATAATTCCAATGCGGTGCAAACCCTTATCGGCCTGGGATGCGGCCGGGTTGTCCTGCCGCGTGAGCTGACCCTCGAAGAAATCGGGACAATTTTCCGCAAAACCGGGGCCGAGCTGGAGGTGTTCGTGCACGGTGCCATGTGTTTCAGCTACTCCGGTTTGTGCCTGTTCAGCAGCCTGCATGGCGGTAAAAGCAGCTTGCGGGGTCATTGCGTCCAGCCCTGCCGCCGCCGGTATGCGTGGCAGAAAAAAAAGGGCATGAAAGGGAAACGACAGGCCCCGGGCAAAGGAGGCGGATATTTGTTTTCAATGAATGATCTGAGTGCGATTGAGCTGTTGCCGGCCTTGGGCAGGGCGGGTGTGGCATCGCTGAAAATCGAGGGACGGCTGAAGAGCGCCGAGTATGTCCGCAAAACTGTGAGGGCTTACCGGTTGATGCTCGACAATCAGGACAAAACCGGTTCCGACCTGCGGAAAATACTCGCAGAAGCCGGGCTGCTGCTCGACGAGGCAATGGGACGAAGAAGGTCAACCGGTTTCTTTCCGGGTCCCCGGCCCCGGGAAGCCGTCACGCCGCATTTTTCCGGCAATGTCGGGATAATGGTCGGCACGGCGGACAGGCTGGAGACAAAGGGCAACCCCCCGGACAGGGGAACAACCCTTTTGCGGGTTTCGCTCCGCCATCCGGTACAGGCCGGTGAAAGACTGCGGCTGCATAATGAAAAAACCGGCGACAGGACAAGTTTTACCCTCCACTCCCTGCGGGTTGGCGGGCGCAGGGTGCAACAGGCCAATGCCGGGCAGACGGTTACAATCGAAACCGTACAGAAATTTTCCGGGCGGCCGGAAAAAAGCTATCAGGGCAGCCTGTTCAGGGTGGATATAGGGACCGGGAGGCAGGATGAAAAAAGAGCCCGGGAGAAGATACTTGACCGAAGGCTTGAAACAGCCGCCCCGGCCCGGGAAAAAATTCATTCGCTTATGAAAACCATTGCCGGGGACTCCCTCCTGTCCGGCCATACCCCCGTAAAGAGCGGTACCGCTGCCGGCAAAGGGGATGCAAATGGCAGGCTGCAGTGGTGGGTGAAGGTGAGCGGCTTCAGGGATATGCATTTCAGGCTTCCGGTACGACCGGGCAGGTATATTGTTCCCCTGACCGAAGATAACATTAAGGAGGGCATCAGGAAGTTCAACAGGTATGCCCGGGACGTTGTCTGGTCCCTGCCGGCAATCATTCCGGAAGACCGGCTGGACTGGTATTCCGGAGCTGCCGCCGCTCTTGCGGAAACAGGATATACCCGGTTTCAGGTCGGCCATTTCTCGCAACTTTCCCTGTTCCCGGCAGCAGGGCAAGGTTTACCGCCGCTGCAGATCTACGGGGACTATACGGTTAATGTCCTGAACAGTATTGCCCTTGAAAAAATGAGGCGGATGGGATTTTCCGGAACCCTGTTTTCCATTGAAACGGACAGGGAGAACCTGGAGGCTGCCATGGGCGGATTTTCCCGGCACCGGCATGATTTTCTCGTCGGCCTGTATGGTTACGGCCGTCCGCCGCTCTTCACGGCCAGACTTGATGACCGGCGTTTTGAATACGGAAAAAGATTTGTCAGCCCCAGGGGAGAAGAATATGCGATCAACCGGTCGGATGATCTGACCCTGGTCAGGTCAACGGGGCCTTATTCCCTGCTTGGAGAATGGAAAAATATCGGCCGTGCCGGCATTGATTACCTCTTTCTTGATCTCAGTACCGGAAATATGAAAAGAAATGTATCGGAGCTCATATCCCTGCTGAATAAAAAAGGGGAGGCGCCACCGGCCATGACCGGTAATTATTTTGAAGCCCTGCTGTAACCACAGCGTCATACCCCTGACTTAACCAATCGGATCATGGACAGGGCGGCAGATACGGATGGTCAACATTGAAAGCATTTATAAAAAGTACTCTAAAAATAAACCATTGGCGTTATAAGTTTGCGTGACAACTTTTCCATTGATTGTTATTTTTGAAAAAGCATGACCCAAAAAAAAACTCAATCAGGGTTTACCTTTCTCGAGGTGATGATAGCGGTGGCAGTCATTGCCATTGCTCTGGTCACGCTTATCGGCTCCCAGTCCCAGAGCGTATCAATTGCCTCTGTTTCACGAGTGAACGTGACGGCATCACTCCTTGCCCAGATGAAACTTGCAGAAGTGGAATCAGCTCTCTTTGAGGAGCTCTATTCCGAGGAAGGCGATTTTGGCGAAGATTTTTCCTCCTTTTCCTGGAGAACGGAAGTGAATACACTGTCTGCCGACGAAACAGGAATTGCCGGCGCCGATAACATGCTGAAAGCTGTTGATCTGACCATTTACTCTGGAGATAACGATCCTCCCGTCTATTCGGTACGGGCAATTGTCATGAAAAGAATTGTTCCGGAGAATTTGTGATTATAACCTGCACAAGATTACCTGCCGGCATCGGCAGCAAGGGCATGACCCTGGTTGAAGTAATGCTTGCAATGCTCATGCTCGCAGCCGTGGTCACTATGGTTTCCCTGTCTATATCCGGCAGCATTCGGGCAATTGATGCAACCGCGGAACAGGGTGAGGTGTATCACCGCGCCCAGGTCGCCCTGCAGCGAATAAGCGAAGACCTTACTTCCGCGCTGCTGGTGGAAGGGATCGACTTCAACGGCAACAGCCGGGATAATGACGGCAGCCGGGGCAATATCCTCGAATTCACCTCGACGGCCCATGTTAACTTTGCCAATGATCTTGCGGGCATCGCCATGATATCCTACATTCTCAAGCCCGATCCGGAGGACGGCGAGACCTTTGTCCTGCTCCGCAGGGACAACCTCCTCAGGCCTTCCGACACGGCCGAAACTTTCCGGGGGGAGGAAACGGATGCATTTCTTCTGTGCGACGGGCTGAAATCCGTAAGATTCACCTATCGCAATGAAGCAGGCGATGAACAGGAAACATGGGTATCCCTCTCCGAGGATCCGGCCAATCCCGAGGACAGAAAACTCCCCGTCTCCGTCAATATCACTCTTGAATTCTGGCTGAGCAGTGAAGAGGACATCTCGTTGACTTTCACCACAGGCGTTCTGCTCCCTGTCGGTCTCCTGAATACAGAGTTTTCAAACAATGATACTACGTAATCATTCGGGAATGGCGCTGGTGCTGGCGCTTCTTGCAATCAGTTTTCTGGTGGCCATCACCGTGCAGTTGTCAGGCACCGTGAACTGGCAGGTCAAGGCGTCCACCAATCTGCGCGACAGTGTAAGCATTGACGCCATGAACCGTTCGGCATTGAATATTGCCAGAGCTTCGCTGCTTGCAGACATGAATATTAACGATTATGATTCCCAGCACGATGATTGGCAAATCTTACCTGAAAAAGATCTGCATCTTCTGCTGGACAGTGACAATCTCACAATCAGTGTTACCGACCTGTCGGGGAAAGTACAGGTGAACGCTTTTGTTTCTCAGGAAAAGGACGCCGGGAAAAGGGCACAGCAGGAACAGGCCCAATACAATCTCTGGCTGCGTCTGCTGACTTCCGGACGTTTTGCCATTGCGGATGAACAGGAGGCGATTGCTCTTCTGGATTCGATAATCGACTGGATTGACAGTAATGACGATGAACGGGACCACGGCGCCGAAGCAGGATATTATCTTTCCCGGGAACCGCCGTATGAACCCCGGAACGCTCCGGTCCAGAATCTTGAGGAACTGCTGCTTATTCGGGGAATGACGGATGATATTTTTTATGGTAATGATGAATACTCCGGCATCCGTGACTATCTCACCATTTACGGAACAGACGGCAAAATAAATATTAACACGGCGCCGGCCCCGGTTCTGCAGGCTCTTGCCGACGATCTCGATGAGACAATGGTGCTGAGACTTGTTGAGTTCCGCCAGGATGAAGGCAACCGGGAAGCCCTGGCTGATCCGATGTGGTACAAACTGGTGAGCGGTTTCCCCGGGGATATTGAATTGGGCACGAACCTGATAACCGTGAAAAGCTATTATTTCCATATCGCCTCCACAGTGGAGAAGCGTGATCTTGCCAGAACAGGAAGCGCGGTTGTTTACCGGGATAAAAGCGGCGCACAGAATCTTCTGCGCTGGGATATTGAATAGGTTTAAATGAAAAAATATATCCTCGGTCTGGATATCAACGATTCTTTTCTTGCCGCGGTAGTCCTCGGGCATCAGGGCAGGGAAAGGCACGTAATCGCATGTGACTCGATCGCATTGAACGGGCAGCAGTCATTGTCCGAGATGCTGCCGCGGCTTCTTGAAAGAATTTCATGGAAAGGAAGATCCTCTGTATGCGGCATATCGCTGTCCGATATAAGCATTCGCAACCTGACCATTCCCTTTGCCGACAGGAAGAAAATCAACCAGGTCCTGTCATTTGAGCTTGAAGACCAACTCATTACCCCGGTCTCCAGGCAGATTGTCGAATATATTTTTACCGGCCAAGCCCAGACAACCAGCCACATCCTCATTACCGCAGTTGAGAAAGAAAAGCTGCGCCATTACTTTACCGTTTTTGAGGAGAGCCGTTTAATTCCGGATGTCGTCGGCCTGCGCCTGGTTGCGCTGGCGGTACAGTCCCTGCTGATCAACAAAACAACCGTTGATTCCATATTCCTCGATGCAGGCCTGCAATCCATGAATGTTCTTTTCTGCCACCGGGGAGAGGTGGTGTTCCTGCGTCATCTGGCATATCCTGAGGAGATGATTACTGAGCCGCCTTTTTCTTTTACCAACGGCAGGGCCGGAATTGCAAGTCATGAGGAAGCAATGGCGTGTATCGCGAATATGTGCGGCGATATCAACCGGAGTCTAGGTTTCTTCAGACTTGAGAGCGGGGTGGAATTTGCTCCGGAAAAAATTGTGATCACAGGCAGTTTAGGGCAGGTTGCCGAAGTGCGTGAGAGCATTCAGTCGGGACTGGCCGTTCCCGTGGTCCTGAGTAATATCCGGGAAGAGGCCGGGATTTTTCTCAATCCGGATGTGCAGGAAAAATGGGATCCCGGTCTTTATGATTTTGCCCTCTGCCTGGCATTGGAAGGTTTGCAGAAAAAACATCTGATCAATTTCCGCAAGGATGAATTCTCGCAGCCGCAGATGCTTTTTACCTCAAAGGGCAGGCTCCTGGCAGCTTCAATCGCATTTGCCGTGCTTCTCGGGGCGGGTCTTGTATACCTCGGGCTGGATTATCATTACCTGAGAACCCGCTACGAAGAAATGGGCGGCCAGATGCAGGCGCTTTTCAAGGATACCTTTCCGGACAGAACCAGGATCAGTGACCCGCTGGTCGAAATGCAGGCAAGCATAAAAAATATCCAGGCTCCATCCGTGGCCATTCCCGTTTTTACGGGAAGCAAAAGATCCCTGAACATACTGGCCGACATTTCAGGGCGCATCCCGCCGGCCATCGAAATAGAGGTCTCCCGGCTGGTCATAGACCAGGAATCCGTGCAGATCAAGGGATCTACCGACAACTTTAACAATGTGAATATCATACAAAACAATTTACGCAGGTCCCCCCTGTTCCGGAATGTTAATATAATTTCCGCGGCTGCGGACAGAGAGAGTACCAAGATCAGATTTGAACTGAGAATGGAAACCGGAGGAGCGTAATGACGAAAATTTCCAAACGTGACCGTCTTTTTCTCCTGGCCGGCGGTGCTTTTCTGATCCTGTTCATTATGCTGCAGTTCGTCGTTTTTCCGCTTTTCGACAACCGCGAGCGGATGCGCAGGGGCATTGCGGAACGGGAAAAAGGCCTGGTTGAGATGAAAGCGCTGCAGGCCCGCTACCGTGATCTGCACAGTCAAGCCAACACTCTCGTTGATCAGCTTGACCGCCGGACTGCCGGCTTCAGCCTTTTTGCTTTTCTGGAGCAGAATGCCACCAGGACGGATGTCAAAAAAAATATAGCATACATGAGACCCTCCGAACTGGCTGATGAAGGACCCTTCAAAGAAATATACATTGAATTGAAATTGCAGGGGGTTACCCTCAAACAGCTGGTGGATTTTCTGCAGCTGATCGAATCCCCGGAGAATATAGTGGCCCTGAAAAGAATATCCATCCAGGAAAACCTGAAGGAGAAGGCAACCCTTGATGTCATTCTGCAGGTTGTAAGCCTGGACCGGAATCCTGCCGGCGGGATGGAGCAGGGAATCTGATATGAAACGGTTCGGCCGCTGGCTGCTGGTATCCCTTGCGTACCTGGTATATACCCTCGGTGTCGTGGTCGTCCTGTTATGGATTCTGTTTCCTGCTGACGGTGTTCTGGTCTGGCTGCAGGGGAAACTGCAGAATGCTTATCCCGGCCTGGCATGGAATATCAACAGGGTGGAAAAGGAGTTTCCCCTGGGGATAACCTTTGCGGACGTCGGTGTATACGAGAAGAATGATCAGGAAAACCCTCTTATTCTCTTCAATGAGATGCGGATTTCGCCTGCTGTGGAAGGAATGCTGAAACTGAAGAAACAGGTCCCCGTTGCCTATCGGCTCAAGACCCCCGAAGGGACAATCGAGGGAGAATTATCCTTGCCCGGGAAAGGTCTGCCGGCACAGTGTTCAGGGGAAATACGGAACATTGAGCTGGGTATGTTTGAGGAAATCTGGAAGAAAATAAATCGGACCGCCTCCGGCAGCATGTCGGGCACCTTTCAATATTCCGGTTTCTGGCAGGATCCTCTGCATGGAGAGCTGCAGGCTTCCGTGGAAGTAAGGGACGGAGAAATCGGCCTCCAGCAGGGGATTTTCGGGCTGGAGCAAATTGATTTTCATTTAATGTCCGCCAGTGTGAATCTCAAGGACAGAATTTTTTCCCTGGACAGCGGTATGATGGAGTCCCGCCTGTTTACTGCGAATTATGAGGGAAGTCTGCAGTTTGCCGACAACCTCTATACCAGTGCGCTGAACATTCAGGGTTTAATGGAACCACGATCGGAGCTGCTCGGAGGCATGAACAATACAGCAGCTTCTTTGATAAGAAGCCAGCTGCAGAACAATAAATTATCCTTCGTCATCAATGGCACCCTTTTTGAACCGGGCATTATTTTCCGAGGGGCTTCAGGCATTATTGACGGAATTATCGAGAGTGGCGGGAGATAGCGGTGGTAGGTGTTGCTGTCAGATTGGCCCTCATTTTTATCCTTGCTTTTACAGGGGTCAAGATATGGTATAATCGTCTTGAAGAGTCAATGCTGACCTCTGTGCCGGTGGAACAGGTTGCCGAAGTTCAGCCGGTGGAGGAAAAAATGGAAATCAGGCGCCAGGCGGATGATTACGGGATAATAACCGAGAGGAATATTTTCGGCGCCGCTCTGGAGGAAATCGTTGAAGAAGTACCTGAACCCCCGCCAGTAGAGGAAATGCAGCCCACTAAGCTGAAGCTTTCATTAATGGGTACTGTCTCGGGCAATGAAAGAGACTCCAGAGCAATTATTGCCGACGAGGTCAACAGAAAACAGGACATTTATGCAGTGGGTGATACGGTGCAGGGAGCGTTGATCACGGCAATCGAACGCCAGAGGGTCGTTTTGCAGGTAAACGGCAGAAACGAGGTTCTGAATTTAAAGGAGCGGAAAGGCGGGCCAGCGGACACTCCCCTGGCCTCTACGCCTGAGCAGGGGAATCAGAGGCGGACCCTGCGGGAGCGGTTATCGGTCAGGAGACCGTCCGTGCGGCCGGCGCCGATCAGCCGCCCGCGCCCTGTTGTGATCCAGCCGGGTGAGAGCGAAGAGATTCAACCGGAAATCCAGGATTTGCCGGAAGAGGGCATCGAGGAGTTTCCCGATCAATTTCCCGAGGAGGCTCCCGATCAGTTCCCCGATCAGTTTTCTGATCAGCAGATGGAGCAGCCTGAAGATTTTGGGACTATGGACCAGGAAGAGCCTGGAGCACCTGACATTATGGATGATGAGCAGGTTGTCGAGCCTGAATTGATGGAGGAGGATCAATATTAATGGAACATGTGACCTATAAAGTAAAACACAGGTTACCTCCAGGGGCGAACGGATTGATGGACCGCCTGCTGAGACTGCCCTTTTCCATTCTGCTGCTCTGCATTTTAGCCGCCCCTCTGACCGTACCGTCCCATACCGCTGCCCAGGAACCGGAGAGAGCTTCGGATCAATATGTCACTATTGATTTCAATGATGTTGATATCAACCTGTTCATCAAATATATCAGTGAGCTGACAGGCAGGAATTTTATTGTCGATCGCACGGTCAAGGGACAGGTGACGATTATATCTCCCACCAGGATATCGGTGGAGGATGCCTACTATGTTTTTCAATCGGTACTCGAGGTCCACGGTTTTACCACCATCCCGAGCGGTTCGGTTATTAAGATTGTTCCCTCCGTGCAGGCCCGTTCAAAAAATATTGCCACCATCAGGGAGCAGGGGAGAATGTATCCGGAGGACAAGATAGTCACCCAGTTGATCAGCCTGCAACACAGCGATCCGGAAGAGGTGAAAAAAATTCTTGCACCGCTCGTCTCCAAAACAAGTGTCGTTATTGCCCACACAGATTCGGGCATGCTGATCATCACCGATTACATGTCAAATATCAATCGCCTGCTTGAAATAATTTCTGCTGTCGATATACCTTCCGTGGGTGATGAACTGGTGGTGCTGCCTCTTGAGTACGCCTCCGCCGATGCAGTCAGCAAATCTCTCACCCAGATATTTCAGCAGCAGCCGGCAGCCAGAGGGGCCGCAAGGCGGCAGGCGGTCAGGATTCTTTCCTATGAGCGGACCAATTCGCTTATTGTCCTGGCATCAAAATTGGATATGCAGAAAATCAGAGACCTCCTTGAAAAGCTGGACACTGAAATGCAGGTGGGCACGGGGAACATCCAGGTATATTATCTGCAGCATGCAAATTCCGAGGAACTGCTCAAGGTACTGACCAGCCTGCCGAGTGACGCGCCTGTTGAAACGACCCAGCAGCAGCAGCAGGGAAGAGCCAGGGTTCAGGCCCCGCCCATTTCAAGGGATGTCAAGATCATGTCCGACCCGGAGACAAATTCATTGATTATAACCGCACCCCGGGAGGATTACCTGGTCCTGGAACAGGTGATTAAAAAACTCGATATCCCGCGCCGGATGGTTTATCTGGAAGCGCTTATCATGGAAGTCAGCGTCGGCAAATCTTTCGACCTCGGCGTTCAGTGGGGCGGCGGCGGCACATTCTCTGATGACACCGGTACGGTGATCGGAGGGTTCAGCGGCAGCCAGAGTGCTCCCTTCGGCAATCTTCGCGGCATTACCGCGGACCCGCCTGTCCTGCCCGGCGGTTTTTCGGTCGGAGTCCTCAAGCAGGGAGTTAAAATCGGCAATGTATTCTTTCCCAACCTCGGGGCAGTGCTGAACGCTTTCAAGAATGATTCCGATGTTGAAATAATCGCCACCCCGCAGATACTCACCTCGGACAATAAACAAGCGGAGATCAAGGTCGGCGAGAACGTTCCGTACATCACCAGTCAGAACACAACAGCGGCTCTGCAGGATTATACCAATTATGAATATAAGGATGTGACCACCACCTTGAATATTCTGCCGCAGATCAACCAGTCGGACCTGCTTCGCCTGGAAATCGGGGTGGAAGTGATCAAGCTCAAGGATCTGAACGATGATCGGCCGACGACATTCAAAAGGACGGCGAATACGACGGTCGTGGTGCATAATGAGGAAACAGTGGTTATCGGCGGGATCATCGGCCAGGATACGACCCAAAATGAATTCAAGGTTCCCCTGCTTGGTGACATTCCCGGGCTCGGCTGGCTTTTCAAGTCCCGCGGCAACACGCAGAGCAAAACCAACCTGTTTATTTTTATCACCCCGCATATTGTTGAGAATCCGGCCGAACTTGCTTCCATGTACTACCAGAAACGGGATGTCATGGAGGATGTGAGAGAAGGACTGAGCGTTATTGACGAATGGGGTGCCAGGGAACCCAGCAAGACGCATGCAGTCGCCCTCTCTGACCTTGGATTCATCAACCTCCGGCAGGATAATCTTTTACGGGCCCGGCAGTATTTTGAGCAGGCCCTGAAAATAGACCCGGATAATCCCTATGCCCTCCTGAACCTGGGGGTGGTGAATGAAAGGGAGGGCAATATAGTCACCGCCGCGGAAATGTACGGCCGGGTCCTGGAGCTTTCGCCTCCGGAACCTGACGAAGATGGAATGCCGGCGGAAGCTGCGCGGCAGCTCCGGCAGCTGCAACAGGTGGCCGAAGAATACCTGAACAACCTGAGCAGTGACAGGAATTCGGTGCCGGTCCAACCTTCAATCCCTGTTCCGGATTCTCCCCGCCTATGAAAACGCTCGGTCAGGTACTGGTAGAATCATACGGCCTGCCTCCGGCGAACCTGGAGGAAGCGCTGGCCATCCAGAAGGAAAAGGGCGGCCGGATAGGGGAAATCCTGGTCCAGCGGAAACAGATTTCTCCGGATGATCTGCTTGCCGCCCGCAGTAAACAGAGCGGCCTGGAATATATAAGAGAGCTGCCGGCAGCTGTCGACCCTTTCTTCACCACCAGGGTACCGATTCATTTTTTGAAGAAGTTCAAGATGATTCCGGTTGCGACCCCTGAAAGCTCCTATATTGCCATGGCCGAACCGCTCTACTTCCAGCAGGCGGATGACCTGCAGCGGGTGCTGAACTGGGAGGGAATGAAGATTTATCTGGCTCCCAAGGAAGAAGTCTACAGGGCGATCAATGCCGCGTATGACCGGACCAGCCAGGTCCATGCCGACCAGGTCATGCAGGATATGGACACGGAGGATCCGGAGGCCATTATTTCCGAAATTGAAGAGACTGCCGATCTGCTGGACGATACCAGCGACGCTCCGGTCATCAAACTTGTGAACCTCATGCTTTCCCAGGCGGTTCGGGACAATGCCAGTGACATCCATATCGAACCGTATCAGGACATGGTCAAGATACGCAAACGGGTGGACGGCATCCTTTACGATATGTACACCCCTCCCAAGCATGTTCAGTCAAAGCTTGTCTCCAGGATCAAGATTATGGCCCGGCTGGATATCGCGGAAAAGCGGCTGCCCCAGGACGGCAGGATTGAGATACGGATAGCCGACCGCAATGTGGATATCCGCGTCTCGACACTTCCCACCTCCTTCGGGGAACGGGTCGTCATGCGGCTGCTGGACAAATCCAATGTGCTGCTTTCGCTGACGGATCTGGGCATGTCCGACAGGGATCTCAAGACCTTCCTCAAACTGATCAGGGCTCCGCACGGCATCATCCTGGTAACAGGCCCGACGGGCAGCGGCAAAACAACCACTCTCTATTCGGCCCTGAGCATTCTCAATAAACCTGATATCAACATCATTACGGTTGAGGATCCTGTTGAATACCAGATCAAGGGCATCAGCCAGGTCCAGGTCAACCCTAAAATTAATCTCACCTTTGCCAACGGGTTGCGGACCATTGTCCGGCAGGACCCCGATGTTATCCTGGTGGGTGAAATCCGCGACCTGGAAACCGCGGAAATAGCCATTCAGGCTGCGCTTACCGGCCATCTGGTCTTTTCCACGCTGCATACCAACGACGCGGCCAGTGCGGTGACCCGGCTCATTGATATGGGCGTGGAGTCGTTCCTGGTTTCCTCATCGGTCAATGCCATCCTGGCCCAGCGGCTTGTGCGGCAGGTCTGCAGCCACTGCAAGGAAGCGTACTCTCCGGGGCGCGAATTCCTGGCCCAGGTGGGACTGACCCCGGAAGATCTGGGCGGCCGCACCCTGTACCGCGGCCAGGGGTGTCCGGAGTGTCTGAATACCGGCTATCTGGGCAGGATAGGAATTTTTGAGTTGATGGTCATGACCGAGGATCTGAAGAATTTTATTCTCACTACCTCGGATTCCAACCAGATCCGGCAGCGGGCGCTGTCCTCCTCCACCGAGGGTATGCTGACCCTCCGCCAGGACGGCCTGCAGAAAATACTGGCCGGTCAGACAACCCTGGAAGAGGTTTTCAGGGTCACGTAGAAATAGCGGCAGCCGGTGCTGCCGGCCGTGCCGTCATCTTATCAGCTGGTTCATTTCAAAGATGGGCAGGAGGATGGAGATGACAATAAAGCTGACCAGCAGGCCCATGACCAGGATCATAACCGGTTCGATCATGGATGTGAGGGCAGTGACTTTCGTTTCCACCTCCCTTTCGTAACTGTCCGCCACCTTGTTCAGCATCTTTTCCAGTGCCCCGCTCTGTTCTCCGACCGCGATCATCTGTACGACCATGGGCAGAAACCATTTGCTCTTTTTCAGGACATTGGAAAGGCTCCGGCCTTTTTCCAGCTCTTCGGTCGCATCATCGATAACCTTGGCGAGATGGACATTGTTGAATATATTTTTGACAATATGGAGGGCGGAAACCAGGGGGACTCCTGATTGGAGCAGGCTGCCCAGGGTGCGGCCGAACCGGGCCGAGGCGATCTTGGTATTGAGGTCGCCGAAAAGCGGCAGGGAAAGCTTGAGGTGATCCCAGATTTTTTTTCCATAGGGCTGCTGCACGGCATAACGCAGCAGCACGATCGTTCCAATGAAGAGAAGGATAAGCACCCACCAGTAAACCGCCAGAAAACCGCTGAGCATGATCAGAATGTTGGTCGCCGTGGGGAGGGCCTGCTGGGAATCCTCAAAAACCTTGGTTATGCTCGGCACAATGAAGGTGATGAGCAGGAAGAGGACGACAATGCCCACCACGGCCATAAAGGCGGGATAGAGAAGGGCGGCCCGGATCCTTGCTTTCATGTTCTCCTGTGCTTCCCCGAGCTCGGCGAGCTGCTCCAGGACCACGTCAAGCGAACCGGAGGCCTCGCCCGATTTGACCATGTTGATATAGATCCTGGAAAAAAGACGGGGATGATCGGCCAGAGCCGAGGTAAAGGAGTTTCCTTCGTTGACCGAATCTTTTAACTGGGCAATAATTCTTTTAAAGGACTGATTGGAAGTCTGCTCGATGAGGCCGTTCAGCGCGGAGACCAGGGGGATGCCTGCACCGAGAAGGGTAGCGAGCTGCCGGGTGGCGATGGACACTTCCTGCTGCCGTATTCTCCGGCTCAGGCTGAATGATAACGGTTTCCGCCCTTCGGTCTTTTTTGAGACCGGCACTGCTTCCTGGATTTCTATCGGATAATTGCCGGCCTGCCGGATTTTGTTGCGGGCCGCGGTCTGGCTGTCCGCATCGATTATGCCCTTGACGGTTTTACCGGCGGTGTTGAGCGCTGAATATTCGTATACTGGCATTGTTTGCGTATCAGAAGGATAAAGAATATCGGGTACTGTTAAATATTTGCATTATACTGTTTATTGCTGCGGATGAAAATAATAAACTCTTCCTGAAACTTGTGACCGTGTTTGCAGCCTGCGAAACATATGGTAAGATACTCGCAGCAGAAATATGGAAAGGGGCAAAGACCTGAACAAAGAGCAGACAGAGGGAAAAATTGAAAATAACCATTGAATATTGCCGGAAATGAAATTACAGGCCCCGTGCCTCCAGGCTGGAGGAGGAGTTGAAGAAAAATTTCGGAACGGATGCTGAAATTGAGCTTATTGCAGGGGAAAATGGCGTTTTTGAAATCAGGGCCGGCGGCGGCCTCGTGTTTTCCAAAAAACAATCAGGCCGTTTTCCGGAGGAGGGCGAAATACTCCGGCTGATCAGGGAACAGAGTTTCGCTTAGGAGCGGATGCTGCAGCCGCAGAGCCGGCAGATCAGAAAACCGGCAGGAATCTCTCAATCCGCTGATTTTTCACGGCAGAAGGCGGTGAAATCCCGGGCCAGCTTGTCACTGTCTATGGGATATGCTTTCATGAACTCGATGAAATTGATCATTTGATCGATTATTTCCGGGGGCGCCGCATGTTCCACCCTGCATGCCCCGATTTCTGCGACCTCTTCGGAAATGTCCAGGATCTTGATGAAAAACTGCTTGAGGGCATTGTGCCGGTGAACGACATCTTGGGCGATCTCGCGGCCGGTTTCAGTCAGGGTAATGGCTTCGTAGGGGGCGTAGTTGATGAGTCCTTTCTGGGAAAGGGAGCGCAGGGCCTCGGTGACCGAAGCGCCGCTGACAGCGAGCAGGGCGGCAATGTCTTTACCCCTGGCAACTTTCTTTTCGCTTATTATATTATAAATCGCTTCGATATAATCTTCTAAACTTGCACTGAGTTTTACTGGTTTTCTCATGCTGTACCCGTTATTTTATTCGGGAGCGGGAATGGAGTTGAACATGAATTTCATCAGGATAAGCAGAAAGTACAAGGTGCCCCAACTGCCGTCAAGAAATAATGTCCCCCCTACGTGCAATTCCTCCTTATAGGAGACGGAACTTACATGCTGCTTGAACTGCGTATACAGAATATGGCTTTGATAGATTCCCTGCAGCTCGATTTTTCGGAGCGCGGCAGCGGACTAGCCGTTTTTACCGGCGAAACAGGGGCGGGCAAATCCATTATTCTGCAGGCGATCAGCCTGCTGGCAGGCGGCAGGGGCGCGGCATCATGGATCCGCAGCGACTGCGACACGGCTTCGGTCGAAGCCCTCTTTGCCATCGGTGCCGCCCAGCTCGAGGTCCTGCAACTGCTTGCTGACAACGAAATCGAACATGAGGACGGCTGCATAATCAGGAGAATTATCTCCCGGGAAGGCCGCAGCCGTTTTTATGTCAACGACAGGCTGGTTACCGCCCGTCTGGCGGGAGAACTCACGGAAAACCTCGTTAATATCGCCTCCCAGCACGATCACCAGCAGCTCCTGGTACCGCGCCGGCATCTGGATTTTCTCGATACCTTCGGTAATTTGTGGGGTGAGCGTCGGGAGTATGAAAAACTCTTTACCCAATGGCAGAACCTCGTTGCCCGCCTGCGGGATCTCCGCCGGAAGGAACAGGACAAGGAACTGCGGAAGGATTTTCTCTCTTTTCAGGTGCAGGAGATACGGGAGGCGAACATTACCCCGGACGAAGATATTGAGCTGGAACAGGAGCGCCGGAGGTTGAAATCATCAACAACCCTCGGGGAACTGGCCGGCCAGAGTTGTGAACTCATGAGGGCCGGTATCCTGGAACCTCTGGTGACTGTCCGGAAAAACATGGAGCAGTTGGCGGCAATCGATGAGGGCGGCAGGGTCCTCAGTGAACGAATTGTCTCCGCCTGCTATGAAATAGAAGATGTGAGCGTATCCCTTAAGGATTACCTGGACGCAATTCCCTCAGATCCCTATCGGCTGGAGCAGATCAATGACCGCATGGCCCTGCTCAAGCAGCTGCAGCGAAAATACGGACCGACCATGGAAGACGTATTGGGGTACGGCCGGGCGGCGGAGGAGGAACTGGCTTCCTTTGAATGCATGGAACGGGATATAGCCGACCTGGAAAAGAAGGTGGAAGAGCTCTTCCGCACCGTCCGCGGCAGGGCCGGGAAGCTGTCGGCGGCTAGAAAGGAGGCGGCCGCAAAATTATGCAGCGCCATGCAGCTGGAGCTTGCTTCCCTCAGTTTCCCCCGGGCGGT
Organism: Desulfobulbaceae bacterium; assembly: GCA_033549385.1. Classification (GTDB taxonomy): domain Bacteria; phylum Desulfobacterota; class Desulfobulbia; order Desulfobulbales; family Desulfobulbaceae; genus UBA10518. The sequence continues at coordinate 63,647 of JAWSUG010000012.1, read as the reverse complement.
TTTTGAAGCCCCGGTCCTGACATCCTCCGCTTCCGGGAGCGATTCCCTGCATGCATCCGGGATGGATCAGGTTGAGTTCCTCTTTTCCGCCAACCCGGGCGAGCCGCCCAAGCCGCTTGCCAGGGTCGCTTCAGGCGGCGAACTTTCCCGGTTGATGCTGGCGATGAAATGTCTGCTTGCCAGACGTGACCAGGTCAATACCGTGGTTTTTGACGAGGTGGATGCCGGGATCGGCGGCAAGGCCGCTGAGGCGGTGGCGAAAAAAATCTCCGAACTGGCCGAGCACCACCAGGTCCTCTGTATCACGCATCTGCCCCAGATTGCCGCTGCCGCCCACGAACATTTTATGGTCGAAAAAAATATCCGCAACGGCAGGACACTGACGGCTATCACCTCGCTCGTCAAGGAGCAGCGGGTCATGGAGCTTGCCAGGATGCTCGGCGGAGAATCGCTGACGGATCAGACGGTTGCCTATGCCCGCGAACTGGTCGAATCAAATCCCATGTACGGGGATTTATGAAACAGGTTACCGCGCTCGGCCTTTTCTCCGGCGGCCTGGATTCTCTTCTTGCCTGCCGGATCATATCTTCCCAGTCAATACGGGTGATCGCCCTGAAATTCATCACCCCTTTTTTCGATTATCACCTCAAGGAAAATGAGATCGGGTACCGGGAAACCATCCGGGAAAAATACGGCCTGGAAGTCAGGGTCGTGGACATCGGCAGCGGCTACCTTGACCTCCTGAAAAATCCGCAGCATGGCTACGGGAAACATTTCAACCCCTGTGTCGACTGCAAGATTTTCATGCTGCGCAGGGCCGCACAACTGCTCCCGGAATACAATGCCTCATTTCTGTTTACCGGCGAAGTGCTGGGTCAGAGACCGATGTCCCAGCGGCGGGACACGCTGCGGGTGATTGAAAGGGACAGCGGCTGCGAAGACATCCTGCTGCGGCCCCTGTGTGCCAGGCGGCTGCCGGAAACAAAACCAGAAAGGGAAGGACTGGTGCAGCGGGACAAACTCTACGGTTTGTGCGGCCGGGGCCGGGGAGGACAGATTGAGCTGGCTGCCGAATTTGGAATTACCGAGTATCCGCCCCCGGCCGGGGGCTGTATTCTGACGGATCCGAATCTCGGCGCCAGGATTGAAAAGTTTTATACAGGTCGTTTTCATGATGGTCATCGCCGGTTCCGGGTGAACGATATCCGGCTGCTGCTGGTGGGCAGGCAGTTCCTCCTGCCGCAGGGAATCTGGCTGACCATGGGCAGGAATCAGGATGAAAACGACAGGATTTCCCGGTTGGCAGAAAAGGGTGACTGGATCCTGAAAATGGTTGAACGTCCGGGCCCGACCGCCCTGCTGCGCAAGGCTGCCGACAAGCTGGCCGGCGGCAGTCCGCAGGAAACTGAAACCCTCCGCCTGGCGGCCGGGCTGGTTGCGCGCTACGCCCGGAAAACCGGGGGTAGGGCACTGCCGGGCGAAATCAGCATCGAGGGGAGGGGCGCATTGCATACCGTCAGAGCAGAGCCCCTGCAAGAGGAACTGTTCGCGGGCTGGAAAATATAAATACCGGATGAAGCAAAGAGAAGATCAGGGTTCGGCAGTCGTTGGGTTCAAAGATAATTTTGGTAATCCTAACCATTTTCCGGTTTTTTTCCCGGCCGGGATGAAAAGGGCTGGGAAAAACTGAGCAGGATGCTTTCCCGGCCGGGGATGAATTGCCTGTACGGGATATTTGCCAGGTCGAGCATGGTTTTTGAGGCCTTGACGGAATCGGTGTTTTTGTACTGGTCGGAGAGGTAGATTATTTCCCGGATTCCCGACTGGATGATAACCTTGGTGCACTCGTTGCAGGGAAAGAGCGCCACATAGATGCGCGATCCCCGAAGATCCGCTGAAATGGAATTAAGCACCGCATTCAATTCGGCATGGCAGACATAGGGATACTTGGTATCAAGGTAATTTCCCTCCCGGTCCCACGGCAGTTTGTCATCGGAACACCCCCAGGGAAAACCGTTGTAACCGACGCCGACTATTTTGTTCTGATCGTTGGCAACACAAGCGCCAACCTGGGTGTTGGGATCCTTTGAGCGATGACCCGAGAGGATGGCAACCGCCATGAAATATTCATCCCAGGAGAGGTAATCTTTTCTTTTGCCGAGCATAGCTGTTCCTGATCGCAAAGGTTATTATTGCTGCGGGCGGCGTTTTCTTTGGTCTCTCCGGCCGGCATCACCGGTTATTTTGGCTATAAATCCCCTGATCGCTTGAAAATAGAGTTTTCCGGTCACGGCTATCATCGAATTATGATCGGCGCCGGGCACAATCTGCAGCTCTTTAGTGCGGGCGCCGGCAGCGGCATGCAGCTGCTGCGCATGCCGGAGAGGAATAAGTGAATCGCGCTGACCGTGGAGGATATATATCGGTTTGGTGATTGCCCTGATTTTCTCCAGGTTGTTGAAACAATTCCCTTCGGCGATGCCCATTGCCGTCAGGTCTATGCCGAGGGTCTGCATCAGCGGCATTGTTTCGGCAAAACCGCTTTCAATGATAAGACCGCCGATACTCTCCTGAAATTCCAGGGCCAGGTCAATGGCGCAGGCGCTGCCGAGTGATCTGCCCATGACGAAAAGAGTGCCGCTATATCCGTTATCCGTGAGCCATGCTGTTGCTTTTCCGAACATGGTCCGGGCATCGCTGATAAGCGAGACGGCCGAGGGCGTCCCGCCGCTCCATCCGTATCCCCGGTAATCGGCGACCAGAAAATTAAGACCCTGTTCGATGTACAGGGGACCTATGTCGTCATAATCCGGGACAATCTCGCCGTTGCCATGAAAGAAGAAAAGAAGAGGGGCGCTCTTGTCGGCGGTGAACAGCCGGCAGCCGATGGCAACTCCGGGTTCGACCTCGAAATCAAGATCAACGGCCTGAGCCGGTGTTGTGTTTTTGACGATCTGGCGGGGATGGAACATGACATCCAGAATTTCCGGCCGGTCCAGCTTGTGAAGATTTGACATGGTTGCCTCCGCAACTACAGGGGAGAGGGCTGATAAAATCAGGCTGAAACAGGCAATAACAAGACCTGCAGCACCCTGGCGAAAAGAACAATTTTTTATGATCACTATGAAAAAAAGCTGCTGAAAATCAGATAACATCATATCAAGCTTGTCGGTTCCGGTCAAATTCCCTGTTTTATTTTTTCCCGGCCGCCTGGTATCCCAGTTTGAGGGCCAGCAGCAGAACGGGAAGCAGATGAAACAACAGGTCGAAAATATCCAGGGGCCGATGGAGATTTCCCTGCCCCAGCATACGGATTTTTTCAAACAGATGCGGTTCGGGAGTAAACGGAGCCATACCGGCGAAAATTGCGGCGGCAATCAGCAGCGGATACGGTATCTGGGCAAGCCATTTCATCCGGCAACAGCCAATACGGGTTTAACGCCAGCGGCTTTTCGAGATACCGACCAGCTGGGTCACCTGAACGGATGTTTCTTCGATTGATTTGCCCTGGGTATTGACTACCGGGATGCCGTATTTGGTGAAGATCTGCTCCGACTGGTATAACTCATGGGTGCAGGTCGATATTTTCGCATAATTGCTGCCGCTGTACCGTTTATCTCTAATCTGGTGCAGGAGCTGCGGTGTTGTTGTCAGGCCGACAACCTTTTTTCTGTTTTTCAGGATGTCTTCCGAAAGTTCATAGTCGTCCAACTCCTCCTCGGTCAGGGGAAAGTTGGCCACCTTGATTCCCATGTGCGTTGCTATATAGACGCTGACAGGAGTTTTTCCTGAACGCGACACGCCGATCAGGATGAGCTCGGCGTCATCATACCCTTTGGTCCTGATGCCGTCGTCATGTTCCAGGGTATAGTGGATTGCCTCGACCCGGTTGGCGAGGGTCATGTTATCGGCCTGGCGGGAATATCCGGTAACCCGGAGGGCCGTTGCTTCGAGGCAGTTTTCAAGCTCTTCGAGAAAATTATTGAAGATATTGAAAAATTCAACCTCCGGTGTATCAAAGACATTGCGAATCCTGGGGTCGAGAATGCTGCAGAAAATTATGGGCCGCCGCCCCCCGGAATTCTCCCGGATGTATTCCATTGCCTTTTCCGCCTCCGCCTTTGTTTTAATAAAGGGGATTTTTTCCTGGTTGAAACTGATCTCCTGGAACTGGCAGAGAAGGGCCTGTCCCATATCTTCGGCAAGGAGGCCGGTAGAGCCGGAAACATAGTAAACGTCTTTGGAATTCCACATGTCTTCAGGCCGAGCAGGTGGGTTATTAACCGGCGTCTCTTTTGTGACAGAACAGACAGCGGTATTTGGGAGGATGATCCTCCGGCAGCGGATAAACACCGTCAGGACCGTGGCAGTCGTTACAGAATTTTTCCGCTTCCTTTTTGTCCATGGTCATGTACCGTTCATGGTCGTCGTCATGGGGCAGCCTGGCCGTTGTTTCAGGCGGGGCACTCCAGAGAAAGAATAAAACGGCGGCGCCGAATATGACAAAAAGCAGATTGTAGATCAGTATTTTCTTTTTGCTGTCAATTTTTTTGTTCACTCCATACCTCTTGGCGTCTATTTATTGCGGCCGGGCAAAGATGATGGCGTCGCAAAAACTCCCCAACTGCTGCGTTGCACTGCATTCTTCGTCACTGCGGCGTACCGTATGTACGCCACATTCCTCAGAATTTGTGCGCCTTGCATTTGGGGCTTTTTGCTTAGCCATCACTCTCAATGAACTTTTTGCGAGTTGATGACGGCCGCCGGTTTTTTGGCTTGTTGAAATCCATTCCTATCATTTTTTTAAATGTGACATTTCATTGCCATGAAAACAAGCTTTTTTAATCAGTCTCAACCATACTCTCCCTTCAGGACAGGGTGCCGTTTGCATTGCAGGCTCCGGTTGAAAAAAAAGGAGGGCAAGAACCTGTTCATCATGTTGCAGCGCAAACAGGCCGTTTTACATGGAGAGTTCCTTCTGAAAATCGACAAGATCAAGCCGGATCATCAGGGCCAGGGTCTCAAGGAGCAGCGTACATGAAATCCTGTTGCGCCCGGTCAGTTTTACCAGCAGTTCGTGGCGTTTTTTCTTGTTGAGCAGGCGGCGTATTTCATCGGCCGGATAGGCGGGATCGAGAATTTTTCCAGCCACCGCCTCCCCGGATATAATAGCCGGATGAATCCCCTCTCCGGTCAGCCCCGAGGCGAAACCGGCTGCATCACCGACAAGCCAGCAGGTGCCGAAATCATATCCCCGGTAGTCATAGTTGATCAGCTCCGCTTTCCCCTGCTCTTCTGCCAGGGCAAAGTTTCTTGTTCCGGCCCAGCGGATGAGATTGTGCTGCAGTTTTTTCGGAACTGTTCCGGTTCCCGGGCCATAGGCTCCGATCGAAACCGTTTCCCGGTGGGGGAATATCCAGCCGTAGCCGTTGCCGAAAAACCCGGTGTTCAGGTGCCATTCCATATGTTCATGATATCCGGGAACCTGATAGTTGAGGCCGATGCCTGCCCGGCGGGTCGGGATGCCGAGAAAACGGCGGACCAGCGAGGCGCTGCCGTCTGCTCCGACCAGGTGGCCGCAACCAAGCCGGACCGTCTTTCCTTTGGCGTCTGTTGCTGTTATCCTGTCTTTTTCCAGGTTTCTGACATACCAGCCGGTTCGTATATCGGCTCCTGCCTGCAGGGCCTGCCGCGTCAGCCACTGGCCCAGACGGATGCGGTTGACAGTGGCGATAACCGGATTTTTTCGGCGGAGACAAAAGCTCTGCCGGCCGGTAAAAATCTGCTGATCCTTGAATGCACGCTCAATGAGATTGTCGGGTATCTTCGGGATAAGGCCGTCCCAGGTTATTCCTCCCGCACAGACCTTGGCACCGATCGTTTTCTTGCGCTCCAGCACCACCACCTTTGCCCCGGCCCGGGAGAGTGAATTCGCGCAGCACAGTCCCCCCGGGCCGCCCCCTATGATTATGACGTCATATTTTTCCATGCCGGTCAGGACGGAGGCTCAGCGGTTTCCTTGCGGAAAGACGCAATTTGACGGTTAATGGGTCCGCCTGCGGCGAGAAAACAAATGTCAAAAATCATGAACTCGATTATAACCCCTGAGAAGGTGTTCTGTTGCGTGAATAAACGGGAGGTTAAATTTACCATGTGGTGCCCGTTTTTTTGCTGTGCTGATGAAATTATCGTAAATACTGCCGAAAAGCAAGCACCGTGCAGGATTGCCAATCATGGCCGGTGGAAAATTTTCTCAGCTGCGGGGGAGCTGGGTGAAAATGATTAAATTGCAGTCGGGTTTGACATTTTTCTTGTTGTCGGCTATATTTCCTCGATTTTGGGCATGATTACCTGCATCGTGCGGGCGTGATCGCCCTTTTCTTTTTCCTGTAGAACGGAAACTTAATATATCTCAGGAGTTATTCATGTCCAGTGTGGTGGTAATCGGAACCCAATGGGGAGATGAGGGCAAGGGAAAAATTGTCGATCTGCTTACCCGTTATGCAGACTATATTGTCCGTTTTCAGGGTGGAAACAATGCCGGCCATACACTGGTGGTTGATGGAGAGCGTTTTATTTTTCATATTATTCCGTCCGGCATCCTGTACCAGGATAAAATCTGCATGATCGGCAACGGGGTCATTATTGATCCGGCCGTTCTGCTTGAAGAAATGGATCAGCTTGGCGAACGGGGACTGACGGTTTCTCCGGCACGCCTGACCATTAGTGAAAACGCGCATCTCATTATGCCCTACCATAAGAGCCTTGACCTGGCCGGGGAGGCATCGCTGGCCAAAGGGAAAAAAATCGGCACCACAGGAAGAGGCATCGGTCCCTGTTATATGGACAAGGTCGGCCGCTGCGGCATCAAGGCAGGTGAAATCTTGGATCCGGAACTGTTTGCCGACAAACTGCAGGCAAATATTGAGGAGAAGAATTTCCTGCTGACCAGGAAATTCGCTCTTGAACCGCTCTCCTTTGACGCAATCAGGTCGGAATTCGAAGAGTATGCGGAAAGGCTCGCACCCTTTATCGGCAATGTTTCCATGGCTCTCGACAGAGCCCGCAAAGACGGACAGAATATCCTTTTTGAAGGAGCCCAGGGAACGCAGCTGGATATTGATCACGGTACCTACCCCTTTGTTACCTCGTCCAATACTATTGCCGGTAATGCCTGTATCGGCAGCGGTTTCGGACCAGTGCATATCGATTCCGTAATCGGTATCCTGAAAGCGTACACGACCCGGGTGGGGGAAGGTCCCTTTCCCACCGAACTGCCGGAAGGAGACAGGGTCGGCGATGAACTGCAGGCAAAAGGAAGTGAATTCGGCGCCACCACGGGACGCCGTCGGCGCTGCGGCTGGCTTGATGCGGTTGTTGCCTCGGATGCGGTCCGTTTGAACGGCTTGACCGGACTGGCCATCACCAAGCTGGATGTGTTGAGCGGACAGCCGAAAATCAAAATCGCCCGCAAGTATCTTGTCGACGGGCGGGAATATGACTGCATGCCCGGCAATATCCGAAAAACGGCAAAGATTGTCCCCGTCTATGAGGAAATGGCGGGTTGGAGCAAGGAAATTTCCGGCATCCGGGAGTTTGAGGACCTTCCCCGGGAGGCTCGCGATTATATAAAGAGGATAGAGGATCTGTCAGGAGTTGAGCCGGTTATCGTCTCTGTGGGGCCTGATCGTGAAGAAACCCTGCTGCTGCGCAATCCCTTTACGGGAAATTAAAGAAACATTAAAATTACTTCTCATTAAAATATTGTTTGAACGGCTCCCGGCCCGGGTTTGTTTACCCGGCCGAAGAGATGCCGATTCGACACGGAGGATGACTGGTTATGGCTCGTATTACTGTTGAAGATTGTCTGGCAAAAGTTGGTGACGACAACCGTTTTGCCCTGGTCCACCTGGCGGTTGAACGTGTTCGCCAGCACCGGGAAGGGGAACCTTTCCTGTTGAAGGGCAAAAACAAGGAAATAGTCATGACGCTCCGGGAAATTGCCGCGGGTGAGGTGACCTTTGACAATATCAGGGATCTCCCCAAAGAGCGGAAGAAAAAACTGACGAAAACGGTTGAAGCAGATCCGGTGGCGAAAGATACGGAAGACATGTGAGAATGAAACAGCAACGGGGGGGCTTTATCTCATTGATTGTTGATAAGCAGAACGGTTTCAGATGAGCAGAGACTATTATGACATACTGGGCGTTCCGGTGGAAGCCAGCGCGGCAGACATTAAAAAAGCCTATCGCAAGCTGGCCATGAAGTATCACCCGGACCGCAATCCCGGTGATTCCCAGGCTGAAGCCAATTTCAAGGAGGCTGCTGAGGCGTACGAAGTTCTTTCCGATATTCAGAAACGAAGAATATACGATGCATACGGCTATGAAGGGTTGAAGAGCAGCGGCTACAGCGGACCCGGAAGGGCGGAGGATATATTCTCCAGCATAAACGACCTGTTCGGCGATCTGTTCGGATTCGGCGGCGGCAGCAGGCGGCGGGATCCGAATGCTCCGGTCCCGGGTGACGACCTGCGCTATGACATGGAAATCTCCTTCATGGATGCAGTTCACGGTGTTTCCCGCGAAGTGGAAATCACCAAGCGCGATACCTGCTGGACGTGTGAGGGATCAGGTGCCAGACCCGGGTATAAACCACAGATCTGCCCAAGCTGTCATGGCCGGGGACAGGTCATCCGATCCCAGGGATTTTTTCAAGTCAGTTCAACCTGCCCCCAGTGTCACGGGACCGGCAGGATCATCACCGAACCCTGTGCCGACTGCAACGGTCTCGGCCTGGTAAATAAAACCAAGAAAGTTTCCATTAAAATACCCGCCGGCGTCGATAACGGGGCCAGGATGAGGCTCCGGGGGGAAGGAGAAGGCGGACGCCGCGGGGGGCAGGCCGGCGACCTCTACGTTGTCATCCATGTGCAGCCGCATGAATATTTCCAGCGTGAGGGACAGACAATCTTCCTGCGCTATCCCGTATCCATGGTTAAGGCGGCACTCGGCTGCGAATTTGAGATCCCGACCATTCACGGCACAACCAAATTGAAAATACCTGCCGGCACGCAATCCGGGGAACATTTTACCCTGCGCCGGGAAGGCGTGCCCAGTTTGCGGGGCGGAACAAAGGGGGATATGGTGGTCGAAGTGCAGGTCCAGACACCGACAAAGCTCACCAAACAGCAAAAGGAACTGCTGAAAGAATTTGATGAGCATTGCAAGGAACAGGAAGAAGGTTTTCTTTCCCGCCTGCTCCATGGAAGTTTCGGCCACACCGATAAAAATCAGCATACCGGGGGTGCAAAGTGATGGCCCGGGAAAAACGGTTTTCACATTTTGACGCCGCCGGCAACGCCAGGATGGTGAATATCGGCGGCAAAAAAGAGACTGTCCGGCGCGCTGTGGCCGCCGGCAGGGTTGAAATGAATCCCGAGACATACCGGATGGTGCGGGAAGGGACAACGGCCAAAGGCGACGCCCTGGGAGTTGCGCGGATTGCGGGGATCATGGCGGCAAAAAAAGTTGATAGCCTTATTCCGCTTTGTCATCCTCTTGCCATAACGGATGTTACTATTGATTTTACCTTTGAGCAGGACGGCAGATCCGTCATTATTGAAGCGGCTGTCGGCATTGAGGGCAAAACCGGGGTGGAGATGGAAGCCCTGACCGCGGTTTCGGTTGCGGCGCTTACTCTCTATGATATGTGCAAGGCTGTTGATAAAGGTATCATTATTTCCGATATCCGCTTATTAAGAAAAAGCGGCGGCAAAAGCGGCGATTTTGTCAGGAAATAGTGCATATATGGGAACAACCACAAGACAAGATAGAATCTGTTTGGCGGAGAACTAGAATGGATGATAAACAGTTGCAGAAATTTAAGAGTCTGCTGGAAGAAATGAAAGAAAAAATAATGAACGATGTTGAACAGACTCTTTCTGAAATGACAACGCAGACCGGAAATATACCCGATCCCAATGATCGGGCAACGGTTGAATCGGACCGTAATTTTGAACTGCGGATTCGGGACCGTGAGCGCAAACTGATGAATAAAATCGATGAGGCGCTTGCCCGGATTGATGAGGGTGAATACGGTGTCTGTGAGAGTTGCGGTGAAGATATTGCAGTGAAGAGGCTGGAAGCCAGGCCGGTTGCCAAATACTGCATTGATTGCAAAACCAGACAGGAACAGCAGGAGAGAGCCCAAGGGCGGTAACTGATATGCCCGAATTACGAAAAGATCCTATTCTCGGCCGCTGGATTATCATATCGAAGGAACGGAGCAAGCGGCCGACAGATTTTATCATTGAGGATTCTAAATCAACGGGCGGTTTCTGTCCGTTGTGTCCGGGCAATGAAAAAACCACTCCCAGCGAAGTTCTGGTTTTCGGTCGCGAACCGGGATTGCCGGCAAACTCGTCCAGATGGCGTATCCGGGTGGTGCCCAATAAATTTCCCGCCCTGGTGATTGAAGGCGACCTGGAAAAACAGGGAGAAGGACTGTACGACCGGATGAACGGCATAGGTGCCCATGAAGTCGTCATTGAAAGCCCGAATCATGATGATTGTTTTTCCTTCCTCCCTCATGAACAGATGCGTCTTGTTTTTCAGGCGTTCCGCAGCAGAATTCTTGATCTTGCCCTGGATAAACGCTTCCGCTATGTGATGGTATTTAAAAATTACGGACGCTCGGCCGGTGCATCCCTTGAGCACCCGCATTCCCAGCTGGTTGCCCTGCCCATTCTGCCGCGAATGGTTATTTCCGAACTTGACGGGTCGCTTTCCTATTTCAGATACAAGGACCGCTGTATCTACTGTGACATCATCCGCCAGGAAGTGCAGCAGAATGTTCGTCTTGTCTGCCAGAATGAACATTTCGTCACCCTGACTCCCTTTGCTCCCCGTTCCCCTTTTGAAATGTGGATACTGCCCAAAAAACATAATTCATCCTACACGGACCAGAGTGAAGAATCGCTTGTCAGTCTGGTGGGTATCTTTTCCGAGAGCCTGAAAAGGCTTGATGCCTGTATCCCGAATGTACCGTATAATTTCGTTCTCCATACGCAACCTCTTCGGTCGGAATCTCTTGAGCACTATCACTGGCATTTTGAAATTGTACCCAAATTAACGAGCATTGCTGGTTTTGAATGGGGATCGGGTTTCTATATCAATCCCATGCCTCCGGAAGATACCTGCAGGTATCTGCGGGAGGCAATGTAGGAGGTGGCTGTGGACAAAAAACGCATTCTTCTTGTTGATGACGAAGAGGGTATTCAACTTCTCTATCGGGAAGAATTTGAAGATGAAGGCTACGAGGTTATATCGGCCTATAATGGAAATGAGGCCATGGAAAGGTTCATGGAAAATCCTCCGGACCTGGTTATTCTCGATATAAATATGCCCGGAATGAGCGGTATTGAAGTTCTGAGGAGAATGAAGGAGATCAACCCGGATCTCCCGGTTATACTGAGTTCCGCCTACCAGGAATATAAACAGGATTTCGGAAGCTGGGCCTCTGAAGAATATATTGTCAAATCGGCAAACATGGATGAGCTGAAGCAGGCAGTCAGGAAGCATCTCAACTAACCTGGATTGAAAACACACTTCAGGGTCCACTGCTTTTTATATGGAGCTCGTAAACTAATACAGGCAAAGCCCAATTGTCATCGCCCGGCAGAAAACTTTCCATCCCGAACATGAAAGACATCCAGAACCTTCGTGATGAGCGGCGAATAAATATCCGGAAGGTCGGCGTAAAAACAATATCCTATCCGGTAACGGTTCTTGATAAAGCCCGGAAGGTTCAAAAGACTGTTGCCACGGTCAATATGTACGTCAATCTCCCCCATCGGTTCAAGGGCACGCATATGAGCCGGTTTATCGAGATCCTCAACCGGTTCCGTGGCGAAATCAACCTGCAGAGTTTTCATTTCATTCTCCAGGAAATGAAGGAACGGCTTGATGCCGAGGCATCTCACCTGGAGATGGAATTTCCTTATTTCATGCAGAGGGAAACTGCTTTCGACGCCATTGGTCTGGAACGGTATGAGTGCAGAATGCACGGCTCACTGCAGGAGTGCGATGATCTGGTGCTGGAAATAACCGTCCCGATATTCCTGCCCCCCCCGGTCAATGGTCAGGGCGGGATGCCCTGTTTTACGGGACGATGGGGAACGGCAAAAGCAGCTGTCCGGTTTAATCATTTTATCTGGATAGAAGACCTGATCAGCCTGATTAAACAGGGACTTTCGGTCGGCATCAGGCCCCATGCTTCCGTTGAGGTGGTGACCAGGGCATTGGGTAAAATTTTATTGAATCATCCCGCAATCTGCTGGTTCAGCATTGTTATCGAGAATCTGGCCGACGGCTACTCGATTTTTGCCACGCTGGAAGGATAGGCGGCACCTGATTTGTTTTTCGGCTTCTTCTCGGATTTGATACAGCCTGTTACCGCCATGCTGCCCGAGGGGCGGCAGGGGGAGAACAACTGCACGGAATCATAATCAAAAATTGAAACAGTAAACACGTAGAGCAATAATCAATCGCGGCATGGAATATTATGGGTGAGTTACTTTTTGAGATCGGCACGGAAGAGATACCGGCGGGGTATATCAAGCCCGCTCTCGAATATTTCGGCCGGGCGGCAAAAAAACATTTTGCAGAGCTGGGACTGGCGTGCGGTGAAATCAGGACCCTGGGCACGCCGCGGCGCTTGACCCTGGTTGTCGATGATCTGCAGGAGCGGCAGCCTGACAGGGTTGTCGAGCACATCGGCCCTTCCGCACAGGCCGGTTTTGACAAGGAAGGTGTCCCCACCAGGGCGGCACTCGGTTTTGCCAGGTCCCGGGGAGTTGATGTTCATGATCTCAAGGTTGTTGCCACTGCGAAAGGTGAATATCTGGTGGCTGTTGAAGATGTCAAGGGAGTTGCGACAGGAGAGCTGCTGCCGGAAATACTGCCGGCCCTGATCAGGGAGATGCCCTTTCCCAAATCCATGCGGTGGGGGCAGGGGGATATGGCTTTTGTCCGGCCCATCCAGTGGCTGCTCGCCTTGTTCAATGGCCGGGAAATCAGGTTTTCCTTTGCCGAAACCACCAGCGGCGCAACAACGCGCGGCCACAGGTTCATGGGCCTCCGGCAGCCTATTGCCGTCAACGGCTTCGCGCAGTATCAGGGGCAGCTCAAAGAGAACTGGGTGCTTGTCGATCAGCGTGAACGGCGCGAGATCGTTGTTGCCGAAGTAAAAAAAGCAGTTCAGGAGCATGTGGTCAAGGGCCAGGCAGAACCGGTCCTGGATGAAGAACTGGTGGCAACGGTAACCAATCTTGTTGAATATCCGTGGGGAGTATGCGGCACGTTTGACGATAAATTTCTCGAACTCCCCCGGGAAGTCCTTGTCACATCCATGCGGGAGCATCAGAAATATTTTCCGGTCATCGGCAGGGACGGCAACCTGCTGTCCCTGTTCGTGGCGGTAAACAATACCCGGATTGACGATCTCACCCTTGCGGTGAGCGGTCATCAACGGGTATTGCGAGCCAGGCTTGAAGATGCTCTTTTCTTTTTCCGGGAGGACAAGAAAAGGAAACTGGCCGACCGCCGGCAGGATCTCGCCGGCATCGTCTTTCAGAAAAAGCTCGGCTCGATGCTGGATAAATCAGAGCGAACAGCGGTCCTGGCAGCCGAACTTGCCCGCCGCCTTGATCCCGGCAGTGAACAGGACGCGAGGCGTGCGGCCCTGCTCGCCAAATGTGACCTGCTTACCGAAATTGTCGGTGAATTTCCTTCCCTGCAGGGGATCATGGGAAGGGAATATGCGCTTCTTGATCATGAAAAGGAAGAGGTGGCATCGGCAATCTATGAACATTATAAACCTGTCCGGGCCGGCGGCGAATTGCCTGAGAAAATCATCGGTGCAATCGTCGGCATTGCAGACCGGGCGGATACCCTGGCAGGATGTTTTGCCATAGGTGAAAAGCCTACCGGCACCACGGATCCGTTTGGACTCCGCCGGCTGGCGCTTGGCCTTTTGAACATTATTCTGGCGCACGATTTTCATGTTTCACTGCGGGAAATCCTGCTTCATGCACTTGCCGGTTATCGGGAAATGTTGGATATTCAGGAAAATACGATTGATGAATTACTTGATTTCATCCGTCTTCGTTTTGAAAATGATGTTATTGCAGGCGGAACCAGCCCGGAGACCGTTATTGCCGGGACAGCGGTCAGTTTCGATGATGTCGCCGACTGCCGCTCCAGGATAAGGTCGCTGGCCGATATCGGCGGCAGCGAGCAGTTCGAAGTGCTGGCAGGATCATTCAAGCGCATCAAAAATATAATCAAGGACAACAGGGAAACGGCAGTACAGGAAGAACTTTTAAGCGAAAGGGCGGAAAAGGGTTTGTATGAAACCCTTGCGGACGTGAGAGCCAGGACCGGGAAACTTGTTGCAGAGAGACGGTACGATGAGGCGCTGGCTGCAATGCTTGAAATGAAAGACCCGGTGGACCTTTTTTTCGATGAGGTCATGGTCATGACCGAAGATCAGGAAATCCGCCGGAACAGGCTGAACCTCCTGACGGCTCTCGGCGAGATAGTCCTGCAGGTGGGGGATATTTCGAGAATGCACTTCGCCGGCTCCTCTGCCTGAACTCTTCCACAACGGGGTTGATCCGAAGTTGGAATCTCCTCAGTCAAATGGGAATGCCACTGATTGTAGATTTTTCTTAACCGGTCTAAACTGTTCAGTCCGTCTTTTTAACCGATCTCAAGATATTTTATAAGCATCAAACAAACATAATCCCGGCGGCCCCGCTAATCTATTGAATTTACATTAAAATCAAGAATTAATGCGCGCGTGTTACTTGACGGAACCGGGAACAAATGGTAGAAATAAAAGTTTAACGCGAGAGTGGCGGAACTGGTAGACGCACTGGACTTAGGATCCAGCGCACCGAGTGCGTGGGGGTTCAACTCCCCCCTCTCGCACCAGAGTGCACGGATATTATTTTTTAAATAAGAGCCCGCCTGGACGGCGGAATACAGGAAAAGGAACCATGTCAATGGAAGTCGTTATCGAGAATGTCGGTCAATTGACCAGAAAACTGTCAATTACTTTGCCTGAAGAAGAAGTCAGCAGGGAACTGAACAAGGCGTATAAAAAACTCAACAGGGAAGTGAACCTCAAGGGGTTTCGCCGCGGGAAAGTCCCTGTTTCCGTGCTCAAGAAAAATTTCCGGGATCGCGTTGAAGCGGAAGTGGGCGAGAAGCTTGTCCAGGCTACTTATTTCGATGCAGTGGAAAAGGAAAATCTCGATCCCGTAGTCCATCCCGACATCAAGGAGCACTCTTTTAATGAAGACGGCACCTTTGTCTATGTTGCAGAGGTCGACATAAAGCCTGACTTTGAGCTCTCCCAATACAAAGGTCTGGAGATTGAGAAACCGGCAACCTCTGTAACCGAACAGGAAATTGATGAAAGAATTGATGCCCTGCGCCGGCAGCATGCTGTTTTGAAAACCGCGGATGATGATTATACTATCCACAACGACGATATAACTGTGGTCGATTTTCAGGGATTTCACGACGGCAAAGCCATGCCGGAGGTCCACAACGAGGATTATTCGGTTGATGTGGGGGCCGGCAGGCTTGGAGAAGATTTCGAAGAGAAGCTCATCGGTCTCAAAAAAGGTGAAAAAACTCTCTACGATGTCGATTTCCCGGCCGAGTATCCCAATCCTGTGCTGGCCGGCAAAAAAATCGAATTCAAGGTGGATGTCAAAGATGTCAAGCAGCGGGTAAAGCCTGAGTTGGATGACGAGTTTGCCAAAGATATAAATGCTGAATACGAGACGATTGAAGACCTGCGCAGCGGCATACGCAAAGAATTGCAGGAGGCCAAGGAAGCCGCCCTGGAAGGTGACCTTGACGACCGCGTCATGCATAAACTTCTTGAACTCAATAATTTTGAAGTTCCCCGTCGCCTGGTCCTGTTTGAGGTTGAGGAAATGATCAAACAGACCGAGGGCAACCTGCAGCGCAGCGGCCTGACCCTTGAATCCGCCGGGCTCGATCGTGAAGAACTGGCGGCCAAAAACCGGGAAACAGCCGAAAAAAGGGTGCGGGGAGATTTCATTCTCAAGAAGATCGCTGAACTGGAAAGTATTAAAGTTGAAGATGAGGATATTGAAAGAGGGTATCAGCGAATTGCCGGGCAGTATAATATGTCCGTGGCCGAAGTCAAAAAGTTCTTCCAGAGGCGAGAGGAAGTACTGCCGTTTATTAATGAACTTCTTAATGAGAAAATCCTTCGTTTTTTGCGCGATTCATCGAAGTATTTGGAACCTGCAGGGGAAAAGGAAGAAAAGGGAAGTACGGCTGAAGAGTAATTTTTGAGATTAATTATTGTAATAAGCGTTTTTTCCTCTATTGTGGTATTAATAAAATATATTTCCCGGCATAAACAGGAGTCACAGATATGAATCTCGTGCCAATGGTAGTAGAACAGAGCCCGAGAGGCGAGCGGGCTTTTGATATATATTCCAGGCTTCTCAAGGAGCGTATTATTTTTCTGGGAAGTCCCATAAATGATGATATCGCCAGTCTGATAATTGCCCAGTTGCTTTTTCTGGAAGCAGAGGATCCTGAAAAGGATATTACCTTTTATATTAATTCTCCCGGCGGATCGGTCACCTCCGGTATGGCCATCTATGATACCATGCAGTATGTTCGCTGTGATATAGCGACATTGTGTATGGGCCAGGCCGCCTCAATGGGGGCTTTTCTGCTGGCGGCCGGCAAGGCCGGGAAAAGGTTTTCGCTGCCCAATTCGCGGATTATGATCCACCAGCCCATGGGAGGCTTCCAGGGGCAGGCGACGGATATTGATATCCACGCCAGGGAGATTCTCAGGATGAGAAGCGACCTGAATAAAATTCTTGCCCATCACACCGGCAGGACAGTGAAAAAGGTCCAGGCGGACACCGAACGCGATTATTTTATGAACGCCAGGGAGGCGCTTGAATACGGTATTGTGGATAAAGTATTATCCAGTCGTCAGAAAACAGATGAAGAGAATAAAAAATGAGCGACGATATACATAAGGATCATTCCATTTCCTGTACCTGTTCCTTTTGCGGAAAGAATCAGGATGAGGTAGGCAAGCTTGTTGCCGGCCCTAATGTCTATATTTGCGATGAATGTATAGATCTCTGCAATGAGATTGTCCAGGATTCCGTTGAAATCGAAAAGGAAGGTAGCAAAAAACTGAACATTCTCAAACCCAGAGAGATCAACGACTACCTTAACGAATATGTGGTCGGCCAGGATCATGCCAAAAGAGTGCTCTCCGTAGCTGTGCATAATCATTACAAGCGGATTGAATCTTACAAGATAGGCCAGGAAGACGATGTCGAGCTCCAGAAGAGCAATATCATTCTCATCGGCCCGACCGGCAGCGGCAAAACCCTGCTGGCCCAGACACTGGCCAGGCTGCTGAATGTTCCGTTTACCATTGCCGATGCCACGACGCTCACCGAAGCGGGATATGTGGGTGAGGACGTGGAAAACATCCTGGTCAACCTGCTGCAGGCAGCCGATTATGATATCGAACTGGCGGAAAAGGGTATTATCTATATCGACGAGATTGACAAGATAGCCCGCAAGTCGGACAGTCCTTCCCTGACTCGGGATGTTTCCGGAGAGGGGGTGCAGCAGGCCCTGCTCAAGATAATTGAAGGAACCATCGCTTCCGTGCCTCCGAAAGGCGGCCGCAAGCATCCTCAGCAGGAGCTTGTCCGCATTGACACGTCAAACATTCTTTTTATCTGCGGCGGCGCTTTTGTCAGCCTGGATGCGGTGATTAAAAGACGCACCGGTTCCAAGGCCATCGGGTTCGGCGCAGAGGTCGCGACCGAATCGAAAAAGGAATTCGGCGAGATTATTGCCTCGGTCCAGCCGGAAGATCTGCTCAAGTTCGGCTTGATCCCCGAACTGGTGGGACGGCTGCCGGTTATTGCCACTATGTCCGAACTTCAGGAAGAGGATCTTATCCGCATCCTGCAGGAACCGAGAAATGCCCTGACAAAACAGTACCAGAAACTCTTCCAATTTGAAGGGATCACCCTTCGTTTTACCGCCGGCGCGCTCAAGGCCATCGCGGTAAAGGCTATCAAGAGGAAATCCGGTGCCAGAGGGCTGCGCTCGGTTATGGAAGAAGCGATGCTTGATGTCATGTATGAACTTCCTTCCGAGGAACAGGCAACGGAATGCGTCATTAATGAACAAGTAATAACAAACGGGGAATATCCCGTTATTCTGTATGAGAACACGGAAAACAAAAAGAGTGCCTGATCAAAAACATGAGTGAACAAAATATAAAGATATTTCCCTTAATGCCGCTCAGGGATATTGTCATATTTCCCGGAATGGTTGCACCCCTGGTTGTCGGCCGGAAAAAATCAATCGGCGCCCTTGAGGATGCCATGGAAAACCGTTCCCTGATTTTTCTGGTCAGCCAGAAAGATGTCGGAATTGAAGATCCCCTTGAGGAACATCTCTATCGAACCGGGACGCTTGCCACTGTCATGCAGCTCCTGCGCCTTCCCGATGGAACGATCAAGGCCCTGGTGGAAGGAAAACGCAGAGCGCGGATTACCGGCTTCCTGGAAAATGAAGCTTTCTATTCCGCCGAAATTATCGAGCAGCCGGACATTAAAAGCGACGGCCACGAGATTGAGGCTTTTGCCCGGGAACTCAAAAGGATTTTTGAAGAATTTTCCCATATAAACAAAAAGATACCCAAAGAGGTGCTTACCTCGATAGCCGGCATAGAAAATCCTTCCCGTCTTGCCGACACGGTTTCGTCCCACCTTCCCCTCAAGACCAGGGAGAAACAGGAAATTCTCGAAACGGTTTCCCTGCCGGACAGGATATCCTTGATTCTCGAGGCCATATACCGGGAAATTGAGCTTTCGGAACTGGAGCAGAATATTCAGGCCAAAGTAAAGAAAAAAATGGGGACAACCCAGCGGAATTATTATCTGGGTGAAAAAATCAAGGCTATCCAGGAGGAGATGGGGCACGGCGAAGGCGGTGATGAAATTTCCGAAATCGAAGAAGCCATTGTCAGAAAAAAGCTGCCTGAGATCGTTCGTGAAAAAATGATGAAAGAGCTTGGCAAGCTCCGGCAGATGCCCCCCATGTCAGCCGAAACAACAGTGGTCCGCAACTACATTGATGCCATCATCAGCCTGCCGTGGACAGAGAAAAGCGAGTCGAAAATTGACATTAATGTGGCGGAAAGAGTGCTGGATGAAGATCATTACGGATTGAAAAAACCCAAGGAGAGAATTCTTGAGTATCTTGCCGTCCAGGCTCAGGTGGAAAAGATTAAAGGCCCGATTCTGTGCCTGGTCGGTCCGCCGGGTGTAGGTAAGACTTCGGTGTGTAAATCCATTTCCCGGGCGATGAACCGTACCTTTATCAGGCTCTCCCTTGGCGGCGTTCGGGATGAAGCGGAGATCAGGGGGCATCGGCGGACCTATATCGGGGCCATGCCCGGCAAGATCATTCTTTCCATGCAGAAGGCCGGGGTCATTAATCCCGTCTTCTGTCTCGATGAAGTGGACAAGATGAGTATGGATTTCAGGGGCGATCCCTCTTCTGCTCTGCTTGAAGTGCTGGACCCGGAGCAGAACTTTGCCTTTAATGATCACTATCTTGATCTGGATTACGATCTTTCCGAGGTGTTTTTTATTACCACCGCCAATAACCTGCACAGTATTCCTCCGCCTCTTCAGGACAGAATGGAAATCATTAAGCTGAGCGGCTATACCGAAGAGGAAAAACTGAAGATAGCCGAAGGATTCCTGGTGCCGAAGCAGCTCGAGGCAAACGGCTTTAAAGAGGGTGATATCCATATCAGTGATCAGGCCCTGCTTGAAATTGTCCGCCGTTATACCCGCGAAGCCGGAGTTCGGAACCTGGAGCGCAGCATTGCTTCCATCTGCCGGAAAGTTGCCAGGGATCGACTGAAAAAGAAAAAAGAAGACAAGAAATATCGTATTTCCAGGCAATCGGTCGGCCGTCTTCTCGGCGTTGCGAAATACCGCTACGGTCTGGCTGAGGAGCAGGATGCAATCGGACTTGCCACCGGTCTCGCATGGACGGAAGTCGGGGGGGAACTGCTGCAGATAGAGTCTTCGCTTATGCCCGGTTCTGGCAAATTGACCGTTACCGGCAAACTCGGCGACGTCATGCAGGAGTCGGTGCAGGCGGCAATGTCCTATGTCCGTTCACGGGCTATGCGCCTCGGCCTGGACGCGGACTTCTATCAAAAGATTGATATCCACGTTCATGTTCCGGAGGGAGCTATACCCAAAGACGGGCCTTCGGCAGGAATAACTATTGCGACGAGTATTGTTTCGGCTCTGCTTAAAATACCTGTCAACAGACAGATTGCCATGACCGGAGAAATTACCCTGCGGGGGCGCGTCCTGCCTATCGGCGGGTTGACGGAAAAGCTGCTGGCCGCAAGGCGCGGAAATATTACCCACGTCCTTGTCCCCCAGGAAAACGGGCGGGACCTGAAAGAAGTACCGAAAAGAATTCGCAGCAGCCTGAAAATAGAACTGGTGCAGCATGTTGACGAAGTTCTGCAAAAGGCGCTGATAATCAGGGAAGGTGAAGAACTGTTCAAGAATGTGCCCCTGGAATCCATATTCAGCGATTTCACCGTCTCTTCGCACAACACACCGGCCCATTGATTCAGGGACGGGAACAGGTTCCGGAACCCCCTGTGACGGCAGGATAGACCAAAAGGACTTTTTTCCCGATAATCCTTTTTTACTTGACTGAGAAGGGTTATCCTGCTAAATACCACACACATCCTGCGGGCGGGTAGCTCAGCTGGGAGAGCATCGGCCTTACAAGCCGAGGGTCACAGGTTCGAGCCCTGTTCCGCCCACCATAATATTGCTCTGGGGTCGTAGTTCAGTTGGTTAGAACGCCGGCCTGTCACGCCGGAGGTCGCGAGTTCGAGTCTCGTCGGCCCCGCCAGAGAATAATAAGGGATTCGGAGTTTTCCGGGTCCCTTTTTTATTGCCTTCCTCCACCCGCAAGCCTTATTCTGCATACCCGGCGTCGTCACAACCCAGCCTTCAACCTCTATTTTGTACCCTTCTCCACCGCAAACCTTATTCCGTATACCCGGCGTCGCCGCACACGCACCTCTTATTCCCTAAGCCACTAATCCCAAAGAAAAAATTCATCATTCGACGCTGGAAGTTCGATATTAAATATTCAATGGTCTTTCCCTTCAGCCTTCAGCCTCAACAGCTTCAGCTCTCTTTAAAAAAGTGTAACTATATTGCCGTCAATTCGTAATAAATAATAATGACCGGTAAACCGGAAAATCCTTCAGTCGATTGACGCAGCACCTTAATTGCAGAACGAAAATTTTTTAATCTCTATTAAAATAGCGTTTTGAAAATGATATTTATTTACTAATAGTTTTTTTTTGACATGCGCATTGAACTTATTGGGATATTTTATTTTTAATATTCAAATTTGCACCGATATTTTTGCGTAAAGAGTTGAATATTTAAGTATTTATGGATTTTCCCATGGTATTGGGTGCCATAAAGGTGCGACAATTTACCTAGTTGCATTTACTCTTCAGAAATATAAAATTTAATTATGATAGAGAAAAGAGATAATAGGGGATTATCTCCAATTTTAAATTTTGTTCTGAGCGAGAGGTGAGAATGGCTGCCATAAAACAGAATTGCTGGGAAATAATGCATTGTGACGAAGAGGACTTGTGTCCTGTCCGGGTTAGCGGCATCAAACGTTGTTGGGAATGGATGGAAAAGAATAATGAATTTCAATGCAGATACGGTCTCTGTTACGAATGCATCGTGTATCTGTGCAATAATGAGAATTCTGTTTTAACTGAAAAAGAACTTGAAGAGGTCATGAAGGACACGGATTTTTTTCAACAAGGTTTTTAGGGCATTCCTGATGGTCGCCTGTAACTTACTGCTTGCCGATTATAAGAATTCAGCTTACATATTTTACAGCAAAGGTTTTATGAGCTGACTCCTTTTTTCATTCTTTTCCATTTTCAATTCCTGTTTTTATTGCGAAATGAGCATGCTTTTCGCTCTTAAAAAAAACTGTTCCTGCATGCAATATCCTTTGATCCAGCCATTATATTTCAGGAAAAATAACTGAATTACAGCCTGAAAAAAGCAGCGCATCCTGGCGCAATCGTGCACCTCACAACATCTTCATTCCAATAAAACTGCCTTTGATTGTCCTTCTTTCTTGTAAAAAACTCCCGTAAAATCTAACATAGATTAAATGAATCTCTACTCATCGATATCCGGATATATAATCAATAGTTCTTAGTTTTTTTGAGGGGGAAAAATGGCAGACAAAAGAAAAGTGGTCATTGTAACTTCAATGGGTAAAAAATTTAACGGATATATTTATGTTCCCAATGCAACTCTCAGGACGACTGATCTCCTGAACAGTCCTAATGTATTCTGGAAGGATCCGAGCGAAAAGTGCTTTGAAAATGCGGTACAGATCCATGATGTGCAATTGATGGTTGACGAGTCAACTGTCTGTGCGAAATTTGATAAGATCCAGGTAAAACTTTCCGAAGTTATTTATTTTTATGACGACCAGGCTTCAATAAGTGATGAAAATGAAAAAATGCGGGCATCCTCCATGGTTCAAAAAACACATGAATCGGCACAGCATGTCCGGATAATTACAACTGAAGTTTCAAATTCCTTTTATAATATTAAAGGAACTTTCTACGGACTGTTCAAGAAAAAATCCAATGATAAATTTATTCCCATAACTGATGTCGCCATAACCGAGATTTACAAAAAAGAGAATAAATGGTTCCAGAGAACTGTTGAAGTGCCGCATAATTTTATCTGCATAAGTACCAGCCATATCGAGGCCACGACCATCAGTTGATGGGTATTTTCCATGACATTCGAAAAGAAACAATTAATGAGTAAAAAATCGCTCTATTACAAGCTTTATGTAATATTTATTCTTCTGCTGCTTTTTCCCAGTACCGGGTTTTTTTATTTTGCCTATAAATATGAACTGCTCCAGGATCAATATATAAAGCTGTTTGTCGTCATAGGCCTTTTTTACATTCTGGTGGGTTTTCATCTTCTGCGAAAGATTTTTGACAATATCGTCACCCTTTCCCTGACCATAAAGGAAAAAATCAACAAGGGAATTTTCCAGGGCAATATAGATAATAATGAAAATGAACTGAATCAGATAGTGCAGTCCTTCAACAACCTGGAGCAGCAGCTGCGGACCAGTTCCGAACAATTGTTGCGGAGGACCTCCGAAGTTTCAATCCTGAAGGAGCTTTCCGACATCTGTTACGTTACTTTCGATCCCTGGGAGATACTCTATGTCACCCTGGAAAGGGCCCTGCTGATCACCGACGCGGACAAGGGCTCAGTGCTCATTCTGGACAGATCGGATCAGAAATCCTTTATAGTCAAGGCCAGCATCGGGCTTGGTGATCATGTGAGCATGGATGACAGGATCGAATTTGAAACATCGATTGCCAAATACGCTGTGATTAATAAAAGTCCGCTGATTGTAGAGGATATCGAAAAAGAAAGAAGGTTCGGCCGGTCCAACCGCCTCCATTACGGGACAAAATCATTTGTCATTATGCCGATCAAGACAATCAAGGACGTCATCGGAGTTCTTACCCTTTCCAGGGTAACGGGGAATAAAATTTTTACCGAATCGGATGTTGATGCATTGACTCCCCTGCTCAGCAATGCCGCCTTCACCTACGAAAATCTCCGGTTGATGGATATCCTGAAGCTGGAGGAGAAACACCTGGTCATGGTGAAAAAGGTTTTTAAAATTCTTAATTCGAGCCTGCACGACAGTGAACTGCTCCATGCCATACTCAATGAGATCAGAGATGTCGTGCCGTATGAAGTAGCTCTCATCTTGGTTTGCGATGAAGAGCGTGAAGATACTTTGCATGTAATCGATTATCTGTCCAGTGAAGCTGTTCCGGTTTCCGTCAGGGACTCTTTTTCTTTCCAGGGAACCATGCTGGATAATGTTATGCAGCAGGGAACCGTCACGGTCATTGACGATATCGACTTGGTACGGGAAAAAATACCGAGGCCCCTCGTCCTTGTCGGCCTGCACAGCTGTCTCATGGCGCCGCTCACCCTGAGGGGCAAGGTGAACGGTGTTGTCATTTTCTACGCACGGCATTCAGGAAAATTTCACAGGAACCTGAAGATACTCGAAGGCATCACAAATATTATTTCCTTTGCCATCGAAGAAAGCAGACTGCTGGCGTCCGTAAACAAACGGAACCAGGAACTGGTGACCATTAAACAGATAGGCAGCGCGCTGGCTTCATCCACCTTTGACATCAACAAGGTCCTGAAGTACACCATGGATATGATCCGCACGCTCATGAACGTGGAGGCCGGTTCTTTAGCCCTGGTAAAAGATAACAAGCTCGAGATTGCCGTGGCCTTTGAAATCGATCTGGAGCAGCTGAAAAAAATCAAACTGGAGATGGGGCAGGGAATTTCAGGGGCGGTTGCGGCCCGGGGCGAGCCGATCATTGCCAACAGGGCTTCGGAGTCAAGTAACTTTTATTCACAGATTGATGAAATAACCGGTTTCGCTACCCGTTCCGTTTTGTGCGTACCCATGATATCCCAGGGCAGAGTGATCGGGATTATCGAGGTATTGAACAAAAGGGAAGGGGATTTCACCGAAGATGACAAGGGCATTCTTCAATCCATTGCTTCCTCGGTGAGTATTGCCATGGAAAATGTGCGCCTTTACAAGGAAACGGTCGCTATGGCCGAGCAGGAACGCGGTATCCGGGGCATGTTCCAGAAATTTGTGCCCGGGGAAATTGTGGACAAGATTATCCATGATTCCGCGGCCGGCAAAACCGTCCTCGACGAGTTCAGGACCATAACCCTGCTGAATATCGATATCCGCGGTTTCTCGCAAATTGCGCGAAGCATAGGGCCGCAGAAGAGTGTCGCCCTGTTGAATTATTTCTTTTCCGTAATGGGAGAGATTGTCTTCAAACACCGGGGTATTGTCGATAAATACCTGGGCGACGGTTTTCTGGCCCTTTTCGGGGCGCCCGTATCGACCTCGATGGATGCTGACAATGCCATCTCCGGGGCACTGGAGATGCAGGGGGCAATATCCCTGATCAACAAAAATTATGCCAACGAGGTAATCAACAGCCCCGTCAGTATAGGTATCAGCATTTTTACCGGAGAAGTGGTGGTCGGCAATATCGGTTTTGAGAGAAAAATGGATTATACGGTCATCGGTGATACGGTGAACAACGTTTTCAGGCTGCAGACCCTGACCAAATCGGTGCCGAACGGCATCCTTATATCCGAGAGTTCGGTACGCGCCGCCCGGACGCGCCTTGATGTCAAGGAACTGGAAAGAACTATTGCCGATATGAAGGTGTATGAGCTTCTGGGGCGCAAGCAGTTATAGCCGCAATGCGGGACTGCGCGCCCGGACTTAGTTCACACCGGCGGTTTTGTTCAGCAGGGCTTTCAACCATCCCAGCCTGATGTAATACTGCTGGCCGCAATCCTGCCATTCTCCGCAGGAGTGATCCTGGCGGACCATGGGTCTTCCGCTTTTATTCGCGGTCTTACCGGCAATGGTCACCCGGCAGTATCCGCTTAATTCATCTTCTATTTTGTAATATTTACAATTCATGCATGTAGATTTCATGAAATTTTTTCCCCCAGTTGTTTGCTTTACATCGGTTCTTAATACATAATCACAAAATGATGTCCGCGCATATTTTTTTTCACGGCGGAAAGGGTGCTCCATGACAGAACTGCTTGAATTTATGTTATTTGAAGAATATATGTCCAGGTACTACATGTTGCACTTTTGTGCTTGAACCGGTACTATATATTGTGATATAAAAGGATAGTCGATTGTCCGGGACAGGACGGAAAGGTCGTACAGG
This sequence comes from Desulfobulbaceae bacterium, assembly GCA_033549385.1. GTDB lineage: Bacteria > Desulfobacterota > Desulfobulbia > Desulfobulbales > Desulfobulbaceae > UBA10518. Next base: position 37,595 of record JAWSUG010000012.1, on the reverse strand, counting down.
ATGTATTTCAAGAGGCAGAAAAAACAAAAAAAATGTCCGGAAGGAAGAGAAAGATGACCGTTGATATGACCAAACAGGAATTGACAAAGGCAGCTGAAACAGTGCTTGAACGCCGTTACTATCTCAAGGACGAAAATGGGCGCGCCCTAGAGACGTGGGAAACCCTGTGCCGCAGAGTATCGGATGCGGTGGCGGATGTCGACAGGGATCGCGACGATTATGAGTCCCTGCGCAATAATTTTTTTAACATGATATACCATCTTGATTTTCTGCCGAATTCTCCCTGTCTCATGAATGCGGGAACCGATCTGGGCCAGCTTTCAGCCTGTTTTGTCCTTCCCATTGAGGATTCCATGAACGGAATTTTTACTTCCATCCGCAACGGTGCGCTTGTGCATAAAACCGGCGGCGGTACCGGTTATTCCTTTTCCAGGCTGCGGCCGAAAAATTCCGCCGTGCAGTCCACCCAGGGGGTTGCTTCGGGGCCGCTGAGCTTTGCCGTGGTATTTGATGCCGCAACGGAAACAATCAAGCAGGGGGGCAAGCGGCGCGGTGCCAATATGGGCGTTCTCCGGGTGGATCATCCGGATATCCTGGAATTTATTTATGCCAAGGAAGACCAGTCCCGGTTTACCAATTTTAATTTCAGCGTCGCAATAACCGACCAGTTTATGGAAGCGATGAAAACCGGCCGTGATTATGACCTGATCGATCCGTCGAACGGCACTGTTGTCAATACGCTCAATGCGGCCTCTGTTTTCGAGAAGATCATTGATCTGGCCTGGCATAACGGAGAACCGGGCGTACTTTTTATTGATGCCGCCAACCGCGGCAATACCACGCCGCAACTCGGAGAATTCGAAGCGACCAATCCCTGCGGCGAGCAGTGGCTGCTGCCGTATGAAAGCTGCAATCTCGGATCCATTAACCTGGGGCAGTATATAACCGGAGAGAACATCGACTGGGGCCGGCTGGCCAGAACCGTTCATATTGCCGTCCGATTTCTGGACAACGTTATCGACTGCAATCGTTTTCCCATCCCCGAAATCGCGGAAATGACGCAGAAGACCAGGAAAATCGGTCTCGGCATCATGGGACTGCACGATATGCTGATCCAGCTCGAGCTACCCTACGACAGTGAACAGGGGCGCAGCTGTTCCGCCAAGGTGATGCAGTTCATCCGCGACGAAGCGGAAAAGGCATCCATCGGTCTGGCCGAAATGAAAGGGCCGTTTCCGGCTTACGATTCCCGGTTTAATCATTATCCGCCCCGCCGCAATGCCGCCCTGACTTCAATACAGCCGACCGGGACGGTGTCGATGATCGCCGACTGTTCATCCGGGTGTGAACCCTATTTTTCCATCGTCATGATGAAACATGTCATGGACGGCGACAAGCTGCTGATGGTCAACAAACACTTTGAACGGATAGCCAGGGAGCAGGGATTCTATTCGGAAGAACTGATGACCGAGGTCGCGGAAAGCGGGACGGTTATCGGACATGCTGAAATCCCGGCCCATTGGCAGGATGTTTTCCGGACCGCCCAGGATATTTCGCCGGAAGACCATATCAGGATGCAGGGCATCCTGCAGACGAACGGAGTCGACAGTTCGATCAGCAAAACCATCAATCTCCCGTCCGATGCCACCCGGGACGATGTCAGGCTTTCCTATGAACTCGGTTTTGAACTGGGTTGCAAGGGGCTGACTGTCTACCGGGACGGATCGCGGGATTCGCAGGTTCTCAACATCGGCCGGGAGACTGAGGGCGACAAGACCGCCCTGGTGGACAGCCAGGGGATCGTGCAGAAAAAGAAACTGCCGGATGAGCTTAGTGCCAAAAGATACCGGCTGAAGGATGCCAACGGCAATACCATCTATCTTATTGTCTGCTTTGACGATAATGAGAATCCCATGGAGGTTTTTGCCAAGTTTCCTTTTGACAACCGGGTTGATCTGAAGGACAAGTCCACCATGTGGACAACGACCTGCCGGCTCGTTTCGCTGGCTCTCCGCTACCAGATCCCGATGAACGAAGTCATCAAGCAGCTTGACCGGTCAAGCGGCCACATGCTTGATCTTCCGGCCCAGCTCGGCAAACTGCTGAAATCATTTATGGCGGGCACCCAGAAAGGATTTTCATCCGTCTGTCCCGAATGTTCCGGAAACCTGGTCTTTGAGGAAGGGTGCGAAATCTGTCGTGATTGCGGGTACAGCAAATGCTCGTAATTTTTTCTGTTATTTCCCGAAAAAAGTGAATATATTCCAGCCGCAAAAACATCGGCAGGAGAAAATATGGCCAAGATCGGAAGAAACGAACCATGCCCGTGCAGGAGCGGTTTAAAATACAAGCGATGCTGTCTGCACCGGCAGAAAGAGGAGAATAGCGTATCCTTCGCGCAGCAGTTGAAAATTTCCTTAATGGCAGAGATTGAAAAGATTCAGCAGGCTGCCCGGCAGCATAAGGAGACAGTCAGGGAGCTCGGAGTCTTTATCTTCTGCGCCACTGCCGAGGGTGACGCCTGGCTCCTTGAAATAACCGAAAACGATGCCGTGCAGCTCGCCGGCGAAGGTGAGCCCCTGCCGGTTGCCCTCGAGGAAAATCCGGAAACAATTGAAATAAACTGGAGCCACACTTTTGCGATCAGGGACCGCCGGTTTTTCCTGACCTCCTATGCCGACGAGCAGGAATCATACCTTGAGAAAATGCCGGCCAGGCGTATTCAGGCGGCTATGAAAAGAATCAGGAAAAAATATTCGGCGGACCAACTGCAGCAGGTGCATATCGATGCACCGGCTCGTGAGGAAACCGGTTGATGAGTATTTATGGCAAGTGACTGGCATTGGCCGCGCATCATCCCCCTGGCATCGGTCATGGGGATGATTTTTTTTCTATCGCATCAGGACGGCGGCACCCTCGGGAAACTGTCCCTGCCCGCCATCCCGCATATTGACAAGGCCGCACATTTCGTTATGTACGGCACCCTGGCCGCGGCCGCCCTTTATGCGCTGCCTGCTTCCCTGCTACGGAGATACCCGCACCGCACCGCTTGGGCCATCATTGTGTCCTGCCTGGTTTACGGGATTACGGACGAGGTGCACCAGGGATTCATTGCCGGCCGCGATACAAGCATTTCGGATCTGGCTGCCGATTTTCTCGGGGCCGCATTCGTCGTCTTGCTCTGGTGCCGGAAACAGATGAAATCCTTGCCATTTCCGGTTTTCGCGGGTCGGTAGGCAGCGGCTCCGGCTACGGATCAGGAATTCTGCAGCAAACGTCCCATTTCCTTGGCAAAATAAGTCAGGATAATGTCCGCTCCGGCCCGCCTGATGGAGAGGAGCGTTTCCGCCATTACCTTTTCTCCGTCGATCCAGCCCTTTTCAGCGGCAGCCTTTATCATTGCATATTCTCCGCTCACATGGTAGGCGGCAACAGGCAGATCAAACTCATCACGCAGGCGGCTGATAATGTCAAGATAGGCAACTGCCGGCTTCACCATCAGGATATCGGCACCTTCCTCAACATCGAGTGTTGCCTCCCGCAGGGCTTCGCGGCTGTTGGCAGGATCCATCTGATAGCTGCGCCGGTCGCCGAACTGCGGGGCACAGTCGGCTGCGTCCCTGAAGGGCCCGTAGAAGAAGGAGGCATATTTTACCGCATAGGACATGATCGGGATCATGTGGTAGTCGTTTTCATCGAGCGTGCTCCGTATCTCTGCCACCCGGCCGTCCATCATGTCGGAGGGTGCGACCATGTCCGCTCCTGCCCTGGCATGTGAGAGGGCTGTCCTGGCCAGGATTTCCAGGGTCGTGTCATTGTCCACCTGGCCGTTGATCAGGCAGCCGCAGTGGCCATGATCGGTATACTCGCAGAGACAGACATCGGTCACCACGGTAATATCCGGTGACTTGTCTTTCATCTCCCTGATCGCCCGCTGGATAATGCCGTCCTTGGCATGGGCCCCGGAACCCATCGGATCCTTGGTCTCCGGCAGGCCGAAAAGAATGACCGATCTGACCCCGGCCTGCAGGCATTCTTTTGCCTCTTTGCCGAGCTGATCGACGGAGAGCCTGAAAACCCCCGGCATGGATGATATCTCTTCCCTTTTGCCTTTGCCGGGCATAATGAAAACGGGATAAATCAACTGGTCCGCCGAGAGATGGGTCTCCCGTATCAGGGATCGAAGATTTTCATTCTGCCGCAGCCGTCTGGGGCGATATTCCGGAAAAACCATGTTCACTCCTTATCAAATTCAATATTCAAAATTTTCATCTTTTTATGCAGGTGGCTTCGTTCCATGCCGATCTGTTCGGCTGTCTGGGAAATGTTTCCCTTGTTTTCCTTTAACTTGGCAATGAGATAGTCGCGTTCAAACTGCTTCTTTGCCTCCTTGAATCCATACCGGCTGTACTGGCTGTTGCCGGCGGGCAGGGGGTGGGCATCCTGCGGCCCCATGAACAGCGCGAGATCCTTTTCCGTGATCACTGTTCCCGGGGACATGATCAGCACCCGTTCCACCAGGTTTTTCAGTTCACGCACGTTGCCGGGCCAGGAATGCCGCATGAGGGCATGCAGCGCCTCATTTGTGAATTCCTTTTTGCCGCGGCCTTTCTGTTGCAGCTGGCGGAGAAATTCTTCTACCAGCAGAGGAACATCCTCGATCCGCTCCGCAAGATCGGGTACGGTAATGGGGATGACATTCAACCTGTAGTAGAGATCGGCCCGGAAGGTCTCATTCTTGATTTCCTCTTCCAGGTTCTTATTGGTCGCTGCCAGGATCCTGACGTCGACCCGGATCGTTTTACTCCCGCCGACCCGTTCGAATTTCTGTTCCTGCAGGATGCGCAGCACCTTGGCCTGGCTTTTCAGGCTCATGTCGCCGATTTCATCAAGAAAGAGCGTAGCCCCGTGGGCCTGGTCGAATTTTCCTTTTCTGGAACTGGTTGCGCCGGTAAAAGAGCCCTTTTCATGCCCGAAAAGTTCCGACTCGATCAGTTCTTCAGGAATGGCGGCGCAGTTTACCTCGATCATCGGGCGGTCACAGCGGGCCGATTTGCTGTGAATTGTCTGGGCAACCAGTTCCTTTCCCGTGCCGTGTCCGCCCCGTATGAGCACCGAGGCGTCAGTGGGGGCCACCCTGTCGATCTGTTCCCGCAGCTGGACTATTACCGGCGATTCCCCGGTCAGTTCAGGTTTTGACGGTTTACTGTCCCGGAGAATCCTGTTTTCCCGTTCCAGCCGGGCGACATGGAGACCCTTGTTTATCGACAGGACTGTCTTGTCGTAGGAAAGAGGTTTCTCGATAAAATCAAAAGCACCGTTGCGGGTGGCCTGGACCGCAGTTTCAATAGTGCCGTGCCCGGAAATCATGATCACCGGGATATCGCTCTTCTTCCTGATCTCTTCGAGGGCCTCGAGGCCGTCCATGCCGGGCATCCAGATGTCAAGGAGAACGAGGTCCACAACCTTGCGGTCCAGCAGTTCGAGCCCCTCTTCGGCCGTGGAGGCGGTCAGCGGGACAAATCCTTCATCCGCCAGAATACCCGACAGGGATTCCCTGATAGATTCTTCATCGTCGATGATAAGAAGATTTGCCGTGGGCATGTTCGCGTTCATGTTCTCAGCCGCTCGTAAACCGAACGGCATTGATGATATTGGAGACCATATATACCCGTTATATTATCAGCTATCAAGCGGGAGCTCAACGATAAAGACTGCCCCGGTCGGCCGGTTGTCGCGGATGCGTATGGTGCCGTTGTGTTCGGTGACAATGGTATTGGCAATCGCCAGCCCCAGCCCGGTGCCGGATTTTTTCGTGGAAAAATAAGGTTCAAAAAGACGGAATTTAATATTGTCATTTATTCCCGGTCCTGTATCGGCAATTTCCATTACCACCGTATTGTCGGCAGGGTTGAGATAAAAGGATATGGTGATCTCGCCCTTGTCGGGCAGGACTGAGACCGCATTGTCGAGGAGGTTGATCAGGATCCGCTTGATCTGGATCGGATCAAAGAGAAACCGGGGGATTTTGTCGCGGCAGGTCGTGGTAAAAGTAATGTGCTTGTGCGCTTCCCGGTACAGCACCAGGATATCTTCCGCCATGGCGACCAGGTCACCGGTTTTCTTTTTCACCTGCGGCATCCGGGCAAAATCGGAAAATTCACTGACCAGCCGTTTTATCTCTTCAACCTGATTTTCAATGGTTTTGGTGCATTGATCAAAAATATCACGGTCTTTCTGAATAGTATGCAGATAGCGTTTTCGCAGCCGCTGGGCGGAAAGCTGAATGGGGGTCAGCGGATTCTTGATTTCATGGGCAACGCGTCGCGCCACTTCCTGCCATGCCGCGAGACGCTGCGCTTTTTCAAGTTTGGTCAGGTTGTCAAAAACAATAACATAGCCGATCGGCTGTCCCTCGTCCTCCAAACGGGTGATATTCAGGAGCAGGGAAAAAGTTTCCCCCTTGCGCACCGTCAATCTGAGGTGCCTTTCAATGGATTGTTTTCTCGATTCCTGCAGTTCGCTGAAAAATCCTTCCAGAATTGCAATATGCGGCCGGATCAGGACATTGTGAAAGTCTTTACCCATAAAATCCCTGGGATTTATTTTCAGCAGGTCTTCGGCGAATTTATTGATCGTCGTAATCTCATTGCGTTCATTGATGGCAATAACTCCGGCAGTGACGTTTTTCAGGACCGTTTCCATGTAGTGCCTGCGCTGTTCCGAAAGTATGTTGCTTTCCTTGAGCGCGTTATGGGCCTCGGCCAGTTTCCTGTTGCTGGCGGCAAGATCCGAGGTCATGCGGTTGAATGAATCGACCAGCAGCCCCATTTCATCGTCCGATTCCTTCTCCAGCTGGAAGTCCAGCTCACCCTCTGCAACTCTTCTGGTGGCATCGGCAAGCTTATTGATCGGACCGGTCAGCCCGTGGGCGACATAAAATCCGAACCAGATCGCGCCGAACAGGATAAGCAGGGTGATAATCAGGAGCATGATGATCAGGCTGATTTTTATCGGCGCCTTGAGCATGACAAGTTGTTTGTAGTCGGTGAGGCCCCCGGATATTGTCTGCATCCTGTCAAGCTGATCGGATGGTATGAGGATGGAGGTAATGAGAAAATAAGGACCCCCGGAAGAGTGGTCGGAATTGATGTGAATGATTGAGCGGACCAGTTCGCCGATATCGCCGTTTTGCGTGATAATCTGGGCTTTCTGATTGCTCCGGGCAAGGCGCAGGGCTTCTGTCGGGACCTTTGGCAGGGCGATCGAATCGAGCCTGACTCCCTGCGAAGTTATAATTTCAAGAGCCTGCTCATTCATTAAGGTCAGGGCGTCGGGGACCCCGGGCGGAGCATTTCTGGTAACCTGACCGAAGCGCTTTTTCATTTCCTGCTGATTGCTCAGGTCCACCTTCTCAAGCCGCAATGATTCCACAACCCGGTGGCCCATATTTTCTGCTTCTTTTTCGGTGTTGTGAAAAATCGACTGGGCGAGTTTGAGGGATGACTGCAGCGAGTCCTCGACATTGGTGTTGAACCAGTAGTCCATTGAGGTGTTCACAAAACTGAGGGCAATGAGAAAGAGAAGAGCCGTGGGAAGAAAGGAAAGGGAGACAAAGGAGACAACCATCCTGGTCCTCAGCCTGCTGCCGAGGATGTTTTGTTTCCGTTCGAATATCAGTTCCACCAGGTTGCGCAAAACAAGGTAAACCATGAGGAGGAGCAGCAGTCCGTTAATGTTGATCAGCCCGAAGATAAGAATGGTACTGCTGATCGGCAGGGTGAAGGTTCCCTTGAGCAGGATCCTCTGCAGGAGAACGAAGAAAGGGATAAGAGAGCAGCAGAAGATTATTACGTAAAAGATATACCGTCTTTTCTTCTGCCGCTGCTGTGAGGTGAGCATGTTCTCAGTATCTGAATTCGATTATGCGCCAGTCCGTTTCAAAATCCCATAAAGAGATGAATGGAATGATATAATGAATGTTCATTGGCAATGTTTTCTCCGCCATCTTCGCCTTGACACGGAGGGCGTAGAGTGAATCGGGAACGAGTTTGTTGCGTTCAATAATCTTGATGCCGCTTAATTCGGACATAAACTCCATGGCCTTGTCAATCGACGGGGTTGTTATGGTATTGTTGTTCTTTTCAGGGAGAATTACCTGGTATTCTTCCCGGAGCGGATCATAGTTGAGGGTGTGGCGGACCGTCAATTCGGCCAGGGTGGCGTCCGGCCAGTTGTTCTTGATCTGCTCGAGTTCAACATAAAAATCGAAGGTTATGGGGATTCCGTTGCGCACCCCCTCGATCATTTCAGGGGTAAAACTGTTTTTTATAACGCAGAAAAGAAGAAGATAGGTTTTGGACGTGGTAATAATGATATCCGCGACATTCGCTCTTGTTTCTTCTTCGCCGGCCCCGACGGAGGGGAAGAGAAGGATGAAAATGAGCGGCAGGAAAATGAGTCTGAGAGAAAATGATTTCATATAATGGCCGGGATTGATTAAATTTGAATAATTCTCCGGTCTCCTTTTCTCCAGGCGGAGTATCTGTTTATACATTAGAAATTACAGACCTGTATTTACTCTATCAGGTAATATTTGTCTATACAATGGGGATGATTTCAAGCCCGGCGGAGTATGGCGTCATGATACGCTGCCCGCCCCAAAAGGACAATGGATTCCTGGCCGCGCTGCTTGCCCGGAATGATGAAGCGTCCTCTTGTCATTATTTTGCAAGACCTCAAATTATATGGTGAAAATACGAAAAAGGGTGGCGATATAACCAACTTTTGCGCTTTCAACTCGTGTCCAAATATCAACTATAATAACAATTAGTTGAATTTATAGGCTATACTGTTTTTTGTAAAAATGGTTCAAATTTTGCTTGTATAAGTCATGATATGCAAAACCTGCTGACTGATACCATGCGTTTATTGATGATTCTGGCAATCCTGACCTGCCTGTCCATTATTACCGGATGCGCTGCTCCCAAAGAGCGTTCCTGGAGTAAGTTGGAAGACTCTTCTTATGCCCTGGCAGAAAAAGCAAAGTCCAAAAAGCGTGTCTGGATCAAAACAGGCGGCCCAGTCAAAGTCGCAGCCCGGCCCCCACGTCCGGAAAGAATTATTCGCTTCGGGACAAAATCAGAAATAAAAATTGCAGAGCAGGAACCAGCTGAACTTACGGATCTTTCCTCTGGTAACACAGAAACCGAAACCTTACTCAAGCAGGAGTTGACAGCACTCAAGTCGACGGATAATTGGGATGATCATCAAACAGGAATTATTCAGGAGGTAGCGATAGAGGATCTTACCGAAATTGAAGTTGTCTACGATTTCCCAATTACCGTCAACCGCCAGGTGGAGGTTTATCTCGAGCTTTTCCAGGGTGCGCAGCGTAAATATTTCAGTGAATGGCTGGCCCGCTCGGGACGCTACATCCGCATGATTGAGGCAGAGCTTGAGGCCGCAGGCCTTCCCCTTGACCTGGTCTATCTTTCCATGATCGAAAGTGGCTTCAGCCAGGCCGCAACTTCTAAAGCAAAGGCTGTAGGGCTCTGGCAGTTCATGTCACCTACAGGCCGTGACTATGGCCTGGAAATTACTGAATATATCGATGAGAGACGCGATGACAGAAAATCAACCAGGGCAGCGGTCGCCTTTCTGAGCGACCTTTACGAGGAGTTCGGGGACTGGTTCCTGGCTGTTGCTGCCTATAACGGTGGTCCCGGAAGAATGCGAAACGCCATCAGAAAGTCCAAGAGCAAGGATTTCTGGAAGATTGCCCAGGAGGACATCCTTCCTCTGGAAACAAAACGCTACGTACCAAAGTTGATTGCAGCAATCATTATCGCCAAAGAGCCTGAAGAATATGGCTTCATCGATATCGAGGATGACCAGCCGGTTTCTTACGATACAATTGCTGTCGGTCCAGGCTTAAGTTTTGATACTGTTGCCCGTATCACCAATTCAAGCAGCACGATAATACAAAGTCTGAACCAGGAACTCCTGCAAGAAAAGACTCCGCTTGACAGGGAAAAGTATACTCTGAGAATTCCCAAAGGCACCAGGGAAATGGCAGAAAGAAACCTGTCCCGACTTTACGGCACACTGCAATCACAAGAAAGCATCCTTCTTGCTGACTCTCAAAAGTACCAAACCGCCCAAAACACCACTATCCAGGATTAGGAATCAGCAACCGCTGTTCATTGCCAGGAACATTTCTTTTATTACTATAGAGTTACCCCGACCTCTGCACAACTCCGCGGCTGTTAATCCACGATCGAACCGCAGGTAAGATTGACAATCGCTCCGGTCATCGCGCTGGCCTGATCCGAGGCCACAAAGACCGCGAAGTTCGCGACTTCGGCGAGAGTGGGAAGACGTTTGAGCAAGGGGACCGCGTGCGCCCAGTCCTCCAGCATGGCCTCGACCGTTGTGCCAGCCCGCTCGGCGATGCCCTTGAAGACTTTTCCTACGTGTGACGTAGTCATCGCTTCGGGAATGGCATTCGGCCGCAGGCAAACAACCCGGATGCCGCTGGGTCCGAGTTCTCCGGCCAGAATTCGCGAGAAAGTCTCTATGGCCCCGCATGTTACACCATAGCCCAGGAAGCCCTGGCCTGACATTCGCGATCCGGGTGTCGACAATGTTATGATCACGCCGGAGCCTTGCTTCACCATGTACCGGGAGACCGCCTTCGCAGTGAGAAAATTCGTTCGTGTGTAGTCAGTAATCGGATGAGCAAAGTCCCGTAAGGTCAGTCCCGCGAAAGGTGTTCCCTGTACGTGGAGGATGCCGCCGGCGTTAAGCGCTATGTCGATGCTGCCCGCTTTGGCCGCCACGGCATCGGCGTGTTTGCTGACTGCCTGTTCGTCAAGGGCGTCGACTTCCGCTGTCTCGACAAATACCCCGGCTGTGGAGATATCTTTGGCTACTATGTCGAGTTTCGACAGCGTACGACCGGCGAGGAAAACCTTCGCCCCCTCGCGTGCGAAGGCGCGGGCCACTGTGCCACCGATTGCACCACCGCCTCCATAGATAACTGCATTTTTGTTCTGGAGCAGCATCACAATTTCCTTTGAAACGATTTTTTCCGGCCAGGGCGCGGTGGAATTTCTAAGTTGAAACTTTTTCGAATCGGTGAGATTGTTACGTGGAGTTACGATCTGTCTTCAGTCTTCACTAAATACGCCAAATTAAGATTGCCGATGGCTGTCATCCTCTTGTTTTTGACAACCCTTTTCTTCAAATGATAAAATAAAAAAATAAAGCCACACTTTCCAGAAGGTGGTTGCGAAAAACCATGGGTCTTTCGAGATAGACGGATTGCCTTGTTAAATGAAGCATGGCTTTTTGTTATTGTTGGGCAAGAGCAGATAATAAACAGTTTTCAAATAATATTGCGCTGTCCCATCCGCATTTTGCCTTTTTTGAAAAAAGTAAGAGTACTCGTCATGCCGCCCCCGAGAATCTCCGACCAAGCTGATTGCAGCAAAATTGGGTAGCGTGCGGGCTGGACACTGGCGCCAGGTTAAAGACAAAAATAGCAATTGTTGAACCCAACCCTACCTGTACAAAGGAGGATTACCGTGACAAACGACAAACGCAAGCCCACGACAACCGATGCCGGCATTCCTGTAGCAAGCGATGAATTCTCACTTACCGTCGGACCCGATGGTCCCATCCTGCTCCAGGACTACTACCTTATCGAGCAGATGGCCAATTTCAACCGGGAGCGGATTCCGGAGCGCCAGCCACATGCAAAGGGAGCGGGTGCCTTTGGACACTTCGAGGTGACAAAAGATGTCAGCGGCTACACCAAGGCTGCTGTATTCCAGCCGGGGATGAAAACGGACACGTTGATCCGGTTCTCTACGGTGGCCGGCGAACGCGGCAGCCCAGACACATGGCGCGACCCCCGCGGCTTTGCCCTGAAGTTTTACACTGGCGAGGGCAATTACGATATGGTGGGGAACAATACCCCGGTGTTTTTCCTCCGCGACCCCATGAAATTTCAGCACTTCATCCGCTCACAAAAGCGCCGGGCGGACAGCGGCCTGCGTGACCACGACATGCAGTGGGACTTCTGGACCCTGTCGCCCGAATCGGCCCACCAAGTGACGTGGCTGATGGGTGACCGCGGCATACCGAAATCCTGGCGGCACATGAACGGCTATTCGAGCCACGCCTACATGTGGGTCAACGCGAATGGTGAACGCTTTTGGATAAAATACCACTTCAAGACCGATCAGGGTATCGACTTCCTCACGCAGGAAGAGGCCGACCGGATTGCAGGTGTGGACGCTGACTACCACCGGCGTGACCTGTTCGAGTCGATCAAGCGGGGTGATTACCCCAGTTGGACCCTGAAGGTGCAGATCATGCCCTTCGCCGAGGCCGAGACCTACCGTTTCAATCCCTTCGATCTGACTAAGGTGTGGCCGCACGGCGACTATCCGCTGCACGAAGTCGGCCGACTGCAGTTGAACCGCAACCCGACGGATTTCCATACAGAAATCGAGCAGGCGGCGTTCGAACCGAACAACCTTGTGCCGGGGATCGGTCCCAGCCCGGACAAGATGCTGCTTGCCCGCCTCTTCTCTTACGCCGATGCCCACCGTGCCCGTCTGGGGGTCAACTACAAGCAGATCCCGGTTAACCGTCCTAAGTGCCCGGTGCACAGCTACAGCAAGGACGGAGCGATGCGGGTTGAGAACGTGTCCGACCCCGTGTATGCGCCGAACTCAAAGGGCGGTCCAAAGGCTGATGGTGAGCGCTATCCCCAGATGGAGGTCTGGAAGGCCAGCGGTGAATTCATCCGCGCCGCTTACACCCTCCGCAAGGAGGACGACGACTGGGGCCAGGCCGGAACCCTGGTGCGCAAAGTGATGGACGATGCGCAACGCGACCGGCTGGTATCTAACGTCGTCGGGCATCTCAAGAACGGCGTGTCCGAGCCCGTGCTGGAGCGGGCGTTCGAATACTGGCGCAACATCGACAAGGATATCGGCGACCGAATCGTTAAGGGAGTGAAAGGGAGCTGATCATTGGCAGCATGTCCGTCCCGGTTGACTTGAGCAGTCACTGGAAGCGCCAATGCTGGCCCTCGCCTTCGTATGGTTGGCGCTGTTGGTTGTGGAGTTGATCCGGGGCGAGAGCAAGGAGGTGATCGCCTTACGCGAGGAAATTCGGCGAACTACTGCGGCGGATGCCGTAGTTGTGAAGCGTTATTAGGTGGAGGAGAGGCACGCCTGACAAAGTATAAATAATAAGGTTGGATTGTAAAGGAAATGAAATTGATGAAAAAATCACTTGGCGCTAAGACACTCATTGTTCCTACACCGGTATGGTGCGTCGGTTCATACGATAAAGACGGTACCCCCAACATCATGACGATAGCCTGGGGTGGCATTTGTTGCTCTAAACCGCCTTGCATGACCATTTCTCTTCGCAAAGCCACTTACACCTTCGGTAATATTATGGAGAGGAAAGCTTATACCCTCAATGTACCTTCTGACCGGCATGTCAAAGAGGCTGATTATTTTGGCTTGGTATCTGGCCGTACCGTTAACAAGTTCAAGGAAACCGGTCTAACCCCTGTGAAGTCTGAACTGGTTGATGCACCGTACGTTGAAGAATTTCCAATGGTTTTAGAATGCAGAGTAGTTCATCATTTTGAGATTGGTTTGCATACCCAATTCGTGGGTGAGATTTTGGATACCAAAATTGATGAAAGCATGTTGAATTCGGAAGGTCAGCCGGACATCGAAATAATTCGTCCCCTTATCTTCAGCCCAGGAGTTCAACAATATCATGGAATAGGAAAATACATTGGCAATGCTTTCAAGATTGGAAAGAAAGAAACCATGAAATGAAGTAAGCAGAAAGGGGGTCAAATCTTTATCATTGACACTTGCGCCATAACCGTGTCGGTCATTTATACCAAGGAAGATATAAAAGTTTCCTCATTGAAATGGTTTCATACCTGTCACGAGTTTCACGTTATATTCATTTAAATCCTGAAAAGTATCCGGCTTGAAAAGGATGTCTTTGGAAAAACGGTTGCAGTATCTTTGGAACTATAAATGGAGCAGTCTGCCCGGTTATATTGCCAAGACAAAGAATGTCGAATACGACCAGGTTCTTGCAGAATATGATGGTGACAACCGTTCGGGGCGAATGCGTTATAAAAAACAACTTGCCGATGATCTAGCCAAAGGGCTTGCGATTAAGGGAAAAATAGTCGGCCAAAGTATATTGGGCAGTGAACATTTTGTGGATTGGGTTCGCAATACTTTTCTTGAGAGTAAAGACAGGGAACGCCCGGATGTGAGAAAAATCCATCGTTATTTATCCCTGGAAGATGTTTTGTCTGTTTTAGAAAAGGAGACTGATGTCAAAAATATCCTCCGTTCGACAGCACTACAGATTGTGATGTCAGCTTTGTATAAATATGCCAGGTTGAACAATAGAGAAATCGGAGATTTGTTTGGAGTAGATTATTCAACTGTAAGCCAGGGACGAAAACGTTTATTGACAAAAGCTGCAAAAAGACAAGCAGCTTAAGCCCCTTTTGGCAAATATAGAATCCAAGTTGTCAAGAATAAAGATTTGACCCCATGTTGGTCCCATGTTGGTCGTACATATTGTCGCCCGCACTCCGCGATTTTCCGAAAAAATCCTGCCAAGAAGAAGTATCCCGACACGTTTTATCTCTGGTTGAAATTGCCAGAGCAAAGAACATCTTATCAACTCAACACATCGTTTGATTCATCATTGTCCAAGCCGTATTTGGTCATATTCTAGCCTTCCCTTTTTTAGTGCCGCACAGAGTTTGAGTTTTTCAGACGTCCTCTGAGTCTCAAATATTCTATTGGCGTCATTACTCTCTTGACAAAGTTCGAGAACAGGATATCTTATTAAGCAAGTAATCAATTACTAACTTAAGAGGAAATTGCATGGATGCGCAAACCAAACGCTGCTCTGCCGAAAAACGCCGCGCCGTGACGGTGGAGACGGTGGTCCAACTGGCCGCGGAACAGAACCCGAGCACCATCACCACAACGGCCATTGCCGGCCGCATGGGACTGACCCAGGGCGCCCTGTTTCGTCATTTTCCCACCAAGGACGCCATCATCGAGTCGGTGATGGAATGGGTGGCCGCGCGGCTGCTGAGCCGGGTGGAAAAGGCCGTAAAAAAGGCGCCCTCGCCGCTTGCCGCGCTTGAGGCCGTGTTCATGGCCCATATAGAATTTGTCGCCCAGCATCCCGGGGTTCCCCGGATACTGTTTGGCGAGTTGCAGCGGGCCGAGGATACCGCATCCAAGCGCATGGTCCAGAAGCTCATTCACCGTTATGGCGAACAATTGCATGGCCTGATCGAGGAAGGGAAAAAAAGCAGGGAACTGGATGCCGACCTTGACACCGAAGCATCGGTAATCCTCTTCATCGGCACGATCCAGGGACTGGTGATGCAATCGCTGCTGGCCGGCAATGTTAATCGTATCCGCCGTGAGGCGCCGAGAGTCTTTGCCATTTATCAACGAGGCATCAGGAGGGAAAAATGAAACGTCTACCTCTACAAAAAA
Organism: Desulfobulbaceae bacterium; assembly: GCA_033549385.1. Lineage (GTDB taxonomy): Bacteria > Desulfobacterota > Desulfobulbia > Desulfobulbales > Desulfobulbaceae > UBA10518. The sequence continues at coordinate 22,008 of JAWSUG010000012.1, read as the reverse complement.
GTACCCTGGCCATATTTGCGGTACTCATCCCCCTGCTGGCGCTTTTCATCTATGTTGCCCTGCGCTCCGGGCCCCTTGCTCCGGTGCCCGTGGTCCTGGCCACCGTGGAGAGCAAAGCCGTTTCCCCGGCCCTGTTCGGCATCGGCACCGTTGAGGCGCGCTACACCTACAAAATTGGCCCCACCTTTGCCGGACGTGTCCAGCGCCTGGATGTACATGTAGGAGATCGGGTCAAGGCAGGCCGGGTACTCGGGGAAATGGACCCGGTTGACCTTGACCAGCGCATCAGAGCCCAGGACGCTGCCCGGCAGCGGGCAATGGCGCAGCTGGATGAAGCAAAAGCACGCCGGACCTATGCGCAAACCCAGGCAAAACGTTACGAAGAGTTATTGGCGGCGCGCTCCACCAGTGAAGAAACAGTCATTACCAAACAACAGGAGCTGCAGGTCGCCGAGGCCGGGTTGAATGCGGCTCGTGAGGAATTAGCCCGGGTCCGGGCCGAGGGCGAGGCCCTTGTTGCCCAGCTCGACAATCTGCAACTGATCGCGCCGGTGGGCGGTCTTGTGGTTGCGCGCCATGCTGATCCCGGTACCACCATTGTTGCCGGCCAGGCAGTGGTGGAGGTGATCGATCCCGAAAGCCTGTGGATCAATGTCCGCATTGATCAGATCCATGCACAGGGCCTGGCCGCTGACCTGCCGGCCCGGATCGTCCTGCGCTCGCAGACAGGGGATCCGGCGGCCGGCCGGGTGCTGCGGGTAGAACCCCTGGCCGACGCAATAACCGAGGAAATGATGGCCAAGGTGGTCTTTGACCGGCTGCCCGAGCCGCTGCCGCCCATCGGCGAACTGGCCGAAGTCACTGTTGCCCTGCCCCCGCTGGCAGCCGGACCGGTCATTCCCAATGCGGCCATTAAGCGCATCAACGGCAAATTAGGGGTGTGGCAGGTCAAAAACGGCGATCTGCTGTTCACCCCGGTCACCCCTGGTACCAGTGATCTGGATGGCCTGGTCCAGGTGAGCGAGGGGTTGAAAGTCGGGGACCAGGTGGTGCTCTACAGCACAAATGCCCTGCATGCTCGTAGCAGCATTGACATTGTCGACCAGTTGCCTGGAGTTCAGCCATGATCAGCCTGGCCGGACGCGACATCATGCACGCCTGGGGCAAGTTCGTCTTTACCGGCGTGGGTCTTGGGCTGCTCATCGGAGTGACCCTGTCCATGGCCGGAATCTACCGCGGCATGGTCGATGACGGCAAGGTGCTGCTGGATAACAGCGGCGCAGACCTCTGGGTGGTGCAGAAGGACACCCTGGGCCCCTATGCCGAATCCTCAAGCATCTACGAAGATACCTGGCGGGCTGTTGCCGGCATGCGCGGGGTGGAGCGGGTGGCAAATGTCACCTACCTGACCATGCAGGTGCGCGAAGGCGACCGCGACGTGCGGGCAATGGTCACCGGCGTTACTGCCGGTGCACCCGGCACTCCGGGATGGCCGCCCTATCTCGTTGCCGGCCGCCAGATTACCCGGGGCCACTACGAGGCAGTGGCCGACATCGCGTCCGGATTTTCCCTGGGCGACCGTCTCCGGATCCGCCGCAACCAGTACACCGTGGTCGGCCTGACCCGGCGGATGGTCTCTTCCGGCGGCGATCCCATGGTGTTTATCCCGCTCAAGGATGCCCAGGAGGCCCAGTTTCTCAAGGACAACGATGCCATCCACCAGCAGCGGCGCCGCACCGCCGCCAACCCTGCCTTCAATCGACCCCAGGTTCCGGGTCTGCTTGATGCCGTTATCGACTCGCAAAGCATCAACCCGTATGTCAACGCGATTCTGGTGCAGACCGCCCCTGGTCATGATGACGAGGAAGTGGCGGAGTCGATCCGCCGCTGGCAGCGCCTCACCGTCTATACCCGCAGTCAGATGGAGGAGATCCTGTTGGGTAAACTGATTGCCACCTCGGCCAAGCAAATCGGCATGTTCCTGGTAATCCTCTCCATTGTCAGCGCGGCCATTGTCGCCTTTATCATCTATACCCTTACCCTGGGTAAGATCCGGGAGATTGCGGTACTCAAGCTGATCGGCACCAGGAACCGCACTATTGCCGCCATGATCCTGCAACAGGCCATTGCCCTGGGCGCGATCGGTTTCGTAGTGGGCAAGATCACCGCCACCCTGCTGATGGCGCCGATTTTTCCCAAATATGTGCTGCTGGAACCCATGGACTCGGTCAGGGGGGTCATTGCCGTGGTGATGATCTGCGTGCTGTCGAGCATTATCGCCATCCGCGCCGCCCTCAAGGTTGATCCTGCCGAAGCAATAGGAGGTTGATATGGCCGGCAAAGGCATTCTCATAGAGGGATTGAGCAAACGCTACGGCAGCGGCGACACTGCGGTTGACGCCCTGAAAAAGGTGGACATGCAGGTGGCGCCGGGCGAGGTGGTCGGCCTGATCGGACCGTCCGGGTCGGGCAAGACCACGCTGCTCAAAGCACTGGGAGCAGTAATCGAGCCCACCAGCGGGCGCATGACCCTGGGCGGCGAGGTGATCTACGACGACGGCTGGCTCATCAAGGACCTGCGGGCGCTGCGCCGGGACAAAATCGGTTTCGTATTCCAGGCGCCGTATCTCATCCCCTTTCTCAACGTCACCGACAATGTCGCCCTGCTGCCCATGCTGGCAGGAATTCCCAATGCCGAGGCACGGCAGCGGGCAACAGAACTTTTTCAAGCGCTGGATGTGGAACATCGCGCCAAGGCCATGCCTTCGCAGCTTTCCGGCGGCGAACAGCAGCGGGTGGCCATTGCCCGGGGCCTGGTCAACCGGCCGCCGGTGATCCTCGCCGATGAACCCACCGCCCCCCTGGACAGCGAACGCGCCCTGGCGGTGGTCCGGATACTCAACGACATGGCCCGCAAACTCGAAACCGCGATTATCGTGGTCACCCATGACGAAAAGATCATCCCGACATTCAAACGCATTTATCACATCCGCGATGGTGTGACCTATGAAGAAGCCGGTGAAGGAGCACTTGCATGAGGACAAATAAAAGCAGTATACATGGTTGTATGGCAACCGGATTGATCCTTGCCGTCCTGCTCGGCGGATGCACGGTTGGGCCGGATTTCATTCGCCCGGCAGCGCCTGATGTAACGTCGTACACGCCTGACCCGCTGCCTGGGCAAACCGTTTCCGCTCCCGTGCCATTGGGCAGGTCCCAGGGTTTCGTCCAAGGCGGCCGGGTCAACCCCCAATGGTGGCGGGAACTCGGCTCACCCCGGCTGGATGCCCTGATTGATGAGGCTTTGCTCTCCAGCCCCACGCTGGCAGCGTCCCGGGCCACTTTACGCCGGGCCCAGGAACTATATGCCGCCCAGTCCGGGTCGACCCTGTATCCGCAAGTTGACGCCAACATCAACGGCCAGCGGCAGCGATTCAGCCCCAGCACATCGGGGCAGGAAGGCGACGCCACTGAATTCAGCCTGTACAACGCCGGCGTGGGCGTGCGCTACAATCTTGACCTGGCCGGCGGCAACCGGCGCGCCCTGGAAGCCCTGGCCGCCAACATCGACTACCAGCGCTACCAGCTGGAAGGCGCCCGGCTGACATTGGCGGCCAATATCGTCACCACCGCAATCACCCGGGCCAGCCTGGCCGCCCGGATTGAGGCCACGGAAGCCATCCTTCATAGCCAGGAAGATCAGCTGCGGCTGACCAGGGAACGGGTCCGCCTCGGCCGGGCCGCACCTGACGATGAACTGGCCCTGCTAACCCTGGCGGAACAGACCCGCGCCACCATACCGCTGCTGCGTAATCAGCTCCAGCAGGCCGAGCACCAGCTGGCCGTGCTCGCCGGTCGGGCGCCGGGAAAGGAAGGCCTGCCGTCCTTCTCCCTGGAAGAGTTTTCACTTCCGGCGATTCTGCCGGTGGTTGTGCCCTCAGAGCTGGTGCGCGCCCGTCCGGACATTCAAGCAGCCGAGGCAGTGCTGCACACAGCCAATGCGGAATACGGCGTGGCCGTAGCCAATCTCTATCCGCAACTCAACCTCAGCGCCAATCTCGGTTCCCAGGCCCTGACCACCGGTGCCTTGTTCGGCAGCGGTTCAGCGGTCTGGAGCCTTGTCGGGCAACTGACGCAACCCCTGTTCGACCCCGGGCTGCCGGCACAAAAACGCGCCGCGCTGGCCGCGTTCGAGGCGGCGACGGCGAATTATCAGAATGTGGTGCTCGAATCCCTGCGTAATGTGGCCGACGTGCTGCGTGCGCTGGACAACGACGCCCAGCGCCTGGCGGCGCTGGCTGCCGCTGACGCCGCCGCCCGGGGTTCCCTGGAATCCACGCAGCGGCGGTACGCACTTGGCGCGGCCGGCTATATAGAGCTGCTGGTTGCTGAGCAGCAGTCGCAGCAGACCCGAATCAACCTGATCGAAGCCCGATCCCGGCGCCTTATCAACAGCGCCGCATTATACCAGGCCATGGGCGGCGGAAGATCAAGTGCTGGAGAAGATGTCGCAATGTCCCCGCCGACTGACAAGCGCGAGTGATTCCTTCACGCACTCCGCGATTTCCGAAAAAATCCTGCCAGGAAGAAGTATCCCGACACGTTTTATCTCTGGTTGAGATTGCCGGAGCAAAGAACATCTTATCAACTCAACACATCGTTTAATTCATCATTGTTCAGCCGTATTTGGTCATATTCTAGCTTTCCCTTTTTTAATGCCGCACAGAGTTAGAGTTTTTCAGGCTTTCTCTGAGTCCCAAATATTCTATTGCCATCATATTTCCAAGTAATTCCCCGGGGGAGAGACAGGAAAGGGGAGAAGATGTTCTCCATCTCTTGCACGATACGTATAATTAGGGGGAATTATTGGGCTCGGATTATACATTTTGTATAAATATTAAACTGTTTATTATGGTTTAAATAACTATTCGTTATTATGAACTTTATTTCATAAAAAAATATGATTTTTAAGTTGAAACTTTTAATTTTTTTCTGTAAATGAATTAAATAGTTCAATTATTAATCATTTTTGTGGAGGTTAAGTATGAAAAAAATTCTGGTTTCAATTCTGCTGATCATGTTCCTGGCCGCGGCAGCATATGCCAAGGTGAACATAAATACCGCAGGGGTGGATGAACTCAAGGAACTGAAAGGTATCGGCCAGTCCAAGGCGGAAGCAATCGTGAAGCATCGGGAGGAGCATGGAAATTTTAAAAACAAGGAAGAACTTGTTGCTGTAAAAGGAATCGGCGACAAACTGTACAGCAAAATCAGCGACGAAGTTGAAGTGAGCGAGTAGACTCCTGCAAGCAGCATGACCGGCAACCGCAGGTTTCCGGTCATGCTGATTACCTGCTTCAACTCATCCGAAGCAGGTTGCTGTCCTCCCCCCCTCTCGACCACCTGAACCCCTGAACACCAAAATCCCTAAATCCCTAAAACTACCCCCCCCCTAAATAGATTCTTTCAATTTCAAACCATTCGGTTTATAAATCAAAAGCTTAGGTACTTTCGGTACGATTTTCTCTTAATGAAGAGGCATGAATTTTGTTTATGTTTATATATCTCAGGGATACTATCCGTTAATCTTTGCTGCTGTGGCGGCAATTCATTTCATACCGGAACGCGATGTTAGAACGAAAAACCGAATACTCTGAAAGTCTTATGGTCCATTTCCGGCGGGCGGAAGATATCCGGGTCAAAGCGGTCGATTTTGATTCACTGGACCTTAACAGCAGGCAGCTGGCTGATCTTGAACTGCTCCTGAACAGGGCATATTATCCGCTGACCGGATTCATGTGCGAGCCTGATTATGCAAGCGTGCTGGACCGGATGCAGCTGGCCGATGATACCGTATGGCCCCTGCCGGTATGTCTTGATGTGACCGAGGAAGTTGCAGGGAAACTTTCCCTCGGCCGTAAACTGGCGCTCAACGACCAGGAAGGTTTCCTCCTGGCTGTGATGACGGTGGAGGATATCTGGCAGCCCGACAAGAAAAATGAGGCGGCAAAAATTTTCGGTACTGATAATCCAGCCCTCCATCCCGGCGTCCAGCAGTTCTTTGAACGGGTAGACAAATGGTATATCGGCGGCAGCGTCGAGGGAGTGACCCTGCCGATTCACTATGATTTCAAGGAATTGCGCATGACCCCTTCGGAAACCCACCGCCGCTTTACCCAGTACGGCTGGCGGAAGGTTCTCGGGTTTCATACCGAAGAGTACCTGCATTGCGCCCATCGGGAGATGGTGCTGACCGCGGCCCGGGAAATAGGCGCCAGCATCTTTCTTCATCCTGTCGTCGGCATGGAATCCCCGGGAAACATGGATCATTATACCCAGGTCCGCTGCTACCAGGAATTTATCAAACAGTTTCCCAAAAATATGATCATGCTCGGCCTGACTCCCCTGGCAGAACGCTGGGCAGGTCCACGGGAAGCGCTCCTGCATGCTATTATCCGCAAGAATTTCGGCTGCAGCCATTTCATGGTTGCCGCGGATCACTCCGATCCGTTCGCCTCCAATGGAAAGGAATTGTTTTACCCTCTGCATGCCGCGCAGGAACTGGTTGACAGGTACAGCCCGGAAACCGGGATCGGCATGATTGCCCAGGAGAAGATGGGCTACCTGGAAGAAAAGGCCCAATACGTCATTTTAAAGGATATTGATGAAAAAAACGTCAAGACAATTTCTTCCCAGGAACTGAGGCGGCGGATGGAATGGGGGCTGGAGATTCCGGAGTGGTTCTCCTATCCCGAAGTTGTAGCTGAACTGCGGAAATCATTCCCCCCACGTTCTAAACAGGGGTTCACCATTTTTCTGACCGGGCTCTCCGGTTCCGGCAAATCAACGATTGCCAAGGTTCTCATGGTCAAATTCATGGAGATGCGGGATCGTCCGGTGACCCTGCTCGACGGGGATATAGTCAGGAAGAATCTGTCCTCGGAACTGAATTATTCCCGGGAACATCGCAACCTGAATGTCACCCGGATCGGTTTTGTGGCCAGCGAGATTACCAAAAACGGCGGCATCGCCTTGTGCGCGCCCATTGCGCCCTATGAGGAGTCCAGACAGTCAAACCGCGATCTGATCAGCCGGTACGGCGGTTACATAGAGGTGTATGTGGCAACGCCGATCGAAGTATGCGAGGCGCGGGACCGCAAAGGCCTGTACGCCAAGGCGCGGGCAGGAAAAATCAAGGGAGTTACCGGTGTTTCCGATCCCTACATTCCCCCGGCCAACCCGGAGCTGACCATCGACACCACCAACATGACCCCGGCAGAAGCGGTACAGGAGATCCTGCTGTATCTGGAAGACCAGGGATATCTGCGGTAATCACAGACCAGCGGATCCGGAGCATGAACTTTCATCCGGAAATTTCTTCCGGGCAGCCTCCGCCTTGCTCCCGCTTATCTCCCAAAGGGGGTAGGGGATTCAGTGGCTTCCTCTACCGTAGACCCTATATCTAAATCCATAAACAACATGGTTCTCATTTCTTGAAAACATAATCCAGGGAATGGATTTTCATCTCGCCCCGGTCGTTGCTAATGTGGAAGGTTATTGCCCCATTATGCTCGCTGCTTCTGCCGTCGTTATAGGCGTAGGTTGCCTGGAAATCACCTGTGGCTTCGAACCCGTCCTGTTTTTCCTGCCAGTTCAGGTTCAGCACCAAAAAATGAATGTCCCGGGTCTGGGCGAACAAAGACTTGTACTGCTCGATCATCGTTGCCACCGGGCGCCCGTTTTCGGTTGCATTCTCTGCAAAGAGGGCGAGAAAAGGGGAGAGTTCCCGGTTGTTATATTGTTGTGCATAATGGTTGATAAACTCATCAATGGCAGGTGCGGCATCCTGGTTTCCGGATGGTTTTTCTTTTTCCCCGCCGCCTGTCCGGGCCGGAATAATTTTCCTCTCCTCCTGCACCGCTGAAGCCGTGTCCCGGGAGTTATTCCCCGTTTCAGCAGCATCTTCCGGGAGCATTTCCAGGCTGCCGACCGGCAAGGGAGGCTGCGCGTAAACCGGTTCGGGATGAACGGGTTCGGGATCCGGCCTTTGTATTGCCGGCTCCTGATCTTCCACGATTTTACCGGCTGGCTCCTGCTCATGACCGATATCCTGCGGAGACGACGGCGGCCGTGGTTCAAGGGCAGGCGGCATGGATTGAGCCATGAGAACCTGTGCAGCCGGAGATTCCGGAGTGCCTGAATTTTTATCCGGAGCAGCCGGGAATCGAGCCTCGACCCTGCTGATTGCCGGTGTTGCGGGAGGTTCCTCTATTTGAAGTTCCTCAGTAATTGCAGAAGGCCCGGCAGGTTCCTCCGGATGAAATTCTACCGCAGCCGGCGAATCATACGGTATCTGCGCCGGAATGTTTGCCTCAAACTGGCTGATCACAGCCTTCCTGTGATACCTGGCTGAAAGGAAAACGCTGATAGCAGTTAATACTGCCGCCAGGGCGATTACCATTCCGAAGAAGACCTTCCTGTTTCGATGGCTGGAAGGGACCGGCCGGTACGCGGATTTTTTCCGCCATGGCATGCCCTGTTCGTCTTTCTTTTTAACGAATCCGAGCATCAGGGCATGATAGGCTCCCGATATCTCCATGAACCGCTTGCCGTCATCTTCAGCAAGACCGTCCGGGTGATGTTTTTTACTGAGGCTCCGATAGGCTTTTTTTATCTGTTCCCGGGATGCATCGGGCGGCAGGCCGAGCACGCTGTAATGATCACCGGCCACATCGTGAAATTTGTTCAAGGCAAGCAGGACTTTCCTGATTTCCGAGAAAAGCACCCCGGGCAGAATGCCCTGGCCGGCGCAGATTGAGTCGGCTTGCCGGATGAGGGGATCATGGGGATTACGGTCGAACTGCTCTATGAGTTCCTGACAGAAGGCAAGCATATGGTCCTTGCCGGCAACAAAAATAATCAACTCTTCCGTTGAGTTTATGCCTGCAAATGCCTCTGCAAGCTGCCGGATCGGATTGGTGGAGGCATGCGTGCTCATAAATTTCAATCGGAGTTGATCTGCCTGAGATTAATAGACCTGGATTCTTTTAATTTCGATATTCGAACCGGATGTTCCTGTCTTTGCTTTAATAGTTTTCCGGTCCGGCGTCTCCCCGGGGAGGACTGCCTCAAAGTGACCCTCTTCCCGGTCGGGTTCAAGCGCCAGACCGTCGATCTTGAGCAGGCCGGACATCAGGTTGTCGAAAAAATATGATGGATTGCGCCGCAGGGCGATCTGAACGGCATGGCATCCGTCCGGAACAGTAAAGTTCAGGGCAAGAGTGTCGTGCGGGCTTGTGGAGGGAATCATTTCGCTTTTCACGTTAAGGCCCTTGCAATTGTATCCGGTAATGGACCAGTATGGGCGTTGATCCGTTGTCAGGTCCAGGCTTTCAACATCGCCGCTGAATATGTAGCGGCCCGGGGAAAGAGGAACAATCTGCGCCAGCCGCAGGGAGGGATTTTCCGACCCGTCAAATTCTATCTGCAGGCCATTGCCGTTTTCCAGCTGCCGCCAGTCGACTCCATCAGCCCTGTTGATGCGCCAGCCAAAACCGGAGCCCATAAAAGGCAGCTGCAGGTCCCGGTTAAAAAGAAGTTCGTTGTCTTCCCGGTAATCCCTCTGCCAGATGAGGGCGGCCTGCTCTGTTTCATCATGCTTGAGCAGATAATTGACATAGCGAAGCGCGGTTTCACGGCTCCGGGTTCCGCTGTCAACAACCTGTTTCCATGCATAACCGGCCTTTCGCGCATCATTGATGTCGATATAATATTCCAGGATAGCCGGGTATAATGTCCGGTCAAATTTTTCCATCATAACAGCAGGGTCCGGCCAGTGCAGATCTGCCAGGGTAAAGATCATGAGGTGCCTGGCGGGGTAGTTTGCCGCCAGCCACACCAGCCGGGAGGTCATCAGCTCCACCTGGTCGAGTTCATTCGCGAGAATGGCCTGGGACCAGGCTGTTTCCTCATTGTCAGCGGAAAAATCCTGGATAAACGTGAGGGCTGCAACAGCCTGGTCTTTCCGGCCCATGTCATTGTACACCTCTGCCAGTCCGAGCCAGGAGGGGACATGAAGGATGAAGTTGCCAAGAGCTCTCTGGTAGAGATCAAGGGCCCGAACAAGATCGGCGTTGACCAGGTGCTCCTTGCGGGCCAGCCGGCCCAGGGTTTCGGGGTCGGTCAGCTCCCGGCTGAAGAAAATAGCATTGGCGCTGTTGTTCGTGGCAAGCTGGGCAAGAAACGCAGTTTTCAGGTGCGACATGCCGGCCAGCAAAAGCAGCAGCAGCAATGCGCCCTGCAGAAGCGCCGCCCGCTTATTCACGGTTCCGTCCAAAGCAAGCTTTGCCGGAATTTATTTTGATTCGGAACCATATTTATACTGATACCTGTATTGGTAGCTGTATCCGCCGTAATAGCGGTAGCCGTTTCCGCCTTTCCCTGCCTTGTTGATCAGCACCCCGAGAATACGCCCGCCGACATTGGAAACCGCCTTTTTAAAATATTCAATGCCGTCGCGCGGGGTTTTGTTCAGCTCCGAAATCAGGATAACGCCGTCAACCATGCTCGACAGGATCAGTATCTCCGCGAAACCGTGAAATGGAGGGGCGTCGATGATGATATAGTCAAATTTCCCGGCCGCGGAGGCGATAAACTTCCGCATCCTGGACGATGCCAGCAATTCCGGCGGATTTGGCGGGATGGGGCCGCTGGGGATAAAATAAAGATTCTCATATTTGGTTTTTCGGACGATATCCTCGAGTTTTACGGAGCCGGCAAGGAAGCTGGACAGGCCGGAAGAGTTATCCTCGATGTCGAAGATCTTGTGGAGGGTCGGCTTGCGCAGGTCCGTGTCGATCAGCAGCACCCTGGCATTGGAGCTCAGCAGCGACAGGCTGAAGTTGGTGGCAAGTGTGCTCTTGCCGACATCGGGCAGCACGCTGGTCACCAGCATGATTTTCGGCGGCACCTCCGAGGTTGAAAGTTCGATGGAAAACATGGTTGTCCTGATTGCCTCGGATATGGGCGCCTTGGGATCAGTGTACACGATAAAGGGCAGTTCCCTGCTTTCTTCCGAAATTTGATCCTTAAACGGGATGAGCCCCAGCACGGGGATGCGGTAGCGCCGGGAGAATTCATCGGGATTTTTGATCGTATTATCCATATATTCCAGGAGAAACGCGAGACCGATTCCACCGAAGGATCCCAACAGGATGCCCAGCAACAGGCTTCTCCGGACATTGGGCTTGTAGGGGTTCAGCGGCGGTCTGGCCCAATCGATAATCTCGATGTGGCCGGCATCCGAACCGACCGTTGCGGCGATCTCCTTGGAACGGGTCAGCAGGCTGTTGTATACCTCCTTGTTTGAGACAACCTCCCTGTCCAGGATCTTGTACTGGGTGGCCCTGTCATTGAGTTCGATTGCCAGCTGCTTCTGCTGCTCGGCCTTCTGCTTCAACTGTTCCTCGTTTCCGAGCGCCGATTCATACTCGATCCTGATCGAATTGACTATCCTTTGCAGTTCCCTGTCATAGTTGCTTTCCAGTTCGCTCATCCGGGCTTTTAATTTTTTCACCTTTGGATACTCGTCTTTGAATACGGTGCTGAGCTGCTGGTATTCGGCCTGGAGTTCGTTGTGCTGTTTTTTCAGTTCCTGTATCAGTTCATTGTTCATGACAGCCGGCAGGCTGTCGGCTCCTTCCTTCATGGCCTGGCGGTAGACGGCCTCCCTGGCGATGCGGACGGTAACAGCCTGGGACAGGGCATCATTGACTTCTTCCAGCTCGCGCATAATCAGGTTCAGGCGCGAGTCAAGGGAAATGATGCCGGTTCTGCGGGCAAATTCGTTGAGTTCCTTTTCGGATTTTTCCAGTTTTATCTTGGCCGCGGCAATCTGCTTGTCGAGAAACATTTCGGCGGACTGCAGGACATCAAGCTGACTCTGCATGGAGGTCTGGAGGAAAAGGTCCATCAGGTTGTTGACCATGTCGGCGCCCAGCCGGGAATTGGCATTCTCAATGGAGATTTCTATGAGCTGGGTATCCTTGACCGGGGTTACTTTGAGGGCCGATCTTATTTTCTCGAGATATTGTTCCAGGGCGATCCGGTCCATGGCTTCCTGGTTCATCATGACCGAGGCCTGTGATTCCACCTGGGGCCGGATAATATCCCTGATCATGTCCTTTGTGGTGGAGAGGACCTTGCGGGCGCCGGAAAACAGGCCCTGGGAAGCTGTCTCGTCTCCGGCGCCGGTGAACAGATCATTATTTTTCAGGTCCATTTCCGCTATAAGCTGGCTCAGGAGGCTTTCGCTCTGCAGCAGTTTAACCTGGGTTGATATATATTCCTGGGACTTCATGAAGGAATCGTCCATGGTTTGAAAGCTGGTAATGTTTCTCGCCGTCGGAGTTGTCTTGATCATTCCCGTGGACAGAAATAAAGGGGTTTTGGAAAAAGTAAAGAAGGCCACGGTGGAGAAGGTGATCAGGATTGTCACCAGCACGACCCATTTACGCCGCATAATGACATCAAGGTAATCGCGCAGATGGATTTCCTCTTCCTGCATGGATGGCATTGTCTCCCGGACGTATGTGGAAGGCAGGTGAGTAGTGCCGCCGGCAACTACATCATGCCGTTCGTGATTGTCATTGTTGAAATCGGGTTGTTCGCTCATTGTGTCCGTATGGTTTTGTAATCAGCGCCGTCAGGCAGGCTGAAGATTGATAGGGTCCGGCATTCGGGGTGAAAGGAGAGGACTATCGAGAGAACAATCCAAGGAACCTGCCCGCATAACCTCTGTTGCTGTCTAAATTACTCATTTTATTATAATTTTTGTTACACGTCCCGGGAAAATATTTATCAAGCCTTTTAACATCCGGCAGGACCGGGTTCACGGATTCTCCGGCCAGCAGGCGCCGTGGGTTTATTGAGCAGGCCTGGACAACGGCAGGGCCGCCGATATATTCCCTCAGCATGTCCCACTCATTAATGTCCGGCGGCATGCGCCTGCCCGAGGCATGGGAGTCGGTTGCCAGAAAGTGAACCAGCCCCTTGCGCAGCAAACGGACCGCGGTCTGCTGGATTTGTTTGCCGAATCCTCCCAGGATGCTGGAAATGTTCATCTGCACCAGAACGCCCTTTGCCTCCATTACTCGCAGAGATGCATCATTGTCCAGGAAAGCGATGCAGCGTTCGGGATGTGCCAGTATCACCCTGGTTTTTTTCTGCCGGCGCATCAGCGGGAGTATCAACTGTTCAGGTTTCATGAACGCGACCATCAAGGGGAATTCAATAAGATAAAACCCGCTGGCACCCAGAGGGAGCAGGCGGGATTCCTGAAAGTCCTGTTCCAGCCGGTCCGTAAAGCCGATTTCCATGCCCGGCAGGATTTTGAGGACAGCCCCTGCTTCCTTGAGGGCCTGTTCCACTTCCGCCGCCTTCCTGATAATTTGTTCCGGCGACGACGACCAGCCTGTAAAATTGAACCAGTGCGGAGTGGCGATAACGCAATCCATGCCGATAGCCCTGTATCTCCGCGCAGCTTCCACGCACTGTTCCATATTCTCCGGCCCGTCATCCAGACCAGGAAGAATATGACTGTGAATATCAATATAACTCTTCATTTTGCTTCACAACTTGGTAACTTGAGACTTGAAAAGATTTCCCCGCTCTCCGCCCCCGATATAACCCGACTACTCCGGCCTCCTGAAAACCTGGCTCCCTGAACCCCTGGATCCCTGCCTGCGCAGGGATCCAGGGCAACCATAATATCTAAACTCCTAACTCCCTAAACACCCGGCGCAGCCGCAACTTCAGCCTAACAGCCTTCAGCCTCAAAAGTTTCAGCCTTTCCACCCCTGACCCTGATGCTGCTCAAAACCGCCAGTATCACCACGGCATAGATAACATTTGCCGGCAGCCGCCAGATAAAGTCCACGCCGGCGTGCAGCAGGAAACCGACAAGAGCGCAGAATGCACCTATCGTCACAATATCATTGGTCTGCATCTGGACGGGTCGCAGCCGAATTTTTTTCTTTTTGAGTATATTGGCGCCGTATCCGGCAATGCCGATGAAAACCCAGGCCAGGAAAAGGAGCATCATCGGCAGTCCCAGTTCAATGGCAAGTTCAACATATTCGTTATGGGCCCGGTCATACCAGACCGCAGCCGGCACGTTTGTCAGGTAGACCGGAGAAAGAAATTCGTACCCGCCCATGCCTATACCGGTAAGGAGGTGGTCCTTGAGCATGGCAGCACTCCCGTACCATATGTCGATCCGGTTAAGAGCACTCGCATAAAAATAGGTAAAGCGTTCGATTACCCCTGCAAACCCGATTATGCCCCCGTAGAAACCAACGAAAACCAGCAGCAGCACGGCATACAGACTTTTAATTCGCCGGAAAAAGGGGAGCAGGTAGATGAACAGGGCGGCAATGGAGAGCATGACGAGAATTCCTCCCCTGGACCGGGAAAAAACAATGGCCAGGATCATTAGTCCGGCACTCCAGAAGGGGATGGTTGCTTTCTGGAACAGGAAGGATGTCCTGTCAACCAGGGACAGGGTGTTGTCCTTCCTGCGCAGCATCTCAAGTTTTTCCAGGGCAGGTTTGCACATCGTTATGCCCAGAACAACTGCCATTGGCCAGCACAGGTTCATGAGGGCGGCGTACTGGTTGCGGTAAATGATCGTGCCCCTGGCAGTCCCTTCATAAGCGAAAGAGCCGGGCAGCCACAGTACGCCCAAGGCAGGGTTGGTTGCCTGCAGCAGGCCGTACACGGCTTCAAAAAGACCGACAATGGTGATGATCCATAATGTCCGGCGCAAGGTTTTTTCAGAAGCAAGAACATAGCGGGAGGCATAAAAAAAAAGCATAAGCGCCATGCCGTACACCGCGTAAAACATGGAACCAGGGGCATAATAGCTGAGAGAGGGCACTGCGTCCCGCAAGTCCGCAAAGGTGACGGCATCGGCCAGATACTGGGCACGGACAGGCGACACCGCGCCGAGCAGAAAAAGGGGCAGGGCAGCGGCGGACAATCCAATGAACAGGAGAATCAGGAGCGGCGCCAGCCGGTTGAAAACAAGGATCCTGCGGAATGGTCCCTGATAGTTGAGAACCAGCAGGCTCCCTCCCGCGAGCAGCAGCAGGAAGGAATAGAGGCCGTGAATCAGGGGGTGCCTTGCTCCGAACAGGAGCGGCACGGTCGCCAGGATGAAAAAAAAGACGAAAAGAAAAGGTTTTTCCAGGCGCATGGAACAAGCTTATTCAACTGATCGTGGCTGAACGCTGGGGGTCCTGTACTGCACAGGATTCCGGTAATTAACGCCGGTTCCCATAAAACCGAGGCTGAAGCCGACGCCGCTGTAAAAGGAGCGCATCCCGCTGGCCTCGGCAAAGATGACATCGCCGTCTTTCAGCAGCAGCTGCTGCCACGGCCCGCTCTCGATATTCGAGTTCTTCTCCTTCTTCAGCTCTATGATTTCCTTCATGGAGAGCTGGATAATCTGTCTTTTGCCCTCGCTGTCCTTCCGGATCAGCTTGATATCTTCATCATCGGCATACTGGGCAAGCCCTCCGGCTGCGGCAATTGCTTCGTCAATGGTCAGGTTCCCGTCGATCCTGACCGGGCCCGGCTGCCAGACCGCGCCTTCCACCTGTACTATGTCGCTCTGGGGGACAAAAATGACATCGCCGCCCTGGATGAACATGTTCATGTCCACCCGTCCTTCTTCCAGGAGTTTTTCCATGTCAACCAGGTACACTTCATTTCCCGGCTGGTCTCTTTTGTTCCGGGTTACATAGACCGTGTCCCCGGCCGCTTTTGTCAGGCCTCCTGCCAGGGAAAGCACCTCGAGTATCCGTTTGGTAGCCTTGGTCTCGTAGGTTCCCGGATTCTGGACCGCCCCGACCAGGGTTATCTGCTGGCTCACCCTTTCCTTGACAAAAAGGGTGACATGCGCAACATGCATATAATCCTTGATCAGGGCCTGCTCGATTTTTTCCTCGGCCTCCATGGCGGTCATGCCCTGGAGGTGAACCTGGCCGAGCAGGGGCATGGTGATTATCCCGCGGGAGCTGACCCGGGCTTCGGTATTCAGTTCGTTCACTTCAAAGACATTGATGCTGATGAGATCTCCCGGCCCCAGAATATAATCGCTTAAGTTATCATTTATCGGAGCTGATTGGGCGGATGCAAATGTTCCTTCCGGCATCCGGACATCCTTGCCGGAATCAGCGGCAACAGGGCCGTGCTCGAAATCATCCAGGGAAACATTCGGCTGCAGCTGCTGCCTGGCACAGCCTGCCGCCAGGATGGTGATCAGCACGAGAAAAAGTGAACTTCTGAACATTTATTGTCCCCACTAAATAAAGAAAAGAGACAAGCGCAGCAAGTGCACTGTCTCTTGAAAGGTAATTTCAACAGGTGAAAGCACGAATTAACGTTTCGTGTGCACTCTGCGTGGTGAAAAAAGAAATTTTCTACATATTTTATTGATTGCGGCTCGCCGAGTGGTCATTTGAGTCAAATATCGTCTCTGAAGCCGCCCATATGCCGGCCGCAGCTCCAACAGTTATAATTCCGATCTGCTCCGGCTTTCCCAAAGAAGACCAGAACGCTCCCGACTTGGGAGACGCTGCTTTTTCCGTCGGTACACTGCTCGGCACATTCGCCTGGGCAAGCTGTATGGCCTGCCCGGGCTGCACGGTCCGGCTTCCCGCATCGGTCCGGACGATCATGCTCCCTTTTTCCATGCCGATTTCCATGGATGTTTCATTTACATTGATAAAACCTTTTATGGATTTGTCCGTGGAGGCGGGAACGATAAAACCTTCGGTTTCAACATAGCGTCCGTCAGGTGTATAAAAGGCAAAGGCCTGGGCGGGATCGGCAATAACGAAATTGACCTGTCCCTGGCCGACATACAAATTTATCAGACCGCTGCTTTCTTTAACGGCAAATTTTGTCCCGCCAGGAGCAATAAGTGAAATGCCCTGCATTTTGACCATGCAGGAGCCGTCACAGGCGATCAGCGCGTTTTCATCCAGAACAGTCTGCCCGTTATATTTTGCAACAACTCCGTTTTTCTGAAGAGAAACAGAACCCTCGGGTATAATGTGTCCTTTGGTTGCCGCACCGGCACTCGATGCTATGATCAAAATGGCGCAAGTAAAGGATACCATCGAACTAACGGTAGGAAAATTCATGTATTACTCCTGCTGTAAAAAGAGGACTTCAAGGCATTTTTTTATCTGTATGTATAACTATCACAATACGAGGAAATTACAAGAAGTTATTAAACGGTTTAAAAGATAAGTTTTTAAACTTCTCTTTTTCCTCCCTATTCCAGGCAACTTGCCGGGTTGTCAGATTTGACGGACATTATATTTCAAGACCATGCCGTAAAAAATGTAATTTCAGCTGGTTAAAAACCGAAAGCAGGAGAGGGGATTCCCCAATTATTCCTTCTCCCCTCGAAAAAAAAGGTGATGTCCCAAGTAACTCCTTCTCCCCAAAAAGACGAAGGGATTACCGAACTTAACTCCTTCTCCCCTCGAGGGAAGAAGGCGGGGATGAGGGGTGTTCTTGAACCTCCCCCAAAGGGGGCGAGGGAAGTAGGATAGTAACGGCGAAGGGATTACTCAACTTAACTCCTTCTCCCCGTGAAGGGAGAAGGCGGGGATGAGGGGTGCCTCTTCGGTCCTCCGTCTTCTGATATGGCGCATCCGCGCCCCCCGCACTTTAAGTCTCCATCAACACCAATCCCTTAAGCATATCCAAAAAACTATTAACCCGCGGATGATCCGTCAGCAGACTTCCGGTCAGGTGGAAGTAGGCGTACTCAAGAGCGCTGCCCGGGAACTTGATTGCTTCGTTGTACCAGTTTGCAGCCTTCTGGCGGTTGGTCCATTCGCCCTGAAGCCCGATCACCCGGATACTGCAGTCACAGCCCATCGTTTCTGCCAGAAGCAGCAGCTTTGACCGCGCCACGTGGTATTCCGCCACTACCAGCAGCACATCCTGATATTTTCCCTCGCGAATAATTCTGCCGGCCTGGAGAGCGTCATCAAAAGTGCTCACAGTCCAGTCGCCGGCCGGTATAAATTCCACGTCCGGGGGCAGGCCGTATTTCCGCGTGTACAATTCAATGCTTTCCCGAGGTGTGCCGGGAATGGCAAACCGTTTCGCTGCCCCTTGTCCCAGCATGGAAAATATCACTTCCGTCGATGTGCCGGCTCCTTTGAAGACGACCATCAGCTCGGCCCTGCGGGAAAAGTCGGCGGCATCCGGGCGCACCAGAATAAAGCATGTTGCCACCAAGGCAGTAAATAAAACGAGAAAGATAAGAAGAGCTTTGAATAAACGCAAATTATTTAAATTCCTAAATCATTTTAAAAATTTCATTATTTGACGTTGGACGTTCGACGTTCGAATTCCCTGTCATCTGCCCTCTGAATACCCTGGCCCCCTCACCCTAACCCCCTCCCCCAAGGGGGCGAGAGGAATTAATTTAGCAGGGGCGAAGGAATTTCCCATCTTAACTCCTTCTCCCCTCGAGGGGAGAAGGCGGGGATGAGGGGTGCTCTTCCTCTGCCCTAGGCAAACCCTGGCCCCCTCACCCTAACCCTCCCGGAGTCTCCGCTTTGCTCCGCTTACCTGGAGTCTTTGCTACGCTTCGCTTATCTCCCCCAAGGGGACGAGGGGAATAAAGTTAGCAGCGGCGAGGGAATTATTCAATTAACTCCTTCTCCCCTCGAGGGGAGAAGGCGGGGATGAGGGGTGCTCTTTCCTCCGCCCGCTGAATACCCACTCCAGGAAAATACATCGCAAAACTTGATAATACAATTTCAATCGGCTACAGCATAAGGATAAAGATTCATAATCTCAATAATTAAAGAAGAGAATAACTTGTCATGCAACGAATTGTCAAAAGTTTGCCATTCCTCTTTATTTTCGGGCTTATAATCTGGGTGGTCAACTCTCTGATCGCGTCCATGTTCATTCCCGGGAAATTTGCCCTGGATCCTCCGTGTTCACTTCGTCCCTGGACAATATCTAAATAATGATTCTGTTCGTATCAGTCAGTATCCTTATATACATGATCCTTTTCAGAATAATTATCTACGAGAAAGATCAGAAATTACTGCTCAGCGCTTTCAACCATTCATTTCCCATGTGCATCACGGATTTCAACCATACAATAATTGAAGGAAACACCGCCTACTGGGAGACATTCAACCGGGGCAAGGTGCCGAAACACAGGATCATGTGTTACGAGAACTGGTCGGGAGAATTCTGCCGACCAGCAAAATGTACGCTTAAACGCATACAACGGGGCGAAATGGAAATCACCTGTGAGCAGGGAAGAATGGTTAACGGGAAAACTCATTATTACAACATCAAGGCAAAACCTGTATTGAACACGTATGGCGAAGTTATAGGCTGCATCGAATCTTTTGATGACATAACCCTGCGTAAAAGTCTTGAAAGGGAAAAACAGGAGCTGATTAAAAATCTGCAGCAGTCGCTGGAGCAGGTCAAAATACTGAAGGGCATGCTGCCCCTGTGCCCCTCCTGCAAGCAGGTTCGCAATGATGTCGGATATTGGGACCGGATAGAATCGTACCTGGCAGATAATACCGAAGCCGAAATCCTGCCCTGCCTTTGTCCGGAGTGCAGGGCGCTTTCCCGCCTGAAAATGTCCGGTTCCGAGGCTGTCCCCCCACAATCCGGGAACCGGGTAACCAATGAAATGCTGAAAATAGCCGATAGCCTGTAAAGGCCATCAAACCTGGCTTGCGGGTAACACTTTTGCATTCAATTTGAGAAAAAATATAGTGTACCATCTCCCCCCCCCCAAGGGGGCGAGGGAATTGGGATAGTAACGGCAAAGGGATGTAGGATAGGCAAGGGGATTAGCCAATTAACTCCTTCTCCCCTCAAGGGGAGAAGGCGGGGATGAGGGGTGCTTCTTCAATAGCCATTTTCAGTAAGAGGAAAATCATGAGCCGAAAAAAAACATTAATTACCTTGGTCACTACATTACTCCTGGCAGGTTGTACCGGCATACCCGAAAACATCAAGCCTATTGATGACTTTCAACTCAATAACTACCTGGGCACCTGGTATGAAATAGCCCGGCTTGACCATTCTTTCGAGCAAGGGCTGACTAACGTAACTGGACAATACTCCCTTCGTGAAGATGGCGGCGTGCAAGTAGTCAATAAAGGGTTTTCAAAGGAAGATCAGGAATGGAAAATTGCGGAAGGTAAAGCATATTTTGTAAATGATCCAGACGTAGGACATCTAAAAGTATCTTTTTTCGGTCCCTTCTATAGTTCTTATGTGATATTTGACCTTGATACCATAAATTATCACTATGCGTTCATTACCAGCTACAGCAAAAAATATTTGTGGTTATTGGCAAGAACGCCAAAAGTAAGCGATGAGCTGATGCAACAATTTATAGAGACAGCCCGAACAAAAGGATTTGATACACAGGAAATTATTTTTGTCGAACAGGAACCGGCCGACTTTTGACGCAGCCGAGCGAGAGGTCGTACGGGGCCATAAAGTTGCGACGGTTGATAATCTGATATACGCGGGTTGGTTACCGCAGGATTTGGCTTCGTCTGTTCGACGTTGATCCATCTTCAGCCTCGAACTTTCAATGTTCTATGCCAAATCCGCTTCGTAAACTTCGAACTGTCTTTACGGTTCCTTTCTTGTTATTTTTTCAGACTGGAGAGATGTTTCCGATCATATGAAAGAATTTCGGTAATTCCTTTTTTCTCCATCACTGCAGCTATATAACCGTCGACAAAGTCAACATTGTCGGAAAGATAATATCCCAAAGCCTGACTGACCAGGTCACCATTGATTGTTTCCAATCCATCTGTAGCCAGAATAGCCCGAACCTGCTCTGCAATCCGCTCCCTGTTTACCTCATAATAGGATTCGAGCACCCATATAATTTCCGCAATGACCAGTTCGGTCGTTACCAGGACAATCTTTCCATTTCCAGCTTCTCTCAATAATTGTTCAACACGATCCGCCTTCACAGGATCGTCATTGGTCAGGTATCGAAGAAAAATATTTGTATCAAGAAAGATCTTCTTCATGTCATCTCGTCCATAATCCTTTTTGCCACACCTTTCCTGGCAGCCGCTCTTTCCTTGGCAAAATCTCCACCCCCCCTGGCCGGCACGGAACCCCGCATATCCTGAAGGGTCCGCACAGCTACGAGAACGATCCTGTTTCCCTCCTGAATAAAATCGACCTTATCGCGGGGATTGATTTTCAGTTGCTCTCTGATTTTCTTCGGGATGGTAACCTGTCCCTTTGTCGTTACTGTAGCTATCATTTTCATACCTCATAAATTAATTCTTACATAAATGATAAGGGATTACCTTTATGATGTCAATCATACAAGATGAGAAATGTATGGATAGATGAGTCTTAGTTGGACGTTTAATCCGCTTCGCTAGATTTCAAAATTCGACGTTGGACGTTCGATGTTCGATCCGCCTTCAGCCTTGTGTTGGGGTTCGCAGGACTCACCCCAACCTTGTATCTTAACAGTTGTGGTGGTTAGCTACCATCACATAGGGCCGGGTGAGCTTCTCCCCAACCTGGGTTCATCGAAACCGATTCGTAGATTAAGCCCCCGGTTCCACTTCTGGCCAGCACGAGACTGGACGGTATCCAAGACCCCGGAAGTGTCCGGTGAGTCTGCATGCACAAGGCAAGTCGGTCGGATGGCCCATCTGCAACCACGAGGAAACGCACATGCATAAAATCGGTATCGACGTCAGCAAGGCTAAGCTGCACTGCTCCCTGTTGACCAATCCGGACCTGCGCAAGTCCAAGAATAAAGCCACGGACAACAACCCGGCCGGATTTAAATCTCTGCTGGAATGGGCCTGCCGGCATGGTAAATGCGAAGCTGCCAAACTGCACTTTATCATGGAGGCCACCGGTGTCTACCATGAAGCCCTGGCCGAGTTC
>JAWSUG010000011.1:0-107679 GCA_033549385.1 Desulfobulbaceae bacterium | reverse complement strand
GTCCTTTGCAGGAAAGGCCACAAGAAGCCAATGACCGACAATCGCCAGGACACTGGGAGGCAGACCTGATGCTTTTTAAAACTTATGGTCAGGCTATTCTTGGCTTGCATGAACGATGCTCGCGTCTGCTCATCGCTACACGGCAACCAAGCAAAGCCGCTCAACCTGTTGCCAAGGTGATGAAGGAAATTCTGGCGCCTCTGCCGGCAGCATGGCGCCAGACAGTGACCTTTGACAATGGCACCGAGTTCGCTAAACATTACAACCTTCATGAACTCAACATACAAACCTTTTTCTGTGACACGTACAAGCCATGGCAAAAAGGTGGTATCGAAAATGCCATAGGTCGTATGCGTCGAACTCTCCCGAGAAAGCTTGATCTGACGACTATCTCAGACGATCATTTCACTAACCTCATCAGGGCCTATAACAATACGCCCAGAAAATGTCTGGACTACAAAACCCCGGCTGAGGTATTTTGGACCGGAGTGTTGCACTTCAAATGTGAATCCACCTTCCCGCCTGCGCGGGAATGACAATTAAACAAGATTTTCCCAGGATAAATAATTATATACACCGATTAATGTTAGCTGAGTTTCGATGGTAATCAGGTAAGTTTATGTTGCACAAACAGTCCAATAAGGGATAGTTTTGTCACGGATTGGGCTGTTGCAGAAAAAATCCTTGTCCGGAAGATCCTGTGCTGCTAAGAAGAGCAGATTGGAATAAGGAATGTGTGTGGGTTATCACCGATCATGAGCTTAAATATCAGACATCAGCTGGAGGAGCGGGAACAAAAATTTCTTTCTCCCTACGCCTGCCGGAGTGTGGAATCCAAAGGGAGGCTGAAAAAAGAGATCGACAGCTGCGATTTGAGAACGGTTTTTCAGCGGGACCGTGACCGGATTATCCATTCCAAAACTTTCCGGCGCCTTAAGCACAAGACCCAGGTCTTTCTGGCGCCTGCCGGAGACCATTACCGTACCCGCCTGACGCACGTCCTTGAAGTTTCCCAGATCGCGAGGACCATGGCGGTATGCCTGCGTCTCAACGAATATCTGGCCGAAGCGATAGCTCTGGGCCATGATCTCGGTCATACCCCCTTCGGCCATGCCGGGGAATTCAGCCTGAATGACCTGCACCCCGGGGGCTTTAAACATAACATTCAAAGCCTTCGGGTTGTGGACGTGCTGGAGAACAACCGCCGGGGACTCAACCTGACCTGGGAAGTGCGCAACGGCATTGCCAAACACTCCAAAGGCTACGGCGATATCCTGCCGGATGACATCATGGAGCTGCCCGCGACTTTGGAGGGGCAGGTGGTCCGGGTGGCCGACATAATGGCCTACGTCAATCATGACATGGATGATGCCCTGCGTGCCGGCATGCTCAAGGAAACTGATCTGCCGTCAGATCTCAGGCGGGTGGTCGGGGATAGTTCCTCCCGGAGAATCGATGCCATGGTGCGGGATCTGGTAACCGAAACAATAAAAAGGGATGACGGCCGTCTGTACCTCAGCCCCCTGATGAAGGAGACTATAACCAAACTCCGCAAGTTTCTCTATGACAACGTGTACCGCAACTACCGGGTGCATAATGAATTTGTCAAGGCGCAGAAAATTATCAGGGAACTGTACGATTATTTCCTGGAGCATGAATTTCCCTGCGTAGAGACCGCATACTGCGAACCGGAGGGATGCGCCCTCAGAAACAAAGAAAAAAATGACAAACTGCATCGGCAGGTATGTGATTTTATTGCAGGAATGACCGACAGATACGCGCTGGGCCTGTATACCCAGGTCTTTATGCCGAAACCGTGGAATATTTTGTGATGCGCTCGAGAGCTGAAACCCGGTTCCCTTTCCGCCCAACTTTTTTCGGTGTTCAGCATATGCCAATCGAAAGCTGTAAATTTTCCTTTCAAGGGTGAGAAAAGGAGGCTCTTCGGCCTCGGATTTATTTACAAAGTGGAAAATGCAAACTGATAAAAAACAAGACAAAACGAATCACTATGACCTGCCCAAGGCATACGAGTTCCCCGAAGTTGAACGGCGGTGGTATGCACACTGGGAAAAGAACAATACTTTTGCCGCCCGTATGGAAGAAGGCAGGGGGTCATTTTCCATCGTCATCCCGCCGCCCAACGTCACGGGTGTTCTGCATATCGGACACGCCCTGAACAATACCCTGCAGGATATACTGGTCCGCTATCACCGGATGAAAGGGGATAACACCCTGTGGGTGCCCGGTACGGACCATGCCGGAATCGCCACCCAGAATGTGGTGGAGCGGCAGCTTGCCCTGGAAAGCACCAGCCGGCATGATCTCGGCCGGGAAAAATTTATTGAACGGGTATGGCAATGGCGTGAGGAAAAGGGCGGCAGGATAATCAATCAGTTGAAACGGATCGGCGCCTCATGCGACTGGGACCGGGAACGCTTCACCATGGACGAGGGCCTGTCGCGGGCGGTGCGCGAGGTTTTTGTCCGTCTGTATCATGAAGGTCTCATCTACAAGGGCGACTATATTGTCAATTGGTGCCCGCGCTGCCATACGGCCCTTGCCGACGACGAGGTGGAGCATGAACCGACGCAGGGCAAGCTGTATCATATCCGCTACCCGTTTGCCGACGGCAGCGGGCATGTGACGGTTGCCACCACCCGTCCCGAAACCATGCTCGGCGATACGGGAGTGGCGGTGCACCCGGACGATGAACGCTACACCGGCCTGAAAGATATCGGCATAGAGCTGCCTCTCACCGGACGGATCATCCCGGTTGTTTATGATCACCATGTGCAGCGGGAGTTCGGGACCGGGGCCCTGAAAGTCACGCCCGCCCATGACCGGGATGACTACGAGATCGGACTGCGCCATGACCTTGACCGGCTCAAGGTGATGGACGACAAGGGCGTCATGAACGAAAATGCCGGCAAATACACCGGCCTTGATCGTTTCGAGTGCCGCCGGCAGATAGTCAGGGACCTCGAGGAGCAGGGCTTTCTGGAAAAAATAGAAGAGTACCAGCATGCTGTGGGCAAATGCTATCGCTGTGGAACCGTGGTCGAGCCGACCACTTCCAAGCAATGGTTCGTTTCGGTCCGGCCTCTGGCAGATAAGGCGGTTGCCGCGGTCAGGGAAGGGCGGATCAAAATCTATCCGGCCACCTGGTACAATACCTTTTACGCTTGGATGGATAATATCCGCGACTGGTGCATATCCCGCCAGATCTGGTGGGGGCATCGTATCCCGGCCTGGACCTGCGGTTCCTGCGGAAAGTTTATTGTTGCCGTTGATGCACCTGAAAAGTGCGATGCATGCGGATCCGCTGATCTGCACCAGGAAAACGACGTGCTCGACACCTGGTTCAGCTCCGCGCTGTGGCCGTTTTCCACCCTGGGATGGCCGGAACAGACAAGGGAACTGAAGTTCTTCTACCCGACCTCGGTTCTTATCACCAGTTTTGACATTCTCTTCTTCTGGGTGGCCCGCATGATGATGATGGGCCTGCATTTCATGAATGAGGTTCCATTCCGGGACGTCTACCTGCATGCCCTGGTCCGGGACAAGCACGGCAAAAAAATGTCCAAATCCACAGGGAATGTTATTGATCCCATTGATATGGTGGACAGCTACGGAACCGATGCCTTCCGCTTTACCCTCACTGCTTTTGCCGCCCAGGGCAGGGAAATCCGCATGGATGAGGAACGGATAGAGGGGTACCGCAATTTTATCAACAAACTCTGGAACGCGGCCAGGTTCGCCCAGATGCACCTGAAGGAATGCGATCCCTCCATTACGGAGGTTACCGCGAACCCTGGGGCCCTTGCGCTGCCGCACCGCTGGATACTCAGCCGGATCGATGCAACGGTACGCGAGGTCCGCCGCGGTCTCGAGGAGTACAATTTCAACGACATCGCCTCCGCCATCTACCAGTTTACCTGGCATGAATTCTGCGACTGGTACCTGGAATGGATCAAGCCCGACCTTTACGGCAGGGATGAAGCACTGCGCGACCAGGCCCGCGGGGTAATGCTGCTGGTCCTGGAGAATATTCTCAAACTGCTGCATCCGGTTACCCCTTTTGTTACCGAAGAGATATGGAGCGTCCTGCCGGGCGAGCGCCCGACCATCATGACCGAATCTTTCCCCGAAGCAATGGATGCGCTGGTTGACCACCGGGCCGTTGCCTCAATGGAGATGCTGATGGGGGTGATCTCGGGAATCAGGACCATCCGCAGCGAGGCTGATGTGCATCCGACAGCAATGATCGAGACGACGGTCATGTGTGGTGACGGGAGCAAGCGGGAGATGCTTGGCAAGCATGCCGGGTCGATTCGCGCCATGACCCGTACGGAAACGTTGAATATCATTGAAACCGCTACTGTTCCTGATGATGCCGGCCACGTCCTGTTCCAGGATATGGAGATTTTCGTTCCCCTGAAGGGATTGATTGATGCGGCGGCTGAACTGGACAAACTGGCCAGGGAGCGGGGCAAGCTGGAAAAGGAAATGCAGCGGATAGACGGCAAATTGAAAAATAAAAAATTTCTCGATAATGCCCCCCCGGAAATTGTTGTCAAGGAGCGGCAGAAGCAGGAGGAAATCCGGCTCCGTCTTGAAAAAAATTCCGAATCGGCCGCTCGGCTGGAGAAACTGCTCTGATGAACTTTCTCCAACTCGATACGCAGATCCGCCGCTTTCTGGCCGAAGACATCGGGCAGGGCGATATTACCAGCGATGCCATTTTCACCGGGAGCCAGATTCGCATGGCCCGCCTCGTCACCCGTGAACCGCTGGTTGCCGCCGGAATGGAAACCGTGGCCGCCAAGGTGTTCCAGGTGCTGAATCCGGGAATAAAGATTGAATTTGCAGCGATTGACGGTCTGCGGGCAAAAGCCGGGGAGGAATTGCTGCGCCTGCGCGGTCCGGTACTGGATTTGCTCCAGGGAGAGCGGGTGGCTCTCAATCTGGTCCAGCGCCTGTGCGGCATTGCCACTTTGACCCGTAAATATGTCGATAAGGTGGCCGGACTCAATGTCAGCATCACCGATACCAGAAAAACAACTCCCGGCCTCCGGATGCTGGAGAAATATGCTGTGCGGGTCGGCGGCGGCCGTAACCACCGCTTCAATCTTGCCGACGGGGTGCTGATAAAGGACAACCATATTGCTGCCTGCGGTTCCATAACCGAGGCGGTGCGGAAGATCCGCGCCGCTGTCTCCCATACGGTCCGGATTGAAGTTGAGGCGGAAAATATCGCCCAGGTGCATGAATGCCTGGAATGCGGCGTTGATATCATCATGCTGGATAATATGTCTCCTGCGGCAATGAAGGAGGCGGTGGGACTTGTTAACGGCAGGGCGCTGGTGGAAGCCTCCGGCGGTGTTGACCTGGATACGGTCAGGCCGGTAGCGGAAACCGGTGTTGATCTCATCTCGGTCGGCCGGCTGACCCATTCGGCCCCGGCATGTGATATTTCCATGGACATGCAATGATCTCGTCCGGAGGCAGGAATGTTTGTGTTTATTTTTCAGAACCAACAGTTGTAATCTGACGCAATGCTGGATATTTCCCACAAAATCACCGGCACCACCGGGATATTCGGCATCATCGGCAAGCCGGTGCATCATTCCCTGAGCCCGGAAATGCATAATGCGTCTTTTCTGGAGCTTGGCCTGGACTGCGTCTATGTTCCCCTGCCCACCAGTCACATTGCCGAAGCTGTTGCCGGACTCAAGGCCCTTGGCTTTAAGGGGGTCAGTGTAACCATCCCCTACAAACAGGATGTAATCCCGTTTGTTGATGTCCTTGATCCGGTGGCGGAAAAGATAGGAGCCGTGAATACGCTGGTAATCAGAGAGGAGAAAAATTCCCCGGAAAAAACAGTGTCCGGCTATAATACGGACTGGATCGGCGCCAACCGGGCCCTTGCAGAAAAGATCGGCCTCAAGGGCAGCAGAATTCTCATCATGGGAGCAGGAGGCTCCGCCCGGGCCATCGGTTTCGGGCTTCTGGAAGCAGGGGCCGAGGTGATGCTGACCAATCGCACCGAGGCGAAAGGCAGGGCACTTGCCGAGCAGCTCGGCAGTTCATTTTTCCGGCCCGGAGAAATCGGAAGGGTAAAAGCAGATGCCCTGGTAAATGCGACTTCGGTCGGCATGGTTCCAGATACCGGGAAATCCCCATTACCCCCAGTGCTGCTGCCCAATTTTTCCGTGGTCATGGATATTGTCTATGCGCCGCTGAAGACCAGGTTGCTGATGGAGGCTGAAACTGCGGGGTGTGAGGTTGTCGACGGCCTGAAAATGCTCCTGTATCAGGGTGCCGCCCAGTTCAAGCTGTGGACGGGCAGGGAAGCGCCATTGGCTGTGATGCGGGATGTTCTGTATCGACGGTTTGCCTGAACAGGCTTGCAAGTCTCTCGCAACAAAACTTGCTGCCCTGCAGGGAAATCGAACATCGAACATTGAACAGCGAAGTTTTTCAATATTTTTTGAACAGATATGTTGGAAGTTCAATGTCCATAATGGGTAGTACATGATTCGGATAAACCCGGTAGAGAAAATAAACGCCACGGTGGAAGTGCCGGGCTCCAAGAGCATCACCCAGCGGGCGCTTATTGCCGCGGCCCTGGCCGAGGGGGATTCAACGCTTATCGGGCCGCTTGCCAGCGAAGATACCGGTTATACCATAGGTGCCCTGCGTGCCATGGGAATCGAAATTGATGACAGCGATCCAGCCGGCTGGATAATTCACGGTTCGGGAGGACGGATCAGCCAGCCTGACAGGGATATTTTTCTGGGCAACAATGGCACCGCCACCCGTTTTCTTACCTCGGTTGCATCCCTGGGACACGGAACGTTCAGGATAACGGGCGACCCCAGGATGTCGGAACGGCCGATCGCACCCCTCATGCAGGCCCTGCAGGGCTGGGGAGTCAGGGTCCGCAGCGATGCCGGCAACGGCTGCCCTCCCCTGACCATTGAGGCGGATGGTATTCCCGGCGGCCGGACCATCCTGCCGGAAGGAAAATCAAGCCAGTACCTCTCCTCCCTCCTTCTTGTTGCTCCTTACGCGGATGAGACCGCAGAACTCGAGGTGCAGGGGGAGGTTCTTTCAAAACCGTATGTGAAGATGACTCTTTCGGTGATGGCGGAATTCGGCATTGCCGGTGAAGCAGCGACGTCGCTTGCATATTTCCGCGTTAACCCGGGAAAATACCGGGGCAGAATGTACAGGATAGAAGGGGATGCTTCCGGGGCCTCCTATTTCTGGGCCGCCGCCGCTGTGACCGGCGGCAGGGTGACAGTCGCCAACGTGCCGGTTCCCTCCCTGCAGGGGGATACTTTCCTGGTGCCTCTTCTTGCCAGGATGGGATGCATTGTGCATAGAAAAGGAAACGGCATTACCGTTCAGGGGCCGGATCAGCTCGAAGGAATTGAGGCGGATATGGGCGATATGCCGGATGTTGCACCAACCCTGGCAATAGTGGCCGCCTTTGCCGAAGGCACGACAGTGATCAGCAATATCGCCCACCTGCGGATCAAGGAGTGCGACCGTATCAGCGCCATGGTCAACGAACTGCGCAAAATGGGAGCCGAGGTGGAAGAAGAGCCGGACCGGATGATTATTCACGGCAGGGCGGGAGGGACAAACCTGCACGGTGCGGCCATTGAAACCTACCGTGATCACCGGATCGCCATGTGCTTTGCGGTGGCGGGCCTCCGGGTCGCGGGCGTCGAAATCACCGGCGAGGAGTGCGTGGCCAAGTCTTTTCCGGATTTCTGGGAACGGTTTACCGGTATGGAAAAGCAGCACAAGTAGCTGCTTATGGCTCCTTGTATTGTGGTCTGCGCAAAGGATGATTAAAGGTGTATGTCATGAAGCGTGCAAAAATACATCTCCGGACATTGATAACCGCCGTACTTCTTACCTTACTGGGAACGACGGCCGGCATGACGCAGGAAACGCCGCAGGAGGCGCAACCTGTTCCGCAGAATAAATACGGAGAATGCCTGGACTGCCATGATTATACCCTGGATCATCATCCGGTTGATATCCCCCCTCCCGGTGACATTCCCTTTCCTCTCACGGACGGCAACATCACATGTCTGACCTGCCATTTTGAAGATCACGAATCAGGGGGCGCCTTTTTCCTGAGAGGCGGGCCGTACCTCCAGGGGCGGGATATGTGTTTCAAATGCCATCACAGTGAGGACTATGCGGGCATCAATCCTCACCTGATGCTTGAAGAGGACGGCAGCTTCAAAAAAATAGTCGGCGGCCAGACCATCTGCATCGTCTGTCATGTGACCAAACCTGATCCCGAGGAGGACAGAACCGAGGATGTCCGGTTCAGGGCCGATGTAGGGTTTCTCTGCTGGCGCTGCCACCCGCCCATGGCCAATGCCCTGTTTCAGCATGAACATTTGCTCGTGGAACCTTCTTTAGAAATGCGCAGGATGCTGGAAAAGAACGAGAAGGAAATGAATGTGCTGCTACCGCTCGTGCCGAGGGACAGGGTCACCTGTTCCACTTGCCACAACCCCCATCAGAAAGGAGTTATTTTACGGGAAGCTGCGGCAAAAGGGGCGGACGATCCTGAACGTCTCCGGGTGCCCTCGCCCCGCCTCTGTTTCATCTGCCATCCCTTTTAAGAGGTAATAACTTACCAGTATTCTAATCTTTTCCCGGGATATTGCCCCCGGCCGGCTTTGCCCGGACAACACGAAATAGTAAGCAGGATGAAGTCTTTCCTGACACTCTCCGTCAGAAAAAGATTCTGTGGCGCATCGCGTCCCATTAATTGTGATTTTACAGGGAGATGTTTGATGTCATTCCCGCTGCCTGAATATCCAGGACCGCAGTAATTTGATCCGGTGCTGCCGGCACCAACCACACCGGGCCGGTTTTTGAAATAATCCCTGTTCAGAGAGGTTCCGCTGCGGGGACAGTGGAACCTCTCATGCCATTGCTGGGAACCGTTTATCCGGGATGCCCTGCCCGTATTATTTACTTCTCCCTTGCCATTGCCACCGTAACGGGATCACCGATTGCGCACCCTATTTTTTTCGCGGCGCTTCCTCTGTTCACCGCTATTTCCAGATGGCCGGAACTGTCTACAACTGCAACAAGTTCTCCCTCAGCCGCGTCTGAATAGGTTGAAGAAAGGGTATCGATTACATGGGAGCAAAGAACAATGCCGGCAAATTCGGTGGGCTGATAAAGGCCGAGGTCTCCGGACGTGATAGTTGTCTTGATGTTGCCGAACCGGTCAATATGGATCACACTCCCGGTTATGCCCCGTTCATCCAGTTCGTTTTTCGGGACCTTGAGCTGAACGCATTCTTCTATGCTGATCGGCGGACCTACTTCTGCAATGTTCAACCCGCCGGCAAGAGCAGCGGCAATCGGGGCCATGATGTCTCTGCCGTGGAAGGTCGCACTGATTTCGTCGGGGAAAAGGGAACTGTTTGCCACCCTGTGCAGGGACCGGATTTTTCTATCCCGGATAAGAAAGGTCAGGGTGCCGTTGTCCGGGGCGATAAAAATATGGTCATCCGCCAGCATGGCAAGAATATT
The DNA here is from genome assembly GCA_033549385.1 of Desulfobulbaceae bacterium. Taxonomy (GTDB): domain Bacteria; phylum Desulfobacterota; class Desulfobulbia; order Desulfobulbales; family Desulfobulbaceae; genus UBA10518. The sequence goes on along the minus strand of JAWSUG010000011.1, from coordinate 98,097 downwards.
ACGTTGGCTGCCGACACCCGGATCGACAACAATCATATGGACGGTTCCCGTGGGGAAGTAATGATAGCTTGACCTGATCGTCATGGCAGCCGTCCGGATATCATGGACATCTATGGCATGGGTCAGGTCAATGATTGTGACGTTTAGATTGCGGCGGAGAATGGCGCCTTTTATTTCTCCGACATAGGCATCCTGCAGGCCGAAATCAGTTGTCAGGGTAATCAGGTTGGGTCGTGCCACCGTCTGCCTCCTTTTTTTTCAATACCAGTACACAGAATCCTGCATCTTCTTCACTTCCCTGCCTGGGAGATTCTGCCGTCAGGGTATTCCCGGGCGGTTGAAACAGGGTCGACCAGGATTCGATCACGGAAAACCCGCCCAGGGAGAGCAATGCCTTTGTTTCGGCTACACTTCTCAGCCGGGCGTGACGATAGAATGGATTATTTTCCTCTTTTTTCCGGGTGATCAGCTCTCCCCATTTCGACATTCCGGGAATCATACCGATAAGCAACCGGCCGTCGGGCTTGAGAATTCGGAAGCATTCCCGCAGAACCTGGGCCGGATCGGCCAGGAAGCACAGGGTGAAAAGGATAAATACGGTTCCCATGCACCCGCTGCGAACCGGTATTTTTTCGCCCACCGCCTGCATACACAGAATATTTCTGCTGCCGGCGAACTGCAAGGGGGATATAGCCGGGTCTATTCCGAAATCGATGTCCAGTGCCCGGGCAAAGCGACCCGGACCGACACCTATTTCCAGGGAAGGATGGGCGGGTTTTTCCTGCACGGCAAGAAGAGCCGCCAGTTCAATCCGGAACAGGGGGTTTCCTTCAAACCAGCTGTCGTATTCCCTGGCCAACCGGTCAAAGGGACGGGCAGTATCTTTCCAGTCCCTTTTTTCTGCGGATGATGTATTCATTGTCGATGATGCGGGAAGCGGGTCAGGTTTTCCTGTCCTTGAGAATAAAAAAATAGAGGCTGCCAGGTTCTTTCATTTGTCCTGCCTGCCTCCCTGCTTCGGATCCGGTGCCCCAGTAGAGGTCGACCCTGCCCGGTCCCCGAATGGCTGATCCGCTGTCCTGCACAACAACGAATCTGTGCAGGGGCTGCCATTGGGCATTTTTTCCATCGGCAGCCGCGGGTCTCCTGGAGAAAAGAAATCCGAGCAATCCGCCCGGAAAGCAGCCCTGGTCGACGGCAACGGATCTGCCGGCAGTCAGTTCTTTGCCCAGATTGCCGACGGCACCCCGGGTATCGGCCCAGTCGAAGAAAATGAACGATGGATTATGGTGCAGTATTTTCTCCCGTTCATGGGGGTTGTCAGCCAGATAATCCCGGATGGTCTGCAGACCGGCATCCGCCAGCCTGATCCGTCCCGTATCCACCATGAATTTGCCGATGCTGCGGTAGGGGTGGCCGTTTCGGGCGGCATAATGAAGGCTGCGCAGGGATCCGTTGCTGAGACGGATAAGTCCTGATCCCTGGACATGGAGGACAAAGACGTCAAAGGGGTCCTGGAGCCAGGCGATTTCCGAACCTGCTGCTTTCTGTTGGTTTTCAATTTCCTCCCGGGTCCAGTAAGGAACAAGTTTTTTCCCGTCCATCCGTCCGGTTATGCTTTGCCCTTGATGCATTTGCCGCCGGACAAGATCGGGAGGCACCGAGTAAAGAGGATAATTGAAAGGCTCTTTTTTTTCCAGGCTCCCTGCAAACACAGGCTGGAAATATCCGGTCACAAGCATTTTCCGGTGCAGGTTGACGCCGCTCGTCCCCACTGCCTGATAGACCTCGAAATTTTCCCTGATCCGCTGATTAAGTTCGGCAGCTGTTGGTTTTCCGGCAAGAAGCTGCAGAAAAAATTCCTGGGATCGGATAAGTCCGGAAACGGTGTACGTCCGGTCGGCAAGAATGATTTCTCTTTGCGGATCCTGGCTGCGAAGATATTCCAGGTTTGCGGCAATGGCCGTCTGCAGAGAGGCAAGATGCATATCATCGGTGAAATCCGGCAGGCGGTCTTCCGGAACCTGTCGGAGGTATTTACCGGTGCAGCCGGCAAGGAGGACAAGAAGAAGACAGAGAAGAGGAAAAAAAGAACAGGAAACCGGAAACGATTTCTTCACTGTCTAATTGCCGCTATTCAAGACGAATAGCTTCCGACAATTCCGTGACTGCCATGGCGTACCGATTGGAATGATTCCATTCGGTAATGGCCTGAAAATTTGGATATCCGGCAACGTATCTCATCTTTTCCCCTTGATCCGGAGACAGTTCGATACCGACTATGGAAAGCTTCCTGTCTCCCGGGGACGGAGGAATATCCGGATTCTGAATATTCCTGACAAGCTCCCAGTCGACTTTTCCTTTGCGCCCCTGCAGATAAGCGGCTATCAGCCTCTTGTCCTTCAGATCGCTTCCCAGCTCCGCATAAATGGGGCCGCCGAGCGCCCAATAATGCTGTTTGAGGTAATTGGCTATAGAGGCCAGCACGTCGGGGACGGAATCCCAGACATCACGGATGGTATCTCCGTCAAAACTGACGGCATAACTCCGGAAGCTGGAAGGAATAAACTGCGTTTGGCCGAATGCACCGGCATATGAACCTTTGACCGTTTTCGGGTCCACGCCGTTTTCTTTGCAGAGCAGCAGAAAATGTATCAGCTGGCCGCGGAAAAACGCACTGCGTCTGGGATAGGCATCAAAAAGTGTATTGAGGGTCTGCAGGACATAATAGGATCCCTGGTTTGCGCCGTAGCGGGTTTCAATCCCCCAAATGGCAACCACTATCTCCCTGTCGACGCCGATTTCCTGTTCCACCCGGTCGAGAACATCCTTGTACTGCACAAGTTTTTCCCGACCCTGGGCGATATTTTTCTCTGTCAGAAAAAGAGGGGAATACTGATAGTAGGGTTTCGCCTCCCACTGCCGGTCCATCAGCTCCAGAATTTTTTTATTAATATTCTGCCCCGTAAATATGGCATCCAGCTCATCCTGGCTGAATTGGTGTTCTGTTTTGAGTTCATGAAACAGTTTACTGTATTTTTCCTGGTTCAGATCAATGGGCTGGCCGTCCTCGACCAGGTCGGCCGCCTTTGGCTGGGCATATAACTGCTGGGGGGAGAATGAGGCGGTGAAGAAAAAGAAAAGCATCGCTGCCGGCAGATATTGCGGCCGAAAAAAGAATTGCATATGGGAAATAAAATTGAGGAGATTATTCATGGTTATCTTTTAAAATTGATTATTTTTGCCCGGAACGGCTGAACTGTTCGAAAAAAGCAGTATGAAACTGCTCCAGCCGGTCCTGCGGCAGGCTGTTAATGCCTGCGGCCGCTGCCCGCCCGCCGCCGGTGGGAAATGCCCTGCACAGTTCGTCTGCCCCGGTCCTGCTGTTGAGGGGCGCCCGGACACTGATGCGGAAGGTACCGTCATTGTTTTTTATGATCAATGTATGCGCCATGTCCGGTTTTTCGCGGGCCAATATATTACTATACACGCCGGCGACCCTGCGTGCCCATGCTTTCGCCGGGAATTGAAAAATCCGTCCATGCTCCGATTCCCGCAGCGGTTCGAATCTGGCGGCCAGTTCAATGTCATGCGAGTAGCCGTCGCGAAGGATTTCCATTGCCGGAGACCGGGCATGAAATTCAAAGGGATCCTCATACCGCCGCACTTGCCCGTAGAGATCTGCGGGATGGTAAAACAGGTCATCAAGGATTGCACCGTACCCGTTGTAATTGAGCAGCACGCCGATTTCCCTGAGCTGTTCGAGGAAATTCCCGTCAATTCCAATCTTTTTTGCCGCATCGCGGGCAACTTCATCCAGGTTGTCGCCGAAAGCGCCGGCAATCGCCCAGGCCCGGTATTTTCCCTGCAGCAGGGAATCAACGATAAGTGCCGTGCATGTTGCCGGAGAAAGATCTATGTGTGCTTCCAGTTCTTTTGAATCGGGTATTTTACCGCAGAAATGATGGTCAACATAAAAAATTCTATTTCCCTGCCCGAGCAATTTTTCAAGTTCATTGCGGTTGCGGTCAAGGGATATGTCGAGAGCGGTTACGGCGGCGCCCGCTACGTCCTGTATTTGTGACAGCAGGCGGATGTCGCGTTTTACGCCGGTAATAATTCGTGCATCCGGTTCCGGCTTGTCCAGGCGCAGTTGATGCAATGCACAGATACCGTCTGCATCCCCGTTAAAAACATCGATATGGAGCATTTCTCTAATAATTGCAGTTGTCAGAAACCTACCCCAAAAGGAGTGCCGATATTAGCCAGCCTGAAAATAAGCATGATTTCCCTGTTTCCCGGGGTAGAATTTGTGGAGATTTCCACTGACCAGCAGGAAGGCTGGTAGACCAGGGCGATATGTTCCTCGATCGTAATATCATGTTCGAGCGATCGTTCAATACGGTAACCGGCCTGGAGGTTGTAAATCAGGTGGACACGCGCATTTGCCGTAATAGAATTGATTTCCGTTGGCCTGTCATACCGGTAGTCGGCATAGAAGGAATCCCCCCGGCTGTTTCTATAGCCGCTTTCCAGGCTGTAGTTAATTACTCCCTCGCCGTACACATCAATATCGGTCCGGTAGACAAACCAGGTGTTTCGCAGCGGCCAGTAGCCCATTTTTACATTAACGGGGGTGAACGGATTGTCGGACATTTCGCTGCGCAAATCATACCCCTGGCTTATTTTCAAGTACCCGTAATCTCTTTCGTATTCCTTGCCGCTGCGGGAACCTAAAATTCTGAACCAGTTGTCAAAGCCGTAGGTTATGAGATTTCTTTCCTCTATCAGGTCCACGTGGTCAAACTGCGGCAGGTCATCCTGATCGACATCCGGAATGAAATGATAATTGACAAAAGGCCTGAAAGTATGGCTCAAGCCATAGACATCGGCCAGGTTGACATCGAAATCACGGATCAGGGTGGTGCCGACTTCGGTCTGAAAGTCCACAAGGAAACGATTTTCGCTGTCGCTGCCCTCCCACTCGGCATCCCCGTACTGCTCGATAAGATAGCCTGTGTTCCTCAGGCCGACTTCGGCGGTGGCCTCCAGGTATTGTCCAAGGGGGATGGGGGAGGAAAATCTCGGGAAAATATCAACCCGGTGAGCGCCGACGCCGTCTTCCCGCCAGTAGTTGACATAGTTTGCATCCCAGTCAAAGTTTATGAAGGTTTCCCCAATCGGCACCAGGCCGGTGAAGTTTATATTAGGCATCTGCCACAGGGGGGTCGGATCTGTTTTGTGCAGACGGACATCATTAATACCGATCAGGTCACCCTGGAGGGACATGTTGGTCCATGATCTCAGGACCCGGAAGGAATTTTTACGCTCCTCAATCGACTTGCTTTCAAAACCGCGTCCGAAAACTTCGAGAAAGTTTTCATTGCTCCCTCTGAATCCGGTCATTCCGGAGTTGAATTCAGTCAGGTAATCACGGTCCGAGACGATATCGACATCGAGACGGGTTATCCATTCATTGATATCCTGATCAACCTTGCCGCGTATCCAGTATCGGTCCTGGTTGGTATGGGTAAAATTGCCTTCCCGGTAATATTCTACCTCGGACGGATCGCTGAGATCATCGTTGAGATAGTTAACCATCAGGGCGCCCTTGCTTTGCTGTTCCAGGATATACCGGAACTCCAGGCCAGTCATCAATCCGCGTTTAGCCCTGTATTCCGGGTAAATGGTAAGATCGCTGCTCGGAGAGAGGTTGAGAAAGAAAGGAAGATTGAGGCCGAAGCCGTCCCTGTCCGAGCTTGAAATTTCAGGAAAAAGAAAGCCGGTCTGCCTGGTTCTTTTGACCGGAAGCATCATCCAGGGAGTATACAGGACAGGGACATCTTTGATTCTGAAGGTGGCATGCTTCAGTATTGCATAGCCGCCGTCCGTGATATTAGTATCCCTGGCGGCAAAGCTCCAGGGCGGCGTCTGGCCATCCTGCAGCTTGCAGGTTATGATCCAGCCGTCATCTATGTAATAGGTCAGGTCACCGGTTTTTTCGATGACTTTTCCTTCCAGGTGCATGTTTTTATCCTGCCGGATAATTGTGGCATTGGTGAAGGTTCCTGTTTCCCGGTTGAGATCAACCTGGCCTTTTTCCGCCAGCAGCTGATCGTTTCCCATTTTGATTAGGATGTTGCCCCTGGCTTTGATGGAACCGAGATTAATATCGTAGACTATCCAGTCCGCCCTGATTGTTGTCAGGGTCCGAGTCCGGGTGACTGATTCTTCAAGATCTTCTTCTGCTGCTTCTGTCTCCTCCAGCAGTTCGTCCCACCTGGTGTCCCTTTTTTTTGTTATTACAATTTCCTGGGTTTTTTCCAGCAGGACATTCCCCTCGGCCACAATACTCGGCGGGTTTTCAAAACGCGTCATCTTGTCGGCGGTTATGTTCCATTGGGGAGCCTGGATAACTTCCGCAAGGACCTGGGAAGGAAAAAATGCGAGCCCTGAGATAAGAAAGAGAAATATTGAAAGGGGGTGGATCGGGGATAATCCTATATTTTGCTTCACCTCGACCTTCTCCTGTGGATGTGCGTTTCAGGATTCTGTTTACCGGAAATGTAAAAATGAGTTTTCGAAATGTACGCGTACGGCACTGTTGTGTCAAGGTAAAAGTCTTAGATTAATGGTTGCCAATAGCAGTGAATTGAATTATCTATGTATCAGGTTGATCTGAAGTAATTTTATTGATTTCTGCTCTTTGGAGCCGATTTTTTTTATCTATCCGTTCGAGTCGGCAGGCTGTATCTGAATATTCTATGAATCATATCTTTGGCCCGGTTAATTCCAGGCGGCTCGGCCGTTCCCTCGGCATTGATATTCTTCCCCGTAAAATCTGCAATTTTGACTGCATTTATTGTGAGGTGGGTCCCACGACACGGTTAGTCTGCGAACGGAAGGAGTATGTCCCGACGGAATCCATTCTCGCGGAAGTAGAGGAATATTTCTCCAATCCTCAAGCAGCCGCGGAGGTTGACGTGGTAACCGTCACCGCCAGCGGTGAACCGACCCTTCATTCCGGACTTGGCCGCATTATCCGGTTTCTGAAGGAAAAAACGGGCAAGCCGGTTGCGGTTTTAACCAACGGGACCAACCTGGGGAACAGGGAAGTAGCAGCCGCCCTGTCTCTGGCCGATGTGGTAATTCCCTCGCTCGACACGGTTCTGTCAACCAGTTTCAGAAAACTGAACCGGCCGGCCAGGTGTGTAGACCTTGACGAAATGATAGAGGGACTGGTGCGGTTTTCCCGGGAATATAAAGGTGAGCTGTGGCTTGAAATTCTACTCGCCAGGGGAATAAACGACAGCGACGAGGATATAGCGGCGCTCATCAAGGTGATCCGCCGCATGAAGCTGTCCCGGGTTCAGCTTAATACGGTGGACCGGCCCCCCCACGAGAAATTCGCTTTGCCGGTCAGCCGGGACCGTTTACGGGAAGTTGCCGGACAGCTGTCAACTCTCGCCGGATTGCCGCGGGTTGAAATCATAACACATGGAATGAGCGTTTTTGAACAGGGAAGGGAGGTCGATGCGAAAAAGCCTCATTTCTCCCGCCCCGGTGATGAACAGCTTATTGACGATATATTGCAGATGTTAAAACGGCGGCCGTGTACGGCAGCAGATATAGACCGGACTTTTTTTATCGGCGGTCCGGATAAGGTTGAGCAACTCCTCGAGCCCCTGGTGCATTCCGGTACCATTGAGAAACAGCATCATGGTGATAAGGTGTATTATCACTGACAAAATGGTTTCGGGTCGAGAAGCTCTGAAAAAAAGTTTATAAGGAAAACGTATGGCAGAAGAAAAACAGCATGAAAGTGTTGCTGAAGAAGCCTCTGAACAAGCCGGGAAACCCAGCAAGGTAACCACAGGGGCCTGGTGGAAAAGTGCGCTTGCATTGATTCCCAAAAGAAAAAATGAACCGCAGTCTCCGGATACCGAGGCGAAACAGGTTGACCGTGGTTCGGACCGGGCAGGCGAAAGAATTCCAGCCCCGGAAAAAGCGGAGGAAAAAAACCTGCCGGCGGCAGGCAAAACCCAAGACCTCCCCCAGCCGGAAAGAAGGCAGAAGGGAAAGGGGAGACCTCCCAGGCAGCGGAAAGCTTCCCGGCAGCAGCCGGCAAGAGACGCCACAGGCAGCAGGGCTCCTGAAAAGGAGGCATTGCCGGATGAAAAAGTTGTCACCAAATTGCTTATCAATGCGGAAGAACCTGAAGAATGCCGGATAGCCCTTGTCGAGAACGGCAAGCTGGAGTCTTTTCACGTCACCAGCGTGGTGCGTGAACGGACGAAAAACAATATCTATAAAGGAAAAATCGTTTCCATTGAGCCGAACCTCCAGGCAGCTTTTGTTGAGATTAACGGCGGCAAGAACGGATTTTTGCCCTTTAACGAGATTCATCCGGAATATTATCGGGAAGATATGGACCGGAAGAGTCGTGAACTGGTGGAACAGCAGCAGTGGAATAAATTAAAAATCGAGAATGTCGTCGCCAGGGGGCAGGTAGTGCTTGTCCAGGTCGTTAAGGAAGCAACCGGCAACAAGGGGGCGAACATGACAACCTATCTCTCCCTGCCGGGACGGTATCTCGTGCTGATGCCGGGCAGCGACAGTTCGGGGGTCTCCCGCAAGATTGCCGGTGAAGACAGAAGGCATCAACTCCGGGAGTTGATGAGCACTTTCCCGATCCCTGAAGGCATAGGCTACATCATCCGGACGGCAAGTGTCGATATCACCAAGACGGCACTGCAGAAGGATCTGCGTTACCTGCTCCGGCTCTGGAGCGAAATCAAAAAACGGGGACAGGAAAAGGAAGCCCCGGCCCTCATATATGAAGATCAGGATATTGTGGTTCGTTTCTTGCGTGATCATTTTGTGCCCGAGATAGAGGAAATACTTGTTGATACGCAGGATTCCCTGAACCAGGTGCAGAAGTTTGTCAATCTGCTGCCGGGAAAACAGCGGGAAGTGGCGGTCAGACTGCACCGAGGAAACAGACCTATTTTTAACCTGTACAATATCGAGGATCAGATTGAGTCGATCTATAAACCCCAGGTCCAGCTGCCATCCGGCGGCTCCATCGTTATTAATCCGACCGAGGCGCTGGTGGCTATCGACGTCAACTCAGGCCGGACTTCAAAAGATAAAAATTTTGAGGAAACCATATTCCTGGCCAATATGGAAGCCGCGGCCGAGCTTGCCCGCCAGTTGAGATTGCGGGATCTTGGCGGCCTCATTGTGGTCGATTTCATTGATATGAAAAACAGGAAACATATCCGTGAAGTGGAAAGGCAGGTGAAGACCAGTATGAAGCGGGATAAGGCCAAGGTGGATATCAGCACTATTTCACGTTTCGGCCTGATGCAGATATCACGACAGAAGATGGGGGCGCCGATAGAAAAGGGAAGCTATAAGACATGCACCTTCTGTCAGGGCCGCGGTGTGGTGAAAACAGTCGAAACCCAGGCCCTTTACTATCTCCGCCGTATCCAGACGGGAATCAGTCGAAAAAATGTGAATCGGGTTGAATGCACCCTGCCGGTCGATGTCGCCCAGTACCTGCTCAATAAAAAAAGGACGGAACTGGCCGAACTTGAGTCCGAGCACGAGGCAATTATCGATATTATCGGAAAAAGAGAGATGAAACCGGGCGAAAACAGGATCGAATTCCTTGAGATCTCGCCGAACGGCAGCTAGAGAATTTTCCTTGTTTAATAAGGCAGGGTCGGGTAATATCGCGAGCGTTTAGCGCCAGTAGCTCAGCTGGATAGAGTGCCGGACTACGAATCCGTAGGTCGGGGGTTCGAATCCCTCCTGGCGCGCCAGAAAATCAAGCACTTAGCCTTCTTTGGTTAAGTGCTTTTTTTCTTTCCGTGTGTGAAAATGTGCGGAAAAATCTCACAAACAAGGCCATGTCGTAATACGATGGGACGACAACGGATACTATTCCAATCGTTTGATTTCATTATGTTATCTCAGCAAGGCAGTTGAGTTGTTTGAGGCCGGAGAAACTGACTGAGAATCAGTAGGTCGGGGTTTCAGTAAGCGTTGTTTATCATATTGTAATTTCAAGACATTGTCCTTGCCGTTCAGGCCCATTTGGTATAATATCGCGGTCCTTCTCTATATAAAAATCCGTTAATGGTCATCTCACCTCATTCCTCATCATAATTCCCATTTCAACCTCTCCACCGGGCACAACCACCTCGGTCGATTCATCCCAGATTGCAAAATATGCAGTGGGCGGAGGGCTGTCCGAAGGAGCAGCCAGCCTGAATAATTTCTACCTGAGCCTGGCAAAGCAGGCCACACCGGTCATCGAGGTGGCGCCACCAGGGACATCACCGACTGTTATTTACGAAGGGAAGAAACTGGAGATTAAAGATTACAGTCAGAAAACTTGTAGCGAGATACCTGCTCACGAACGGACGAATTCCAGTAATGGCCCATATTCACGTCCATCTGCCGCCTGCAGCGCTGCAATATACCGTTGTCGACAATCACCGGCCTGGACCAGGTTCTCACTCCCCCAGGTAAATCGGGGACGGCCCATGATATGAACAAGAAGCAGATCAGTCATCAGTCTGGCATGGCGACCGTTGCCGTTTACAAAAGGATGGATTGAAACCAGTCGATGATGAAATCGCGCCGCAATTTCATCCGGCTCATAAACCTTGAATTCAATCCATGTTGTTACATCTTCCAGTAATTTTTTTAATTCAGGGCCGATTGACCACCGTTCAACTCCGATGTTCTTTCCGCTTATGCGAAACTCTCCTGCCCACCGCCAAACGTTGCCGAACATTCGCGCGTGAAGTCGACAAACGAAATCGATACTGAGCAGGTCCTTCAGTTTTCTTCGGAATGCCCAGGTCTCAGCTTCGGTAATATTGTCCTGTTCCCAGCGATCCAGCTCTGCACGATTGGTTATATGAGGTAGAAGGAGTCCTTCTGCCTCGTCAGGGTCGAGGGGCGTCGCACCAGGAGGATACTCATAGTTCATCGTGATCGTCCCACAATTCTTTCGGCATCTCCCGTATCAAAGTCTCCACCTCTGCTTCAAAAGCATTTCTCAATTCAGTTTGCGAGAGTTGCTGCGCTTCAAGCAACATTGAGTGCGACACTCGCCCAAGCTTCTTCTCAGCCACAATTTCAGCTCGTCTGCGCACAATATCAGCCAGACTTTTTCTGGGAACAACAGCATAGACAAAAACACAATCCAGGGCTTCAGCAGCTTGACGCATGGTCTTGATAGTAACGGAACCGGTCAATTCTTTCTTTTCAAGAGTCGACACCCAGGGTGCCGAAACACCCAGGCGCCGGGCAAACTGCTTCCCCGACATCCCCAGGGCCTCGCGGACAGCGCGCAACCATCCCTTGGTCGGACGCTGCACATCCCGCATACAGGCGAGACGCTCCAAGGTCATGTCAAGCTGTTCCTGAATTAAACGTTTACGGGAAGCCTTCATTTGTTAGCCTTTTGCTTAATTATTTTTCATATAAATTAACTTATTTACTAATTTAATCAAGGAAAAAATAACCAATTAGTTAATTTACATATCACGGATAAGGTGATAATATGAGGTGGTTGATATGTGATGTTGGCAAGAAATCGTTTTCACCAGCCTGTCTGCCTAATCCGGTGAAGTCATATCCTTTGGTCGGAGCGTAATGACGCAGTTTTTTTTGTTTACATGTCACCGATCGTGACGCAAAATCACGGGTCTAACAATATAGATTTTGGTAGCAGGGTTGCCGAAGCGCAGATATGCAGGAATGAAAAATACCAGCACTTATTTCCAAGTGAAGGGAAGTTAATCCAGCCAATCGATTGCCCCGAAAAGAGATAATACATCCTATACTGACAGGTCTTTCGGACGCAAATCAGTTTTGCCTGATTTGAATTCCACCCGGTACTTTTCGAAATTATGACAGACGTGCTCAATATTTATTCTGTCATCATGGATTTTGGTGACAAGCTGAATAACATCGTCCCGGTTTGTGAGATGAAATATATGATTCATGTCCTGAAGATCGAAAAGACCGTTGGTCATGACTTCCCGACGCAGCCAGTCAAGAAGGTCCGACCACATTTCACCGAACAGAACGATCGGGGTTTCGCAGAGGTGCTTCACCTGCACCAATTGCCAGGTATAAAAGAGTTCCAGCAAAGTTCCTATACCGCCCGGACAGACCACGACGACATCGGAAAGAGAGACAAAGGTGTCCAGACGGTCACTGAATCGGTCAAAATCATGATTGATGTCAAGATAGGAGTTGGCAATCTGTTCGTGGGTCAGTCTGATGTTCAAACCCAATGAATGGGTCCCGGAATTGGCGCTTTTGTGACCGGAGTTGGCGGCCAGCATGAGCCCGGGACCGCCGCCGGTTACAACATCGAATCCCTGTTCGCCCATTGCCTTGGCAATCGCAAAGACATCCTGATAAATTTTGTCTCCTTCCGAAATCGATCTGGCCAGGGTCGCCCGTCCATTGACTGAAAGCGAAAAAAAACTGGGGCTCAACTACAAACGGTTTGCCTGGTGCCCGGTAGTCATCGCTGTCCATCCCAGCGTGAATTATATCGACAATATAACGTCCGAGGAATTGTCAGCATTTACTCCGGCCAGATAACCGATTGGGGTCATTTCGGGGCGGACGGCAAAATTTATGCGGTAGGCAGGGAACCGGGCGATTCCTGCCTGCTCGTCCTGAACAAAATGCTGCCTGGTTTCAATAATATCGTCCAGCCCAAGGTCAAAACCATCTATAATACTCCCGAGGCCCTGTCTACACTCATGCAGCACCGGAAAACCATAGGTTTCTCCCCATATCCATGACGGTCGGCTCGGGATTGTATATTCTCAAGGTTGACGGCGTTTATCCGTCAGCCGAGAACGTCCTGAACGGAGAGTACAAGCTCGTCTTGCCTTTTGCCCTCGTTTACCGGGAAGATCTATCAGGACTGGCCAAGAGGTTTATTGATTTTCTTGACAGTGAGGAAGGAAAACAAATCATGAGAACATACGGCATAGTTCCCGAGTAGGATGCCGATTCCGGCGTACAGGCTGATACGGCATACTCATGTTTCGATCAATCAAGACTAAAATACTGCTTTCACAGATAGGGCTGGTTCTTATTACCTGTGGACTGCTGGGAATTTCAAGCTATATTCTCATGGTCGACTCCCTCATGAAAACCGAGCAGAAACACCTGGAAAATATTGCTCGGAATCAGGCGGAAAAGCTCGGATCTTTCATCCAGCACAAGGAAGAAAAATTCAAATCCCTGTCCATGAGCGAGTCGATAGAAGCATATTCCATGGAATACCATGAACCGGTACTTATCCAGCATTTCAACAGCTTCATGGACGAATTTCCTATGCTCGCCTATGTCCGGCAGGACGGACTGGAAGAGATGAAACTGGTCAACGGTCATGAGCGGCCGGAGCGGCTGGTCGATATCAGCAATACCTTTCTCTTTGAAGAAGCCACCTGGGAATTGAACAAGGTTATTACTCTTTTTCCCTCATCCGGCAGAAATCGTGCCGAAATGGCCAGGCGAAGTGTCATCTCCAGTAAAATACTTAATTTCAACACCATTGTTGAGGAGTACTTAAAAAGTCCGGAACATAAGAATCTTCTCCAGGTTCATCCCCTGGTTACCTATGATATTCAACTCGAAGAGAATCTTCTGGATATATGCGGCTCTCCCATTCACCTGTCAAAAATGGTCATGAATCTGATCTATAATGCAGCAGAGGCTATGCACGATGGCGGAATAATCAAAATAACCAGCAGCAACATATATGTAGACAAGCCGGTACATGGTTACGACAAAGTAGAGGAAGGAGAATATGTGACCTTCACCGTCACGGATCCGGGCGTAGGCATTTCCGAAGATGACCTGGGTAAGATTTTTGAGCCTTTTTATACGAAAAAAGAGATGGGCAAAAGCGGGACAGGATTGGGAATGTCGGTTGTCTGGGGCACGGTGAAAGACCATAACGGTTATATTCAGGTGCAGAGCACGTTGGCAAAAGGAACGATGATTTCGATCTATCTGCCGGTGACCAGACAGCAGATAATTTCGGATGATATCAAATTGTCGATTACGGACTACCAGGGCAAGGGAGAGTCGATCCTGGTTGTCGATGATATTGCCGAACAGCGGGAAATAGCCTACCAGATGCTGACCCAGCTGGGATATGCGGTCAACACCGCAGCCAGCGGTGAAGAAGCAGTTGCCTATTTTCAGGAGAACAAGGTAGATCTGCTGATTCTTGATATGATTATGGAGCCGGGCATGGATGGACTGGAAACCTATAAACGGGTCATGCGGCTGCAACCGGGTCAGAAAGCAATCATCATCAGCGGTTTTTTTGAAACCAGGCGGGTGCAGGAGGCAGAAAAACTGGGAGTAGGGTCCTACGTGCTGAAACCCTATGATCTGGAAAAAATAGGCTTGGCGGTGAAGACCGAACTGTATCGGTGTCCATAATGATTCAGCATGTGGAGTTTCCCCAATTGCAGGATAATGAAAGCCGGGAATGCGTCATGTTTTGTCCCGGGAAAATTTGCCGGCCAGCAGCACGAGCTGTTGCGCCGCATCACGGCTGAAAAGGGCCAGCGTTCGGCTCAGGGCACTGACCAGTCCCGCATGGTCCTGTGTTGAAATTCTGCTCTGATAGCTGCTTCGCTGCGGCGGTAGCAGGATTTTTCCCTCCCTGTCCTGAATCGACCAGATTGCCTCCAGGTGTGCTGCCTGGTATTCTTCACCTTCAAAACGAATTATTTCGACACTGAGCTGATAGTCAACCCCTGCAGCACGGCTCCAGGGATAAAGCTGAAAACGCTCGGTATGCAGCAGAAGAGAGAGATTTTCCCGAAGTACCCTGGGAATTGTCTCGATCAGCGGCTCAACCCAGCGGTGGGTTTCGGCTACCTGTACCTGATTGGAGTTTAACATGGTTACTATCTGCGGCCGGTCGAGACGGTCGGGCAGCCGAATCGGACCGATCCCGATAACCGTGTCGGCGATTGCATTTTCACCCGCTGCCTTTTCCCCGGCATCGAGGGCGGAGAGTTGATAATAAGAAACCTGGGGCGTGCGGGTGCAACCCGCCGTCACCACTAGGACTGCGAGCAGGAGAAGAAAACGGTTCCGGCAATCCAGGCGTATATATTTCATTATCTTCCCTCCTTGATATGTTTTCCCCTTAACAGGGCTTCCGGGTTTTTTTCCAGGGTTTCCGCCAGCAGGCGCATGGCCCGGGCAGCACGTGATATTTCCTGTAAGGAGTCATTGAGCAGCTCAACCGCTGGATATCCTTCGCCGGCAAGCTGCCCCATTTCCCGGGCCGCATTGGCAAGTTCCTCACCCGCTATGGTTATGCTGCCGTACAACTGGGAATCGCTATCTGCAAACTTTTCAACCTGGTCGGCGGCATTGCCGAGCTTGCCCATGGCCGTCCGGACAGCCTCAAGTGCCTCGCCCAGCTCCATCAGATTGGCCTCAATTTTTTCCACAAGCGGATCGGCGGCCGAGTCGAGCCTGGCGACCAGGGATTCGAGATGAATGAGGGCCCCATCAAGCCGGTCCGGAATAGTTTCCAATGCTTCCGAGGAAAGGATTGTACGCATCGAGTCGCTGATAGCGCTTAAATCGGCGAGAAATTCCGCCATCGGAAATTCTTCCAACATGGAGGATAGTTCCTCCACCTTGGTCGGGATGGTGGGGATCTCACTGATTTCAGGATCGTTGCTGATAAAGCGCGCTCCCTTGTCGGGGTGAAAGGCCAGATCGACGTAAAGCAGGCCGGTGAGCAGGCTTTGCATTTGCAGCCTGGCCCGCAGTCCGCGATCCACAAGTTGCCGGATGGTATCCCGGTCCTGCAGATCGATCTGTTCGCCGTCACTGGTGTGGACGGTACGGGGGGCAAGTTCAACGGTTACCGGTACCATGAAGCGTTGACTTGTTTCGTCAAGTCCGAGCTGTATCCGCTTGACGGTGCCCACCTTGACGCCCAGAAAAACGACCGGCGCTCCCACCTGCAGGCCCTGGGCGGTTTCCTCAAAGTACATTATGTGCTGGCGCCGCTCCTGAAACCAGTCCCTGCCCGCCAGAAGTAAGGTGACTATGGTTCCGAGGATGATGGCGCCGAAAACAAAGGTGCCGATCAGGGTCGGATTGGCTTTTCTGCTCATGCTTCCCCCCTGGTGAGAAAATGGCGCACCCTGGGGTCGCCGGAATGAACTGCTTCCCTTGGATTGCCCGTAGCGATCATGGTATGGGTCTCGGCATCCAGGAAAACAGAATTGCTGCCGATGCTGAGAATGCTTGCCAGTTCATGGGTGATCAGAACAATGGTGGTGTCGAAACTGTCCCGCAGTTCCAGGATCAGATCATCGATCCGGCGGGCGCTGAGAGGGTCAAGACCGGAAGAGGGTTCGTCGATGATCAGGATCTCCGGATCGAGGGCCATGGCCCGGGCCAGACCGGCACGTTTTTTCATGCCCCCGCTCAGTTCCGCCGGATAAAATTCCTCAAACCCGGCAAGGCCGACCAGGGCGAGTTTGAAGGAAACTATTTCAGTAATCAGTTTCGGCGCCAGGTCGGTATATTCGCTGAGGGGCAGCGCCACGTTTTCCGCCAGGGTGAGTGAACTCCACAGGCCGCCGCCCTGGAACATAACGCCGAGCCTGCGTTTGAACCGCTCCTGTTCGTCGGGTTCTGCATTCCAGAAATCCTCCCCGGCAAAAAAAACTGTGCCTTCGCTTGGACGCTGCAGACCGATCAATGCCCGCATTACTGTCGATTTGCCGCAGCCGCTGCCGCCCATTATGATAAAAATATCTTTCTTGTAGACTGCGAAGTTGAGATCGTGCTGGACGACGAACTCGCCGTAGGCCATGGTCAGATCGCGTACCTCTATATGCGCTGCTGCTTCCATCCGGTCATATTCCCAATTGGTAAAAGATAATGGTCAGTATGGATGCCGAGATAGTGATCAGCAGAATGCTGGTCACCACTGCCGATGTTGCCGCCTCGCCTACCGCCTGGGCGCTCCTGCCGCACTGCATGCCGCGCAGGCAGCCGGCGAAGGCGACCATGGCCCCGTAGACACCGCCTTTCACCAGCCCCACTATGAAATATTCTATTTCCAGGGCACGTACGGTTTCGTTATAGTATTCAAACAGACCGATGTCAAAGATGGAGGTGGAAATCAGCAGCCCGGCCAGCATGCCGACAAAGCTCGAGTAAAGCGTCAGCAGCGGCATCATCAGCAGCAACGCCAGTATCCGTGGCAGTACCAGAAAATCAACAGGTGAAATGCTGAGAGTCTTGAGGGCGTCAATCTCTTCATTGACCTGCATCGTGCCGAGCTGCGCTGCAAAGGCCGATCCGGTTCTGCCGGCGATGATAATGCCGGTCATCAAAGCTCCGATTTCCCGTACCATGCCGATGGCGACCAGATCGGCGATAAAGAGCTGTGCCCCGACCAGGCGAAGCTGGTCGGCGCCCAGGTAGGCGAGGATAAGGCCGACCAGAAAACTGATCACCGACACAATGACTAAAGCCCGGGGTCCGACCTGTTCAATTTCCCACCACAGATCACGCCAGCGGAAGTGGGCCCGGCCGGTTGCCAGGCGAGCCAGGGAAAAAACAATTTCTCCCAGAAACCGCATCATGAGGGGCCCGCCGCGGAAAAATTCAATGATAACCTCACCGGCCCTGAACAGCAGATCAGGGGTGGTGCGCTGCCGGCCGGCAATTTTCCGTTCCGGCGTTTTGTCAGCCATTGACAGCAGGCGGCGTACACCTTCAGGCAGTCCGCCTTGTTCGACTGCAATGCCCCGTTCGGCACAGAGTTTCATCAGGGAGGAGAGGAAGGCCAGAAAACCGGTGTCCCAGGAGGAAAGGCTGGTATTGAAGGTCAGGCGTTTTATCCTTTCAGTTAGATCGGCGCTGATCACATCAACTGAAGGCAGGTTCTGGTCGAGACACCAGCGGCCGGCAAACGAGACGCTCAGGCCGGCATCATCGGTATGGGATGTTTCAATGTGCCATTGCTGCCGGGTCTTCTCAGGGGACATGGTTAATCATCAGGTAGATGTAATTGCTGATATTTTCACGGTTTTGCCGGATCATGTCTTGTATATTCTATGCAGGCGGACCGTATAATTCAAGGCGTAAGTTCTGAGCTTTTGTGCAGCAAAACAAGGACGAACCGAAACGTTCAGTTTGTTTATTTCCTGCTGCAGGAAGCTGGGGGAGTAAAAGCGGGTGGAAATTTAATTTGCAGAAACGTATTTCCGGCGGCGGATTTTACAGGGAATATTCTGTTTTTTAACGGGAAGTTGCCGGGATAATCCGTCTCCGGTTCACGCCTGCGGGTCCTTAGTGGTCCTGTCCTCCCAGGGTTGGTCTGTACAGGCAAACTTCATATGTCTTGCAGATATAACGGGCAACCTTGCTGGGCATGCCGAGAGATGTCAACCGGCAGTAGACGTGCAGCGGGTTGATTAAATGCCGTATTCTGTCCAGGAGATTTGAATTATAGCTGCTCTGCATCCTGTTCTGGATTTCATGTAGGATTTGATGACTGCCCGAAAAATGAATTACCATTCATTTTTTGTTTCATTACCACATTATAAGATGCGATGAAATGTGGCATTTTGTCGCGAGTTTAACATTGTTTTGGGTAAAATTTACGGCAGTTCAGGGGAAAAATATTTTTTTGGCGGGGTGAAATTTTATGTGCTTAAAATCAACTTTATGTGCTTTAAATGAGGCAAGTTTCCAGAAAAAAAATTAATTGTCGTTTCATATGCAGATGAAAAAAACCGGAACCTCCCTTGACCTGCAGCTGTTGAAAGGAAACATGTTTCTGTTCCTGGCCGCCCTGGCCTGGGGAACAACCTTCGTTGTCCAGCGAACCGCCATGGATCATATGGGTCCTTTCCTGTACAGCGGACTCAGGTTTCTTCTCGGGGCTGCCTTTCTGCTGCCGATTGCTCTGTATCGAGGCAGCAGAACTTCCGCATGGCAGCGGGAAAGATCAGACAAGTGGCTGCCTGTCTGGGGGAGCTGTCTGACCGGAGTACTCATCTGCATTGGAATCAACCTGCAGCAGATCGGCCTTGTTTATACGACAGCGGGTAATGCCGGCTTCATTACCGGCCTTTACGTCGTATTTGTTCCGTTTCTGGGAGTATTTTTCGGATACCGCATATATCTCGGGGTTTGGATCGGTGCTCCGCTTGCCGCCATAGGTCTTTATCTGCTCAGTGTTACCAGCGGACTCACCCTGAATCAGGGGGATGTGTGGGTGCTGGCCAGTGCGTTTGTCTGGGCCGTCCAGGTGCTCACCCTCGGTCTGCTGGCGCCGAAAATCGACTCGGTTCTTCTGGCATTCGGGCAGTCATTTGTCTGCGGGGCACTCAGTCTTATCCTGGCCATTTTTCTGGACGATATAAACATGGCGGCAGTACGGGCCGGCTGGCTTGAAATTGCGTATGGCGGTATAATTTCCGTGGGTATCGGCTTTACTCTGCAGGTTGTCGGACAGAAGTATTCACAACCTTCCCATGCGGCAATTATCCTGCAGCTGGAGGCTGTTATCGCTGCCCTGGCAGGCTGGATTTTTCTCAATGAGATCATGAGCAACAGGGCAGTCAGCGGTGCAGCGCTCATGCTGCTGGGCATGCTGATCGCCCAGCTGCTGCCGCCTTGGAAGACTCTGAAGCCTTCGTTGCTGCCGTTGCCAAAATAATCCGGCCGCCTTGAAAATCTCATTTTAAATTTGCATCGGCTGCAGATCGATTATAAGCTGTAATAAGATAATATTGTCAAAAGTTTAAAAGGCTTCATGAGCACTGCTGTAACGCAATCAATAAAGCGCAGGGAGAGAGCAAATATTTTGCCATTGGACCCCGGGTGCAGCAAAACAAGGAAAGAGGTACGGAAATCAAAAGGAGGAAAGGAGAAATGATAAAAAACATTTTATTGGCCCTGGTTCTCGGTTGTATGGTCTCGACATCCGTCCTGGCCCAGGAAACTGAAATTATTTTTGCAACCGATGCAACCTGGCCGCCCATGGAATTTATCGATGCCGATAAAAATATTGTGGGATATTCAGTCGATTATATGAAGGCAGCCGGCAAAGAGGCCGGATTCACCCCGGTATTTAAAGCGGTCGCCTGGGACGGTATATTTGCCGGTCTGGATGCCAACAAGTATGACGCCATCTGCTCGTCGGTCTCCATAACCGAGGAGCGCAAGAAGGTCATGGACTTTTCCGAGCCCTATTTCAAGGTGCGTCAGGCACTTATTGTGCCAACCGCCAGCAGCGCCAAAAGTCTTGAAGAACTGAAAGGAAAAAAGGTAGGGACCCAAATCAGCACCACCGGGACTTTTGCGGTAAAGAAAGTGGAAGGGGTAATTTCAAAAACATACGATGAAGTAGGTCTGGCCATTGAAGATCTGTACAATGGCAGGATCGATGCCGTTGTCTGCGATGATCCGGTAGCAGCCAATTACGCCCTGGCCAATGAAAAGTATAAATTAAAACTCAAGATTGCCTCGGTCATCGAAACAGGTGATATGGAGTACTACGGGATTGCCGTAAAAAAAGGCAATACCAGAGTGCTCGATCTGGTGAACAAGGGAATACAGGCGGTGAAGGAAAAAGGCCTGGAAAAGGAATTTCAGAAAAAATGGATCGGTCAGTAATTTTTTTTCATGACGAAAAAAACGCCGCCTGTTGAAATTGAAGTGGGGGATGGCGCTGCCATCCCCCGCAGGGAAGACAAGGGCCTGGTGTCGGCCTGGTGGCTGTCGTTTATCGGGGCGATAGCCTGTCTGTTGAGTCTGCTTATTTTCAAGCCCGATCCCTATGTGCGGCTCATTAAATTTCTCCCGGACGGGATAATCGTCACCTTCCAGGTGACATTTGCCTCCATTGTCCTGGCGATCGTCATCGGCCTGTTCACAGGTCTCGGCCGTATTTCCAAAAACCGGGTCATCAACCTGGCTGCATCAACCTATGTCGAAATAGTACGGGGCATTCCGCTCCTGGTTCAGCTCTTTTACATCTACTATGCCCTGGGGCGTTTTGTCAGGGTCCCGGATATGGCTGCGGCAATCATTGCTATGAGTGTCTGCTACGGGGCCTATATGGGAGAGGTGTTCCGGGCCGGAATAAAGTCCATTGATTACGGCCAGACCGAGGCATCCCTTTCGCTGGGATTCAACAAGGCGCAAACCATGTATTATGTTATACTGCCCCAGGCCTGGCGGACCATCCTGCCGCCGGTGGGAAACGAGTTTATCGCCCTGCTGAAAGACACCTCCCTGGTCTCCATTCTGGCCGTTGCCGATCTGCTCAGGAGGGGCCGGGAGTTTGCTTCCGAGAGTTTTCTCTATTTCGAGACCTATACCATGGTTGCCATCATTTACCTGATCATCACCCTGGTTCTCTCCAGGCTGGTCGGTCTCATGGAAGAAAGGCTGAGCCGTCATGAGCGCCGTTGACCCTATCATAACAATCCGCAACGTCACTAAGTTTTTCGGCGACCTGAAGGCCCTGGATGATGTTTCCCTTGATGTTTTGCCCGGTGAGAAAGTTGTCATCATCGGCCCCAGCGGGTCCGGAAAAAGCACCCTGCTCAGGACCATCAACCGCCTGGAGAAAATTGATGCCGGCACTATTGTTGTGGATAATATGGACCTGGACGGAGAAGGGAGTGATATCAACAGGATCAGAATGGAGTTGGGGATGGTCTTCCAGAGTTTTAACCTGTTCCCGCACAGGACGGTGCTGAAGAATCTGACCCTGGCTCCGGTCAAGCTGAAAAAAATATCTCCTGCGCGTGCGGAAGAAACAGCGCGGAAACTTTTGCATAAAGTGGGCATCAGCGACAAGGCTGAAAACTATCCGGTTCAGCTTTCGGGAGGCCAGCAGCAGCGTGTTGCCATTGCCCGCGCCCTGGCCATGGAGCCGAAAATTATGTTGTTTGACGAACCGACTTCGGCACTCGATCCCGAGATGATCGGCGAGGTCCTCGAGGTTATGACCAAACTGGCCAGGGAAGGAATGACCATGGTGGTTGTCACCCATGAAATGGGGTTTGCCCGGGAAGTTGCCGACCGGGTGGTTTTCATGGATGAAGGCCGGATTATTGAAACAGGAACGCCCGAGCATTTCTTTACCAATCCGGAACATCCCCGCCTGCGGAAATTTCTCTCCCAGATCCTGTAGTTTTCATTAAACTCTTGATGACTGCAGGCTTTTTATTTTAATCTGAATGCGTGACGTCTTTCAGGAATATGCCGGGTAACTTATTTTATTTTTCGCCTTATGGCATATGTTAAGTGTATTGCGCGATTCACTTCGTTGCACTTCGGGGCGCCCGATATCGGCCCATCTGCTGCGGAGTCTGCGCTTAACGGTTGGCAACTCGTTGATATGACATCAGGATAATCAAAATCTTGCCGCATCGAAGGTCTTTATCTGCATCTGGACCGTTCTCGAACGCTCACGGATTCAGGTTTAAGTATTACATTCGGTTTTTCGATCGGGTCAGAGCGGCCCGGATTTTACTCTGCGAGTGATTATGAAGATTATCGTGCCCGGTATTGACGAAAGACACCTGGAGGAATCGGTTCGGAGATTGAAGTCAGCTCGTCTGCCGCTTGCCCTTACCGGGGCAGGGATTTCCGTGGCCAGCGGTATTCCCGACTTCAGGAGTCCGGGCGGCCTGTGGTCCCGGTTTAACCCTGATGAATATGCAACCCTGGAAGTTTTTCTGCGGAATCCGAAAAAAGCCTGGCGGCTCTACCGCGCCGTCGGCGAAGTTCTGCAGGACAAAAAACCCAATGCAGCTCATTATGCGCTTGCCCGCCTGGAGCAGCAGGGCCTGCTGCAGGGTGTCATCACGCAGAACATTGATATGCTGCACCAGCAGGCCGGCAGCATAAATGTTCTGGAGATTCACGGTGAGCACCGGCATCTGCAATGTCTGCGCTGTGGAGGGCTTGAAAAAGCTATGGCAGAGCATTATCAAGCTCCGGAACCGCCGGTCTGCGGCGGCTGCGGCTCCATCCTCAAGCCCAATGTCGTATTGTTCGGGGAGGGGGTTCGCAGGCTGGATGAAATTCATCAGCTGCTGCAGGGCTGCGACCTGCTGCTGGTTGTCGGCACTTCGGCCAGGGTCCATCCGGCCGCGGGTCTGCCGGCAATCATCAAACGGAAAAACGGGCTGATTTACGAATTCAACCTGGAGGAAACAGCACTTACCCGGGGGCAGTCAATGCGGCAGTCGGGGAGTGATTTCTTTTTTCGGGGAGAAGCCGCCGATACCCTGCAGCTTTTGTCCCGTGCTGCCGAATTATGAAAGAGAAAAATTAACCGTACCAACACTTTCATTGATGATTATTTTGTTGAAAAGCTTTTTTGAATGGACGGAAAAAGAGATGATGAAAGTATTATTATATATCCTGATCTTCCATATGCCCTTGCTTGCAGGCTGTATAAGCATCCCGGAAAAACACGGCACCCTGGGCCATTACCAGGTGGCTGCGCCAGCGACCGGAGACAGCTTCTGCAGCGGCCTGCCAGGGAGCGGGGAGGAAAAAATGTCCCCGGACGGACCGGGCATGCTGAATCCGCAGCAGTTCATCCTCATGAATTGGAACAGTTACAAGGGCAAAGGGAAGCAGTGGCAGGATGATCTTGACCGGTTGATAAGCGGCGGCGATATTGTGACGCTGCAGGAGGGATATCTGACCGCCCAGTTGCAGGAGGAACTGCAGCAGCAGAACTTTTACTGGGATATCGCAGCCGCCTTTCTCCTTAAGAATATTCCCAGCGGAGTTTTGACCGCCTCCAGGGTAAAGCCGGATTACTTATGCTCTTTCCGGGTGAAAGAACGGCTCACCGGAATTCCGAAGACCGTGCTGGTTACGCGCTATCCCCTGGCGGAAAGAGACGATAAGCTGCTGCTGGTCAACGTCCATATGGTGAATCTCTCCTTTGACATTTCCGCGTACAGCCGGCAGCTTGAAAAAATGGTTGCGGTCCTCTCGGAGCACCAAGGGCCCATGATAATCTCGGGAGATTTTAATTCCTGGAGTAAAAAACGGGCCGCTCTCCTGGCAAGCTTTGCAGATGAACTCAACCTGAACATGGTGCAATTCCAGGATGACAACAGATCCCTGTTTTTCGGCCGGCCAGTGGATTATGTTTTTTATCGCGGCCTTGTTCCGCAGGCAACCGTAGCAGATGAAGTCACGACTTCCGATCACAACCCGATGCTGGTTACCTTCAGCCTGGCGAATGAAAAATAATTTTCTTCAGCAGGTTATGTCCGGTATGCCCTGTTTGCTGGCAGCGACTGTCATGTTTCTGGTGCTGCGTGGCTATGATGCCTCCTGCCTGGCCTCAACAACCGGCGAAATATCGCATCTTCTCTCATTTATCGAGCAGTCGGAATGTATTTTCATCCGCAACGGCAAAGAATATAATGCCCGGAAAGCTAAAAAGCATATTGAAAAAAAATATGATCACCTGCGGCATAAAATCAGCAGTGCGGAAGAATTTATCCTGTTCTCGGCATCGCGCAGCAGTATATCAAACGAACCTTACAGCGTTATCTGCAATAACCGTGAAATGAAGACTGCAGACTGGCTGAAAACAGAACTTGCAAATTTCAGGGCAAGGGAACTTCCGGAGGACAACACCGAATACGGTCGCAGAAAATGACTATTGTGCAGCAAACAGGTTTTGATTTTTATTTTGATACCGATGCCTGCTGCGAATGCGGCGGCTTCTGCTGCCGGGGCAGGTCCGGCCAGGTATGGATCGATGAACATGATGCCAGGCGGATCGGCGGTTTCCTCAAGATAAGCACCATTGATTTCATGTTGCGTTTCACCATACGGGTAAACAACAGGTTATCCCTCAGGGAACGGTACATTGCCGGCCAGTATGCGTGTATCTTTTTCGACGCCGGCACCGAAACATGTTCCATTTACCAGGTCCGGCCCGAGCAGTGCCGACGGTTTCCATTCTGGGATTATTTCAGGGAGCACAAAGAAGAGCTCAAACTGGAATGTCCAGGCATCAGGGAAAGGGATTGATGATAGAAATACCTGGAAAATTGAATATCCATGACAATGAACTGCGTTTTACCTTTTCCCGCAGCAGTGGTCCGGGCGGTCAGAATGTCAATAAGGTGAGCAGCCGGGTGACCCTCTGGTTTGATGTCAGCGGCTCGTCTTCCCTGACCGAGGTGCAGAAACAAAAAATCAGCACCAGGCTGGCAAACAGGATGAACAAGGAGGGGAAACTCTCAATTACCTCAACCCGGTATCGGACGCAGGGGGCAAACCGGGAAGATGTCATGCTCTTGTTTCAGGCGCTGTTGGCTGAGGCGCTGACAGAGCGCCCGGCAAGAAAAAAATCCAAAATACCGAGAAGAGTAAAAGAAAGACGCCTGCAGGAAAAGAAACGCAGAAGCATGAAGAAGTCAATGCGGCTGCAGAAGCATTTTGACTCCTGAAAAGAAGCGCCGTACGCCTGTTTAAAGAGAAGCTGGGGAATGCGGGAGCAGGCAATGCGCATAAATCCCGGACGGGTCATTGTTGAAAAGAGAAAGGTCAAAATTTTTGCCGATTATATCCAGGTAAGGCACAGCCGGCAATTTGAACAAACCGGTGGGCTCGAAGATGTGCTGCATCTCAAGGCCGAACTGTCTCAGAATTTCATTGCCGGATGAGCCTTTTTCCCTGACATAGAGCGGGTCATAATCCCCCAAGCCCGCCAGCTCCGCTGCTGCCGTTATGGCATCGCCCAGCGTACCGAATTCATCCACAAGGCCCAGTTCCCTGGCGGTTGTTCCATCCCAGACCCTGCCCTGGGCAAGTTTTTTCACTTTTTCCATGGGAATTCCCCGGCCCTCGGCGACGATGGAAAGAAAGCGGTCGTATCCCTCTTCAATGCTCAGTTGGATCGTCTTCCCGAGTTCGGGAGAAAGGGGAATTGTGGGATTTGCGGCGCCGGCCATTCTGGTGGTCGCAATACCGTCGCTGTGCATGCCTATCTTGGCTATCGATTCTTCGAAAGTCGGAAATATACCGAAAATACCGATCGAGCCGGTCAGGGTTGCAGGGGAGGCGATTATCCGGTCAGCGGGAGCTGAGAGCCAGTATGCTCCCGATGCCGCCACGGCACCCATGGATACAACCAGGGGCTTTCCTGCCTCCTGGAGACGCAGCAGTTCCCGGCGGATCAGTTCAGAGGCGAGAGCACTTCCTCCGCCGCTGTCAATTCGCAGGACAAGGGCTTTTATTTTTTCATCCTTTCCTGCTTCCCGAATCAGCCGGCAGAGGTCCTCGCTGCTGATCTGCCCTGGAATTTTCTCGCCGTACATGATGTTGCCTGTAGCGATGATGATACCAATGTGGTTGTCGCTGCCCGATTTCTGTTTCGTAAAAGAGGGGGTTATTCTTTTCAGGTAATCGGTAAAGTCAATGTTGTTAAAAGTTCTATCATCTGCGGATCTGCCGACAATGGAACTCAGGTATTGGTCTATTTCCGGCCTGGTTTTTATGCCGTCCACCAGGTTTGCCGCCAGAACCATCCGGCTCATGCTTCCTTCGGCCTGACGAAGGAACTCCGGCATTTCATTGATAAAGGTATTTAAAAAATCAGCCTTCAACCCCCTGTTGTCGGCAATATCCCTGCAATAACGTTCCCAGAGATTGTTCAGCCAGAGGCGGTTGGCCTCCTTGGCTTCCGCGGACATGTCATTGCGGAGAAAAGGTTCTGTGCTGGATTTGTAGGTTCCGACCCTGAAAATATGAAAATTGATGGCCAGCCTGTCGATCAGTTCCTTTATATACAGCCCGTATACCCCGAAACCCCGGAGACTGACATTGCCCATGGGATTGAGAAAAATTTCATCGGCATAGGATGCAAGATAGTACTGGCCCTGGGAGTACTGATCACTGGCGGCAATGACTTTTTTGCCGGTTTTTTTGAAGGCATTGATGGCCAGCCCGATGGTGTTCAGCTGGTTCAGGCTGCTGCTTTCCATTTCGTCCAGGGAGAGGACAATTATTTTGATTTTTTCGTCAATTGCTGCAGTATTGACGGCATCAAGAATATCCTGCAGGAGTGTTTCCCGGGGAATGGGAATTCCTGCAAAGCCGTTGATTATTCTGGAAATCGGACTGATGGCTGTTGCTTTTTCAACTATTACTCCCTTGGGTGCCAGGATAAGGGCGCTGCCCTCCGGAACTCTGACCTGGGGTTGAAAAAAGAATGCCAGGAAAAGTAAGAGAAAAACAAGTACCACAAAATGAGTAAATACCAGGCATCCGGTGGTAAGGAGTTTCCATAGCCAGTAAAAAATACGGCCAAATATTTGGAAGAATTTTTTCATGGTCGGGGGCTCTGGTGGATCTATTGCAGAGTTTGCTCTACAATTTCTTTCAGGTCCTTGACCTGGTATGGTTTGACTATAATGCCCTTGAATCCGTACTTTCGGTATTCGGCCATGACCGGATCATGGGAATACCCGCTCGAAACAATAGCCCGGACCTCAGGATCGATGTTCAGCAATTTTTTGATTGTTTCCTTTCCTCCCATGCCGCCGGGGATAGTGAGATCCATAATCACGAGGTCAAATGGATTTTTTCCTGCCATTGCCTGCTGATAATATTCAATAGCGGCTTTTCCGTCTTCGGCAGTCACTACCTCATAGCCGAGATGCTCCAGAATCTGCCTGGAAAGTTCGATAATCATCCTGTCGTCATCCATGATCAGGATGCGTGCTTTCTCCATAAGCTTGTCATTCCTTTGCTGCCTGGATAGGTTGGTTCGTATGTATCTCTTGCCCTGACCGGCGATCTGATTGTGAAGATTCTTTTTGAAATATACAACAGATTCTTTTATTTTATGCAGAAAAAATTTTAGAGGGGCCATTTTCCAGAGCGGAATTTTTGCAAATTAAAAAAAAATCGATTAAACGCTAGAAAACGTTTACAGCCTGAGCAGAAAAAGGTGGTTCGAAACAATACGAATCTGCTGCAGCTTTGACGGCGTCGCAAAAACTCACCAACTGCTGCGTTGCGCCTCATTCCTCAGAATTTGCGCGCCTTGCATTTGGGGCTTTTCGAAGTCTCGCTTTGCTCGCTTATCTGCTTAGCCATCACTCTTAATGACTTTTTGCGAGTTCGTCAGCTTTACCGAACTCCAAACGAAAACGGTTTGCCGCATACGGTTGTACCTTCAGGGTAAACATATTAAAAAATGAAATTATTTCCGGGAGAAGAGTTTGAAAATCAAAAATTGTATTGTTTTTTTAACTTTCGGGACGACACTTGCCGGTTTGATAATTCTTGCCGCATGCGCGGTTCAGAAAAATACGTCTTTCGGTGCTGCCGAAATCGTTTCCCATCCACCAGGCGCAGATGTGATGGATGTGATCAATAATAATACGCTGGGAACAACGCCGTTCACATATATCAGGAAAACGGATTATGGCAATGCAGAAAACATAGTCATCAAGACTAGAAAACCTGGGTATGAAGAAGAGACGACCTCCTTCTTCCTTGATCCCGGATATGAGGATGAGAAAACAGCCATGAAAAATCCGCAGCAGGTAGAAATTTTTCTGCAGCCGATCCGTAATGCAAAGCATTAACATTGACAGAAGGCAAACATTGAGAAATGAAGATTTGACGGGATCCTTATGAGAGTCGGCGACAGAAATTACCGTTCCATCTGGCTGAATAAAGACGGCTGCCGCGTGGATATAATCGATCAGACAAAACTTCCCCATGAGTTTGTCATCGTTACCCTGGAAACCCTTGACGATGCCGTCAAGGCCATCAGGGAAATGCTGGTCAGGGGGGCTCCGCTGATCGGTGCGACAGCGGCATTCGGAGTTTGTCTCGGACTGCAGGAAGGAAAAGCAGACAGGGATCTTGAAAGGATCGCCAAAAAATTAACCGCGAGCAGGCCGACCGCAGTCAATCTGCGCTGGGCGGTGGAGAGAATGAACTCGCTTCTGCTGTCACTTCCCGAAAATGAAAGGGTGGAAGCGGCATACAGGGAAGCTGCCCGTATCTGTAATGAAGACGTTCTGGTTAATGAAACAATCGGCAATTACGGGCTTGAGCTCATCCGTGATATCCATACCCGGAAGGACAGCAGCGGTCCGGTACGCATCCTGACGCACTGCAATGCCGGCTGGCTTGCCACGGTTGACTGGGGGACAGCCCTGGCCCCGGTTTACAAGGCGCATGAAGCAGGTATCCCGGTATTTGTATGGGTGGATGAGACCAGGCCCCGCAGCCAGGGAGCCGGACTGACCGCATGGGAACTTGCGGCACAGGGCATCGAGCACCGCCTGATTGTTGATAATGCCGGCGGTCATCTGATGCAGCATGGGATGGTTGATCTCTGTATTGTCGGTACCGACCGGACGACGTCAACGGGCGATGTCTGCAACAAGATCGGTACCTATCTGAAGGCCCTGGCGGCAAGGGCCAACAATGTTCCTTTTTATGTCGCCCTACCCGGGTCCACAGTGGACTGGCTTATTGCCGACGGGCTCAAGGAAATTCCTATTGAGGAGAGATCCGCGGATGAAGTGTTGTGGGTAGCAGGCCGAACACGCTCGGGAAGCATTGAACCGGTCAGGATTGCCCCCCGGGAGACCGGCGCCGTCAACCCGGCCTTTGATGTCACCCCGGCCGCATTGATTACCGGACTTATTACCGAAAGGGGCATCTGTGCCGCCAGCCGGGAAGGCCTTCTTTCCCTGTTTCCCGAAATGGAGGCGGGAAAATAAAAGAGGACCGGCGGAACTTTTATATTCCGAAGACCAGCACCGTGCCGACCTGATAAATAAAAACGGCCATGAGGAAAGCAAAGACCGTATTAAAGGTCATGGAAAACAAGGCCCATTTCCAGGTTCCCGATTCCTTGGCAATGCACACAACGGTAACAAAGCAGGGGGCGTAGAACATGATAAAAGCAAGGGCGGCCAGTGCGACAACTGCATTCCAGCCGGGATCATTTGCCAGTCTCTGCTTCAGGGATGATGATATTTCAGGATCCACGGCTCCCAGCGAATAGGCTGTGCCCAGTGTTGAAACAATTACTTCCTTGGCGGCAAAACCGCCGACCAGAGCGATATTTGTCCGCCAGTCAAACCCGGCAAGACGGCTGACGGATTCCAGGGCAATACCCATCCGCCCGGCGATGGAATGCCGGAGGCCGGCTTCCGCCTGCAGGTTGTCAAGAACAAGCAGCCTTTGTTTCAACTCCAGGGCCGGTTCGGATAACTGCTGATCTGCTTCCTCCAGTTCAACAATGGTTGCCTGCGGATATTCAGCCTTTACCTGCATTTTCTGCTGTGTAAACACGAGCGACTGCTCTTCCGGGAGGCCGGGATAGGTCATCATGGCCCAGAGCAGAATCGAGATTCCGAGAATAACGGTGCCGGCCTTTTTAATATACTGCCAGGTACGTTCCCAGGTATGAATCAGCAACCCCTTGAAGGTAGGAAAGCGATAGGGAGGAAGTTCCATCACAAAAGGGGTGGCTTTTCCCCGAAGGACCGTCATGCGGAGGAACTTGGCGGCCAGCAGGGCCACGCTCCATGAGACCATCGTGGCCAGGAACATGTAGCGGGCCTGGTGGTCCGAGAAAAATGCCCCTATGAGCAGGGCCAGAACAGGAAGCTTGGCCCCGCAATTCATAAAAGGAACTGTCAGCAGGGTCGCCATTCTTTCTTTTGGCGAGCGCAGGGTGCGGGTTGCCATGACCCCTGGAACGGCACAACCGCCGGCAATTCCTCCCGAGACGATAAAAGGCATGACCGAAGAGCCGTGCAGGCCGAAAATTCGGAAAATCCGGTCCATCATAAAGGCCACTCTGGCCAGGTAACCGGAATCCTCCAGGATAGAAATGCCGAAGAACATGAAGATGATTATGGGCACGAATCCGAGAACGCCGCCGACGCCGTCAATCACTCCGGAAATAAGCATGGATTTGATCGGCCCGTCTGGCAGTATTGCGTCTGCCGTCCCGCCGAGCATGCCGAAAAAAGATTCCAGCCAGCCGACCGGAATGGCGCTGTAATTAAACGTAAAACTGTACAGTCCAAAAAGGATCAGAGCCATGATAATCGGACCAAGGAAACGATTGGTAACGATTTTGTCTATCCTGTCGGAGGTATACAGGCGATCGGCGTCATATCGCTGGGAAACAACTCCCTGACGGAGAATGGATTTAATGAACCCGTAGCGGTGGTCGGCAATAATTGCCTCGGGATAGGCCTCTATGGTAGTCAGCAGGTGGCGGGAAACCTCTTCGCTTCTTGTCAGCAAGGTATGGGCAACCTTTTTATTCGCATGCATTGCCCTGTCAAGAATCTGGTCATCATTTTCCAGGATTTTCAGGCCGGTCCAGCGGGCTGGGTAGGTATCGGTCAGAAGCCTGTTCTCCTCGATAATGGGGACAATGTCCTCCAGTATCTGGTCAAGGTCTTCGCCGTAGGACAAATGGAGCGGCTGCCATTTTTTGTTCTTGTCATCTCTGTATGCAAGAACGGTATCAAGCAGACGGTCCACTCCCTTCCCGGAGCGGGCGATTATCGGGACCACAGGGATCTGCAGCAGCTGGCTTAATTTCTCGTGATCAATGGCGATGCCCCGGCTGTGAGCCACATCGATCATGTTGAGGGCAATTATGACCGGAATGCCCAGTTCCATAAACTGGCAGGACAGATAAAGATTGCGTTCAAGGTTCGAGGCATCGACTATATCTATAACCACGTCGGGCTTTTCATTTACCAGAAAATCCCGGGCAACAAGCTCTTCTATCGAATAGGCGGTCAGAGAATAGGTACCAGGGAGATCGGTAACGATAAGCTGGTTGTTTTTATGCTGACAGATACCGGTTTTTTTCTCGACGGTGACGCCCGGATAATTGCCGACATGCTGACGGGCGCCTGTCAACTGGTTGAACAGTGTTGTTTTGCCGGCATTGGGATTGCCGGCAAGGGTAATATGAATTTTATTTGTCATCAGGGAATATGAAGGAACTTAACCTGCGTCAGTTGATTTTTTCTGACAGGATGAAGCGGTGTCGGGGCCGCATTGCGTACAGCTGCAGCCGCAGCCGTCTCCGCTTACCGATTTTTTGAGCTTCCTGCAGAAGCGCAGGCCTATCAAGACTGCACAGATAAGAATGATTATGAGGACTATAATATTCTGCATTCTGTATGGGATTCCCTTGATAATCGAGAAACAAAATTTTTATGCAGGAGTTACAAAAATATGCTTTGCCTGCAGTTCATCCAGAGTGATGGTGGAACCCTTGATCCGAACCATGCATTGCCTGTTTTTTCCCGGGCAGACAAGTTCGATTTCACTGCCCGGCAGGAAGCCGAGCTGCGCCATGCGGGCGCACATTTTCCGGTCACCGCTGATCCTGCAGATTTTCATCTTTTCGCAGCCGCACGTCAGGGTCAACGGGGTGCAGTTTGCCGTCCGGGTATTCTTTACTGAGCCGCTGCCATTTTCAGGGTCGCAGATACATGGGCAGATTATGTCAGGAGGATTCTTCGTCATTGGATACCTCAAGGATTCGAATAGTTTTAGTTACACCTAACATTTATCATTTTCAGCCGTTTTTGCAAGAAAAAAATGAACATCTGAGCAGATAAATCCGGAAAAAATAATCCTACGCTATGGTACATCGGGAAATCGGGGAAGCAGAGAGATTTTTTTAATGGCAAAAAGGATGAACGGGATTTTATCCTGCGTCCATGAGTGAGGCGATAAAAGATCCGACGGCCTCGGGTCCCTGTTCATCAACCAGGCGTATGGTGGCGGTGCCGATAACGGCCATGTCGGCATGTCCTTCGAGCATGGTGATATCCTGCCGACTGCTGATGCCGAACCCTACGGCCAGGGGCAGGCCGGTTGCCGCCCGGCAGCGGGAGAGGTAACCGGCAATGGTGTCATCCATTTCCGTTCGTCTGCCGGTGACTCCCTTGCGGGCGACACAGTAGACAAACCCGTCCCCGCGGGCCGCTACATCCCGCATGCGTTCATCCGTACTGGTGGGGGAAAAGAACATGATCGGCGTAGTTTCATGCTGTCTGCAGAGCTGAAGATATGTTTCACCCTCCTCCGGCGGCAGGTCCGGGACGATGAAGCCGCGGATGCCGATTTCGGCGGAGCGCCGGATAAAAGCTTCCTCGCCGTAGCGGAAAATAATATTGTAGTAGGTCATAAACAGAAAATTGACCCGGTGAAATTCCCGGATCATCTCTGCGGCAAAGGAAAAACAGTCCTCAACCTTTATCCCGGACCGCAGCGCCTCCTGGTTGGCCCTGACGATGACCGGGCCGTCGGCCATGGGCTCGGAGAAGGGGATCTGCAGTTCAATGCAGTCCACCCCGTTTTGCGCCATCTGCCGGATAACCCTGCGGTTGACCTCCAGCGAGGGATACCCCAGCACCAGGTGAGTCATAAGCAGGATCGGTTTTGATTGCAGCCGTTGTTGTATATCAGCGCGAAGGTTCATCGGGTTCTCCCATGGTTTTCCTGTATTCATTGGCCTTGCCGACAATAAAAGCCTTCCAGGAAGGATCGTCAAAAGCGTGGGCAATGGTGAAAATGTCCTTGTCCCCGCGGCCGGACATATTGATGATGATTGCCTCCTCCGGAGACATGTGGGGGGCTTCCTTGAATGCCTGGACAAAAGCATGCGAGGACTCCAGGGCCGGGATAATGCCCTCGGTTTTCATGGTCAGTTCCAAGGCCTCGAGGACTTCTTTGTCTGTTGCCACTTCAAAACGGACCCTTCCGGTATTGCCCAGATCGGCGAGAATGGGGGAAATGCCGACATAATCCAGACCGGCCGCAATGGAATGGGTGTCAAGCATCTGGCCGTCGCTGTCCTGGAGGAACATTGTTTTATATCCCTGGGCCACGCCCGGAGCGGACCGGTCGCTTTTCATACGGACGGCATGCTGGCCGGTTTCGATGCCCTTGCCCCCGGCTTCCACCCCGACCAGTTCAACGCCGCTGTTGTCCATGAATCCCTGAAAAATTCCCAGGGCATTGGAACCGCCGCCCACGCAGGCATAAACCCTTGCCGGCATGGAGCCGTGCTGTTCCATGATCTGTTTCCGTGCCTCCCGGCCGATGATGGATTGAAACCAGGCCACCATTTCCGGGAAGGGATGGGGGCCGCAGACAGTACCGAAGACATAATGGGTATCGTCCATGCGGGTGACCCAGTCGCGGAACGCTTCATTGATTGCATCCTTGAGGGTTTTGGAGCCGTCGCCGACCGGGACGACGGTGGCGCCGAGTTTTTCCATCCAGAACACGTTGGGACGCTGGCGGATAACATCCTCTTCGCCCATGTAAACGGTGCAGGCAAAACCGAAGCGGGCGGCCATCGTAGCTGTTGCCACGCCGTGCTGTCCGGCCCCGGTCTCCGCAATAACGCGGGTTTTTCCCATGCGTCTGACCAGCAGGCCCTGGCCCATGACGTTGTTGGCCTTGTGCGCCCCCGTATGATTCAGATCTTCCCGCTTGATGTAGATCTTTGCCCCGCCGAAATGGTTGCTCAGGTTTTCGGCAAAAGTCAGGGGAGTGGGACGGCATGAGTAATTGGCCATCAGCTTGATGTATTCATCCCAGAAGGATTCGTCGGCCCGTGCTTTTTCATAGGCAAGATTGAGCCGGACAAATGTTTCGTGCAGGACCTCGGGGATGAAGGCTCCGCCCCACTGGCCGTAATAGCCTTTGTTTTTCTTTCCTGTAGTCATGATCAAATTCAGTTTATAGGTTTTTCTTGTTTAACTGCAGCCGGCAGCAGGCGGCAAAATCCTCTGGATAGTGGCCGCATATAAAACGCAGCTGGGCTTCGCTGAACGCCCCCATGGACCAGGGCAGTTTTGGTAAAAAGGAGTAGATGAGCCGCTGCCCGTTGCGAACTCCCACCCTTTTGGAAAATTCGAAAGAGGAAACCATTCTCGCATTTTGACCCGCATAAATCTGCTGAGCAAGAAGAATGGCACGGTCCATGGACTGCCTCGTTCCCGTATCCGCTTCCAGCACGTTTCCCACCGGGCCGCCGGCGGAATCCGCCTTGAGCAGAAGCTGCAGCTCCCATTGTGAAACCTGGGCCTTGGGAACGAAAAGCACCGCATTTTCATCTTCCCAGACAACCAGACTCTGGTCGCCTTCCTGTCGGTCTGTCCTGGTATTGCTGCGAAGAGCGGTAAGGAAGTCATCGAAAAAATCATGGCCCGTCTCGCTGCGATACCGGTCGATGACCTCGGCAACCAGGTCGCCGCTGCTGAAGGCGGGTATTTCCTCTTTTTCATCGATAGTCGGCACTGTTTCCGGCACCAGGGCGTACTGCTGATGAATCATCTGGTGGGAGGCGTGCAGCCGGTAGCCGGAAGATGAAAAATCATAGCCAAAGTTCCAGCCCCACAGGGTGGCCAGGTGTTCGGTGCGCGCATTGACGGCTGCGAGAATCTCCTGCCGGAGTTTTTCAAGTTGCGCAACGGAAAGCCGGGTGCGGCGGACAGGAAGGGAAATGCCGGCTTTTTCAGCCAGGGTAATGTACACCCGCTGGTAGTAAAGATGGCGCAGCCCCTGCATGTCTGCCAGCGACAGCTCGGAGGTCCGGTAGCGGATGGCGTCATGGGCCATGTTGGCGGCAAAATGTCCCCAGGGGATATAGCTGTTGCTCCGTAAGTATTCAAAAACATGGCTTTCTCCGGATTCCCATTCGCCGACGATTTCACTCCCGCCCTGTACGCCCGGCCGCAGAACCATCACCTCTTTGTAGGGATCCGGAAGAAATGGATTATTGGCAATGGTTTCAAAAAGTTCAAAATCGTCCACGTCCGGCCTGTGTTTTCCGTCCCCGCCCCGGACAAAACGCAGACCGCACGGTTCGCCCGCCTGAGTATACTCCATCCGGCAGCAACTTTGGGCCAGCCGGACCAGTTCTTCCGGATCAGTCGAATTCGCCGCCAGTCCATAGAGGAGCTGAATCGGCAGATCGGCCATCACGGCTTTTTGCCGCTCCGTGTCCAGGTGTTTGTTCAGAACTTCCCGCAGGGAGCATTCTCCGGCAGGAGCAAGGGTGATAGTTGCGGGATCCGCCGCTTTCCTGTCCGCCCATTCCGAGTCAATAAAGGTGGTGCCGCGAAATGGAAAGGCATTGGGAATTTCATAGATCGGTTTTGCCCCCGAAACCGGGACATCTCCTGCCGGGAAATTGTTTCGATTGTCACATGATGTGCCGTCCTCCGTATGTCCGAGCACGGTTATCTGGTCATACGTCCGAAGATTGGCAATAGTATAGGATGGACGGTGCAGGGCAACCGTAAACTTCCCGTCAGGTGACACCGAGGTTCTTATCATTGATCTCTGTGCATAAATTACTTGTCGAATCCAGTTTATGTTGCGGATATTGCGGGACGTGAATCATTTCGTTACATATTATACCAATGAAGTGAATAAATCATCTGGAAATGCTGAATCA
Source organism: Desulfobulbaceae bacterium (assembly GCA_033549385.1). GTDB lineage: Bacteria > Desulfobacterota > Desulfobulbia > Desulfobulbales > Desulfobulbaceae > UBA10518. Next base: position 61,490 of record JAWSUG010000011.1, on the reverse strand, counting down.
CTTCGGGCGGGGAATACGTTAGATTCCCAGCAGCCGCATAATCCTCTTCCAGTCCCGTTGATCAAGGTTTGTGAGTCCCCTGTGCTCTGCCATTTCCATGGCCTGCCGGTATTCTTCGGCCGAGAGCGGGCGGTCGATGGGAGGTATGCCAAAGGCTTCATGACAGGGCCGGTACTGGTCCATGAGGTTGAGATAGGTTTTCACGGAAATTTCATTGGCCAGGAAGTCGAGAATTCCTTCGGTCTCATCGGGATGCCCGGGCATGACCAAATGGCGTACCAGCAGCCCGCGAACAGCCAGTCCCCGGGCATCGATTTTCAGGTCTCCGACCTGCCGGTGCATCTCCCGCACGGCTTTCATCATGGCCTCCGGATAGTTTCGGGCCCTGGTGTAACGCTTTGCCGCTGCCGGTGAAATGAATTTACAGTCCGGCATATAAATATCAACAATACCTTCCAGCAGGCACAGGGTATCAACGCTGTCAAAACCGCTGCTATTATAAACCAGGGGCAGGTGCAGCCCTCTTTCTATGGCAGCGGGTAAGGCGGCAAGAATCTGCGGCACCACGTGGGAAGGGGTGACCAGATTGATGTTATGGCATTGCCGCTCCTGCAGGCCGAGCATGATCTCCGCCAACTGCTCATGATCAACAGCCTGGGCTGATGCGTCACCGAGTTTGTCGATATGGCTGATATCACAATTCTGGCAGAAAACACACAACAAATTGCAGCCCTCAAAGAATATAGTGCCCGACCCGTGCTCCCCGACCAGCGGCGCTTCCTCGCCGAAATGCGGACCATAACTGGCAATCCTTGCCTTTGCGCCGACCCTGCAGATCCCGAGTTCTCCTTCCAGCCTGTTCACCCGGCATTCCTGAGGGCAGACTGTGCAGTCCGCCAGCAGTTCCCCGGCTTCCCTGATCCGGTCTTCAAGAGTTCCGTCGCGGTAGAGTTGCAGGTATGATGGATAGCCCATAAATTTTGTATTCTCAAAGTGAACTGATAAGATTTACCTAAGTTCAAAATAATCAGAAAAAAGGAGAGCGCAACAGTGCCGGATCAATCAATTGCCATGTATATTGAACAGCTTGACCATCTGGTTTTGACCGTCAACGACATCGATGCAACCTGTGATTTTTATCACCGGCTGCTGGGGATGGAAATTACGGAGTTCGGCAGCGGTAGAAAAGCATTGGCTTTCGGCTGCCAGAAAATAAACCTGCATCTCTGCGGCAAAGAGTTTGCTCCACATGCCAGGCATCCTGTTCCCGGATCTGCGGATCTCTGTTTTCTGACGTCCGTGCCGGTAGCGCAATTCATTGAGCACTGCAGGAAACAGAATGTGGACATTCTTGCCGGGCCGGTGGAGCGTACCGGGGCGGCCGCCACACTGCTTTCAGTATACATCCGCGATCCGGACGGGAATTTGCTGGAAATTGCCAACTCCCTTGCCGGTCTACCCGGGAAGGAAAAGAATGTAGGAGTCTCGGGGATATCAGACGCCTGGTGAAGCTCCTGCCGGCTGCGGGTTTTCAGGAGAGATGCCGGAGAATGAATCCGGCCCCCTTGGCGGAACAGTTTCCCCGGGTCAGCAAGCCAACCTGTTCGGATTTTACTGCGCAGCCGGATGCTGGTACATGTGGACATCCCTCTGCGGATAAGGAATGGTAATGTTCCGTTCATCAAAGCTCTGTTTGATATTATCCATGAGGCTGAAACGGACATCCCAATAATCCTCGGTTTTGACCCAGGGACGAACCACCAGGTTAATGCTTGAATCACCGAATTCCGCCAGGGCAATTGTGGGCGGAGGCTCGGCAAGGATTCGTTTGTCGGCGCTGACCAGTCCATAGAGGATATTTTTGGCTTCATTGACATCATCATCATAGCCGATACCGATGACCAGGTCGATTCTGCGGGTCGGATTGGCATTTATATTGGTGATGATATCGCCGGTGATTTTGCTGTTGGGGACGATCACTTTCTGATTGTCCCAGGTGTGGATGACGGAACTGAATATATCAATCCGTTCAACGCTTCCGGAAATACCGGCGGCGGTGACGGCATCGCCGACCCTGAAAGGCTTGAAAAGAATGAGCATGACTCCGGATGCAAAATTGGAAAGCGAATCTTTCAGGGCCAGACCGACCGCCAGACCTGCGGCACCGAGAATGGCCAGGAAGGAGGTTGTTTTGATGCCGACCTGGTCGGCGGCAGCAAGAACGACGGCTATAAGCAGGGTATAATAGATCAGTTTGTCCAGAAAACGGACCAGGGTGTTATCCATTCCCGATTTTGTCAGGGCCTTGCCGATAAAAGCGGTCATCCATTGAATCAGCAGGCGCCCGACAATGAGGATGGCCAGGGCAAAGAGAATATTCGGGACGTGAGTAATGAGCCAGTCTTGCGCGATATTCAGGTACCCAGTTGAGTTTTCCATGTTTCTTTTTCTCAGGCTATATTATGGAAGGGGGCGGAAAAGGGCGGCTATTCTTCTTCAACCCGGCAGGCTTCTTCCGGACACACCGCTTCACAGGTGTGGCAGCCGTGGCACTCATCAGGATTAACCACTGTCACCTTCCCCTTTATTTTTTCGTAGACCTCACCGGGGCAGGAGTCGATGCATTCGCCGCAATCTGTACATTTGTTCCTGTCTATAATGATAATCCACATGCTGAAATTATCCCTTTACCTGCAATCAAACGTTCTATTCCCATTCGATAGTGCTCGGTGGTTTTGAAGAAATATCATAGACAACCCTGTTGACGCCCCGGACCTCGTTGATGATGCGGTTTGAAATGCTGCCGAGTATTTCATAGGGCAGCCTGGACCAGTCCGCGGTCATGGCATCCCGGCTGTCCACGGAACGCAGTGCTATAACATTTTCATAGGTTCTTCCATCTCCCATGACCCCGACAGTCTGGATCGGCAGCAGTACGGCAAAGGACTGCCAGACTTTTCTGTACCAGCCGGAGTTTTTCATTTCCTCCAGAACAATAACGTCTGCCTGCCGCAGAATGTTCAGCCGTTCCGCTGAAATTTCACCCATGATCCGGATACCCAGACCCGGACCGGGAAAAGGCTGCCGGTAGATGGCTTCTTCGGGTAGTCCCAGCTCAAGGCCGAGTTCCCGCACTTCATCCTTGAAGAGTTCCCGCAGGGGTTCTATCAGCTCAAGCTGCATCCGTTCCGGCAGGCCGCCGACATTATGGTGCGACTTGATTGGGGCCTTGCCGTGAAAAACAACGGACTCGATTACATCCGGGTAAAGGGTGCCCTGTGCCAGGTATCTGACGTCACCGAGTTTGCCTGCCTCCTCTTCAAAAATTTTGATAAAGCCGATGCCGATGCGCTTCCTTTTTTCTTCCGGATCAAGGATTCCCTTCAGTTCCCTGAGAAAATAAAGGGTTGCGTCCACATCAATGACCCGCAGGCTAGTTTTCTGCCGAAAAAATCGCAGAACGCTTTCCGTTTCACCGGTCCGCATGAGGCCGTTATTCACGTAGATGCAGGTCAACTGGTCGCCTATGGCCCGGTGTACCAGCGCTGCCGTGACTGAAGAGTCGACGCCGCCGGAAAGCGCGCAGATTACCTTGCCGCTCCCTGCCTTTCTCCGGATTTCCTGCACTGTCGAATCAATAAAGGAATGCATGGTCCACTCCGGATGGCAGCCGCAGAGATCAAATATGAAGTTTCTGAGGACATCATTGCCGATCAGGGTATGGGCGACTTCCGGGTGAAACTGAACCGCGACAAACGGCTTTTCCTCGTGCCGCAGAGCGGCAAACGGTGAGTGGGTGCTCCAGGCAGTGGCAACAAAGCCGGGAGCAGCTTTTTCAATACGGTCTCCGTGACTCATCCAGACCTGATACCGGGTCGGGGCGATTTCCATGCCGGCGAAAATGCCGCCGGTATAGGTAATATTGAGTTCCGCCTTGCCGAATTCCCGGTGCTCCGCCATTTCCACCTGCCCCCCGAGCTGCTGCATCATGAGCTGGGCGCCGTAACAGATGCCCAGCACCGGGATGCCGAGCTCGAAAATGCCGGGATCACTGATGGGTGCGTCATGGTCATAGACGCTTGCCGGACCTCCAGACAGAACCAGGCCGGATGGCCGCATTTCCAGCAATCTGTCAAGTTCAATGTCGAACGGATGGATTTCGCTGTATACCTTCTGCTCGCGTATGCGCCTGGCAATGAGCTGGGTGGTCTGGGAACCGAAATCAAGGATAATAATTTTTTCAGAATGAACAGACATGATGGCTGATTCCGCTATTCAATATTCTTCTAATGGAAAAGGAAAACCTTCCCCGGTATTTATGTCTATAATTTTCAGGGATAAGAGGGTCGTCTAGATACCCTCAGTCCTGTAGTTCGGAGCTTCACGCGTGATGATGACGTCATGGACATGGGATTCACGCAACCCTGCCGGGGAAATGCGGACAAATTTTGCTTTCCGGTGCAACTCCTCAATGGTGGCGGCGCCGATATATCCCATTCCGGAACGCAGGCCTCCCAGCAGCTGATAAACCATTTCCGACAGCGGGCCGCGGTAGGGGACCTTTCCTTCAATTCCTTCCGGCACCAGCTTGGAAGAGCCGGAACCTTCCTGAAAATAACGATCCTTGCTGCCCTGGTTCATGGCGCCGAGTGATCCCATCCCCCGGTAACCTTTATATTTTCTTCCCTGGAAGAGAAATGTTTCACCGGGGGTTTCATCGGTCCCGGCAAACAGGGAACCGACCATGACCGTATGCGCCCCGATACCGATGGCCTTGCAGATGTCCCCGGAATACTTGATGCCGCCGTCGGCAATGACCGGGATGTTATTCTTGCGGGCTTCTTCGACACAGTTTTTCAGGGCTGTCAACTGGGGGACGCCGACGCCGGCGACGATGCGGGTGGTGCAGATGGAGCCGGGGCCTACGCCGACCTTCACTCCGTTGGCACCGGCCTTTATCAGGTCCCGCGTTCCTTCGGCGGTAGCCACATTGCCTGCAATCACCGGCAGATCGGGCCACGCTTCTTTCACCTGCCGCAGGGCTCTGAGAATACCGGCGGAATGACCATGTGCCGAATCAAGCACCACGACATCCACATGGACCTTTACCAGGGCTTCGGTCCGCTCCATCATTTCGCTGCTGACTCCTATGGCTGCGCCGGCCAGAAGTCGTCCCATGGAATCCTTGGTCGCATTCGGGTATTTCTTGATTTTTTCAATATCCTTGATCGTGATCAATCCCTTGAGATTGCCATTTTCATCAACAACCAGCAGTTTCTCAATCCGATGTTCGTGCAGCAGCGCCTTTGAATGCTCCAGATTTATTCCTACCGGAGCGGTTACCAGGTTTTTGCTGGTCATCACATCCTTGACCCGCAGGTTGTCGTCCGATACAAAGCGCAGGTCGCGGTTGGTGACGATTCCCACAAGTTTGTCGCCGCGCAATACCGGCAGTCCCGATATCTTGTAGTTGCGCATGATAGCCTGTACCTCACCGACACTCTGATTCTCATTGACCGTTACCGGGTCGATGATCATGCCCGACTCGGACTTCTTGACCCGTTCGACTTCGGTGGCCTGCCGCTCCATGCCCATGTTTTTGTGGATAATGCCGATGCCCCCTTCCCGGGCCATGGCGATAGCGGTCTGGTGTTCGGTGACGCTGTCCATCGCGGCACTGATCAGGGGAGCGTTGAGTGCGAGGGTATCTGTCAGCCTTGTTGCCAGGGAAACTTCAGAGGGGAGAATATCCGAAGCAGAAGGAATCAAAAGAACATCATCAAAAGTATATGCCGGGGGTATGTCCTGCTGGAACATTGATCCATCCTCATCATGATTGGGGGTCATTTTTCTTCGGCGCAATGTAGCATGTTAATAAACAAAAGAAAATGGGTAAATACGATTGCTCCTGTATGCTTGAGTTTGCTGGCTCCCGAGGATTCTGCAAAAATTCTGGTGGATTTTCCAGGGATTTCCTGCTTAATTGTCTAACCTGACCAGGTAAGAAAGAAAATGGCAATACTCCTAGAAATAAATCCGTATAATCCCCAGCCGCGACTGATCAGTCAGGTGATCGATATTCTGCATAAAGGAGGGGTTATCTGCTATCCCACCGACACCATGTACGGCATCGGCTGTGATATCTTTAACCAGAAGGCGGTGAAGCGCGTCTACCAGTTAAAAAGACGTCCCAAGCACAAGCCTTTCAGTTTCATGTGTTACGATCTGAAAAATATCAGCGAATACGGGCATGTAGGAAATACCGCCTATCGCCTGATGCGGAAATGCCTGCCGGGTCCCTACACCTTTGTACTTTCCGGAACGAAAGTTGTTCCGAAAATAATGCTGACTCACCAGAAAACAGTAGGTATCCGGGTTCCTGATCATCCAATCTGTTCGGATCTCATTAACAGTCTGGGCAACCCGATATTGAACACCTCCGCCCTCCTGGAAAAAGGAGGGGAAGTTCCGCTGGACGGATATGATGTCAATGAACTGTTCGGTAACCAGGTTGATCTGATTATTGACGGCGGGCAGATTGTTCCCCAGCCCTCCACGGTAGTATCACTTATTGACGATCAACCGGAAATTTTAAGGAAAGGGAAAGGTGACTGCACATTGTTTGTCTGACCAGAGGGCAGGATTTCTACCATCAATGTCTCTGTACTCTGCAGCCTGGGCTGCGTAAAAATTATTCCTCTTCTATCAGTGCTTCCTTGAGAGATTTGCTCATTGTGAAATGCAGAGTTTTCCGGGAAGAAATATTCATGATTTTCCCGGTTTTCGGGTTTTTCGTGCTCCGCGGTTTTCTGGTCCGCACTGAAAAGCTGCCGAAACCCCGGATTTCCACCCGGCGTCCGTCAATTAAAGCTTTTGAAATTTCCTCCAGGATAAGGTCAACAGCAAGGGCAACATCCTTTTTGTAATATCCCTGGAGCTGATCTGAAACCTTGTTTACAATTTCACGTTTGAGCATAGTATTTCTCTAGTACCTCTGTGATTACTCTCACCACCCGCAGCCGGGGCAGGGAGGTCCGAAATTATGGTAAAGGGTATTTTGCCGGGCAAGACTGACTGGTTGCATCTGCAGAATTGGTCTCCCCCGAAGAAAATACCCTTTCGATCCGGTTTTATTATTTCTCAGCTTTTATCTTCCGTCTGTTCATCAGCAGCCGCCTTGAGAAGATCCCCGAAGGTGGAGGGACCGGAAGACTGCTTCTTCTTCTCATACTCCTCCTTGGCGCTTTCCTCATCACCCTCTTCGAGGGCTTTCATGGACAGGGCTATTTTGCGGTCATCCGAGGATACGCTTATGACCATGGCCTTCAAGGTGTCGCCGACAGTAAACATGCCGACCGGGGTCTGGATTTTTTCTTTGCTTATTTCCGAAATATGCACCAGGCCTTCAATTCCCTCTTCAAGCTGCACAAAAATACCGAAATCGGTAACATTGGTTATCGTCCCCTCGACTATCGTTCCGATCGGATATCTGCTGACTACCGCTGCCCAGGGATCGGGCTCGAGCTGCTTGATGCCGAGAGAAAATCTTTCATTCTCCTTGTCGATTTTCAGGACAACAGCCTGGATGGTTTCACCCTTGGCATATTTCTCCGATGGATGCTTGATGCGCTCGGTCCAGGAAAGATCGGAGACATGGATGAGCCCGTCAATACCTTCCTCAATACCGATGAACACGCCAAAGTCGGTAATATTCTTGATCTTTCCCTCGATAATCGAACCGACCGGGTAACTTTCCTCAACCACATCCCACGGGTTGGGCTGGAGCTGCTTCATGCCGAGAGAAATACGCTTGGTCTCGACCTCGACCTTGAGCACCTTGACTTCAATTTCATCTCCGACCGACACGATCTTGGAAGGATGGCGGGGCTTTTTCGACCAGCTCATTTCCGAGATATGGACAAGGCCTTCCACGCCCTCTTCAAGCTCGACAAAAACACCGTAGTCGGTAATTGAGACGACTTTTCCGGTCACTTCGGCGCCAACGGGGAATATTTCCGGAACCTTGGCCCATGGATCTTCCTTCAACTGTTTGACGCCGAGAGATACACGGTCCGACTCCTTGTCATATTTCAGGACCTTGACTTCGATTTCATCGCCGACATTATAGAGTTTGGAGGGATGGGAAACCCGTCCCCAGGAAAGGTCGGTGATATGACACAGACCGTCCATGCCGCCGAGATCGATGAATAGACCATAGTCCGTGATATTGGTGATTGCGCCGACAATCGTCTGGCCTTCTTCAAGGGTGGCGCGCATTTTTTCGCGCAGTTCGGAACGCTGTTCTTCAAGAATGGCCCGACGGGAGATGACAACATTGTTGCGCTTGCGGTTAAACTTGAGAACCTTGAATTCAAAGGTCTGGCCGATGAGTGAATCGAGATCCTTGACCGGACGCAGGTCAATCTGGGAATAGGGCAGGAATGCCGGAACACCGACATCAACGGACATGCCGCCCTTGACCCGGTTTTCGATGCGGCCTTCGATCGTGCTGTCTTTTTCCTGAATCTCGGCTATTTCTTCCCATACCTTGATGGCAATGGCTTTTTCGCGGGAAAGCTGTAGTCCGCCCTCATCCTTGCGACGTTCTATGAACACTTCGAATTCATCGCCGATTTTTATTTCACGTTCCGGATCTTCGTGCCGGAATTCGGAAAGCGGAATGTAGCTTTCCGCCTTGTCGCCGACGTCAATGAGTGCCATATCATTATCAATGCCGACAACTTTTCCTTTGGCGACTTCTCCAACGTTGATGACGGTATTGTGGTTTTCCTGCTCAAAAAGTTCAGCAAAGCTTATTTCTTCACTGGTGTTGTTTTCTGCGGTCTGCACCGGCTGTTTTCCATTGTCAGTCATGGGTTTCTGGTCCTCTGTGGATCGGCAAAATACCGACCTTTTTTCCTTTGTAAAGATTATAGGTTAAAATGTTTTATTGTACATCCATATGACACGCACAATACACTATTCCAAAAATTCACCTATTAACAGAGTTGTCGTTTAAAGACAACTGTTTCGTCTTGTAAATCGGACTTTTTTTCCGGAAACCGGAGCAAATCTGTGACAATGCGGTTTTGGAATCAGCTTTTGCCGGCAGAAGATAATTCCTCCATATAGGGCCCGAAGAGTTCTTCGTACTGTGGAATCGCCTTACGCAGGGCCACGCCCAGATGATAGAGGTCATTTTCATTGACCACAAGGTTTGCGCTGCAGGCAAGAGCCTGCAGGTTATAAAGAGTCTGGAATTCAGGGCCGACCAGGATATAAAAGATATACCGTCTTCGCTGCATGGGCATATCCCGCATATGTTTATGAAACAGGGAATTTTCAAGCTGCGGCCCGTCAAACTGTGAGTGCAGTACGATGCTTGCATAATTGTTAAAAAGCATGCTCTCGATTGCCTGTTCCACATTTTCGGCGACAGTAATCCGGTATCCGACCTGCTCCAGAGTATCCCGTACTATCTCCAGTTTTTCATCCCGCGGAAACAGGACCAGGCACATGGGGATATCTTCAAGGTTTTTCTCATCATTGAGTCCTTCTTCCTTAAGCCAGGTTAGGTCGGGAGGTCCCGGCGGCCTGAGGGCGTCCGGATTTTCCGTGGCAATATCTCCGGCAGCAAGGGTAATCCCTTTTTTGCAGGCCGGGCATTTGATGGTCAGCTTTTTTCCGGGTTCCAGTGCGTCAAGGGCACTCTGCAGTTTCTTCTGCTGGGCTTCTCCCAGCTTCAGGGCTTTATTGCAATGGGGGCAGGAACTGATCATGCTAATCTCCTTCAAAGGTTAGCCGGAGAGGGGATGCGGCAGGTTGCAGGCTGACTCAATCTTTCCATGGTGTTAAAGGAAAAAATCATCATTCTCTGTTTCCATTTGCAGTTCATTGATATCTGAAGTGCGCTGTCCCCTGGAGGATTTGATGTTGTCCAGGCCGCGTTTGATTTCGCTTCGATGAGAACTGAAAACAATGGCGGTTTCCTCTGTAATCAGCCCGTATTGGTAGAGTTCCAGCAGATGCTGGTCAAAGGTACGCATATTGCTGGTTGAGCCGGCCTTGATAACATTGTAAAAGGTTTTGTCCTCGGATTCACCGTTTAATATCAGGTCTTTGACCCGCAGACTGGTACAGAGAATTTCCAGGGCAGCTATCCGGCCGCCCCCGACTTTCGGCATAAGCCGCTGGCTGACGATCCAGCGGATGGTGTCGGCAAGCCGGTTTCTGATCATTGTCTGTTCGTCATGATCAAAAAAGCCGAGAATACGGTTGACGGTCTGACCGGCATCGATGGTGTGCAGCGTAGAAAAGACGACGTGGCCGGTTTCCGCCGCAGTGAGGGCAATTTCAAGAGTTTCGCGGTCCCGGATCTCGCCGACGAGAATGACTTTTGGCGCCTGGCGCAGGGCCGCTCGGAGCCCACTTGCATACTCATCAAAGTCGTCACCCATCTCCCTCTGGTTAAAGGTCGCCACACGGTGCGGATGGATGTATTCAATGGGGTCTTCCAGGGTCACAATATGGACCGGCCGTTCATGATTAATCTTATTCAGGATGGCGGCCATGCTTGTAGTTTTTCCGGTACCGGTGGCGCCGGTGAACAGGATGAGACCGTTTTTCTCCTTCGCCATCTTATTGAAGGAATCAGGAAAGTTGAAATTTTCAATGGTCGGAAGATTGGTTTCAAGTTTTCTGAGGACGGTGGAAAGATGTCCTTTCTGATGAAAGACATTCACCCTGAAACGGACATTTTCTTTCGGGGAATAGGAAAGGTCGCAGGAGCCCCTGGTGATAAGGTCTCTGAGCAGCCTCTGATTGGCTCCGATCAGGTTGAGAGCGAAAACTTCGGTCTGGAACGGCGTCAGTTCCTGCACCGGAGGGGCTACGTCGACAGGTACCAGCAAACCGTCACTTTCCACCTGCAGCGGCTTGCCCACCGTTATGTTAAGGTCCGACACACGTTCATGCTTGTTGAGCATGGCTGCGATCCAGTAATCTATTTCCTGTTTTTTCATGGCCCTCCCCGCATTCCAATTGATCAGAGTTAGCTATTGTTGTACTATCTCCCACTGTCTGTAAATTACAAGAAAAAAAATATTTATTCCAGATGTTTTAAGGAGTTTTGCGATGAGTATTCCCCTACGGAGCAGCGTTACGACGCAAGGAAGGAGAATGGCCGGAGCCAGGGCCCTCTGGCGCGCCAACGGCATGAAGGAAGAGCAGATCGGCAGACCGGTTATCGCAGTGGTCAACTCGTTTACCCAGATGGTGCCCGGTCATGTCCACCTGCATGAAATCGGCCAGCAGGTCAAGCAGCTTATTGAAAAACAGGGCTGTTTTGCCGCCGAGTTTGATACCATTGCCATTGATGACGGCATTGCCATGGGGCACGACGGCATGCTTTATTCCCTGCCTTCCCGGGAGCTTATTGCAGATTCGGTCGAATATATGTGCAACGCCCACAAGGTTGATGCCATGGTCTGCATTTCCAACTGCGACAAGATAACTCCCGGTATGCTGATGGCGGCCATGCGGCTTAATATTCCGGCCGTTTTCGTCTCCGGCGGACCCATGGAGGCGGGAATTATCGGGGAAAAGCGGTATGATCTGATTGACGCCATGGTCATGGCTGCCGATACGGCGGTTTCGGACGAAGAAATATCAGAGGTGGAGCGGGCTGCCTGTCCGACCTGCGGTTCCTGTTCGGGCATGTTTACCGCCAATTCGATGAACTGTCTGAATGAGGCTATCGGACTGGCACTTCCCGGCAATGGAACAGTGGTTGCCACCCATGCCAACCGGTTGACCCTGTTTGAAAAAGCGGCCCGAAGAATTGTCGAGATGTGCGATGCCTGGTACGGCCGGGGTGACGCCTCGGTCCTGCCCCGGAGCATCGCCGGCCGGCAGGCTTTTGCCAATGCCATGGCGCTCGATATCGCCATGGGCGGCTCGACCAATACCGTGCTCCACCTGCTGGCCATTGCCAATGAGGCGGGTGTTGATTTCACCATGGCGGATATTGACCGGCTGTCCCGCAAAATTCCCAATCTGTGCAAGGTTGCTCCCAGTTCCCATTATCATGTTGAAGATGTCAACAGGGCAGGAGGAATTCTCGGGATCATGGGCGAACTTGACCGGGCCGGACTTCTGGATACCGGAGTCTTCCGGGTTGACGGCCTGACCCTGGCGGAAGCGCTGGTCCGGTATGATGTCATGCGGTCGACAGTGACTGACGAGGCATTGTCTCTTTACCGCAGCGCACCGGCCGGCAAGGGGAGGAACCTGGTCATGGGGTCGCAGCTGACCATGTACAGCGAGCTTGATCTGGACCGGGAGAAGGGATGCATTCGCGATATGGACCACGCATACAGCCGGGACGGAGGGCTGGCCGTCCTGTACGGCAACATTGCTGAAAACGGCAGCATCGTCAAAACGGCAGGGGTTGATCCCTCCAACCTTCAATTTACCGGCAGCGCCAGGGTTTATCATTCACAGGATGCTGCCTGCGAAGGCATTCTGGCCGGGGAGGTTCGGGCCGGCGATGTCGTGTTTATCCTGTATGAGGGACCAAAAGGAGGTCCCGGCATGCAGGAAATGCTCTATCCGACCTCCTATCTGAAATCCATGCATCTGGGCGCCGAATGCGCCCTGGTGACGGATGGACGGTTTTCCGGGGGCACGTCCGGTTTATCCATCGGACACGTTTCTCCGGAGGCGGCAGGCGGCGGAGCCATCGGCCTGGTAAGGGACGGTGATGCGATAAGAATCAGTATACCGGAGAGAAGAATTGAATTGCAGATAAGCGATGAAGAGCTTGCCCGGCGAAGAAAAGAAGAGGAGGCAAAGGGAGCGCAGGCTTTCACTCCTGACCGCGAGCGCGTTATTTCAGCCGCTTTGAAGGCGTACGCGCATTTTGCCGCATCCGCGGATAAGGGGGCGGTCCGACAGGTTCCCTGAGCCGGTGACATGAAATTGAATACCCGTCGATTTCGAGGTTAAAAAGAGAGTATGAAAAGAAGAATATGTGTGCGCTGCAAAAAGCAGCTGCTGCCCCAGGAGGATCTTCGCACCGAAAAAGTGATAACCCAGGGGATCTGCTCCAGATGCACTGTTCAATTGACGCAGGGCATCCCTCAAAATTTTAGGGAACTCCTGAATATTATTCCTGAACCGGTACTGGTCCTGGACTGCAGGGGAGTTGTCAAGACGGCAAATGATTGCGGCATGAAATTTCTTGGCAAGAACCCCGGCGAGATTGAGGGATGTCTGGGCGGCGAGGTATTAGGATGTGCCTTCGCCAATCTGCCGGAAGGCTGCGGTAAAACGGAACACTGCAGAACATGCGCGATCAGAAATATTGTAATGGATACTCTTACCCGGGGCAGGGGCTACAGCAATGTCCCCGCCTTCCAGAATATAAAGACCCCCAGGGGTGAACGCATCATGCGGTTTTACATCTCGACAGAGAAAATAGCGGACCGGATCCTGCTGCGCATCGATGATATTTTGGAGCGGGCAACGGCCTGACACTTCGTTCATTGTCGTTGTATGCTGCAGGTCCGACAAACGATAACGGGAAATTAAAACCAATCCTTTCAAAAAGCACTTAAGACCCAGTCAAGACCGGCCCTAAAACCCTAACTCCTGCATCTTATTTCTCCGGATGCACCATTTTGCGGGCATCAACGTAGCTGTCAAATTCCTCTTCCTTCAACAGGCCGAGTTTCATGGCAGCCTCTTTGAGGGTCATGTTTTCCTGGTAGGCTTTTTTGGCAATCAGGGCCGCGTTTTCATAGCCGATATGCTGGTTGAGTGCCGTGACCAGCATCAATGAATTCTTGAGATTATGCTCGATTTTTTCCGCAACCGGTTCTATCCCCGACACGCAGTTGCTGTTGAATGATTGGATAACGTCGGCAAGCAGGCGGGTGGATTGCAGAAAGTTATAGATGATCACCGGCTTGAACACGTTCAATTCAAAGTTGCCTTGGCTGGCGCCGAAAGCCACTGCCGCATCATTGCCGAAGACCTGACAGGCAACCATGGTGACCGCCTCGGCCTGGGTCGGATTGACCTTGCCCGGCATGATGGAACTCCCCGGTTCATTGGCCGGGATGGTCAGTTCCCCGATACCGGAGCGGGGCCCGCTGGCCAGCCAGCGTACATCGTTGGCTATCTTCATAAGATTGGCTGCCAGTGATTTCAGGGCGCCGCTGGCCCACACCAGGGCATCATGCGAAGTCAGGGCATGAAACTTGTTGGCCGCGGAAATAAAACGTTTGCCGGTCTGCCGGCAAAGATGTTCCACGACTACGGTTCCGAATCCGGACGGAGCATTCAGGCCCGTGCCCACCGCCGTACCGCCGATCGCCAGAGAACGCAGCGGTTCCAGCGAATCCATAATCTGGTTTATATTGCTGTCAAGCATGGCGGCCCAGCCGCTGATTTCCTGACCAAGGGTCAGGGGGGTGGCATCCTGCAGGTGGGTGCGCCCGATCTTGATGATGTCGCCGTACTGGTTCGCTTTTTTATGCAGGGTCTCGGCCAGAAGGGAGATCGCCGGCAGCAGCTTTTCCTCAATATCAATTATTGCCGCAATGTGCATGGCGGTCGGGAAGGTGTCGTTCGAGCTTTGTGACATGTTGACATGGTCGTTGGGATGGATCAGCAGGTCTTCGACAATCTCCTCCGCCCGGATCCGATTCGCCCGGTGGGAAATAACCTCATTGAGGTTCATGTTGGTCTGGGTGCCGCTCCCCGTCTGCCAGACCGATAAGGGGAACTCCCTGTCGTGGCGGCCAGCCAGAATTTCATCACACGCCTTGACAATGCACAGCCTGATCCGGTCATCCAGCTTGCCGAAATGATGGTTAGCCATGGCGCATGCTTTTTTGAGCTGGGCAAAGGCGTAAATCATCTGCAGCGGTATTTTTTCTTCGCCGATTTTAAAATTTGTCAGACTTCTCTGGGTCTGGGCCCCCCACAGCCGGTCGGCGGGAACCTGTACTTCCCCCATGGTGTCGCGCTCAATACGGAATTTCATAATATCCCCGTTACACTTGAATTGGTCTGCTGCTGATTTAATAAAAGATTCTGCGGTAGGCAAGCTCTTTAAGCAGTCATAGTGATAGTACAATAAAATTATGACATGGAATTCCACGTGTCAAACAGGGGCATTTGCTTGACGCTGACGGAAAATCAAGGTATTTTTGAGGCCGCAATAAACGGAGGAGTGCCGGAGCGGTCGAACGGGACGGTCTCGAAAACCGTTGTGGGGGAAACTCCACCCAGGGTTCGAATCCCTGCTCCTCCGCCAGTTAAGAAAAATAAAACCTCAGCTTTTCAAATAGTTGAGGTTTCGTAATTTATTGGATAATGAATTGATGAACTTCAGCGATTTCCGGTAAAAACTTACCTGCGAAGATTCTTTTCCAAATAGATGCGCAAGGGGCATTTACAATAAATTGCCCCGGCAAAACGTACTGAAAAAGGACAATCCTTGATATCCTTCTCAAGACATTCCAAATATGTTTTCTTGCCGACATCCATTGCCCGGCAGAGTCTGACGAGCCCCGCGGCAACGCAGCGGTAACCTTTTGGGCAGTTTATCTGTCCGATAATCTCCTTGATTTTGTCATCATGCCCGCTCTGCATCTGATGGGTGAAAATCCGCTATCTTAAAGAAATCCTATTATATTTTTTCTTCTTTTTGTCACCTTGCCAAGAGCCATTTAATAGCGTTTCTCTTGTCATTTTTCATTATATGAGGAAAAAAACAGGAAACTCAAAGAAATTCCTGATGAGGATAGGCAAATTTTTCGGACGAGTTTTGTATTATTTATTAAAAATTTAATTGCTGAATATTTATCCATTATGTTGATGACTGAATTGTCACTCATCTAACCAGGCGGACATAAAGTAACGGAAAAATGTATGAATTTTCATATGAACCTGCGGATAGTTGAAGACAGGAAAACAGTTGCCACCCTGTGGTGCGACAATTTGACTTGTTGCAATTTTGTTTCTACTGCAATACATATCGCATATGTATTTTATATCGTTAACTTAAGGAATAATTATCATTTCTGAAGTACAGGATTATTTCTCAGGAATAAAAATGGGGTCTTGACCGTTTGGATTATTTTGATGAAATTGCAGATCCTCAAAACGGTTCATCAGCCTGAGCAATCCTCCAGAAAAGCGGATATTCCATCTTTTCATCTTCACAATTTCTACTTCGTATTAATTTATATATTGAGTTGCATATGTGATATAATAATTACATGGGGAACGAGTAAGTAAAAGGGGAAATTAGAGGTGAAACCGTAAACGCGGTTTCAGTAAACATTCAGTAAAAGGAGGGTTGAAATGATGGATTTTTCAACCGGGGGTATCCTTTTTCTTGTTGGGACATTCATGGCCCGCCAGTATTTTTTTGCCGGGGTTAAGGTCGCCGATGAAGAAGATTACCTTATCGGTGCCGATGTTCCGCTCTTGCCGGGTTAAAACCGGACAGGATACAGAGTTCATTCAATGACTATCAAAACTAGCTGTTCTCTAAAAGGAGGTTGGAATGAAGCATTTTTCAACCGGATGTATCCTGTTCCTTGTTGGGACGATCCTGACCCTGTTTCTCTTTTCTTCCCGGGTCAATGCTGCTGATGAAGAAGGATGTGCCATCTGTCACAAGTACTCAGGCTTGGCACGGATAGATCAGCAAACAGGAAAAATCCGCCTGTTTTATGTTACCGAAGAAAAATACCAAAATTCGGTTCACGGAAAGGTTCTGTGCCGAAACTGCCATCTGAATCTAGACAAAATCCCGCACAATGATGCGCAAAAGGTTGATTGTTCGACGAAATGCCATCTCAAGGAGCCGTCAACAGAAATCGAGTTTTCCCATTCCAACCTCTACGAGGAAGTAAATCTCAGCATCCATGGCAAGGGGACGCCTGAAGACGCCAAAAAGTATCTCCAGGACATGCCGGGATGCACCGACTGCCATAAAAATACCGTATACCAGCCTGTCCAGGGCTTTGAACAGGATTCGGGAATTTCACAGGACGCCCTGCGGCGCTGCATCGGCTGCCATACCAAAGAAGAATGGGCCAACCGGTATTATCAGCATTTTACCCACCGGCTGCACAGGTCAAAAACATCGATAGAGACGGTAAATCTTTGCCTGAACTGTCATCAGGATGCCCAGATGATGAACCGTCACGAACTCCCGGCGACAGCAAATTACAGAGACACGTACCATTGGAAAGGGGTTATGTACGGAGATCAGAATGCGCCTGACTGTATCAGCTGCCATGCGCCGGTCGGATATTCGGTGCACTCCCTGAAAAGCATGCAATCCAAGGAGTCGGCGGTTCATCCCCAGAACCTGCGGCAAACCTGCGCCAATACAGAAGGCACCCAGCAGTGCCATCCCAGGGCTACGGAATCCTTTGCCAGGGGAAAAATTCATAAGACCGGACTGGGGTTTGACGAAACAGTTGCGGCTTTTGTCAAGGGTGAGGCCGTTATCACCGATATCAGCGCTCTCAGGAAAGAGAGAAGATTCCGTAATCTCATGGAAATTGATGATGAAGAACTCAGCGCGCTGAATGAGCAGGAACGTTTTCAGTTCACGGTCTATATGATTGTAAAATATGTGTATACCCTCTTAATTACTGTCGTCATTGGCGGAATGCTTATCCATCAACTCATGGATTTGTACAGAACCGTCAAGAACCGCAATAATCATTGAGAGGATGAGCAGAATGGATACATATACAACGAATAACGAGAATTCAAGTCTGAACCACGACCTGCCCACCGAGGTTATCCGACTGAACTGCCACGAACGGATTCAGCATCTGCTGGTCTTTGTGACCTTCATTCTCCTGGTCGTCACCGGCTATATGCTGAAGCTGCCCGAGACATGGATACTGAAACTCGGCGACTGGGGTCCAGTCATTTTTCATTACCGGGGGCTGACGCACCGTATCGTCGGTGTCGCCATGATACTGGCTGCCATGTATCATGTTGCCTATCTTGTAGCCTGTAAGGACGGCAGGTCTTTCATGAAGGGCATGATTCCGACCTGGAAGGATGCTAAAGATATTGTGCATAACATCGGCTATTATCTTGGCAGGAGAAAGGAACCGCCGAAGTTCGCCCGCTTTGATTACCGGGAAAAAGCCGAGTACCTGGCTCTTGTTGCGGGAACCATCATCATTTCCGTTACCGGTATTTTGCTCTGGTCGGAAGATTACTGGGGCAAATTTGTCCTTGATCTTTCAATCCTGATTCACGGCATGGAGGCTATTCTGGCAACACTTGCCATTATTGTCTGGCATTTTTATGCTGTCCACTGGAAACCCGGTCAGTTTCCCATGAGCAGGGTATGGATTGACGGCAAGATGTCGGCTCACCATCTGAAAGAAGAGCATCCCCTCCAATATGAAGAGCTGGTGCAGGCGGGCAAGCTCGCACCGGTTGAGGATACGGATCCGCATCATCACGAACCGCAGCCTAAAGGACTCAAGCGGGGAATGCTGGAACTTGCCTCGCTGGGCTCCATCTTTTTCTTTGCCTTTATTTCGGTCCTTCTGATGAAGCTCCTCTATTTTCCACCTGCCGCAACAAGCGGAATACAGGCTGCAGGGGGAGGTAAGTTTGTGGAATTCATCTCGACCGAGGATTTAAAGAAAACTGATACCCATTTTCACAATGTAGATAAAACCGTCAAACTGGTCATTGCCAGCCCGCCCATATGTGTAACCTGTCATGGAACACTGCCCCATGGCAAATCGCCTGATATCAGGTCTTTTCTCAACATGCACAATTACTTTATGGCCTGTGAAACCTGTCATATCCGCCAGGATGATTCACCGGGAATCGTGCGGTATGAATGGTATGACAATCTGACCGAAGAAAAAGTACTGACCATAGATGAAAACAAATTCGGGAACTACGGCGCCAGGCTTGTTCCGGTCGCCACTCTTGACGGTGAATCCAGGCGGCTCGACCTGCCGACCAATCCGGATTTTATCAGAGAGTATCTGGCCCAAAAGGACAATCTCACTCCGGAAGAACAGGCAAAAGCCAAGGTTATTCTTCATCGCCACATGTCGAAAAAGCCTCTGCAGTGTACGGAATGCCACGGAAGAGAGCCGTATATCCAGTTTGCTGCGGTCGGTTATTCCCGATTGCGGTCGGAAAGCCTTTACCGGACGGAAGTTGCCGACATGATTGACAGGTACATGAAATTTTATCTGCCCACCATGTTTGATTCCGACCTGATGAAACAACAGAAGATGCAGGAACTGCAGGTGGAAGACCGCTCGACAGATTAACCGATAACCAGAGACCGGGGGCTTGACAGGTTATGTTCAACTTCATTCGTTTGAAAAAAAGTCCCCGGTCGCCATGAGACAGGTCAATGCTCAACTGGAAAGGCCGTTTATGGAGTTTTTATGCCCTGATTTTTCCGGTGTTGCTGATTACTGCCTGCGAAGCTCTGGCAGAAGACGGTCTACCCGCAAGTATTGCCTATCAGCAGGTATTGGTAATCAATGATCTGCTGCGTTTGCCCAGCGATGTCGCTGTTGATTCACAGGGCAGAATTTATATTCTCGACGGCACCGCCGATACGGTAAGGATTTACGACCAGCAGGGAAATTCCCTGTTTACTCTCGGCAACAGTTCGATTCTCAACCAGCCGCTGGGTCTTGACGTATCGGCGGCCGGGGATGTGGTGGTTGCGGATTCACGCAATCACCGGCTCGTTCTCTTTCCGGCAGACAGAAGTCCTCCCCGTTTCATACCCGTACCTTCCCGGCCAGGCGACAAGCTGTCGGATCCCACCGATGTTTCTTTCGGGATAGAAGAAGGAATATTTCATGTTGTCGACAATGACAACCATCGCATCGTCACCCTTGACCTGGAGGGGAACATCCTCTGGTCCAGGGGGACAATGGGACGCAACCCTGATGAATTTCGTTTTCCGTTCATGATGGATATGGACAGGGCCGGTAACCTTTTTGTGGTTGAAGTCATCAACACCAGGGTACAGGTCCTGTCCCCGGAAGGTTCATATGTCAGGTTTATCGGGGACTGGGGAATTGAACCGGGACAATTATTCCGGCCCAAGGGCATTGCCCTCAATGACCGGGACGAAGTATTTGTTTCCGACAGCTATCTCGGCGTTATCCAGGTTTTTTCGCAGGACGGCAGATTCCTGGGTATTATAGGTGATTATACGGGCCACCTGATAAAATTCACCACCCCTGTCGGCCTGGCGCTCTCGGGCAACCGGTTACTGGTCGTCGAGATGTTCAAGAACTGCCTTGTGGTCCTGGAAAAGCTCGAAGAATGATAGTACACCGGCATCTGATCATATTATTTGCCCTTCTCCTGGGGCAAACACTTTTCTTCATTGGTGAACTGCAGGCAGCAGGCAATCTTACCCGGAATTCATCACGGGAATGCGCCATCTGTCATTTCAGGTGGATAGATCAGTTCATTGAGGGGCGCGGCACGGCCCTGGCGGAGTACGAAGTGGAGGACGTGGCGGGTGATGAGCTGATGTGCTTCAGCTGCCATGACGGTTCGACAGAGGATTCCCGCAGCAAGGTATGGCTCCTGGATATGCATAAGACCGGGGTCAAACCTTCGGACAAGGTCAAGATTCCCAAGCTGTTTCCCCTCTCCCATGAAGGGGAAATGATGTGCGCCACCTGCCATTCCGCCCATTCCAATCCGACGGATACCAGTATTGAGAGAAGCATCTTTTTGCGGATCACCAACAATGATTCCATAATGTGTGAGATGTGTCATGTGGCCCAACTTGAGAGAGTTGAAAATCATCCAATTCATCAGGGCAAGAACCCGCTGCCCGACAGAATCTTCGCCGAAGGCGCCGTTCCCTCCTTTACCGATGTTAAGCATGTAATATGCGAAAGCTGCCATACCCCGCATGGCGGCGTGGATAGGAATCTGGTTTATACCATGAGTGAATCGGCTCTCTGTGCCATCTGTCATCCCGATAAAATCGATGACACGGAGGCTCCGGCCTCGGAACAGGTCAACCATTCGCTTTTTGTTGCCTTCAAACAGGATCCGTCCCTGGAATTTACCTTGCAGGCAGGGGAGAACGGCACTCTGCAGTGCCTTTCCTGTCATAAAATGCATCAGCATGCTCCGGGAACCAAGTCATTATTGGCAAGGAGAAAAATATTATGCACCTATTGCCATGCAGACAAGGATATGCAATTGACAGCAGCCCCGAAAACGGCAAATCACCCGGTGGAGGTTATCTTTAAACCGGTGCCCGCCGGGGAATTCGTCCCCGCTGGCGGAGAAAATAATACAGTGCAGTGTTATTCCTGTCATGCAATTCATCAGCATGCACCGGGAACCAAAGGACTGCCTGCTTCGCGGGAGATTTTATGCGCCACCTGCCATGCAGACCAGGTGCTGGTCGAAGGCACTGATCATGATCTCCGAATTACCAAACCTGAAGATATCAACATTCTTGAACAGAATGTCGAACAATTCGGAGTGTGCGTTTCCTGTCATATCCCGCATAAAGCAACCGGGCGGTATCTCTGGTCACGTCCGGCAGGTGAGGAGATTCTGACTCCGTCCGCTCTTTGCCTGGTCTGCCATGGAGAAGAGGGACCAGCTGCCAAAAAAGGTGTTGGTGAATATTCTCATCCGGTGGCGGTTGAGATAAAGGATTCCTCCCAGTTGCCCTTGTATAAGCATGAAAATGGCCGGTTAACCATGGAATGCCACTCCTGTCATGATCCGCATCGATGGCAGCCGGGACTAAGGATAAAGGGACAGGGCATGAATGCGGAAGGGGACGGTTCAAGTAGTTTCCTTCGCCAGCCGGTCGGGACATCCGCTGCTCTCTGTTCATCCTGCCATGCGGAGCACTATCGGGTGGACGGCACGGATCATGATTTACGGGTCACCGCGCAGGAAGAAACCAATATCGCCGCACAGAGCATTGCTCAGGCAGGCATATGCAGCTCCTGCCACATTCCCCATAACGGAACGGGACCCATGCTTTGGGCCAAGCCTCTCGGTGAAGAGAGAACCTCCCATTCCTATCTCTGTCTTTCCTGTCATACCAAAAAGGGACCGGGTGCCGCCAAAATGCTCGGCAAATACTCGCACCGGGTAGGCGTGGCAGTATCGGGTACACCGCAGCTGCCGCTGGTCAAGAAGGATGAGATTACATCGGTTATGGAATGCGGGACCTGCCATAATCCGCACAGCTGGATTCCCGGCGGGGAAAATAAAGGCAGCGGCATTAATATAGAGGGGGACGGGGCCAGCAGTTTTCTCAGGATAACTAATCAGAAGCAGCCCGAACTGTGCATCGAATGCCACGGGCAGCAGGGCAATGTGGCGGGGACAGACCACGACATGCGGATAATAGCTCCTGACTCGAAGAATCTGCAGGGGCAGGATCCTTCCAAAGGGACTGTATGTTCTCCCTGCCACAGTGTCCATAATGCTGTCAGCCAGGCTGCGCTATGGAATTCCGAATTGTCCACCTCAGCCAAGGATTTTATGGCCCGGGCCTGCTACGGATGTCATCGGCAGGAAGGAATAGGCAAAGATAAGCTGGTCAGCGTGGGATCGCATCCGGAACGTTATTATTTCGGTTATAACAAGCCCTATTCGATCGAACAGCATTATATTCCGCAAAGTGCTACCTACATGTATCCATTGTTTGATTCGGAGGGCCGCAGGACACCGGCTGGAGAAATCACCTGTCCTACCTGTCATGATCCTCACATCTGGCATCCTGACAAAATTGAGCCGGGTCCGGGAATAAACATCGAGGGAACACCTGTCGACAGTTTTCTCAGGAAAGACGTGAGAAAAGGTTTATGCTACGCCTGTCACGGCATAAAAACCCTTTTCCTGTACCGATATTATCACGTGGATGAAGAACGGAGAACGATGATGGGACCCTATTCCCCCTCGACAAGAAAATAGCCTGTTCCAGAGGAAGGCGGGCAGGTTTAGGCAAAATGCCGGCAATAAACTATGCAATCAGTCATATTACCCGATAACTATCAGACCCTGGCATGTGCGGCGGTGGTCTTTGTTCTTTGTGCTTTCGCATTGCCTGCCGGCGCGGCAGATGTTCTTCCCGGCTCTGTCCCGGTAATAAATGATCCGCAAGATAAGGCCCTGGAATCCGCTCCAGCTGAATTCTATAAAGCAGGACCGCATCATGAACTGGAATGTTCACGATGTCATCGGAACACCGGGGATGGAGCTGGAACAGGAGAATTTGTGGCCGCAGACACCATCCGGCTCTGCCGGGATTGTCATCAGATTGAGCATCTGCATCCGGTCGGCCTCACTCTGCCGCGGAAGACTCATGACAAGAAAGATTTTATCCTGCCTCTGGACACGGGAATCCTCGAAGGACAGATCGTCTGTCAGACCTGTCACGTCATCCATCAGAAAAAACATAATCATTATCTTCTGAGAGGAGAGAATGGAACGTACCCGGGTGTGCGCAATTCCTTGTGCTTCAGCTGCCATGCCGACCATTTTGCCGGCAAAATACCGCATACTGCGCAACCGACAAGGTGCGGATACTGCCACATTGAAAAGCCGCAGAAAAAAGAGTCCGGCCCCGCTGCCCCCGACTTGCTGATGCAGGCCGCATGCAATCTGTGCCATCCCAATTACCCTTCTTCACATTTTACCGACAGCAATCCCTTCATCGACATGATCATACGTGAAAGGGCGGAGCAGGCAGGGATTTTCTTGGCAGATAATCAGGAGGAGGTCTGCACCACCTGTCATGATCCGCATGCAGAAAAAACCGGGAAAAATAACCTTCGCAGTGACTACCTGGAATTGTGCCGCGATTCGCGCTCTCTCAATCCGCACTGGAACGATTACCTGTGTCTGAGCTGCCACCTTGAACAGCCGGTCAAAGGCAATGCTCCTCTACGGGAAAACGGAGACAAAAACCTGGTATGCAATCGTTGTCACCATTCCGAATATGCCCAGCCGGATATACATCCGGTCGACGTCGTTCCTTCAGAACATATTCGTGTCCCGGCAGACATGCCGCTGGAAGATAAAAAACTCACCTGTGAAACCTGCCATGATTCCTGTTTGCAAATGGGTTCACGCCGGATGAGTTACATGCGGAAAACAAACCCGAATTTTCTGCGCAAGATCCAGGTGACGCGCAATACATACTGCTTTCTCTGCCATCTCGAGGAAGCGTACAAACGGCTTAATCCTCATAAGCAATTGACCGAACAGGGGGAAATAGTGGAAGAGACCTGTCTTTTCTGTCATGCCTCCATCCCTGATGTGCGGTTTATAGGTCCGGAAAAAGTCAGCTTTATTATTCATAATCCCGATGAATACTGCGTCGGCTGCCACCATGGATTCACGGACAACCATCCGGCGGGAGTGAACCATCTGGTCGAGCCGTCGGATAAAATCATGGCGGCCATACAGACTTCTGTGGAAAGGGTCGGGGTGGAACTGCCTCTGTTTAACAAAAAAATTGTCTGTGCAACCTGCCATAATCCCCATGAAGAGGGAGTAATCAAAATCTCTGCCGCCGCTACAGGTGCGGAACGGGAAAACAAGCTGCGGCTCATGCCCGGCCGCAGGCAATGCACCGGCTGTCACTGGGACAAATAGTCCTTCTCCGGTAATATACCAGAACCTGCCACAGTCAGGAATGCTCGTATATTTTTCCGCCCGTATGGTAAAAGAAACTTCTTTGATTTTTCATTTTGGATTACCGGATATTACTGATACTATCAGCTATATCCGACTCTCCCTGTCTCTCTGGCGGAAATAAATGAGCACATTGTAGAGGGCAGCTACACCGGTATAATTTCAGGGAGAAATTTTCAGAAAACAGCGAAAGGAGAAATTTCAGGTGAAATGCTTCAAGGGAGTGATGCATCTATTTTTCCTGTTAGTGCTGCTTGCAGGTATATCAGGCTGTGCCGACGTGAAGAATAAAATGGCTGATGGCGTAGAGTTCAATAACGTCGGGAGGTTCGCAGATCGGAGAGGGCAGGCTAATATAGTGCTCGTGACGTATTCCGGGGAAGCGGCAATAGGCAATATAAAGCAATATGCCGAAAAACTGGGCTGCGAAATGATGTTTGCCTTTTATTATCCGGAATCTACGGACATGGATGATATCCCCATCCGGCAGCTGGAAGAAGCAGGAAATTTTGGCGATGCCCGGGAACTCCTCTTTAAGCGGGAAGGTGTCGGCAAGTGGCGTTTTGCCTCGCAGTGCTTCGGTTTGATACCCACTGTGACCGACTGCCTGGAATCCCCTATCAGCCCCAACTGCCGCTGAAGAGGAGATGGCTTGTTCCATGGAGAATGTTCCTGTTTCGGCGGGACTGAGCAGCTTCAACCTGCTGGATGAAAGGGTATTTTTCAAGGCGCTGGGGCTCGCTCCGGGCATGATTTTGTTGGACCTTGCCTGCGGCGTTGGCAATTATACAATGGCAGCCTCCCCGTATGTGGGAGAAAAAGGGCAGATTCTGGCAATGGATCTCTGGTGGGAGGGACTTGAAACCCTCTGGGTCAGGGCCGATATGCGGAATGTGGAAAATGTCCATCCCGTCATTGCCGATGCAGGAGAGGGTCTGCCGCTCAGCCACTGGAGCGTGGACTGCTGTCTTATGGCTACTGCCGCCCATATCCTGGCGCAGGAAAATGCTTTGCCCCGGGTTTTGCGGGAAATTCGAAATATATTGCGGCCTGCAGCTATTCTTGCCATTGTCGAATTCCACAAGATTGAAGGTCCGCCCGGGCCGCCTCTTGCATGGAGACTGTCCCCGGGTGAGCTGGAAAATATTGTCTGCTCCAGCGGTTTTCAGTGCGTGAAAAACCTGGATGTGGGTCCCTGCAATTATCTCTCGCTCTTCAGGGCCCCCGGCTGAGAAAATATTCAGCCCCGCCGGTAGTAGCGGTGTGAGCAGCTGTAAACTTATGCTGCCGTGCTCCTCCCGGTTTTTGTTCCGGCATGGAAATCCTGTGAGAAATGACATGCGGCAAGCTTGTCAACAAACAGGCTTTGGTGTATAACTTTTTTAACATCCACCATGCGGCAGCTTGCGGCTGCCCTTTTCTTTTTGCATACCCGGGAGAGAGTGCATGAAAACCAAAGTCACCAAGAAAACAAAATTCATTTTTATCACCGGCGGAGTCCTTTCTTCCCTGGGCAAAGGACTGGCCGCCGCCTCCCTGGGAGCCTTGCTCGAAAGCCGCGGCATGACGGTGACTTTTCAAAAGCTCGATCCGTACATTAATGTAGATCCCGGCACCATGAACCCCTTTCAGCACGGCGAGGTATTCGTCACCGATGACGGTGCCGAAACCGACCTGGATATGGGGCATTACGAGAGGTATACCAGCGCCCTGATGGCGCAGGTGAATAATTACACCTCGGGCAGGATCTATTATTCCGTTATCCAGAAGGAACGGCGCGGTGAATACCTCGGGGGAACCGTACAGGTTATTCCCCACATTACCGATGAAATTAAAGGAGCGATCCTGCAGCTTGACGGTACCGTCGATGTTGCAATAATTGAAATCGGCGGCACTATAGGCGATATCGAAGGGCTTCCTTTTGTTGAGGCCATCCGCCAGCTGCGCGGTGAAATGGGCCGCGATTATACCCTGTTCATCCACCTGACCCTTGTCCCCTATATTAAAACGGCCGGGGAAGTGAAAACCAAGCCGACCCAGCACAGCGTCAAGGAACTACTGGCAAGCGGTATTCAGCCGGATATCCTGGTGTGCAGAACCGAAACCGCTCTCACCACCGATCTGAAAAAAAAGATTGCCCTTTTCTGCAATGTTGAACCTGAGTCGGTCATCACGGCCATTGATGTGGAGTCCATCTATGAGGTGCCGCTGCGCCTGCATGACGAGGGTCTTGATGACCGGGTCCTGGAGAAACTGGGAATCTGGACCGGTGCTCCCTATATCAAGCCATGGGAGGAACTGGTTGAAAAAATAAAAAATCCGCAGCACCGGGTGACCATCGGCATTACCGGCAAGTATGTGGATTTAAAGGAATCGTATAAGAGTCTGCACGAGGCGCTTATTCACGGCGGCATTGCCAATGATTCCCAGGTCGATCTGAAATATATAAGCGCGGAAGACCTGGAGGAAGGGGATCCGGAAGAACTCCTGGAGGAGTGTGACGGCATCCTGGTGCCCGGCGGATTCGGCAGCCGGGGAATGGAAGGAAAAATCCGGGCAATCACCGTGGCCAGGGAAAAGCAGATTCCATTTTTCGGCATCTGCCTCGGCATGCAGCTGGCGGTGGTTGAATTTGCCCGGAACATTGCCGAAATGAAAGGAGCTCATTCAACCGAACTGGATAAGGAAACACCCTTTCCGGTTATTTACCTGATGAAGGAATGGTTTGATTTTCGCGCCGGTCGAACCGAGGTCCGCGATGAGAACTCCGACATGGGCGGTACGCTCCGGCTGGGAGCCTATCCCTGTATGCTGAAGGAAGGAACACTGGCCCGCAAGGCATACCGGCAGGATGAAATAAGCGAACGGCACCGACACCGTTATGAATTCAACAATATGTACCGCGACCAACTGGTCAAGGCGGGCCTGGTGGTCAGCGGGACCTCTCCCGATGATACCCTGGTCGAAATTGTCGAATTAAAGAATCATCCATGGTTTCTGGGCTGCCAGTTTCATCCGGAGTTCAAGTCCAAGCCGATGAACCCCCATCCTTTGTTCAGGGATTTCATCAAAGCGGCGCTGAAGAAACGTTTGAAAGCATATGAGGCCCCGGGAGCGGTTCAGGTTGAACGATGATTACAGTCTGCATTAACGACAACGCAGCCGGGCAGAAGATCCTGGTCGGCGATTCGCGGCCCCTGCTCCTCATCGCCGGGCCCTGCGTGCTCGAATCCGAAGAGATGGCCTGGGAAATTGCCGGCACAATGAAAGAGATCTGCAGCCGGCTGAAGATTTCCTATGTTTTCAAGGCATCCTTTGACAAGGCAAACCGGACTTCCCTGGATTCATTCCGCGGGCCGGGTCTGGAACGAGGCATCAGGCTGCTGGCACGCCTTCGGGAGGAGATCGGGGTTCCGGTTGTTTCCGATGTGCATGAAGTCGCCCAGGTTGAACGTGCAGCTGAAGTACTTGATATTATTCAGATCCCAGCATTTCTCTGCCGGCAGACGGATCTCCTGGTTGCGGCGGCGCGCTCAGGCCGCTCGGTCAACATCAAGAAGGGTCAATTTGTCTCTCCCTGGGATATGCGGTATGCGGTAGAGAAGGTCCGGCTGGCAGGCGGTGAAAAAATTCTACTCACCGAGCGCGGATCAAGTTTCGGCTACAATAATCTGGTTGTGGATATGCGGTCCTTTCCGGTGATGCGCTCTTTAGGTTGTCCGGTAATCTATGATGCGACCCACAGCGTGCAGCTGCCCGGCGGTGCCGGAGCCAGTTCCGGCGGCAGCCGGGAGTTTATCCCGCCGCTCGCCCGTGCCGCGATGGCCGCCGGAATCGACGGACTTTTCATGGAGGTTCACCCGGACCCGGACAAGGCGAAATGTGACGGGCCCAACAGCTGGCCGCTCGCGCAGACGGAAAAATTATTGCGGCAGCTCCTGGCGGTAAGGAAATCTCTCCCTGAGGACAGGGATGGGTGACAATAGATTGCATCCTGCCGGCCGGAGCGGCAATGCGGAGAAACCGGGATACCCGTCCGATTGTGAATTAACCCAGGCATTATTGGAAAAGGCAAGAAACAGGAATCAACCGATTATGCGAAGCAAGGAATGGCAATCGGCCCTGCCCCGGGCTAAGGAAGTCAAGCTGCTGCTGCTTGATGTTGACGGTGTACTGACTGACGGGGTGATAACCTATACCCATGATGGCGGCGAATCCAAGGGATTCAACACCCAGGACGGATTCGGTCTGAGGATACTGCAGGATGCCGGGGTCGATGTGGGACTTATTACGGCCCGGACCTCGGAGGCTGTCACCCGCCGGGCGCAGGATTTGCGTATAAAATATGTCTATCAGGGCACGGGCGACAAAAACAAGGTGTACGAGGAAATTCTCGCTCACTCCGGATTGCGTCCCCTCCGGACCGCATTTATGGGAGATGACTGGCTCGACATGCGGCTGCTTGGCAGGGTCGGCCTGGCTGTTGCCCCGGCAAATGCCGTGCCGGAAGTTCTGCAGCAGGTCCATTATGTTACCGGCAGGAGCGGGGGGATGGGAGCGGTCCGTGAAGTTTGTGAACTTATTCTCGAGGCCAGAGGACAACTGGCGGCACTCTACAAGCAATTTATATGATTTACAGGAATTCTCGAAATTTGTTGTGGGTGGTGCCGCTGGCACTTTTTCTCACCAGTCCATTGTGGAAACCCGCTCTTACTGATTTTTTGCAGCCGCGGGGCGAGTATGAAACATCTTCCAGGGACGCCGATGAACCTGTCCAGAATTTTATCATGGATGTGATTACCATCACTCTGTCCAATAAAGGTCGGGTGGAATGGGTTGTCAATGCTCAACAGGCTTTTACCGGTCAGACCGATAAGGAAATCGGGATGATTGATGTAGATGCCCTGTATACTGATCAAAATAACGACAATACACATATCACCAGTTCCGAGGGAATGTATGACGTGGACAAGCGTCACCTTATTCTGATTGATAATGTTGTCATCCGTAAACCGGCGGCCGGCCAGGAAATGTTTACGGAACTCCTGCACTACTATGATGCCGTCAAAATGGCGATAAGTCCGGGGGATGTGGAAATAACGGGGCCGAAATACACAATCGAGGCGGGTCGTCTCGATTACAATCTGGCCACCAATGCCTACGATTTCAGCAAACGCGTTAAAGTCGATCTCTAGCCGTTTCCTCTACCAGTACAGAACTATTACAGACCATATGCAGGACAGGAGTTATGATTACCATCAATGAACATTACCTGAAGCTCCAGGCTTCATATCTTTTTTCCGACATTGCCCGGCGGGTAAGGGATTTTCAAAAGAACAATCCTGACCGGGAGATCATCCGGCTCGGCATAGGCGATGTGACTAAGGCGCTGCCCAAGGCCTGCACGGAAGCTTTTTACCGGGCGGTCGACGAAATGGCCGTAGACAAAACCTTTCGGGGATATGGGCCTGAGCAGGGTTATGAATTTCTGCGGGAAGCCATTGCTGTCAACGATTTTCAGGCAAGGGGAGCGGATATTGCTGCGGACGAGATATTCGTTTCCGACGGGGCTAAATGCGATACCGGCAATATCCAGGAACTGTTTGCGACCGATATCCGGGTTGCCATTCCGGATCCGGTTTATCCCGTTTACCTTGATACCAATGTTATGGCAGGCAGGACCGGACCCTTTGTTGACGGAAGATATCAGGGTATCCAATATCTTGATTCCACCAGGGAAAATAATTATGTCCCGGACCTTCCGACAGAACCTGTCGATCTCATATACCTTTGTTTCCCCAATAATCCGACCGGTTCGACCATCACCAGGGAGCAGCTGAAAAAATGGGTTGATTATGCCGCGGAAAATAAATCCCTGATACTTTTTGACGCCGCATACGAGGCATTTATCCGTGATGAGTTCCTGCCGCATTCAATTTTTGAGATTGAGGGCGCCCGGCGGGTGGCGATCGAATTCCGTTCTTTTTCCAAGAGCGCCGGTTTCACCGGCACCCGCTGTGCCTATACGGTTGTCCCGAAAGAATGTACGGCCTATGACGCCCGTGGCGGCAGCATTGCTCTGCACGGCCTCTGGAACCGCAGGCACAGCACCAAATTCAACGGTGTGTCCTACCCGGTGCAGCGGGCTGCGGAAGCTGTCTACAGCCAGGAAGGCAAGCGGCAGACACGCGAACTGGTCGATTATTACCTGAAAAACGCGCGGCTTATTGTTGCGGCAATAAAGGAACTTGGCTTTCATCATGTCGGCGGTGAAAATTCACCCTATATCTGGATAGGAAGCGACCGTGATTCATGGGAAATGTTTGATATGCTGCTTAACAGGGCAGGGGTCGTGTGCACGCCAGGGGCGGGCTTCGGCAAATGCGGCCAGGGATATATCCGGCTTTCCGCCTTTAATTCCTACGAGAATGTTGAAAAGGCAATGGCAGTAATCCGGGAAGCCTTGAGCTGATTTTCCAGCAGCTGCCTTTAAGGAGTACTGGGAAGGGTGCTCTCCGTTCAATAATGGTCAATTTATGGAGCTGCTCCTGAACTCAGGACGTGATTGATCCGCCTCAGGTGAAGCCCGAACCGGCGGTACAGGCAAAGCAATAATCATCGGTCATGATCGGACCGCCCTCATCCGGTTTTTCCACATCCGAGACATGCAATGGTTTGCCGGAATAGGGGAGCCCGGCGGCCATATTGAAATCGCAGTCATAAAGATAGCCGTCCCAGGAAATGTTGATCAGGCTTCTGCACATGAGGCCCTCGATCGTTGTCGGATTGAAACTGCTGCGCAGTTTATCCATATAGGCATTATAGTTGCCTGATTTTTCGAGCCACGTTTTGAATCTACCCAGGGGAAAGTTGGCAAAGTTATACAGCGCTGTGAATTCAATCCCCCATCTGTTTGCCAGACTGGTCTTGAATTTTTTTTCGGCTGTGCACTGATCGGCCGGCAGAAAAGCTCCGGAAGGGTTGGAAACAAGATACAGGTCCAGGCCGGTACCCGCTTTTCCATAGCCCAGATCATTGAGTTTTTTAAGCATGAAGATGCTTTTTTCCCATACCCCCTCTCCCCGCTGGGCATCCGCCTGGCCGCGGTTTGTTGAAGGAAAGGAAGCAACAAGGGCAATTTTCAGGCGCCGGCAAAAATTCAGCAGTTCAGGTTTTTCCTCCAGCAGGGCAATGAGATTGGTGCGGAGCATAAGAGTCGGTGCCAGGGAGACCAGGTTTTCCAGGAGGTATTCGATATCCGGAACCAGTTCCGGTGCGCCGCCTGTGATATCAATTCGGGAAAATGAGTTGTTGCCGGCGAATCGGATGACATCATCCATGGTCTTTCTGTCCATGACCTCCAAGCATCCCGGACCAGCCTCCACATGACAGTGCCTGCAGGCCAGGTTGCAGAGCCGCCCGACATTGACCTGGAGGGTCGAAGTCTGACTCCTGGTAAGCGATAAGTTATTGCTGTCAAGTACTGTCAGAAAGGAATTCACCGGTCAGACAACTCTGGTTAATATGATATTTTTATCATCAGGCCTGATGCTGCCGATACTGACAATATATGACCGCAGGGCAGGACGGCAATCGGGATTACAGGGAAATTTTTTCGCAGGCATTGCGCATCTGGACGCCGTGCACCAGTGAGGCGCCGCCTCTGATGGCGCAGGCAACATGGATTGCCTCGGTCATTTCCGCCTTGTTCGATCCTTTTTCCAGGCAGGTGCTGGTGTAGGCATCAATGCAGTAAGGACACTGCACCGCATGAGCGACGGCCAGGGCTATAAGTGCCTTTTCCCGCTCGGTGAGTTCCCCGGCCGCAAAAACAGCTTCATAATACGCAAAAAATTTCCTGGCGACTTCCGGAGCTTCCTCTCCTATTTCGCCGAATTTTGAAAGGTCTTTGGGATCATAATAGGTCTTCATGGGCATCACTATCAATGAGTTGAATAGGTTTTTTTAAACAGGCATCTAATATTACCTATTCTGCTCTGGGGGTCAACCGGCTATTGACGGGAAAACTGATTTCAGAGAATGCATTGCAGCATGGTTCTTATTTTTTTTTCTGACATCGGGAGCAGAAGAACGTTGCCCGGCCTGCGATGACAGTTTTCCGAATGGGCGTTCCGCAATGCAGACAATTTTCGCCTTCCCGGCCGTACACCTTGAAACGGATCTGAAAATAACCCGGATTGCCGCTTGTGCCAAGAAAATCGGAAATTGATGAACCGCCGCACGCGATAGCCTGCCGGAGTATCCTGCCGGTGGAGAGAACTATCTTTTTCCATTGGGGGCGGGTGATCCGGTTGACCGGGGTGAGGGGATAGATGCCGGCGGCAAAGAGGATTTCATTGGCATAGATGTTGCCTATGCCTGCGATTTTTGCTGCGTCCATCAAAAAGCATTTCACCGGCTGTTTTTTACCACTGCCGAGCCGGTGCAGATATGAGGATTCAAAGGCATCGCTTAATGGTTCGACACCGATTCCGGCGGAAAAAACCGCTTCAAACCTGTCCGTTTCAGCCGGCGGCCATACAGCGATGCTGCCGAATCGGCGGGAGTCGTTAAAGCGAAGTTCCTGCCCGTCGTCCAGCAGCAGGCAGAGATGGTCGTGCTTTGCCGGCGGCCCGCCGGCCGGCAGGAGAGTGAGCTTCCCCGTCATACCGAGATGGATGAGCATCGTGCTATTGTTCACCATCCGGAAAAGCAGATATTTCCCGCGCCGGTCAATCGTCTCGATGGCAATACCCCGGATATGCTGTTTAAGCAGTTTTTCCGGCATCGCCGTGCGAAGCGGCTTATCGCTCCAGCGGATTTCTTTTATCTTCCGGCCGGGCAGGTGGGGAAGCAGTCCCAGCCGGGTTACTTCGACTTCGGGAAGTTCAGGCATGACGCCCTGAAGGTGTGGTGAATGCCAGGATATATTCACCAAGGACAGCAGCCTCGACCGTGGCTGTGGGGTTTTCCCTTCCCGGGTATTGCAGGTAAAATGTTATGAACTCGCCAATATGAAGGTCCTTGAGCGCTACTCCCTGGAAGAAAACCGGCTGATCCTTGAGAACGGCTTTTTTTAATGCCTCTTTGGCCGCCCAGAGCAGGGAAAGGCGCTGGATCTCGTTCAGCGCGGGCAGTTCGCCGGCCAGCAGTTGAATTTCCCCGGCCGCGGCAAACCGGGAGACCACACGCTGCGTTTTTTCGGAAACCTTCTGGATATCGATACCGCAGGGGGCGGCCGCAGCCATTGCCGCGGCGAACCCTCCGCTGTGCGATATGGAAACAGCAGGCGGGAGTGCGGATGAAAATGTCCAACTGAATTCTGGAGCCCCTTTTTTCCCGGGCAATATGGTCAGGGCTGAAAAGTTCTCTGGTAATAATTTTCCTTCCAGCAGGAGAAGGGCGGCGGCTTTGGCGGCGATTCTGCCGCCGAGCCACTCAATCCGGCGTTTGGGAAAGGAGAATGCGGCGAAAATTTTTTTCTCCGCCGGGGCCAGCAGGTTGACAATCTTTTCCTGCTGTCCGGCGTGGAGATTTTTCCCCAGCCACGCCAGATCAACGAGGGCGATCCATCGTTCCGCAGGCATACCTAGGGAAAAGCTGGTGATTTCCAGTCCGCTCTCCAGCATATCCCGGTGTTGACAGAACGAGGCAACCGAGGGAAACAGGTAGCCGGCGTCAGGGCAATTTCTTGTCATTTCACTCTGATTCAGTATAATAGTCTAATTCAGAACCAAGCCTTCCCAAAGTCTCAAGGAATAATATGGTATGATTTCACTGGGTGATATTACCTCATTTGACGTTATCGTGGTTGTCCTTTTTCTGCTCTTCGTCCTTCGCGGGATCTGGGTAGGGTTCATGCGGCAGGTCGCCTTTTTCCTGGCCCTGGTCTTCAGCTACCTGGCAGCCGGCGAGTATGCGGGAAAAATCCTGCCCTATGCGGATAAAATAATAGATAGTCCAAAGCTTATTTTTTTCATCAGTTTCATGGGGCTCTTTATTGCGGGAATCATTGTCTTTATCCTGCTGGGCAAGGTATTGAATCTTGTGGTGCAGCTCACACTCGCTGGCTGGTTAGACAAATTGCTGGGTTTTTTCCTCGGCCTGGCAAAGGCGGCCCTGGTCACCTCTTTTCTCTATATGATCATGAGTTCCGGACCGTCATCGGCGCAGGAACTGGTCAAAAAATCTGTAACTTCCAAATACCTGGCCGAGGGGTCGGCGTTTGTTCATAAGCTTATCAACGATCCTGAACTGCGGCAGAAATTTGCGGCAAAAGGTCCGGCAATCCCCCCGGAGGATGAACCTGAACCGGGTACGCCTGAAGAGGACGGGCAAGCGGATGAACATCAACTGAAATCACTTATTGATTCCCATTTGTTCCAGGAAAATCATGAATAAGAATGAATCCTTGAGTAGTCAGCGGTTGTATTTTTTGTAATACAGGTGGTTCAGTTTTTCCGGATCAACATTGAGCAGGTATCCTGCCAGCATCATCTGGTTCAGCAGGGTTGTCCTCACCAGACCCAGTTTCAGCCATCTTCTTGCCGAGGTCGTTGCAACGGCGGGAGCCAGCCGGATTTTACCGAATTTATTCAGGCGGCGGACCAGTTCCACATCCTCAAGTATTGCCTGATCAGGAAAACCTCCTGCCTGGAAGAAGAGTTTTCTGCTGACAAAAATCGCCTGGTCGCCATAAATCAGCTGGAAAAGGGAGGATCGCAGGTTTGCCCCCCATTCGATCACGCGATAGCCGGCGCCGGGGGCATCAATTTTCAGCCGGAAAGCACCGCCGGCTGTACCCGGCAGACTGAGAAGAGAATAAATATAACCGGAAAATTCAGCAGGCAGCAAGGTGTCGCTATGCAGAAAAAGAAGAATATCTCCGGTTGCCGCTTCGGCCCCTCTATTCTGCTGGCGGCCGCGTCCGGGCCCTGAAGAAACCGTTTTGGCGCCGTAATACTGCGCAATTTCAAGGGTCCTGTCATCGCTCCCCCCGTCGGCAACCAGAAGTTCAAGCCCGGCATACGCCTTCAGCGTGCATAGAAGACGGCCAAGGGTTTTCTCTTCATTAAGGGTCGGTATGATAATGGAAATATTCAAGGTCTTCCGGTCTGTCAATATCATGAATTGCCTCGAGCATGGCAATGGATAAATTTTCCTGCCCGGCCTTCTCAACGGTCCGGGAAAAAACTTCGGCAGACCCCCAGGCAATGCCCTCAAAGAGTATGTCGAGTTTTTCTTCCGGCACGGCACCATTTGTTCCGATGAGATAGTATCCACCATCATGGGCCGGGCCGAGGACAATATCGTGGGTCAGCAGTTCGTCCAGGGCCTGCGCCAGCAGTACGGCATCCACTGAGGGAGAGTCGGTCCCGATAAGAACGGTCCGGGGAGCTCCGCGCGAACAGGCGGCTCTGAGGGCGGCGGCCATTTTTTGGCCGAGGTCTTCTCCCCGCTGCTCCGCCAGCAGGATTGACATGCCAAGCCAGTCCCGCATCTGTTCCAGGGTGGCGCCGGTAAAATGCAATGAGATCCGCACCGGCCGCATTTGTGCAAGGGGCAGTATATTGTGTACTATCTGTTCAGTCAGCAGGCGGTGCAGCAAAGCCGCCTTTTTTTCGCCCAGGTGCGGCACGAGCCTGGTTTTTACCTTGCCCGGCTCTGGGTAACGTGTAAAGATGATGACCTCTTCAAGAGGTTGCTGGTTTGGCATGAATTATTCCTGTTTTTAAAATAAATTCTAGCACAGTCATATGTTTTTGTCATGAAACGTAAACACCCGAAGAAAAAAACTCCCCTGGCCTATGAAGAAAGAGCGTACCGCACCCTTCAGCAATCGGGCCTGGTTTCCACTTACGTCAGAATGGCGGAAACCGACCTGCATATTCTCGCTCCGGTCAAGGTCGAGGATGAGGCCCTTGTTCTGGTGGCGGAACTCAGGCTGCAGTTAGAGAATTACATCCGCAGCAATCGGTTTTTTGCCGACAGTCTTATCCCTCTTGCCCCTGACCCCTCGGCTTCCCCTATTGTCAGGGAAATGCTGACTGCCGGCAGACTGGCGGAAGTAGGTCCCATGGCTGCGGTTGCCGGTGCTCTTGCCGAGAGCATCGGGCACCGTCTGCTCGCCCTGGGATTAGAAGAGGTGATTGTTGAAAACGGCGGGGATATATTTCTGGCAAGAAGCAGAGAGTGCACTGTCGCCGTTTTTGCAGGAGAGTCACCCCTGAGCAACAGGATCGGGATTCGGCTGGCGCCGGAGCAGATGCCCTGCGGTATCTGCTGTTCTTCGGCATCAATCGGTCATTCACTGAGTTTCGGCAGGGCCGATGCCGTGGTCGTAACTGCAGCTTCGACCGCTCTGGCCGATGCCGCCGCCACCAGGTTGGGTAATGAAGTGAAAAGTGGGCCGGGAAGTATTGAAAAGGCTCTTAAGATCGCCAGGGAAATAAGGGGCATATCAGGGGTATTGATTGTCCGGAACGAGCAACTCGGGGCCTGGGGAGCAATTGAGCTGGAAAGGTTGTGATGGCCGGACAAAGGGTTGACAGATCCGGCTGTCTACACTTTTGCGCAGGCTTCTGCCAGGAGCTGATCACGAAAGCGGGCGACAAACAATTCTATATCCTTTTGCCAGTCGTCCATCCGGTTCAGCCCGAGTTCATGCAGCACTTTGTTCTCAAGGATTGAGTTGGCCGGTCTCAGCGCCGGAGTGGGGTATTCGGCGGTTGTGCACGGTTCGATCGCGTGGGGCACATTCATGCACCTGAGAAAATACTGCGCACCTTCATACCATGAACTGTATCCTTCGGCTGTTGCATGGATCGTTCCGGTCAGGCCGGTTTCCAGGAGGGTTTTCACCTGCACGGCAAGTCTGTGGGACCAAGTGAGCGAGCCGAACTGATCGTTGACCACCCGCAGGGTTTTTTGCGGGTTGCTGCAAGCCAGCCGCAGCATGGTCTTTAAAAAATTGGGCCCCCCGATGCCGTAGAGCCAGGCGGTCCGGATAATGAGATGATTGTCGCATTCTTTCCGCACGTTTTCTTCGCCGGCCAGCTTGGATGATCCGTATGCGGAGACGGGATTGGGCTGTTCCTCTTCATTGTAGGCCTGCGGAACAGGTTTGCTGCCGTCAAACACATAATCGGTGGAGATATGAATTATCCGGGAGCCTGTGGCTGCACAGCCTGCAGCTATGAATCCGGGCCCTTCACCGTTTACCTGCAGGCACAGCTTCCTGTTCTTTTCGCAGGCGTCAACAGCGGTATATGCCGCACAGTTTATAACGACATCCGGCCTCATTTTCTCCAGGTAAGCGGAAACCTGCTGTTGGTCGGTAATGTCAAGCTCCTGCAAATCAATGGGGTAGACCGTATGCTCCCCTGCCAGGATATCCGAACAATCCTGCCCCAACTGTCCTTTGGCGCCGGTGATAAGTATTTTCATGGTTAGAGTATAGCGTCCTTGAAAAGGTTCATCAGATAATGGCCGTACTGGTTTTTCAGCATTGATTTTGCCAGTTTTTCCACCTGTTCGCGTTCAATATAGCCGAGACGGTAGGCAATCTCTTCAAGGCAGGCGACCTTGAGCCCCTGGCGCTCCTGGACCGCCTGAACATAACTTGACGCCTGCTGCAGGGATTCGTGGGTGCCGGTGTCGAGCCAGCAGAAGCCCCGGCCCAGCAGTTCAACCTTGAGCTTTCCCCGGCCGAGATACCAGTTGTTGATATCGGTGATCTCCAGTTCTCCCCGGCGGGAGGGCTTGATGGACTCCGCAATGGCGATGACATTATTGTCATAGAAGTAGAGCCCCGGTACCGCATAGCGGGATTTAGGTTTTTTGGGTTTTTCTTCTATGTTGACGACATTCCTGTTGCTGTCGAATTCGACAACGCCGTATCTTTCCGGATCCTTGACCAGGTAGCCGAAGATTATCCCGCCTTCCTTCAGCTGGGCGCAGCGCTGGACTATTTCGCCAAAACCGTGGCCGAAAAAGAGATTGTCCCCCAGGACCAGGCAGACCGAATCGTCTCCGATAAATTCCTTGCCGATGAGAAATGCCTGCGCCAGCCCTTTGGGATGCGGCTGTTCCGCATAGGATATCTGGAGCCCCAGATCGGCGCCGTTGCCGAACAGTTCGGAAAAACGGGGAAGATCGTGCGGGGTTGAGATGATGAGAATGTCCCGGATGCCTGCCAGCATGAGAACCGACATGGGGTAATAGATCATCGGCTTGTCATATATCGGGATCAGCTGCTTGCTGATGACCCGGGTAAGCGGATAGAGACGGGTTCCGGACCCCCCCGCCAGAATAATACCTTTCATCAGGACTCCTTGCTGCTTGGTTTCGTGATATCGGCCGATTTGCCGAGATAACAGTCTGCTGGAATTCCAGTGTTTTTGAGTTGACTCTTGAAAAGGTTATTTATACTCTATTTGCTGTTTGTTTCAATATCTACTTCCCGGTTAAAGGATTTTATGAACACACCGCTGAAATGTTTTACCGCCTACGATGTCAGGGGCCGCGTGCCGGCGGAACTCAATCCGGATATTGCCCGCAGGATAGGCCTGGCCTTTGCGGAACGGTTTGCTCTGCAAAAAGTGATCATTGGCAGGGACATGCGCCTGTCCAGTCCGGCGATCGCCCGGGCTCTCTCCGACAGTCTTGTCGACCGGGGGGTTCAAATGGTTGATATCGGTCTTGTCGGCACCGAGGAGATGTACTATGCTGTTTTCAGGGGAGAAGAGCAGGGTGTTGACGGCGGCATAATGGTGACTGCCAGCCATAATCCTGAAGATTATAACGGCATGAAGCTGGTGCAGAGAGGAGCCAGACCTGTCAGCAGCGTCTCCGGGCTTCGGGATATTGCCGGGATGGCGGCATCGGACTCCTGGTACCGGGATATTGTGCATATACGGAAAGACTCCGGCGGGCTTGCCGTGCAGCCGGATAAAAACAGCTATATCGAACACCTTCTCTCCTATGTGCAGGCCGGCCGGATGAAACCGCTCAAGGTGGTCGTGAATGCGGGAAACGGCTGCGCCGGACCCGTTATCGACGAACTGGAAAAACACCTCCCATTTACCTTTATCAAGCTGTACCATGTTCCGGACGGCACCTTTCCAAACGGCGTGCCCAATCCACTGCTGCCGGAAAAAAGAGAAGCCACGGCACAGGCGGTAAGGGACCATGAGGCGGATCTTGGTCTGGCCTGGGACGGCGATTTTGACAGGTGCTTCTTTTTTGATGAAAAGGGCCGATTTATCGAGGGATACTATATTGTCGGTCTTCTCGCCCTGGCCATGCTGCAGACGCATCCCGGCGCCATTATCCTCCATGATCCCCGTCTCGTCTGGAACACCCGTGAGATGGTAGGCAATGCCGGCGGAAAACCGGTCATGACCCGCACCGGGCACGCCTTTATCAAGGAAAAAATGCGCGAGGTTGATGCCGTGTACGGTGGGGAAATGTCGGCCCATCATTATTTCCGGGAATTCGGCTATTGCGATTCCGGAATGATTCCCTGGCTGCTTGTCTGCCAATTGCTCAGCGTATCGGGCCGGAAATTATCCTCCATGGTGACCGACCGGATGAATGCCTACCCGGTCAGCGGTGAAATCAATTCGGTTGTACAGGATCCGGACCTGGTGATTGAGGAAATCAAGGAAAAATATGCCGACGGGCAGATGGATTTTACCGACGGTCTGAGTGTGGAATTTCCCGACTACCGGTTCAATCTGAGAAAGTCGAACACCGAGCCGGTGCTTCGCCTCAATGTTGAAACACGGGCCGACAAAAGGCTCCTGGAAGAAAAAACGGCCGAACTGTTGCAATGTATACGCCGAAACCAATGACTGTCTCATGAACTCTTTAAAACCGAGGTGATAATGTGCTGATTCAACCAGTTATCTTAGCCGGCGGAACAGGGTCGCGTTTATGGCCCCTTTCCAGGGAGCTCTATCCCAAACAGCTTATCAACCTGACAGGCAGTCATTCCCTCCTGCAGGAAACACTCAAAAGGGTCCATGCGCTGCCTGATATCCTGCCGCCTGTGGTGGTCGTGGGAGAGGAGCATCGTTTTCTCACCAAGACCCAGGTTGAGGAACTGAATCTGTTTCCAGAATATCACATGATTCTCGAACCGGTGGGCAGGAATACGGGCGCGGCAATATGCGGCGCCGCCCTTTATGTGCGGCAGAATATAGATGAAAATGCCATCCTGCTCGTCCTGCCGGCTGATCACCTGATTCTGGCGCAGGATGCCTTCCGCAAGGTTGTTCTGGAAGCTGTGGACCTTGCCGCAAAGGATAATCTGA
Source organism: Desulfobulbaceae bacterium (assembly GCA_033549385.1). Taxonomy (GTDB): domain Bacteria; phylum Desulfobacterota; class Desulfobulbia; order Desulfobulbales; family Desulfobulbaceae; genus UBA10518. The sequence goes on along the minus strand of JAWSUG010000011.1, from coordinate 20,439 downwards.
CAACATTCGGTATCGTGCCGCAGAGGCCGGAAACAGGGTATGGATATATCTGCCGCGGCGAAGGATGCAAAGTAAACTCCTTTGTAGAGAAGCCGGACCTGAAGACAGCGGAGGAATATGTTGCCAGCGGTAAATACCTCTGGAACAGCGGCATGTTTGCCTTTGGTGTGAAAACACTGCTGGCGGAGCTTGCCGAGCATGCTCCGGAAATTCTGACAACCATGACCGAAGCGGTGGCAGACGGAACTCAGGACGGTGTATTTTTCCGTTTCGACAGGGCGGCAATGGAAAAATGCCCGGATGATTCCATCGATTATGCTCTCATGGAGAAAACGGCTAACGCTGCGGTGGTGGAGGCGGACATTGGGTGGAGCGACATCGGCTCATGGCGGGCGCTCTGGGAACTGGCCGATAAGGATGCAAACGGCAACGTGATAACAGGTGACGTCATTCTGGAGGATGTGACCAATTCGTTGATCCGGGCCGGAGATACCCTGGTAGCGGCAGTCGGTCTCTCCGACACCATGGTGGTGGAAACAGCTGATGCCGTTCTGGTGGCGTCGATTTCCCGCTCCCAGGATGTCAAAAAAATTGTGCAGCGGTTGAAAAAAGACGGCCGGAACGAATCCCAGATCCACAAGACGGTGTACCGTCCCTGGGGCAGCTATACCACGCTGGAAATCCAGGAGCGTTTTCAGATCAAGCGCATTACTGTCAATCCCGGCGCCCAGCTCTCCCTGCAGATGCATTATCATCGGCACGAGCACTGGATTGTGGTGAAGGGTATGGCAAAGGTGACAAAAGGGAAAAAGGTTGTTCTCCTGGATGAAAACAAGTCAACATATATTACCGCCGGTGAAAGGCACCGCCTGGAAAATCCGGGAACCATTCCCCTGGAACTTATTGAAGTCCAGATAGGAAGCTACCTGGGCGAGGACGATATAGTACGCTATGATGATGTTTACGGGAGAAGGGGGTGATACTCTCGCCAATGTATACTGCGACGGAGAGTTTTTATTTTTTGAATAAAACCTTGCCCTCTGGGTCAGGTCAGAGATATAAGGCTCTGCCAATTATTTGATTTATATGTTCTTTTTTTTGACTGCAGTAGCGGACATTTGAAAGCTCGTCTTTATGCCCTTTAGGGTGCAAAAAAACGAACCAAAAAAACGACGCCCGTGGCATTTGGTCCTGCGGACTTCTTTGCGCTCCTCAAAGCTGCCGGGAATTTTCAAACTCGCGGAGTTTATGCCCCGTTAAGGGGTGCTCGAACAGTGAAAATTCCATTATCGGCATCTTTTCCGGTGCTCAACAAATGCCAATGGGAAATACAATAAACTTGCCCCTTCAAGGGGCGGCAGGGCCGGGCCCTTGGGCTCGGATATTTACTCCTTGTTGAGAAAACTCATGTCATCTTTTTTTTTACTCGCTTCCGGATAGCGCTGATGAAACGCCTCGACATACCTGTTAATGATCCGCCGGTCTTCAACCGAGGCGTGGAAAAATTCTATCCCGTTATGGTACGTCCCGTCCTGGTGATAGGTTGAATGGATGACCCTGCCCATCGCATCCACCAGGTCCTCCTTGAGGCCGATGGTGATCATGACCTGCCGGCCGGGCGGCAATTGAATATGCGTTTCCATCAGGATCCCGCCGATGCTTATGTTCAGGGTCCTTCCCATGCTGTATTCCGCCTGGACTCCATGTTCGTCAATAATGATATAATCAAGGAGATGAAGGGATTCCGGCCTGACATAGCGCCTGCGTTCACTATTGTTCATTTTGCAACCTGTTCTGCTTGAAAAAAATGAAAAACTAATATCTTCCCTTGATGCAAACACTTATTTTTAAAATTTACCTTGTTCCCCTTTCTTTGTCAAATTCCGCCTTGGTAACAGGGTGAATCCGTAAACGGATGGGTGAGTTGACAGGCGAGGTATTAAAAGAGTAATATTTATCAACTGCTGGCATCAGCCGACAGCGGGGACGGGGTGAAAACGATTCCGGCAAGAAAGAGAACTGCCGGTTCAAAAATTCCCTTTCTACTTGGAATTTATCATGAGTCTTTCAGCACATGGATCAGGATTTGCCGTAAAAGGGAGCAATTGCAGGATATGAACATCCGTTTTTATCAGCCGCCGAATTTTTATCTTCTCTTGTGCTTTTTTCTTGTTTTTTTGAATGGGTGCAATGGCCTCAAAGATTCAAAACCGATCCTGCCGATCCGTGAATACGAGAAAATGATAGTCGGCAATCTGTATGCCGATTATGTGGGCACGGAAAACTGCCTGGCAGCCTGCCATGAGCATGACCGTCTGCGGTCGTATTTCGATAACAGCACAATGGGGGTACAGTTGAAACAGGAATCGGGCATGCCCCTGGTTGATTGTGAATCCTGTCATGGACCCGGAAGCCTTGCAATTAAAGGGCTGACCCCTGAACTGGTTGAAAGGAATGCCGAACTGGGCATTAAAACGGCTTGTGATTTCAAGACATTGATTGATCTTGAAAATCTGCCTGCTACTGCGCAGTCGTTAATCTGCCTCAAGTGTCATACGGCGAATGCGACCTTCAACCTGCACAACTGGAATGCCGGGGAGCACGCCATAAACGAAGTATCCTGTTTCGAGTGCCATGACATCCATGCCAGTCCTGATTTGAAAGTCACCCCGATGGCGTCCGGCAAGCTCTGCTTCAGCTGCCACCAGTCAGCACAGGCGGAATTTTCCCTGCCCAGCCATCATCCTCTCAAGGAGGGGCGGGTATTCTGTGTGGACTGTCACGATCCGCATGGAGGCACACACCTGTACCGGGATACCGCCAAGGAGACCTGTATCCAGTGTCATGCGGAAAAGAGAGGTCCCTTTCTTTATGAACACGCGGATGTGATGGAGGACTGCTTGAATTGCCACAGTCCTCATGGTTCCATCAATAATAACCTGCTCAATGCACGCGAACCATTTCTCTGCCTGCAATGCCACGAAGGACATAGAGTCAACCTGGAAGAAGGCGGCAGCGCATCGGCGGAACGAATCAGGGCATTTTATACGCGATGCACGGATTGCCATTCCAGGATCCATGGCTCGGATACTCCGTCAGGCTCGGGAGAGGGGAGGTTTATCCAATGAGCAACACAGCAGAGAAAAAATATATCGTGCAATTTTTTTTGCTCCTGCCGATGCTTCTCGTCTGGTTTTCCCCTGTGTCGGCAGCCGAGATGGGCTCCACCGTTCTGGAGGCCAAACAGAAATCTCCTGAAGAATACAGGCCGGGAGAAATTTATTTGTCGGCCGGATCCTATTTTCTGGGATACAGGTTCGTCTCCCAGGAGGATTCCTTAAAGGCTGCAGAATATATATATCAGAATTCATCTCTTACATTCGGCATTGACACCGTAGCCGCGCCGCTGCCCTTCAGGTATCATCTTAATGCGGAATACCTGAATAAATATGACTTCTACGGGGATGCCGGTTTTGCCTATCAGGATGCGCTTCTCTTCCGGAATATTCTGGTGGGGCTGCACCACAATCTCGAACATTTTGACTTCCTGCGTCCGGGGGAGCCGCCTGAACTGATATATGACGACAGGAACTCGGGAGACGAATATTATCTTGATTTCTTAAGCAACAACCTGTCATTACGTCTGAAGACGCCCAATTATCCTTTCCATACTTTTCTGAAACACCGGTATGTTGAGCATGAGGGCACCATCGAACAGAGGTTCCTGCTGGGCGATTTTGAAGAAACCGTCAAGACTTCGGAATCGCGTCATATCGACTGGCGGTCAAACGCTCTCATCCTTGGGGCCAACAGCCATCTTGGTCCGATTGAAATCGAATATGACCATGAACAGTCAGACTTTGATCCGCGCGGACAGAACATACTTTTTGACCGGTTTCCCTATTCGGAGAACTTTTCCCGTCCGGGCGATATTTATCCGCATAACGTAGTGCCTGAAACCGAATCAACGGCAAACACCGTTAAAATGCATTCTTCCTACACCGGCGGCATCGTCGCTGCCGCCTCCCTCTCCAACCTCAAACAAAAAAACAATTACAGTCTGACAGAATCGACCAACTGGAAGGGAGCTTTTGATTTCAGCTGGATTCCGGATCCGGTTATGGGCCTGTTTTTTAAATACCGGCACAGAAATGTCGATATGGATACCCCGGACTTCGTCACTCTTGTCGGGCTGACCAATACTTTGCGCTACCCGGTGCGGCAGGGCATCTCCTATGATAAGGATGTCTTCACCCTTTCCGGAAGATACAAGCCGCTAAAAAGACTGTCCCTCGTTTCATCGTATGAATATTCCCAGATCAACAGAAAAGATGTCGAAGAGTGGGAAGTACTGGAAGACCGGACGGCAGTACACAAAATCAATCTGACTGCCCGGTCCAGGCCTCTGGATAAACTTAAGCTCAATGCCCATTATGATTTTAAATACTATGTGGATCCGGCCTACAACACCGAACCTGATACTTCCAACCAGGTGCGGTTAACGGCAACCTACCTGCCTGTTACCCGGATAACCCTCTACCTGGATTATATCCTGGCTATTACCGAACGCGATGACCTGCGCTATTTGAACAGTGATCCTGTTGTCGTGATTGAGGGCGGGGAAAGGAATGGCCGGCGGGACAGGTTCCTTGCCAGCCTGTCATACCTGGTTTCCCCGAAAACAACAGTGACTGCAAGTTGGGCCTATAGCCGATGGGATGTAGAACAGGATCTTGCCTATGGAAAATGGAACACCACTGGCGGTGGAGATCTGCCGTTCATCGATACCGGGGTTCCCTATACGGATGAAGCCAACTCCTTTTCCCTGGGGCTTCAGTTCATGCCCCGGGATGATATCAACATTACCACGGATCTGACCTACACTCTGTCGGAGGGCGAATATGTACCGGGTAATATCCTTGCCGGTTTAACTCCCGCTCAGCTGACGTATCTGGATCTGGAGGCCGCCGAAACAATTTTTTCTTTCGGCATCAGCAAAAAATTGCCTAGAGACTGGGAGGTTGGTTTCAAATTTTATACTGATATCTATGATGATAAAGCCGAGGATGTGCTGGACGGCAAACTGTTCATTGGTACAGTCAGTTTAAAAAGGTATTTTTAAATTGAAATCCATGAATCTCTTCCTTTTCAAGGTTTCCCTGGCAATTACCCTTATCTGTTGTTTTCCCCAGATTTCGCTGGCACAGTTCCGCATCGGCGTGATCATGAGCGGCGATGTCACTTACTACAATACCATGCATGAAGCCTTTGTTGATGAATTCAACAAGCTGATTCCTGCCGGTGAGCAAGTCGAGATAATCCTGCAAAGACCTTTTCCGGATCCCATTTCCTGGAGCAATGCGGCAAGAAAACTTATTGCCTTTGATGTCGACCTGATCGTGACTTACGGATCGCCGGCGACCCATTCGGTAATTAATGAAAAAACCAAAATACCGGTAATCTACGCAGGATTCTATGATCCCGAAGGCGCTGTACCAACGGGGAAAAATATGACCGGCTGCGGTTTCAAGGTGCCGCTGTCCAGCCTGTTGCGATACCTGAAACGGTTAAAAGAGATAAAAACTCTCAGGATTATCTTCAGCGGAGTTGAGGAGGATTCGGTTCGGCAATCTGAAGAAATTAATTTTCTCGCGCAACAGCAGGGTCTGCAAGTGAATAGTATCGATATCAGGACCCGCGGCGATCTGGTCAAGATAAATACAATCACACAGGGCGATGCAGTGTTTTTTACCGGCAGCTCCCTTGTTCATTTATGGATGAACGAAATTATTTCGATCATCCGCCATGAACGCGTAACCTCTGCGGATATCTTCCCTGACATCACAGAGGAAGGGGTGCTGATGACCCTGTATCAGCCAGCCCATGAGCAGGGTCAAATGGCCGCTGAAATGGCTGTACAGATTCTGAAAGGGGAACAGGCCAGAAATATCCGGCCTGAGATTTTCCGTGATACGGAACTGGTTTTTAACCTGATCGAAGCCCGCGAAATCGGTATTTCCTTTCCCATTCAACTTATTATAGAAGCAACCAGGGTCATACAATGAGAAGGTATTTTATGGAAATACGAAAGTTTTCCTGCCGCCTTCTGACCGGCATGATTTTTTTTACCTGTTTTCTTGCCCCGGGCCCCGGGACGGCATTCGGGCAGCCGAGTGAAATCCTGCTGGGTATTGAACCGGAACATAACATTTTCGACCAGGTGGAGCGATACCGCTATCTGGCTGCATATCTTACCGAGCAGCTCAATGTGAAGGTCAACCTCACGATAATGAGCCGCTACGGCGAGGTTATAAAGCGATTTAAAACGAAAAGACTTGATGGCGCTTTTCTCAGCTCTTACACCGCAACCATGGGGATCAAGGAATTAAACCTCATCCCTGTTGTCAATACCGTCAACCTCCGTGGTGAATCGACTTCCCAGGGCTTGATTTATGTCCGTAAAGACAGCGGCATCCACAATGTGAACGACATGCGGGGAAAGCGCATCGTATTCGTTGATCCGGCAACAATGGAAGGATATCTCTTCCCTCTGGCATACCTGCATCAGCACGGCATAACCGATATCAATGCCTTTTTCGAAGAACGGTTTTATTTTTCCGGCAGTCATGCTTCCGCCATTTTTGCAGTACTTGACGGCCGGGCGGATATCGGGGCAGCGAAAAATACTGTTTTTCAGAGGCTTTTGCGGAATGATCCCTATATCAGTCAGGAGCTGTTGATCATTGCCCAGTCACAAAAAGTTCCGGAAGTTACTTTGTGCATCAGGAACGAACTGGACAAGGATCTGCGCGACCGGTTGGCTACAGTCCTGCTGCAGATGGATAAAACCAGCGAAGGCAGAAAGGTTCTCAAACAGCTTGAGGTCCTTCGTTTCATCAAGGCGGACAAATCTGATTTTGATTCGGTTGCGCGGCTGGCCCAGGAAGCCAGGGCCAGCATCATGGAACACGAACAGAACTGAATGAAGAAAAAAATAATCATCTCTTTTGTTTCCCTGTTCCTGCTGTTTTTTGGCGGCATTGTCACAACTCTCTATATCATTAATATGACAACCGCCAACCTCAATGCCCTGCTTACCCTGCACAAGGTGGAGATCATCCGGCAGGATCTGGTCATCAGCGTGCAGACCGTTCAGTCAAATCTGTACACTGCAGGGACACTGTTCGGCAAGGAGCTTGATATTATTGTCGACAACGTCCTCACACTCGGGGAAAGAGCCAATACCTGCATCGAATGTCATCATGACCAGCACGTGGAAGATGAAATTCTGGAATTGCTGAAGCTGACCGAACAATATAAGGATGCACTCAGCTATTTTATTACGTCGACGGCGGACGTGCAGAGGATCCAGCGGCTCCAGTCCCTGGCTGCCGACATCGGGGATTCCATAATTAACAAGTCGCAGTGGATGGCCAAAAGCGCCAACGAAGCATTGCGCCAGAAGACAACTTCAGCAATGCAAAAGGTGTCAAGCTCGAAGAGGATTCTGGCAATTACCCTTGTTTTTGCCGTGTTTGTCGTTATTCTTATTTCCCTGTACCTTATTAACAGCATCACCAAACCTGTTGCCGAACTCCTGAATGCGACCAGAACAATCAAAACCGGTAACCTGCAGTTCAGAATTGAAGAACAGTTGAAAGACGAGTTCCGGGAACTGGCTTCCTCTTTTAACGAAATGGCGGTTTCTCTGCAGGAGCAATACCAAAAATTGCAGCAGACTGAACGCCTGGCCGTTGTCGGGGAGCTGGCGGCGGGCATGGCCCACGAAATAAAGAATCCGCTGGCCGGCATCAAGGTGTCCATTGAAGTCTTAAGCCAGGAGCTGGAACTTGAGCAGGAAGACCGGGAGATTTTTCTCGGGGTTATAAATGAAGTCGACAGGATAAACTCCCTGCTGAACAGCCTGCTCAGTTATGCGCGCCCGCCAAAACCCGCATCTGTTTCCTTTGATGTCCACGAGGTTTTGGAATCGACAATTAAATCAGCCCAATATTCTCTGAAGACCACCAGTTACGAAACTGAACAGAAAAGAAAGAAAATTGACTTTGTCAAGGATTTCAGCCCGGATGTTCCGGACATCGTTGCCGATCCTTCCCAGTTGAAACAGGTTTTCCTCAATTTGATCCTTAATGCCATAGACGCAATTCCCGAGAGGGGAACAATTACCGTTCAGACCAGAAAATTTCCTAATGAAACCGTTGAAATTTCTATTTCCGACAACGGCAAGGGTATGGACAGCCAGATAATTGATAAAATATTCAACCCGTTTTTTACCACTAAATCGAATGGCACCGGACTTGGCCTTGCCGTGAGCAAGAGATTGGTGGAACAGCATAACGGCGGCAGCATTTCGGTTGCCAACAACCCGTATGGGATGGGCGTAACGTTTACCATAACCCTGCCGATTAAACCCCAAAATGAAAACCAATATATAATTGATGCCGGAGAGATCGATTCTCCTTCCGCCCAAGGATAAGTTCGACCCGCCGATGTTCTGTACATCGGTTAGCTCTTTTCTTTCCATCCTTTCCGCTTGTTTCTGTACCCGACTTTAATGTAATAAAGTTTACATTTTTGGAAAATCCACCATTTTTTTTAACAGAAATGTTAATTTCCTTTGAGTTTATTTCTGCTCCAGGATCCAGGTATTCATTTTAATATCAGCTGATTAATCGTTTTTTCTGCATATGGCACAATGTTTGTTTCTAGGACTGTAAATTATATTCCCCTTGAAGTTGAAAGTCCGGCTGCAAAAATATGTATCAGCAACAGAATTCAGGTGCCACGTGTCGTTTATGCTGCCTGCCGTGTTTGATGACGATGCCTGATGCCGCCGGATTATCACACCGGGTATACTTTTCACAGCAGCGCAGAGGGATGAACACGAATGCTCGATAATGATTTCGGCTTGAGATTCTTTTGGTATTTTTTGTTTCTTTTTATACAAAAATGAAAATGTACCTTTCTTAAAAGAGGGGAAGGAAAATGATTTCAGCGGCAGACACGGCTTTCATACTGGCGGCAGCGGCAATGGTTCTTTTGATGACACCCGGTCTGGCTTTATTTTATGCAGGTATGGTGCGGAGTAAAAATGTTCTCACCACTATTATGCAGAGTATGATCATGATATCGATCATATCGATTGAATGGGTCTATATCGGATATTCCATGTCCTTCGGTCCGGATATTGGTGGAATCATCGGAGATCTGTCCTGGTTTGCCCTCAAAGGTGTGACGAATGAGGCGAGCACTGTTTATGCGACCACAATACCGCAAACCGTTTTTATGATTTACCAATGCATGTTCGCGGTCATCACTCCCGCCCTGATTACAGGAGCATTTGCGGAACGCGTCCGTTTTGCCCCCTTTGTTGTTTTCAGCCTGTTCTGGGCCATCCTGGTGTACAATCCTGTCTGCCACTGGATCTGGGGCAGCGGCGGCTGGCTTGGAAAGCTGGGGGTGCTTGATTTTGCCGGAGGACTGGTTGTCCATGTGACCTGTGGTGCCGCAGCTCTGGCGGCAGTTCTGATTATCGGTCCCCGGAAGGGATTTGGCCGGGAAAGTTACCTGCCCCATAATCTGCCTTTGACAATGGTCGGCACCGGCCTGCTCTGGTTCGGCTGGTTCGGATTTAACGGCGGCAGTGCACTGGCCGCCGATAATGTAGCCGCTACAGCTTTTGTGGCAACGCATCTGGCGGCAATGTCGGGAATGGCCATGTGGACGGTTATGGAATGGTTCAAGATCGGCAAGCCTACTACCCTTGGAGCTGCTTCCGGTGCGATTGCCGGCCTGGCGACCATTACTCCGGCTGCCGGTTTTGTCGGGCCGAATTCCGCCATTATTATCGGCCTGGCAGCAGGCCTGCTCTGCTATCTTGCAGTGAATGTCAAAGCCAGGCTCGGCTATGATGACAGCCTTGATGTTGTCGGCATACATGGAGTCGGAGGAGCAGCGGGAACCCTGCTGCTGGGTGTTTTCGCCTCCAAAGCCGTGAATCCTGCCGGGGTTGACGGGCTGCTGGCAGGGGGAGCTTCCCAGATCGTTTACCAGGCAATAGGGTTAGTGGCAGTCTCTGTGTACGCATTTGTCCTGAGCTGGATTATTCTCAAGGTGATCCATCGAACAATGGGACTGAGGGTCACCGGGGAGAACGAAGTCCGCGGGCTTGATTTTACCGAGCACTCGGAAGCTGCATACAATTGATAACTGCTGATAGGAAGAGAGAGGAGAGCCATGAAAAAGATTGAGGCCATTATAAAACCTTTCAAGCTTGATGATGTCAAGGAGGCCTTAAACGGGATAGGTATTAAAGGGATGACAATTTCAGAGGTAAAGGGATACGGCCGTCAGAAAGGCCATACCGAAATTTACCGGGGAGCTGAATATGTTATCGATTTTCAGCCCAAGCTGAAAATCGAAATCATCGTAACCGCTGACCTTGTGGATACGGTGGTTGACACCCTGATGGAATCAGCCAGAACAGGAAAAATCGGGGACGGCAAGATTTTTGTCCTGCCCGTTGAAAGAGTCGTCCGGGTGCGTACCGGCGAGAGGGATAAAGAGGCTATTTGATGCCCGCAATCCTTCATAGTCAACGGGAAGCCCTGGAAAATCTCTGGAATCGTGGGATATCCGGGCATGAACTGCTCAAACTGCTCACCCGGATGGCTGACGAATTCATTATCAGTCATTTCAGCAGTTCGGCTGCGGTGCATAGCGCCGGCGGCAAAATTGCCCTGATTGCCCTTGGCGGCTATGGCCGCCGTGAGCTGTATCCCTTTTCCGACATCGATCTCCTGCTCCTTCATGACAGGCGGGCGGCGAAATCAATGCAGCAGGTTGCCGAATCTATACTCTACCCTCTGTGGGACAGCGGGTATGAAGTCGGACATTCGGTCAGGACAACTTCCAATGCCGTGGATTTTGCCCGGCAGGATTTTATATTTCTGGTTTCCCTTCTTGACGCACGTCTGCTGGCAGGATCGGAGGAACTGTTTAACAAGTTGAGACAACGTCTGCAAAGTAAGGTCCTGGAGGGTGGCAGGCGCGAATTTGTTGAAGTGATGGAAGCTTTTCGTGAGATACGCCGGGAAAAGTTCGGCAGTCACAGCTATCTCCTGGAACCGCACATCAAAGAAGGCAAAGGCGGCCTGCGGGATATTCAGTCGATGCTCTGGGTCGGCAATGCGGTTTTCGGTCTTTACGGCATTGAGGCCATGGAAGATGCCGGACTCCTGGAGAAAACGGAGATGCAGGAGTTCGTGAAATCATGGAATATGCTGGCCAGGATAAGGAATCGACTGCATTACATAAGCGGCCGGAAGAATGACCAGCTGTTTTTTGAATATCAGGAAGAGATGACCGGGGCTTTCGGCTATAAGGACAGCAGCGGCGTGCTGGCGGTAGAGCATTTCATGCGGGAAGTCTACAGTCATCTGCAGACTGTTGCCGTGGTGACGGACCTGTTCTTCGAGCATGTCCGGGAGGTGCTGGGCTTTGAGGGAATGAGCAGGCGGGAAAAACAGCTTGATAAGGATATTGTCGCCAGAAACGGTTCCGTCAGACTGGCGGTTCGAGCGCATGAACTGCAGGCAAAACCGCACCTTATGATGCGGCTTTTCCTGCAGTCAGGCAAAACGAGCCTGCCCCTGCATCATAGGACCAGGCAGGCGGTCGGCAATAATCTTCATCTGATCGACAACAAATTCAGGAGTTCCAGAAAAAATGCCCGCATGTTTATCGAAATTCTCCTGGAGAGCAGGTATCCCATGCAGGTTTTCGAAACTATGCTGGAATCCGGACTGCTGACAACGTATATTCCCGAATTCGCCGGCATAGAATCCCTGGCGCAGCATGATCTCTATCATATCTACACGGTTGACCGGCACCAGCTGCAGACGGTGGCCGAACTGGCGGAACTGCGGACCCTTGAATCAAACCTGTTTCAGGGACTGCAGTCGCCGCATTTGCTGTATCTGGCCGCATTGTTACATGATATCGGCAAGGGGCGCCGAAAGGACCACTCGGAACTCGGTGCCGAAATTGTGAAGACGATTGGTGAACGGCTCGGTCTGGCGGCAGAGGAAATTGAGTGTCTTGCTTTTCTTGTGCAATACCACCTTTTTTTACCGGAAAATGCGTTGCGCCGGGACCTGGAAGATCTTGAGTTCATTCGTCAGTGCGCTGATCTGATCGAAGATATTGACCGACTGACCATGCTCTATCTGTTGACTGTCGCGGATTCAAAGGCTACCGGTCCTTCGGCCTGGAGCAGTTGGAAGGCATCGCTCATCCTGGAGTTATTTCTCAGGATAAAGTCGTGCCTGGAAGCAGGGTGCACCCTCGAGCATTTCCCTGTCGTTTCCGAGGCTGAGGAGGAAAAAGGAGTCTTGTGGTTGAAATCGCAGATTCTAGGCCTGGTCCGCAATACCCCTGTACGTATGAATGTTGATCACCTGCCTGATGATTATCTGATGAGTTTTACCCCGGAGATAGTTGCTCATCACCTCCGGCTTCACTACGATGAGGCTGCCAGGCTGCGGCAGCGGGCGCTTGTTTTCCCTGAAATCCGGCAGGGGTACTGGTCGCTGCTGGTTATGACCAGGAACCGGCACGGGTTGCTCGCCAAATTATGCGGCGTACTTGCCCTGCACAATCTGGGGGTCCTTGGCGCCCATATCTTTACCTGGCCGGATGAAACCGTGGTCGATGTGCTCAATGTCATACCCCTTTCCAATGTCGATTTTTCCGAGCATGACTGGCAGTCCCTGGAAGAGGATCTCAACCAGGCCATCAATTACCGACTGGATGTGGGGGGACAGTTGTACCAGAAAACGGCTTCACCGGGTTTCCGCCAGAAAAGACGGGTACAGCAATTGAAACTTGAGGTGGTGATTGATAACGAGGCCTCCCGGCGTTTCACGATTATTGAAGTGTATGCCGCCGACCGGCTGGGAACCTTGTATAACCTGGCGCAAACACTCGCGGATTTCGGTCTTGAGATCCACCGGGCACGAATTGCGACGGAAGTTGAACAGCTCATAGATATTTTTTATGTATCGTTTGAAAACGGCAAAAAGTTGGAGGATCCGGCGCAGATCGATAAGGTGCGGGAAGCCCTGGAACATATCATTCATAATGAGGATATTGTGGCCGCTTAATGGAGAGCGGCAACAGGATAGTGTTGACCAATTACTTTTCTCAATTATCAATTAAAAGGAGATAATCATGACACGCGATGAAATAATGAAAATCATTGAAGAGAAAAACGTTAAATTTTTCCGGCTGCAGTTTGTCGACATTTTCGGCTTTATGAAAAATGTTGCCATTCCCCGCAGCCAGATCGAAAAGGCGCTGGACGGCCAGATGATGTTTGATGGTTCATCCATTGACGGCTTTGTCCGCATCAACGAGTCGGATATGTATCTGAAGCCGGACTACGATACCTTTGTCGTTCTCCCCTGGCGGGAAAAAAACGGTATCAACGCAGCCCGCATCATCTGTGATGTCTACAAGTCGGACGGCACCCCTTTTGCAGGCTGTCCGCGGGTCAACCTGAAAAGGGTGCTGGCCGAAGCCAGGGAACTGGGCTTTACCATGAATGTCGGCACCGAGTGCGAGTTTTTCCTGTTCCAGAAAGACGAAGCAGGAAAGCTCACCACCGAAACCAATGATGTGGCCGGGTACTTTGATGTTGATCCTGATGATACCGGCATCAACTGCCGGCGGGAGATCATCGAAACCCTGGAGGCCATGGGGTTTGAGATCGAAGCCTCGCACCATGAGGTTGCCGAAGGCCAGCATGAGATCAACTTCAAGTATGCCGACGCCCTGACCGCAGCCGACAATACCGTTACCTTCAAATGGGTTGTCCGCTCCATAGCTGCCCAGCACGGCTTTCACGCCACTTTTATGCCCAAACCGGTTTTCGGTATCAACGGCTCCGGCATGCATACCAACCAGTCGCTCTTTCATCTGGACGGCACCAATGCATTCTTTGATGAGAACGGACCGCTTAAATTAAGCGAAACCGCCTATCATTATATCGCCGGTATTGTTAAAAATGCCCGCGGTTTTGCGGCAATAACCAATCCGCTGGTCAATTCCTACAAACGCCTGGTGCCCGGCTATGAAGCTCCTGTATATGTCGCCTGGTCCGCTTCCAACCGTTCCGCACTGATCAGGATCCCGGCTTCCCGCGGTCTTGGAACCCGGACAGAGGTCCGCTGCCCGGATCCGACCTGCAACCCCTATCTGGCTTTTGCCATGATGCTGAATTCAGGGTTGGACGGTGTAAAAAATAAACTGGAGGCGCCGAAATCCATTGATGTTGATATATTTAAAATGACGGCGGATGAAAAGGTTGCGGCCGGCATTGACAGCCTGCCTGCGAGCCTGAAGGAGGCTATTGATGCGCTCAAGGAAAATCCGATCGCCAGGGAAGCCCTCGGCGGGCATATTTTTGAAAAATATATTGAAGGCAAGGAGATGGAGTGGGATGATTACCGTACCGCTGTCACGGATTGGGAAATCAGCAATTATATGAAAAATTATTGATAACTGCTGCCAGATTATTCTCTTCAACCCATTGAAACCCCTGCAGTTTTCGGCTGCAGGGGTTCATGTTTTGGGGGACCCGGCTGCAGCCGCGGCATCACAGGTTCCGGATCGCCTGAATCCGTTCGAGCACCGGGGGATGACTGTAGTGCAGGAATACATGCAGCGGATGTGGAGTCAGGTTGGAGAGATTGGCGGCGCTCAGTTTCTTCAGGCCGCGGGCCAGACTTTCCGGCTCTCCGGTACTGGTTGCGGCAAATGCGTCTGCTTCATATTCATAGCGCCTGGAAATATAATTGAAAATTATTCCGAGCAGCATGGAGATGGGGGAGTAAAGAAATCCAAAGAAAATAAGGCTCGCATATATTGACAGATTCTCCATGCCGAAGGCGGCAAAGAGACCCTGGTTGTTGAGAAAAAGTGAGAGGATGTAGAACATGATGCCCATCTGCGTGATGGAGGCGGCCATCATCCTGAAGATATGTTTTTTCTTGTAATGACCCATTTCATGCGCCAGCACGGCGATAATTTCCCGGGGAGAGAGTTTGTCAACCAGGGTGTCGAAAAACACGATCCGTCTGAATCTGCCGAATCCGGTAAAAAAGGCGTTCAATTTGGTGGAGCGTTTTGAGCCGTCCATTGTGTAAATACCTTTCATTTTAAAATCCTGTTCCCGGGCATATTCGGTAATTTTCTGCTTGAGATCTCCTTCTGCAAGGGGCGTGAACCTGTTAAAAAGAGGCATGATAAATACCGGGGCCAGAAACTGCAGCAAAACAATCATAGCGACAACCGCCAGCCAGCAGTAGAACCAAGCAAACTCCCCCCCTGCTTCAAAAAACCAGAGAACAAAAGCCAGCAGCGGACCGCCGATCAGGACTGCCAGGAAAATCGATTTGATAATATCGAGAACAAAGGTCTTGACCGTGGTTTTGTTAAAGCCGAACCGCTCTTCAATAATAAAGGTTGAATAGATTGAAAAAGGCATCCCGACTATTCCTGACAGAAGTGCGAGGCTGCCGGTATAGATAAGACCGGTGGTGATACTGCCGAAGCCGAACGACCTGGCGAACAGATCTGTCAGGTTGAAGCCGCCGAGGAGAATAAAGGAAATGGTAATCACCGTCATAATCGTGTTCTGCACAAAGCCGAAATGTGTGGATGCTCTGGTATACTCCTGGGACCGGGCATATTTTTTTTCGTCAAAAACATCGGAGAATTCTGTCGGAAGCCGCGGGGAAAGGGCACGTAGGTTGAGCAGGGAGACGACCGTATCGAGAACATAACTGAGCAGAATAACAGCAAGAATAAAAATCAGATATCCGTTCATGGGAAATATTTACTCATGGACCCGGGGGCCTTTTTTTGGGGTTTTCAGGATGGAAGTTCGTCCGCATGCACATTTTCGACAAATTTATTCCAACGCTATATAATACGGTACAAGATCACACTGCAAGGGAGATGTACATGGAGCATAATCAAAAGCCGGAGCAAGAAAAAGACAAAAAGACATTTTCAGGGCAGCAGGTCCTGGGAATTATAGCAGGAACAATAATTGTTACCTTGATCATAACCCTGGTTGCGGCATGGTTTTATTTTTTTCCCAAACCCTTCGAACCTGTTGAACTGTCTGTTGCCGAACAGCAGCAGTTGGAATTAAAGCTGGAGCAGCTTGCCGATGCCGGAATACAAGGTGAACCCCGTAACGGA
This sequence comes from Desulfobulbaceae bacterium, assembly GCA_033549385.1. GTDB lineage: Bacteria > Desulfobacterota > Desulfobulbia > Desulfobulbales > Desulfobulbaceae > UBA10518. The sequence goes on along the minus strand of JAWSUG010000011.1, from coordinate 4,149 downwards.
GATGAAAATTCCGCGGATGATGGCGGGGATTTTACCGCTGACGGCCGGTTGATACCACAGAAATACAGTGAGGATGAACTTTCCCGCACCGTTGTGTTTACCGAGCGCGAGATCAATGCCCTTGTCGCCGCGAATACCGACCTGGCTGATAAACTTGCCGTTGACCTGGACGACAATCTGATCAGTGCCCGGTTGCGTGTGCCGGTGGATCCCGATTTTCCGTTTTTCGGCGGCAAAACCCTGCGGGTTAGAGCCGGCGTTGAAATGTCCTTCCGGGAAGGACGCCCGGTGGTCATCGTCAAAGGAGTGAGCCTGATGGGGGTGCCGCTGCCCAATGCCTGGATCGGGGGAATCAAAAACATAGATCTGGTTGAGGAATACGGCACCGGGCATGGATTCTGGAAAGCCTTTGCCGACGGCGTAGAATCCATCAGTGTTGGGAAAAGTCGGTTTACAATTGTTCTGAAGGAATAAAAGGACCTTTACCTTGAAGCGGGGGCCGTCTAGGAGCCAGGTCGCTGGAACCAAGGGCTTGTGACGTTATACCGGGGCAGGTTAAATTGATAGGGATCCGGAACATAAATCCGGCAGGGAGGTAGTATGATAAGTAAACGTTTCTTTCATGGGTTTCTGCAGGCTTTGATTGTTTTATTGTTAATTTTTTCAGCAGCAGGTTGTACAAGATACGGGAGAGTGATAATCGAGGATGAGAGTGATTCCGTCAGTGTTGAAGTAAACAAAGGGGCTGCCAGGGGACTCTATAAGAGCACATTACCCAAAATACCTCCTGGTCATATGCCCCCACCGGGAAAATGCAGAATCTGGCTTCCGGGACAACCCCCCGGTCAGCAGCCGCCTCCGGGAGACTGCCGGGAACTTAGGCACCAGGTACCCCCTGGAGCTTGGCTGATACGGGGATAACCGATTATTCACCCGAACAGATAAGCAGACGTTAGGATCCATGGCTGCTCCCGGCTCAGGAAGCAGCCTGCCTGATGCGGTGCAGATATTCCGTCCGGCACATATTTTCGATCTCCAGCAGATTGCGGAAGGCTTCGTTAAAATCAGTTTTCCCCACTGTAAACAGGCCGTGTCCCCAGACAATTGCCCCTCGCCGGTCCCGTATTGCCGGCGGCAGAGTGTTGCAGAGCCCGGTAGGGCCGGTGCCGACCTCGCCGGGCACGACGGGTATGTCGTTGATGAACCGCTTCCGGGGACATTTGATGTGGCACTGGTCCCTTTGGGGGCAATCCTTTACATCACAATCCATGGAGAGAATAACCGCGAATTTGGGGTGACCATGGAGGATGGCCAGTTTGTCCGTCCGCAGGAAAATTTCATTGTGGGCCGAAAGTTCGCTGGAGGCGGTAATCCCGGCACTGGAAGAGCCGTCCAGGGGACATGGGTCGATGCAGCCGGCAAGCTCGTCCAGTGAACTGCCGGTCTGGCTGATATAGACCGTATCATCCAGCCGGTAGGATATATTGCCGAAATAGGAGTCGACCAGGCCGTAGGCAACGGTAAGGCCTCCCGCTTCCACCATGGCGTCGATAACCTGCGCTTCTGTTGTGAAGGGTCCGGTCATAAGGCGTGGATGTGTTGAGCGGAGCGGATCCAACAGGGAAATTGCCTTCTCGGCCGCCTGCTGCTCTTCAAATTTCAACAAACCCGTACGGAGGTCTGTCAGGTATTCGGAAAAAAAGAGAACAAAGCTGGAAAAGCAGACCGAGCTGAAGGTGACAAAGGCCTGCTCGGGGCTGACTGTGCCGAAGGTCACGACCTGGACCGTATCGCTGTCGGCAAGAATGACTGATTTCCGTTTTTTCAGCCTTTCCAGGATGGTCTCGACGGAAAATGAGCCGGTGACCGGCAGGTCGTGCAGAAATGTTCGTGTCTCACAGTCGCGGGGCGTGATGACATCCGGATAGCGGCCGGCAAGAAACCTGAGGATGGTCCTGTACGGTTCGGCAGGAACGGCGCAGATGAGGGAATTGATATTCATGCCTGCCAGGACCTGCTCCAATATTGCCCTCTGCGCATCGTCCCTGTTCCAGACGATTTCATCATCCAGCCCGCACACGAGCGGATTGTCCGCCAGTCCGGCGTCAATCAGCTTGCGGCTGTACCTGTCAACCAGGACCTTCATTCCAGGCCGAGTTCCCGAATTTTATCCGCCACCGGCAGGCCCTGTTCATTAAGGCCGCGAATCCGGTAATATTTTGACCTGGCCTCTAAAAACTCCTGCCGGTCAAGCGGATTGATCCGGATGGCATTGCCGCCTGTTCCCGGCTCCTGGAAAAAACGCGTGGGCAGGTCGTCGTCCTCTGCTGTAAAACCATTCAATCCATTCATGATCCGTTCCTGGTAATAGATGCGTTCACCGATCTGCAGCAGTTCCTGGGCTGAGGTAATAACTCCGGTAACTGCGGTATAGGCCCTGGCGTATTCTTCCAGGCCGGCGGCAAAGAAAATGAATTTACAGGCGGTCAGCGAGTCGACCACCGCATTTTGGTCTTCGGCGATTTTTATGATGCGGGCTTTGCCGCTGTAGGAGAACCGGTCGGTTGCCACCGGTTTGCGCAGGATCTCGTGGCTGACCGGGTAGGCCCGCAGGTGGCAGCCGCCCCGGGTGGACAGGGCATAGGCCAGCGACATGCCATAGGCTCCCCGGGGATCATAGGCCGGCAGCTCAAGCCCCTTGACGCTCATGGAGGCTTCGGGTCTGCCATATTTGCGGGCAAGCTGGAGGGAGCCCCGGCCCAGTTCCCGCCCGGTCTCGGTCGATGCCGTGCCGATCTGGTGCAGCAGGTCGAGCAGCCGGCCGGACAGATCGGTATCCCCTGCTATTTCCCGGTAGCAGGCAAGGGTTGCGGCTGTAGATATGGTGTCCATGCCGTATCGGTTGCAGAGGCGATTGGCCTCCATCACCCGTTCCATGTCTGTGTTGCCGATAAGGGCGGTAAAATGCGACATGGTTTCAAATTCCGGCATTGAAGATCCCCGCCGTTCTCCCCTGCCGGCTATTTTCTTGCACCGGATGTGACAACCCATGCAGCCGTATTTTTCCGGCAGGTAAGATTCCTTGAAGGCGTAGGCATTCAAGTCGCCGACCCGGTCAAAATGGGTTTTGCGGAAATTGTCCGTCGGCATCATCCGCCGGGAATCCATGAGGTCGTAAATGGAGCCGGTGCCGAAGCAGGAAAACCCATGCTGTCCCATGAGGACAGGGGAGGCAGCCGTGAGCCGCATGATCTCTTCCCGGGCCGCCAGCAGTTCCTCTCTGCTGTGGACCGGGATTTTCTGCGTTCCGTGAATGGTGATATATTTGAGTTTTTTGGCGGCAAAACATGAACCGATGCCGGTTCTGCCGGCGGCATGGTGTTTATCCACCATGAGTGAAGCATAGGCAACGTTATTTTCCGCGGCCGGACCGATAACCGCAACGGATCGGCTGCCGTCGGAGAATCTTTGGAAAATTTCATCCGTTGTCCTGCCCCACCAGGACGAGGCATCAATCAGACGGACCTTGTCGTTGTCGATTTCCAGGGCGCAGGGGGTATCCGACCTGCCGGTAATTATGATACCGTCCCATCCTGCCCTTTTGAGCTGAAAACCCAGGCGGCCGCCGACGGAACAGTCCGCCAGGGTCCCGGTCAGGGGAGAGCGGGACATGACTGTCGAGCGTCCCGAAGTGGGAGCGGCAGTACCGACAAGGGGGCCGGTGAACAGAAGAACAGGCATGTCCGGATGGTCCCAGGGCAGGGTGATGGCGGGGCGAATATAATGTCCGGCCAGTCCCTTGCCGCCGATGAATTTTCGATACACATCGTCGACGGGACGCAGGATGGTGGACTTCCTGGCATTGAGGTCCACCATCAGTATCTTTCCGGTCCAGCCTTTCTTCATGGTAATGATAGTAATGGCTTCTGCACCGTAACGGTTTCCGCCAGGATTGAGTGTCGACAGAAGAATATCCTGTCAGATGTAAAGTATATCATATTCATTTGGGGATTTATTTGCAGGATTTTTTTATAATCATTTTATTCTTAGAATAAAACCTGGTCCTCTGGGTCAGGTCAGAGATATAAGGCTCTGCCAATTATTTGATTTATTTGTTCATTTTCTGGTCTGCAGTAGCGGACATTTGAA
>JAWSUG010000010.1:0-111940 GCA_033549385.1 Desulfobulbaceae bacterium | reverse complement strand
GTCACCCTGCCGGAAACACTGCGGGTCAGCCCGCAGAGGGTTTTCAGCAGCGTTGTTTTACCGGCGCCGTTCGGGCCCTATAAAAGAGATGATGGTAATGCTTTTATGGAAAACGTCTTTAACTCAGGAATGCTTAAACAGCAGGTTGGTTAACTTGATATTTTTTACACCAATTTTACACCAAACGAATAACGCAATTTCCAAGTAGCTGTAATTACGTTATTATAATGGTGGAGGCGGCGGGAGTCGAACCCGCGTCCGGAAATACTCCCCTCACGTATCTACATGCTTAGTTCCCGGTTTGAGTTTCGCGCCAAAGTCTCACCTGGAACCAGGATTCCATGGCGCTATCCTGATGAATCTCGTCGATCAGGCCTCAGGCATTCCCGATCGACCAACCCGCGAAGTCGACGCTCCGTACCGGTCCAGCAGGTGAGGACCGGGGGAACGGCAAAGCAGACTAAGCTGCTACTGCGTAGTTATAATCGTCTGCGATTATATTTATGTTCCGCCAGTTTTACGAGCTGACAGAAGCTCGGCATGCAACGTTGAGCTTACATATCCCCGTCGAATCCGTTTCGCCCCCGTATTGGAAGGGAGAAAACAGAGGACAGAAGACGGTTAGTCTCTGTTGAATTTTTATCTCTCTCTGTTTCCTCCTATATTCTTGAGTTGTTTAGTCATCCCGGCGAATGGCTCTTTCCATTTCGCGTTTGGTCTGCTTTTCTTTCAGCGAAGCCCGCTTGTCATAGAGTTTTTTGCCGCGGGCAAGTCCCAGTTCCACTTTCGCCTTCCCATTATCTATAAAATATATCTTCAGGGGGATAAGCGCAAGGCCCTTCTCCTGAAGTTTGCCAATAAGTTTTCGTATTTCCCGCCGGTTCAGAAGCAATTTGCGGACCCGCAGCGGATCGACCTTGTCATAGGTGGCATGCGAATAGGTGGAGATGTGGACATTATAGAGAAAAACCTCCCCATTCTGCAGCTGGGCATATCCGTCCTTGAGGTTGGCCCTGCCCGCGCGCAGCGATTTTACCTCCGACCCCTTGAGCATGATGCCCGCCTCCATGGTTTCCTCGATATGGTAGTCATGAAAGGCGCGCTTATTTTTACAGACAACTTTTTGTCCCATTTATTCCAACATTTCTCTTGTAGTCTTCCGATTTACACTTCGGCTGTCACTCGCAAGGCCTCTTCCAGGGAGGTAATGCCCTTCCTCACCTTTAACCAGGCATCTTCACGTAGAGTAGTCATTCCTTCGCGAATGGCAACCTGGCGGAGTTCGTCCACACTGATTCTGGCGGAAACCATCTTTTTCAACTGCTCCGACATGGGGAAAATCTCAAAAATGGCGGACCGGCCGTAATATCCGGTCCCCCGGCACTGGTGGCAGCCTTTGCCGCGCATGAGCCTGACCCTGCCTTTCTCCCGTACCGGGAATCCCATTCGTGCCAGTTCCACGGTCTCCACCTCGTACGCCTCGGCGCACTGCGGACAGATGCGGCGCACCAGCCGCTGGGCCATGGCCCCCAGCATGGTCGAGGCGATAAGAAACGGCTCCAGGCCGAGATCCTCGAGCCGGACAATGCTTGACACCGCATCGTTGGTATGCAGGGTGGAGAAGACAAGATGCCCGGTCAGGGCCGCCTGTATCGCATAGGTTGCGGTTTCCAGGTCGCGGATTTCACCGATCATGATAATATCAGGATCCTGGCGCAGGATATTGCGCAGGATGGAGGAAAAGGTCACATCGATCAGGGGCTGCACGGCAATCTGGTTGAATTCCTCATAGACCATCTCCACCGGATCTTCCACGGTGATGATATTTATATCTGGCGTGGCGAGCTTTTTCAGGGTGGAATAAAGGGTGGTGGATTTACCGCTGCCTGTCGGTCCGGTCACAAAAACGAGGCCGTGCGGCGCCGTGGTGAAGCTATTGTACACGACCGCATCGCGCCGGGAAAAACCGAGTTCGTTCAAATCCTGAAAAATAACGTCGGGATCCAGGATCCGCATCACCGTCTTTTCGCCAAAGGCAACCGGCACCGTGGAAACACGCACCTCCACATCCGTTTCCTCTTCGCCCTGGCCGATCTTGATTCTGCCGTCCTGGGGCCTCCTTTTCTCGGCAATATCCAGCCGGGCCAGGGATTTGATCCTGGAGGTAATGGCGGAGTGGACTACCTTGGGCAGCTTATAGATGGTATGCAGGGTCCCGTCTATCCGGAAACGCACGACGCAGGAACCCCGTTTCGGTTCGATATGGATATCGCTGGCCCGCTGATCCAGCGCATAGTTGAAGAGATGGTTGACCGCCGCCTTGATATGCTGATCACTGGAGGACAGCTCCTGGGAGGAGGACAGCTTGACATACTGTTCCAGGTTGCCGATATCAACCGACGCACCGACACCCGGGGCTCCGAACTGCATTTCCGCTGCAGAAATGGAATGCTGGAAGCCGAAAAACTCGGACAGCATCTTTTTGATATCGCTGCGTGTACTGAGATAACGGCGGACCTTGATCTGGTTGACCTGTTCAATATCATCCAGCACCGACTGGTTATGGGGTTCGCAGGTGACGACTTCCAGTACGCCGTTGCGGACGTCAAAGGGCAGAATCATGTGGTTCACGGCAAAGGAGCGGGGGATCGTCTTGGTAACGATATCCATATCCAGCTTCAGGGGGTCGAGCTTTTTAAAAGGAATTTTCTTGTTCAGGCTCACCGCCCGCATGATCAGATCTTCGGTGAGTATCCGGGCCTTGTCGCCCTGGACCTCCAGGCGCAGGGATACCAGAATGTCCAGCAGATCCGGCATCTCCTTGCCGATCCTGCGGTTGTCATCGCGGCGGCGGCCGCCGTATTTCCTGGAAAAACTGAGCAGCTGCTTGCTTTTGTGCTTTAATACAAGGTCGCGCTGCTTTTTGGTTAACAGGTTTTCTTCAATGAGGAGGTCAAGCAACTCTTCGCTGTCTAAAAAACTCATAACCCTTTTCCGTTGTTGTGTATTTTCAACTTATTTCCAAATTTCCCTATCTTCCCTCACCGGAGGCGCCAAAATCAAGTTCTTTCCGCAGGGCCACAGCCGGAACAGCCGAACCCGGGACGGCTCAACCCCCCTAAGTCTGAATAAAAGGGTATTTTTTTAATAATACCAACTTGGTACAATTAAGTCATATGAATAAAAGAATTGTTGAACATAACGAACATGGCAATATAATATATAGAGAGTATTTTTGAAGATTTCTTTTTCCTGCAAAGGAGATTCGGATGGGCAAAGCGGTCAAGTGGTTAATTGGCATCCTTCTCGTTCTGGCGGTTCTCATAATAGCAATACCGCTCATCCTGCCCCTGGTAATCGATCCCAATGATTACAGGGATACGATCTCTCGAAAAGTCCAGGAGCAGACCGGCAGGTCCCTTGCCATTCCGGGTGATATCGACCTGGATTTTTCACTTATCGGCCTGAATATTGTTTTTAAAATGGGGGAAGTCAGGCTTTCCTCCAGCCCTGGTTTTCCTGAGACCGAGTTCTTCTCCAGCAGTCACGCTGAAATCAACCTTGCTCTATGGCCGCTGATTACGGACAAAGAGCTGAAAGTCAGCAAAATCCGCATTGACGGGGCAAACGTCAACCTGGTCAAAAATGAAAAGGGAGTGAGCAATTGGGAGGATCTGGCAGGAGAACCGCAGGCCGGCCGACCTGCAGAGGACGAGCCGACCAGCAAACCCGCCGAATCGGGCAGGGGGTTGACTGGCATTGACATCGGCGGCATTGAAGCCACTGATATCAATGTTACGTATACAGACAGGCAGATTGGCCGCACCGCCAAACTCAGTAACCTGAACGTGAATATCGGCCACATCCGCCAGGGAGATCCTTTCCCATTGCAGGCGGATTTTGAAATCATGCTCCGGGATGGGGAACAGGAGCCAATCTCCGCCAGAATCAATACTTCCGGCATGTTGACTTTTTCGCTGCCGGATCAGCATTTCACCCTTGCTGATTTCAACCTTGAAGGTCTGATCAGAAATTCCACCCTGCCGGCCGGTGAAATGGATTTTGCAGTTGCGGCCGATATCGATCTTAAACTCCAGCAGCAGACTGCGGATATCAAAAAATTAACTATCAATCAGGGAGATATGCAGATCGAGGCACAGCTTGTCATGACCGGATTTTCCGATCCCCATGTAAACGGCTCTCTGCGGATACCGCCTTTCCCGCCCAGGACCCAGGCGGAAGCTTTCGGGATAATCCTGCCGGTTGAAGACCCGCAGAGCCTGGCTGTAATGTCTCTTGAACTTGAATTCGCCGGCAACCGTGCGGAAATGGATTTCAACAAATTTCACCTGAACGTGGATGAAACAAACGTCAACGGCACGATGTCGGTAAAGAATATAATGCGGCCGGCCTACTATGATCTTAACCTCCACATAGATCAGCTGGATCTGGACAGATATACGGCAGGGAAAAAGGAAGTGCCGACCGCAGAAGTTTCCTCCTCCGAAGCGCCTGCCCCTCAATCCCCGGCAGCTCCCGGACAGCCGGAACAGACCATTCTACCGGCTGAACAGCTGAGAGAGCTGGCCTTTAATGCCGAACTGGATATTGATACCCTGAAAGCAGCAAAACTTACCGCCACCAATATCAAAGTCAAGGCCGGCGGCCGGGACGGAATCATCGGACTGGAACCTTTTGCCGCTGATTTCTATGACGGCACCATCACCATCACTGCCGACATCGATGCCAGGCAGGAAACACCGGCAGTCAAAGCAGTCAATGACCTGAAAGGGGTAAGCCTCGGGCCATTGTTCGTTGATATGACCGGCAGGGAGGAATTCAAGGGCCGGGCCGATATCCATGCGAATATCACCAGCCGGGGCGCCACCATGGACAAGCTGAACCGGAACGCCAACGGCACGATGGATCTGACTGTCAGCGACGGAGAAATTGCCAGGCTTAAAATAATCGACACCATCCGGACCGCCAGGGCCCTGCTCGGCAGCAAGCAGCAGCAGGAAACCGGCAGCAGTGAGCCTGCCGCCGCACAACAGCCTGCCGGGCAGAAAGTAGATTCCGGCCGCCCGACAACCTTTGCCGCCCTGACGGCTACGGGCGTCATTACCAACGGCGTGTTCAAAAATGACGACCTGCTTGCCGAATCCGAGTTGATGCGGATAGAAGGAAAAGGAACGGTCGACCTGGTCAGGGAAAGGATCGACTACCTGCTGACAATTTTCCTGGCCAAAACAATTGACCGGGATGCGGAAACCGGCCTGGTTGAACTGGCGGATACTCCGATCCCCTACCGGGTGAAGGGCACCTTCGACAAAATAGAACAGTCGGCCGCCCTGGAGGAAATTCTCAAAACCGAAGCAAAGAAGCTGCTCTTCAGGGAGTTGGAAAAACAGTTCGGCAAGGAAGAAATGCAGGAAGATGGAACAGAAAAATCCCCTGATCCAAAAAAAGATCTTATTGATAGAGGCATAAAAAGCATTTTCGGCAAATAATTTTTTTTACAGCATGTTGAAAAAAAAGCGTTGTATATATCAAATTGATATTTTGTTGTGACGCCTAAATCTGATTTTGTTTTTCTCTTTCCGGTCAATTTTTTTGTTTGAACATTATACTCCCGCCTTGTGAAGCAGGTCCGGGTTGCTCTGCCGCCAGCCTGCGAACATGAATTTTTTCTTTTAAAAACCGAGATATGGGAATACAGTAGGGCTCGGTTCAAGTTGGAAAAATCAATAAAATTTCCAGAAACACTGATTGTCATTATTTAATACTCAATCGGTTACCAGGAGAATCTTCTCATGAAGTGGTATGCATTTCTTCTCGGATCCTCGGCAGGCAAAAAAATGCTCATGGCATTCACCGGGGCAAGCCTGGCGGCGTTCCTCAGCATCCATCTGCTGGGCAACTTTATGGCGTTTGCCGGGGCGGAGGCATTTAACGGTTATGCCCACAAGCTCCATTCCCTGCAACCCTACCTTACCGTTTTCAACATCTTTCTGTTCCTCGTTGCCCTGGTGCACGTATCCATGGGCATTATTCTGTTTATTCAGAATCTGGCCTCCCGGCCGGACAAATACCAGGTCAGCAAAAATCCGGGCGGCAGGACTTTCGCCTCGGACACCATGCCCTATACCGGGGCCCTGATCCTGCTGTTCACCGTTATTCACCTCGCCACCTTCACCTTTGTCGACAAGTCGGCCGTTCCCATCTACCAGTTGATGACGATCAAGTTTGCCAGTTTCTGGTGGGTTCTCTTCTATGTCGCCGCTGTGACAGTGGTTGCGGTTCACATCAGCCACGGTTTCTGGAGCCTGTTTCAGACATTCGGCCTCAATCATCCGGATCACATGGGGGTCATTGAGAAATTCGGATTAATTTTTTCAGTGATTATCGGTGTCGGTTTCGGCAGTTTACCGGTCTATCTGCTGTTTTCCGTTTAAGGAGGAATCTGCCATGCACCAATTGGAAAGCAATGTTCCCGCCGGACCGCTGGCTGAAAAGTGGGACCGCCACCGGATGGAAATGAAACTGATCAGTCCGGCCAACCGGAGGCGTTTCAATATTATCGTTATCGGATCCGGCCTGGCCGGGGCCTCCGCCTCCGCCACCCTGGGTGAACTGGGTTTTAATATCAAAACCTTCTGCATCCAGGACAGTCCCCGGCGGGCCCACTCCATCGCGGCCCAGGGAGGGATCAACGCCAGCAAGAATTACGCCAATGACGGGGACAGCATATGGCGCCTCTTCTATGATACGGTCAAGGGCGGGGATTTCCGCTCCCGGGAGGCAAATGTCTACCGGCTGGCCCAGATCAGCAGCAATATCATTGACCAGTGCGTCGCCCAGGGCGTCCCTTTTGCCAGGGATTACGGGGGGCTCCTGGAAAACCGCTCTTTCGGCGGCGCCCAGGTGTCACGTACCTTCTACGCCAGGGGCCAGACCGGACAACAGCTTCTGCTTGGGGCCTACGGCGCCCTAAGCCGTCAGATCGCAGCGGGAACAGTCACCATGTTTCCCCGGCACGAAATGCTCGACCTTATCGTCAAGGACAACCGCGCCTGCGGGATAACAGCGCGAAACCTCCTGGACGGCAGCCTGGAAACACATCTTGCCGATGCCGTCATCCTGGCGAGCGGCGGATATGCCAATGTCTTCTTTTTGTCCACTGGCGCGGTCTCCTGTAATGTCAGCGCCATCTGGCAGGCCTATAAAAAAGGGGCCTTTTTTGCCAATCCCTGCTTTACCCAGATTCATCCCACGAGTCTGCCTCTGCTCAGCGATCGGCAGATGAAAATGACCCTGATGAGCGAGAGCCTGCGCAATGACGGCCGGGTCTGGATCCCCAAGGATCCGAACGACAAAAGGGCGCCCAACGACATTCCCGAAAAGGACCGGGACTACTACCTGGAAGAAAAATATCCGACTTTCGGCAACCTGGTGCCCAGGGATGTGGCTTCCCGCAATGCCAAGTTTCAGTGCGACCACGGCAAGGGTGTCGGGCCGACAGGCCGGGCGGTTTACCTGGATTTCAGCGATGCCCTGAAAAGGGACGGCAAGGAGGTTATCCGGCGCAAATACGGCAATCTCTTTGCCATGTATACCAACATCGTTGCCCAAAGCCCCTACGAAACCCCGATGATGATCTACCCGGCAGCCCATTACGTCATGGGCGGGCTGTGGGTTGATTACAACCTCATGAGCACCATTCCGGGACTCTTTGTTCTCGGGGAAGCGAATTTCTCGGATCACGGCGCCAACCGGCTCGGAGCAAGCGCTCTCATGCAGGGGCTGGGCGACGGATATTTCATCATTCCCTACACCCTTGCCGATTTTCTGGCGAAAAACGGCCCGGCCGGCATTGGTGAAGACGATTCAGTGTGCGGGGAATCCATCCAATCTGCCGGGCTGCGCATTGACAGGCTGGTTTCCATCAACGGCAAACGGACTGTGGACGATATCCACCGCCAGCTCGGGAAAATTCTCGAAGATTATGTCGGACTGGCCCGGAACGAAAACGGTTTGCAGACGGCAATCAATCAGATCCGGGAACTGCGGGAGGAATTCTGGAACAATGTCAAGGTCCCGGCAATCACCGACAGCTACTGCCTCAACCTGCAGAAAGCCGGCCGTCTGGCCGATTATCTCGAACTGGGCGAACTGTTGGCCCAGGATGCCCTGGAGCGCAGGGAATCGTGCGGCGCCCATCTGCGCGAGGAATCGGAAAGCGACGAGGGAGAAGCCATCCGCGATGATAAAAACTTCTGCCATGTTTCCGCCTGGGAATATACCGGCGACGAGTCGGCCCCGAAACTGCACAAAGAGCCGTTGGTTTTTGAGAACATCCAGCTTACCCAGAGGAGCTACAAATAATGAACAAGCATAATTATATCAAGGTCACGCTGAAAGTCTGGCGCCAGAAAGGACCGGACCAACCCGGCCGGCTGGAGACCATAGAGGTCCCTGATGTTGATACACACAATTCATTGCTGGAAATGCTGGATCATCTCAACGGGCAGCGTATTCTCGACGGCAAGGAGCCGATAGAATTCGACAACGACTGCCGGGAAGGCATCTGCGGTACCTGCGGCGCCGTTGTCAACGGGATTCCTCACGGTCCCGGCAAAGAGAAGACGCTGTGCCAGCTGCACATGCGGGAATTCAGCGACGGCGATGTCATTGTTATCGAACCGTTCCGGGCCCGGGCCTTCAAGCTGGTCAAGGATCTGATGGTCGACCGGACCCCCCTGGAAAAAATCATCCAGGCCGGCGGCTATATTTCCGCCAGGACAGGCGGGGCTCCTGACGGCAACAGCATTCCCATTGCCCAGGAAATCGCCGAAGAGGCAATGGATGCCGCGGCGTGTATCGGGTGCGGGGCCTGCGTCGCCGCCTGCCCCAATGCCTCGGCCATGCTGTTTATCAGCGGCAAGGTTTCGCAGCTGGCCCTGCTGCCGCAGGGCAAGCCCGAGGCAAGGACGCGGGTCCTGTCCATGCTCAAGCAGATGGACAGCTGCGGGTTCGGCAACTGCTCCAATCACCGGGCCTGCGAAAACGCCTGTCCGAAAGGAATCTCCATCAGGCATATCGCCCGCTTTAACCGCGAATTTATCAAGGCCTCGATTTTCGGACGATCCAGGAATATTGCATAATGATAGAACGATAAGGGATGTTGTTGCTTTAGGTTCTACTGCAAAAAGAGCGCCAACGACCTTCCTGAGTTCCAGTAAAAATACTTTGGAGGTTATAGGCGGCGAATGAATCTGGAGAGCTCCACCTCCGGGCACCGGAGAGCAGGTGGCAATGATTGGTGAGCGCCCAGACAAGGCAAGCCGTGCCGGTTTCCACCAGCAGGGAAGAAAATCGGTCAACAAACATGGAACGATCACTGTCGCCCAGGAAGATATCCCGCCTTTCTATTCCCCGCACGATCACATGCTGCAGCAACCTGGAATGTCGATCCTTGCTCTTCGTGGCATGGGCTCTAACTCTTTTAAATATCGGCGAACATTTTAAGTATCGCAGCTGAAGGATAGCTAGAAAGCGAAGCTACGCCATTTGCAAGTTCTACTGGGACAAGCCCACACTCATAACGATGGCTTAGAATAGTTGGCAAAGTGGCTAGAATTTTTTTTATGCCTAACATGTCGGCGGTGGATCTCGTGTCGGTGTAATTCCCGGTAGGAACGCTCATGACTAAGTGATGATAATCGTCAACTTTTACAAACAACTTGTTCCCGTAGTTTGTTCGGGAGCCATAAGGTTCTGCACGTTCTGGACGATGTTGAATTTCTTTGCGGATATAATTGTTATTAAGAGGTGGTCCCCAAAATTCGGACAGTGTGCTAAGGTGGACAGCCACCCACTGACGAAGGAGGAACACCATGAGCAAAACCAAACGTAAACGTTATGCAGCCGAGTTCAAAGCCAAGGTCGCCCTGGAGGCGATCAAAGGAGAACAGACCATCTCCGAGCTCGCAAGCCGCTATGGACTGCATCCCAACATGATCACCAACTGGAAGCGGCAGGCCATTGACAATATGGCTGAAGCCTTTTCCGGCAAGGCTGATCGTACCCGCATCAATGACGAAGCCCGGATAAAGGAGTTGCATGCCAAAATCGGCCAGCTCACCGTGGAGCGGGATTTTTTAGCCAAAGCCTTCGGCCGATGAGTCACGCTCGAAGGAAAAACATGGTCGAACCTGATCATCCCCGGCTCAGTATAGTACGGCAATGCGAACTGCTGACAATAAACCGGTCATCGTATTACTACCAGCCCATAGGCGAAACGTTGCTGAATCTGGAGCTGATGCGCCTGATCGACAAACAATATCTCGAAACTCCCTGGTACGGCGCCCGGCAAATGGCCCGGCATCTTCGCAGGGAATTATGGTGTAAGTCGCAAGCGGATCGGCCGCCTGATGCGGTTGATGGGCCTTTGTGCCATTTACCAGAAACCGAACACATCAAAGCCGCATCTGCAACACAAAATATATCCATATCTGCTGCGCGGTGTAAAAATAACCCGGCCCAACCAGGTCTGGTGTGCCGATATCAGCTACATCCCGATGCGGCGCGGGTTCCTCTATCTGGTGGCCATCATGGACTGGGCAAGCCGCAAGGTTCTTTCCTGGCGGTTGTCCAATACCATGGATGCCTATTTCTGCGTGGCCGCGCTCGAAGATGCCCTGATCCGCTATGGCAAACCGGAAATCTTCAACACCGATCAGGGCAGTCAGTTCACCTGCGACAATTTCACCAACACACTCAAGGAGGCCGGCATCCGCATCTCTATGGACGGCAAAGGCCGCTGGATGGACAACGTCATGATTGAAAGACTCTGGCGCTCCTTGAAATATGAATGCATCTACCTGCATGCTTTTGAAACCGGCAGCGAGGTACGGCAAGGGATCGGTCGCTGGGTCGATTTCTATAATAAACGCCGCCCGCATTCAAAACTGGACGACAAAACACCTGATGAAGTATATTGGCAAAAACCACGGCCTGGCTATGCCGGTCCGGTTTTGAAAATGGCGGCCTAATAACTATGAAGGCTTTCCACCTTATTCTTGCCGCCAACCTGTCCGAACAACCGGGGCCACCTCATGGAGACACTTCCGCAATTCGACGAAGTTGATCCAACTGCGAGAGCCGTTCAGGTTGAGGTAACGCGGGAGGGACAGCTCGCTCCACTTTTCGTACTTCGGCTTCCGCTTCAGCCAAGCCCTTTTCGAACTTTGCCTCGGCATCCTTGTACTTAACTTGCGAAATCCGCGCCACAAGGCCCTTGAGTTCCCCTCTGAATAGGTACACAATCCATACTGTAGCAATGGGCCATGCGATTCCTACGATAAGCGTTACGAGAAGTTCCACAGTTGTTTCCTAAGAGCTAACGCCCGGCTTTGGGCCGGACTTGTAGCCGCACAGCGGCGGAAAGGCCGTCCCAGCCCCGAAGGGGCGACAACAGCCGATTGTTAGATTTGTTTCGCATGCTCAGAAACAAAAATGTTCAGCTGCGCACACAATTGCAGCCCTTCAAACCAAGTTAAAAAACCATCAATAGACTGATCGTTCATATCAATGGTAAGTGTTCGATTTCGCCATGTTAGCGGAAGACCTTTAGGCGAACGTAGGTCCCACCGCCCGTTGTGTGCGATTGCATTCCGATAATGTCTAATAAATTGAATTGCGGATGACTCTGAAACATCGATCTTGTTTGATTTGGCGTATGCATGGATAGCATGATTTGAGTCGATGATCATTTGCTTGAAGGAATTATCAACGACTCCTCTTGCGGCGCTACCACTCAGCCCTCCGTTGAAACCGATAGTGTAGTTGGTGCCGGGACGCTCATTAACATCACCTTCGGATACAACAATATCTCCATTTTCATAGACTCTTATGTCATATTTACGTAATTCAGATTTAACTGGCTCCTTGGTTAACAGTGCATAAGCCCCAAGGCTAAACCAAAAGCCATCACGAGCTACTTTGAGGTGAGCAATTGTCTCCGCCGGAGTCAAGATCAAATCTCCTTCCAAATCTAACACGGCCAGCGTTACCGGCGGCTGGCGAGACGAGATTCGCCTACGAAACGGACAAAACCCAAAGCCACGAGAAAGCCAATTTGGCGGTGAGAATCCAGCCGTCCGCGTGCACGCTGTGTTAGGTGCATTTCCGAATTTCTTTGTGTATTCAGAAACCATTAGATCTAGGATTTTATGTTGACCTGTTCTCCGAAGATTTTATGCATCATTCCAATAACAATCCCTATGACTTTTTTCTTTCGTTATTTCGAATATACCCATACCATCCAGAAAAGAAAATACTCAACCCAACAACCATCAACCCTAGCACATTGAATGTTGATTGTATTTGGCCGATAATAGCAATCACAAAAGAAAGTGACCAAATTATCAGGTTTCCTTGCATCAAACCTTCTAATATTTCTGATTGCACTGTTCTTTTGGCCTTCCACATCATCCAAGCTACCCCAAGCATGGACGCTCCGTAGAAGGCAGACATGGCTTCGCCTGCAGAAGTAAGATCAGCCCCAAAAAGCTTTATAAAGGCATTGGGGATAACCAATAAGGGTATACCTAATACCAGCAAAACGGCAACATAAGTAACAATTAATTTCCTATAAATCATGGTGTCTCCTTTCATTGTAACAAGGGTTCATTTATGCACCTAACGTCAGCCCTCTGCGGCGGCGCGTCAGCGACGTACGCAGCAGGGCATTGTTGTGAAATCATAGTCCTTGGAATTCGAACGGCTCGGATTCAATAAAATGCTCAAGCGCATTCCCAGCATAGACTTGCCCAGCGTCCAGAGCGAGCTTCCTGACTGGTTCCCCCGCCGAGAAATCCACTTGATTCATGTCCACCCAAAGGACATTAGGTGTCAACACGTTCTCAAAATAGTAAACTAAGTGCTTCTGGTCTGCCACAACCCGCCAGCGAGTACTCGAAATATGAGGCTGTCCTTCCGTGGATATTCCATAGGGTACCGATACATTTCGAATGACACTGAACACACTTGCCACAGAAAGGTGTGGATCGCTGGTTTGTGGGATCGCATTTATGTAGTACGATGCCCGGACAAATCGGTCTGCTGCCCGATTGCTGCCGGGAAGGAATATGGTGCCGGGAATATTATCCCAATAGCCTTTGATCGCCAACTGCTCCTCGAATAGCGGATCGTTGGTCATCACCTGATATGAGGAATCGTGGTGAATCACCAACTTGCCTTCTACATACTCAAGGATGGCACTGTCGCCGGAGGCGTCAGATATGGAAAGATGAACCGTCGTGAACTTGTCCGTTCCGGGAATAAAGTCGGTAACGACGACAAACTCCTCTTTTCGCAAAGACTCAACGGCTTCCTTTACCGTGGCATAATTATCAAGAACATATTGCGCCCATGCGGCAATGGTTATCCCTGTTTTTCCTCCGTCTTTATCGAAAGAGGGGTATTCCGATTGAACCAGCCATAGCATGTTGGCGACCAATCCTTTTTCATTCATACCGTCAGGCGTGGCAATGTCCCATGAACTGGCAGCGATACTGCCGTACCGCGACACCCATCTGAGGGAATTCGGTCCGACTTGCCCATGCCGTTCCATGCCCCGAGGGAAGAGCCATAGATTGGCAGGAATATCGATAGAAAAATCCATGGTTCTTCCAGTAAGAATCGTCTGGTCAGGCCCAATGTATACAACCCGCGTACAGGCGTGGGCCTCAACGGCAAAGGCGAAGACAGCGACAAACATCACGCATATCCAAGTATTCTTCATTTTTTCCATCTTATTTCTCCTGGTTCTTTCTCCTTACACAACGCTCCGCATAACCGGCTGGCAATGGAGCGCAGCGGAATTGCCAGTCCGAGTTGATGCGATTGTTAGCCGTTCTATCTTGATTCTTTTGGGTTGAGTTGAACATAAGCGTCTTCCGAAGACCAGTATCCACCAGAAAGTTTCATGCGATACTGATGACCCTTAGGGACATCGAAAACCACAAATCCTTGCTTACTCACTGAGGGATTTAGAGTTTCGATAATGCCGATTGAACCTTCAACGGCCCATCCGTTTGAGCTGGCTTCGTATTCTGCACCGTTTTCGTCAACAAGCTTGAATGGTGGAACTGTTCGTGCCTTCTTGTCGTCGTTCCTAACGGTCAGATCTACAAATAAATACATGGCATTTGGACGTTGGTCGAGAAATTCGTTGTAGCTTAGACGGTTTGACCACCATGATCGCCACACCGCATAGGCCGTATATCCGACACTAACGGTCTCACCTTCTTTATAAACTTTCGCTTCTGCCTGCGGTTTTGATTTGGATGCAACCGATGTTGATTTGCTTGGAGTAGTCTTATTG
The DNA here is from genome assembly GCA_033549385.1 of Desulfobulbaceae bacterium. GTDB lineage: Bacteria > Desulfobacterota > Desulfobulbia > Desulfobulbales > Desulfobulbaceae > UBA10518. The sequence continues at coordinate 97,551 of JAWSUG010000010.1, read as the reverse complement.
GTATCATCGTTCATGAGCGAACCAATAACCCCAAGAATAATGAAGATTAAGAAAGCTGCGCCAATATAGCCCAAACACCCGGTTTTTTTCTTGAGAACCGCTCCACACTTTGGACAGGATGCAGCTTTTGTGCTGACTTCATTTCCACATTCTTTGCATTTCTTCAGTGCCATTTTTATTTCTCCTTTCGACGGCTAACGTAGAGCTAACCGGCCCGGGTTCAGCCGTTTGCATATGCAGGGAAACACCGGCATTGGCAAGAACCGCGTCGGGTAGCCGGTCCGGTTTAGTGACTTGATAATAGAGAAGGCCTCCTTTCAATACCGGAACCGTTCCGGTACAATTTGAGATTGAACCCCTTCAACTCAAACACAAAAGGAGGCCTCTCATGCAATTTTACACCAAACAGCACAAATTTTACTGTGGAATCGACCTGCACACAAACAAAATGTATCTCTGCATCCTCAACCGGGACGGTGACATCGTCCTGCACCGTAACATACGAACCAGGCCGAATACATTCCTGCGGGCAATCAATCCGTTCCGCGAGGATCTCGTGGTTGCCGCCGAATGCATGTTTTCCTGGTACTGGCTGGCCGATCTCTGTGAGGATGAACAGATCCCTTTCATCCTCGGCCATGCCCTCTACATGCGGGCCATTCACGGCGGCAAAAGCAAGAACGACAAGATCGATTCCCATAAGATTGCCGCGCTGCTCAAAGGAGGCCTGATACCGATGGCCTATGTCTACCCGAGAAAGATGCGGGCCACCCGTGATAAAACCATTCCCGGCGTCGGCAGGATCATCGCCCTCAACCTGCTCTATGAAATAGAAAATATCGACCGCTTCCCCAGGGTACAGGATTTTGCCTCCTATTCCCGCCTGGTCAAATGCGCCAAGGAATCCAATGGCAAAAGATACGGCAGCGCCGGGAAAAAGATCGGCAACGCCCATCTTCGATGGGCCTTTTCCGAAGCAGCCCAGCTTTTCCTCAAGGGCAACGAACCGGCCAGGAAATACATGGAGAAAATAGTCAGCAAACATGGCAAGGGGAAAGCCCTGTCGATCCTGGCCCACAAGCTGGGCCGGGCCGTCTATTTTATGCTCAAAAACAGGGAGGGATTTGATTTGAACAGATTTTTGACTGCTTGACCTGGAGGGGACGGATGAGCCCGACGTCTAACTGGACCCTTGTTCCATGAGCATACTTTACACTGGCAAAGGAGAAGAAACTCCATGCGCATGGGTATCCCCCCACAGCGCGCACAAGGTGATATGCCGACTATTCCAGGGGAGCCAGTGGTTTTGATTAGCGGTCCGTCCCGCTCCTTTTTCTACTGAGCAGCAGATGATTTTTTTCAGCGGTTCTGCTCCTTACCCGAGCCCGCATCTAACTGGGGCTTGCCCGGCAAGCACCCTGACTCTTTGATTGGGACGGCACAAGGGCACGTTATCGTTTCTAGGTCGCGGGAAGTAAACGGCTTTCCGCAACTGTCCGATCTTCAGGCAAGTGCCTGGGCACCGGATGGTTGAACCTCAATAAGTGTTTGGTGCAGAACGCTTCTGTCGCCGAATATGAAATCCAAGTCGGAACTGGTTGTCAAAGATCATCCCTGCTCTGTTCGCAGGCGAAGAAGAGAAACTTTTTCGTTAATGGATGTTTTTATCTCTTGACTGGGGGAGGCCTTCTAAGGGTTATGCATTTTTTGTATTTTTACAGGTAGGTTACAAGATTGTTGCTTTCGACTTTTAAGAATTTTGCTTCTTCCAATTTTTTTACAATTATCTCTTGATCTTCTTCTGATATTGCTCCTTGAAATTGATACATTGCTCGAATTGAGTTGAGGAGAGTTTTCTTTTTAGATGGACGTAATTTTGCAATACGATCCATGACATATTGAATTGAATTTATGTCATCAGTTGGCTCATTTGAAATAGCTTTGGAGTTGCCAGCTTTTATATCGTTTCTTTGTTTAGGATTTTGAAGTTCTTCTTCTTTTCTTGCCACTTGAAGAAGCAACTGAGCTAAGCGCAACTTGTCCCTGTACTCAAGCTCTTCACAATGTTTTACGATTTCATCGTACTTCATATGACACTCCAATTTGATTATACTTACGCATAACAAGTTATTATCCGGTTTTCCTGATAACTACTCTATATCCAAATATGTGTTAATGAGTTTCCAGTTTATTATGCTTTTTCTAACCTATTATCATACATTTATTGGTAGGATAACAAGAAACCCGATATCCTTCCTTGATTTAATTTTTGACGATTTCAAACCGATATATTTTACACTGTATCATGCCTCAAACATAACCCAAAAACAACGTGAAAGGCCATTGGTAATATTGATATCTGGAAAAAGACTCGGTTGAGTATGTATCCTCAATAATCTTAGATAAGGCCTGACAAGACCTTAAAATTCTTCCCCACCTATTTCATTGAGTGTTAAGTAGTTTAAGTTTATGAAGTACCAAGAAAGAATTTCTCTTTAGCACCGGCTAGGGTTTGTCAAGCAATGACCGCAGCACCTTGAGATTCTCAATGTCCTCCCGCAGATCCTTGCCTTTGGGAGTCTCCAGGGTCATGGGATGCGCGGCAAACCTTGGATCATTGAGCAGCAGCCGGAATCCATCCAGGCCGATATACCCCTTGCCGATATGTTCATGACGGTCCACCCTGGATCCCAGATCTTTCTTGGCATCATTGAGATGGAAAAAAAAGAGGCGGTCAAGGCCGATGTGTTTGTCAAAGTCGGCAAAGGTCTGCCGGTAGGCTTCGGGAGTGCGGATATCATAGCCGGCGGCGAAAACATGGCAGGTGTCAAGACAGACCCCGAGCCGTTCCGGAAAGGCTGAGCGGCCGATAATCCACGCAATTTCCTCAAAACTGCTGCCCAGCCCTGATCCCTGGCCGGCGGTTGTTTCGAGCAGAACTTTTACCCGGGAGTGTTCCCCGGTCTGCTCAAAGACCCGGTCAAGGTTCCGGACAATATTCTGCAGCCCTGCTTCAATGCCTGCGCCGCTATGGCTGCCCGGGTGAATAATCGCGTGAGGGATGCCCAGCAGATCGCACCGTTCAAGTTCGCCGGCAAAAGAGGCCACCGACTTCCCGGCCTGCTCCATGTCGCTGCTGCCCAAGTTGAGAAGGTAGGAGGCATGGGAGGCGACCGGCATTCCGCCGGCTTCCTCCCATTTTTCCCGGAAAAGGGAAATCTCCTCCCGGGAAACCGGAGCGGCGCGCCATTGCCGCTGGTTCCTGGTAAAAATCTGCAGCGACTCTCCGCCGACTTTCCTGATATGGTCGAACGCCTTGTACAGGCCGCCGCCAACCGATTCATGGGCTCCAAGGTACGGCATGCATCACCTCTAATAATTATCAAATCCGCGAAACTTGCCCGCAAAGTGTAAAGAAGAATCATTGAGCATAATTTTGTCATGCAAAATGAATTATTATGAAGCTTCCACCAACTAAACCGTCCCAGGTGCCTCAGTTTTGCGCAGCTGCCGCCGTCAGCTATAACCCCTCTATGCTGAGGGTGGGAGCCGCGTGAAGATGAGGTGTCTGGGATGGTTTAGTTACATCTTCCAATTATTTTCGAGAAAGTCCCGGCCCTCATGATTGGTCAGGTCGAGCTGGATGGGAGTGACTGAAATACAGCCGTCGGCGAGCGCCTGCTCATCCGTATCCGTACCGCCGGACCACTGGACCGTACCGCCGCCGATCCAGTAGTGCTTTCTGCCCCACGGGTCATAGGTTTCCTGGATGGCATTCTTATAAATCCTTCTTCCCTGGCGGGTAAACCGTATCTCCTTTATTTCCTCCGGCTTGCGCTGGGGGATATTGATATTGAGCAGGGTTTTCTCCGGCAGGCCGAACTGCAGCGCCATGGAAGCCAGCTTCCAGGCGACGCCGGCAGCAGTTTCAAAATCAAACGGGGGTTCTCCAGCCAGGGAGAATGCAAGCGACGGTATTCCATACATAGTGCCTTCTATGGCCGCGGAAACGGTTCCGGAATAGCTTATGTCATCCCCGAGATTTGCCCCGGGATTAATGCCCGAGACAAGCAGGTCCGGCCTTTCGGGCAGGATCTTATTGGTGCCGATGGTGACGCAGTCGGTAGGGGTGCCGTCCAGGGTATAAATATCATCGGCCAGTTGTCTGACCCGCAGGGGCCGGTTCATGGTCAGCGAGTGGCTGATCGCGCTTTTATCCTGCTCCGGGGCGACAATAACCGCCCGGCCCAGGTGCCGCACGGCATCATGCAGCGCCCTTATTCCCGGGGCATACACCCCGTCGTCATTGGTTACCAGTATATAGGACATATGTTACCTTAAGTTATCTTAAGTCGATGGCCGCATCTCCTGCCGCATCAGCGGCATGCTGCACAAAAATCCGCGCAAACTCATCCTGCTCCCCTAATCCATGAAACAGGGGATGCACAACAAAACCCGCCTGGCCAAGCCTCTGGTTCAGGCTTTCAGGATGTCCGCCCATCATGTCTTTCACCACATGCCCGCCCGCGGCGATAAGAAAGGGTTTGAGCAGCACTTTATGGACATTATACTCCCGCAGTTCGTCAAAGGCCCTGCTGCCGGACAACTTGCCTGCCAGGGTGATCACGACGATCGGCGTTTCCGGATACTGGCGCCGCATTTCCACGGCAAACTCATGGTATATATTTACTGCCGAGGGAGAATTGCTGCCATGCCCGAAATACACCAGCCCCGCTTTTTCCCGGGCGGCCAGGGCAACATCGGCCGCCAGACAGCGGGCTGCGGTTTTAAGATCATCCTGATAGGAATACCGGGAGTCAAAGGCACCCAGGGCCGGCCGGCCCACCACCAGATGACGGAAAAGGCGTTTACCCGGCATGGTTGTGCTGATGGATGCCAGCCCCGCGACACAGCTGCATAGATCCGTATACTCGGCGGCAGGGGCAATGTGGACAGCCTGCACGACAATGGTGTGAAAGCCCTCTTCCTGCAGGCAGGCTATTGCTGCCAGCGGTCCCCGGACCCTGAGTACATCGTCAGGTATCTGAGGGTGGGACCGGATATATTCCCGGTCGGCTGCACGCTGCTGCCAGATCCTCCGGATGATATTTGAGGTGAACGCCATCCTGACCGCTGTTCCGGGAAACCGTTCGATCATCTTGTCCCGTATGTTGAGGAGTCCTGCCAAAGCAGGTTCGAAGGACGTGCCGAACATGGCAAGCAAAATGGCATTTTTTGATTCCGGTTCTTCGTGCATAGCAGAATCGACTCTAATGAAAGTAAGGATCAAAGTCAAGAAAGCAGGAACGCCCTGAAACGGTCAGGGAACGAGACTGATCCGCGGCTTCCCGGTTCCCGGATGGGTATCGACATACATGGTGCATCCGTATGCCTGCAGCAGGTTATCAGGATTCATTATAGCCTGCGGCGGCCCGGACAGGATAGCCCTGCCGTCCTTGATCAGCAGGATGCGGCTGGCAAAAACAGCCGCCAGGTTGAGGTCATGGGAAACCATGACCACGGCCATATCCTCCTCTTCCCGTAAACGCTGCATCAGCCGCATGATGATCAGTTGGTGCGCGGGATCAAGGGATGCGGTGGGTTCATCCAGGAGCATGATCTTCGGTTTCTGGCAGATGGCCCTGGCAATCATTACCCTCTGCCGTTCGCCCCCGGAAAGATCTTTCAGCCGTCGGCCGGCAAGATGTTCGGTCTCGGTGAATTCCATGGCCCGGCGGGCAATCTCGAAATCCTCTTTTCTTTCCTGCTGCAGCAGTCCGAGATGGGGGGAACGTCCCATGAGCACGGTTTCTTCAACGGTAAAGGCAAATTCCGGATTCATCTGCTGCGGCACCAGGGCCATTGTTGCCGCCAGCTCCCTGCGGGAATATTTCTCTTTGTCCTTCCCCAGAATCGTCACCCTGCCGGAAACACTGCGGGTCAGCCCGCAGAGGGTTTTCAGCAGCGTTGTTTTACCGGCGCCGTTCGGGCCGATGACGGCAAGAAAGTCGTGCGGACACACATCAAGGGAAAGATTGTCCAGAATCTTCCTGCTGCCTGCCGACACAGTCAAATCTCTGACGCTGACCGCATTCAATTCCTGTCCCTCCAGAGCATGACAATAAAGAGAGGAGCGCCGATCAGGGCGGTAATGACGCCTACGGGCATTTCCCCGGCGGCCGGCAGGATCCTGGCAAGGAGATCACAGAACACAAGAAAAGCGCCGCCGCCCAGGACGCAGGCCGGCACCAGGACCCTGTGATCCGGGCCATAGAGCTGGCGGAGGAAATGGGGCACCACCAGTCCGACAAAGCCCACCAGTCCCGCCTGGCTCACCACCAGGCTGACCATCAACGAGGTAGTGCCGAGCAGGATCCAGGTTACCCGGTGTAGATGTAATCCCAGGGCGGCTGCCGATTCCTCGCCGGTCAGCAGCAGGTTCATGGGACGGGCCTGGATAAGGATGATAAAAAAACAGACCGGCAGAGGGAGCAGGAGCCCGAGTTGATCCGCCCGGGCCATGGAAAGATCCCCCATCAGCCAGAACAGGATATGTTGGACCTGTGAACTGCTGGACAGCGCAATCAGGAACATGATGCAGGCAGAACAGAAGGCGTTGAGCATGACTCCGGCCAGCAGCAGCGATTCGCCGCGGCCGGACCACTGCCGGCGGGCAATAAGCAGGACTCCGGCCATGATTATCATGGAGCCGGCAAAGGCCATGCCGGTGACCCCGGGAAACATGGCCATCCCGGAAAGCATTCCCAGGATGGCGCCCACGGCTGCGCCTCCGGAAATACCGAGAATATAGGGTTCGGCCAGTGGATTCCTGAGGCGGGCCTGAAAAACCAGGCCGCCCAGGGAAAGCGTCCCTCCAACTGCTGCGGCCAGGATGGCCCGCGGCAGCCTGATGCGCCAGACAATGGCATTCGCTCCGTCGCTGCCGCCGCCGGCCAGGACAGAAAAAACTTCTTCCATTCCGAGGCTTGACGAACCAAAGAGCAGGGAAGCCAGAATCGAACAGATCAATACTGCTCCGAGCACAATCATAACCGGCAGGAGCCGTATCAGGAGGTGGTGTCTATGGTGCACGAGCTTATTCCGGATGAAAGAGCCGGGCCAGGGCAACAAGGCCGTCCGCCAGGCGCGGTACAGGCCGGTCGAACAGACTTGCATCAACAACATAAACCCTGTTTTGCCGCACGGCCGGAATATGCGGCCACTGCCGCCATTCTTTTTTCAGCTGCTCTTCCGTATAGCCGCCCGCCATGGAGGCAATGATGACCACCTCGGGCTGCATAGCCAGGATATCCTCCCATGAATAACGGGGATAGCTGACCGGGCCTGCGGCCAGGTTTTTTCCGCCCGCCATGGTAATAAGGCGATCGATAAATGTGCCGGAACCGGCGGACACCATCGGCGCGGCGTCAATCTGAAAAAAAACTCCCGGCCGGTCGGTCACACTGCCGAGCCTGTCTTCAACCCCGGCTATTTTCCGCTCCATCTGCCGGGCGATTTCTTCGGCCCTCTCCTTTGCCTGCAGCAGGTTACCAAGTAGCTGGACAGACTCGATAATTTCCGGCAATGTCCGGGGGTCGAAAACATACACCGGGATATTCATCTGCTCGATCCGTGCCACCAGATGCTGGGGATTGCCGTCCCGAACGGCCAGGCAGAGGTCGGGATGCAGGGCGACAATCCTCTCCACATCAAGATGCTGGTAGGACCCGACCCTGGGTATTTTTGCCGCGGCCGGCGGTTCCTTGGCGTACCGGGTTGCCCCGACCAGTTTATCTCCCTGCCCGAGGTCAAACACTATTTCGGTAAGGCTGGGCATCAGGGAAATCACCCGTTCCGGCCGGACAGGAACCATAACGGTCCTGCCGATCTGATCGGTTGCCTGCCGCATCCCGGTATTTCTTTCAGCCGCCGCCGGGCTGTCGGAGATGAGCAGACCGGCAACAAGAGTGATGAACAGAAAAACGAACTTCATGGCAAATCCTTCAACACAAAATGGACAGGAACCCGCACCTTCATTGCCATGGGCAGACCGTCCCGCAGGCCGGGTTGAAAATGCCAGCCCCTGACTGCCTCAAGAGCAGCAGCATCCAGCAGGCGGTAGGAACTGCCGGACGCAACGCGAACCGAACGGACCCTCCCGTCAGGCGCCACCTCAACCTCGAGCAGCACCGTTCCTTCCCAGCCCCGCCGCCGGGCTAGTTCGGGATAATCCGGCGGCCGGTTGAGGTCACTGAGCGGCACCGCCTGCCGTACTGTTGCCGCCGTATCGGCGGCTGCCGTTTCCGGTGCCGGGGCTCTCTGCCCGGCCAGCTGTTTTTTCTCCCCTTGCGCCACCCTGTTTTCTCGCCTGATATTTGGTGATTCTTCGAGCTCCGCCTGCGCTGCCGCGGGAATTTCTGCGGCACTGATTTTCTTACGGGCCACAGGCTGCAGCTTTTCAGGAGATTTCACAGGCCGCGGCACAATCTCTGCGGGTGCTGCGGGAGCCGCGGTCTCCACCGGTATTTTTTCCACCGCCGGATCCTGTTCCGGCTGCTCCTCCGCGACGGATTTCCTGAACTCCTCAACCGGCTCGGGCGCGGGACGGTACAGCCGCACCTTCACCTGCCGGATTCCTTGAAATTGCGGCAATTCTTCATGCCCTCCCGGAAGCGCCAGCAGAAAAAAAACAAGATGACCACCCAGAGCCAGCACAATTGCGAGGCTGAGCCTTGCCATTTATTCACTCTTCCGTTCAGCTTGGAGAGAAATCGCCGACACTCCGGCGGCACTGATCCGGTCCAGCACCTCGTAGAGCTGCTGATAGGATACTTCCCGGTCGGCAAAGAGGAGCACCCCCGGTTTTTCGTCCGCCCGGAGTACCCTGCGGTGCAGCATTGTTTCCAGGACCTGCAGTGAGACTTCTTCCTGATCGAGATACACCCTGGGCATCCCCTCTTCAACCGCCACAGAGACGGACAGCAATGCCTCCCCCGAGCGTACGGGGTCGGACGAGTCGGGCAGGTCAAGGTTCATGCCGCGGTGAACGGCCATCGACAGCATGGCATAAATAAAAAAAACCAGAAGCAGAAAAACAATATCGATCAGCGGCACCATTTCAATGCGGGCCGATCCCGGTCTGCTCCGCCGTTTTATTTTCATTTATTCCCCTTTGTCCCGGGCACGGAGAAAGTGTTCATAGGCGAGTTCCAGGCTGGTGGCATATTTTTCCATCTCGTGGATAGCCCGTTCAATCCGGCTGTTATAATAATTGTAGGGAAAAACCGACATAATGGCAATGCCCAGACCGGCCGCCGTGGTGATCAGGGCCTGGGCAATGCCTCCGGTGACTGCCCGCGGATCGTCCAGCCCGGCCATGCCCAGCACTTTAAAGGAGGCTATGATTCCGAGGACCGTACCGAAAATTCCCAGCAGCGGGCTTACGGTGATCATGGTATCGAGGACTCCCATGAATTTCCGCATTTTCTGGATTTGCGACCGGGCCTCCGCCTCCATGGCGCTGGCCATATCGTAATCCCGGTGCAGGATGCCGGAGACCAGGACCCGGATGACGCAGTCGCGGCTCCCTGCCGTCCTTTCCCGGATAACATCCCATTCCCCCCTGGACGCCAGGTCAAGGACCTCCCCGGCCAGGGATCGTTCCCGGTTTTTGAAAAAACCCACCCAGAACATGAAGCGCTCAAGGATAACCGCCAAGGCCAGGACAGAACAGGCAAGCAGCGGCCACATGACCGGTCCCCCGCTTTGATACACTTCCCATACCCGCATAACTGTTCCTCCTGTTTACCTGCTATTAATCACAACGGTTTCCGGGAGAAAATATAAAAGACCTTTCCCGTGGATTCTGTGCAAGGCCGGAACCAAAAACCGTTCCTTTGCCCGGGCCTGCTCTCCAGCGGACACCGCAGAACAAAAAAATATAACAAATCAAGTAGTCAGGCGATCAATCCACCTGTAACCCGGTCCCCGGGGACCGGGTTGGTATAAACCATAACGTACCCTATCAGTATTCCCACCGCAATCCGGCAAAAAAGGTTCTGCCGGCCATCGGATTGCCGAGTACATAAGCGTAATCTTTGTCAAACATATTGCGGATCTCGCCGCGAACCGTCCAACTGCCGTATCTTGCGGTTTTGAGAAACCGGTAGCCGGCAACCAGATCGGCAACAACAAAGCTGTCCAGTTCCACCACCGGTACCGGATAAACCAGCGCTTCCCAGTCTTGGACATCCTGCGTTCCCGTATACGCCGCATTCAGCCGGCAGAACCAGTCCCGGCCGTCGGAAATAATCAGACCGGCGGAATAATTGGTATCGCTGATATAAAGAAGATCCTCGCCGGTCTCTTCATCCTCATGCGTGGTCAGCAGGGTCATATTCAGATAGGGGCGAACCTCCCAGGCCAGGTCCATGGGCACCCCGAGATCATAGGACAACTCCAGTTCAAAGCCGTCGATGGATGCACTGCCGAGATTAACCCAGGAACTGGAGCCGTCGGCCAAGATGAAGTTGGTGATTTTTTCTTCAAAATCAGTGGTAAAATAGGTGATGGAACCGTTAAAGCCTCCCTGTGCGTAATCAATGCCGCCGTCAATGGTCTGTGATGTTTCCGGCTCCAGATCCGGGTTGCCCACGGTTCGTATCCCCCAGTTCCAGTAGTCTGCGGCCAGCTGGTCGGCGGAAGGCATGACAAATCCCTCCGCATATCTTGCCCGGAATTTCAGGTTCTCCGCGGCCAGCCATGCCAGTCCGATCGAGGGGGTGAGATGGCTGTCCTCCTCCTCGCGGCCGACCGGTTCAACCACTTCTACATCATACCAGTCATGGCGGAGACCTGCCGTCAGGATTAAACGGTTATCCAGCATTGCAGATTTGCCCAGTAGAAACAGGGCGGGATTGACATATTCTGTTTCCTGCGGAGTCCAGGTATTTTCCACCTTGTATTTCACCCAGTCAAAGCCCCCAACCAGGGTGGCAAAACCGATATCGGTGCTGATCTGGGCCTGCGCCCCCTGCTGGTCGGTCTCGTTGATGTCGGTCGTCCCGAAATCCCAGCCGTCCGGATTGGAGGCTATCGGATAGCTCCATTCGTTTTTATCCCTGCCGAGAAAATAACGCATCATCCATTGATATTTTTCCGAGGCATCCTGTCCGTCATAGCGCATATCCAGTGAATAATAATACTTGTCTGTGTAATCATCCGCATCGGCGGCGGCGATATACCCCGGATTGCCGTCATGATCCGCATTGAAGCCGGTAAAGATCACTCCCAGCCTGTTTCCTCCGGCAAAAGAATAACCGCCGTGCAGACTGACGCCGGTCCTGGAATCAAATCCGGTATTTTTATAAACTTCGCCGCCGCCGGTCTCATAGTCATCCATGGTCTGCCCGGTGACAGTGCCGGCAAAATCAAAACCTTTCTGCAGCGCGGTTGCTCCTATGGTTCCTTCATAATCATCATAACTGCCGGCGCCGCCTTCCATCATGATTCCGTTGCCGGCGCCCCGGCGGGTGATGATATTGACCACGCCTCCCACGCCGCCGGAACCATATTGAACGGCGCCGGGGCCGCGAATAATCTCTATGCGCTCAACATTGCGGGTGAAAATTTTGGCCATATTCCCGGTTCCGGCCCGGCGGCCGTCCAGCAGGACCAGGACATGCCCCTGCAGGTCGTTGCCGTGGGTTTCGGTGCGGAAACCGCGGATGGCAATGGAGGTCAGGCTGCCGGGGTACTTCTGGATATGACTCAGGCCGAGTTCGGCAAACAGGTCGCCGAGATTGTCGGCCGCCGCCATTTCAATGTCCTCGCGGGTGATGATCGTCATATTTGCCGTGACGTCCTTTCTCGCCTCTTCGATACGACCGGCCGTGACAACGACCTCATCAAGCATTCCGACCTCTGCGGCAAGCGTCTGGTCATGGGGTCCGGACGCGATGGCGAGAAGAGCCAGGGCGCCCAAACCGTATTTTTTCTGCATCATCTTCATCTCCTTTTCTCATACCGGTTCCGGTCCGGAAAAGAAAAAACCCCGGACCGATGAATATCGATCCGGGGTCCCTGGTTTTCCCACAGATACATACAGCAGCTCGGATCCGCGAAGTGCTGTCACGTTCTTTCAGGCAGGTCTTCTGACTTTCGGATCTTCCTACTGGCTGCGCCTTCCCGTTTTTGCAAGCAAAACAGTGGCATGAAACAGTTTTCGTCCCCGATTACAGCGGCGGGCCCGTCTCCGATTTGCACGGAGTTCCCTTGCATCCGCGTGAGCGGAACCTGAAATAATTTGACGATTATCTACATAATTTACCCGCGGACGTCAATCGGAAAGATCCGGTAAATTTCCCGGATGCGGTCCTGTTTTTTCTCCGTACCGGCTTAACTGCTGCGGCGGCGAAGCCCCGATCATGCAGCCCGGAGTGATAAAAAGCCGGTCTTTGCATACCCTGCCGTCAATATTTTAACCGCCGGGACAACGGGGGGAAAACACCTAGAGAAGCTTGCCGGCCTCCATATGCAGAGCCAGGTCCAGCATGCGGTTGGAATATCCCCATTCATTGTCATACCAGGCCATGACCTTTACGGTACTGCCGAGAACCTTGGTGCACTGACCGTCAACGATTGCGGAATGCGGATCTCCCTGAAAATCAATCGAGACCAGCGGTTCTTCGGTATAGCGTAAATAGCGGCTGGCGGCATCGCTCAAGGCCTGGTTGACCCGGGTGACGGTTGTTTCCTTCTCCACTTCCATGACAACATCAACCAGGGATACGTTAGGAGTCGGCACCCGCACCGCCAGACCGTCAAATTTGTTCTTCAATTCCGGAATGACCAGAGATACCGCTGCCGCTGCTCCGGTCTTGGTGGGAATCATTGACATGGCTGCCGCCCTGGCCCGCCGCAGGTCGTTATGGGGGAAATCAAGCAGACGCTGGTCGCCGGTATAGGCGTGAATGGTTGTCATCAGACCGTGCTTGATGCCGAAATTGTTCAGTATAACCTGGGCGACAGGGGCCAGGCAGTTGGTGGTACAGGAGGCATTGGAAACAACATGATGTTCCGTGGGATTGTACTCTTCCTCATTGACCCCCATGACAATGGTTTTCACATTCCCCTTGGCCGGGGCTGAAATAATGACCTTTGACGCGCCGGCATCGATATGGGCTTTTGCAGTTTCGTCGTCACGGAAAATACCTGTGCATTCAAGAATATAATCAGCGCTGAATTCACCCCATGGAATCTCCTTGGGCTGCCTGTGGGCCGTGACGGGTATTTTTATCCCGCCCACGATAATATGATTTTCCTCAACCTGGACATCGGCTTCATACGTTCCCATAATGGAGTCATATTTAAGCAGATGGGCAATTGTTTTGACATCCGTTAAATCGTTTATGCCGACGACTTCGATATCCTTAAACGCCGGATCCTTGCCGAGGGCGCGAAAAATATTTCTTCCTATCCTGCCGAAACCGTTAATTCCGATCCGTACTGACATTTTATCCTCCTCAAAGAGTAGACATGTTAGGCGGCACCAACCAGCAATTCTTTATTCTCGCTGACAATCTGCTGCAGCTGAACCATTCTGGTAATCGCCTCATCACATGTCGGATTCACTTTTATAGCTCTTTTATACATCACGAGAGCCTTGAAAAACCACTGTCCGCTCAGATAGCTCCTGCCGGCTCTGCAGAATCCTTCCGCCGCATCGCCGCAATACATATCATTAAAAATATCTTCCAGGCTTTCGCCCCAGAATCGTTCAACCAGCGCTTCCCGCTCTATCAGCAGGCGGATGATAAACGCATTCCCGGCATAGGCAGGCAGGATCATCCGCAGCATATAGCTGCTGGTAATGAACAGAAAAGCTATCTGTTCCATCTGCTTGACCACATCGGCAGCCGCACCGTTTATCACCCCCTCGACATCAACAATGTTCTCCAGGGTCGGAGCTCTCGCACTGAGGGCAGTCACCGGAATGTCGATGGAATATTCTTTCATTTTATACGCGGCGGATCCATACCTGTTCAGCAGGTAGACATTTTCCTTGAGCTTCATGGCTTCATGAAAAATCGAACCTATCAGCCAGTCAACCAGGCTGCCGCTCCGGTCATGATCGTATGTTCCCTCGGGCCAGACAAGATGACACAGATCCTTCAGGCGCCATAACGGTCCCTTGTCGCTTTCCGACCCGACCATCCGGGTCAGCTGTTCCCAGATCCTGAACATGTTCCCGTCAGAATCGATTACCAGATGATCGGAACCGTTAAGGTAGGGTGCCCGGCAACGAAGATAAACCGCATACACCTCCTGAAAGCCGCAGTACATGGAGAGAAATTCATCGACGACCTTGCGGATAAAAAAATCCCTGCGGTTTTCAAACCATTTATTGGGCGGCGCCGATATCCCGTTCCTATTGTTCAACATTGCTGCCTCCGGCACCCGCGGTACAGGCCAGTATGATCGCCTCCCGGTAAAGATCGAGATATTCCTGCATAACCTCTTTCCAGGTATGTTTTTCCCGAATCTCCCGCACGGCGTCAATCTGCATGCGCCGGATTGTTTCCGGTTCAGACCTGTAGATTTCCAGGGACTTGCGGACCGTTGCCGTCAATGCTGCCGCACTGTGCTGCTCATAGGAGAAACCGGTCCGGCCGTCAATCACCTTGACCAGTCCGCCGACATGGTGCACGATGGGGATGGCGCCCAGAAGCTGGGCAATATAATCGGTCAGGCCGCATGGTTCAAAAAGGGAGGGAATAAGAAAAAAATCACCGGCCGCATATACTTTCAGGGCAAGGTCCTGGTCATAGCCCAGCAGCAGGCATATCTGCCCGGAAAATTCTTCTTTTTCGGCCAGTTCCCTGAGAACTGCTTCGATTTCCGGCTCCCCGCTGCCCAGGACAACCAGCTGAAATTCCACCTTCTCCTGCAACAGGGCGGCAAAAGTTTCAATCAGCAGGTCAACGCCTTTCTGATGGGTTAGCCGGCCGATAAAGGTATAGAGAGGCTGTTCGGGCTGCATGAGCAATTGCCCGTACTGGGTCACCCTGGCCCGCTTCTTCCTGCGGCTCAGAGAGTGCTGCAGATATTTCTTACAGGCGAGTTTTCCCTCGAGCCTGCCTCTTTTGACATCAAAACCCGCCTTGAGCCCGAGTTTATCCGGTTTTGTCGGGTCAAAATCATCGGGATTTATTCCATTGGTGATCCCTGCCAGGATCACGTTTCGATCCAGAAGAGCATGCCCCAGCCTGCCTGTCCTGATATCCTCCTGCGTTTTCTGCAGTTCCCGGGCATACTGCGCACTGACCGTGTTCATGACGGCATAATCCGATGCCGCCAGGAACGGATCAAAGGCCAGGTTGAGCAGCGAGGAATCGATGACCCGCAGAGGCAGCCCCGTTATCGCCCGGGCAAAATCCAGATCATCAACCTCCTGATGGTAGCCGGTTCCGGCATTATGGATGGTGACCACCGCCCCGGTATACCTGAAGAAATGACGATACCCCTCATTCTCTCTCAGCATGGCTGGAATAAGCGCGGTATGGCCGTCCTGACAATGAATCACATCGGGCTTTTCTCCCAGCACCATCATCAGGGCCAGCGCGCTCTTCTGCAGCAGCACATTCATGGCAAAATAATCATAATGTCCGGAGCCTTTTTTCTGCCACGAGTGAAGCCGCTCTTCTTCCGCGGTATAGGTGTATATTCCGAGTTTTTCGGCAAAACGCCCGGCCTCCAGCAGGTAAATGTCCACGCCTGATTTCTTGCCATGCCAGGCCGCAACACTCTCCCTGCGGATTTCTTTCGCATAATCCAAATCCACGAGTAAAGCATCATCCCCGCTGCAGGCGGCAGCACCTGCAGGAGCAGGGAGTTGGAGGCGGGAAAAGCCGAGCGGTTTCGGATCGATAAACCCATATCTGGGCAGGACCACGCTTACCCGGCACCTGCCATGCCGGACAAGCGCTTCGGAAAGCTGCCGGCAGACATCCTTGACACCGCCTGCGCCCGCCAGGCCGTCATATTCACGGGTTACCATCCACACATTGCGGATTTTCAACCGAGCGGCTTCTGTTTTGCTCATTTTCTCTTGATGCTCTGTTTGCATTCCTGGAGTACCAGCTGGCGGAGGAGATGATCCGCCAGCGTCAGGCGCACCATGGCCTCGCATACCGGAACAATTCTGGGTATGGCCGAAATATCGTGGCGGCCCCCGACCTTAATGGTAACGGGTTCATTTTTCAGGTTGACGGTCTGCTGCTCCTTGAAAATGGAGGGAATGGGTTTGACCGCCACCCGCATGACCAGGTGTTCACCGTTGGAGATCCCGGCCAGGATACCGCCGGCATTGTTGCCGAGAAAACCTGAAGGAGAAATCGTATCATTGTTTTCCGAACCAAGCATCTCCGCGGCCTGAAATCCGGCCCCGATTTCCACGCCCTTGACGGCTCCGATGGACATGAGGGCGCGGGCCAGATCACCGTCCAGCTTATCGAAGACCGGTTCGCCCAGTCCGGGCGGGCATACCGCCCTGATCTCGACAATCCCGCCCAGGGTGTCCCCCTGTTCACGGACCTCGTGTATTCTGTCTTCCATCTGCCGTGCTGCATCCATGTCCGGGCAGAATAACCTGTTCTCCCGGATAACGGCCAGGTCCCTTTGTACGGCCTTGACGCCCCCGAGCGCCACCGTGTATCCGGTTACCTCGATATTATAGACCTTAAGCAGCCGCCCGGCCACAGCCCCTGCCGCCACCCTGGCAGCGGTTTCACGGGCCGAAGCCCTGCCGCCGCCCCGATGATCGCGAATGCCGTACTTTGCCTGATAGGTTATATCGCCGTGGCCGGGCCGGAAGACATCCTTCAGGTTGTCGTAGGATTCGGAATGCGCATCTTTGTTATAGATAACGAGTGAAATCGGCGTCCCGGTAGTCAGTTCAAATTCCTGCTCAATCGGCCGGAAGGTTCCCGAGAGGATTTCAACCCTGTCCGGTTCCTGGCGGGGACTTTCCCCTTTGCCCTTGCCCGGCCGCCGTTTGTCCATCTCCTCCTGGATATGGGCGGCAGTCAGCGGAATACCCGGCGGGCAGCCGTCGATAACCGCTCCCACCGCGGGCCCATGCGATTCGCCCCAGGTTGTCACTCTGAACAGTTTTCCGAATGTATTTCCAGCCATGGCCCCTCTTTTATCAGGTTTCTCCGGAGAGATTCCTTATAATTGTATTAACGATTTCCTCCGGTGCCAAGGGTGCGGTATCGATAATCATATCGGATCCCGACCGGTAAAGAGGTTCGCGGCTCCGGAGCAGTTCATCCACCTCGTCATCACTTCCGGCACCCGTGAGAGACGGGCGCTGCGAGGCTGTTGCCTCATCCTTCCGAAGGCGACGGCGAATGGTTCCGGCATCGGCCCGAAGCCAGACAACCCGGCTCTTCCTGCGTAATGCATGCCATTCATTTTCATGCATAATTGCGCCGCCGCCGGTTGCAATCACCGCCCCGGTTCTGCGGGCCAGTGCCGCGAGAAGGACCCTTTCCTTCTCCCTGAAGGCGGGCCAGCCGTGCCGAGCTACATATTCGGCGATACTGCAGCCGATTGCACCGCATAATTCAGCATCCGTATCTACAAAGGCAAGGCCGAGACGCTCTGCCAGCATGGCGCCGACAGACGATTTGCCCGTTGCCCTGAAGCCGGTCAGGATTATCCTCTCCGGATGGATTGCCGTTTGCGCGCAATCTGCCACTCTTTTCTTTCCCGCCATCTGCCTGAAAGATTATCTGTTCAAGAACAAAGCAAACTGATAACTTTTTTCTTTTTTTTCACTGTGATATACTTATTGTAATTTGTAAATATATGCAAAACAAACAAAGAAGAATATCCGTTTACATACATTATGGAATACAAGGATTATTATGAAATCCTCGGCATCAAGCGGGATGCCTCCCAGGATGAAGTCAAGCGGGCCTACCGCCGGCAGGCCCGCAAATACCACCCCGATGTCAACAAGGACCCTGCCGCTGAAGCCAAGTTCAAGGATGTCGGCGAAGCCTACGAAGTGCTGAAGGATCCGGAAAAAAGAGCCGCCTATGACAAATTCGGCGCCAACTGGAAGGACGGCCAGGAATTCAAGCCGCCGCCCAACTGGGATGCGGGATTTGAATTTTCCGGCGGCGGCTTCACCGGTGCCGAGCATGGCGGCTTCAGTGATTTTTTCGAGGAACTTTTCGGCGGCGGCCGGTTTACAGGATTTTCCCGTTCCGGCCAGCGTACGTCGACTTTCCGGATGCGTGGTGAAGACCAGCATGCAAAAATCGTCATCCGGCTTGAGGATGCCTATCAGGGATCCAGGCAGACGGTTACCCTGTCCCGGGCCACGGTAGATGAAAAAGGATTTGTCCGGACCGAACCGCACACTCTGCACATTACCATTCCAAAGGGGATTACCGAAGGGCAGCGGATCAGGCTGGAAGGCCAGGGAAGTCCGGGCATGGGAGGCGGTCCCGGAGGCGATCTGTTTCTGGAAATAGCATTTGCTCCGCATCCCCTTTTCCATGCCGAAGGCCGCGATATTCACCATACCCTGGCTGTTACGCCATGGGAAGCGGCACTTGGCGCCACAGTAACGGTTCCCACCCTGGGGGGCAATGTTGACCTGAAAATCCCGCCGGGATCACAGGGCGGCCGCAAAATGCGCCTGAAAGGGCGGGGCCTTTCCTCGAAAAATAAAACCGGGGACCAGTATGTGACCCTCCGCATTGTCGTTCCGCCGCCACGGAATGAAGAACAGAAGAAGCTCTATCAGGAAATGGCCCGCCTGATGCCCGTAAACCCCAGGGGTTAATGAAGGGATGATTTACCATGACCAGTAATATTACGTATCTGACGGGATCGGTCCTTGACGAAAATATGGAATGCAGCCTGGCGGAAATCTGCAGATTATGCAATATTCCGGCGGAAATGATAGAGGACATGATAGATGAAGGACTGATCTGCCCCAGAGGAGAAGGCCCTGTGGAGTGGCGGTTCACGATCGTTGAATTCCATCGCATCCAGGTCTCGCTGCGGCTGCAGAGGGACCTGCGGGTCAACCTGCCGGGCTGCGCCCTGGTTCTCGATCTCCTGGATGAACTGGAAAATCTTCGCAGGGCTGCCGCCTCTGCCGGAAGAAGCTGATGATGTCCTCTTGACATGTATTTTTCCGGCACCCAATTTCTGACCATAGCCCTCATCCTCGCCGGCGGACTTGGAATCTGCCTGGTCTGGGCGGCAAACAGGCTGGTCCGCGAACGCTACCGCAGCCTCCAGCTCTCCCTGGCCGAAAAGCATCAGCATAACCACATTGCTTCCCTGGAACAGACAATTGAACGGCTCCGCCTGGAAGAAACCGAGCTTCGCAGTGAAAACAGGGAGCTGACCGCACGCCTTTCAGCCCTGCAGACCAGACTTACGGAATCCGATAAAAAAGCAACGGAGTGGAATGAATTCTTTCAATCGACCCGCAATCAGATGGAAAAGGATTTTCAGCTTCTGGCGGAAAAAATCTTTATCCAGAAAAGCAGAACTATCAACGAAAGTCACCAGGACGGGCTGAAAAACCTCTTGCAGCCGGTCAGGGAACAGCTGGGCGAATTCAGAAAAAAAGTTGAGGATGTGCATGCCCGGGAATCCAGGGACCGGATTATACTGATCAAGGAAATAGAACATCTGAAAAAACTGAATATCCGGATCAGCGAGGATGCTGTCAATCTCACCTCGGCCCTGAAAGGCAAGAGCAAGGTACAGGGCCTGTGGGGTGAAATGATCCTTGAACGTCTGCTGGAGGATTCAGGGCTGAAGAAAGGACATGAATATGACACCCAGGTTCTGCTCAAGGACAGAAACGGCAGTTCCAGGTTTCCGGATGTCCTTGTCCGCCTGCCCGAAAATCGCATGGTGGTTGTTGATGCCAAGGTATCGCTCAAGGCGTTTGAAAAGGCCTGCCGGGCGGAAAATGATGCTGCGGAGGCAGAATACATGCAGCAGCACCTTGACTCCCTTAAAAAACATATCTGCGGCCTGGCCGACAAGAAATATCACCTGCTGGACAACATTCAGTGCCCTGATTTCGTTATCCTCTTCATGCCGACGGAAGGCGCATTCCAGGCGGCAGTGACATTCGACCCGGCAATATTAAACTCTGCCATGCAGAAAAAAATCATCCTGGCCAGCCCTTCCACCCTCCTGGCCATTCTCAAAATTGTCCATCACATGTGGCGCCAGGACGAACAGAACCGGAACAGTTTAGCTATTGCCAAACAAGCCGGGAATATTTATGATAAATTAATGGGATTCATAGAAGCTTTCGAAGAAATCGGGGTCCGGCTCAAACAGAGCCACGATTCCTGGGAGATTGCCAGAAAAAGGCTTTCCCGGGGAAGAGGTAACCTCATCAGCAGGGCTGAAACACTGAAAGAACTGGGAATCCAGAGCAGCAAGACCATGCCCCCGTCAATCCAGGCCGAGCTGGACAAAAGGGGCGATTACGATACAGTTCGTCAAGGCTGAGGCCTTCAAACAAATCCTGAATTAGGAGGATCGCATGAAGTATTATTCTGTTATAGTGTTAGTTGTCATTAGCCTTTTCCTGGCATCTTGTGCGAATATGGACAGGGCCAAGACGGGAGCTGTCGGCGGCGCGGCCGGCGGCGCGTTGCTCGGCCAGATAATCGGCCATAATACGGAAGCAACCCTGATCGGCGCAGCGGTCGGTACGATGCTCGGATATATTGTCGGCAATGAAATGGACAAATATGACCGCGAGCAGCTCAATCATGTCTATGACCGGGGCGTGTCCGGATCACCTTCCGCCTGGATCAACCCGGATACCGGCAACCAGTACCGGGTTACTCCCAATCCGGCCTATACCGGCCCCAGCAACCAGATCTGCCGCAAAGCCGAGATTCAGGCAGTTATCGACGGCAATCTGGAAACAACCTACGCCACCGCCTGCCAGGATCAATACGGCCAATGGCAGTTGCAGCCGTAACATGGGACAGACAGCCGGAAAATTTTCCGTCTCAACCTCCAGTCACTCGGAGTTTGTGGATATAACCGGCGAGATTGAGAAAGCCGTTGCCGACAGCGGAGTCGGCAACGGCATCTGTTATGTCTACAACCCGCATACGACTGCCGGGCTGACCATTAACGAAGGAGCGGATCCGGCGGTGCAGAGCGATCTGGTCGGGGTGCTGCACCACATTGTGCCGCAGGATTATCCCTACCGCCATATGGAAGGCAATTCCCCCTCTCATATGATGGCCACTCTCACCGGCAGCAGCGTCATGGTGATTATTGAGTCCGGACGGCTGTTACTCGGCACCTGGCAGCGGATTTTTTTCTGCGAATTCGACGGGCCCCGCACCCGCAGGGTACTGTGGAAAATCATTGCCGGCTGATATGGATTCTGAAAACGAGGCCGGCGGCGACACAATTCTCTTCGGGCTGAACAGAGCCGAAGATGAACGTTCCCTTGCTTCCTTTCTGAAGCTGTTTGGCAGAGAGCAGCTGACCGCGGTGCTCATCCCCCGGATGACCGCCGGTGAAATCGAACAGATCGTTGATCTGCTTTCCGCCATCATGCGCAACCACCTCAGTGAGAAAGAATACCACTCGCTTTTTCTCGGCGACGAAAACCACGGCCATTAATGCCCATTGCACGGAAAGAACATGCGACCCATCCTTAATCTGCGCGATTTTCTCGATATCCTGCAGCGTGAAGGGGAACTGCTCAGCATTGCCACGCCGGTTGACCCGCATCTTGAAATTGCGGAAATCCACCGGCGGGTCATCAGCCGGGGAGGCCCGGCCCTGCTGTTTACCAATGTCAGAAATTCGTCGTTCCCGGTGGTCACCAACCTTTTCGGGACAAAACGCCGTCTGGAGCTCGCCTTCGGCAGCCGCCCCCTTGATTTTGTCCGGGATATTGTTGCCCTCATTGAACATGCCATGCCCCCTTCATTCGGCACCTTACGGCAGGCCAGGCCGTTGCTGGGGCAATTTTTCAAAATCGGGTTAAAGAAAACCCGCAAGGGACCGATCCTCGAAACCTGCCGGAAACCTGCGCGGCTTTCGGAACTGCCGCTGCTGACTTCATGGCATTCGGACGGCGGCGCCTTTGTCACCCTGCCCCTGGTGTATACCGAGCATCCGGAAGGCAAGGGACATAATCTCGGCATGTACCGTATTCAGCGCTTTGACGACCAGACCACGGGCATTCACTGGCAGATCCATAAAGGCGGCGGCTACCATTATTTTGAAGCGGAGAAACGGGGACAATCCCTGCCGCTGACCCTGTTCATCGGAGGCCCCCCGGCCCTGATGCTGGCGGCTATCGCCCCGCTGCCGGAAGACATTCCCGAACTGATGCTGGCATCGCTGCTGCAGGGCAGAAAACTGGAGATGGTGCAGGATCCCCTCGGCGGCCATCGGCTTGTCGCCCAGGCGGAATTTGCAGTCAAGGGATCTGTCCCCCCGGGGGTGCGGCGTCCCGAAGGTCCCTTCGGCGATCATTACGGCTACAACTCGCTGCAGCATGATTATCCGGTCTTTCAGGCCACCCATCTCTATCACCGGAAGGATGCGATCTATCCGGCTACCGTGGTCGGACGCCCCAGGCAGGAGGACTATTTTATCGGCGACTTTCTGCAGGATCTCCTCTCCCCTCTCTTTCCTTTGGTCATGAAGGGAGTCCGGCAGCTTAAAACCTTCGGCGAAACAGGCTTCCACTGTCTGGCAGCCGCCAGGGTGGCGGATCGATATCCCAGGGAGGCGTTTGCCGCCGGGCTGAGGATACTTGGCGAAGGCCAGCTGTCATTGACCAAATTCCTGATAGTTACCGACGGCGAAATCGATGTTGCCGATTTTCCAAAACTCTGGGTTCATGTCCTGGAGCGGATCCAGTGGGACCGCGACCTGTTTGTCTTTGCCAACGTTTCCCAGGATACCCTTGATTACACCGGCCCCTCGGTCAACAAGGGTTCCAAGGCCATGATGATGGGACTGGGCAAAGAGAAAAAAAGAGAACTGCCGGGCGAATACCGCGGGACCCTGCCGGCCGGCTGCAGCAGACCGGTTGCCTTTCTCCCCGGCACCCTGGTTGTGCAGGGCGGTTCCTATTCCGAGGCCCCGGATCTGGCGCGCGAGATTGCCGGCCATGATTTTGCCGGCTGGCAGGTTATCCTGCTGGTCGACTCTTCTGCGGAAGCAACCGTTTCACTGCAGGAATTTCTCTGGACCTTTTTCACCCGGTTCGAACCGGCAGCAGATATTCACGGCGCCGGCCTGCAGATCCGGCGGTTCCACGTCGGGCTTGAATCGCCCGTGGTTTTCGACTGCAGAATGAAACCATGGTACACCGAAGTCCTGGAAGTTGACCCGGAAACCAGAAAACTGGTGGATGGGAAAATAGCGGCGATGATTCCTTCCCAATGGCGCTGACCCGGCACCGGTACAGTCGAATCGGCAAACCCCATGGAAGAGCGGCTGCAGAAAATTCTCGCTAAGGCGGGCCTGGCGTCAAGGCGCAAAGCCGAGGAAATGATCCGTGCCGGCCGGGTCGCTGTTGACGGCAGGATAGTCACGGAACTCGGCTGCAAGGTCGATCCGCACAAGTCAATTGTCACCTTTGACGGCAAAGCGCTGGTCCGTGAGGACTTCGTGTATATTCTGCTCAATAAGCCGGCCGGGTATGTCACCACCCTGTCGGATCCGCAGAACCGTCCTATCGTAACCGACCTGCTGGAGGGGATCGGCGAGCGCGTTTTTCCTGTGGGCCGCCTTGATTATGATACCGAAGGCGCCCTGATCCTGACCAATGACGGTGCCCTGGGCCAGTACATCCAGCATCCCCGGTACGAGGTCAACAAGACATATGTTGCCACAGTCAGAAGTACGCCTTCCGGAAAAAAAATCAGGCAGCTGGAAAGGGGAATAATTGTGGACGGCCACCGGACCTGGCCGGCAAAAGTACGTATCCTTGAAGAGTTGAAGTCAGGGTCGGTTGTCGAACTGATAATCCATGAAGGGAAGAAACGTCAGATCAGAAAAATGCTTGCCGCGGTCGGTCACCCGGTTATAAACCTTAAAAGGACGGCCTATGGCAGCCTCCGGCTGGGAAACCTGCAGCCGGGAAAATACCGTTTTCTTACCCAAAATGACCTGAAAAAGATATTTTCAGGAAAAATCCCCTTTACTTTCAAAAAAATACCTGATTAAATTTCAATAGTTATCCAAGAAATAGCCGTATGGATAACTCAATATCGGATATTTTTGATCGGCATTGCATTTTAAAAGATCAAGCAAGCGGCTCTATTGAGGAAGAGAACCATGAACAAATCCGAACTGATTGAAGCCCTGGCTGAGCGAATAAATGTACCCATCCGCGAAGCAGGGTCCATCACCAATGCACTTATCGATACAATGAGTGAAGCGCTGGCCAAAGGTGATTCGATTGAAATTAGAGGATTTGGCAGCTTTGTTGTCAAGGAGTATGGATCATATACCGGCCGCAATCCAAAAACCGGAGAAAAAATAAAGGTTTCTCCTAAGAAACTTCCTTTTTTCAAGGTCGGCAAGGATCTGCGCGAACAGGTCAACAAAAAGCAGAAAACAAAAAGTGCCGCCAAAAAATAAACCTACTTTTCATTGTCGGCGCGCAACAGCTCCCCTACCAGATCATAGGTATGCGCCTCTGTTATTCTGACCTGCGCCAGTTCCCCCACATCCGCTTTGCCGGCGGTAATATAGACGCATCCGTCTATTTCAGGCGCCTGAAACCGGGTTCTTCCCTCAAGCAGCAATTCACTTTCCCTGCTTAATCCCTCTACCAGCACGGTTTCGATCCTGCCCACGTAGCGCTGCTGTTTTTGCCGGCTTATTTCGGCCTGCATCTCCATGATCCTCTTATAGCGCCGCCGCATGTCCTTGCCCTTCACCTTGCCGGAAAAATGGAATGCCGCGCACCCGTCCTCATCTTCATAGGTGAAAAGACCGATGTGGTCGAGCTGCCATTTCTGCAGAAGCTCTGTCATGGTTTCAATATCAGCCTCGGTTTCGCCCGGAAAACCGACCATGAGCGTCGTGCGGATAGCGCATTCCGGTAGAAAAGACCTGACCCGCTCCAACAGTCGTTCCAGATCCGCGCTTCCATACCGCCGGTTCATTTTTTTGAGGATTTTATCGCAGACATGCTGAAAGGGAATATCCAGATAGGGGAGAATCCGCGGCTGAGCAGCCATCAGCCTGAGCAGTTCATCACGCACCCCGGTCGGATAGAGATAGAGAAGGCGGATCCACGGAATATCCGTTTCCAGGAGCAGGCCCTGCAGGAGCCCTACCAGATCCGTGCCGTCGGCCAGGTCATTGCCGTAGGCAGTCAGATCCTGGGCAATAAGGGTCAGTTCACGCACTCCCTGAGCCTGCAGATTTTGTGCTTCCTGCAGCAGGTCATCAATCCTCCTGCTCCTCAGGTTTCCCCTGATGGACGGAATCATGCAGTAGGTGCAGCGGTTGTCGCAGCCTTCGGTTACCTTCAGATACGCTCTGAATGACGGAGTCGACAGGCGGCGCTCGGCAGAACTGTCCATAAGGAACCCGGCCGGCCGCAGATCGACCAGAGGTTCACCGCCCGCTGCCGCAAGCCTGACCAGCCTGTCAATTTCCTGAAAACCGTCCGTGCCGGTGAAGAGGTCGACTTCGGGCAGTTCTTTCCGCAGGTCCTCTCCGTATCGCTGCACCAGGCACCCGGTGACCACGAGAAGTTTGTCCGGGTTTTCCTGTTTAAATGCCGCCATTCGGAGTATCTCATCAATCGCCTCTTCCACGGCCGGGCCGATAAAGCCGCAGGTATTAACCACCAGGAGATCCGCGGCTGCCGGATCTTCCACCACCGTGTACCCGTCAAGTTCCAGTCTGCCGAGCATGACCTCGGAATCGACCAGATTTTTTGGGCATCCCAAACTGACCAGATGAAGACGTTTCATAAAAAAGTTTTATAGGCTATACCTGATGGGCCGATATCGGGCGCCCCGAAGGGCGGCGAAGTGAATCGCGTAATATACTTACCATATGCCATAAAAGACGAAAAATAAATAAGTTACCCGGCATATTCCTTAAAGCCGCCACGGATTCAGGTAACAGGCTGTAAGGTTGGTAATCCGGCTGCTCTTTTGCAGAGCACCAGCATATATGATGCACCGGGTTTTGAAAACAAAAAAAGGGCTGCAGCAAAATGCTGCAGCCCTGTCGATCGAAGATCGTTCCCGGTTAAAAGAATTATAACCCGAGAGCCGCTCCAAACGGATTGGCATAGAGCAGAATAAAGGCAATAACCAGACCATAAATGGCGATTGACTCAACAAGAGCCATACCGAGAATCATGGTGGTGGTGATAGCGCCTTTTGCCTCCGGGTTGCGTGCAACACCCGAACAGGCGCCGTTCAGACCTGAACCCATACCGATACCGGCACCCAGCCCGGCAAAGCCGACTGAATGAGCTGCGGCGAGGCAGATCAATGCAAGATGCAATTTGTCCATTGTGATTCCTCCTTAAACATATATATTATTGGGCCTTCTTCCGTATAAACGGATTTTTAATTCACGATCAATGTGCTTCTTCCATGGCTCCCGCACAGTACAGAACAGACAGCAGGGTAAAAACCAGGGCCTGGATCAGGGAAACCAGAACACCGAGAACCAGAATCGGCAGCGGGGCAAAATATGCGCCGGCCAGCATGAACAGAACCCCGAGCAGTGTTTCCTTGGCCATGATATTGCCGAAAAGCCGGAAGGAGAGTGAAAGCATACGGGCGGCATTGGAAATAAGTTCAATGGGCAGCATGAGGGGAATGAGCAACGGGACCGGACCGAGAAAATGCTTGATGTACTTGACGCCATGATACCGCAGGCCGAGCACATGGTGCGTCACCCAAACCATCAGGGTCATCCCCAGGGTAATATTGAGATTGGAGGTCGGGGACATAAAACCGGGGATGAGACCTATCATATTGGCCACAACAATATACAGGAAAAAAGTGGCCAGGAAAGGAAACAGCATCCGGGCTCTTTCCCGCCCCATATTTTCGGCAAAAAAGTTTTCCATGCCGCCGATTAGGATTTCCCAGAAGTTCTGCCCCCTGCCGGGAATGATATCAAGCCGGCCCATGGTCAGCCTGGGCACGATAATCCAGAAGGCCATGACCAGCCATGTATAGGTCATATATGGTGTACATAGCTTTTCAAGCAGGCCGTGTCCTGTAATGGTATGCGGGACAGGCAGGCCCAGAGCTTCAAGAATAACGTTGATGAAGAGAATTGGATGTTCCATAATTATGCCCCTTTAAATCGTTGTGCAGAGAAGAGTGCGCTTCCCTTGCTCAAAACAACTGTAATGACGCTGAACATGATGGTCGACAACCCGATGACCAGCCCGATGATATCAATTGGAACCCTGGTGATCAGTACATATATGATGACCGCCAGGAGAGCAAGCCGGCCGTAAAACTTGAGAAAAAACCGTATCTTCTCGATTTTTTTCACAGCCTGCCAGTTCATCCCTGCCTGGCTTAAATTCGTCATAAACTGATTGATGTCCCGCCGCAGCAGAAAAAAACTGGCATTGGCAAGAACCCCGCCGATCAGGACACTCTGGGCCAGCTGCCAGGTATAGAGATACCAGCACCCGCCGATCAAAACGGCAAGCAGCAGCCAGTTGAACTGCTGCACAGAGCGCAGCAGCTGCGTTCCTGCATCCGCCGCTCTTTTTACCGGATCGTTGTCGTCAGTGTTTATCTTCATCTGAAAAACGTTTTGTGAGCTGCCACAGGTTTCTGAACCCTGCCGCGATGCCCAGTCCCAAAAAAATGAAGGTCAGATAAGGGGCGGTGCTGCCGTTAAATACCTTGTTATCCAGGTACCATCCTATACCCAACCCTATAAAAATGGAGAAAACAAAAGTTAAACCGACCTGACTGTAAATACCGAGCTGCCTGAATATCTCTTTACTGTTTTCAGACATGTCCCCCCTTTCGGATTTCTCCAACCTGATATAAGCGATTTAGTGGTAGCACGTCAAACAGGCAAAAGCAATGATTTTTTTCACTGATTTACCAGTTTTTTGAATGACCATTCAGTCATATTCAGTGCTTTTTCCAAGTGATCCCGAGTATGTGCCGCAGAAACAAAAGCTGCTTCGAACTGAGAAGGTGCAAGCCAGATTCCACCGGCAAGCATCTGGCGGAAATGCTGCCCGTACAGCTCCGTATCCGCCTTCATCGCGGAGTCAAAATCAGTTACCGGCGAATCAGTGAAAAAGCAGGTCATCATGGAACCGATCTGGTTGAGAACCGTCGGCACCGCCGCATTGCCGGCAATTTTTCTGAGGCCGTCGGCAAACCGGTTGCTTTTCTCT
This sequence comes from Desulfobulbaceae bacterium, assembly GCA_033549385.1. Taxonomy (GTDB): domain Bacteria; phylum Desulfobacterota; class Desulfobulbia; order Desulfobulbales; family Desulfobulbaceae; genus UBA10518. The sequence continues at coordinate 69,089 of JAWSUG010000010.1, read as the reverse complement.
TCCAGTTCATCATAGAAACCGGGTTTGCGGAGCTCCCGGAGCAGGGCCAGGCCGGCAGCCATGGCCAGCGGGTTGCCGGAAAGGGTGCCGGCCTGATATACCGGTCCGTCCGGAGCGACCCTGTCCATGATCTCCCTCTTTCCGCCATAGGCGCCGACCGGAAGCCCGCCGCCGATAATCTTGCCCAGACAGGTCAGATCGGGAGTAATGTCGAACCGCTCCTGGGCACCGCCCAGCGCAAGACGGAAACCGGTGATTACCTCATCAAAAATGAGGACGATTTCCAGTTCACGGGTCAACTCGCGCAGTTTCTTCAAAAAAGACATTTCCGGAACGATAACGCCCATGTTGCCTGCCACCGGTTCGATAATAACACAGGCAATATCAAGACTTTCATCCCGCAGAGTTTTCTCCAGCGCCTCGCTGTCGTTGTATGGTATGGACAGGGTATTCTTGACAATATCATCCGGCACGCCGGGGCTGCCGGGAATACCCAGGGTGATGACACCTGAACCGGCTTTAACCAGGAATGAATCCGAATGCCCGTGATAGCAGCCGTCGAACTTGACCACGACATTGCGTCCCGTATAGCCCCGGGCCAGCCGCACGGCACTCATGGTGGCCTCGGTGCCGGAGCTCACGAACCGGATCTTTTCAATGGAGGGAACGGAACTGCAGACAAGTTCCGCCAGTTCAACTTCCAGGGGCGTGGGCGCCCCGAAGCTCGTGCCGTCAAGGGCTGTCTCCCGGACCGCCTTGAGGAGCGCGGGATGCGCATGGCCGAGGATCATCGGCCCCCAGGAACCGACAAAATCTATGAACTCGTTGCCGTCAACATCGGAAATTATCGCACCCTGGGCCTTTCTGACAAACAGCGGATCACAACCCACGGATTTGCAGGCCCGTACCGGGCTGTTTACCCCGCCGGGAATCACCGCCTTTGCCCGGGAGAAAAAAGCAGCGGACTGATCAGTCTTCATACATGCACCTCATTGCATCGGTTTATTGTTGTTCCGGTGAATATAGCATGGCCATGTAGATCATCAAAATGAAAAATCAATCTCCACCGGAGTTCTACTCCGCGGATTTTAGACCGGCAGAATGGCACTCTGCTTCCTTTTCAGCATCCTTTCCTGCGTGCAGCCCGATAAACTGGAAAAAAAACAGGGCCTCCGCCTGCATAAATAAATGAACAGGAATGAAACCGCAGAAGCGAATTTGGGAATTTTTTCTTGTCACCATACGTTCGGCAAGGTAGACTGACGCCTGAAATTTGATAGAAGTTAATATAATTGAGGAGCCGGATTCGAAACGGTCCCCGGTTTTTCCTGAGTCATAAACCTTTAATTATTAATAATGAAACATCTGTTCTCTATTTCAGATAGATTTATTTAAGGAGAATCTGACCATGGCGAGTGATAAAGTAATTCATATCTCAGACAGCGAGTTTGACAACAAAGTATTGCAGGGCGACCTCCCCTGCCTGGTCGATTTCTGGGCTCCCTGGTGCGGTCCCTGCAAGGCCATCGGCCCGGTTATCGATGAACTTGCGGAAGAGTTTGAGGGAAAGCTGCAGATTGCCAAAATGAATGTTGATGACAACCCGGCAACACCCGGAAAATACGGCATCCGTGCGATCCCGACCTTGATTCTTTTCAAGAACGGAGAAGTTGTCGACCAGATTACGGGCGCGGTGGGCAAAACACAGCTTTCCGATCTGATCGGTAAAGCCGTCTGAGCGGGATCGAGAGGTTCTCGGCAATCCGGATGAGCGACCGCACCCGCATCTCATGCAGCAGGCTGACTACCAGCTTATTATCATAGGAGGCGGACCGGCCGGTCTCACAGCCGGACTTTATGCCTCCCGTGACAGGCTGAAAACATTGCTCATTGAGAAAGGAGCAATTGGCGGCCAGGTCCTCATTACCGACTGGATTGATAATTATCCCGGATTCATCGAGGGAACGACCGGATCGGACCTGGTTGAAAAGATGTCAGCCCATGCTCTCCGCTTCGGGTTGGAAACAAAGTCTGCCAGTGTCAAATCCCTTGAACTGAAAGGCGATATCAAAACCATTGTTCTCGAAAACGGCAGCCGCCTCACCGCGCAGGCAGTTATCATATGCACAGGGGGAAATCCCGGCAGGCTCGGCGTCAAGGGGGAAAAAGAATTTACGGGCAAAGGAGTTTCCTACTGCGCAACCTGCGACGGTCCTTTTTACAAAAACCTGAAAATTGCTGTAGTGGGCGGGGGCAATACGGCAATACAGGAGGCTGTTCATCTCACCAAATTTGCCGCCAGGGTGACAGTGATTCATCGCAGGAATACATTGCGCGCCACCAGGATTGTTCAGGAAAAAGCCTTTGCAAATGATAAAATCGATTTTATATTCAACGCCCGGGTAGGTGAAATCAGGGGGGGCGAAAAAGGAGTTGAGCAGCTGCTGCTGCTGCATGACGACGGCTCCGAATCCACCCTCGATGTCGAGGGTATTTTTATTCTTATCGGTGTTGTTCCCAATAATGAGGCTTTGCCGCTGACTGACCTGGAAACCGACACCTACGGTTTTCTTGTCACTGATACAGAGATGAGGACAAAACTGCCGGGCGTTTTCGCTGCCGGTGATATCCGCAGCAAGAGCTTCAGGCAGATAGTCACTGCTGCCGGCGAAGGCGCAACCGCAGAGCTTTCGGCCGAACACTACTTAACCAACGGGGCATAAGAGTTTTACTCATTATCCCGAATAGACGTTCAAAGGGTATTCCGGAAAATCTATGACACACTTTCTCAAGCAATACTTCCCGGTCCCCAGGCTCTCCGTTATCGCGCTTGTTCTTTTTCTTGTCTTCGGGCTCACCGGCTGCGCCTCCTTAAAAAGATGGTTCGGCTTCGACGATTCAACCACAATTCAGCAATCCGCCGCCAGCCTTGCCCTTGAAGCCATGGAAGATTACAATGTCGGCAAATACCATAGTGCCCTTGGAAAGTTTGAAGAAATTATGGAGCGCTTCCCTTTCAGCCCGGAGGCAATGCTTGCCGAACTGAAAGCTGCCGATTCCCACTATTTCCAGGGGAACTTTCCGGAGGCGAAGATCCTGTACCAGGAGTTTGAAGAGCGGCATCCTACCAATGAAGCGATTCCCTATGTCATGTTCCAGATAGCCATGTGCGACTTTGCCGGAACCGACCGCATCGACAGGGACATCAGCGGCGCCCGGGACGCTATTCAGTCTTTTTCCCGCCTCTTGCGGGCCTTTCCCGATTCACCATATACAAATGAAGCCAGAGCCCGCATTAAGGCGGCGCAGGAATTTCTGGTCAATCATGAATACTTTGTTGCCGTGTTTTATGTACGGACCAAAAGATACGATGAGGCTGCCCACCGACTGCAGTATCTGCTGGCTATGTTTCCTGACTCTTCCGTCACCCCGATGGCCCGCAAGCTGCTGGAACGAATTGATGCTGGCGATCCGCCCAGAATGGGTTTCTCCAGGTGGATCCCAGACCTGTCAATGCCGGACTGGCGGCTGTTTGGTTCCGACGGGAAAAATACCGCCCGGGAAGAAGCGGCCAATTAAACCGTTACTTCTTCGGTTATTGCATTAAATGATACGGTCATGGCTCTAACCGGACAGGCTGGTACGCACAGTCCGCAGCCTGTACATTTTTCAGGTTCAAAGAGCACCGCCATTTCCGGCCTTTTGATAGAAAGCGCCCCCACCGGACAGATGCCGGTACAGGAGCCGCACTGAAAGCATTTTTCTTCATCGCGCCGGATCTTCCCGGCAAGCCGTTCAACCTTGACTCCCAAATCCTTGAGATAGGACAGGGAATCCTTTACGTTCTCCCGCATTCCCTTGAGCTCAAGAATCATGATGCCTTCACGCAGAGGCAGAATATCCGCCTTCAGAATATTGAATTCAACATCATAGCGCCGGACCAGCTGGTATATTATCGGCTGATCGCAGGTTTCCTTGGGGAAGCGCAAAAAATAAATCCGTGTATACATTAGTTATCCTCTAATACGCTGAGCCGGACATTAAACACGAGGGCACGCTCACATGGTTCTGGTATTCATAGCAAGTTCGGCATCCAGCTTTGCGAGCAGCTGTTCCACATCATTTTCCGTGTTTAAAACAGTCAGTTCTGCGGAATCGAGTTCGTCCGGCGGTTCAAAACTTTTTTTCTGGACCAGATAAATCTCCCACCTGCCGTCGGAAACCGCCTGCGGATCCCTTGCCCGCATATCCAGCCTTCTCCTGACCTCTTCATCGCTGCACGTGCAGCAGATAAACATGCAGCCCGCCCCCAGGTCCGCTGCCGTCTGCCGCACCTGTTCGCGATCCTGCCGGCGGTGATAGGAGCCGTCCAGCACAACCCCGTTTTTTCCGGCTGCAAGATCATTGCGGGCGTTTCCGAGCATGGTCCGGTAGGTTTGCCGGGTAAATTCACCCGAGTATATCCCCTGATCGACCGCCTCCGGTTTTTTGCTTGTGGGAGTCAGGCCTGCGAGTTCCTTCCGGACCCGGTCCGTATTGTAATAAGGCAGCTGGTGCCGGTCTGCAAACCGCCGGGCCAGTGTGGATTTTCCTGATGCAACCATGCCGAAAAAAATATAAATCCTTTGCATGGTTCATTACCCTGCCGCATACTGCAGTGCAAGCTGAAAATATCTTGCCGCGCCATCCATGCAGGAATTGCGGACCTCCTCATCCACGGCCGGATCACCGGCGGTAAACAGGCCGATTTTTCCCCGCACGTAGGCCCGGTAGCATTTATAAAAACCAAGGACAGCCCGCATGCTGCTGTCCTGCGAGGCGGCAATGAAGCGTTCGACAAAATATGCCGACAGATCGGCAAGAGCATGAAAATCAAGGTCCATTGCCAGGAAGGCAATATCGCTGGCTACATCGCAGTAGCGGAAACGCTCATTGAATTCAATGCAGTCGTAAATATAGACCTTGTCCGCCAGGCAGATGTTGGCGGAATAGAGGTCGCCGTGACAGTCCCTGATCCTGCCGTCGGTTACGCGCTGGGCAAAGATCTCATCTTTGCCCAGGAATTGCCGGGCATAACTGGAAATTGTGTCAAACTGCTGCTGCGACAATGCGGCGCTGCCGACAAAATCCCTTGTCTGGTCGAAATTTTCCAGCACATTGACAGCCACTGCATCCGCTTTGCCGAAACGATCAATATCCCTGCTGTGCTCGGCCTTTTCATAAAAAGGAACAAGTACGCCGACCAGCGTGTCAATATGCCCCTTTTCCAACTGCCCGGATTTGATGACATTGACCATCATCCTCTCTTCGGGCATGCGGACCATTTTAACGCCGTATTCAATCACTTCGCCCGGGCCGTTTAGCGCATACTTCCCATTGCTGCGGGCAACCGTCACCAGGTCGAGATAAATTTCAGGACTGAGCCGGCGGTTGAGCAGAAGTTCCTGCCGGCAGCAGTGGCGGCGTTTTTCCAGAGTGGTAAAATCAAGAAAACCGAAATCCACCGGTTTTTTGAACTTGTAGACATATTCCCCTGCCAGTATGACATAGGATATATGGGTCTGGATCAGCCTGATCTCTGGTGCAGGGTGCTGATATGCAGCGGAATGCAGCAGGGACTGAATATATTCGGGAAGATTTTCGCTTGTCATTGGGCATCTCCGGATATGTGACATCATTTTTATATTGATATGCATACAGGCGCGGGACGAACTGTACCAGATAAGAACCTGACCGTAAATGTTTACCAACCGGTTCGCCCGTGGTAAACTGCAGCAAAAATCCGAGCCTTGCGATATGAATGAAAAAGAACTGAGAAACCTCCTGCAGCAGGTACAGAATAATTCCCTGACCGTCAGTGCAGCCGTGCAGCAGCTTCGCCACTTCCCGGGAGAAATGCTTTCAGCCGCACATCTGGATCACCACCGGATGCTGCGGACCGGCCTGCCGGAAGCCGTTTTCGGTGAAAACAAAACTCCAGCGCATTTGATTGAAATTCTGGAAGCCATGCTCAAACGCAAAAATGTTGTGCTGGCAACACGTGTCAGTCCGGAAAAGGCGGGTGAGGTGATGCTGAAACTGGAAGGGCTCACGTACCATGATACGGCCCGGATACTGACCGGCAATGACCGGTATATCGAAACCGGAAACGGCCGCGGCACCATCGTGATTGTCACCGCAGGAACCTCCGACATGGGGGTGGCCGAAGAGGCCAGGATATCCCTTGAATGGTTCGGCCACCGGGTGCAGACCATCTACGATGCCGGTGTCGCAGGATTACACCGGATTCTCTCCCGGGCCGAAGTCCTGCGGCAGGCAACGGTGCTTATCGTCATTGCCGGCATGGAAGGGGCATTGCCCAGTGTTGTGGCAGGCATGGTCAGTGCTCCTGTCATCGCGGTTCCCACCAGCATTGGGTACGGTACGGGAGCGGGAGGATTCAGTGCCCTGCTGGGCATGCTCAACAGCTGCGCTCCCGGCCTCGCCGTTGTCAACATTGATAACGGGTTCGGGGCCGCCTGCATGGCTGCCGCAATCAACAGAAATCCCGAAAAATAAAGGCTGTCATTGCGAAATCCGGGGTAACGTTTTATAGTAACCGGTTTAATTGCTGTTCCCTTTTCCACTCATACAGAAGAGCATAACTGATGAACACCACTCTCAAATTGAAATTCGGCCTGCTGGCCATACTGATAATCTTTTCCGTCCTGGCTGTTGTGCCCTCCTTTTATCCGGGCGCGCCTACCTGGTGGAAAAAATATCTGGCACCGGAGGGACTTAAACTCGGCCTTGATCTTCAGGGCGGCATCCACGTGGTGCTCCGCGTCGATCTGGACAAGGCGATCGAGAATTCTCTCGATCTGGCCGCTTCCGATCTCAAGGAAGTGCTGGCCGAAAGGAATATTACCGCTGTCCGCATGGATTCGGGCGATTCGACCCGGATTGTTTTCACACTTCCCAATATCGGCGTTCTCGGCACCGTGCAGGAGGTTATAACGGGCGAATTCGAGAATCTGGATATCTCGGTTGACTCGGAAGAGGGCACTTTCCCGAAAATTACCCTGCAGCTGAAGAAGAAAGAAATTGAGAATATCAGGAAAAATGCGGTCGGACAGTCCCTGGAAATTATCCGGAACCGTATCGATCAGTTCGGGGTGACCGAACCGGTCATACTCCGCCAGGGTGATGACCAGATTGTCGTCCAGCTCCCCGGCGTCAAGGACCCGGACCGGGCCATGGATCTCATCGGCCAGACGGCCCAGCTTGAATTCAAGCTGGTTGCCGATGAAGATGCCGGCATCAATCTCAACCAGTTGATCACCCAGGCCATTGCCAACGGGCAGTGGCAGTGGGGGGAAAACCCCAGACAGCTGAACCTCGCTCTCCAGGGCCAGATTCCCCAGGACACGGAAATATATTTTGAACGGGTCGTCGACAACCAGACCAAGACGGAAACTAGGGTTCCCATCCTGTTAAAAACCCAGGTCCTGATGACCGGGGAAATGGTCAAGGATGCGCAGGTCCGGATCGGCGGCAATTTTAACGAACCATATGTCAGCCTGGACCTCACGGGCCGGGGGGGAACAATATTCGGCAACGTCACCGAAAAAAACGTCGGCAAACGGCTGGCCATAGTGCTCGATGAGGTTGTCCGCTCCGCGCCGGTAATCCGGGAAAAGATTCTGGGCGGCAAGGCTCAGATCTCAGGCAGCTTTACCCATGAGGAGGCTTCAGACCTGGCCATTGTCCTGCGGGTGGGCGCCCTGCCGGCGCCGGTGGAAATCATCCAGAACATGAGCATCGGCGCCAGCCTCGGGAAGGACTCGATCAATAAGGGGCTGATGTCCGGCCTGTTCGGCACATTTCTGGTCATAGTCTTCATGCTCATCTACTACCGGGTTTCCGGGATGGTAGCCATTTATGCCCTGGGCCTGAACATGATTTTTCTTTTTGCCGGCCTGGCCATGCTCACCGCGACCCTGACCCTGCCCGGCATTGCCGGCATCATCCTGACTATCGGCATGGCAGTGGATGCCAACGTGCTTATTTATGAACGTATGCGCGAGGAGTTCGCCCTCGGCAAATCAGTCAAATCCGGCATTGACAGCGGCTTTGACAACGCCTTCTCGAGCATCGTCGACTCCCAGGTCACCACCCTGATCACCGCCCTGGCCCTGTTCATCTTCGGCACCGGTCCCATCAAGGGTTTTGCCGTGACCCTGTCCCTGGGCATCATGTTCAACCTGTTTACCGTGTTGTACTGTACGCGGCTGGTATATGACGGCCTGTACAGCATCAGGAAGCTGAAGGAACTGAATTTCCTGGAATTCATCAAGAAATCCGACTTCGACTTCATGAAGATCCGAAAATTTACCTTTGGGGTGTCCGGGGTCATGGTCTTCATCGGCCTGATCGCCTTTGTCCAGATTCTCAGGGGTGAGGCCAACCTGGGTGTTGACTTTGCCGGCGGATCGATGCTCCAGTACAAGGCGGAGCAACCATTCACCCTCAATGAGATCCGTCCCGTCTTTGCCAAGAGCGGCTGGGAGAATATAGACCTGCAGGAGGTGACCGACGAAAACCGGCTGATCGTCAAAATTAAAAAATCAGAAGAGACCGTCGGCCATCTTGGCGAGGAACTCACAGCCATCCTGGACAGCGAATTGGGAGATAAGGGATTTTTCCTGGAAAGCCAGTCGGAAATCGGTTCCTCGATCAGTGAAGAGCTTCGCAACAAGGCGATAATGGCTGTGACCATTTCCCTGCTCGGCGTTCTGGTCTATCTGGCCCTGCGCTTTGATCTGAGCTTTGGCGTTGCCGCCGCGGCAGCCACCTTCCATGACGTACTGGTCGTGCTTGGAATCTGCTGGCTGCTCGGTCTAGAATTCAACCTGCTGATCACCACGGCCCTGCTCACCCTGGCCGGTTATTCGCTGAACGACACTGTTGTTGTTTTTGACCGTATCCGGGAAAATCTGCACAAGAAAAAAGAGGGGGATACCCTGCACTCTGTCATCAATTTCAGCATCAACCAGGTCCTCAGCCGGACGGTGGTCACCGGTCTGACTACCCTCCTGACCCTGCTTTCCCTCTTTTTCTTCGGCGGCTCGATCATTCACGATTTCAGCTTTGCCCTGATTGCCGGAATTATCGTCGGAACTTTTTCCTCAATCTTCGTCGCCAGCCCGATCCTCACGTTCTGGCCGGAAAAAAATTAGGGTATGACTGGTCAACTGCCTGAATATTTCCACCCCATCGATCGGGAAAAGCAGTTCTCTTTTGCCTGTCATCCCGGAGTGGCCTGCTTCACCGAATGCTGCCGGCAGCTTGATCTTGCCCTGACCCCCTATGATGTCCTGCGGCTGAAAAAAGCCCTGGGAATGTCCTCCGACACTTTTCTGGAGCAGTATGTTATCATCGAGTGGGACGAAAGGGTCTGCTTTCCCCAATGTTATCTGACCATGATTGATGACGGCCGGGCCAGCTGTGCCTTTGTCTCGCCCGAGGGCTGCACCGTCTATCCCGACAGGCCGGGCGCCTGCAGAACCTATCCGGTCGGCCGCGGCGCCGGGCAGGAAGCCAACGGCCGGATCAAAGAATATCTTGTCCTGATTAAAGAACCTCATTGCCTGGGTTTTCAGAAAAATATACCCCATAGCCTCGATGACTATTTCATCAGCCAGGGCCTGGCGGATTATAACCGTTTCAATGACGCTCTGACCGCGATCCTTCACCATGAGCAAATTCGTAAAGGCTATCGTCCGAGTCGCCGGCAGCTGGAGCAATACCTGCTGGCGCTCTACAATCTCGACATGTTCCGCCGGGAAATGGCCGCCGGCAGGATTACCATGAACCGTCCGCTGCGAGCAGATGAACTCCAGGCTCTCGCCGGAGACGACGAAAAACTGCTGCTGCTCGGCATTGCCTGGCTGCGGCAGGAACTGTTTAACGATGACACCACATAACATTCCCCTGGGAACTGAAAAAACCGCGGCCCTGAGAAGTATAAGTGCCGGGTATTGTGAGGCCGAAGGAGGCTCCCACGGGCCCGATCACAGTGAAAGGGTGTACACTCTGTCCCTGGTAATGGGGCGTGAACTGCAGGCCAGGCAAGATATTCTTGCGGCAGCAGCACTGTTGCACGATATCGGGCGGCGATACGAAACCGAGAGCAGGGGAGGGATATGCCATGCCCGCAAGGGGGCGGAAATGGCAGCGACAATACTGAAGAACCTCGATTTTTCCCCACCCGATATTGCAGAAATAACCCACTGTATCAAGGCGCACCGGTTTCGCAGCACTGAAAAACCGGCGACCCTGGAAGCACGGATTCTCTTTGATGCTGACAAACTTGACTCCATCGGCGCAGTCGGCATCGGCAGGGCTTTTCTTTTTGCCGGCAGGATCGGGGCCAAACTGCATGATGCCGAGGCCGACCACACCAGGACCCTCTCCTATTCCAGCGAGGATACGGCCTATCGTGAATTCCAGATAAAAATGTCACGGGTGCGGGAACAGATGCTCACCCCACTGGGTCGCCAATTTGCCGAGAGCCGACACCAATTCATGGAAATATTTTTTGATCAATTAAACCGCGAGATTTACGGCCTTGAAAAACTGGCCCGTTCAGACGCGATTCCCGGGTTTATCCGCTGATGCTCAAACTTGTCATCTTTGACTGCGACGGCGTGCTCTTTGATTCCCGGGAAGCAAACCGGGCGTACTACAATCACCTGCGGCAGCAATTCGGCTGTCCGGTCATGGATGAGGAGGAGCTGGACTTCGTGCACGCCCACAATGTCATGGATTCAGTGGCCCATATTTTTCGCCGCTATCCCCTGATTGCCAGGGAAGCCGTTGACCGCTACCGCACGGAGCTGGATTACACCCCTTTTCTCAAATATATGATCATGGAACCCGATCTGATGGAATTCCTGCGGATAATCAAACCCGTGTACCATACGGCCATCAGCACCAACCGGACCACCACCATGCCCCTGCTCCTCGATATTTTCGGGCTCCGGCCATGGTTTGAACAGGTGGTGACCGCCCTTGACGCCCCGCGTCCCAAGCCGGCTCCGGACGCACTGCGGATGATTCTGGACAACTTCGGGGTACAGGTCAAGGAGGCCATTTATGTCGGAGACAGCGAAGTTGACAGGGAGCATACCAGGAGTGTGGGGATGAAGATGATAGCTTTCAGGAACCAAGCGCTTGATGCCGAGTATCACGTCGACAATTTTATGGCCATTACCCGGCTGGAACCCTTCAATGGGAAAATATCATGATCCTGTCAATAGAACATGACCTGCTCGTCAGCGGACCGGACATACAGACATGCAGTCAACACGCCCGCCGGTTTCTGGAAAAATCCCAGCTTGTCCATTATGATACCGTGGAAATTGATCTGGAGCATTCGATGAACGGCTCTGATGCCCGTTTCCCCGAAGCCCTGGACCGGTCAATTGCGAGAAACCATGAGATCCTTGCCCAACTCCTTGCCCAGCTCAAAGAGGAAGGGTGTGTTGATCTGGATCATCTTCTGCTCCTTTCCCAGGGATTCCCCAGCAAATTGCTTCATACCATGTGCCATCTTCTGGATGGTTTTTTTGGTGTTGATTCATTTTTCTTTGACATTGACGAGGTCTCTAACTGGTTGACTGCACCCCGGCAGAAACAGATCAGGGAATCTCCCGAGACATGCTGGCTGATGCATGTGAAAGCGAAATCTTTTTATGGCGGAGGGTTTGAAAAGAAAACCGCTTGACCGAAGTTTCTCATTCCTTCTCTGCCGCGGTTTCATCAAGGCGCTTCAGCCCTTCCAGAAGAATCATCATGAAGTCGCCGATACCCTCTGCCGCCGCGTTTTTTTCGGGTAACCCGGTCTCAAAACTGAATTCCCCCCTGCTTTCACCCAGGACCGAAAAAATCGCATCCTTGTCTTCCTTTTCACCGTACCGGGCCCCAATTATAGCTCCTTCCCGGAAAGCGATTACGGCTGTCCCGGCAGGAACATCCAGCCGGAGATTGCCCGTTTTCTGATGCATGTGAAAAAACTGCAGCAGTTCCGAGGGGCTTATATCTGAGAGAGCCCCGCTGACAATCATTCTGCCGTTCTTCTGTTTGCCGGAAACGATTGCCGGGAGATCAGCTTCTTCATGGTTTTCATGATCGGCAGCAGGCTTCTCTGCGTGTGCCGGAACGTCGTCAATCATGAACTTTATCAGCCCAGTGCATCCCCCGCATGAGAACATTTTCTTCTCCGCGGCAGAATTTTCGTTCTCCATCCCGGGCGCCATGGAGAACAGTATATTGGTAAACTCGCGCACAAGTATCAGGCAGGACGGAATCCCGTCGGGAACCTTTAATGAATGATTATTTAATATGAAACAGTCGTTGACCTTGTAATATGGGCAGTTGCGTTCATTGACGACCTTGAATGCTGTAGAAAATTTTGCCATGAGAGAAGAGTGCGGAAAAAAGCTTAAATGTTCACAATTGAGGGATTCGCAAAAAGTCGTCAAGAGTGATGGGTAAGCACCCATATTCAAATGAATATGAGTATAAACAAAAAGCCCCAAATGCAAGGCGCGCAGGTAAACGAGCGTGCGAGACTCCGAATTCTGAGGAATGAGGCGTACATACGGTACGCCGCAGTGACGAAGAATGCAGTGCAGGTAAGCGCAGACTCCGACGCAGCAGTTGGGGCGTTTTTGCGACGCCATCACAATTATCTTCCCACAAAGAAACTGTCCTGCTTCCTTTTATGCCCTGATACAAGCCGATACCGCATTGTTGGACAAATTTGATTTCTTGTCCAGATTTTTCGGCTGTCACGGCCCAAAAAAGCTTCTTGTTTCAAATTATCGAATACTATACAATAGGTTACAATGATTAGATATCATTTTATATTTCCTGTGTAATTGCCGTGCTTTTCATTCTACTTTTCATGCCCGACATTGCATATCTTTTCCAAGAGGCTGCAACATGAGTTCAGGTGCACAACAGCTCGCGGCTGATTTTGAACAGGTAAAAAAACAGCTCAGCCTGTACCCCGGAATCAATATTCTCGAAACCGAAGGAAATCCGCCCGACCGCTATGATATCGAGTATAAAATCAAGGGCTACAGTATAAACGACGACGGCACGGCAGCTCCGGCAAATATTCATAAAATCCGCGTCACCTTTCCTTTTGGATATCCTCATTTCCCGCCGGTCGCCAAGCCCCTGACCCCTATTTTTCACCCGGATATCGATCCTGACGCCATCCGGATTGCAGACTTCTGGCAGAAGAATAAATCTCTGGCAGAACTCATTGTCCATATCGGCAGAATGATCTGCGGCATGCATTATCACAGTGAAGAGCCCTTTAATCAGGAAGCCTACGTATGGTATGGAGAACACCGTGATCTGCTGCCGTTCGATACGCTTGAACCCGCAGCTCCTGAACAAGAGAAGGTTTCCGGAAATGCGGCGGCGCATTCCCCGGGGGAATCGATCGTCTCTGAGGAAAGTACCGGGGAAAAATTGTCTGCGTCTGACGAATCTCCCGCTATCATCATGGAGGATCTCACTTTGCCTTTTGATGATGAACCGGAAGATGCGGATATAGACATTTTCGCAGGAGATGAGGAAAGTGATGAGGATGACCTCACCTTTACACTTGATCTTGAAAATGATGAGGAATCCTGGACAGTTATTACCGGCGATGAAGATACTATCGATTTAACCGACGATGAAGAATTCCCTCCCCCGCCGCATGGAGAAGATGCGTTGGAAGAATTCTTCGGCGAAGAAGATATTAACCTGGAAGACCTTGGCGGAACCGATGAAGATGTACCGTCTTCTAATTCCACCATCGAAAGGGAAGAGAATCCGGGCATCTTCCTGGACCTGGAGGAAATCTTTGAAGAGCAAACTGCCGGCGGGAAAGAACAGCCTTTAACCGTGGAGGAGGAAGAATCCGGGGCCGGTGAAACGGAAAAAAGCGAGAAGGTAAATATTTCTCCGGAATTGGAAACGGAATCCGCACCTCCTGACGATCCAGATAAGAACGGGGACGAAACAACGACTGTTGAAGACGAATCCCTTGCCAAACTGGAACTTGACGATGGTATACGGGAAGAACGAACAAGCGGAACAGAAAGCGGCAAGTGCCGCTCTATCCGGCCTTTAATTGAAGAAAAGAAAATATTTACCGCCAAAAAAATCATCGCCGATGTAATGGACCCCGGTTCTATTCCGGATCTTGAAGAACTGGAGCAGGATATTGCCGGCGCCATTGCCAGAGCGGAAAATCTGTTCAAAAAAGCGGACAAACTCGAACAGGCCGGGGAATATGAAAAAGCGGGGCTTACCCTGGACCAGGTGGCCAATGTAACCGTCGATTATCCCGGACTTGATTTCGCCAGGAACCGGATCCGTGACTCTCTGCTCGCAAAAGATTCCCAACCGGAACCCAAAGCTTCCGCCGGAAAGAGAGCGGATGCAAAAAAATGGAAAAAGAAAAAGGCCCGGTCCGGATCAGGTTTTACAATTCCCTATAAGATCATCGCCATAGTTGTCCTCCTCACAGGTATTCTTGCTGCGGCGACCTTGATGACCATCAAGGACTCGAACAGGATAAAACTTGCCTCTTCAAATTTTCAGCAGGCGGAAAATTTTCTTGCCAACAAGGAATTTAAACATGCCGAAAATATGCTGGCAGAAGCAGCAGCAGCTCTGAATCAGATACTTGTTCTCCAGAAAAAGAAAAAGGTAGAACTGCAGCAAAAAATTATTGCCATTACCGATTCGCAAGGCTTTAAGGAAGGGCTCCAGGGCCGGGTTCTGTATGACGGCAGGTACGTAACCGTCGATATGGCCAGGGACATAGACAAATTAAATGCGCTGATGATCAATGCGGAAACCTGGAAGAATTCCGGCAACATCGAGGAAGCGCTTAAATTCTACGATCAGGCCGGAGAAACAACCGCCCGTATTGGTTTTACCGAACAGGAACAGACCATTCGCCAGATAATGAACACCTTAAGGTTAAAAAAAGCACTTGGCGAAGCAAGAAAAGCTGAAGAGGAAAAGGAGTGGAAACAGGCGGCTGATATTTACGGCAAAGCCTTGGAATTGAGCAGCAATTTTTCCACCGCGGATGATAAAAATGAAATTGCATCGCGGTTCGCCTCCGCCTCTTTCCGTCATGATCTGATGGAGGGGCAGCGGGCTTTTACCTCTTCCGACTGGCAGACAACAATTGAAATGCTGCAGCGTGCCGGGAAGATCCTGGAAAACAACCCGCATATTGCTTCTGAAGCTGAAAAGGAGGAGATTTACAAACTGCTCGTCTATTCCAGACTGTATCACATCCTCTCGGGGGCCAGGAATGCCTATGAAAAAAAAGAATTTGAACTGGCTGTGGATGAGTACAAAAACGCCATATACCTTCTTGAAAATAATAAGAATGCGCTGGGCGACAAAGCCGAGGCCGGCATCAATAAAATTGAAAAAACCATTCTCATGACTGAAATCGCAAGGGAGCAGAGCCGCCATTCCGAGGCGGCAGAAAACAACAATCTGCAGCAGTCTCTGCAGAGCTACCGGGCAATTGCATCCCTGTTAAAAAACAGTTCTTTCCGTGAAGACGACACCCTCATAAAAATAGCCGAAGATGCAGGCAGGCAGATAGTGGTGATGGAGTATGAAATAAAAATAAAAAGCCGTGTCGACTGGCTGCGGGAGAATTATGAAAAAGTATTCAGAGAGATGTATCCTTCCGCCAGCTCATCCGAACTGCTCAACCCGGAAGTTTCCTTTGTCAGGGAGGAAGGGGATAAGCTCCTGTTTACGATGAGTTGCGTCGAAAAAAGACAGGGCAGTTCATTCAGGCTTGAATTGAACTATCAGTATGATCAGAATAAAAAGACGTGGGATTTTTATTCCGGCACCTTATGATGGTGATGGTGCCCATGCCCGTTGACCGGACCGCCCGCCTTGCGGAGCGCCTCCTTGAGGGCGGCATCAGCCTCCATGATCGAGCCCTCGGCCTTTTTCAGCAGGCCCGCTATCTCATCCAGGCCGCCTGCAGCAAGAAGCTGTGACCACCGGGCATATTCACTGCCGTGCCCGGTGTTGTGTTCAATCCAGTGCGGCAGCATGACCCTGAGTTTATCGAGATCCTTCATGTTTTTCATTCAGCCCTCTTTACCGGTTGGCGGGGGAGACTCGCCGAGGACGACGGTCCCCCCCAGAAAGTCAATGCTGGTTATATGAACATTCCTTATTTCTTCCGGCTCTTCAAAAAATGTGCTCAAACTTACTCCGGCCGGGGTAACCACAAGCCCGGTCACATTGTCCATGATTTTTTCCCGGCCGCTCTCACGCTCAACCACCACACTGATCTGGCACATTTTTCCTTCCCGCAGTTCCTTTATATTAAAAATCTGAATTCCCCTTTGCCCAGAAGGTCATGAAGATGCAGGATTCCTTCCAGCCTGCCGTTTTCTTCGATAACCGGCAGCACGGTAACTTCATGCTGCTGCATAATACTCAACGCGTCAGCAGCCATTAAATGACCGCTGATGCTCTTCGGATGAGCAGTCATTACCTTATCCAGGGCAAGATCGTTTATTGAAATTCCACTGGTGACGAGACGGCGCAGGTCGCCGTCAGTGACAATACCCATTAATTTGCTGTTCAAATCCACCACGAGCACGGCGCCGAGATTCTTCTCGTTCAGTTCATTGACAGCGGCAATAAGCGTTGCCCGCTCATCGACAATCGGCATCTTGTCCCCGGTCAACATAACCTCTTTTACCGCAACCTTCAAACGTTCTCCCAGGCTGCCTCCAGGATGATTTCTCCTGAAATCCTCTTTCTTGAACTGTTTTCTCTTCAGCAGAGAGACCGCCAGCGCATCCCCCAGGGCCAGCGTTGCGGTCGTGCTGCTGGTCGGCGCCAGTCCGAGAGGACAGGCCTCCCTGGGAACCCGGACATTGAGAATAATATCGGAACAGGAAGCGAGGGTCGATTGAGGATTGCCTGTCATGGCTATTATACTCACCTTCCGGTCCCGGAGGTTTGCCAGCAGGCCGTTGATCTCGGCGGTTTCGCCTGAATAGGAAATGGCCAGAACCACATCGGATGGCGTTACCATGCCCAGGTCGCCGTGCATTGCCTCCACGGGATGAAGAAAAAAAGACGGGGTGCCGGTGGAATTGAGGGTTGCTGAAATTTTCTGGCCGATAATGCCCGACTTGCCGATGCCGGTAATGACCAGCCGGGTGGGACATTTCATGATAAGTTCTACCGCCTGGATAAATTCATCCCCAAGGCGCTCCTTCACCGCTTGGAGTCCTTCAATTTCGACCGACAAAACTTCATGGGCCAGTTCTATCGTCATACATCCTCCCGGAGATCGATCACGATTCTCCCCTTTACGCCGCCCTGCAGCATCCGGTCAATCGCCGAACTCAGTTCATTTAATCGTATGGTTCGGCTCATTTTTTCAAGATATGGAATATCCCATTCATGGGCCAGTTTATCCCAGATTTTTTTCCTTTTTTCAAGCGGGAATCGCGCGGAATCAATACCGATCAGCCTTACTCCGCGCAGAATGAACGGGTAAACATTGAGGGGCAGTTCTCCCGAAGATGCATTGCCGCAGCAGGTTACGGTCCCCCCATAGCATGCGGCTTTGATCGCATTGGCGAGAATATCGCCGCCGACGGTATCTACCACTCCGGCCCACCGTTCCCTGAGCAGCATTTTTTCTCTTCCTGTTGCTGCCTGATTCCTGCTCAGAATTTTATCGGCGCCAAGAGAGGCGAGAAAATCATGCTCCTGTTCCTTGCCGGTCACCGCGGTAACGGCAAACCCAAGCGAGGAAAGGAGAGCAACAGCAATGCTGCCTACTCCGCCCGTTGCCCCGGTAACCAGGACGGGACCGGCTGCCGGCCGCACCCCCGTCTCAAGAAGGGCTGCCACACATTGCGCCGCGGTGAATCCTGCCGTTCCGATCTGCATGGCTTTTCGCAACGACAGCGGCTCCGGTCTGGCCATGACCCATGCGGCCGGAACTCTGATATACTGTCCGAACCCGCCTGGTGTATTCATTCCCAGATCGTATCCGCACACGAGGACTTCAGTTCCGGGTACTAGTGCTTCGGTACTGCTCCAGGCAATCACGCCGGCGGCATCGATTCCCGGAGTATGCGGATATCTTTTCGTCACCCCGGGATTGCCGGAGGCGGACAAAGCATCCTTGTAGTTGAGCGACGAAAAATGTACTCGAACAAGAACCTCGCCATCTGGCAGGTCATCCGTACTCTTCGTTTCAATCGCTCTGGTGCAGGTTCCGGATTCATTCCGGCGGACAACGAGCGCCTGATAGGTCAGGGGGAGCATAACTCTTTAACCTCCGGTATCAAGAATATCGAGTTCCCCGCCAAGTACAGGGACGAGCTCGCCCGCTGCTGTCCGCAGTGCGTACCTGCCGTCCGAAAGCAGACCGGCGCCTTCTCCCCGGATAACCGGACTCTCGGGACCACGCCACTGCAGCTCCCTGCCACGCAGATAGTCACGCTGCCTCCATGCATCAAGAATTACCTCATGCATTTGTTCAGGCTCATCAACATATCCGAGAATCTGTCCCGTGATAGCCGACATAATCGGTTCCAGATCATATTTCTTTTTTTGCAGCGAAAAAAGAGATGTGACGGTTTCCTGCAGGGCCGGTGGAAACTGAGCCAATCGGGTGTTGATATTCAGCCCGATACCGACGACAACAAAAGGAACAATGCCAGCTGCAAAGGAATAGGCCGCAGATTCGCACAGGATCCCGCCGAATTTTCTGTTCTCGAGATAGAGATCATTGGGCCATTTGAGCAACACATCGAGCCCGGCTGCATTCTCGATTATTGTGCAGCCCGCGATTCCGGCCGCCAATGTGAGCAAAGGGAAGCGATCGGGAGACAATACGGGACGAAGAATGAGGGAAAAATAGAGGCCCCCGGGCGGTGAAAAGAAACTTCTGCCCTTTCTTCCCCTGCCCCCGGATTGGTGCACAGCGGTAATGACCGTCCCGTGCCTGGCCCCCTGCTCTCCAAGTTCGAGGGCTAATGAGTTGGTGGAAACGACACCGTCATATCTGACAACATGTTTGTTCAAAGGCTGAGACTGCATTGCAAATAAAAAAGCAGAGGCATCAGCCTCTGCTTACTCGACACTAATACTATGGAGAAAAAAAACTATTGGCGTTTAGCGTCTTCTTCGTCTTTGGCACGCCCTTTGGCAGCATACATGGTCGTTGACCCGGAGGACCAGAAGGTCAGTTTCCCTTCCCGCACCATTTCGTTGGCCGCATTCTTGATCGCCCTGGGCGAAGCATCGGGATCACAGGCATAAAAATCTTTGATGTAGAGCTGGGGTTTCGGTGATTTTAAGGCCTTCTCCAGTATTGCTTCCTTCAATTGTTCTTTATCCAAAGCCATTTTGGCCTCCTTTAATGAGTTGGGTTGAAACGTGAAGCCCGGCTCTCTCAAAGAGCCGGGCTCTTAAACCCATAATTACTCTGTATAGCTGGCTGTTGCGTTGGTATGCTTGAACAGGGTTGATGTTCTCCACGTATCGTACGCCAGACGATAGTCATCTATCGACTTATCGGTAAAAGGAATATTGCATTTCTCGAAAAACTTCTCCCAGCCGATCCTTTCCGCCCACTCGCCGACACGCTCATACTTTCTTGCATCCTTGGCATATGTTTCGACGATATTCTTTACCGCGGCAACCGTCTCCGGCCAGCGCGGGGGAGTGTTCGGCAGAAAGGGAATGACCAGTTTCGAGAATTTCGGCGCTGACTTCCTGTTGGATACCTTGCCGCCAACCAGGATGGCGATTCCGTCACCTTCCGGATCTGCCAGCGGCATGGCTGGGCACATGGTGTAGCAGTTACCGCAGAACATACAGCGGTCATTGTTTACAACCACGGTTTTGACCTCCTTGCCCTCAACTTCCGCCTTGCCCGGCTTAATAGCGCCTGTCGGACAGGCGGCAATGGCCAGGGGGATCTCGCAGACAGGGCCGATACGCTCATGATCCACCATCGGCGGCTTGCGATGTACACCGAGGATGGCGATATCGGAAGCATGCACCGCACCGCACATGTTCAGGCAGCAGGCCAGGGCAATACGCACCTGGGCAGGAAGTTTATGGGAGCCGAACAGATCAAAGAGTTCGTCCATGACAGCCTTGACCGGACCGGAAGCATCTGTTGCCGGAGTATGGCAATGGACCCAGCCCTGGGTATGCACGATATTGGTGACACCGGCGCCGGTGCCGCCGACCGGGAATTTATTGCCGCGGGACTTCAGATCGTCAAGGAGCGGCTGAACCTTGTCTTTGGAGTCAACCATGAACTCAACGTTATTCCTGGTGGTAAACCGCAGGAAGCCGCCGCAGTGCTTGTCGGCGATATCGCATAATTCGCGGATAAGTTCGACGGAGATCAGGCGGCAGGTGGCCGCGCGGACCGTGTAGCATTCGTCACCGGTCTCGGAAACATGCACCAGGACACCGGGCTGCAGGATTTCATGATACAGCCATTTGCCCTTGTTGTTGGCAATAATCGGCGGCAGGAATTTGCCGTAATACGGGGGACCGAGGTCCGTAATTCTTCCTGCCATCGGATTTTGCGGATCGTAACCCATGATATAACCTCCTTATATAAAACAGTTAATAGCTCAATTTACCTTGGTGACAACACTCCAACTTACATGGCGTGACGTTTTCTGAACTCACGGATGTCACGATCAAAACCGCCTTCAACTTCCTCTGACTTCCAGAATACATAGGGGTTGGAGCGCGGCTCTCTGATATGCTGCGGCAACGGATCAACGCCCATGACACTGAGGAAGGTGGGCAGTCCGACCCGCTGCATGGCTTCACCAAGCCGCTCGCGGTTCTTGCCGACTTCCATCCACCAGTCCCACGCCTTCTCGATGTAATCGACGACTTCCTGGTACTCGTTGTCCTTGTCAACCTTGACAAAGGGGACAATCATGGTCGCGAACTGGGCGCCTTCGAGAATCGGGGCCTTGGCTCCCATACAGATGGTGGCGCCTTTTTCCTTGCCGGGACGCAGGGCGCGGGGCATGACATTGATACAGTGCATGCAGCGGTTGCATTCGCTGTTGTCAATCTTCAGTTCATCGCCTTCCATCCACATGCACTGGGTGGGGCAGAGGTTGATCACTTCCTTCTTAATATTAAACGGACCCCAGTCGCGGCCGCTGTGCGCGCCGCCGTTGGCCGGGTAGTTGCCGGCGATGTACTCCTTGACTGCTGCCTGGTCGATATGGATATCATCCTTCCAGGTGCCGATCACGGAAAAATCCGAACGGGCAATGGACGCGACACAGTCATTGGGGCAGCCGGAAAATTTAAACTTGAATTTGTAGGGAAATGCCGGCCGATGCAGCTCATCCTGATATTTCAGGGTCATCTGGTGACAGAGTTCCTGGGTATCGTAGCAGGCCCACTCGCAGCGGGCTTCGCCGAGGCAGCAGGACGGCGTCCTGAGGTTGGAGCCGGAACCGCCCAGATCCTGTCCCAGGTCATGGGTCAGGTCCCAGAACAGGGGCTCGAGGTTTTCGGTGCGGGTCCCGAGCAGGACCAGGTCACCGGTGGAGCCGTGCATATTGGTCATGCCCGAACCGTATTTTTCCCACAGATCACAGATGGCGCGCAGGTTTTCCGTTGAATAGAACTTGGAAGACGGCTGGTTTACGCGAACGGTATGGAAATGCTCCACACCGGGAAATTGTTTGGGAACATCGGAATAGCGGCCAACGATACCGCCGCCGTACCCGAAAACGCCGACAATGCCGCCGTGCTTCCAGTGGGTGATCCTGTCATGGTACGAGAGCTCGAGCTGTCCAAGAATGTCCCAGCACTCCGGCTTGGTCTCAGCCTGCCGTTTCAGGTCAGAGACGAAACTCGGCCACGGACCGCTTTCAAGCTGATCCAGCAGAGGGGTATCATGCTTTGCCATCAGTATTCCTCCTTTGATGCAGTTAATATTATCCTTGCAGATTAGACAGGGAATGCGGAACAGAACCCAAAAAGATATGGATGTCCTATTGAATCCTCATTCAGTCGAATCAACTTATCCACCCGCTATCTCTTTGTCAACAAAAAATCGAAAATTACCTTTTGTACTGATTGTCTATTCATTTTCGAGTGAAATCAAACAACTCCTGCGATCCGCAAAAGCATATATTCAATTGTATCCCTGTCCCTGTTATCCAAATTTTTTTCATGCCCTGCCGCCACATCCTCAAGCATCCTGTCCGCCAGCACCTTGCCGAGCTGTACCCCTTCCTGGTCAAATGAATTGATATTCCAGCAGAACCCCTGCAGAACGATCTTGTTTTCATACAGAGCCAGAAGCTGACCCATTGTCTGCGGCGTCAGCCTGTCGGCAATAAGTATCGAGTTCGGCCTGTTGCCGGGAAAACGCCTGTTGGGATTCTCATCTTCCTTTCCCTGCGCCAGCGCAAGGGCCTGGGCCAGCATGTTGACCACAAGCTTTTCCTGGGACGAGGTGCCGTGCTCCTGTATATCATGTCCGTACTGGGACTGGCGGAATCCGATAAAATCAATCGGCACCGTTGTCGTCCCCTGGTGCAGGAGCTGATAAAAAGCGTGCTGGCCGTTGGTCCCGGGCTCCCCCCAGACAATGGGCCCGGTTTGCCAGGAAACCTTGTTGCCGTTGCGGGAAACCGACTTGCCGTTGCTTTCCATATCGCATTGCTGCAGATGCGCGGGAAATCTTTCCAACGCCTGACTGTAGGGCAGAATGGCGAGAGTATCATGCCCCAGAAAATTACGGTTCCAGATGCCGATCATGGCCATGAGCAGCACCACGTTTTTTCTGATATTTCTCTCTTCCGCTGCAATGTCGATGGTATGGGCGCCATGGAGAATATCGACAAAGGTATCGTAGCCGAGAGCAAATCCCAGGACGACCCCCCCGACCATGGATGTGACGCTATAGCGGCCACCGATATAGTCGTACATGTGAAATGCAGCGAGATATTTTTCCGGGTCGTCCATCGGACTGCCTGCCCCGGTAACCGCCGTCATATGCCGGCGCGGTTCAAGGCCGGCCTGTTCGAGAAAAGTGCGGACCAGTTTCTGATTGGTCAGGGTCTCCAGGGTGGTGCCGCTTTTTGAGACCACGTTGAATATGGTGCGGGAGAGATCAACTCCGGCAAGGACCCGGGCAGTATCGTCGGGGTCTACATTTGATATGAACCCGGCGCTTCTTCCCGGGACCCTGTATCGCTGCAGCGCGTGACAGAGGGCGCGAGGACCGAGATCCGAACCCCCTATACCGATCTGGATAACAGTGGTAAAAGTTTCGCCCCGGTGATTGACAATTTTGCCCTGCTCGATATCCTCAAGAAACCGGCGCAGCCTGGCCAGCTGCTGCTGGGCCTGCGAGGTTGCTTCAAGATTGAGGGGAGAACTGGAAAAAATATCGCGGCAGGCGGTATGCAGAACCCTCCGGTTTTCACTCTCGTAGCCTTCTATTCTGTTCAACTTCTCGCCTTTTTTCATAGCCAGAAACTTATCTATCAGTCCAGTCTCGTCGGCCAGTTCCTGCAGGGTCTCGACAACTCGTTCATCAAGGCGCTGCATGGCGTATAGAAAATCAAAATCGCCGGCCGAAGCGGTGAACTGGTTGACCCGCGGTGCAGAAAAAGCGGCCGTTTTCCGCAGGTCATAAGGAGACGCAGCCAGAGCTGATAATTTTTCGACTGCCTTCAGTTCTGAAAATTCCTTCAAGTGCATCATGCAGGTTCCCGTTCGTTAAAAGTGTGCCAGTCGCTTCATCTCACCGATCACGCGAGAGTAGTCTTCATGGCCGAATATGGCCGAGCCGGCCACAAAAATATTGGCCCCGGCATCGGCGATGGCGGCAATGGTGTCGGGGCTGACGCCGCCGTCCACTTCGATGCCTATGGGGCGGCCGGACCTTTCGATCATTGTCCGCAGCCGGAATATCTTTTCCAGGGAGGACCTGATAAAAGACTGCCCCCCGAATCCAGGATTCACCGACATCAGCATCACCAGGTCCAGGTCCGGAAGTATCTCCTCCAGGGTTGCAAGCGGTGTGGATGGATTTAGCACGGCGCCCGCCTTTTTGCCCAGCCCTTTTATATGATGAATCGTCCGGTGCAGATGGATGCAGGCTTCCACATGAACGGTGATCCAGTCGGCCCCGGCTTCGGCAAATGCTTCCGCATAGCGGTCGGCATCGGATATCATCAGGTGGACATCAAGCGGCAGGGTAGTTATCCGGCGGACTGCCCGCACAACCAGCGGTCCTATCGTGATATTGGGAACAAAGTGCCCGTCCATCACATCGATGTGAATAACATCCGCACCGGCGGCTTCCACTGTTTTTATTTCCTCACCAAGGCGGGAAAAATCCGCTGAGAGAATAGAAGGGGCAATTTTTTTGCTGTTCATTCCGTCCCCGAAATACGGTTGATTTACTTATTGCGCGGCAGCCTGTTTATTGACACAACTCGTACTGCTGTCCCGGCAGCTGCCGGACCGCTCCCCGCAGCTCAAGCCGGATCAGCAGATCGGCAAGCACAGCCGGATCATACCCGGAAAGTCGGACAAGTTCATCAATATTTACCGGATAGGTATCGAGACAGGAAAGCAGATGCAGTTCCTCACGGTTCATCCCGTCATGCCGGACACCGCTTTTTTCCGCCGGCTGCTCATAGCGTATCATGAACGCAGGATCCAGTTCTTCCAGAATATCCTCGACGCCGTGCACCAGTTTGGCCCCCTGCTGCAGCAGCCTGTGCGTCCCCTGACTTTTCACCGAATCCACCCGGCCGGGAACAGCAAAGACTTCCCGCCCCTGCTCCAGGGCAAGCCCGGCGGTTATCAGGGAACCCGATTTGACGGTTGCCTCCACAACGACAACTCCGCGGGCAAGACCGCTGATTATCCTGTTGCGCTCCGGAAACCTGAATGCGTCCGGCGTCGTTCCCAGCGGATACTCGCTGACAAGCAGCCCCTGCTGTTCGACATCACGGAACAGGGCATGATTCTGCTGCGGGTAGACAACATCAATTCCGCACCCCAGGACACCGATTGTCGGCCCATCAACGGCCAGGGCACCGGCATGGGCTTCACTGTCAATTCCCAGGGCCATGCCACTTATAACACATATGCCATGTTTTACCAGTTCCCGTCCCAGGGAAAAACTGATCCGTCTGCCATAGGTTGTTGCCGAACGCGAGCCCACCAGGGCGACACCCGGATGGTCCAGGAGATCCGTCCTTCCCTTGCAGTAGATGAGTATGGGCGGGTCAGGAATATTTCTGAGAGAGGCGGGGTACCGTTGATCATCGAGAGGAATTACGGAAATATTGCTCTGGGCAAGCTTTTTCAGCTCTTTCCGGGCTAAATCACGCGCCTTTTCCATGAGGGCCTGATCCTGCAGCCTGCGGGACAGAATCGGACCAACGCCGGGGATATCCGCAAGTTGATCGGGTGTAGCACCGAGGATCTTTGCGGGTTCATCGAGTTCCGCCAGCAGACGACTGATCAGTGTGCAACCGATGCCCGGCAGAAAGGTAAGAGTAAGCCAGTCCTGAAGATTGTGCTCCTGCATAGAAAAAAAAGAAGCCTCTGAGAGCTCACGGTTTGATCAATACCGGGAAGTCGGCGGCCAGACTTTTTTCTGCTCCTGTTCTCCGGTGTGGAGGGGATCAGTCGACAATGAATGAACGCAGTTCGCCGCTTCTGGTAGGATGACGGAGCTTGTTGATGGCCTGCGCCTCTATCTGCCGTATCCGCTCCCGTGTTACAGCGAAACACTTGCCCACTTCTTCGAGAGTGTGATCGCAGCTGACTTCGATTCCGTAGCGCATGCGCAATACCTTCTCCTCCCGGGGGGTCAGCGAAGACATCACCCTGCACAGGCACCGTTTGAGGCTTTCCGTAATGGAAGCGTCCTGGGGGTCCGGATGAACATGATCTTCCACAAAATCACTCAGCATGGTGTCTTCTTCATCGCCGACTGGAGCATCAAGAGAAATTGCATCCTTGGCCGTTTTCAGGGCTATATGCACCTTTTCCACATCGGTTCCCAGCTGGGCGGCCATTTCTTCCGGAGTCGGTTCCCGGCTTTCAATCTGCATAAAATCACGGGAAAACCGGAGCATGCGGTTTATGGTTTCAATCATATGCACCGGAAGGCGGATCGTCCTTCCCTGATCGGCTATTCCCCTGGTTATTGCCTGCCTGATCCACCAGGTGGCATAGGTGGAAAATTTATACCCTCGTTTATAGTCATATTTTTCAACCGCCTTCATCAGGCCGATATTTCCTTCCTGGATGAGGTCGGGAAGCTGCAGGCCGCGATTGAGAAATTTTTTGGAAACTGAAATGACCAGGCGCAGGTTCGCCCGTACCAGTGATTCCTTGCCCTGGCGGGCTTCTTCCCTGCCAAGCTCAAGATCAATAAGGACATCCCCGAGGAATTCTGTTGTCACCCCAAGCAATTCCGCCAGTTCAATATTGATATTGCGTTCAACCTTTTTCTGATTGGACGAGGTAGGATTTTTAAGTTTCTGCAGTGCGTCAACTCTGGCCCTCTTGAACTTGAGGCCAAGGTCCTTGACCGCATCGGCAATAGAAAAAATGCCTTTGCTGTATAACCGGTATTCCTGAAAAAGGTCTGATATTTCCAGGCCGACCCTGGAAATATCCAGCAGCAGATCTTCCCTTTCCGGGCCGTCATCGGTTGCAACGAGCTGTTGACACAATTTTGCTCTGCCGGCATCCAGACTCACGGCCTTATCGATAGCTGCGAGAAACTTTCTTTCAATCCCGGCGAGATGCTTTTCATCACTTTCGGATATCCCTTTGAGCACCGAACCGATCCTGATTTTTTCGGACCTGATCCCCTCGGCAATATCGTTGAGCACCTTCATCCCGGGAGTAAGCCGCAGAACGGCCTGCTGGACACGCAACTCTCCCTGCTCTATCATCTGGGCCAGGGCAACCTCCTCCTCGTGCCTCAAAAGAGCGAGATTTCCCATTTCCTTGAGATAAATATTCATCGGATCAATGCTGGTGCTGACTTTTCTCCGGTCAATACCCGATCGGCGTTCCACTTTTCTTCGCCCGCTTGTTGCCGTGATTTTACGACGGTCATATTGAATATCATCAGGAAGAAATTTCAACAGAGGTTCATCATCAGGATCAATGTCGTGAATATCTTTATCATCGAATATTCCTGTCAGATCAGGAAATTCTGAGGTGTCGCCCAGGAAATTCTGTTGAAAATCATGGAATTCACAATCGGAATTCCCTGAAGTGTCTCCCGGGAAATTCTGCTGAAAATTTTGGAATTCAGAATCGGAATTTTTTTTCCCATTGGCCATTCTCATTTTCTCCCCGAATAATCAAAAGATTGAAACCGGCTTGCCCCCATGCACCACCAGCACGCTAAACGCTATATTCAATCCAGTCAGTATCTCGCTGAAAAATCATTCCAGCCAAACAACCAAAAGCAACTTTGATTATCACTTTTATTCATAATCACTTTTTTTATTTCTTTCAACAAGTTAACGAAATTTATTTATTTTTTCCCATTTTCTGTTTCCGGGTAAGCAGTTCCATGAGCAATGCCTCATCCCCGGAAGCCTGTGCCTGCATGATCTGTTTCTGCAGGGCTGCCACCTCCCGGCGGTACTGTTCCTCCCGCAGCCAGGCCAGCATTTCATCACACAACCGGCGTGTATGCCCTTCTTTTTCATCGCCGCCGCTGCCATCGCCCAGAATTAATAATTCGGCGACATACCTTCTTTCCGCACTTCCCTCCGGGAGATTCTCCAGCAATCTGTCCGGAGTCAGCAAACCCTCTTCTGTTAATGCTTCAAGGACGTGAAAAATATTCATCCCGGCGGTATCTGCAAGGACCTTTTCAATCCCTGCCGCGAGCAGTTCCGGAAAATATTCCGGATACAGGATTGCAAAATCAAGCGACTGACGCTCTTTCTTGGGCAGGTTGTTGAGGCCTGCCGGGGAAGAAACCCATGCCGGCTGCTTTACTTCCGCCTGCTGTGGCAGACCCTGTTCAAACTGCGCCGAAGAAATACCGAGCTTTTCACTGAAATGGGCGATCATCAGCGAACGCACCACCGGATCATCTCCCGCTTTTACTATCTCCTTCAACTCGCCGATCATTTTATTTTTCCCGCTCAGGGTCATACCATGGCGGCGGGAAAGGGTATTTAAAACAAATTCAGCCAGTGAGCCTGCTTCATCAATCAGCTTTCCTGTCGCAGAGGCTCCATTTTCCCTGATGTAGCTGTCCGGATCGTGGCCGGCCGGCAGAACAGCCACCCTGGCATCAACCTGTTCGGCAAGAAAAAAGGGAACAGACCGCATGGCTGCATTCAGGCCGGCGCTGTCCCCGTCAAACAGCAGAACAACTTCATCGCAGTATCCTCGCAGCAATCGGATATGCTCCCTGGTCAAGGCTGTGCCCAGGGGCGCGACAACATTGGCCAGGCCGTGCGCGGCAAGCAGAATCAAATCAAAATTGCCTTCCACCACTATTGCCCGCCGGGTTTCACGAATTTTATCCTTATACTGATACAGGCCGAACAGCATGCGGCTTTTATCGAAAATCGGACTTTCCGGAGAATTCATATATTTGGGCTGCCCTTCCCCCAGTATGCGCCCGCTGAAAGCGACAACCCGGCCTTGTATATTCCGGATGGGAAAAAGGATTCGATCACGGAACCGGTCATAATATCCGCCCCGGTCTTTTTTCACAGCCAGTCCCGTCCTTTCCACTGCCGACAGGGGGATGTTCATATTCTGCAGGCGCGAAGTCACAAAACTCCAGCCCCCTGCCGCCGGATCCGGGGCATAGCCGATGCCAAAAAAAGAACGCACCTCCTCCGGGACCCCCCTTTTGTCAAGATAGCGGCGCGCATTTTCCCCTTTGGGCGAGGCGAGATATTCCTGATACATCCGGGCCGCTTCCTGGTTTACCCTGAAAAGTTCATCCCGCTGACGGATGCGCTTCCGGTCCGCGTCATTGAGCCTTGGTTCAGGCAGATCGATATGATAACGCTGTGCCAGTTCCTTGAGAGCCTCCGGAAAAGTCAGCCGGTTGTATTTCATGACGAATGAAAAGACATCCCCCGACTCGCCGCAGCCGAAGCAATGGAAAAACTGCCCCTGGGGATTGACGGAAAAAGATGGGGTTTTTTCAGCATGGAAGGGGCACAAACCCGTGAATCTCGACCCTGATTTTTTCAGTTCCACCAGATCGCCGATTACCTGGACGATATCGGCGGCTTCCCTGACCCGTGTTTTGACCTCCTCCCACTCAGTATCCACTGTCATTTTGTCCTTTGTTCAGCATATACCGTGAAAAGAAATCCGGAATGCGGTATAAAAAATATAATGATTTGATTTCGTAAGGTTACAACCTTATTCTCCAGGAGGTTTGCACGCATGCAGGACGACATCAACAAGATACTCACCCTCGAAGTAAAAAAGGAAATGGCCGACCGGTATTTCGGTTTTCGCAAGCTCATTGAAGAAGATATCCAGGATTATGATGACCAGGTTCTTGCCTCGCATGCCCGTCTTGAGCAAAAAATAGGCTTCGACCTTGTCAGGTTGTACATCTTACTGAAAGATGAGAGACTTATCCATGAGTTTTTCCAGCTGGCCGGTCTGAATCAGCTGATTTTTTACGACATCTACATGACTGAATCCCGGAATATCAGAAATCGGGTTTTCGCAGGACAGAAAATACGGGGCCTGACCCGCGCCGGCCGCTTCAAGAATATGGTTTTTGACACCTACCGGACCCTGTCGGACGATATTGACGATTACAGGAAAAATATAATGAAACTTGCCGAGGAACGGGAAACTATTGCCGAGGAGATTAAACTTTTTTACAAAAAACATGATCTCGGCACCATGATGGATTTTCTTCGCGGCCTGGACGGCGTAACCTATACTTCAGGGTCCATGTCCGGCGGTCTCATTCCCAAAACCGGCGAAAACCTTGAGCAGAAAATGCGGGTCAAACCGCCTCCCCCGGTTGATGAACTGCTGCCTGAAATTCCCCCAATAGCCCCGCTGTCCAAAATCAAGAATAAGCTGAAAAAAATTATCGACCGCGCCTACAAAAGTCATGGGAACATTGATGTAAAGGATTTCTGCAACAATGGTTAAAGCTTTCCAGCCGTCGATCGGCATAGCTTTTTTCTTTGTTGCAGTGGGCCTTCTGATGCTGTTTTTTGGCGGCGAAGCTCTGGTTTCCGGAGCGACAAAACTGGCCAGACGTCTCGGCATGTCCACGCTGATGATCGGCTTGACCGTGGTGGCTTTCGGGACATCCGTGCCGGAACTCTTTGTCAGCCTTACCGCCACCCTGCAGCACCATCCCGACATCATGATCGGCAACGTTGTGGGCAGCAACATTGCCAACGTCGGCCTCATCCTGGGAATCTCGGCGCTGACTCTGCCGCTTCGCCTGACTCTGGTGGAAGTCTGGATCGAGCTTATACTTGTGCTGGCCGGAAGCGTCATTCTCCTGCTCTGCACTATGCAGGGATACTTTCCCAGATCAATCGGGGTTCTTTTCATCCTGGTGCTCATCAGTTATACCTATTTTTCGTACAGGGGCAGCAGAACAAAAAGAAGTGAGGAAGCCAACGACCATGTGCAAGAAGGCATGCCCTCTATTCCCGTTTCCCTCACCCTTATCGCCGGAGGCCTGTTTTTTCTCTCCTTCGGGGCGGATATCTTTATCCGGGGTGCCGCTGCTGTCGCCCGCTGGTTCGGAGTAAGCGAACTGATTATCGGTCTTACCCTGGCCGCGGTCGGCACTTCACTGCCGGAACTTGCCTCCAGCTTTTCAGCTCTCAGGAGAAACGAACCAGGGCTCCTGATCGGCAATGTGATCGGCTCAAACATGTTCAACCTGTTCATGGTTCTCGGCCTTACGGCTGCCATTTCCCCTGTTGAACTGTCCGGTGAACTTCTGTATCGGGATCTTCCGGTGATGGTTGCCTTTACCCTTGTCCTCCTGCCTATACTCCGCCATTCCGGCGGAACGCTGCGCTGGCACGGCGCCTTTCTGCTTGCCGCTTATATCGGCTACTATTTCTTTCTTTTTTAACTACACCTTTTTACCCGAAAAAATTCCGGTACTGCCCAAGAGCAGTCCATTTATATAGGCATGGGACTTGCATCAAGTAACTTTGCATAAAAATAATTCATATTCTTCTTGGACAGACATAAAATTCGGTACATGAACAGGCAGTTATCAAGAGACCGGCAGGCGCATAACGGAAAGGCGGACACTAACAGACTTGAGTGCAGTTGCATAAACGGAGAACATACTCCTGATAACGGCAGACATTTTCTTGCCGGCGGCGAAACCGGCGCCCTCATCCATTCCATGGACTGGTCCCGGACTCCGCTCGGCCCGGTAGATACCTGGCCGCAGGCGCTTGAATGCGCGGTCGCTCTCATGCTGAACGCAAAGGCCCTGATTTCCATCTCCTGGGGACCCGATCTCATTTTACTCTACAATGACGGTTTAAAGTCATTGATCGGAGATAAGCATCCCCATGCCATGGGAAAACCGATCCGGGAAGTATTTCCGGAAATAGTGGAAACAGACCGCCCACTGGTTGAGAGAGTTATGTCCGGCCGGGGTGCTGCCGCTGTCCCTAACCTCGTGCTCCCGATCAACCGTAACGGCCGAATCGAGGAGGCCTGCTTTGAGTATACCCTCAATCCGATTACCTGCGAGGACGGCACGGTAGGAGGTATTTTTGCCATTGCCGCGGAAACCACCAATCTGGTACGGGCCGAGCGGCGCATGAACGATCTTCAGCAGGAGTTGGAAAACAGGGTCCTGGAGCGTACCCAGCAGTTCAAGGAGAGCAACCTTCTTCTCCAGCAGGAAATTGCCGAACGCAAGCAGTCGGAGGATCAGGTGCCCGACGGCCGGGCCAAACTGGAGGCCGCCCTGCACAGCATGACGGACGCAGTGTTCATTGCCGATGCTGAGGGAAACTTCATTGATTTCAACGACGCCTATGTCAGCTATTACCGCTTCAGAAACAGGGAAGAATGCGCCCGTAGTTTTTCTGAATTGCCGGCTATATTCGAACTGTTCTTTGCCGACGGCAAACCGGTTCCCCTTGAGCAGTGGGCTGCTCCCAGGGCGCTCCGGGGCGAAACTGTGACCAATGCCGAATACATCCTGCGGCGCAGGGATACCGGCGAGACATGGACCGGAAGATACAACTTCGGCCCCATCCGCAACCGTGAAAATGAGATCGTCGGCGCTGTTGTAACAGCACAGGATATAACCGAGTTGAAGCGGGCCGAGGAAGAAAAACAGAGGACATACGCCCTGCTGGAAGGCATCACCACCGGTACCGAAGACCCGATTGTCGCCCTGGATGAAAATTTCAACTTCCTGTACTTTAATAACGCCTACGCGCGGGAATTCAAAATGCTCTGGGGGCAGGATATCAGGATCGGGACAAGTTTGATCGAATTTCTCGCCCCCTGGCCCGAATATCAAAGTATGGCTGAAGAATTCTGGAGCCGGTCCCTGAACGGTGAATTTTTCAGCACTATCATGGAATGCGGCACATCCGAACAGGAGAAACAGGTCTATGACCTGAAGTTCAATCCGCTGTACGACAATGATGGCCGGTTGTTCGGAGCCGCCCATATCATGCGCAATATTACCGAACGCCGGCGGAACGAAAAAGAACGGGAGCGCCTGATCGGGGAACTTGAGGAGGCCATCAAGGAACTGGAAGGCTTCACCTATTCGGTATCCCACGATCTGCGCGCCCCGATCCGACACCTGGCCAGCTACACCCATCTTCTGCAGCAGGAACGCTGCCGGGCGAAGGACGAAAAATGCCGGAAGTACCTGAAGATCATTAATAATGCATCCCGCAAACTGGGCATGCTGGT
Source organism: Desulfobulbaceae bacterium (assembly GCA_033549385.1). Lineage (GTDB taxonomy): Bacteria > Desulfobacterota > Desulfobulbia > Desulfobulbales > Desulfobulbaceae > UBA10518. Next base: position 36,026 of record JAWSUG010000010.1, on the reverse strand, counting down.
GGACGAACTCCTGGAATTCTCCCGTATGGGCCGCGCGGACATGGTGAAAACCACGGTTGATCTCCGGTCCCTGGTGGAGGAGATTGTTTTATTCTACTCCCGGGAGAACAGGCACCGGCGCATCCAATGGCACGTCCATCCCCTGCCCGAGGTCACCGGCGATCCGGGCATGCTGCATCTGGTCTTCAGCAACCTGATCGCCAATGCGGTGAAGTTCACCGGCCGCCGCGAGACAGCAGTCATTGAAATAGGCAGCCGGGAAAAGGATGACACCTATGAAATATACATAAAAGATAACGGCATCGGTTTTAACATGGAATATCACGACAAGATTTTCGGTATTTTTCACCGCCTGCATATCAGTGAAGAGTTCGAGGGTACAGGCATAGGCCTTGCCAACGTACTGCGGATAATCCTGCGCCACGGCGGCCGGGTCTGGGCTGAAGGCAAAATTGGGAAAGGAGCAACCTTTTATATAACACTTCCACGAGGGTAAATGATGACCAAACCAAAACGCATCCTGATTGCCGATGATGAAGCTGCCGATGTCGGGCTGATCCAGATCGTGCTCGAAGAACAGGGTTTGCAGGACGATGCAGCCGTTGCCAATACCGGTGAAGATGTTTTTGATTACCTGTACCGCCGGGGAAAATACAGCAACATGCCGGAAGGTGTTCCCGAACTTGTCCTGCTGGACCTGAAACTGCCGAAAATCAGCGGCCTGGAAATCCTGCGGAAAATGCGGAGCGACAAACGGTTCAGGGATGTGTCAGTGGTTATTTTTTCCTCTTCCCTGGACGAAAAGGACAGGGAAAAAAGTTTTACCTTCGGCGCCACTGATTTCAAGACCAAACCGACCGATTTTGACGCATTCAGAAACACAATCAGGACGGTGACGGAGGCCTATCTCTCAAAGGGTGCGCCGGAAAAACAATCGGCATGACACTCGCGCCTAAATTTACAGCCCGGATGATGGAGATGAAGCTGCGTGATGATGTTTCCTGACTTTATTTTGCTTCCGCCTTTTTGGCGCAGGAGATGCAGCTCAGGACACTGGGATCGAAATGCAGCCTGCCTGCGGCAATCTCTTCGCCGCAGAGGATGCAGCAGCCGTACTCTCCTGAGTCGATGCGTTTGAGCGCCGCCTCTATCCGCTGCCTCTCATGATCGGTCAGGCGGGCCGCCGCCCGGGCCACAGCCTCCTGCTGCATGGCGTCCATGCGCGAAAGACGGCCTACCCGCGCCTGGTCCAGTTCCACCGGACTTTTCCCTTTACTCGCTTCCTGTCCTTCCACAATGACTGCAAGCCGTTCTTCAAGGCGTTTTCTGAAATATTCCGGATCTCTCTCATCGTGCATGTTTTTTTCCCCTGCAATTACCTCTGTTAATACGGCGAATATCTTTCCTCTCTCCTGCCTCCCGATTGCCTCAGCCGCCCGGATGAACATCAAGGATACCAGTTCGACGCACAAATGTCTTTATCCGTTCAGACGCAATACCTGGGAAATGGTTTTCCTGTTATCCGGTATTTCCGAACCGGCTATTTCGCTTTTGGAGATTTTCCCCTCAATTTACCGACGCCGTGTTCAGCAGGCTGCAGGCAGGATTTCTCATTAACCCCTGGACGAAGGCAGAGCAAGAAAGGTGCGCCTGCACAAGTTGCGGCAGTGAGTATTTTTCAACTTATTCCATTCCACTGAAATATTCAGCGCCCAAATAAGGGTGCCTTATTGGAATGCAGCACTGCTCCAGGAATGGTAAAATTGAAAGCAGGTTATGAATAATCTTGCATGAACGCGGGAGTTTTGCTATCTCAGCAGATATTTTCCCATAAACCTCAAATTTCAAACAGGAGACAACATGAACAAAGGTGATCTGGTTGAGAAAGTGGCCCAGGATTGCGGTATGAGCAAAGCAGCGGCCGAGCAGGCTTTGAACAGCGTCCTTGGCGCAATCACGGATGCCGTGTCCGCGGGAGACAAAGTTACCCTGATCGGCTTCGGCACCTTTTCCGTATCCGCACGGGCCGCCCGTGAGGGCCGCAACCCCCAGACCGGCAAGGCCATCAAGATTCCGGCCCGCAAAGTGGTCAAGTTCAAGGCTGGCAGCAAACTGGCTGATGCCGCAAAATAGGTTTAATTAAACCGATGTTGGCTGCTCAACTTCCTTGAGCTGGTCGAACATGGAAAGGGCGCATGGTCATAGAAATAGTCTTGCGACCCGGCCTGGAAAGACGTGGCGAACGTTTCCGGGCTCATTTCAGGGCACCTTGGATATAAACGTTTTTAATCAGTGCCCGCCGGAAAATTGACCATAAAGGGCTGATCCCTTGTCTATAAGGGTCAGCCTTCTTTATTGCCGGTTCGACCCGAGCCGGATAAAATAAATTCCGCAAACGCATCCTGCACAAAAAAGGCAGACAAAATCCCCTCAAATATCATGTCTATGCCGGCCTGACCGGCCCGTCTCTGATCATAATTCATTTAGGCCACACCTACGCCAGTTGGAACGGTACTCTGGCTTTTCTGATCATGGTCACAATTGTGCTGAGTGGCTTGTACGGACGTTATCTCCTCAGAAAAATCAACCGCTCCGTGAAGGACCAACAAAGAGACGTCGCGGAGATGCGGCTGGAACTTATATCCAGAAAATCACAGATAGACAGAGAAGCATGCTCCAGAGTCCTGGAACTGGATGATTCACTGGATACAGACTCTGATGAAGATACGTTTGATCCGGGTATAGCCGGACAATGCGAGGAACTACTGGTGCTCACCCGTTCGATAGTAGAGACAGAGTACGCAATCCAGGGTTTTTCCAAAACCAAGGTGCTTTTTGACAGGTGGTTGAAAATACATTTCTATCTCACCGGCATTCTGTTTGCGATGATTTTCGTTCATATTCTGTCAACGGTCTATTATGGTCTGCGGTGGCTGCCATGAAGGTTTTGCACTTTGCGGCGGCACTGCTTCTCATCGTTTTTTCCGTTTGGCTCTTCACCAGCGAAAAGGCCGCCCAACCAGGGCAGCAGAGCCCAATGCATCGCGAAATAACGGCCTGTGAAGACTGTCATATCCCCTGGCTGGGGGTAAGCAACAAAATGTGCCTGAATTGCCATGAATTTGCCGGACAATCGCGGCTCAGACCCGTAATCCGGTTCCATGAATCAGAACAAAACTGTCTCTCCTGCCACCGGGAACACGTGCCGATAAGTCAAATTTCCCGAATGGATCATACCCTTCTCAATCCCGAGTTGAGTTGTGATGACTGTCATCTGGACCCCCCATGAAAAACTGTTCGGTGAAGAGTGCCGGGCCTGTCATGATATAGGTTCATGGAAAATCAGCGGATTTCATCACCCTCCTGAAGAAAAAGAAAACTGCAGCAAGTGTCATCGTTCTCCCAATACCCATGCATATGCTGAATTCCGCTCCATGATCATCGCAACCCATCCTACCATTCAACGGCTAGAGATAGACGTTTACCTGCAAAAGTGCAATCTCTGTCACGTCATTCATGACTGGCACCACCTCAGAATGTAGACAGGCTTTTAAAAAAAATAACCCGAACTCAAAAGATCACAGGCCCATGGTGATAAAGCTCTGCTTCATCTGCTCGAGATTATCCAAATAGTTTTTCATGGCATCAGCTATTTCGGTAAACAGGGAATGCGCCACCTCATTGGAGGAGGACTGAGCCGACCTGATATGGCTCATCGGGGCATTTCTCCTGGTGCATAGAAAAAGAGATCAGCGATATAACTTACCGCCTCTTTGCCAGTGGCATCGGTATCATTGAGGATGCCGATGAATATCAAATTATTTGGCTCCTCCCCATACAGCATTCGAAAATCCTGATAGAGATTTCTGGTATAGCTCAGCCATTCGCCGAGCTTCTCACTGCCGCCTTCAATGACCAACAGATTCTGTTTGGGTTTCCCCGGATCGGGGATTATCTCACCGGCCGGCAGAGAGCTGCTCCACAGGTATTCCATAAACCTGCCGCCAACAGGGTGGCCATGTATTCTGTCCAGGAAGAGAAACCGCTTGATGCGGAACCAGAATGACTGTTCGGATTCGTCCGGCCGGAACACAAAAAAAAGGCGAATGGGATGATCGTCGCCCGTAGAACTCCGCTCGTCAATTCCCGGAAAAATATTCTCTACTTTCCATTTCCAGGAAACAAACGGATATTTTGTTATATCAATATCAACTTTCTTCTCCAGGAAGGTCAGGGCGTTATCGGAATGGAGCTTCACCGCGGCTATGCCGTCCTCTCTTACCCAAATCGCCTGTGCTTTCTTCGTTTCAGGACGGAAGATGCTTTTTCGCAGGGTCCATCCCCTGGGCACCTCTCCCTTCAGGAAATGTTCCGCTGCAATGCCCAGATCAATAACCCCGTTATGTTCATTCGCATAGACAATACATGGAATACACCAGGTGGAAAGCAATAACAGGCAAATCAGGGCCTTTCTCATTCCATGGAAATAAAATGACAGGATCCATGGTTCGCTTCTGAACCCCGCCATGTCTCGCCATCCGAAAAGCACTTTTTTCCCTCCATAATGATTGCCGTTTCAAGACTAGCTTCTATCTTCTGTGATTGAGGACAAGTCCATATAATTTTAATTTAGCAATATCTATGCCTGACCACATCTCCGATTATTGTGAATATTGCCCAGAAAATCCCTGTAAATATTATCCGGTTTTGCGGGACAAAAGGCATCCGGCTTTGCACGATAGCAAAAAGTTTCATGAAATTATGTTTAATTTAAGCCGATTAGTAACTGGCATATTTCTTGGAAGATTACATCTATATTTGATCTCTGGTCGTCACAAGCCTGCAACAGAGGCAGCAGAATTTCTTCATTGCTTAATAACTTAAAAATAAAGGCTGAATATTCGCTGGGGTCACGAATAAGAAAGTCAGAGTTGCTTCCCCTGCTGGAATCCTCAAAGGAATAATCCATAAACTCGATATCTGAGGAAAATAGTAATGGCAAAAGTAAATACACATCAAGCCGGGGGAAGTCATTCATCCTCGGTTGAACACGAGGGTATGGCAATGCAAGGGGAACAAGGCAGGATGAAGCACGGCGGCCACAACGGGCATAAGGGTCACGGCGGCCATAACGGCAGTGATCATCACGCCCATATGGTGGCGGATTTCAGAAAACGGTTCTGGATCTGCCTGGGTGCAACAGTCCCTATTCTCGCCTTGTCGCCCATGATTCAGGCCTTTCTAGGCTTCAAGAAAGCGCTGGGATTTCCTGGGGACCTTTATGTTTTATGGACGCTGTCCTCGTTCGTGTTCTTTTATGGGGGCTGGCCGTTTCTCAGAGGCCTTTTTAAAGAACTGAGCAAGAAGCAGCCCGGGATGATGACTCTGATTGCCATCGCCATTGCCACAGCCTACGGCTACAGCAGTGTGGTCGTTTTTGGTTTGCCAGGCAAAGTGTTCTTCTGGGAGTTGGCCACCCTGATCGATATCATGCTGCTGGGTCACTGGATCGAAATGAAATCGGTCATGGGCGCCTCCCGTGCCTTGGAGGAGCTTGCCAAACTCATGCCTTCCGACGCCCATAAAATAACGGATGACGGCAGCACCGAGGATGTCCCTATTGAAGAACTGCAAGCAGGGGATCGGGTGCTGGTGAAACCAGGCGAAAAAATTCCTGTGGACGGGGAAGTGATCGAAGGCGAAAGTTCAGTCAACGAGGCCATGCTGACCGGAGAATCCGCCCCGGTCGAAAAACAGGCCGGCGCAAAAGTGATTGCCGGTTCCATCAACGGCGAAGGCTCCCTGACCATGGAGGTCCAGAAAACCGGCAAGGATTCATTTCTCGCCCAGATGGTCGACCTGGTCGAGCAGGCGCAGAAAAGCAAGTCAAGAAGCCAGGATCTGGCGAACCGGGCCGCATTCTGGCTCACCATTATTGCGCTGACCGGCGGGGCTGTCACCCTGGTCGTCTGGCTGGCCGTCATGGGTAAGGATTTTGCCTTTTCTCTGGAAAGAACGGTAACCGTGATGGTCATTACCTGTCCCCATGCCCTCGGCTTGGCGGTACCGTTGGTGGTCGCCGTTTCTACCGCCCTCGCCGCGCGCAACGGCTTGCTCATCCGGGACCGGGCGGCCTTTGAGCGGGGGCGCAATATTCAGGCCATTATCTTCGACAAGACCGGCACCCTGACCAGAGGGGAATTCGGTGTGACCGACACAATTGTTTTGTCAGAAGACACAGATGAACAGGAATTGCTTAAATACGCGGCCGCCATAGAGTCCCATTCCGAACACCCGATCGCCAAGGGAATAGCTGATGCGGTTGACCAGAAACCCGGGGTGGAGGATTTCAAATCCATCCCGGGCAAGGGCGCCCAGGGAAATGTGGCGGGGCGCCACGTCAAGGTGGTCAGCCCCGGCTACCTGAGGGAAAATAACATCACCATGGAAGACGACAGGATCGACACCTTCAATTCGCAAGGCAAGACCGTGGTCTTCGTGATCATCGATGACGAGCTTAAAGGTGCGGTCGCTCTGGCCGACATCATCCGGGAGGAGTCAAAGGAAGCAATGGCCAGGCTCAAGGAGATGGGGATCAGGTGCATGATGCTCACCGGCGACAACAAACTGGTTGCCAAGTGGGTGGCGGAGGAGATAGGCCTGGATGAATATTTTGCCGAGGTCCTGCCCAAGGACAAGGCGGAAAAGGTCAAGGAGGTCCAGTCCAGAGGTCTGGTGGTGGCCATGACCGGCGACGGCGTAAACGATGCCCCGGCCCTTGCCCAGGCGGATGTAGGCATCGCCATGGGTGCCGGCACCGATGTGGCGGTGCAGACCGCGGATATCATCCTGGTGCGCAGCAACCCTCTGGATGCCGTGGCCATCCTGGACCTTTCCCGGGCCACCTACCGGAAAATGATGCAGAACCTGGTCTGGGCCACGGGATACAACGCCTTTGCCATCCCGCTGGCCGCCGGGGTGCTGTATGCGTACGGCGTACTCCTTTCTCCTGCCGTGGGCGCGGTACTGATGTCCTTGAGCACCGTGATAGTGGCGATCAATGCCCGGCTCCTCAAGATAACAAAGTGAATGTTTCCAACGCATGAAATTCTTGTACAGGAACTCCCCTAATCAATCTCTCTAAACGTAAGGAGGTTTCAATGAAAAAAACAGTATTGGCTGCAACCCTGGTATCTCTGTCTCTTTTCTCCCTGCCCGCTTTTGGCGTGGAAGCGCATCATCCCGAGGAACAGGGGAAACAGCAGATTGAATCGCAAAAGGACTCTGGTGAGATCACTGCTTCCATGCAGCAGATGAAGGAAATAAGGGAAAAAATCGAGACGGAAAAAAATCAGGAAATGAAAAATAAACTCATGCACCAGCACATGCAGATGATGCAGGAAGGCATGAAGATGATGGCCATGATGGGTCAGGGCATGATGATGGGACAACAGGACACCGGCCCCATGCCCATGGAAGATCGCATGGCCATGATGGAAAATAAGATGGCGATGATGGAAAAAATGATGCAGGGCGGCGGCATGATGGGCGGTACTGCTGGCAATCAGGAAGCACGCATGGACATGATGGAGAAAGAAATGACGATGATGCAGGAGATTATGAAAGGTATGCTTATGCAGCAGCAAATGATGATGAACAAATGATAATGAACTGATCGGAGGAGCCGGAGAACACCTGTACCCCGGGCAACAGGACAAGACAGCTGTTGCCCGGGAAATGCTTTTTGAATTCATCCTCCATACAGATAACCCATAAAAAAACCTAGAACCGTTGCTGCCTCCAGACGCTGAAAAGGACAACGAGGGTGACCACGCCAGCCGCGACCATGGAAAAAAACAGGAACCTAACGATGAACGAATCGTATCCGACAAAATGGCCAACCAGGACAAAGATGCCGGCGGCAATCAGGAACAGTGACAGCATCACGCTCAAGGCGATCCGGTCAACCGCCTTGTACAGCTTTCGGATATCGTTTTCGAGTCCGGGGTTATTAAATTCGATGCCAATGTCCCCGAATTCAACCCTCTGAAGCAGGCGGGACAATCTCCGGGGCAATTTGTTTCCCAGTTTGTACAGATCGAAAAGATTGTCGCTGAGCTGCTGCACAATGTTTTCCGGAGAAAACATTTTTTTATACATGTTCTTGAAATACTTTTCAGAGTAATCAAAAAAGCGCAGATCCGGGTCGATCATGGAGCCGACGCCTTCCAGCATCCCCAATACCTTGAACAGGATGGCGAGATCGGGAGGAAACGACAACTGATGTCGATACGCGATGGCCATCAGTTCGGAAAGCATGTCTCCTGCAGCGATCTCCGCCAGCGAGGTTTCTCTGAATTTGAACAGCAGATGGTCCAGGTCCCTCCTGAGCATCGGCCGCTGGGCCTGGGTGCCGGTAACCCCAAGATTCCACAGCGCATCCATCATCCCTTCCGTGTTGCCACGGATGAACTCATAGGTAAAAACAAGAAAAGCCTCCCGGTACCTGTTATCGAGATATCCGAACATGCCGAAATCCATTATGCCCAGGGAATCGTCGCGGGTAATGACGAAATTACCCGGATGAGGATCGGCGTGAAAGTACCCATGTTCAAAAATCTGTTTGAAAGTCATCTCCACCGCGATTCTCGCCAGATGCTGTCGATCCGTTCGCCTGTTCACCGTCCGGTGTTCCAGTTCATCGACCTTGATTCCGATAACTTCATCCATGACCAGCACCCTGGCTGTGGAGTATTCCCAGTAAATTGTGGGCACGAAAATATGCGGATCCCCTTCGAACATTTTCCGGAACCGGTCTGCATTCTGCCCTTCGTGGACATAATCGAGCTCGTTGTCCAGGACGAAAAAAAATTGATCGAGCATTCCTTTTATATCATAACGCCTTAACCAGGGCTTGCGTCGGATGATCCTCCGGACCACGTCCCGTAATATGGCCTTGTCTTCTGCTATGACGTCGGCAATATCAGGTTTCCGGATCTTGACCACCACCGGTTTGCCGTCCGCCAGCCTGGCACGGTATACCTGGCCGATGGAGGCAGAGGCAATGGGCACCGGATCGAATTCGGGAAAAGCCTGCCGGTAGGGAACTTCAAGTTCAGAAGCGAGCACGGGTTCGATCTCTGCAAAGGAGCGGGCCGGGACCCGATCCTGCAGCTTGGCGAATTCCCTTGCATAAGTCGGAGAAACGAGGTCGGGTCGGGTGCTGAGAATCTGGGCAAGCTTGATAAATGTCGGTCCCAGTTCCTCAAAAGCCATTCGCAGATGTTCGGGACCGGAATAAGGATCTTCTCGCCTGGGATGTCCGAGAAGGCCCCAGTGAAAAGGTATCAGCATTCCGAACCCGAGTTCCACAAGCAGCCATCCTGATCCATGACGGATCAACACGGAGATGATTTCCCTGTACCGCCTGGCATGTCGCAAAAAAAACATTATATACCGATTATAAAAAAAATTAAGATTATCCTGTTATTCACTTGGTGCCTCAGCTGGAAATTTTCATACTATCAAAGCATAGCCATTCCGCATCGATTGCCGCGGCAATAAACAATATCCCCGCATAAAGAATGTATCCCTTCAGTTTCATCATCCGGTTTTATTGTTCTGCCTGGTGTAGTGTTCCGGCCTACCGAAAAAGATCCGGCGACAGCGTGCCGAGCAGAACCCGTACTCGGTGCCTTGATGCCGGGTTGTGGCTTCAGGGTTTTCGCCTAGCGCCATGCCGCATACAGGATCATGGCTGCGCAGCCATCCGCTCTCGCGGGTGAGCCGTTCCCCATTCACCAGATTGCGCATGAGCTCCAGATGGTTGAGGACTAGGCGGGGCATGAGGAAGTGCTCGCGAACACGTTCCCTCCCTGCCTTGCCAAGTGCCATGGCTCGCCCGGAATCGTTCAGCAGATCGCACATCGCTGCCGCGCATTCGTCGACGCCTTCGACGAGAATGCCTCCAACACCGTCCGCCATCTGCAGAGGGATGGAGTCATTCTGCCTTGGAGATTCCACGATAACTTCATGCCTGCCGTACCCGTGGCAGCTTCTGAAGATTTTTCTTTCATCACGGGTGACATCTCCAACAGGTGTTAAAGCCGGAAATTTATTAGATACAACCCGCAATCTCCAATTGTCATCTTCACCGCAGATCATGACAGCCGGGGGAGACATATGCTCATCGCCCGGACAAAAGGGACATTGTTTCCGGAACTCCGGATTGGGGTCGACCGCTTTTTGATCCCCTGTAAACTGATGCGATCTTTTTGCCCTATCCCTGGCTATCACTATCCAGTCATAAGTTGTCGGGTCCTGTCTTAACTCGGACATGAATACTTTTCCTCAACCTCCTTACCTTTCTTCAGCCACATTTCATAAAGCGAATACAATACCTGCACAGTGAAAGAGATCCCCATAAGACCTCCTCCGATAATCACCGTGTATGCAAAAACAGGTTCATATTTTGTGAACCACCATGAGCCTATATCCAGCCAGATGGCGATAAAAGGCGTGAGAACAATAGCCACCTTTATTTTTGTTCTTATGTTGCAGAAAGAAAAGATCAGACTTGTCCAGATGAAAATAAAGCTGATACCGAAGAAATGGACATGAGAAATGCGGGCCAGTGTCTTAATTGACTCTCCAAGATCAATTTTAACTACGCGCTTAATTTCTTCATAGGTTGTCAGCGGGACAAGGTTCATACCGGAATCGGAAGCGTGACATTCAATGCAATTTGCATCAAAAATAGATTTTACTTCCAGGTATTTTTCCTCGGAAGCCCCTTCCTGAACCCAATCGGATAACTTTTCTTTTTCGGAATCAGTAACATAAACACCCATGCTTCCTTTTAATGCCGACTCAAGTCGCGTCTCTCCTCTCTCTCCGTAATACTTGTGGACAATACCTTCCAGGATGTCCATTCCCATTTTCTGGTGCGGCTCGATATTAATAAGAAAGAGGTACAGAAACGCCATGAAATAGCCCATGGCCATTGTCAGCAGATAGGCGGTGAACAGTATTTTCAATGAGATCGGCAGGTCTGCCGGTCGAAGCTGAAACAGACTATGCTTATCCATCATCACCACCCTCCTGCTGCTTCTCTTTAAAGTATTTCTCCAGATCGGAAATGGACGGCATGCCATTGAAAACAACCTCGTCATCGACGATAACGACCGGGGACCTTTTAAGGCCATATTTTTCTATAATTTCCGGACGTTCCTCATAATATCGCACACAATAAGGCACATGCAGTCTTTTCAATTCTTTTTCCAGAATGGCACAGTGATGACATGACCTGGTGACAGCAAGGATAACTTCCATGAGTATATTCTCCTGCGTTTATGAGTTAATGCTCTCTGAACTTTTTGAGCAGACAGTTGTTATACGAAATGGACGCCTTGCACAGATCCATCCTGATCAGACGATCAAACGGTCCCACGTCGCGTATCGCTCCTTAATCTTCCCCCGGGGGAAACTGAGCATAATCAGCAGAATGCCGACCGCCAGATCATGCCATTTGACGCCGTTGCCGGCCCCTGAAAGAAGCCAGGGCGCAGCTATGACCCAGGCGCCGAACAAAATATTGAGAAAACGGCCGGCCCTGATGACTTCGGCCATGGCGATAACCGATACCGTCGTAATGAGCGCTCCCACGATATGATCGCTGTCTGCCGCGCTGCCCGTCACTCCCAGCAGTTCCGGTGCAAACATGAGCCAAATGCCGAGCGCGGTGCTGGCGATCAGTGTCCACGGCATTGTCACCCCCCACGCGGCTGCCGGCAGCAAATCGATTATGGGCAGGCCGTATTTCGGAGTTCTTTCATCGATATTAACTTCTTTGAGAGTGCCGCCGACCCAGAATGTGCGCCACAGCGATTTGCCGTCGCGCCGGCTATGTTTGAGGAACTGGCCCATGGCGACAAGCTCATCCACGGTGAACGGGATCATAATCAGCATGATAAACGCGGTAACGAGGCATAACGTGCACCAATGACCCACCACAACCGGCTGCAGGGTCACCAGGACGATGCTGGTAACTCCGAGCGGCACGACGAGAATGAAAAAAAAGGTCACCATCCACGGCATTGAACGCCAGCGGGTTGCGCCTCCCATCCAGGCCATGAGCATTTCGAGGGTATAGGAGACCGCCCCGAGTCCCGCATCCGAAATTGGAAATTTTCGAGATACCTCAGAAGTGAGCACCTTGACCGTGCCGTCACCGAAAAAAGGCTCCCAGATAGTGCTGATATAGCCTAATTGAAATGCTGCGAGATACCGGGAGATCAGCCATCCAGCAAAGGCTGCGATGATCATCGGTGCGCGCTGGTGCCACGAGGAAGGATTGTAACTCCATCCCGGTGGAACCTCAGGACCCGGCTTTGCCATTTCCATGTGATGGGCCATGCCCGGCATGGATGGTATAAGTATTGCGAGCGCTATGGCCAGCGCCCCGATTAAAGTATCATTTACAAATGCGGCCGGATTTTCCGCCCGGAACACCAGAGGTGCAAACTGAAGCCATATGCCGATGAAGGAAATGCTCCAGCGCCCGGTAAAATCAAATCGCGGCAGCAGGGCCAGCAAGGCGAAAAATACCAGCAGGACGCCGCTGAGGACATCGCTCCATATCATCCCCGTCTTGACGTAACCGAATGTGAAGGGGCTCGTGATAAGCCAGAATCCGAAGCCGACAATGGTAAAATTTGTCCATAACCACCTGCGGCGCATATCCAGCGTCATAGCCGTCATGTCTTCATGTTTGCCGGAATGGTCCATATCGTGCCCGCCATGTCCTCCCCCATGCCCTTGCATGACCGTTGTGGAAGGTTGCGGGGCAAGAGTATTGTTATCCCGCCTGTCCGTGGAGTTTTCGACTACGAGTTGCATGCCGCATAGCGGACAGTTGCCCGGTTGTGCCTGTTGTACTTCAGGATGCATTGGGCAGGTATAAAATGCCGCCGCGGTAGGGGGATGTTGTGATTTCATACTCTCTTCTCCTGTTGCCGGAGTTCCGCCGGGGGCTTGATCTCGTTTTGCTGATACCAGCCCGAGGGATCGTGTTTCAAGGCCGCGACCATCTTCGGCAGCGTCCGGCGCAGAGTATGTTTGGGCTCCCAATCGAGCAAAGTGCGGGCACGGGTGATATCCAGCGCATAATGGTCATTGGCCCGGTCAATCATCCATGGTTGTATAAACGGTTTTTTCCCAGGGATTTTGTTCTGCAGCCAGGCTCCTGCTTTCGCCAGGGGGGCGGGTATTTCATGGGTTTCCCATGACTCACCATGGATCAGCCGGGCGATTGTGTGCTGCAGTTCGTCGTAACTCAATGACTCCGGCTCTCCGAGCAGCAGCGGCAATTCGGGCGGCAAGCGGTCGCGGCGCAGGACTAGAAGCTCGATGGCATCAATCAAATCGTCCATATGCAGGAAGGACTGGCCATGTGCACTCTCACCGGAATAGAGGTGCCCGGCCAACTGTCGTTCATAGATACGCTGGATCTGGTGAGCCAGCGGAACCGAGTGGCACTGGTCATCGTAAACGCCGGCGATGCGCAGCAGCACGACAGGAATGTCGCCGTGTTCTCGCAGGAGCAGTTGTTCTGTCCGGACTTTTGATTCAGGATAAGGCCAAGTCGGTTCGAGCGGCCAGTCTTCGTTGATGAATTGCCCCGGCTCCGCTGATTTATGAACAAGCATTGTGCTGGAAAAGATAAATTGTTCAACCCTGAAGCCGATATCTTTCAGTCCTTGGAGCAAACGTCCGGTACCGCGCACCGTGATTTCATCATACATGCGGCTTTGTTCACCCGAGAAATCATAATATGCGGCAAGATGAACCACCGATGCGATATGTGCCCCATGGTGCTCACGGAGAATTCTGAGCATTTCCTGCACGTTTTCATCGGACGTGATTTCAACCGGCATATAGACACAACCGGGCGGCGGCGGACCCGGCGCCTTGCGGTCAAAGCCGACGACCTCTTTGAAGTGTTCGGTAAGCTGCCGCATTGCTGCATTGCCGATTCTGCCGTTGGAACCCGTAACGATGATAATGCCGTCATTCTGCTCCATGTTATTCCCTTTGTTGAGGTGCAGACTTATCCAACTCGTCGCGATGCCGCAGGTCGGTTACCGTTTCTTCATCCGTGGAAAAAACATGGGTGTCTGCTTCATATATTCGCTGTATTCCACGGGAAATTTTTTTAACACCTCCTGTTCCTCGCGCCTGGCGAGCCTCACGTACATGACAATCACAAAAGGCCAGAGGATAAGGGTAGTCAGGGTGGGCCACTGGATCATGAAAGCCAGGGTAATGATAAATATTCCGGTATATTGAGGATGACGCACATACCTATAGATTCCATTGGTGACCAGGCCGCCTTCTGCTTGATATATCCTGTCCCAACCCGCTGAGATAATCCAGATGCCCAAAATAAGGAGCACATTGCTCACCAGCATCACGATGAACCAGCCGTTGCCCAACCCGAGATAGGTAATCAGATCGCCAAGCAGATGGCCGCTGATATGGTCGAAAGGAATCCGTATGCCGAAAAAATGGGTCAGCAGGTAAATGGTCAACGGAAAACCGTACATTTCCGTAAACAGGGCGACAAAGAAAGCGATCAGGGCGCCGCCTGAACGTTTGCCCTGTTTGGTTTTAGGGGGGATGAACTTGAAGAGGAAAAACAGGGTTATGCCAATGGTGGTGACAACGAGCCCCCAATTTCCGTATGCATACCCCTGGTTCATGACTTTTTGCCCCTGAGACCGGTGTTATAGAAAGCGGCAATCAAGGCGCCAAACAACCAGCCGAGTATGAACACCTGCAGCACCCCCACCACCATCTCCCACCAGGGCATATCCCAGCGCATGATCGGCCCCCAGTCTATGCCGTGTGTTATGCTGTTAAAGAACCTGACCGCCGCATCATGCGGTACAGTCATCATTACAAAAACGCAGCCGAGATATAGCAGCGCTGTGCTTGCGCCCAAAGCGAATCCCAATCTCCTGATGCTAATGGTGTCCATGCCCTTCTCCTGTGTTTTTTGGATGATCATAACCATCATGGCCGTGTCCGCCGATCATCAGCAGGTGGCAGCCGAACATGAGGACGATAAACAGAAATACTCCCCATCCTTCACTGATACCGAAATACGGCAGAAGAAAAATGATCAGCAATGGCACCACACAGCCAATGAGCATTTTCATTGTATGATTCATTACGGCACTCCCTTTTTTTGGCATCCAACATGACCTGCCACGGGCATTGATTGCCGGCTGGTGACATAACGTAATGCTGGCTAAATTGCCATATTTATGCTGTTTTTCGTTCAATATTGTTATTAGCAATAACCATGCCGTATACGGTTTGTGTAACAACTCAAGGGTGTCCTGATGATTGCTCAATAAGACTTAGAAAAAATGTTTTCATTCAAAATATATATCTAAAGATTTTTGCCAACATTTGACCATGGACCATCGTCCAATGTTTATCTTGCAGGTAAGAACAAAATACATGAGGCATATCATGACAATGGCAAGCATTTTATGGATCATCATAATCGGTGCTGTTTTTTACCTCTTGATGAAAAACGGCGGTGGTTGCTGCGGAAGTCATCATCATGGCAAAAATGAAGGACATGACGGTAATGGTGGTTCCGACGGCAGAGAACGTGATAGTGAACATCACGGCATGAAAATTGAAGAACAACAAATATGGCGGAAACAGATCCGGTTTGCGGCATGCAAATCCATGGTCATTCGATTCCCGGCAGACACTGGGGGCAAACCTTTCACTTCTGTTCCGAGAGATGCAGAAAGATTTTCGCTTTGAACCCCAACAAATACGCCAGGGCGTGTGAGGCCGATAAAATTGGTGTTAAGCTGGTGCCGCTTCCCGGAAACTCTTCAATGTCGGACAAAATTCTCGAAGAGGTGAAAGCCGGGGGCCATGATCTGGTTCTCCTGCCCAAGCATGAGAAAACGCATACCCAGGAATTCATGTTTGGGGATACCGCAATTCAGGTGCTGAGGAAAGCCTCCGTTCCCGTACTCTCAGTAAAAGGTATGAAACAGTAAAGGGCTCAATGCAAAACTAAGATCGCCGCTAGCGTCACGATGATGAGGTAAGCAAAATATGTGAACTAAAAAGCCGAGGACCCCCTCGATGATGTGGCCATCTTGTTTGAGCTGCGATTGAATAAGGACGGCTATCTCCTTTCTGTCAGAATCAGATACTCGCGTAGAACCTCCATTGTGAGGTGAACGAAATTTCCTATCCGTTTGCTGAAAACATTTTATTATCCCTATTTGTTGTCTAAATTCAGGTAAATGTACAGCAACCTCCTGAACTCTATGAGGCTGTTGTTTATCTATGACTAACAATGGTGCCAGGAAAATCTGACAGAGAAATTCAGGCTCCCGTTTTTTGTGCAATGAAGGGATAACTTATCATTGCCGCTGCAAACCTTTACAAAATAGCAAATAGGCCTCAATTTAACCTTCTCTGCGAGTATACGTAACAAAAAGAGACGGATGAAACTCCCGTCCACCGCCTTTTCCCATCTTGGTAGCCGATGTGCTGAACAATAAAAATTTCATAAATTAAGCCATAGAAGGACCATGAAAGGTTATCTTGACTTCCAAAAAAGAAAAACCTATTTCATGAGATAATCAAAAAAAGTCCGCGAACTTCCGGTGCAGAGATTTTGCAATCATAGTTCCAGCTTCAAATATGCATCTCTTATCTCTTCAGGCTGGATACAAAGATAATCAAAAGTCTGCTTCTGATTTGAATGGTTGAACATAACCATGAGTTCAGGAATGGATGTATTGAGTTGTACACGCTGATGATAACCGAAAGTCTTGCGCAGTGTATGACTGCCATAGTTCCCTTTAAGATTAATAGCATTGCACCACGATTTCACAAGCCGGTTCACTGATGGGACTGTAAGCACCTTAGCTCTCTGAGAAACAAGCAGATAATCTTCATCCTGATACGTTCTCGAAGCTAGAAGGTTCTGAATGGCCTCTATAACCGACTTATTCAGCGTAATCCGTCTCTCCTTCCCTGTTTTCTTTTCCTTCAATGTCAATTCTTCCCCGACCTTCAAGTGCCGCACCTGAGAAACCTTTATACTCAGAAGGTCTGATGCTCTCAGATTGGTATTGATTCCAAGAGTAAAGAGACAGAAATCACGCGGATTGTTCTGGAGCATTTTCTTGATGGACTTGATGTCCTTCAGTTCACGAATCGGTTCAACTTTGATTCGGTCGCCCTTTTTGGGATGATTCAGATTTTTTGTTTTCATGGAATTTGTCTCCCTTGAGATCAACTCGCTCAACCTTACTAACTTTACACAATAAAAATACAGAAACTTAACAAGTAATCAAGTGGGATTTTCGCGATTCTACCACGGAGATTGATTAACTAGCTGAAAGTATGAAATAATTTTGCAAACATAACTCGTTAACTTTTCTCACATAGTTAACGAGATGGGTATTGCGATTGCGGGAAGGAGAAGATCGGACTGATGGAAGAGAGACGGCGCATGACCTTTCTTTCCCTCAAAGATTTGAAACTGATGTTAAAAATACCTTGCCGGGATCTGGGCCTGAGTGCTCCCTTTTCGTGATTATCCACTGAAAGATTCGAACCTGAGGCACCAGGATTAGGAATCCTTGAACTATATAATTATATCAAATAGATGCAGACATTAAGCGCAATTTTAGGCGTAATGCATCAGCCAGTTGATAAAAGCTCCAAATCAGTCTCACAAACAGCGGCTCGCGTCCTCTATGAACTTTTATCTCTATCATTCAAAATGGTAGTCAATTTTTACTTGGCATGACTGCCTTTGCGATATTCCACTTCCTCGCTACAAGCAGCCGACATCCTCACACCTCAAAAATCATTCATCCGGGCCAATGCATCTGACATTGAAATAACTTCAGTGTCATGCGGGAGCGGTAAACGCTTTTCGCCTGGATAGATTACCCAACGGTTTTCAATATTCAAATCATCACAGGCCTGGTAATAACCACGGGAAGGTCGTGGGTTCGTAGCATTAACTTTACATTCGATAGCAATAAACGGTTTGTTGTTGCGTAAAATCAACAGATCAATTTCAGCACCCGCGGCAGTGCGCCAAAAACTGATCTCCCAATTAACCGGCAGGACAGCATCTAGCTGCTGAAAAACAAACCCTTCCCAAGACGCTCCCGCAACAGGATGTGCCAGGAGATCTAGTTTGCTCTCGATATTGAGCAAGGAATGGAGAAGGCCTGAATCTGCAAGATAGACTTTTGGAGATTTAGTCAACCGTTTACCGAGATTAACATAATACGGACTCAGTCGTTTAACGAGCAAGGTTTGCTGCATCACATCAAGATAACGACCTGTTGTAGTTGTTCCTATACCAAGTGAACGGGCAAGCTGTGATGCATTCCACAGCTGACCATGCAGGTGAGCCAACATCATCATGAACCTTCTCATTCTTTCAGGAGGCAGATCAAATCCAAGCAACCGTAAATCTCGTTCAACGAGATCCTTGAGATAGGCGTGCCGCCATTCCATGCTGATTAAACCACTCCCTGCTGTAAAAGAGAGAGGAAAACCTCCTCGTATCCATAGTTTATCTTTGTTTGCAGACCCAACCTCTTTAATGGTTAACGGATGCAAGACAAGAGTCTGGTTTCTTCCTGCGAGACTTTCGGCCGATTGTTGACGCAGATCCGGGGATGCTGAACCTAGCAATAAAAAGCGACCTGATCGACGGTTCTGATCAATCAAAACTCTCAGAACTGGAAAAAGCTCCTCCATTCTCTGCGCTTCATCAATGACAACAAGTTCACTACTCAATTCGCTTAATACTGTCATCGGATCTTCCAGCATAAGCCTGTGCTGGGGGTTTTCCATGTCAAAAACACTACCACCGATATCAGCAGATAATTGGAGCGCCAGAGTGGTTTTGCCAACCTGCCGTGCCCCAATCATGGTAACAGCCGGAAAATGTTCGAGTGCGTACTTTACAACTGATCGAAGATCTCTATTAATCATCGTTTTTCCAAAAAGTAATTTTTCCATGAAACCATCCATCATGTCTAGCAGGCAAGCAACTAAGAAAAATACAAATAGTATACATACTGAGAAATTCCTTGCATATTAACCGCTTTGTGGTTAATATGCAAGGAAGAATATGGATAATTATATCGGTCAGAAATTCAAACTACTCTGCTTTGTTTCATCAGAATACTGAAACGCGCATTTTCTTTTCATTCACATCATGTTATTTTAAGATATACCTAAAACCTAAAATAATCGTTTAGCTTATTTTACTTTACGCATGAAACGAAAGATTCAGGGACATTACATTACGGTTTCAACTGTTGGGGAAAAAGTTCGGGCCTTTGTACCAGCTCCTCTCCCCCCAAAACCGCCAATCCGGTGGTCTGCTGAACTTCGGGAAAAATTCGACCAGGCTCTGCTTGCTGTTGGTCGACTTGACAGCGTTTCTACATTACTGCCGGAGACGCCTCTCTTTCTGTATATGTATGTCAGGAAAGAGGCTGTGCTTTCATCTATGATCGAAGGTACACAGTCGTCGCTTTCTGATCTGTTGCTTTTTGAGCTTGATGAAGCGTCTGGCGTACCACTCGACGATGTCAAGGAGGTGAGTAACTATATCACGGCCCTCAACCATGGGCTTTCCCGTTTAAATGATGGCTTCCCTTTATCTCTTAGACTTATCAGAGAAATTCATGAAATACTGCTCAGCAGAGGCCGTGGGAGCAATCAATCACCTGGCGAGTTCAGGACTAGTCAGAACTGGATAGGTGGTACACGTCCTGGCAATGCCTCCTTCATTCCTCCCCCGGCCAATAAAATTCAAGATTGTATGGGTGAGTTGGAACTTTTCCTGCATAATAAACCTGAACCAACTCCACCATTATTGAAAGCGGCACTGGCCCATGTCCAGTTTGAAACAATTCATCCCTTTCTTGATGGAAACGGCCGCCTCGGCCGACTGCTGATCACCCTGATACTTTGTGAACAGAGGGTGCTTCAGGCACCTATGCTGTACTTGAGCCTCTACTTCAAAACGTACCGGCAACACTATTATGAATTGTTCAACATTATTCGCCTGACTGGAGATTGGGAATCCTGGCTAGATTTTTTCGCCGAAGCAGTCATCATGACTGCCGGCCAGGCATTTGAAACAGCCCAACAGCTGCAAGCTCTTACCCAAGAAGATAAAATAAAGATCACTGGTCTTGGACGGGCAGCAAATTCAGCTCTGCAGGTCTATATGGCTTTGATGGAGCACCCTATTGCCACTGCAGGTTCGTTGGTCAAAAAGACGGGTATTACTGCGGCAACCGTTAACAACTGCCTGGAACACCTTGAGCGCCTCGGTATTGTTCGGGAACTGACAGGCCGGAAACGCAATCGACTTTTCAGCTATCATCAATATGTGGATATCATGAACAAAGGTACTGACTTGCCGGAATGATCATTTTGCAGGAGGATGATAGGTGATAAAAAATCGCTTTTTTTCGGATATGCTAAAAGAACTGAGCGCACCCAGGATCTTCACATTCTTTTCCGTTTTAAGAAACTTTTCGGTCAAATAATCAAGTTCATTCTGCGAGCCCGGTTTTAAAAGTAGGGATTTAAAAAAGAAGCCGTTAATCTTGTTATTGATGATGGACTAACCGTGCAGAAGTTGGCCATCATTTGCATATTTCATTGCGGGCCAGTTGCCAGAAACTCTAACGGGCGGTTGGCTTATTTATAATGATGAAATGTTAAGCACACAAATTATTGATAATTTCTTTTCGGATTTTCCATCTCTTCCATCAGCTTGTGAATCATGGTAGCTGGAAACACTAATGTCTCGGACCGTTGCTGCGGCTCGTTTCCCCCATAAATCAGCCCACGGCCCCTTGGTAAATCGAAAATTCTGGCGAACTGATCCAATCCTTTAAAATATGCGGAAGTTATAGTCATTCCGGCCTTGATCTCAACTGGAAACAAATCCGGACCGATGCTGCACAACAGGTCAACCTCGTTGCCATTGCTGTCCCGGTAGAAATGAAAATTGCTGCGTTTACCTCTGTGCAGTCGGTACTTGAGCGCCTCCATCACCACCAAGTTCTCGAACAGATTTCCTCTGAGCGGATCACGGCTCACATGCAGTGTGTTTTCCAGACCCAGGAGATATGATGCCAAGCCGACATCATAGAAGTAAAGTTTCGGTGATTTTATCAATCGCTTGCCGATATTGACAAAATATGGTGGAAGTCTGAAAACGATATAACTGGCCTCGAGCATCGACAACCAGTTTCTCGCTGTTTGCCGGGAGATGCCGGTATCGGCAGCCAGATTGTTGAAATTCAACAGCTGACCTATCCTGCCGGCACACAGAGTCACAAACCGCTGGAACAAGGTCAAGTCCTTGACGGCAACCAGTTGCCTGATGTCCCGTTCGACATAGGTCTCCAGGTAACCACCCAGGGCCTCTGTCGGATCAAGGTCCTCCTTCCATATCCGTGGGTAAAACCCGGTGAGCAGAAGATTATCCACCTCGGATCCTGCCCGCTCTGCACCAAGTTCTTCAATACTGAATGGCAGGAGTTTGAGCAATGCCGTCCGGCCGGCAAGAGACTGGCTAATCGTCCCTGATATTTCAAGCTGCTGCCTGCCTGTCAGAATATAAAGACCCTTTCGCTCATCAGTATCGACAATTGTCTGGATATACGAAAGAAGTTCTGGGCAGTGTTGAATCTCATCAAGAATACCGCCTTCAGGAAGGCCGGCAAGAAAACCGCGCGGATCTTCTTGGGCATACATCCGTGTGTCAAGATTTTCCAGGCTGATATATTTTTTCTCAGGAAAAACCTTGCGGCATAGGGTCGTCTTGCCGCTCTGCCGCGGCCCGGTGATGGTTACCACCGGATATTGACTGGCAAGCCGTTCTAAATGCGGCTCTATTGTACGATCAATGAGGTTCATATTAAACCAATACGGAAATTCTATGCAAAATGCAATTCAAAATTGCTATTTACATAAATCGATCCCCTGAAAAACCACTGAAGCCTGATCATGGTAAGATTTATCGCGCCATAATAATTATTTTTTATGGCGTAATATAAAATCGCGTCACTTTATTAGGCGCAATTCAAATCGCGGAATAATATAAAAAGCATGGAAAAATGTTGTCCCGGCAGGAATCGAACCTGCGACCCAATGTGCTTAAAGAATGATATAAGAGAGAAAACAGTAGCCTGGAAGGATCTCCTTGACAACAATTTCTAAAAATCGTCCATATTGCATTTCAATTGCAATATGGACGAAAAAATTTAACCACTATCTTGGCCGATCCAGCAGGAAAAAGCGTTACATTCCCAGAAATTTGATTATTTTCTCAGCATTTCGAGTAAAAACAATTACGACTTAGGGCAAAAAGGCTGTTTTTCCGGATATCTGGTGAAAAATGTTAAAAATACCTGGCCGGGATCTGAATAATGGTATCGGTCAGAAATTCAATCCGCTCAGCGTTGTTCAGCAGGATGCCGAAACGCGCCCTTGTATCATTGATAAAATTTTTCAGTGAAGTCAGCATCCGCTGATTAACCTTGTACCCCAGCTTGATTTCAATGGGGATGACTCCGAAGGGTCCGGAAATGATCAGATCAATTTCCGATTTGTCCTTGGTCCGGTAAATATCCCGCCGGATATAATCGGCAAAATACTTGTCCATCCACAGTCCGTGGAATTCGGGCAGTTTCTGCCCCTTAATCCTCAGCTCGGGATAACCGCCGAGCAGCCAGTGTTCATAGACCTGCCAAGGTTCAAGCGAGGGCTGCAGCGTACTCAGATCATTCAGGTCAATCCCGGGATCACAGAGGAGTTCATAAACAGGAGGAAGAGGCCTGTCATAAAATTCCGCTGCCTTGAAGGGCCAGAGCTCAATGGTGGCAAGCCGGCCGGCCAGCTCTCGGACAATCCCTTGACGATTTGCGGAGAACTTGAACCGGTAAACAGAAACCGGCCTGCCGCCTTGCGGTCCTGATCGATGACCCCACGCAGGACCTTGAACAATTCCGGGTACTCCTGGGCCTCGTTAATAATTATCTTCTCGGGCTGCCGACTGAAAAAGCCCAAGGGATCGGAGCTAATCAGTCGGTAATCATCCGGCCGTTCCAGGTCATAATATTTCCAGTCCTGATTGCCTTGACCAAGGTCGATTTGCCCGCATTGCCTGGGGCAATTATGGCCACCGCTGGGAACATTTCCAGCAGCCGATTTACTTTCTGCGCGAGAAATCTATTCTTATCCATGATTTTTAAACAATAACTTTAAAAAACATGGACGTCATTGTATTGATTAATCTGCGATCCCGTCAGGAAATTTAATGCAAAATGCAATCAAAATTTATGTTTACATAAAATTGATCATCTATTTCTCCCAGATCGTTTAACTTCGGTCTTAAAGCCTTGGTCATTCACTGAAGCCATGTTGACAAAAAAGGGCAATTGATATTTTTGAACATCAACCGCCCTTACAACTCGCTCTGTGCTCCAGACTTTACATGTGGCTAAACTGCTTAATTTCTACATCTTGACCATCAGGAAACTTGGCATGTATTTCAAGCTTACCGCCAAGTGCCTCTATATACTGACTGAGTGTACTGATAAGCGTATCTGGCCTCTTTTCCATTTGTGAGATATTCGACTGTGCAATTTTCATGGCCTCAGCAACGGTAGTCTGATTCTGTCCCCTTGCTTTCCTCAATTCAGCAAGTGTCATCTCAACAATAATATTAACAGCCTTTTCTCGTGCCGCTTTTTGAACTTCCGGCTTAATCTTTTTTCTTAATTCTTTTAATGATTTTACCATGACACACCTCTTACTTTTTAAACCCTTCGCTTTCCAAGTGTGCTAAAAACTCTCTCTCAGCAATAGGTATCATCTTCTTGTAAAATCTCTTGCCCTGTGCGCCATCTTTACGTCCCCCGCATAAAAGCACAGCACGTCTAACAGGGTCAAAAGCATAAAATACTCGATACGGTTTTCCATCATGCTGTATACGAAGTTCCTTGAGATTCTTTACCTTACCTGTTCCGTGTAATGTATCCGCGTAAGGCCGTGATAGTTCAGGCCCAAAAATCTCCAGAACTTCCACCATAGCCTGTACGTCAACTTGTTCCTCGTCATTCAAATCCAAGAACCACTGTTCGTACTCATCCGTTACCAGTATTTCCCATGCCATATTGTTTTACCGTAATCTCACTTAAAATATACGCTCAAACTTATATACAGTCAAGCCTATATTTTGTCCAATCCTTTCCTTGACACGCACCAGATCGTAACTATCCATTAGCTTTCAAAGATAGGAGCCCGGATCATTCATGTCTTTTATATCATTTGCAGCATTCAACCTGTCGAGAATTCTTTCATGATTATGGCAACAAGGGTTCCTTCAAAAGAGCCGACTTTTTCTCCTCCGCATTCAAGCGAAGAATAAAGCGAGGCTCTTGATTTCCTTTTTTTTGACAAGGTAGTGATAAACTTTTCCCATTTGGCCTGATCATCAAGGATGCAGTTTGCCTCAAACGTAGACAGAATCGGCTTGTCGTAGGTCATCGTATTTTTTTGGATGACGACCCGAGAGGAAAAACCTTCACTCTGCAGGCGGAAATGGATCAGTGCCCAGGCTGAAAGAATACATAAAGCCGAAGCACTACCTCCAAAAACCGTCTCACGATGATTGATATTCGGAGCCAGTGGTGCACTCAACCTTACTCTGTCCGGAGCAGCTTCTACCACCTCAACCCCCATTGCTTTGGACAGGGGAATATGTTCGTACAGGTATTTCTGTATTGATCGTGCATCATTCATTGTATTTCTCACTACTGATGTGTCAGGGCGAGTTTGACACCAAGAGCAGCAAAAATGGCGGCAAAAGATCTTTGCACTCGGGAGAGCATTGTCGGAGAGTTAGCAATATATTTCCTCACACCATTTGCCGAGAGACCATAAAGGATGAAAATGACGAGTGTCATGCTCATGAAAACACCACTCAAAATTAACATTTCGACTGTTGGCGATGCAGAGTAAGGAGAAACGAAAAGTGGCAGAAATGCCAAAAAAAATATCGACAATTTGGGATTCAGGATATTTATCAGAAAGCCCCTGCCGGCTATTTGCACAATTCCTTTCCGGGGATGTGAGGAATCGAGCTGTATCATGCCCGTCTCCCGCCACATGGTCCAGGCAAGATAGAGCAGGTAGAAAGCCCCCGCATATTTAATGATCTGGAAAGCGAGAGCGCTCATATGGAGTATTGCCGACAGCCCGAGAATACTTGCCGCCAGATGCGGGATAATACCTGTTGTGCAGCCAAACGCTGCCGCAATGCTGGCCCGCCGTCCCAGAAACATGCCGGTTGAAACCGTATAGATAACTCCCGTCCCAGGTATAAGGACAACAACCAATGATGTTAACAGGAATTCCGTACTCATCTTTTTTCCTTTACTGACGTTAAAGTTACAGCAGCTCCCCAATAGCGGCGCCAAGCCTTTGTATACCGACTTCTATGGTTTTCTCGTCAACACATGAAAAATTAAGCCGCAATGTGTTCATGTCTTTCCTGTTTATATAAAACGGATCTCCGGGAACAAAAACCACTTTTTTCCGCGAAGCGATTTCAAACAGTCTGAGCGAAGACATGTTCCCGGGAAGCCTGGCCCAGAGAAACATGCCGCCCTTCGGTGTGGTGCAGGAGACCTCCTCCGGAAAATACCGTTTGATGCTCTCCTGCATTGCCCTGCACTGGCTTCCGTATGCTTGCACGATTGCCCGGATATGGTCATCGATATCATAATCCTTGAGATATTGATACAATATCCACTGGGTAAAATGACTGGTATGAAGATCAGTGGCCTGTTTCGCAATGACAAGTTTCTCCATAGCCTTCTGCGGCGCGACGATCCAACCCAGGCGAAATCCCGGCACAACAACTTTTGAAAAAGAGCCCAGCAGGATGGTTTGATCCGGCAACAGATTGTAAAATGAAGGTTCGGGGCTGCCGGAAAACCGCAAATCACCATAGGGGTCATCCTCGATCAGCAGTGTCTTTGTCCCATCCAGGATGGCGGCAATTTCCTTTCTGTTTTGCCCGGGATAAGAAATTCCGGACGGATTCTGGAAATTGGGAACCGTGTACATGAGCTTCGGATTACCGGACTTGACGGCTTCCCGCAACCTGCCCACATCCATTCCAATGTCGGACACCGGAACCGGCAGAAATGCCGGCCGGTAGATCGAAAAGGCTTGTATTGCGCCCAGATAGCCGGGCTCCTCTATGACAAGCCTATCACCCCTGTTGATGATTGTTTTGCCCAGCAGGTCGAGGCCCTGTTGGGATCCACTCGTAATCAGTATGCGTTCCGCCGGAACATCCAGGTTGGATTTCGTTGCATATCGCTTCGAAATATATTCCCGCAGTTCAGCAAGCCCCTCGGAATTGCTGTACTGGAATATGCCGGTGCCCCGGGTTGCAAAGACCTTTTCCGTTGCTTCCCGGAGTTCCCTTACAGGGAAAAAATCCATGTTCGGCAAACCTCCGGCAAAGGAAATGACGGACGGATCCAGTGCTACTTTTAAAATTTCCCGAATAAACGAGCGTGGAATTTCATGTATTCTGTCGGCAAAAAGAGTATCCATCATATTTCCGTATGAAATGGTATTGAGGCTTCTCCCATGAAATTTGCTCCCCCTCAGTTCTTGACGCACAGGTAGGTTCCGAGCACGCCGCCATCAATGTTTTTACTCCTGATCGTAAAATCTGCCCGGCTCAACAGCCCGTCCATCACCCAGTCATAGGTCGAAAATTCATCTTTAAAATGCCTTTCAACATCCTTCTTCATCGACTCCCCGCCTTTCTTTGCCAGCGTATCAATGAATGCGGCAATGTTTTCAATGACATCAGGTTCTTCCAGGATTACGTCATGCATATACAACCGGCCTCCCGGCGTCAACATTGCGCCAAGCCTCTTCAGCGCGATGCCTTTCCAGAAATCCGGCAGGTGATGTAATGCAAGTGTTGTTACAATTACATCAACCGGCGGACCGTTATGCTCATAGGTGAGAAACCCGGCCCGGTGAAATTTAATATTCGTCACGCCCTGCCCGGCAGCCTTGGCGCCGGCATGTTCAATCATCGCCCCTGAAACATCAACTGCATGGACCCTGCGGCAGCGTTTTGCCGCGAGGATGACCAGTGTCCCTGTGCCGGAGCCGAAATCAATCAATACATCCGTATTCCTGATCTCAATTGCATCCAATACTCGGAGAGCTTCCGCCTCCAGGTCCCGGAAGTCTGAATGGCGCGAATCGTACATTGCAACTTCAACCGTGTCGGCGTAATCAGTGCCGACTTGCTGAAACTCATCATACTGCCAGGAAATGTTCGTACAGGTTGTCATTATTCCATCCTTTCATCTACCATTGAGCTGATGGCTCATAAATCCGTCAGCAATCCGGTTTTTCTCAATTCAATTTATCCTGAAAAAATCCTCAAGTTGCACAAAATCGTTGTGTTCCGCTGTGTGAAAACCGACGCTCCGCACATCTTCCAGCTTCCAGAGTTGTTTGACAATCTGATCAAGCCGGCCATTGCCTTCAATCCGTATCCATATCCGGCTTGTCCGGCCGTCATCGGCGGGCATGCACAAAATACCTTCCATATTGAATGCCCGGCGTGAAAAAAGACCGCAGATGTGGGACATGACTCCCGGATGGTTATCAACGGTCAATTCCAGCACCTTTGTATTTCCGCCCTCTGTTGCTTTTGGCGGATATGTCTTGTTACGCGCCTGCATGATTTTCACCTCCTATCATCTCCTTGTTAGCTGCCCCCGGCGGCACCATGGGGTAGACTTCTTCATCCCTGCCGATGGGTACATGAACCAGGCATGGCCCTTCTGTCCGCATGGCCTCGGCCAGGGCGGCAACAGGGTCCTCAGCCGTACCGAGAGCAAAGGCCTGCAGCCCGAATCCCCTGGCAATTGTGACGAAATCAACATGATTGGTGTACTCGGAAGCAAAGTAGTGTTTGTTAAAAAACAGGTTCTGCTGCTGACGCACTAAGCCAAGTGACGTGTTGTCCAGAACAAACACCTTCAGATTGACCCGGTGTTCTGCCGCGGTGGCAAGCTCCTGGATATTCATCAGGATGCTGCCATCACCGCTGAAACAGACAACGGTCCTCCGCGGATGGGCCAGAGAGGCTCCGATAGCCGCAGGCAGGCCGAACCCCATGGTGCCGAGCCCCCCGGAAGTCAGCAGTTGCCGGGACCTCCGGAAAGGATACGCCTGCGCGACCCACATCTGGTGTTTCCCGACATCAGTGGCAATGATGGTTTCATCGTCGGCAATCGCCGCTATCTGCCTGATCAGTCCGTACGGCATGCAGGGGTCGTCCTGTCCCGGCATAATGAAAGGGTATTCCCGCTTCAGCTGCCTTATTCTTTCCAGCCAGCCGGATCGCTCTTTCTGCTCGATCATCGGTATCATTTCCCTGAAAACCTCCCCCACATCGCCAACCAGTTGCATATCGGCTGTACGCAACTTGTTGATCTCGCCCGGATCGATATCGATATGGATAACCCTGGCGTTCGGGCAGAACTCATTAATTTTACCGGTTGCCCGGTCATCAAAGCGGGCCCCGGCAACAATCAGCAGGTCACATTCCTCCAGGGCCATATTGGTGTACCGCGCCGCATGCATTCCAAGCATACCCAATGCCAGAGGATGATCAGCCGGAATGGAGCCGAGACCGAGCAGGGTCATGGTGGTCGGCAGGCTGTTTTTTTCTGCCAGTCTGACTGCTGCATCACTTGCGTTGCCATGCATGACGCCGCCGCCGAGGTATAATATCGGCTTTTCCGCTCCATTGATCATTGCCACGGCCAACTCAAGATCAGGTCCGGCATACTGCCTGCTTTCCTTTTTCTGCGGCAGGTCAGGCCAGCTGTCAAACTCGGCCATTTCCAGCTGCACATCTTTTGGTATATCAATCAGTACCGGTCCCGGTCTGCCCTGGGCAGCTATCCGAAAAGCTGCCGGCACAACCGACAGAAGCTCCCCTGCCGAGCGAACCAGAAAATTATGCTTGGTAATCGGGATACTCATGCCATAGGTGTCGATTTCCTGAAAGGCATCGGTGCCGATCAACGGTTTGGGCACCTGGCCCGTAATACAGATAATCGGGATGGAGTCCAGTTTTGCATCGGCAATGGCAGTCATCACATTGGTCGCGCCCGGTCCGGACGTTGCAAAACATACCGCGGGCCTGCCGCTTGAACGAGCTATTCCTTGGGCAATGAAACCGGCCCCCTGTTCATGACGGGCAAGAACATGCCGAATGGTCGTACTCTGCGACAACGCGTCATACAACGGCAGGTTCGATCCGCCCGGAATACCGGCAATAATATCAATGCCGAAACGCTCCAGCAGCTTGATGGTGAGCTGTGCTCCATTCATCCTGTACATCGTTATGCCCCTCCTTTTCTGTTTGTTTGGCCTTTTCAACACCCCAAAAACAAAAACCCCCCGCCGACTTGCGCCGACGGGGGGTTGATAAATTATTTTTTACTTACTACCCGCTAAGGCGCTCCTCCAAGCACATTACGCACTACGACCACCACGCTTACCAGAGCGACCAGAGCGAGACCGATAATGTTCATCCGAGGAGCTGTTTTGTTCATTCCATTTCCTGACAGGTATAAAGTATGTATAATTAAAACATTTACTATTTTGAAAATGTTGTCAACACAATAAATAACAGCCTGGTTCGTTTACTGGTTTTCATTCGCTCTCACAGACAACAAACCCGGTTGGGAGATTTACATTCCTATCATGATTCGTTTGTGGATCATAATATAGAAAAAATGAGCCACAAGATGGTTTATGGCTCACCGATGATCCTAAAAAACAGTCTTCCCTTCGGCAATATTCAACAATTCCCACAAGGCATAAATAGCCGGCCGGCGACCGCTTGCCTCTCGCAGGACCTTTCAAGTCTACCTGCTTGATCAGGGTAAAACCATTAACCTTTCGCTTCGCCAGACTCTTACAATTCCTACTTTATCCCGATCTCGACGATAAACGATTCGGAAAGGCGGTCGAATCAGTTCTCGAAGATATTCCACCTCAAACTCCGGCACAATCCGTCCCATATCCGGATGTTCGGCAAGTAATTCTATATCCCCGATGACATCGGCGACAAGTTTTTCACCGACCTGGGGGACCTGTTGTTCTCTATAATATTCGAGAATATCTTCAAGGTCATGAAAAGCAGATTGAGCAAAAGTTATTCTGATTTTTGCCGGCATGCTCTTATATCTTCAGATGTTTCCTCACTTCGGCAAGACTCAGTTCCCGGCCTTCCTCCAGGTCGACCAGTCCCTTGACGACGGCTTTCATAAAAGACTGCTGTTCCATATTGGCTTCATAATCCTGCAGCGACTGAACAACCGCCACTCCCCGACCTCTGCTGGTTAACACCACCGGCCGGTGTACTTCCTGAACCTGTTTTACGATCTTACCCGGGTTCACTTTGAGAACACTGACCGGGACAATATCTTCAGAAAATTTTATTTGCATAGATTACCTCCTTAAGTGACCTTTTAACAGGTCAAATTATAGCACCTGTTAATGGCCAGGTCAAGCCAGTGAATTCTACAGGAATATGGATGGTCCCATCGCAATCCAATTCAGGCTCAAACGGTTTATATACTGAGAGAAGAGAAAGGTCTGCCCGAGGGTTTGGTCTCCCTGCTGAAAAAACCATTCCGGAGAAAATGAAGGCACTCGTTCATTACCTTCTCGTCCTTCATGATGAATGGATGGGAGACGTGGACCACCCGGAAATCGGCCATCCCTTCGATCTTTGCACTCTCGATGGACACCTTGCCGTCATCCTTGCCCGGGATGAGGAGGGAATTGATCCAGTTGATGCTCCTGTCGCCGGTGATGACTCCCAGTTCGAAATCAATCTTCCCCAGTTGCTGCGGAATACTTTGTTCATCCGTGCCGATTTCCCTGCCGGCCGGACCGTTGGTAAATCTAAAGAGCGATAAGTTACCCAGGACATCGACCACTTCACTGCCTTGATTGGGAGGACTGAGCATGACCACCCGTCCCAGGTTCGGCAGCGGATCGTTCTGCTGGATGGAGCACAGGATGATGCCGCCCATGGAATGGGTGATAAAATGAACTTTTTCCCCATTCCTTGTTTTGGCCACCACTTCCTTCCGGACCATTTTCGCCAATTCATCTATTCGATGCTTCCTGGATGGATAATCGATATTCACCACCCGATATCCCCGGACAGAGAGGTATTTCTCCAACCTGGCCATGGACCTGCTTGTCCTGGCCAATCCGTGGAGAAGAACCACCTGCCCGGAATCCGCAGGCTGGGAATTGCTTGGGGTGGTTGACAGCATAAGGAATAACAGTACCAGGAGAGATCTCATTGGAACCGCATTTCCTGCCTGGATTGTTTGGCCTCCATATCGAAGGTCCACAGTTTTTTATGGATCTGGTAGCTCTGCACGATCAGTCCTGCCAGGCAGATGCCGACGGTCAGGGGGACGAGCAGGTTAAAATGTGCTGTCCCGAAGACAATGATAAACGTATTGATAAGAATGAACACCACCCGCATCTCCGTCGGGCCGAACCCGTAATGGTATATTTCGAATTCATGGTTGCGCCGAAAGAAAGGAAGGAGTTGACCATGAACGAACCTAGAATGACCAACAGGGCAAAATACCATGCTGCAACTCCGGCCGGGGAGATCATATAGCCGACGAAGACCAGAGAACACAGAAAGACAAAATCAAGAAAATGGTCCATATAGAACCCCCACTTGACCAGTCCGGTATCCCTCTGTCTCCCCAGTTCGCCGTCGAGCAGGTCCTTCAGATACTGCAGGACAATCATCAGGGAAACGACCCAGAGCATGGCCAGATCATTGCGGGCATAAAAGGCAGTCGCCACATTGACCGCGGACCAGAGCAGGGTCCCCATGGTCAGGTGGTAGGTCTCAACCTTCTGCGGAATTTTGGGGATAAGCCACTGTTTCAGTTTATTTTCCGGGCCGCTCAATAGCGACCTGCCGACCTTTTTATCACCGGCGAATGCTGTTGTTCCATTTGTATTGTTTGTATTGACTTTCATGATTCCCTCCATATCAGCAGATAATTAAAAATTCAGGGTAGTGTTCCGGCCCGCCTGTTCAGGATGATCAGCAGCCAGTATGCACTGAAGGCGGCTGCCAGGTGCTTGAGCGTGTGGCCGCTGATCATGAGAACCTGGTAGATCTCCGCATCAAGGAATTCAAACACCTTAGCGAGGCCATACCCGGCACCGATTATTAGAATATCGGAAGTTTTGATCGATTCGGATTTCCAGGAAAAGATGATGACCATAATCACCAGCATCGGCAGGAACTGGGTGATGGCATACGGGCGCAAGTCCCCTGCCCCGAGCTGCTCCGTTACAATCCAGTATCCTACGCTGAGCAGCCCGAAAAGGCCGAGGGGCAGCAGCAGTTGCCTGCCCAGCCTGTTGCTGACGAACTCGCCGATGACAATGGCGAGAAAGGTCATGAAACTGAGTGCCATGGCCAGCCGGTCCCCGGCCAGGCGCCAGTTGTCCGGCTGCAGATGATAATATCCGGAGCCAAATCCAATCAACAGGACGGGGGTGAAAAACAGGATATAACTCTGCCGGTTTTCCGCAAAAAGGGGATCTTTCTGCAGAGCTGCGCATCTGGACAGACCCATTATTCCCACCAAGGCAAAAGGAAGGTTTGAAACCACGTTCCAGAAGTTCGGCACCGCAAACAGGGTCCGCTGGTCGGCAAAATCATGGTATGCCGGATCCTGTGCTATGGGTCCGTACCAGGCAAGACCACCGATGGCAAGACTGCTCACAACGATAATGAGTACAGGGGCAAATCTTTGCATGATCGCATGTCCTTCAAGTTAGATTTCCATGTTTCAGGCCAAGGCGGTCTTGAGTTGCCGGTAGTTGATCTTGCCGCTGCCAAGTACCGGAATGGTGTCGATCTTTACCAGGCGCCGGATATTGTGCAAGGCAGAAAGTCCGGCCTGGCGGAGGCACCGATTCACTTCCTCGCGCTCGACGGCCAAAGTGGTAAAGAGGACAATCTCCGGATGGCTTTCGTCGTTCGTCGCTTCAATGGCCAGCGCCGGGGCGCCATCCGCATCGGCGGGAAAATGCTGCTGGAGCACGGTTTCGATTGCCGGCAGGGAAATCATCTCGCCGCCAAGCTTGACAAACCTTTTCAGCCGTCCGCAGAAGGAGAGCACGCCATTATCTTCACGGACCAGATCACCGGTATTATACCAGCTCTTGCCGTCAAACACGACAAACGGTGACCCGTTTTCCGTTCCCAGGTAACCGGCAAACACGTTTTTCCCCCGCACCAGAAGCAGGCCCTGCTGCCCGGGTTTCAACGTCTCCCTGCTCTCCGGATGGACAATCCTGTACTCCATGCCCGGCAGTACCCGGCCAATGGTTTCCGGCTGCGGATTATCAGGGGTATTGACACTGACCACCGGGGAACATTCGGTGATGCCGTACCCTTCGCACAGCACAGCCTTGGGGAGTTCTTTCCGCACCTGGCGGTACACATATTCCGGGCATTTTTCCGCTCCGGTGAACAGCAGGCGAAGAGTTGAGAGCTGGCCTGGTTTGGCCGCCCGGAGGATACCATTGGATTTCATGAAGGCGTAGCGTTGGCTTTCCTGTTTCCGTTTTTTTACTTTTACTTGTTCCCTTTTGTTCTGCCGGAAATTGATATGGTCAGCCGTATCCTGTTTGGATCCGTCCCCTACCTGGTTCTGATCATCAACACCCTTATGTGCTGCTATATCAGCCGTTATTACGTCGGCAACATAACCAGGAAGAGTATCAACTCTCTGCTTCTCGGCCGGGCCATGTCTCTGCTGATGAAAGCCTTTCTGCTCTATGTCATGTACCTGATTATTTCCAGAGTCAGCACACCGGCTAATGTATGGAAAACGGCTCAGCTGTTCGGCTCCTGGGCCGGGAAATTTTATTACGGGTTCTTAGAAATCAAACCATTTCTGCTGCCAGTGGCAACTGAAAGCGCACTGCTTATGCTGGCAGCAGCGATTTTTCCATACGGTTCCGTGTATCTCCTGGACCTGTGGAATCGATACAAAATCAGAAGGAACGAGAAAATTATTTCAGCCTAAGAGAGGGAATACTATGACGGAACAAAAAGACACCAAACCAACGTGGCAGCAGATCCAGGAAAGAAAGATCAATATGGTCAAGGAGCGCGGTTCACGGGTTTTGAAAATCAACTCACCGCTTGGCTCTACACTCTTCAACATTCTACGACAATTCGATATGGCATACGCCCATTTCAAGGCCCGTCTGGGTGAAATGAATGGAATCTCCCATGAAGAAGGTGAGGAACTGATGGCTGAAGGCCGGTAGATTGTCATGGCTAAAGGCACCCGGCGCGGATCGGTCTTTGTCTCCTGCTGATCGATGATTCTCCCATCAAAGTCCACCTGTTTCCAGGTCAAAGCCGCTCCTTCACTCGCCGGTATGGAGCTGCAGCAGGATGAAATTGTAGAGATTCGGCCGGTGTCCCTTTTTACTTTCGTCCAGAAGCTTCACGATCTCGGCACTTGTCAAAAAGCGCAGCCGTCCGGGAGGAGCTTTGGGTTTCCTGATGATTAAAACCGGATTCGTCGCTTCGATACCCCATTCGCGGATCGCCGTGGTATAAATATGGGAGAGCAGATTGAGGTCCTTGATGACCGTTGCCGGCTGCACTTCGGCTGAACGCTTTTCCCGGAATTGAGCCGCCAGGGTTGGAGTGATTTCTTTTAAAGTACGGCCGAAAAAGTAGTGCAAGGATCTGGACTGGTACAGCTCACGGTGGTGAGTAGATGCTGCTTTTTTGCTTGATGTCTCGGCCAGGTACTTTTTCAGGGCATCGTCAAAAGCATATCATTCGGCGGGCGTTGCCAACATACCCTCGTTTCTGAGAGCCTTTTCCGTGTCCTCGGCCCAGCGCAGCGCCTCTGATTGCCGGTCAAAGGTCTGGGATAGCTGTGGGAACCCCTTAATCCTCACTTCGGCACAATACACCGTGCCCTTTTTTCTTTTCCTTACTTTTACCGTTGCCATAGTCACGCACTCCTAAAAAGGTTGCGTGTCTTGCGACACTTTTTGGTCGCAATTTTCTGCAATTTGATGCGTTTTGTGCTAATCAGTGTCAACTATAGCTAATTTTCTCTACAAAAGCAAATAAGGGCTAAACCCTTTGTTTTCAAAGGATTTAGCCCTTATTTATTGCTGGTGCCGAAGGCGAGATTAGCTTGTTCCATGTAACTATTTGAAATCATTAGGGGCAATTTTTTAAAGTTGCCCCTTTTTTGCCTCATTCTGCAACCTATACGCAACCTTTTTCTATGGTTTGCAAGTTCATCTAATAGAGATGTTAACGAATTTCTTTACACAAAAAAGATAGGATTTGAATTTTTTCTATTTACATGCCCAAGGACTCTCTCTGCAAAGTACATCAAGTTTCCTTTGTGCTTTTTCGTGGCCTTGTCTAGCAGCTTTAATCCATAATTCATATGCCTTAATTTTGTTCAATTCAACCACTTTTGATCAACGACAATTATTTCTCCCGGTCAACGACAATTAAAATTCCCGTCTTAACTTCTTATTTTTTATCCCTATTCTCATTAATAATTTTTCCCTTTTTGGATTGTTCCAAGCGGTAACTCGGGAGATTCAGCTCCAGAATTATGCTGTGATGAACAACCCGGTCGATAGCTGCCGCCGTGGTCATGGGATCCTTGAAGATCTGCTCCCATTTTGAAAAAGGCAGGTTGCTGGTCAGCATTACCGAGCCTCGCTCGTACCGATCAGCA
>JAWSUG010000009.1:0-113863 GCA_033549385.1 Desulfobulbaceae bacterium | reverse complement strand
CTTTTCAAGCCGCCGGACAGGCAACCTATTGTTTCTCCACAGCTTTTGCTATGGAGTTAATTTATGAGACAGCACTGAATGGGATTAATTCAATTCTTTGTTGCATACTATCATTCCATGAAGCCGGAATCAAATATGCAGGGAGGATCCGTTGCTTTTAAAGGTATTCTTTCCGGGGATACGTGCGTTTTTCCTGTCCCTGTTGTCAATGAAGTCAGGGAATTCATTTGGCGCCCGACAGCTTCAGGAGCGGACAAACTGTGATCAGCCGCCGGACAAAAAACCGCCCCTGTCCTCTATAATACCGGGAAGACAGGGGCGGAGAGAGGGTTATGTAAAAACTCGATAAAAAATTATTTTATACCGCTTCTCCGTCTTTCTCATCCAGTATGGCGACTGCCCGTACGGGTGATCCGGTTCCCCCAAGAATCTTCAGAGGCAGGCAGATAAAGGTAAAGCGTTTGCCGACGAGCTTATCCAGGTTGCAGAGGTTCTCCACGTGGGTGACGTGCCGTTCGGCGCATGTGGTATGGCACGGGTACGTTTTGTCGTACCACATGTCCGGGCTGGGTGAATCCACCCCGAAATTGACCGCGCCCATGTCGATAATGTATTCGGTGGCTGCCCGGTCAAGCCCCGGATACTCGCTCATGTATTCGTCCTTGCCGTAATAACGGTCGTAGTGGGCCGTGTAAAAGAGCACCGTGTCGCCGGGCCGGATTCCAAGGTTCCATCGCCTGAGTTCATCCTTGATCTTGTCAATGCCGAACTGGGTTCGCAGAGGAATATCGCTTACATCGATGCAGATGGCAGAGGTGATGCATTTATCCAGGCTGAGCTGATCGATGGATTCCGCATCAGGATCCCTTGACAGATGACTCACCGAGTCGATATGGGTTGGTCCGTGATCGCAGAGCATGATGCCCCTGGTTTCATAGGAAAACCCGGTACCGAGATTTTTTTTGCATTCTTCGTGGGATAGATGAGTAAATATCACCGTTTTGAGATGTCCCGGGTAGACCGGCATGCCATTGTAGATTTCCTGGCTGAGGTCGATGATTCTCCCTTTGAACATTTGTTCACTCCTTAAAGCCTTGTTTCCAATTCATACAGGGGCGACCTTCCTCGCGGACAGGCCGCCCCTGCCATTCGGTTTATTCTTTGACGCCCCACTTGCGCGGCCATTTGTAGCCGAGCTCGGCGGTCAACTCCTGCCAGCGCGCCACGATCTCCCAGCCGGGATATCCCTGGGCCTCGACTTCCCTGGCCCATTCAGCCGGAATATCAGCTACCATCTGCGCCCATTTTTCACGTTCGGCCGGATCCAGATCCACGAATTCGATGCCGCCCTTTTTGAAGATCTCCTTGGCCTTGTCGGTCCACATGGGCACAAATTCCTCGGCGTTCTTCAGGGAGACTTCTTCGGCTGTGTCGAGGATGATCTTCTGCACTTCCCCGGGAAGTTTCGCAAAACTGTCCTTGTTCATCCACAGATCAAAAAAGTTGCCGGTCAGGGCATCTACCTTGTTCAGGTATTTTGCCTGTTCAAAAACCTTGAAGGCGCTGAACAGATCTTCGGGCAGGAGGTCCATGTCGATGACCCCTGTCTGCATCATGGTATACCGGTCGTGGGCGGCGGCAACCACCGGAATGGCACCGACAACCTCGAACCACTGGCCGAAGTAACGGCCGATGAGGGCAATCTTCTGGCCTTTGAAGTCTTCCAGGGTGGTGATCGGCTTCTTGGACATGATCTGGTAGACGGTGGCTGCATTGTTCATGATCGGGATGGCGTTGTATTTTGCCAGGTCGCCGGCGAACTGCGGAAACTCCTTGTACATCTGGTTTTTAGCCTTGGTGACGATAACCGGATCGGTCGGGCCGAAGGGAAACACATACTCGAACTGGGCCAGCGGCAGTTTTCCCGGCGTATAGTGGCCGTTGGTGAAAACCAGGTCCGCCATGCCGGTCTCTACCATTTTCAGATATTCGGGCGGTTTGCCCAGGGCGCCGCCCCAGAAGGCACGGAATTTCACCTTGCCGTTGGTCCGCTCGGTCACGAGATCCATCCAGTACTGGCATGCATGTGATCCAAGCGATATGTCAGGAGAAGGCCAGGCCGAGGCCAGGCGAAGGGTTACCGGCTTCATGTCGTCGATTTCCCCGGAAAGGGCCGGGGAACCAAAAATCGCCGAAATTGCCAGACAACTTATGAGAATTAACAGTTTTTTCATTTTACTCTCCCCTATAGTGTTTGTTTGAACCTACCTGCATTTGTTATTTTCCAAGCATCATGTTCGGGAGAACAGTGCTGATGGACGGAAAGAGAATCAGGATAATTATGGACAGCCAGGCAGCGACCAGAAACGGCCATACCCCGATAAAAATATCCTCCAGTTTTACGTCTTTTTCGGCCACCGCAAAGGCGCCGTATACATTGAGGCCGACCGGAGGCGTAATCAGGCCCGCCTCAATGGACATGATAACGACGACCGCATACCAGATGGGATCCATCTGATAGGCGGTAATGATCGGGTTAAAAATCGGGATGGTAATGGACAGCATGGAAATGGAATCCAGAAAACATCCCAGTATGATGTAAAAAACGGCCAGGGTGGTTACCAGGACCAGCGGCGACAGTTCGAGGCCGATAATATAGTCGGCAAGGTCCTGGGTCATGCCGGTGAGAACCAGAAAGTGGGAAAATACCGCGGCGCCGCCCATGACCAGAAAAATCATGCAGGTGGTGGAGGCTGTTTTCCAGAAGGACTCCCTGAGCAGCGGCAGGATATTTTTGAACTTGGTGACCACCAGCAGGAAGAACAGAAACGTGCCCGCGACCGCTGCCGCTTCCGTCGGATTGAATACGCCCCCGAAAATGCCGCCGAACATGATGGCGGCCACGAACCAGATCTGCCAGCAGCGGGCCAGGCTGACAAATTTCTGCCGCCAGGTGTAGCGGGGTATGGAATCGCCGTGGAGGATCATATCCGGTTTGATCCAGGCCAGCAGCCGGATGGTGACCGCAAAGAGAAGCATGAGGAGAATACCGGGGGTAATGCCCGCGATGAGCAGTTTGCCTGTTGATTCTCCTGAAAGGACGCCGTAGATGATCATCAGGATGCTCGGCGGGATGAGCATGCCGATCATCCCGCCGGAAGCGCAGATGCCGTAGGCCAGCTTTTTATCGTACCCGACCTTGCGCATCTCCGGAGCGCAGATGCTGGCAAACACCGAAGAAGTCACCAGGGACGAACCGGTTACCGCACCGAAAGCCGTGCAGCTGGCAACCGTGGCGATGCCGACGCCGCCCTTGATCCGCCCCACCCACCGGTTCAGGGCATCGAATACCGAAGTGCTGATGCCGCCGCAGGAAGCGAGATATCCCATGAGGATGAACAGCGGGATGGTGATCAATTCAAAACTCGCCAGCTTATGGTACATGGTATCGGCCGCACTTTTAATGCTCGCTTCGAACCCGACGATGGTGTACATGCCGACGACCCCGACCAGCCCAAGGGCAACGCCGATATGAACGCCCATTATGAGCAGTACGCTCAGGATTATTATGCCGATAATACCGATGGTAATCAGATCCATGAAACTCTATACTCCAGCAAACGATGATTCCAGGTTAATGGCACGCCGTTGCTCCTTTCGAAATAGCGGCATCCTCAATCAGGGGCTGGCCGAAACGCCGCACGGCAATGCAAAGGTGCAACAGGCACTGGACGCTGATGAAAAACATGCCGATCGGCATGGCCAGTTTGCCGCTCCACCACGGCAGCCGGATCGCCGCCAGCATGATCTCGCCGACTGCATACGACTCGTGAAATTCGAGCCAGGAAAAGTAGCACAAGAAACCAAAAAAGATGAGATCCAGCGCCAGGGTAAGGATGTCGCATACGCTTTTAAGCCGGGCCGGCAGGAGCATGAGGAGCACGGTCACCCTGACATGGCCGCCCGTGGCAAGAGTATAGGCAAAGGGCAGAAAGACCACATAGGGTTCCAGCAGCATGCTGATTTCCACACTGGCCGGCAGAGGGGAATTAAAGATATACCTGGCGATGACGTCGTAGGTTATCATGCATGACATGCAGATGAGCGTGACCCCGGAAACGGCAACCAGTACGTCATTTACTTTCTGAAATTTCCGGTCGAGTCTTTCAAAAATCATGATAATTCATCTTTTCTCTGCATAAATTATTACCCCTTTCCCGAGTCGATCAATTTTCCGGCAGCGCCTTTTCCCGGCAGGTCAATGGGCCGTCCAGCCGCCGTCGATGTAGAGGATATGGCCGGTAACCATGTCTGCCGCATGCGATGCCAGATAAATCACGCCGCCGGTAATATCCTTCGGCCTGGCTAGTCGATCCAGCAAGATTTTTCCAAACACCCATTCACTGAAGTGCTTGTCCTCGAACATGTCCCGCGTCATGTCTGTTTCCACAAATGTGGGCGCAATGGCATTGACATTGATATTGTATTTGGCCCATTCCAGGGCCATGACCCGGGTCAGCTGGTCTACCGCGCCCTTGCTGGCGCAGTAGGCGGCCCGCTTGATCATGCCGACCTTGCCCGCCTGAGAGGAAACGTTGATGATTTTCCCTCTTTTCTGGCGGATCATCACCCTGCCCACGGCCTGGGCGCAAAAAAATACGCCTTTGAGGTTGATGTCCATGATCCTGTCCCAGGATTCTTCGTCTACATCTTCACTCCACATGGGAATGTTCGTGCCCGCATTGTTGACCAAGATGTCGAGGGATCCGAATTCATCAACAGCAGCCTCCACCCGGCCGCCGAGTTCGCCAACGCGGGTAATGTCACCCGGCTGCACCAGCACCCTGGAACCGAAGGCCCTCGCCTCTTCGGCCACCATTTCCAGTTCCAGCCTCGTCCGGCTCCAGAGCACCAGGTCCGCGCCGTAGCGGGCCAGGGCCAGGGCGATTTCCCGGCCTATTCCGCGCCCTGCTCCGGTGACTACTGCCACCTGCCTGTCCAGGTCAAAATCGGTTCTTTGTT
Source organism: Desulfobulbaceae bacterium (assembly GCA_033549385.1). Taxonomy (GTDB): domain Bacteria; phylum Desulfobacterota; class Desulfobulbia; order Desulfobulbales; family Desulfobulbaceae; genus UBA10518. Next base: position 108,841 of record JAWSUG010000009.1, on the reverse strand, counting down.
TTTGCGGATTCATCTGCACTCTTCCTGACTTCATTTCTTGATTCCCAGTTCCGCCAGCTTGTCCGGGAGGGGCACGCCCTCTTCGCTCCAGCCGCGATGCTCGTAATAGTCACCGAGCAGCCGGCCGAGGGGCGGCAGCTGGTTGGTCAGATCCGGGTCTTTCCGGTTCAGGGTCAGGAACCGTGGCGGCAGCGTGTCGTCCTTGCGGCTGATCCCCAGGCGGGTGTTGTAAAGCCGCTTGAGGGTAAAAATCCGTTCGCCGATCTTCATGAATTCATCCATGTCCATCTGCAGGCCGGTGATCATGTTGAGCCAGTGCAGAAGGTTGGTGGCTGTTACCGCCTTGCCTACTTGGGCGAAGCGGCAGATGATCAGCGAATCGTTGACGCTCTGATAGTTCTGCATGGTTGCCGTGAATGCCGCCAGTCCTTCCGCCCGGTAGGATTCAAAGGGCTGCGGGATGCCGATTTCCTCCATGCTCAGGGCCAGTTCGTAGGCATGTCCCCAACTTGCGTTGTGGCAGGCGCCCCGGGCGGCCGTGGCATAGGAAAGCGCCTGGCTCCAGAACCGTCTCGGGTCATGGGCCGAAGGCTCCAGGCCCTTTACCGTGATCGCGTACTCAATGGCATTTTTCCCGATCTCGCGCGCCATCCGCAGGGATCCTTCTCCCATGAGCCTGCCGATGCCCTGGCGCAGGGCGATTTTTTCCACCAGCGCTACCAGAACCTCGGCGTTGCCCCAGGTCAATTCCAGGCCATCGGTATCTTCCGTGGTCAGTATCCCCTTCTCGAACAGCTCCATGGAAAAAGCAATGGTCGCCCCGGTGCTCATGGTGTCGAGACCGTAACGGTTGCAGAGATGATTGGCCTTGCAGATAGCCTCCAGGTTGTCCACCAGACACTCGCCGCCCATGGTGCCGACGGTTTCGTACTCCGGGCCTTCGCTGTCCAGGGGGCCCCACGGACCCTTGGCGATTTTGATATGCCGGCCGCAGGCAATGGGACACTTGAGACATGCGGTCCGCTTGGTGAGAATCGTATCGTGCATGACCGCGCCGGAAATCTTCTGCGCCCCCTTCCAGCGGCTGCCGCGCCAATTCTGGATGGGGAAATTGCCGATCCGCTCATAATTGTCCACGCCCCCGGAAGTCCCGAATTTGCCGAAGGCTTCGGTCACTTTTTTCATATGGGGGATGACTACCTTTACATCTGCCTGCAGGGCGTCTGCATCAACAGCCGGCACCCTTTGTCCGGTGCCGTAAACCACCACGGCTTTGAGATTTTTGGCGCCCATGACAGCGCCCATTCCTGTTCTTCCGGCGGAGCGGATCATATTGTCGATGTGGGAGATGCTGGCGAATCGCACCAGCCGTTCCCCCGCCTCTCCGATGATCGCCACCCGCGCCCTGGAATCGGTTTCCGCTTTCAGCCATCCGGCTCCGTCGACGCAATCCATGCCCCAGACGGGACCTGCATCCCTGATCTCAACCCCGTTGTCATGAATCCAGATATAGACCGGCGTATCCGACCTGCCGGTAATGACCAGCCCGTCGTAGCCGGTACGCTTGAAATAGACACCCCAGGACCCCCCCACGCTCGATTCGCCTAAAATGCCGGTCAGGGGAGACAAGGCCATCAGGTGGTGGCGGCTGGCGGACGGCACGCTGGTGTCGGTAAAAGGCCCGGTAAAGGCGGCAAGGACATTTTCCGGTCCCAGGGGATCGGTATCCGGGCCGGTTTCATCATAGAGTATCCTGGCGCAGAGGCCCGCGCCGCCAAGGTATTTTCTGAACAGCTCTTCACCCGGTTCCTGGACGCTGATTTTCCGGGTCGACAAATCGATTCGCAGTATTCTGTTGTGATAGCCGTACATGGCATTTCCCCTGTTTATCCGCCTGTGGCCGGCAAGACCACAGTTATGGTGTTATCCGCATCAATCCGATCTTCCATCCGCAGCATCTTCCTGCCCATGAAAAACGACAGGTTGGACAGGAGCTGCGCCTCGGTGGTTTCTGTGCCGTACGGCACCAGTTGTCCAAGCCGGTCGGCAAGCGGCCCGAGCAGATCCCGGAGCAGAACCGGACCCTCCACGACGATCTCGAAGTTAGGACCGGTCAGGTGCTCCAGGGTGCCGAAAAGTTCAAACCGTATGATCATCCAGTTATCAGAAGGCATTTCTGAAAATTCTGGCCGCATCAAGGGTGGTCATGTTCCGCGGGTTGTTGACCATCAGCCGGGTAACCTTCATGGCCGCTTCAGCCAATCCGGGGATGGCGTCTTCCGGTATGTCCAGTTCGGAAAGGGTTTTCGGCATATCAATGTCGTCCACCAGGTTTTTAACCGCCACTGCGGCCATCCTGGCCTGATAGGCACTGGACATCCCTTCCACTTTTTCTCCCAGCAGACCGGCGATGTCGGCAAATTTTTCGACATTCCCCATCAGGTTGAACTTCATGACGTGGGGAAGAAGCAGGCCATTGGCAATGCCATGGGGGATATTGAATTCCCCTCCCAGCGGATAGGCCAGAGCATGCACTGCCCCCACCCCCGCATTGGCCAGGGAAATGCCCGCATACAGGCTGCCCAGGGACATATCGGCCCTGGCGTCAAGCCTCTCTCCCTTGGCTACCGCCGTTCGCAGGCTGCGGCCGATCAGCCTGATGGCCTCCCTGGCGTACATGTCGGTGAGAGGGGTGGCATTCATGGAGGTATACGATTCGATGGCATGGGTGAGCGCATCCATACCGGTAAAGGATGTGACCCGGGACGGCATGGAAAGCGTCAGCATGGGATCGACAATGGCAGCGCGGGGAAGGATATAGGGACTGACAATGCCCTTTTTCAATTTTGCTTCCGGGTCGGTAAGAATTGCGTTCGGCGTCACTTCAGCGCCGGTCCCAGCTGTTGTCGCCACCAGGAAGGTGGGTATCCCCGGATTTTTCAGGAGATTGACCCCGAAATAGTCATGGATCGAACCCGGATTTCTGCACATCAGCGAAGTCACGGAAGCAATGTCCATGGGGCTGCCGCCGCCGACCCCGACAATCAGGTCATAATCCTCTTTTTTTGCTTCGCAGATGCAGTTTTCACAGCAGGCAATGTCCGGATCCGATTGCACCTTGTCGAACACGGTTACAGATATGCCATTGGCCCGCAAAATCTTTTCGACTTTCTCCCCGATGCCGCTGGCCTGGATTCCGGCATCGGTAACCATCAGGGCTTTTTTGACATCGAGCGCCTTGGCTTCCTCACCCATTTTTTCCAGGGCGCCGAATCCTGCCAGAATGAGATTGGGAGACTTGAGCGAGATTATTTTGTCATGCATGGTCATTCTTCCTTATCAGGAGAATTAGTAAGTTCCGGCTGACGGCTGCGCTGTTTATCCTGTACTCCAGCACATCCGTGCCGACCCTGTTTCCGGATCAATCATGAAACGGCCTGCAGGCATCATGGGAAAATCCGCCTGTCCTCATCTTTTACTTTATCGACCAGATACTTTCCCTTTAATGCGAAACCGCAGGTGCGGCGGACAATCAACTCGGGTTCCAGCATCAACCGGAATGTTTTGCGATCATCCTTTTTGTTTTCAATGATTTCAATCAGACGGTTGGCAGCCTGCTTGCCCATGGAAGCTTTCTGGAGGGAAATTGTTGAGATGGACACCGATTTAAGAGCTGTTACCGCAGTATTGTTGAAGCCGATCAGGGCTACATCCTCCGGTACCCTGACATTCAGTTCCCACAGGGCTTCAAACGCTCCGATCGCCATGTCATCATTGCACGCATACAGAGCCGATGGACGCTCCTCCTGCGGCAGGCGCATCATTTCCATGGCGGCGGCGTAGCCACTGGACTTGAAAAAATCCCCCTCCCGGATCAGGGTATCGGGGATCTGAATACCGTAGTCCGCCATGGCATACAGGGCTCCTTTCAACCGTTCGAGGCCTGTGGAGGTCTTTTGCGGCCCCTTGATGATTCCGATCCGGCGGTGGCCCAGGCGGATCAGGTGCTCCGTGGCCATGTATCCGCCCTTGATGCCGTCAAGAACGATATAGTCCAGACCCTTGCAGGAATAATCACGGCGGAGAACAGAGACAACGGGAAAACCAGACTCCACAAGTTTATTCAGCTCACGGTTGTTCTGCAGGGTCGAAGAGATGATGACGCCGTCAAAACCACGGTACCTGAGGGCCGCGATTTCCCGGGATTCGAGTTGTTCTTCGTCATTGGTGGAAATGATGCTGAGGGTGTATCCCTTTGCCTTGAGGGCCTGGTCCACACCATCCGCAAGCTCTGGAAAAAGAGGATTCCGGGTGCTGGAAATGAGCATGGCGATCAACTTGCTGCGCCCGTTGACCAGGGATCGTGCCACAAGATTGGGTTTATAATCGAGGGCTTCGGCAATCTGCAGCACCCTAGCGCGTGTCTTTGCACTGACGCCCGGTCTATTGTTCATAACAAAAGATACCGTGGCAGGTGATACGTTTGCAAGCCTCGATACATCCTTGATGGTCACGGCACGTTTTCCAGATGTCATGGGTACCTTTTCATGTGTTGATTATGACTGCTTTCCCCTATTAATCACTAAAACGATTTAGATATCGTTGTCAATATTTTTATAAAAAATCAATTAATTATTATAATAACATATAGTTACATAAACTAATGGTTTAATAAACGTTCACTAAAACGTTTAGCAAATTCCCACGTGCAGAACTCGTTATCCAGCGGTTGTGGCGGGAGAATCTGCCAGAACCAAACAGGAAGATGTATTTGGAAATGGGAAGGTTTATTGCGTCAGGTAGATGAAGCGGGGGAGTGACGTCATGGAATTCAGATCGGAGTCTCCCCGGTCTTTCGCGCGCCGCTCCGGGCTCGGCGCGCGTAGCATAATGAAAGCGGCAATGGTGTATTCCCGGCCTGTTTTCTTCTTGCGCTGTCCTGCAGCTAGGGTAATTGCGCGAGCTTGTCGTAATCTATCGCCCCGGCATATTCTTTCAGGTCGTTTTCGGTAATGCCGGAGCCTTCTACAGTCACCATGAACCGGTTGGCGACAACCACCTGAAGTTCTCCCTGCCGATTGTTCGGGTCAAACTTGACAATTGCCTTCTGCTTGCCGATGCGCTCCATCTTGCCGCCGTCCGAGGTCGCGAACATGGGATTTGACATCATCATCATTACTCCCTGCAGCATCGGTGAATCCGCCATGATTTGAATGCGGAGCGAACTGTTGCCTTTATTGTACTGGCGCTCGGCACTGATGCCGCCGCCCAGCATGGCGGAATTGGCAGCCTGGGATGTAGCGACATCGGCATTCCAGCCGCTGAGCGGTTCCGGAAGAAAGGCTTCCAGGCCGCTGCTTTTCTTCTGCTGAATAAGCTGTTCGGCAAAATTCAGGCTGGAAACCGCATCCGAATACTTCCCGTCCTGGTAATATTCAAGCGCTTCGTTGATGTAGTCGGTGATGTCGTCGGCAACCGCTGCGATCGAAAAAGCGGCGGTGACAAATGAAAAAACAGCCAGGACAAGAAAGCTCTTAAAAAATTTCATGTTCAGAATCTCCCATTACATTGTTTACTTGAGTTTTTTCCCTTTCAGATTAATATGTTCAGGTGTTAATCCGTCTTCTTTCTGCAAGCAGGCCGACCGGAATCGGCAGCGTAATCCGTGCAATCATCGTCCCGATCCATATACCGGGCAATCCCTTCCGGCACAAAGAGAAAACTTTCTGCATGGAGAATCATCAGGTACGTGGTTTTGAACAGATGTGAATTTTTCTGCGCAAAGGTTATAAGACTTTGCAATGTTCCAATTTTATCCTCTTTTTCCAGGGAAAATTCAAGACTATTCCCCGGTTTTTGCAAAAAGGTTGCTGTTTCGTGTACAGGAATGCTTATCCTTTTCGTACAAATACAGTAAATTCTCCTGACCGGGGCAGCCTGTTTGCTCTACCCTTCTCAGGATGGATTTTTTAAAGTATAAGAGTGCCATATGAAATACCTGCCTTCCCTGCTTATTTATTTCCTTCAGGAGAGGACGACAAAGCGAAACATTGTCCTGCTGATAAAATTCTTTGCATTCCTGGCCGCTGTCATTTTCTTATACAGCATCCTCTTTCATGCCATCATGCTGTACGAGGGAAGACATTTCAGCTTGATCACCGGCCTGTACTGGACCCTTACCGTCATGTCCACCCTCGGCTTCGGCGATATCACCTTCTCAACCGACCTGGGCATGATCTTCACCATTTTTGTCCTCCTGTCCGGCATCGTTTTCCTGCTGATCATGCTGCCTTTTACCTTTATCCAGTTCTTTTACGCGCCCTGGCTGGAGGCCCAGAAGAAAGCAAGAACTCCACGCACCCTGCCGGAAGACATATCCGGCCATATTGTAATCACCAACCTGGAACCCATCACAGCAAAACTCATCCAGAAGCTGGCCAAATACAATTATGAATACGTAATCGTCGAGGGTGACACTCACAGGGCCCTAGATCTCCATGAACAGGGATACCGGGTGATACTCGGCGACGTGGACGACCCGGTCACCTATGAACGGCTTCGTATCCACGATGCCGCCATGGTGGTCGCTACCAACGACGATCTGATGAACACCAACATATCTTTCACTATCAGGGAGATAACCGACAAGGTCCCGATTGTCACCAGGGCAGAGAATGTTCATTCCATCGATATCCTCGAATTTCCCGGCAATACCCGTGTTTTCCAGTTCAGAAAAATGCTGGGTGAATCATTGGGGCTCCGGACCTTCGGCATTGACGTGGGAACAAATGTCATCGGCAGATTTGAAGAGCTTCTGATAGCCGAATCACCTGCCATGCACACCCCGCTGCAGGGACGGACCCTGGCCGAAGCCCGTTTGCGGGAAAGGACCGGGGCAACCGTAGTCGGACTGTGGGAGCATGGAATCTTCAAGATGCCGCTTCCGCAGACGAAGATCAACTCCACCACTGTTCTGGTTATGGCAGGCACCAGCAAACAGTTGGATAGTTTTGACCGGCAATTTGCCATTACCTGGGTGGACTATGCGCCTGATGCTCCGGTCCTGATCCTCGGCGGCGGCAATGTCGGCTGCGCTGCCGCCGAAATCATGGAAGCGCGGAAGATCCCCTATACCATTGTCGAAAAAAGGGAGCGCCTGGTATGCCTGGACCATAAGAATCATATCCAGGGAGATGCCGCCGACATCAACATCCTGGTCAAGGCGGGCATAAAAGAAGCCCGGACCGTCATTGTCACCACCCATGATGACGCCATGAACATCTATCTTGCCTTTTACTGCCGGAAGCTGAGGCCGGACGTCCAGATCATCAGCCGGGCAACCTCTGACAAGACGGTTTCCAAACTGCACAAGGCTGGGGCCGATACTGTTCTGTCGTATGCCACCATGGGAGCCAACCGCATCCTTAACCTGCTGCAGCCTGACGACATGTCCGTATTTACCGAGGGACTCAATGTCTTCAACAGCACTGTCCGCGATTCACTGGCCGGCAGGACGCTGGCCGAAACCTCGATAAGGGAGAAAACCGGATGCAGCGTCATCGCCGTTAAATCCGGGGATCAGCTCACCGTCAGCCCCGATCCGCACAAACCTCTCCGTAAACATGATGAACTCATCCTGATCAGCACCATTGAGTCGGAAAAAAAGTTTCTCGAGAATTACTCGAAGCCCGAGCGGGGCAAATAAAGACCACCCACATTTATGCTCAGCAGAAATTCAGTTATCTCACGAAAGCCGGACACCCGGTATAAACGGCGCTTGCGGCGCTTGCGGGCAGCTACATGGAAGCTGACGGAAAACTTCGGGACATATTGACAGCGGCAGTCCCGTTTGTCCTGTCAAGGCGGAAGGAAACCGGCGGATTCGCGGCCACACCGACGCTGCCGGCCACCATTGAGGACACCTTCCACGCCTTAAACATCCTCGACCTTGCCAGGCAGTACGGAGCGGAGGAGGAAAAAGGATTTGATCCCTCTGCGGACGAAAATCTGCGGTCCTACCTGGACGGCTGCCGCCGCTCCCTGCCTGTCGGGGCCAGGATAACCTTCCAGCTGCTGTGGTGCTGCCGCATTGCCGGCCTGACTTTGGCTGCGGAAGCTGTCGAATCAGTCGTCATCGACAGGATGCGGACCGCCGACTCCCTGGATGACTGGTATTATTGCGCCAGAATTCTGTCAGAACTGCTGGCACAAAAACTGCCGATATTTTCCGGGGAGCGTAACCTCGCCGCTGTCCTGGATCGCGATTGGCTCGGCGTTGACGAGGCCTGGATGCACATGTATCTGTGCCGGATGTCCAGGAACACCTTGCCGCCCGCGCCGAAGCTGATTTCCTGGTTCCGGGCAACCCAGAATGGTGACGGCGGCTTTGGTTTCTTTCCCGGCACCACCTCCTTTATCGAGAATTGCCATTATTGCCTGCGGGCGCTCAACGCTCTGGAAGCAGAGCCGGCCAATCCGGAAACAGCGCGTCGTTTTATTACCGCCTGCCAGACCGCTTCCGGGGGGTTTGGCCGCGGCCTCCGGGCAGCGCCGTTTCTCGACGCCACCTGGCATGCTGTTGCGGCGCTGGTCTTACTCGAGTGCGGCAGAAAAATTCACAGGTAGTACCGTAACCGCAATTCCAGCCGCCAGTCGTTCTGTTTTTCTCCGTACTCGGTGAGGCTGCTCCCATGCAGCCATGTCCCCTTCAAGCGCAGCTCCAGGTTGGTGACGGCGGTGTAGATAAGCTCCGGCGAGAAGGAGAAGCTCCCATCATTCAGATTGACGATCGTTGTTTAACCGTTCGACATTCTTTATCTCACCCCGGCCGCCTCCCTATCCTGTCCATGCCATATCTCTCATCCCTGCTTCCCGGCGGTCCGCTTTACAACGGCCAACGAAGTGATTCCAGATTGGGCATGAATGTCTGGGTAAACACCTCGTCCGGCAGGATCCTCTCCTTGATACCGGCGAAGATCATGATCGAGCGGTAGCCCTGGTATAGGGGGCTGTCGGTCTCAATGACCGACGGCCGGACAATGGAGCCGCCGAAGTCCTTGATCTCTTTGAAGAGAATGGTCTTGATCAGCATCTCCGCCTCGGTCAGGCACTCGATTCGGGTCGGCAGCAGAGTATCCCGGTCCGCCCACAGGCTGACCCGGTCATAGGCAACATTCCCGCCACCATGAACTGTTAGCCGTGGACCGAGCCGTCCTGGTTGGTGGCGACGATGACCACCGTATCCCCGACCTTGACCTTCACAGGTTTTTCCGGACCCGGATATTTACCCGGGACTGTCTGGAAGACAGCAGAGAAGGTGTATACCGGATACCTTGCGATCCGGCTTTTTTATATGATCCCGGAGCCGAGCGCCAGGGCGATGCCGAACAGGAGAATTCCGGTCAGGGTCTGGACGGTCTTCATGGTAATCTTGTGCAGGTAGCGCTTGGCGAGCATAACGCCGGCAAAGGCTGAAACGATTCCCGCGAGGACCAGGGACCATTGGCCCCCGAAGATGGGAGCGGCTGTTTCCGCAGCCAGGAACACGACAGCGTAGGTGGTGATCCGCGCCATATCGACCATGAACCCGATGGCGGCGTTGGTCCCGACAAAGGCCTTGGTGGAAATGCCCGTTTTTACAAGAAATGCCGAACGAAGGGCGCCCTGGTGACCGGAGAACCCGCCGAAGAACCCGGACAGGATGCCGCCCATGAACAGGTACTTGCGGTCGATTTTAAGGTCCCGCAGGCGCGGCAGTAGCTCGAACATGGCGAACACGAGCATCAGCGCCGCCATGATCAGCTTGATCGGGGTTATAACGGCCGTCCTCGGTCCGATGGAATACCTGGTGATCTCCCCGAAATGCGCCACGTAGCCGAGCGCTGCGGCGCCGACAAAAGCGGCGATTATTGCGGGAATACCGAACCGGATGACCAGGGAGCGGTCCGCATGCCTGCCGACCACACCCATTTTGAATATGTTGTTGGCCCCGTGCACAATAGCGGTGGCCGCCACCGCCACTTCGACCGGAAAGAAAATGGCAAAGACGGGCATCAGCAGCGTGCCCAGGCCAAATCCAGAATACAGGGTGAGTCCCGCCGTTATCAGTGATGCCAGGCAGATGACAGTGAATGCTATCATGGATTCTCCTTTTCCCTGCCGCCTTCCCGGCGGCGGAAATCCGCCGCATCCGTGCCGGAAATTACAAGTACAACAATGCATTCATCGAGCCGGTCCATAATCATTCCGAGCCCCAATGCCCCCTGCTACTCATCGATATGCAGCACAACGGAAAAGCAGTTGAATAACGCCCAGACCCGGCTTTTTTCCTGAAGATCCATCCGCATGCCGCTTTCGGTGGAAGCTACGGCGCAGAGTTCGGTGCCGCCGTCTATCCGGATCACATATTCCGTTGAGGTTTTTCCTCTGATCATACTCGTTATCACGCCCTGAAACCTGTTTTCAGCGCTGGATTCAGGAATATCCTCCCCTTTCTGCACAATCACCCAGGGCGCCTTGATTTCTGCCGCAGTCAATTTTCCCTCATGCAAACCGAGCCGCTCCAGGCTGTTGTTGGTGATCATGGTGACTATCCGGTGGCCGGTAATGGTGACCAGGACCACCAGTGTTTGGATGTCTCCCCGCCGGATGGTTTGAATTTTCCCCCAGAAAACATTGCGGGCACTGCTGCTCCGGGCCGACTCTCTCTCCAGACAGCTTTTGGCTATCTGCCGGATTTCATCCTCGGTAAATGCGAGATAGGAGAGGGTGCGGCTCGGGGTTGCATGTCCCAGAACCATCTGCACTGCCGGCAAAGGCATGTTGTTTTGCAGCAGTTCCGCCCCCCGGGACTTGCGAATCATTTCCGGGGAACCCAGCCGCTTGGGAAAACCGCAGGATTCGGCCCTTTCGTAGAATTTTCGGCGCAGAAAACCGGGATCGACGGCGAAAAATTTTTTCAGAGATTTGGCAAAATGAGGGTCTCCAAGCATAGCCCCGATTTCGCGGGAAAGGCCGGCCGAAAGATGCACTTCCCGCTCGGCACGGCCTCTTTCAGTACGTGTGTTGCCAAAAACAACCGAGTGCCTGCTGAAATCGAAATGACGAAAAGGATCAAGGGAAAGCACTTCGTTCAGTTTGGCCCCGGTGTAGCGGATCAGCAGAAATATGAGCAAAATACGCTGCCGGGACAAGCGAATGTCTGCCCGAGCCGTCGCCTCGGCCCACTCGCGAAACGATTGTTCCAGGCGGGACAACCGGGCGGTATCGAGACATTGGTCGGCATCAGGCGCAGCAATGCGCTCCTGCCCGGTCTGCGCCCCTCGGAAAATCGGCCGTACCGCTTTTTCAGCCTTTTTCTTCATCTTTTCACAGTTGTCTGCCGGTTTCATCTTCTTTTGAACCCGGGAGCTGCCTTGTTTATCATTGGCCGGTCAATCCGTGATTATGTCACAAATCGCTTGACACCGCCGGATGAAAAGTATTACTAACACGAATATATATGAATTCGTGCTTATTGTGTCAACCTTAACCAAGGGTCCACAATGTTTTTTCAGACAGCAGGGATTGAAGTTGCACTCTGGATTCCTCCCCTGGTCGCCTTTGTGATTTCTTTTTTCACCTCCATGGGCGGCGTTTCCGGAGCTTTTCTCCTGCTGCCTTTCCAGATGTCGATTCTCGGCTATACCAACCCTTCGGTCAGCGCTACCAATCAGTTGTTCAACATTGTTGCCATTCCCAGCGGTGTTTACCGCTATTGGCGGGAAGGGAGGATGGTCTGGCCGCTCACCTGGATCGTGATAGCCGGCACCCTGCCCGGGGTCTTCATCGGGGCTGTCATTCGGATCAATTATCTTACCGATGCAAAAAATTTCAAGCTCTTTGCCGCCGCCGTACTCTTCTATATCGGCATGAAAATGGTCTCTGACCTCCTGGGCAAAAAATCGCGCGGCAATGATAAATCCTCTGCCGAAAAAAGGTTCCGGGAACTGGTGCGCAACTTTCACCGGAAAAAAGGCGCTTCCGTCGGCGGCGAGCGGGAAAAAATGCCGGCCGTGACAGTATGTCGTTTTGACCTGAAGCGGCTCTGCTACACTTTTTACGGTGAACAATTCGAGGTGGGGTTCTGGGGCATCTTCGCGCTGAGCTTCATTGTCGGCATCGTCGGCGGCATCTACGGCATCGGCGGCGGGGCGATCATTGCGCCCTTCTTCATCACCTTTTTCGGCCTGCCCGTCTATACCGTGGCCGGCGCCGCCCTGATGGGGACTTTTGTCACCTCGGTAGCCGGGGTATTCTTTTACCAGGCACTGGCCCCCTTTTACCCCGGGGTTTCTGTGGCGCCTGACTGGCTGCTGGGCATACTGTTCGGCCTCGGCGGCATGGGCGGCATGTATCTCGGAGCAAGATGCCAGAAATTCATGCCTGCCAAAGCGATCAAATGGATGCTGGTCAGTGTCATGGTTTTTACCGCAATAAAATATCTTACTGATTTTTTCTGGTAAGGTTTCAAAAGCATACCAAAAATTCCACGGCGCCGGTCGTAATCCATCCTGTCCAAGCCGACGTTGACCTTCCTGTCTTTAAAATATATCAGTGTCCCACTGGTGAACCCTTCGAGTTCCTGGTTGGTATTCTCAAGCTTGAGTATCAGTTCTTTCCGTTCCTCTCCCATCTTCTTGCGCTCGATGATTTCATTTTCAAGCGCATTGTAGGACAGGTTCAGTTTTCAGTCATGGCATTAAACGATTTCGAGAGCTCGGCAAGCTCATCATTGCCTCGGTGGATAGATTTTCTCTTGCCGCTTCACGCAGGAGATTAATATTCAGAACTGTATTATTCAGCCTTTTGCTCGCCTCGGCGAGGAGCCGGTTTTCGGTTTCATTGTAAAGTTCGGTTGAAATTTCCCTGATCTGGCCTTATCGCGATTTTCGACGATACTGATGAAGAACTGTATGGTCGTTTGATGATCCTTAATCATCCTGTCAATAAATATGGAACAGTTGCTTTTTCCGAAACGTGCCGCCGCAGCTTCCAGAAGCTCTCCAGTCCGTGTATGTTCGAACACGAATTGTTCTTTTGCCCTGCGCTGCCTGTTTTCAGTTAATCGAAAATGAGCGCGTTCTTTGCGTATAAACTGCTGAGTATATCATTCGGTATTTCCAGATCCTGGATGGCCCGGCCGAATCGAAAAGGGCCGTAAACAGAATAAGAATTATGACAACTGTGCCCAGCCTGAAACCAGGCTGGGCACAAGAGTTGAATCTGGTACTTATCTAAAGATAATTACTCAGCGGGTTCAACAATGTCTCCAGTGATTCCCAGGTAATCCTGGAAATCACTTTCTGAACCCGGAATCCCTCCGGGTGTATCAATTGAAATCAGTTTCGGGTTCTCGAAGGTGACAATTCCACCCAGATCCAGTCCATCTGACTGGAGCGCTGGGGTGAAAAATTCAACGTTACTTTCCAGATCGCCTATAGAACTGCTATCTGCCGACTGGTTGAGAACGTTTTCATCACCGCCGAAGTTAAACCCACCTTCACAGGGTTGCCCCGCATCTCTCGGCGGAAGCTTGATTGACCCTATGGTCGGCTTAATCCGGAGACCTCCACCGGATGTATCGAGTCCCAAATCCGCCTGAATGTTCATGTCCAGACAACTCGCAATTATCTTGCAGTCACCCGTTGTGTCCGCACCATCCACGAAGCAGCCCGGCAGGGCATTCAGTTCACCGCCGCTTATCGCCTGATCATTGTCACGATCGACAATAATGCCGACCAGCAGGTCGTTCAAACGCAGATACGTCTCTACGATCCCTTCTGTGCTGACCGGATTGCCGTCGATGTCGACATTGTCCTGAATAAGCACGTAAGGCGGAACATCTGCCCGGGCACAGAACATGAGGGGATCGTCGTAGAAAATATTGCGATTAGGTGTGTCGCGGCAGGTCTGCTTTTCTAATTCCGGGAATGAACTGACCGGTATGGTCTCGCAATTGTCCCCAACAGTGCCGTGGCATGCGCCCTGGGCATTGATCTGGGTCAGCGCTTCGCAGTCGCCCCTTTTCATGCCCTCGCAAATACCACGCACTTTAGGCAGGATTGCCGGAATATCCAGGCAGTCTGCCGGCAGAAGATCGCCTACTGTCAGGTAGTTACAGGTACCGCCGCCTGTACAGACAGAATCATCCACACAGGTTTTTTCGTCGTTCGTTCCACCTGCACACTTACCTGAAGGAAGGCACATGGATTGGACCTCTCCCTGTTTCGTCATGCTGGCAAAAAGCTGGTTAATTGCATCGTCGGAGATCACGAAGTAGGCATTTCCCGTCGGCGGATTAGACACCACCGGGGCCGGCGGATCAGCTGGTGAACTCAGGGCGTTTTGATCACCCTCAATCACCGGGTTCTCGAAAGTCGGGGAGAAATTCGCCTTTAAGGATCCCATGAATCCATTGGGCGTAATCTCCACTTTTTCGAGCTTGGCGGTCAAAAGCTTGTCCGTGTCGGCAACCAGTTGATCGTTGATCTTTATTTCCGCGACTTTTTCAGGAAAGGTTATGACTCCGATTTTATCGACAAGATCAACCTGTTTAAAGACACCCTCGAAGTCGAATGAAAAATCAACCGGGTTATCAACCTGCCCGAATGTAAAAATAAAGAAGAAAACATCAAGAATTGCATCAAAGAGATCCTGGAAAAAACCGACTATGCAGCCGACGTCATTGTTGCTGGCGCCGAGCAGGATGTCCAGCGTCCCGCCTGTAAAAGCAGCCTCGGTGACGCTTTCGGTGCCGAGGAAAACACCTTCAGTCAGATCGAAGCTGACCTGTGCATTGTTCAGAGTGGCCGTGGCGTATTGTGAAACGGTCACCTCAACCCAGCAGATGAAATCACATCCGGTACAGCAATGCCCATGCGAATAGAGGTCGGCCGTTATTGTGGGAACGACAACGTCGACAATAAGTTTATTGTCCACGGGTGTTACCGTACATTGCAGGTCACTGGTCACATGGGCGTCCTGGATGTCGGTATAGATCGTCGGGTCGCACTCGTAATCAATTCCCTTGGGTTCAAGCGATTTCCCCTTCAGGCTCGCAATGATCTTTTCTTTTGCAGTGGCATTCGCGGCCTTGCAGGTTTCTGCGAAAAAGGTGTTAATGGCATCCGGTTCAAGCCCAAGCACCATGGCATCGCTGATGTCAACCCCGGTTGATGTCAGCGATGCATCGAATTCTTCTTTAAAGACTTCGGCTACCACACCTTCAATCATATGCTTGTCGGATGTACTGAGGGCAACAGGCATTGAGGCGGTTGATACTGCGTTGACATTGCCAATGGCAAAGTCGACCTTGGCTGTTGTCCGGTTGCCCTGTAAATCCTCGGCCAGTGCATGCAGCTTGTTTGAACCCGGATCAAAGGTGCCGAGCGTTGTGTTTGTCCCAGCCACCTCGGCAGCCAGGTTGGTCCGGGGGAGTGTGGTCGCAAAATCACAGTTCCATGAGTCTGCAGTGGTTTCCCCGTCTCCGGGCGTCTCGACACAGGTCATATCCGGTCCCGCATTTTTGCCGTTTATGTACAGGCTGCTGACCGGAAGGCCGTGACAGACCTCTCCTTCCACCGGAGTGGGAACTGTGCCGGTTACCATTCCCGGGGTGGGTGTGTCGATAAAGATGGCAAATACGGAAAAGGTGCCGTTGTCGTTGAGATCGTCCTGGTTGCAGTCCGGCGATGTCCAGGCCGAAAAAATACCATCCTTCTCAACGCCTTCCACCACCACCATATGTCCCCCGCAACCCAGGTTGGTCAGGGTGAAGCTCAAGGTATTCGAGCTTTGCTCGTAAACGGCGCCGGTATCAATGATCAGTTCCGAGACAGTAAACAGAAGGTTACCGTTATCATACACGTCTCCGGCAGGACTGCCGCCGGCAAAATATGTATCAAATGCGGGATCAAACACTCCCGCCAATGCAGCAAAGACGTCCACACCGTCTATCAAGACAGCAAGCTGAGCAGGATCAACCCTGGGGATCGCCGCCACCACCTCGATGGAATCTCCCTGGGAGGCTGAGAGCACCTTGCCTTCAGCCGGCGCTATCCTTTCCAGATAGGGAATGTTCGAGCAGTAGGCGTAAGCGGTGTTGCCGCCGTCTTCAACCATGACCCGTACCATGGGTACCGGTGAAAAATCCCAGTGGCGTTTGCCTTTCTTGTCACTTTTAAACAGGAAATCGTAAGGTTCAATACGGCTGGCCATGTGGATTTCATCGCCGGTATCCAGGAGAGTTGTGGCAACGATTGTATCGTCAAGATCAATAGCCAGCAGTTCCGCGGTCAATTTCGCATTTTCGGAATTGCCGCTTACACCAAAGTTCACCGTATGCCAACCGGTGCAGTCGTCACCGGGTTCGGCGCGCAGGTATTCCAAACTGCACCAGGCATAAAGATCAGCATAGCTGCAGTCAGCATCAGCAGCGTCTATGTTACCGTCGCAGTCATTGTCAACCCCGTCCTTGCAGGTGGGACCTGACGGCCCCTCGGTGACAGCCTTGGATGCATCCGCAATGACGCTGCAGACGGTAGACAGTCCATCGGCACTGCATTCGGTTGTCCCGGAAACCTGGCAGGGTCCTATGCCGGCCGTGCAGGGAATACCCAATGTAAAATCCTCGTCAACCGATCCGTCGCCGTCATTGTCAAAACCGTCGCATACTTCATCTGTAAGGCAGTCCGGATCAGCGGGATAATCAACATACCCGTCACAGTCATTGTCCAGGCCGTCATTGCACTTGCCTGTATTGCCCGGCGGACCCTCAACAACGGCCGTCCCTGCCGAGGCATTGCATTCGGTGGCCGAGCCGTCGGCGGTGCAGACATATACACCGGTCCTGGCACATTCACCCACGCCTACTGAGCATGAATCACCCAAATTCGTGAAGGTTTCGTCAATCGAGCCGTTACCATCATTGTCAAACCCGTCGCACAGTTCATCTGTCTGGCAAGCGGTTTCCTCATGATCGAAATAGCCGTCGCAGTCATTATCCTTGCCGTCGAAACAGCTGGCATCGGACGGGTCGGATCCGGGAGGCTCGCCTGTCTGCATCAGCTGCACCCAGCATTTGGTGGGTGAAGGGTCTGTATAGCATGTGCCCCAACTTTCGTCAGCACCCGGCGGAAAGTTAATTATTACACATTCAGTGCCTGAGCCGTCTGCCGTGCAGGCGAGTTCCCCTATACCGCTCAAACAGCATCCTCCGGGATCTCCTGCCGAACAGCCCGGGGGGTCCTGCCAATAAGCGCATTCAGACCCGACATCGAATCCCTCGTCTACAGATCCGTCGCAATCGTCGTCCACACCGTTACACAACTCGGCTGCACCGGGATAGATCGCCGCATTTCCTTCTGCACAATCACCGCATGAAGTGCCGGCAGGCGCTTCACAACCGGCGCAGGCAACATAGCCGTCGCTGTCGGAATCAACACAGTCTGCCGCCTGGGCAGGGAATACGAATGCCATGGAAAAGAGTGCAGCCATCGCGAGAATAACCGGCAGCAACAATCGGCGCCCGCACTCCGCCGGCTCAATACAAGCACTAAACACAATATTTGCCAACTTGGATCTCATAGATTCTGCCTCCTTTTTATTCTTTATTGAAAGAAAAGCCTTGGGGATACCGCTGGAAACTTTCAGGCATTCTTATCATGCCGTCAAGCAGGTTAATATGAAGTGAGACGTCGTGGACAGGGCTGCCGCCGGTTTTTGGATACACCCGGCGAAAGCAGTACAAAGGCATTTTAAGCATTTGTACACCCATTGTTACATTCTCCGCTTTGGACAGGCATTGTCTCTATTTTTCGAAGAACGGCCTGTGCAGAATCAAAGAGATAAAGAAGGGGATCAGGATTACAGCATATTTGAGGAGAAAAAAACCGGATCACCCTTCATAAAGGCAGCCCGGCAGTTTCACAAGAGAAATCCGCGGCTTTCCGTCCCTGCCTCGCAGCAGGTTTGGCTTTTCTTATGCAAGATTAATTAATTTTAACGTTAATTGCTCAAAATATCAAAGGTAAATTAATTTTTTTATTTTTTTCAAATTATAATAAAAAAAAGGAGGTTATTTCACGACCGCATTCTTTTTCGCTGCTCATACGGATGCCCTTCTTCTATAGAGTTTCGGGTCTATGGCCGTTATCATCCGGTCCCTGTTCAGACCCATTCCGAAAAATTTCTCCAGGGTTTCGAGTTCGGCTTTGGAGTCAGCGAAGAGCCTGTTGAATGATATGCGGCAGACGGTCATATTCTCCCTGTTGGCGAGATATGAGAAAACATGATCCAGGTGTTTCCGGTACAGTTTAATCATCTGCGCGTCATCGGCAGCTTGATTTTCATTGCGGCGGACAAGCATTTTACTCTGCGAGGTCAGGACCTCACGGAGATCTCTCTGCATGAAGACAATCCTGTAGGTAAAATCATCCGGCAGGTGGTAGAGGAGCATGGAGACCACCTTGAGCATTTTTCCCCGGGCCTCCCCAATCCAGGAATTGTCATCCCTGAGCTTTTTCACCCTCTGATCTTCAAAATATCCGTTCGGGTTATCTTCATCAGCCTTGCGGATATTGTCGGTTACTGTTTCCAGTCCTGCTCCTGCCTGCAGCATTTTCATCATGAGCGAGGTGCCTGAACGGGGCAGGCCGGAAACAACGGTTATGATATCGCTTGGCGAGGTGTCCATAGGTGAAAAATACATCTTAAACCAGCCGCTCCTGCAGTTTGCCTGGCAACCGGTCAGGTCCGGGGCAGATAGTTGCCGGCAAACAGGCCGAGGGTTTTTTCCAGCTTCAGAATGGCCAGCTGATGATCATAGGTGGTGCTGATGAGTTCCCTTCTCGCCAGGGCAAGAGTCCGCAGTGCATCGCTTAAAGCTACACTGCTGGCACCTCCGAAGGAGAACTTTGAAAAAACCATCTCGTAATGCTTCTCTGCCATTTCTTCGCGTTTCTTAAGGTTATCCAGAATGCCTTCCAGTGTATTCACTGCAAGCATGGCCTCCTCAATCTCGATGCGTATGCCTTTATGCAGGTCTCTGGCAAGGAGCTGGGTCTGGGAGAGGCTTTCTCTCTTGTCCTTGAGGTCCCAGATTCTGCTCCCCCCCTCAAAGATGGGAATATTGAGCTTAATACCCGCAATCCAATAATTTTCATCCTGGTAGTAGGCCGGATCGTTCACAGTAATGTAATCCCAGGAGGCGTTAACACTCGGATGAAAGCGGGATTTTGCCACCTGTATCTCCGATTCTGCGATGTCGACAGCGGAGAGTGCCTTCCGGTAATCCTGTCTGCTTTCCATGGCAATCTTTACAAGTTCCTCCAAGGTGTTGTTGCGGCTTGTTACCTCTGCCGGAGGCGCCAGATCATAGTCCGCAGCGTCAATACCCATGTATCGGTTCAGCACAGCCTTTAAGAGCTTGAGACGGTTCCTGTATTCAATGAGATTGCTTTCCGTGGTCAGAATTTTTATCTCGGCACTCAGCACAGCATCTTCGGTCTCGGCACCCTCCTCCAGTCTCACATGGGCAACCCTTTTTTCTTCACGGGTCAGTTCGAGGATTTCCTCTGCATTTTTTATGAGTTCCCTGGTCTTGAGAATTTCATAATAAACCGTGGTTGCCTGAAAAAGGATATCCTGTATGACCTGAGAACGCTCCTTGATGCTGCGGACAATCTCGAAATCAGCCTGTTTTCGGCGAGGATGCCAGGTTCCCTGATACAGCGGCAGGTGGAGATGAATACCCCCCACAACCTGCTCTTTGGGGATGGTTTCAATTTCAACAGGGTCTATGAATCGGATTTGCGGATCAATTTCAAAAGTAATCGGGTCTTCGTGCCGTATGTAATCGCCCGACAGATCAAGGCGGGGAAAAATGATGCTGTTGGCTTTGGCGGGAAGGAGAGTGCTTCTGGCAACCTCTTTTTCCGCGTACAGGATACGCTCATGATTCTTGATGGTCAGCCCGTAGACCCGCTCCAGATTCAATGTATGTTCATGCAGGAATTCAGCATGAACCGTGCTGCCCAGGAAAATAAATAAAACGCTCGTGAATACCAAAGCCTGAGGGAAGAATCTTTGCATACCCCGCATAAAAACTGAAATTAAAGGAATATATATCATGGTATCCACGACCATACCTCCACGAAAATGAGCCTGCGGAGCCAGCGGGTAAAGGCAAGCCCGACCGGTCTCACTTCGCCTTTTATTTTCGCATATCCTGTAATATCTGATTTAGGTAAAGCATCGCTGCCGGCAAATTCGGCGAGGACGCGGACTACCTTTCCCCGGTCGCGAAGGATTTCCTTCTTGCTCAGCAGGGATTCCCGCTGGGAAAGCGCACGGTTTATCATGGGCAGACTCTTGTCGTACGCCACCGGTCCGATAGCAACTGTCCTGCCTTTAAAAGTATTCAGCGGCTCAGCCCAGGTCCTCAATTTGACTTCCGCCCCGATTTTCACCTCATTGATATCCTTTTCCGGAATTTCAATTTCAGCAATATATTTCGAGGTATCTTCAATAACGGCAAAAAGTTCACCCTGTTCCAGGCGTTGCCCGATTTTTTGCGAGATATAGGGGGTTATGACAATTCCATCGATGGGACTGTAGAGGGTGGTTCGCGAGAGGTTATCCCTGGCATGTTCGAGTTCCAGTTCCAGGCGGTGCAGCTTTGCTTCCAAAGCCTCGATTTCCTCGTCCCGGGAGCCGCTTTTGACCAGGGCCAGATTTGTCCTGGCAAGTTCCAGCCGTTCCTTGTCCAGGTCGCTTTGCCGCAGTATGTTCCGGTATTCGATTTCAGGAACAGCTTTGCGCTCAAACATGCTTTTGAAGCGTTCGGCCTCCTGTTTGCTGTATTCGTAACTTTTTGCCGCCGTGGCGACTTCCTGTTCGGCCTTGGCTATTTCTTCGCCTTTGGGCCCTTTTTTGCGAAGATTGAGGATGGCGCTGGTTTCATCGATAAGCGCCCTGATGGATTCGACATTTTTCAGGATATCCCGGTCATCCAGAACAGCCAGCGGCTGCCCTTTTTTTACCAGGTCATTTTCTTCGACCAGAACTTCCTCAATGACACCCGGCACCAGGGAGCGGGCGCCGAGCTGTCTGGCAGGATAAACCTTGAATTCACCGCCCACCTCGAATGGATAGGGAATAAACAGGACAATGATGAACAGGAAGAACAAGCCGAGTGTAACGATCAAGCGCATCTGGATCCTTCCAGCCTCGCCTAAAGCCAGCTTCCTCTTGAAGGGGATGCTCAGCCAGGCATTTCTAAAGTTGTTTTCAAAACGCAGGCATACTAGAGCAATGAAAAGCAGCGCCCCAATACCATTGAGCGTGTCTGTAAGGATTAAGCCCGCAGCGCCGAGAAGCAACACTGTTACCACCGTTCTAAAGGCGTGCGACAGAAATCCATAAATGGTGAAAATACTTTTTTCTTTTCTCGTAAGCGGTTCCGGGCGTGAGGTGAACAAAAAAAGAGAGCGGACATGATTTTCGGCACGCTGCTTGAGATCATCAACATCGAACCAGGTCTGCAGTATAAAGTACCCGTCCCGAACCACAAGAGGGTTCAGGTTCAGGAGCATGAAAATAAAAGCAGACAGAGAAAAGACGGCAAAGAAAAGATGAACACTGGTCCACGGCAACGTGGAATGCCAGATTATAACGCTTATGTCCCATAAGAAGAGAAGAGAGAGGATGCCTGTTCCGAAAATCTTCAGGCGCTGAGATTTTTCCATAATCCATAGGGCATCTGATATGTCGGCAATAAAATCCGGGATAAACCGCAGGATGAAGGCAAGACGGAATCCGGAAACCTGCCCGCCGAAATGCCTGCAGGCTAGACTTCTGGCAAAGGCGCTGAAAGGGTAGAGCATGAAATACCCGAATAACGGTATCGTCAGAAGAAACCCCGGTCCCCATATTTCCCTGAACAGAGACATCTCATGCATATACTCTCCCGCATGCCGTATGACGATACCCAAAGATACTGCGGTGAGAAAACAAAAAAAGACAAGGAAGGTTCTGGTGAACAATACGCCAAATGCCTTTTCCATTATCCGGATCACTTTATCCGGGTATCCCAGAAGTATTGTTTTAGTTTCAAATTCAGGGGACATGTACAACCGTGGTTCACTGCCGTCAGACTTGATGAGGCGCATGCTGTGCAACTTTCTGGTAAAAGCCTCAAGTGTTTCGACCGAGAGCTTCTTTCGATAGCGTTCTTCAAACAGATCCCGGATCTTATTGGAAGATGTGCTGCCGTCGTGGAGGGAAAAAATCAGGTACTCCTCCTCGCCAATTTCATAAATCTCCTGGTAAACAGGATCCTGGATGAGATAGCGAAACTTGCCGCTGTCATCAATATGTGGGATTATTTCCAGGTCTTCTCGTGCACTGGGAAAAATTTGTTCCACTGTAATCGCCTCGTGATATTGTATTCATTCCAGGACCGGTTCATGCCAGTCAATCCCGACGTCCTACATCATCATCAGTTCATTCCAGGGCAGGTTTTCGCCGATGAGTTCTATACCGAAAAGCATGTTCTCCGAACATTCATAATTCTGTATGCGGATGATTTTCCCCTTCGTTGCTATTTTCTGGCCTTCAATATCCATCCTTGTCAAAACTTCAACATTGGAGCCCACCTCCATTTCTTTTTTCGTACTGATCAAGATGCCTCCGCCGGAAATATCAACAGATACGGCTGAAGCGTAATTCCCGCTATCATCTCTGACATCCAGTGGAATATTCAGCGGGATCCTTGTATGTTTTCGCTGATCACCCGGTTTTGATGAAATTTCAGCCTCATCCTTCCCTAACTGGATTTCGGCAAATGTCAGTAAGTCATTTTTCAGCAATACGGACCTGTATTCGCTTATCGCTTCCGGGTAAAGACTGTCCTCAAAATATCTGTCACCTGTTTCATTGGGGCACTTGATAAAATTCAGGATTTCACGGAATTTTTCCGCCGCTTCCTTTGATTTTCCTTTCAGTATCAGAGTATCGGCATAATCGGCAAGAGTTTCGACAGAATCCGGATTATATTTCAGTGCGGTTTCATACAGTTTAACAGCTGAGTCGAAATGGCGGAATATCCTCAGTATATTGCCTTGACGATGGAAAGCTTCGGCAAGATTCGGTTTAAAAATCAATGCAGTTCGAAATCTCAGGAGGGCTTCCAGATAACGGCTTTGCATGAAATATGCTTCCCCGGCATTGAAATGGGCTTCAGCCAGATTGGGTTGCAATTGAATCGCCTCCTCAAATCTCTGGGCTGCCGTATCGTAATTTTTCTGGGAAAAATATATTTCACCCAGAAGGATCTGAAACCTTGAATTCAGAGGATTAAGCTGAAGTGCTTCCTCGATTGCGGAAATGGCCTCGGACATTCTGTTTTCTTGCAGAAAAAGATGGGCAAGCTTAAAATGAGCATGCGTAAGCTGGGGATCGCAAGTAATAGCCTTTTTCAGAAATTCTATTGATTTATCATGCTCAGCATACCTCATATAGATATCGCCAAGCAAAAGCAGCAGTAACGGATTATCTTCGTCTTTCGAGAGTGCGGCCAGACATTCGGCCAAAGCCTCATCCGTTTTTCCCTGTTCATCCTTTATCATAGCAAGCACCAGTCTTGCTTTATGTAACTCAGGATCGAAATACAAGGCCTGACGGCAGGCCTCTTCCGATTCCTGGTATTGTCCCAGTGTTTTATAGATGAGAGCGAGACAGTAGTGCGCCAGAGCAAAAGTGGGATTCAAGGCAAGGGCTTTTCTACATTCTTCGATAGCCCTCTCGTGAGCCCCATTTTCGAAATGCACCTTAGACAGGGTCAATCGGGACATGGGGCTTTTGCCGAGGCGCATTATTTTCGGAATATATTCAAGCATGTTTTTTTGCGAGGCAAATCATTACTGATAATATTGTCAATTAAGAACATCACTCCACTCGGGCAAAATCTGATTTGTCCACTTCTATTCAGCTGGCTGCATAACCGTGCCTTATTCCGGTTTTCTCGCGTATTTTTTAAAAAAATCAATAAGCGGTCTGTTGTATTCGTCCATCCAAAAATGGTTTAACGGCCAGCGTGTTGAATCAACATCTCCGAGGATCACTGAACCTGCATCGGAGTATCCGTTTCTGACAAGGAGTTCTTTGAGTTTCTCCTTGCAGGAGGTATCATCGACGCTGTCGCCCAGATGATAAAATAACTTGAATGGAGGTTTGTTCAAAGAATCCTTTCCCGGCCAGCTTTTCTCGTTTGTATATTTTTCGGATTTGCAGGCATCTTTTTCGTTTATCGGTTTCTTCGTTTCCCGGTCATAAAACTTGCCTGGCGTATGACGAAAAGCCGAACCTTCACTGCAGTCCACATAAATTCCGTATGGATCACCACCGGAAACGGGTGCAAATGCCTCAATTTTATCGCTTAAATGGGTTGCAGCCAGAACCGTCATAAAAGCTCCATTGGAGTGACCTGTCATAAAGATACTTTTGGAACTGTTTGCCGGCCGCAAACCGGGAATTATTTCTCTTATCACTTTTTCGATGAATACCGTATCCGGGTTGGCTCCATTGTCTATAGCCATAGACAGCCAACGTTTACCGCAAGAGTCCCCTCGTTGATCCCTGAGAAACCCTTCTTCGGATTCGAGGGAAAATACGGCAAAACCTTCCGAGATAGCCATTTCACTGAATTCTACCATGGGCCGGCCGATTCTGATATTGGCGCAATAGTTTGAGTATGTTCCCCCACCTCCATGCAATGTGATGATTGCCCCATTGGTCCAACTCCCACCGGGGCCCTTCCACAAAATCTTACGGGTCAGATCATTTACCCGCAGATCAACACGTTGCCATCCCTTCTCAAGGCATTCCTGCTCAAAGCGTTTATATAGATTCTCTACACGCGATGAAAAATCGCCACAACTGACCGTCCCTGCAGCAAGAACAAAAAAGCAGACAATAAACATAAAAACAAAAACTACCTGCCGAAGCATGCCTTCACCTCCCGACAACTTTTTTTTCCTTGCCAATTCTGCGGTAGAATTCCTCTGGTATCAATTCAGGCTTTTTGTAATAGAGGTGAACACATGGATCCTCAGGGGTTTCTCCTGGAACGTGAATCCGTACGGGATAACCGATTATTTCCGTTGGCAGAATTTCCCACATAATTGAGCAATGGGCACAGTAATAGGGAATTCCTGTTCTTCTCCAGGACCAGTCATAGGGCTTCTGTGTCACTCCCAGATCCCATGGCCATGTCCAAACATGCTTTGTATACTCGTTGGAGGCCGGCCTCCTGCACCTCTCTCTTCGCAATCTGCCGCCGGCACCGCAGGGATCACAGGTCATCACATATCGGTCCGGCTCTTCCACAACGTGGACATCGCTATAATGGCAGCGCTGCAACTCGGCATCCAGGTGCAGTACCAATTCAACGCTGACTTCATGGGTCAGGACGTATTTCATTAGCGGCTCCAGGATTTTACGCCATATTTTTTCCACCTGTTCTTCTCCGAAGTCGGAAAGACCGTGAAGCATTTCCTGGATAAAATGTACCAGGAGGTCATGAATGACCTTGTTGCGTGTAACTTCATAATCCATAAATTCCATGGCATCTTCGATTTTTCCGTTTTTAATCAAATCTTTTATGAAGCGCCATGAAGGTACCGACATATCTGCAACATCGTCCTGGCGGATTTTTCTCTTCAGAATAGGGGATTGTTTCAATTCGATCATAGTATACGCTCCTGAATTCATCTCCTAGCCGGAGAATTTTGAATACCGGTAATTTTTGCCGGTAAGGAGAAGCGAAGCCTCTCAGCTATGCATCTATGCGTTCTGATAAGTTTTTGCTATCATCAATTCCTGCTGCATCGCCTTGAAAATTTCATCGGGCAAAATAGTCTTTTTCTTGCCGGGTAAATTTTCTGTGCCTGATTCAATATCATGCTTCTCAATATCGATATTTTTTTGCGTTACAATCTGGCGGGTCAGCGTCAGAAGGTCGTTTTTGTCAGCATCTGTAAGTGTATTGACCGCCTTGCCCCTGTCGATGATAAATTCTTTGAAAATCTCGATCAATGTTCCATCCGTGAAAGTCTTATCGCTTATACTTTCGTACACTTCCGTACAGATCTCCGGGAAAACCGCTTTATAGAATTCATGGAAGCTGTCTGGAACCAAAGGCTTTTGCCGATCTATTTCCGGCTTGAGTTCTCCTGATTTTTCCAGGTCAATCTGCCGTTGCACAGCATCTTTCAGTTTATGGGTGTTCACATAGGCGTAGCCGAATTGCCGTAAGATGCCCCGGGCAACACTTGGAAGCATAAAAGGCGCATGCTTTCGAGTGTAGAGGAGAATATCGAAAATTACCTTTCGGGTATGGTTGTCAATCAATTTTGAAAAAAAGAAACAGGTGAATTGAATCATTAATTTTAAATTTCCCTTCTGCCTGGGAACGTTGGGTTTTCGTTTGAGATTCGCAATTAATCCCTTGGCGCGTACGGCAAAATTATCCCAGTCGTAAATTTTTTCCCGCAATTTCAGGAAGCCGGTGTGCAGTTCTACCCGGGTCATATTTTTCGGAAGAATATTGGTCGTCCCGGGATTGCCAAAAAAACGGCCTTCCGTCTGGGTATCAAGAAGTCTGCCGTCCGCCAGCATTCTTTTCCAGAGCCGGGTACCGGGAGGTGCCATCAACGTCCGGATCGAAGGTACAGCCAGGCAGGCTTCCTGGGCAAATTGAAATGTCTGCTCAAATATATCTTTCGTATCGTGATCGAATCCAACAATTATCGAGCCGCGTACCGGCAGAGCGTACGACTGGATTTTCTTGATATCCTCCACGATATCAGCCCGGACATTCTGAAGTTTGTTTGTTTCTTTTAACGATTCCTTGTTAAAGGACTCTATACCGATGAAGATCTCTCTGAAATTCGCATCAGCCAAAAGTTCCAACAGTTCATCATCCTTGGCGAGATTGATACTCATTTCACTGCCAAAACCCAGAGGTCGCCTGAAGGAGTTGTTCAGTTTGATTAACTCTTTAAGCAGATCTTTGGCATACCCCGGATTGCCGATAAAATTATCGTCACAAAAAACAATGACACTTGCACCTATCTTTTCCAGTTCTGAAACCTCCTGCAGAACGTTATCAATAGGTTTTGAACGATAACGTTCACCAAACAGCAGGCTGACATCGCAGAACTCGCAGTCAAACGGGCATCCGCGAGACGTCTGGACTGCACCCAGACGATAATGCTCCACTTCCTTGGCAATGTTTCCCCAGCGCGGCGGGGGTGTCAAGGCGAGGTCCACCTGCCCGACCTGGCGATAGATTTTCTGGCGGACTCCTTTTTGCCGGTCAGCTATAAATTTAGGCCAGATCAACTCCGCCTCGCCAATAAAAAGATGGTCGAAATCCTGGGCAAAACGATGGGGCTGCGATGAAACACCCGGTCCGCCGACAGCAACGGGAACCCCCTGCTTTCGGACCACCTTTGCAATTTCCAGTGCCCGCCCGAGATGACCGATAAAGCCAGTGATTGCCACCAGGTCATAAGAACTCAAATCAGTGGTGTCACCTATATGGCCATGCAGGGCCTCATCCCACAATACCACTTCAATATCATCTGGAGTCAGACCGGCAATAGTTGCGATATGCAATGGCATGATAAATCTTTTTATCTTTGTAAACGGGAGTTTAAGGTATGATGCATCCTGTGTCAGTTCAAAGCCAATGGGAACAGGTGACACTAAAAGAATTTTTTTCATGACGGCTTACTCCTTCAAAAAGTTGATACAGTCAGTGGTCGTAATAACCATGAGGGCACCCGGCAGTCACTTGTGCGAACAACATTACTCATGGATTGTTGAACGTTATCCTGAACACCCTTTATATTTTTCTTGCTGCTGCCAAAAGATAAAATTCTACGTATAAAGCACGACGATATGTGTAATACAGATGTTTTTCCAATTCCTGTCTCGTTATTTCACGGTTTAGAAATTTTTCATGGACATATTGAACTACATGTCTGAAATGCTGCCGCCAACAATTTTCGGTGGCGTCAACAATCTGGACAACCTTGAACCCGGTCCGCTCAAGAATAACTCGGTATTCTTCAAGATTTGCAATAAAATTTTTTTCGCTCCGGCTTTCCACCTGCCTTTCACCTTCAAGAGTCATGAGAATATCTGAAAGCACCAAATAGCCGCCGGATTTCAGTACGCGACAAGCTTCTTTCAGAAAATCTTCTCTGGTATTAAAGTGAAAAGCTGCTTCCACGCTGATAACGCTGTCAAATGATTCATCGGCAAAACTTAAATCCGTGGCGCTCATTTGCATGAAAGTGCATCCGGGAGCATTCGCCTGGGCAACCTCAATCTGCTTGGCAGACATGTCAATGCCCATGATGTCTCCTACAGGGTAATAATTCTGTAAATAGGCTGTCGTTGCACCTTTACCGCAGGCAATATCCAAAATTCGCCCTTTTTTTTCAGGCAGAAATGCCATAAGCATTTCCATCATATTTTCACAGGCCTTTTTCTGGTCCCGGGTATGTTCATCCCAGTATCCGAGATTGAGGTAATCGCTGTAATCATAATAGGCGCGAATCCCGTCTGTGTTTCGAATGTCGCCATACCGTTTCAAAATGTATTGCTGCATATCATTCTCATTCATGGAATTTCTCTCCATATCGATTTCCCGTAGACGGATGTTTTCAAAAAAATCATTGTTGTTATTCAGCATGAAGAATCGGCTGGGACCTTGCATGCAGCAACCAGAAAACATTGACTCCATGCACCTGTTTTCCCCAGCAGAAGAGCTTTTGCCTCCTGTACTATTTTCTCCGGTATTTCACCACTCAGTTGCCTTATTGCAAAATAGCGGGCTGTGTATTTTCGGAACCTTCCAATAGAATCAGCCGTTACATCAATCAACTGAATGTCCTCAAATCCGGTGGTACGTAATAAATCGCCATATTCCTCCGGCGTCTGGATATCCGTTGCCGAAGAAAAAAACCTCCAGGGAATTGTATCCCTGACAGGCAACAATTCAAAACACACCAGACGGCCGCCCGGCCTCAGGATACGAAAGCTTTCCCGAATCAATTCCTTCCTTGCTCCCAATCTTTCCAAACCACTGACCCATATGACACAATCATATGACTCCGGCCGCAATTTAAGCTTTGGAATCTTTCGGTAAAGAAATGTGGCCATCGGTATTGCGCTGCGGCAGATCGTCCTGTTTTCCTTTGTCGAAGTTATTCCGGTTACTGCTGAAGGAGGATAATGCTTGAGGAGATGCTCCGTGCTGGCACCCATTCCGCAGCCGATATCTGCTATACGTCCCTTTTTTTCAGGAACAAAGGCCAGGAGTTCATCCATTAAATTTTCACATGCCGTTAGGGGGTTAGTGTCGCCGACCGTCCAGAAGCCGAAGTGGCGAAAGCGGCTTCCCTTGTAAAATCGTTCGATTGTATTGGCCAAAACCTCTGTATCGGTTTCTGGCAATGGGTTGTAAACCCGGCGAAAATTCGTGTCATTTATGTATATTCGTTCCGGAATCGGCTCCGTATCGAATTGACCGCAGCCGGCATCCCCAAGCCATATCTCAAGACCACCTTTGGGATTCACCTCATATTGCCAACCGGCCTGCCGGTGTATTGCAACTTCCGGGGCAAAAGGGTTTACAGCCCCGACAAACAGTCCATGCTTTGTTGAGACCATTGTCCTGGCACCAATATTGTATGGATTCCCAAAGCCGTTTTCTGTTACCGGCGACCAATTGTTGCCGTCCCGGCTGCGCCAGATATCAAATCCCCCAAATCTCGATATGATCTGATCCATCCTCTGTTGCGTCAGCATACCGCGTAAATACTTCGGCCACTTGTCCAGCCGTCCGTATTTGACAGACATCAACCAGTCAAAGGTTCCTGCATAAAGCCAGCCATCATGCTCGCACAATGACCAGAGATAGCCGGCGGAAGGTTTGCCGAATCCCGGTCCCAAGCCACTGACAGGCACCTTAAGTCCTTGTGGTGTGATGCGCGGGTCCCCAACAATTAAATCCCACGAATCATCGGGGTAGATGCGGATAAGTTCCACAGCCGCAGGGCCAATGTTGTGATAACGATCATATCCTCCCTCCTGAATTCCGGTGCCAACGTACAGGCAGCCCTTGAATGCCTTCATGGTTATGGCGCCCTGGTTCAATTTCCCGCGATGTGCACCGTGGTCAATAACTTTCTGCCACTGGTATGGCGGATGACCTTCAGCGTCGGTTTTCCAGATTTGAAAGCCCTTTTGAACGTTTCCTGTTCCAGCATATAGATATCCGTTGAATGCCGCTATCTGAAAAGCCGTCATGTTTCCGGGATCGCCAAAGTGAGGTTCACAGGCAGGTCGCCATTTTCCATGAACGGGATCATCCGTCACCAACACGATCATAGTCGCGGGGAAGTTGTATGATTTTCGCTGCCCTTTCGGTGCGATTGCCGGAGCTGTAAACAGACGGTTTTTAAATGGGACCAGTGCACGCACACCTCTTGATTCATACGGATCGGGAAAACCAAAACCATCTTTACTTATAGGTTCAAAGTTAATCCCATCAGTTGACCTGAGCATCACTGCAGCAGTTTGGTAGGTTGCCATGGTCGGTACATAGATTGCGGGTGCGGAATCACTTCTTCCCTGAAAAGATGCCATGGAACGAAATGCGACGCTAAGCGGAACCTGATCTCCGCGGCTGCCCTCGACCAACGGTGCAGAAAAAACCCTGTTCCATATCCTGGTTTGCGGAGCATACCGCCATATCTCTGCCCGCAAATCAATATCCCATATGCCCTCGGGTATTTTCACAGGCCATATAACTCCCAGCCAATCCGGATGGTCCTCGGCCCTCTGTCGGCCCCGATAGGCGAGCGGAGCGCGCGTGGTTCCGACATAGAGATGGTCATGCATCCATAACATTGAATGCGGATATGCATTATAGGGATCACCAAATCCGTTTTCAGAGATTTTCCTGAAGTCATGGGCAGACAACCCCCTGTGGTTATGTTCTTGTTCAGGAATGATGCCCATAACTGCATAGCCTCATGGGTATTAAACTATTCAGGATCATACGCTGTACCTATTTCTGAATCGTTCCGTATGATTCCTTCATTTTCCTCATGTCCCAGAATCTCACGCGAAACATACTCATTGTCCCCGCCCAGGTCGGGGCCGCGATTAAGCGGAAGTCCTACCGTCCCCGATAACCTGAAAGGCACCCCCATAAAGGTGCGGGATGATCCGGTTGTTTCTTCCCGGAAATACTTCCGGGCCCGGAGATGGGGGTCTTTTTTAAGTTCTTGGAGATCAAGAACTGCTCCGGCGGGAATGAATGCCCCTTGCAGAATATGCATCACCTCATAATGATTCCGCTGTGATGTCCATTCTTCAATGAAACGATCTAAGATATCATGGTGAATGTGCCTGGAATTCGAGTCAATGAAACGAGAATCCGTAATCCATTCCGGGTGCTCCATGACCTGGCAGAGTCTCTGCCACTCTTGTTTGGTGCGTACAGTGATCACTACCCATTTATCATTGCCTCTGCACTGATAGCAACCCTGAGGTGCATAATAGCGATGCCGATTTCCCGTCGGGCCGATCTGGGTGCCATTTGCCGCATATTCCAGTAAATGTTCGCCAATGGCTGCATGAGTTGCCGTCTCCAGCTGGGAAATATCGATGTGCTGCCCCTGTCCGGTCATTTGCCGGTGGATAAGTGCCGTCATGACGGCACCCGCTCCGGCGATACCATTGGTAACATCCATCTCCCTGATTCGTTGCGGTTTTTCTCCGACTTTATAGGCAGTCAGGCTTTGTATGCCGCTTACCGCTTCAAATACGGCTCCGTAACCGACAAAATTCGAAAAAGGGCCGCTATGACCAAAAGCCGACATGGACACCATAATTATGTCCTTTTTTAACTTGGTCAGATCGCTGTAACCAAAACCCAGACAGTCAGAAACCATGGTTCTCGAATTTTCCACAACGACATCGGATATTTTGACGAGATCAACAAATGCATCCCGATCTCCGGCCACTTTGAGATCGAGCGTGATGCCGAGCTTGTTCCTGTTCACCTGATGCCAGGCAGGCTGGCTGTCATAATTCCTGTTTATTTTTTTTGCGCCCCGTAAGATGCATAACCGGCGCGGATATTCGACTTTTATTACCTCGGCTCCGAAATCAGCCAGAATCCTGGAACAATGCGGAGCTGCCCAACTGTGAGAGAGATCTATTATCCGGATGCCTGTAAGAGGGAGTTTGCTCATCAGATAATACCTCTACTTTTCATGGCGTTAAGTTCCGCAGGGGTACAACCTAACCTCTCCCCGTAGATCATGCTGTTATGCTCGCCGAGAAGAGGAGCCCGTGCGGACGTCCACGGAGTTTCAGACATTTTGAATGGAGCGCTGCAGTAAGTCCGGCGACCGGCATCAGGATGATCAATTTCCTCAAAAAAACCTCGTTCACTGTGTTGTTCCAATTCCAGCGCTTCTGCCAATGTAGAAACCATTCCGAAGGCCAATCCTTTTTTTTGTCCTGCCAGAAAGAGCTCTTTTTTTTTGAACTTTTTCACCTCTTTTTCCAGGACTTCCTCGTACGACTTCCGATCAGCAATCCGACCGATGATGTGCCTGTATTTTTCCTGAAAAAGAAAGGGGTCGTCAAATATCTCCGCCGCCTTGTGCCATTTGCGTGCGGGCATGGAAATTACCACGCCATAACCGTCCGCACATGTATACGTGGACCAGGGAACACCTAAATGCGGACCTCTTTTTGGATTTTTATCCTCCTGAAGACATTGGGTCAGGGCTATTTCAACATTTTCCATGCCGCATTCCTGAACGGAAACATCAACATGCTGTCCTTTGCCTTGTCCGCTTTTTTGAAAAAGGGCCATAAGTGTTGCCGTATAGGCATGCATGCCAGCCAGGTAATGGCAAACTGCCGGTCCGGCAGCAAGAGGTTTCATTGATGCTTCTCCGGTCATATGCATCATGCCGCTCATTGCCTGGATCTGCATCTCTTCGGCTTCAAAGTCCCGGTAGGGTCCTGATCGGCCGAAATTGGTGATGGAGGTCATGACAAGTCCGGGATTCAGTTCATGAACAACCTCATATTCGAGACCCAGCTCCTGCAATTTCCCCAGCGGCAGACTTTCCATCACCACATCGGCCTTTTTCATGAGTTCTGCCAACAGGTCAAGACCCTTTGAGGAATTAATATCAAGAGTAATGCTTTTCTTGCCGGTATTGAGCCAGAGAAAGGGAATGCTTCTCTCCAGGCCTTCTCTACCATCACAAAATGGGCCGACAGTCCGCATTGCATCTCCGGTCCGGGGGGGCTCCACCTTGATGACTTCCGCCCCGAATCCGGCCATAAGCTTGGAACAGTATGCCCCGGCCACGTTCTGGGTCAGATCGATAACTGTGATATGTGCTAATGTCTTTG
This sequence comes from Desulfobulbaceae bacterium, assembly GCA_033549385.1. GTDB lineage: Bacteria > Desulfobacterota > Desulfobulbia > Desulfobulbales > Desulfobulbaceae > UBA10518. Next base: position 75,283 of record JAWSUG010000009.1, on the reverse strand, counting down.
CTGTCGTCATTTATTCCCAGCTTCTAGATCCCATGACCTTGCAGATCCACCGGACGGCGTAAAAACGGTTGCATTTGTGCTAAATAGTCTTCCCAGAATTTTTGCCCTTTCCCGTTCCGGGTAAGTTCAATGCCGTAAAAAAAATTGTGTAAATTTGCTACGGGAGACAGCCTCACAACCTTTCCCAGCAGCTGTATTTTCTCGGCAGTATCAATATCGACATAGAGGTCGATATTCATACCCAGGTTTAGATTTTCACCGCCACTGATCAGTAAACCTGATTCTGACACATCCAGAGTAGTGACAGCAAAAGACTGTAGTTGACCAACCAGGGCATCCATCCGCAGACTGAGAGGCAACCTGGTATGGCCCCTCCTTTCCCCTTCCCTGACATCGAGGAGGAATTTCTGGACGACTCCGAGGAATTTTGCGGGATGAGTCATTGGAAAAAAATGACCGGCGTCTTCCATAATGTGAGGGATACAATTCGCCAGGTGCTTTCTCAACCCCGTCATGGTTCTTATTGCCGTTGAATTCTCCCCGCAGATGACCAGAATCGGCTGGCGGAGGCGACGGATTTTATCTATTGACAACCCCGCTGGTTTTGTAAAGTCCTGCCGTGCCGTTGTTGTCCGCAGAAGTTCCAGCCAGCGTTCGGCCGTGCGTATGCTGCCGTTTGCATTGGCGCCTGCAAAGGGCGGAAAGCCTTGCATTTTCCTCAGGAGTTCTCTTTTGTCCCGCCACTCGGGTGAAGCCATCTGTTCAAGAAGCCACAGCCCTGTTTCGTTTTCATTTTCGGGGAGCTTTATTCCCAAAATGGCCAGTTTCCTGCTGAACTTCTCGTTTCGGCACAAATCCCGGGCAGTCAGAGTAGGTTCAAAGGTTCGAAGTCTGGTATCCGCGAGCACGAGTGACCGAATCCGCTTTGGCGACAGAATCGCGCCATGAAGTGCAACCACTCCGCCGAAGCTGTGGCCGATTACATCAGCATCCTGAATATTGAGATAATCAAGGAGCGACAGGAAATCTTTTGCCATATCCGCCGAGGTATACCCGGTGGCCGGCATATTGCTCTTCCCGTGTCCCCTGAGGTCGAAAAGCGTAACTCTGTATTGCCTTGCCAGAGGCATGAGCAGGTTAGGGCTCCAGAATCCGCTGTTTGCTGCAAGGCCGTGGATAAGGACGATATCCCTGCCCTTGCCGATGCACTTGTATGAGAGAGAAAATTTGTCGAGTATTATTTTACTCATGCGCTGTTTTTCTTATTCCATATATCCCAATGCCTTGAATTGCTCGAATATCAATTGTTCTTCTTCCGGCGATGGGGTATCTGCTTTTTTTAATGCAACGTATGCCTCAGGCGAAACAGTTGGTCGGCCTATTCTACAGGGGTGTTGTTTCAGGTAGGATTCCTCGAATATACCGTTGCCAAGTTTTCCTTCAATGTCAGAGGGAATTTCCAGACCCAGGCTGTATAGGAGGGCAGGCGTAACATCGATTATGGACAAGTCCTCCAGTTTCTCTCCTCTATTGATGCCGGGTCCTCCCGCTATGAAAATACCTTCGGGATAATGGGTGCCGGCAATCTCGGGACGTTGAACCACAGCCGGAATTTTGTTGACTATGGATATGAAGCTGTGATCAGCCATGACAAGGGTCAGATCGGGAGCCTGTTCATTATTCTTACCTGGAAAAGCCTCTTCCTTTGTCATGATTTTCTTGATTACAGGCGTGTTTGTTGCAGGTTCGCGCACTGCTGAAAGTTCTTCAATGAGCCTGGCGCGAAAATCCCCGTACCGGCTTGCAGGTATTCCGGGCTGGCCCGGTTCCCGGGAGACATTGATATATATCCCGTTCGAAGTGACCGAACGGGCGTAGGCCATTGTTTTGTCCCAGTTTAAAAGGACAAAATGTTTATCAACCAGCCTTTTGGCCTTGGTGCGATTATGTTCGTCGAATTCTTCGATATCCCGCCAGGCAAGATAGCCTTTTTCATGCAGCCAGGTATTTACGCGAAATGTAAACCAGGAAGGGCCGAAGCCATGATCGGACGCAAGAAAAATTTTCGCATCAGGGCCCGCCGTTTCAGCTATCCTGCGGAGAAAACCGTCAAGTTCGCGGAAGTAATCCAGGCAGAGTTGACGGATTTTCTTTTCCCACGGGGAGGGTTTCGGGGAAAGGCAACCGGGATCGAGAAAACGCCAACCCATGTGTAAAATCTTGTCTGTGCCGTCAAAAAGAATTGATGTCAGGTCACAAGGGTGATTTTTCATGAGATGCAGCAGGACATCGCACCACTGTTTTTCCCGCCGGATATGAAATTTTACCCAGTTTTCATATTCTTCTTCGGGAATTCCCTGCTCGGCTTTCTTTTCCAGGTCGAAATCCCAAGCCAGTTCCTTCACATTAAAATCGGGAAGTGCCTTTAATTCCTCATACAGGTTCCTGGGGAAAACATTCCGACGCATATGTTTCCAGGAAACCAACCCGGGAATGACATAACCGGAAATTTCAGGCGGAGGAGACATCATTGTAAAGTTTAAAGAACCTGCTGTACCGCCGGATCTGCTTACAATCGACCATATGGTTTCACAACGTATGTCCCGGAAATTATATAAGGTAAAATAGTGGTCAGCTTTTCTCTGCTCTGCCCAGATAAAATCAAATACACCATGGTTCCCGGGAGTTCTCCCGGTTGTCATGGATATCCATGCAGGGGGGGTCAGGGGATTCGGAGTTGAAAGAAGCCGGGCCCGCACTCCTTTTTCTACAAGATCTTTCAGAAAAGGCATGGTGCCGTTTTCCATCAGATGATCAAGGATGGTGAATGTGGCTCCATCAAGACCGATCAAGATTGTTTTGTTCATGGCTCATTCCTGTTCAGTAAGTTATTCAGGTGCTGATGGAGAAATGAAACGGTTTCGCCTACCTTTATATCATCAACATAACGGCCTTCAGACATCAGAAATTCTTCCCAGGGCAATCCCCTGAACTTGAACGCTTCTTCAATTGCCACGACAAATTGGACAATGTCGATTGATTCGAATTCAAGGTCTTCGACGATTCTGATATCGGGACCGATTTTCCCGTTGTATTCAGTATCCCAGTCGGCAATCATATCTTCGAGAATTGCAGCAAGAGTAGTAAGAATTTGCTGCTGAGTAATATTGATCTGCGGGTTTCCCATTTTCCTATTTCTGTCCTGTGCTTGTTGATGGATAAATTGATAAAGCAACGATGCTGTCATTTTCCCGGAGAGTATAACCTGCAAGTTTCGCTGTATTTGATCCGGGTGATTCCCCTTGGAGTTCATTAGCGGACTTGAGGTGAATAACACCTGTTTCCGGTTGTATCTCTGTGGCGAGAATATCCTTCGGTCCGCCGGGCATGCCCCGACCCAGTGCTTTGCCCGCGGCCTCCTTGGCGCACCACAGCCTGACAGACCATTCGTGATGGAAATGGCTTCCGTTTTTGGAAATTATTGATAATTCTTCCTGGGTAAAGGCAAATTCCTGAAAATCCGCATCCATGTGCCGTACCGGTTCCAGATCGATACCGATACCAAGAATTTCAGTTCCGGCTGCTGCCACAGCGGCGGCTGTACCATTGGAGTGGGTCAGAGAAATCAGCGGGATCCAGTCTATCCGGTTGAGCCATTTGCCTGCCGCAAAGGGTTTGCCATTTTTATCCGCTGTTATCTCTATATCCGCCGACCAGACATCCGGCGCGGCCATTTTCTTCAGGAGGGTCCGGACTGCTTCCTTGGCGGCCAGACGGCCGAGCAGCCATTCTGTTTTCCTTGTTTCCGGTCCTTTTAATCCGTGCCACTGCCTGCGTTCCCGGGAGTTCAGGATAATATGGGCGATGACTGAACGCATCACCCTGCCGTCCGCGCCACTGAAATTTAAGCCGGCTGCCGTATCAATCCTGCGGCAGGCCATTTTGTCCCTGTTGGCAAAAGGCTCCAGGGGGCCGTCCCAATCCGAACTGAGCATGACCTGGCGGGATCCCCGGAAGTGGTGGAGGATTTCCGGCATATCGATGCGTTTGTGCTGCAGGCCTTCCAGTCTGGCATAGAGCTGCCGACCGGCTGTAATTTCTATCCGGGAGGTAATTGTCCCGGCGCTGCTGCCTGACCGGGTGCGGCAGTTGAATCCGGACCCCGGTGTCAGGGGACTGCTGTAAAAATATGCCGATTGTAACGCCACCGGGAAAACGACATAATTGTCTGCCAGGTTCTGGGCTGCCCATAAACCTACAACTTGGCCGGCGCCGTCAAGGAGAACCGGGTCGGTGAGAAATCTCGGCCGTTCGACATTGGCAAAGAGTCCATTGGAGGCTGGCCGCTTGAGGATAGCTTCTACGCCGTCGTCACTGCATTGGGCAATGGAATCGATGACTTGAAATGCAGGGCCGTGAAACAGGGCCTCTGGATAGAAATTTTCAGGGGAGATTGAGCAGGCCACGGAATTCTTTAAGTGGAAAGGTTTGGCAACTTGCCCGGCAGGAAAGGTTTCAGCAAAAGAAAAGATGCCTTCCGCCACAAGCCGGGATCCGGATCCTTCGTTTTCCGCATCAGCAATGAAAAGCTGCGCCGACGCCCTGGGTGATCCCGGGAGAACTTTTGCCTGAACAGTAAGGAAAACACGTTCCTCCTCTAATATAATCCAGTCGCGGGCCAGGAGGTTTTCCATGGCAACCGGAAATTTGCCGGGGAAAAGAATGCTTGCGCCTTCGGCCATGATTTCAGCGGTCATGTTGAACGGCATAACCGGCAAGGCAAGAAGGGAGGCGTCTTCCCGGGAAACACTGCCGCCCAGAGTATGATGGGCAAGAAACATGTCCTTGTTCAGGTCAATATCATAGCGCAGGGTAACTTCCCTGCCGGGTTCCTCCTGCAGTATCCTGCCGGAAAAGGGCAGCCTGTGATATGCTGCGGAAGCTTCCGGCTCTTCTGCGGAAATCTCCTCCTGCGATTCCCCAGATTGCGGTAAGGAATCTCCATTGCCTTTCGATTCCGCAAGACGGATTGTCAGGAAATCCACAATTTCCTGCAGGGTCTGCAGGCGATTCAGTTTTTCCGCCTCCGCTTCAGGCAGCGCACCGAACTGTTTGGCAAAGGCGCCAAGAATCTCAACCCGTTTGATGGAGTCAATGCCCAGGTCCGCTTCAAGTTTCTGATCCATTCCGATCATCTCGGCAGGATAGCCTGTTTTCTCGCTTACCAGGTCAAGCAGGGCCTGTCTTACCGATTCTCCATCGATACCGGTTTCACACGCAACGGGTCCCCGTCTTTCGATTTCCGGTTCTGCGGGAGAGCTTTCCGGCGCTGAATTCATCCGGGCAATGGCGTCAATGATCTGCCTGAGTGTGGTCAGGCGGTTGAGACTTTCGGCCTGGTTTTCACTCAGCTGCCCCAGATGCCTGGCAAGAGCCCCCAATATTTCAACCCTTTTTATGGAATCGATACCAAGATCTGCTTCAAGATTCTGGTCAAGGTCAAGCATTTCCGGGGGATAGCCTGTTTTTTCACTGACAAGATCAAGCAGCAGTTTCTGGGCCGCGGCGGCTGTGATCGAAGCTGCCGGGGAAACCGCGGAACCGTCGCCTGCTTTTGCGGTTGTTCCCGCTGGACCACCCGGTGCGGCAATACTTTCAGCTTGTGACGGCGAGGCAGCTGTTTCCACCGGGGGGGTGTCCGGTCAAGTCAGTTGCCGGAAGCGTTGATTGCCGCACAAGATGTGCCTGAACCGCATCCCTTATACCCGGCCCGGTCATTGCGGCGCCGGCTGAAAAATAGGCGGTCATCACCTCCTCCTGCATGGCCAGGAAATGCTCCATGGTCCGGAAATATTCCTCCATTCCGGTGTCTGCCGCACCCGGCCGGGAAGCAACCGGTGCAGATACAGCCGGCGTGGGAGCAGGGGGACTGGCAGGAATTGATTGTTCCGGTATTTGCAGACCATGATCCTTGAGACTGAGAAGCGGCAGGGCAAGGGATATTTTCATCCCCTTTTCAGGACTTTTTTTCTGTTTTTCCGCTGATGCCTCCAGGTCGATCGGCGAGACGGACCGGTTCCGGTAAAGCGCCTCCAGGTTTATTTCCACACCGTGGGCAGCCAGAAATCCCAGGGCGTGGTTGAGCTGGGTAATGCCCGAGCGGTGATGGACGTTTGTCGCCACGGCCAGGAAAGGTCTTTTACTGAGGATATCGTTGACAAAGCCTGTCAGGTTTGCCCGGGGACCGACTTCGAGGAAGATCCGGATCCCGTCGTCATACATTTTTTCGATGGTTTGCCTGAACAGGACCGGGCTGGCCCATTGCCTGACGGCATACTCCTTTACTTCTGCAGGTGTTTCTGGATAGAGTCCCGCGGTCATGCACGAGTAAAGGGGAATGGCAGGCCCGGCAAATCTTCCGTTTTCGAAAAAACCTGTCAGCAGTTGCAGAGCCGGCTCGAATCGTTCTGTATGGTACGCCCTCCGGAACGGCAGCAGCTGGCAGATGCCGCCGGCTTTCTTGAGTTCCGCCGCCGCCCGGCCGACCGAGGCATCCGTGCCGCAGAGAACGAACTGGTGAGGACAGTTATCCATGGCAATACGAAGGAAGTCGTTATCTGCTGCCGCTATCCTGCTTGTTGTTTCATACGTAACACCGCCCACCGCCAGGAGCTGTCCCTCCGGGATCGATCCTCCAGCCGCCAGGGCTTCAATGATTCTGTTGCCGGTGCGTATGTGGCCGATTACATCCTCTTCCCTTTCCAGGATTACAGCCCCGGAAGCTTCAAGGGCGGCAAGCTCGCCGCTGCTGTGGCCAAGGATCGCATCGGGTACAATACCCAGCGAGGTGATTATCTTGAAAAGCGCCCGGTTGGCGGTACTCACGGCGTCCACCGCCCCGTCCATCCGCCATATTTTTTCCTCGGCAGCCGACCTGCCCCGGGCATTGCCCGGAAAAATTATCTGGCTCGGCAGGTAGTTCCTCGGATGATCCGCATAAGCCTGGTCCAGAAGATCAAAGCAGCCGAGCGCTTCCGGAAAATGCAGGCACAGGTCGGCCAGCATATTGACATACTGCGATCCTTCGCCGGGAAATAAAAAGGCGAGTCTCCCTCCACCCCTTGCCAGAGGTCTGGCAAAGAAGAATATGCCGCTTCTGTCCTTTATCTGCTCCCTTTCGGGGTCGGCAAGGCGTTTTGCGGATATCTCAAGTTTCTTTATGAGATCCTCCAGGGAATCTGCGACAACAGCAAGCCGCAGTTCCCTGCCGGACAGGTTTTTATTCAGCGTATACGCCAGATCGGACAATTCCGCCTGTTCGCCGACCTGCAGGCTGCTGGCAAGGGCATGTACTTTTTGGCACTGCTGTATCAGTTCGCCGCGATCCTGCCCTTCGAGGACAAAAAGCTCCGAATCCCATCGACTGTTCAGGGAAATCCGTTCATGATCGTCGGCACTCCTGTATTCTTCAATAACTGCATGGGCGTTGATGCCCCCGAACCCAAAAGAACTGATGGCTGCCCGCCGCGGGAAAGCAGGATCTGCATGGACCCAAGGCCTGGTTTCCGTGTTGATGAAAAAGGGGGTGTTTTCGAGTTCGAGTGCCGGATTCGGTTCATCGCAACAGAGCGTCGGCGGCTGTACATTATGGTATACCGCTAGGGCGGCTTTTATCATTCCGGCTATGCCCGCAGCAGGTATGAGATGCCCTATCATGGACTTAACTGTTCCGATTGCGCATTTCGGCAGGGCGGAGGTCCGCCGGCCAAATACTTTTGTCAGGGCTTTTATTTCAGTCACATCGCCGAGCGGTATGCCCGTGCCGTGCGCTTCCACCAGTTCGATGGTGGTAGGATCAACCCGGGCCCGCTCATAGGCCCTGCGAACCGCCAGCTCTTCACCTTCGAGGCGCGGGGCCAGTAGGCCGCTGCCGCGGCCGTCACTGGAAGAGCCGATACCTTTTATAACCGCATAGATCCTATGTCCGTCCCGTACCGCGTCCCGCAGCCTCTTCAGCACCACCATTCCGACCCCTTCACCGAGCATGGTGCCGTCCGCATCCTTGTCAAAGGGCTTCAGGTGCGGCTGATGCGTCAATGCTCCCAGCTGGGTGAAAATCATGTGGATGGGCGCATGCGTTGAGATCTGAACGCCTCCGACCAGGGCCGCGTCACATTTACCCTGCAGCAGATCATCCATGCCGATTTCCAGGGCGAGAAGGCATGTGGCGCAGGCTGCATCGAGGACCAGATTACGGCCCTGCAGGTTCAAACGGTTGGCGATGAGTCCGGCCATGACATTATGGCACAGCCCCGGGGCCGTTTCAGGAGTAAAGGGGGGCAGCTGCTTCATCAGCGCCGACTTCAGGGCTGCAAGCGTCTCTTCGGAATAATGGGGATGAAGTTCCTTGAGAATGCGAATGGTCTGGTCCACCACAACGCTGTGCTGCATGGCCGTCATATAGCCGCGGTTGACGAAGGTGCCCCGGCCGAGGAGCACTTCGGTTTTCTCCCGGTTAAAGTTCCTGTCAGGGAAGCCTGCATCGAGCAGGGCATCATGGGCAACCTTGAGGGCAATGAAATGCTCGGGCTCGGCACCGTCGATGGCAACAGGCATAACGCCGAAATCGGAAGGATTGAAAGGCGGGATGTCCGTGAGATAGCCGCCCCTGCTGCAGTAAATCCTGTTGGTAGCGGATGAGGAGGGATCATGTACGAGGTTGACGAGACTCCCGGCAGGGGGATCGCCGATAGCGTCCACCTTGGAGATGATGTTCCTCCAGTATGTCTTCAGGTCCGGAGCCTGGGGGAATATACATGCCATACCGACAATGGCGATGTCCCCCTGGAGCTGGTTTACCTGTGAGGTCGGATCAATCATTTCGTGCCCGTTTCCGGTTCAGTTTTTCAGGAGTTTTTTCGGACCGGTCAGCCTGTTCAAGGCTTTGCTGCCGGTTGCCTCAACCTCTTCGATCATGCCGATTGGATCGAAGTTTTCATCAGTGAACATCATGTTATAGACAATGCTCTGTTCCCCTGACGTCGACACAATCTCCATAAAACAATGAATGAATTCCGCTGTATGGAAAGGGCGCATGATGCGGACCGCTTTAAAACCGGACGGCAATACCGTTATATCAAACCGGCTGCGCGCCCAGAGCAGCGCCATCTGCAAACCTCCGTCCAAAACCACGGGATCCGCGATCCAATGGGATTCAGGTCTGCCGGCCAGGTTATGAAGGGGAGAGGACGGTGTGAGCAGGGCCTCCATGGCATCATCGGAAATGCCCTCTATCTTCCTGATGCACCGGAACAGCGGGCCGTGAAAAAGCCACCTGTCGTATGCCTCGCTGATTGACAGGGGGAATGGTTCCAGGCGGTTATCGCGGCGGATAGAATATTGTTCCGGCACAGGCGGTTCTTTCGTGAGAACAATGGAGCTCCTGTAAAAAGGGAGCTTCTGTTTATGCGGATCAACAATGTCGACATCGAGCTCAAGCCCTCCCCTGTCCTCCTGATCCTGGGCCCGGAAGGCAACCCTGACAAGCAGCTGCCTTTCGCGGCCCTCCAGGATTATTCCCTTGAAGACCCTGATATTTTTTACGGCATTGACACGCATGTCAGGATGGGCGGCCTGAGCTGCCTCAGCCATTAATTCAATGGCTATGGTTGCGGGAAGGACCGGTTTTCCCTCCAGGCAGTGGTCCATGAGATACAGGTCATTTTCCAGTGAAAGCGTCCTGGAAAATTCAAAAAAGCCGCCGGTCTTCACGGGATCGGCAGACGACTGCAGCAATGGCGGGTCATATGAAGGAGATGCCGCAAGTGCCTGGGCTGGCACCCCGCGGCGCCATGGTCCGTCACCGATGACAACTTCGACGTCGCCCTTGCGGCACAGGCATATTTCGCGCAGAAAGGCCTCCGCCCCTTCCCCGGACTTGATAAGCCCTACCTGCCGTTCGGCAAACTGTTTCAGGACTTCCTCCGAAGCCATGCCTGCGCCTTCCCAGGGACCCCAGTTGAGAGCAACGACCCTGCCGGGCCATTGCCGGTCCAGATAAAGGGCTGTCTTGTTCAACACCTCGTTGGCCGCCGTGTAATCGGACTGGCCGATGCTCCCAAAGCGCCCGGCAACGGATGAAAACAGGGCAAGAAATTTGAGCGACCCGGGTTTCAGGGTTTTGGCAAGCAGGTAAATACTCTCAGCCTTTGTGCCGAAAACCCGGCCAAAGGATTCCGGGGTCTTATCCTTGAGCAGCTTGTCCTCAATGAGGCCGGCGCCGTGGATGATGCCGTCTATTTTGCCGTATTTCCGATAAATATCTGCAATCGCGCCGGTAAACGCCTTTTCGTCGCGCACGTCCGCCGCAATGTACTCAACAGTTGCGCCATATCCGCGCAGGGCGGCAAGATTCGCGAGGATTTCCCTGTTCTTGCGCAGCTGCTGGTAGGCCTTTTCCACATCGCCGAGCTGGAAATCCATGCCGCGGGCCTTCATGCCGGCGATAATAGCACCCTTGAGCTCCTTCGGTGATGTCAGATGCAGCGTGCCGGACTCCTCTTCCGGCGGTAAAGGCGAGCGGCCGAGAAGGATAAGGACCGGCCGGTAACGCCTGGCGATCTCCAGCGCTATTTTGGCGGTAATTCCCCGCGCCCCGCCGGTAATAAGAAGTATTGAAGACTGCTCAATGGTAATGGCATTCCCGGAAAAACGATCCGCTGTGGACTCGAAAAGACCGGGACTCATGCGTTGGCCATGCAGATATCCCACCTCGACCAGACCGTCGCCGGCAGCCATTTCCCTGCCGATGCATGCTGCCTGTTCCGCTGCCGATTGATCGGGGGAAAAATCGACGATTTTTACCGCTGCCTCGGGATATTCCAGGGCTACGGTTTTCAGAAAGCCGCCGACAGCGGCCTGGCCGGCATTAAATCCATTCATGGCGGAAGAGAAGTCCAGGCCGAAAGCACCGCCCATGGAAGTTGCCGCCAGAACGACGCTCTTTCCTCCGGCCGCGGGACCGGAAAGATCCTCATGCAGCAGCCTGACCAGGTGGTAAAGGGGATACAGCTGATCATGCAGGTTCTCTTTCCAGGCTGCGAAATCAAGCTCTTCAAACCTTTTCTGCTCCCGGATCGGCCGGAGATGGACAATGCTGCCGATGGGACCCAGATCCCGCCGGATGGCGTCGACAACTTCCTTTAATGCCTCATGTCCGTTGCCTTTCACCCTGTACCGGAATTTTCCCGAACTATCATCCGGGCGGCATTCCCGCCAATGCAGGAGAGCCGCACTGAACCCGTCCTCTTTGAGCTTTTCGGCAACGATTTCCGCAACTCCCCTGCCGTCATCAGTGAGAAGTACGACGCGGTTCCGTTCCATTTGCAGGCGCATGGAAGGTTCCTGGATCCGGACGGGTCTGAGTGTGAAATGCGGCAGTTCGACGACGTTTTCCGCCATGGGCTTATCAGCTGTACTGCTTTCGGCGCGGGAAAAATTGTGTACGGGGGATTGCCGGGAGCCTGCATTCCGGGCAGCTGTCCAGTCTATTATGCCCTGAAGCGTTGACACGCCGCGCAGGCTTTCCATCGGGTCGGCAGCACCGGCAGCCGCATCCGGCAGCACTTCCCGCAGGAATTCCCCCAGGATTTCCACCCGTTTTATCGAGTCAATGCCCAGTTCGGCTTCCAGATCAAGGTTCATGTCCAGCATTTCCTCGGGATAGCCTGTGCGCTGGCTGACTATCTGCAAAAGCCGGGATGCAGGATTATCCGTGCCTGTTTTGCCCTGAACGTCAATTTCCTGTGAAACCGGGACCGCCTCGCCTTGTTTCGCGGGTAGATCAGCCGCTGCTGGAGATTCCTGTGACTGTGTGCCGGAAGCCGGGGGGTTAGCGGGAAAAGCCGGCTGTTTTCCGCAGGCTTGAACCTTCTCATGGACGGAACTGCCTTCCTGGCCGGCATTTGAAGATGCCGGCTGCCGGAGATAAAGGGACATGATTTTTTTCTGGGTATCCAGAAACTGCTGCATTTGTTTTTGAAAAAGCAGCATGGCGCTCCCGCGCTCATCAGGGAAAGCCCCCTGCTCCAAGGGTTCCATTTTCCGGAAGGATTCAACGGCAGCCGTCCTTTCTTCCGGTAGGGGGTAAGGCTGGATCCTGCGGACAGGTTTTGGCTGTCCTTTTTCCGGCCGCCTTATGGTGGAACCATTGACCAGGTACGTGGTGGATGAAAAGCCGCGAAGCTTAGCCTGATCATGCAGCTTTTCGTCATCAGCCGCTTCGACGTCCCTGCCCCTGTAGAGAATCCCGGTATCAGGGACTATTCCATGGGCAATAAGCTGCGCCGTCATATGCTGGAGCTGGGTGAACCCCGACCGGTTTGCCTGATTGGAAACAATTGTTTCGTGGGGACGGTTTTCGAGAATTTTCGCTGTCAGGCCGCTTAAAACCCTGCCGGGCCCGACTTCAACAAAGATACGGGCGCCATGGGCGTACATGGTTTCAATTTCCTTGACAAAATCTACGCCCCGGACGACATGCTGGAGAAGCTGCTTCTTTATCGCCTGTGCCCCCGCAGGGTATTTATCACCTGTCGTATTGGAATAAACAGGAATCAGCGGAGTGTTGAATTGCAGTTTTGCCAGGTAGTTTCCCAATTTCCTGCAGGCCGGCTGCATCAACGGGGAATGGAAGGCACAGCTTACCGGTATGATCCTTGCCCTGATTTCCTTTTCCGTGAAAAGGTTTACCGCCTTCTCTATGCCTTCCCTGGTACCTGTTATGACGGTTTGGACAGGGGAATTGATGTTTGCTACCCAGACGCCGTCAATACCTGAAAGATGACCGTTCACAATACCTTTCTCAGCCTCCACGGCTGCCATAATCCCGGGGTTTGCTCCGGCTCCTTCCAGGATGAACCGGGCCCGGGCTTCTGAAAGCAAGATTAATTCTTCTTCCTTCAGAACACCGGCAGCGCACAGGGCGACATACTCGCCGTAGCTGTGACCTGCCACCATATCCGGCTTAACCTGCATGGAGGTAAGCATGCTGTAAAGTGCCAGATCCGCGGTGCCCATGGCAGGCTGGGCAACATTGGTCAGGGCCAGAGCCCTGGCCTGCATCTGGTTTTCATCGTTGCTGAAGGCCGCGGAAGGATAGATAATGGCACCCAGAGATTTTTGCAGCCGTTTCGAAAGGAGGCGGTCACTCAGTTCAAAAAGGCGCCGGATGTCCGGAAACTGGATGGCCAGGTCGGCAAGCATGTTGACATACTGTGAGCCCTGACCGGGAAAGAGAAAGGCGATTTTTCCGTCACGGGCCAGCGGCGATTCTGTAAAGAAAATGCCCCGGGGATCGTTTATGACTTTGTCCGTTCCCGCCAGCGCCTTCCTTGCTGCCTGGAGTTTCTGCAGCAGGTCCGCCTTTGAGGAGGCAACGATGGCGAGGCTCATCCGGTTTTTTTGTGACAGCGAAGGATGGGCGCTGCTCTTTCGACCGCATCCAAAGGCCAGGTTTCCCAAAGCATCATCAGCAAGATTTTGTATGTTTTTCGTAAAAGAGTCGACAGTCTGGGCAAGGTCGCTGCGGGAAGTGCCGTGCCAGTAAAACAATTCTCCCGGCCATTGCCGGAATGAAGCAGCCTCGAATCTTTCCAGAAAATCACCGGTATATTCCTCAAGCACGGCATGATAGTTTGTGCCGCCGAAACCGAAGGCACTGACACCGGCCTTGCGTTTGCAGTTATGTTTCCGCGGAATCCAGGGCTTTGGCTTGTCCGGTATGTAAAACGGCGAGTCCGGGACCTGCAGGCCGGGATTCGGCATCTTAACCCCCATTGTGGGCGGGATGACTTTGTGGTGAAGTGCCATTGCCGTTTTAATCAGGCTTGCCAGGCCTGCCGTCGACTTGGTATGCCCGATCATGGACTTGACCGAGCCAATGGCGCAGCCATGCCCTGGGGCGCCTGATTCCAGCATCAGCTGGGTCAGCGAGCCGATCTCGACCTTGTCGCCTTCGGTGGTCCCGGTCGCGTGTGCTTCCATGAGTTCAACATGGGCGGGCGACATATTTGCCTTTGCATAGGCTCTTTGAAGAGCCCGCACCTGGCCGGCCTGTCCGGGTGCGGTCAGGCTTCTGTCCCGGCCGTCACTGGATGCGCCCATGCCCTTGATGACGGAATAGATCCGGTCGCCGTCCCTTTCGGCATCGGCAAGCCTTTTAAGTATGACCGTGGCAAGGCCTTCGCCGATAACGATGCCGTCGGCATTGGCATCCAGGGAATTACAGACTCCCCGCGGGGAAAGGGCTTGTGTTTTTGAGAAACACATGTAGGTGAAAGGATTCTGCATGCAATCCGCGCCGCCGACAATGGCCATGTCACAAGCGCCGGTCTCCAGTTCCTTGACTCCGAGGTAAAGGGCAGCCAGTGAGGAAGCGCAGGCGCTGTCGACCAGCGTGTTCATGCCGCCCAGGTCAAATCGGTTTGCAATGCGCCCGGCAGCAACATTCATCAATAATCCGGGGAATGAATCCTCTGTCCATTCCGGCAGCACCGAGTCGAAATGTGAAGCAATAGTATCTGCCCGCTCACCGAAAAACATGGGCAGTGATGCCCGAAAACCATACAGCTGGCCGATCTCTCCGGCACCGCTGATGCCGACAACGACGGCGGTTCGATCCCGGGCGAAAGGCCTGCGTGCATACCCGGCGTCTTTAAGGGCAAAACGGACGGCTTCCAGGGCAAGCAGATGCAGGGGTTCAACCGAGGCCAGTACGTTCGGCGGCATGCCATATGTGAGCGGATCAAAAGGTATATCGTCAAGGAATGCTCCCCATTTGGAGTAGATTCTGTCTTTCGCATCCTTGTTCTGATCAAAATACGAGGTGTAATCCCAGCGATTTTCCGGGATTTCCTTTATGGCATTGACACTGTTCAGTATATTCTGCCAGTACGTTCCAAGGTCTGGGGCTTCCGGGAAAAAACATGCCATGCCGATAATGGCGACATCCGAAGGTTTTTCTTTTTTGCGTCCATGTGCCGCAACGGTTCCGCGGAAGGCTGACTCATCCGACTTCCCGGTTCCGAGGACAGAAATGTCATGATGAAGCTCTGCAATCGTCCGGGTGCTTTTCTGCAATGTCGCAAGCTGGCCGATCATGTATATACCGTTTTGCAGCTGCTCCTCAGGCGAAACGTATATCAGTTTCACGGTTGCTGAACCCTTTGCTCCGGATTTCACATCATAGGCCAGGCCTTTTGCGGCGATACGTAATCTGCCGAGTTCCATTTTTTCCAGGGTCTGCCGGATTTGCTCCCGCGGCATCCCGCTTTCCTGCATCCGGATCTTTTCTTTATTAAAGAACCTGGCAAAAGGTGTATCGATGCAGCGAACCGCATGTCCGGGACCGGTTTCCAGCAGGGTGGTATACGTGCAGCGAAGGAGTTCGTCCTGGAACTTCTGGATGATCGCCCCGGTTTTGACCGCTTCTTCGGTAAAAAGATAGGCGCTGCCCAGCTGGACGCCGATCGACACGCCTTTATCAGCCAGTTCGGATGCCATGGCCGCAATCATTGCGCTTGATCGCGAATCCTTTATACCCCCGGCAAACAGGACATTATATCCGGATGCTTTTTTATTGGCGGCAAGATATTCAAGGAGCTGAAGGATCATGCTTTGCCAATGCACAAAGCTGCACAGAGGTCCGACATGCCCCCCTGCCTCACGCCCCTCGAACACAAAATTTTTCAAGCCGGCATCAAGGAACATTTTCAACAGGCCTGCCGTCGGGACATGTATATACGTTTTTATCCCGGCTTTTTCCAGCTGCTCGACCTGGGGCGGCCTGCCCCCGGCAATCAGGGCAAAAGGCGGGAGCCGGGCAAGGAGGATTTCCACCTGTTCCCGGTACACATCAGGTGGAAGGAAGCCCAGCAGACCGACGCCCCATGGCTTATCCTGAAGCTGTGCCGCGGTCCTGTCCAGCAATCGGTCCAGTTCATCCCGGCGCAACCATGCCGCGGCAATAAAGGGCAATGCTCCATTGACGGCAACCTGCCAGGCAAAATCCGGTTTGTCCGACACTCTTGCCATTGGTCCCTGAACAATGGGATATTTTGTTCCATGGAACCCGGCAAGAGGCGAGTTCGGGCCGAGTGGACGGAGCCTTGCGGCTTTCAGGCAGCTTTCGGCAATCTGTTCCCGCATTGCCTGAAGTATGCCCCCGATGGTCAGGTATTTCTGTGCCAGTGAATGGGCAAATGCGATGTCTTCGCCAATGCCGAGCAGGTTGTCTCCACTGCCATTCTGACTCAAGTGCCGGCAGACGACCTGATTCCATTCTTTAATCTTTTCCGATTTACGGGTTTTCTTTTTTCGCAGACTTCTTTCCGCCTGGTGCAGAAGGTCCAGGTCGTTCCGCGCAATCCTCGAGCAGACTCGATATGTCATGTCCAGACTGTCGCCGAGACAAACGGTTTCCCGGCCGTCCATTCCGGCGAACAGATCCCTGCCCTCCCGGGAAAAGGGGGACTCTCTGGTCAAGAGCAGCTGGGCATCGAGAACAACTCCGGCGGCGCCGGCCGCAAAGCAGCCTGCCGCGGTATGGAGGCTGATACCACCGTGGGCCCAGACAGGAAGAGGGAATTCCGCCAGGAGATGCTGCAGCAGGATAAAGGTTGTTTCCTTGCCGATCCTGCCGCCGGATTCCAAACCTTTGGCAATCAGGCCGTCAACATTTCTTCCAGCACCGTATACCGCCTGTTCATAACTGATGCATTCAAGGAGAATTCTTATCTTCAGTCCGTGCAGGTATGTTATCAGGTCTGCGAGACCTTCCTCGCTATTGTGGCTTATTATTATTGTTTTCAGACGGTTGCGAACAGAAGGAGGGAGTGTCTCAAATCTGGATCTGTCAAAATTCAGGGTACTGATTTTGATTCCGTATTCACCTGAGGTGTATTGTGCCAGTTTGTTTAAAGCGGATGATACTTTATTCCAGTCTTGTTCGAATTGAACATCAAGAACGCCCAGGGCCCCGGCCCTGCATCCCGCTATTGCCGGCGAAGGATTGCAATTGCCTGGAATTGTTGAAGCAATAAATCGGAATTGTTCCATTTCCTTCAACTCTCAATTAATGAGGTTGTGATATATAACTTGGTATATTAAAGAGCAAGAAATTCATTCCAGCTGGATTTGAAAACAATTTTCCAACTCTAACCTCTTACTGAGAAGGAGACATATTTTCTGTTCCCTTTTCAAAAAAAAGAAAGCATTTCTAGAAAAAATTTTAATACTTATTAAAATAAACCTGAGACATGAACAATACCTGTTCTTATTTTTATTTGTAACTATACTAAATTTTACAAAAAAAACAAATCGGTAAATACATTTAATTTGCAACCTTTTTTAGAGAAATAATATCGCTCTAAACGAGATGCATTTTACTTCAGATAGTCTGCGAACATGCTTAAACACTGTAAAGTTTTACGACCAATAGATTGGCATCCAATAGATTTTACAAACAAATTTGAACCAAAAAACAATTTATCTTGAAAAAACATTCCCTCACTTTTTTTAAATTTATAAAAAATTGATTTCCTTCTCCTGATTGAAAATATACCAAAGTCCGGTCGTCCTTGATGCAGTACAACTTCATTTGTCCCATGGTGCTGCCCCCAAACTCTCAAGATATGCGCGATAGAGTGGTAAACAGCCGTGAGACATGGAAATTGTTCAGCAATTTTGAGAACTGCCCAACGGCAATAAAATTTTTCAGAAAGTTCCTATCCCGTATAAACACTCCATGCATTATTATCAATGGCTCAAAGCTGGAATATAGCGTACAGAAATAACCCTTGAAATGATACAGCCATCACCAATCCCATGCATGCGTTGGCTTGCCTGATTTTAAAGAATTTGTCCATATCCAATTGGTGAAATCCCTAACCTCTAGTGGTTATATTCCCATATTATCCCTTTCATTCATCATGTAACATATAGCTTTTTTCCAGCAACAACCTGTAATGCTTTATTATTGCTGTTTTGCAGAAAAACGGCCTGGATATTGCATATAATTAGTTGAAATAGTTTGCTTTTTTCGGCAAAGAAACATCAAACCTGCGCAAAACTTGGAAGAATTATATACAGGTTATATCATTCCACCGGAGGGGACGGATATGGTTGCAAGAAAAAAATACTGCTGGGAAATAATGGGTTGCGATGAAGAAGACTCGTGCCCCGTCCTTGACAACAGGATTAAATGCTGTTGGGAATGGATGGAAAAAAACAGTGAATTTCAGTGTCGCAATGGTCTCTGTGCCGAATGCATCGTTTATTTATGTAATAATGAAAACTCGGCGTTTGCGGAACAGGATACCGAAAAGGCCAAGCAGAACGCGGATCATTTTCAGCAGGATTTATAGATCGCAGGAAACATCATAACTGCCGATTGCACATAAATTTATTTATGCTCCCGCTTACGCGCAATTCTTAATATTTATAATCATACTGTTACATCATCTACTCCTCCAAAATTACGGCGGGATGCACAACCTGCGCCATATCCCGGTTAGATTTTTGCAACGTGGAGCTACGACAGTTTCTCGCATCAGAAAAATGCCGGCCGGACAGTGTCATCGGCAAGAAACGCATCCAGTTCCTCCTGGTTGTAGAAGGCGCGTTCAAAAAAAAGCCCCTGGGCCGGCGCAGTGAATTTATTCAGACTGGCCGGTTCTTTCAGGAAACCGGCCACCTCGCCGGGGCTGAGCTGGTCACGCCCGACCGCCACCAGCACGCCGGTAATCCGGCGCACCATTTTCCAGAGGAAATGGGAAGCGACCAGGCGAATTATGAGCAGTTCACCAGTCTCAGCGATCTGCGCCTTGTTGATCATGACCAGCGGCGACTTCTTTTTGACCGTCTGCCGGTCGGTAAACGAGGTGAAATCGTGCATGCCGGGAAACAGGGCGGCAGCCTCCCGCATGGGTGCGGCCTTGAGCGGCTCGTCCGCCTGCCAGACATAGCGGTGGCAGAAGGCTGACCTGCGCCGGGCGATCTGGTACAGGTAGCTGCGGCCGATGCAGTTGAGCCGGGCGTGAAAGCGGGCTCCCGCCCGCTGTGCTTCCAGTACATTGATATCCCGGGGCAGGAGTTCGTTCAAGCGCCGGCAGAGAATTTGCGGCGGGTCCTGGGTCCGCGCCTCCAGGTGGGCGACAAAGCGCAGTCCATGGACCCCGCCGTCGGTACGGCCGTTGCCCTGGATATCCACTTCCCCGCCGTACAGCCGGGTAGCGGCCTGCAGCAGGCTGCCCTGGATGGTCCGGGCATCTTCCTGTTTCTGCCAGCCGCTGTAACGGCTGCCGTCAAACTCCAGAATCAGCTTGAACCGTCTTGTTGTTTTCATACTGTCCACATGCGAAGGAGATGCTGTTTTTTCCGGGCCTCAAGTTGATTGCCAAAACTGAGCCGAAGGTTCAGTGCCATTATATGGTGAATTTCTGACAACGGCTTTATTTTTTTGTGCATTGACAAGTAACTCAGTAAAAAAACCAACCCACTGTGTTACGACAATCATGAAAATCAGGTTTTCTTACCTGCTGCCTGCTGGTCGAAGCGGCGAAGTCATGAAAAAAGCGGAACGAAATTACACCGAAATGGGATAAAGTTTTATAAACTTGGTGCCCCCGGCAGGATTCGAACCTGCGGCACCAGGATTAGGAATCCTGTGCTCTATCCCCTGAGCTACGAGGGCAATTGGATGACCGGATATGGGCCCGTAAGGATTTGGGAACCTCCAGACGGGAAATTGTGAAATTTATTTATCCGAACGGTTGGTATTATGCAAGCTTTCTTCGTCTCTTATATCGGCAGCAGCAGTTCGACTTTGATTTTTTCCTGCTCGGTAATACTGATTTTCAGGTCACCCCCCAGGTTGCGGGCGAGTTCCTGGCTGAGCCACATTCCGGCAACTTCACCCTTATCGATCGCCTCCCGGTCATAGTCACACTCCCGGCCCGTAAACTCAAGGGCGATAAGGAGTATGCTGCTCGAGTTGTCCTTGTACTGCGAGACCACGATTTTCAGGTTTTTGTCGGAATTTTTCTGGGGATAGCGGTCATTCAATGATTCCCGCAGGCGCTTCAGGAGGATAAGCAGAATAAGCAGAAGATGCTGTTTGCGGTACTGGACTGACGGGGACTGGACATCAAGGTCGATGACAATGCAGTCCTTTTTGAACAACGGGCCAACGAGCTGCAGGGCATCCTTGAAGATTGACTGGACACTCTCTCGGCTTCGGGAACATTCAAAATCATCCTGATCGATGAGCAGGGGTTCCACAATGGCGGCAACTTTTTCGCCTTCGAAAATAATTTTTTCAAGGGATTGCATCCTCTCGGTTCTCGGCTCATCCGCCAGTTCATCGCTGAGCATCTGGGCATAGTTGATGATGCCGTTGCTGAGGTCGGTAATTTCATGCGCAATGCTGCAGGCAAACTGGCCGATTGCCGCGGAATAGGCAACCTGGAAGTTTTCCGGCTGAATGAGGACGTTCTTCTGTGGAGGAATCATGACCAGCAGCAGAATTTCCTTGTCAGCGCGGGTCATTCCTGTCGGCTCCAGAGTGGCGGAAAATTTCTCCTCAAAACCGGCCAGGCCAGCATTAAAATCATATCTGACCGACTGTTCCAGGGCTTTCCGGAGGATAATTCTTTCCGAATCGTTTTCCGGTACGATGATGTCTGTAATATCCCGGCCGATCCATTGCCCGGCGGCATCCTTATATCCCGAGGTTTCCAGGTACGATTCAACCTCAAGTATCCTGCCGTTTTTATCCAGAGTGAAGGTTATGATATTGTTCTGTTCTCCGATGATATTTCTGGCACTCAGTTCCATCTCCATTTTTTCGACCAGCTCGATGTGGAGCAGTTTTGCCGCAAGCACTGCAGCCGTCTGCACGAGCAATTCCAACTCTTCTTCAAGGATTCCCCCCTCGAATATGGCATAGATGGTGAGAACACCCAGTTTTTTATCCTGAACCATCAGGGGCAATGAAATTGAATCCACAACACCGGTAGCCAGTGGAGTATTTTTAAAAGGCCCCCTGGGACAGCCCGCCAGGATATCTTTCATGACCACAACTTTCCCCTGTTTGAGAGCCTTGAGGGCGGGATCATCTTCCCCTTCCTGTTCAGCAAACAGAGCGGCGAAACACCCCTGACACTCGTCACAGGACATGGTTGACGATCCGTCGGCGACCAGGGGCAGTATTCCCTTGCCTTCCGGATCCGCTTCCCCTATCCAGGAAAGAATGTAATCCTCGTTTACCAGCAATGCACGACACACAGCCTTACAGAGCAGTTCCTTGTCACAATGTACCTGGATCTTGCCAAGGACGTGCTGCAGGCAGTTTACTATCCTCCCATACCGCTCAACCTTTTCCCGACCCAGCGAGGATTCATTGAGCAGTTCGCACATTTTATCGGAAAGCATGGCAATATCCTGCCAGCCCTGCGGCGTGACAATGCTGTCCTGCCTGCCGCTCAGCACTTCTTCGGCCTGGCCGTTCAGGCTGATCACCGGAACTATCAGCATCCGGTACATGATCACCATGAAAATGATGACCAGGAAGACCACCAGCGCCAGGATGCCGATAATGACCAACTGGAAATCAACCAGCTTCTGTTTGGCAGCCCCCAGCACCAACCGTTCAAACAGGAGAAAACGCTCGCCGATCACCCGGGTTTCCTGGTTGATGCTCTGCAGGATGTTGGTGCTTTCCTTTTCCGTAGAGGCCTTGCGCAGCAGGAGAATGAGCCCGGGCAGGTCTATCTGCTGCAGAAAGGAAAACTTGTATTCCACCGGAATCAGGCTGTTGTCGAGAATTTTGATTATATTGGCGTGCAGTTCTTCGACGGCAGTGGAGAGTTCACCGAGTTCGGCGAGATTTCCGGTGACCACATCCTCGATGATCTGTTCCCGGATGATCGAATACTGGAAGATGAACTTTTCGGTCTGGCCGATGATATTTTCATGCTGTCCGTACAGCTTGAACTGATTAAAGGCGAGCAGCAACAGCGACCCGAGAGCAAATGCTATGAGGGCAAACGTTATATAAAAGCTTTTACGCACAATTCACTCCGCTGCCGTTGAATTTCATGTTCAGCAATCTGCCGTACTGCGTGATCGTCTGCTCCTGCTCGTATCAAACTTTATCGAACTGCGCCGGAGAGCCTGACGGTGCGGCCGGCTCTCCGGTATTTTTTCCCACCCGCGGCGGTTATTGCTCTCCCTTCCAGGTGTAAAGGATCGGCATCCTGGCCAGAACAGCCCGGTACACAACGATATACGTTGCGTAAACCATGATGGCGATGACCGTCTCCCGCCAATGCGGTATTTCCTGGTAAAGCTGCCAGTTAAAGGCCACCAGGGCAGTATTCATGCGGTTCAGGACTATGCCCAGCACCGCTATGAAAGCCGCCCATCGTGCTATGCTTGCACTCTGGTTGCGGATAGCTAAAGTAAAGAGGATGAGCGGAATGATGGTGCCGGCAACCATCTCCAGGGTGTAATATTCACCCCAGCCGGTCAGCAGGTAGCCCCACTCGTTATCATGGGCAACCGCAATCGCCTTGATGACCAGATAGGTTATAAGGGCAAGAGCCGCACCCTTGGATAAACCAATGGTCAGTTTATCCAGATTGCTGAGAAAATTATCATCGCACCGCCATTTCATGAACCACTTGCACAGGGTACTGACCACAATGACCATGCTCAGGCCGGCAAAAATCGCGGAACAGAGGAAATGAATCCATTGAAATTCCGCCGAGTACCAGAGGGGATGCAGCTTGCCCGGCGCATACGTAAACAGCGAGCCGAGCGCCCCCTGATGCAGGGTGGAGAGGATAATGCCGGCAACCGTCAGGCCGAGGACAAGGCTCTTGATGAATTTCTTGGCGCGCGGCAGGCCCATCCACTCGGAAAATGCCGGCACCAATTCGGCAATTTGGACGGAAAGGTAAGTGGCAACATGCCAGGCAACCAGGAACAGGACCGCTGCCGGACCGAGTGAGACGAACATTGGGTAGATCAGGCGCCAGGGCTGTCCCAGGTCAACCTGGAGAAAAACAACGGCAAAAAAGTATCCGAGCAGACCGTTGAGCAGGCCGAGCCGTTCAATGGGCTTGAAATCCTTTCTGCCGAAAAGCTCCACCGTGGTGCCCAGCATAAATCCCGATGCCGACAGGGGAACCATGGTGAACAAACCCCAGGAAAGAAAGAGACCCCAGGGATAATCGTAGGAACCATGCGTTGCCCACCCCAGTCCGTAAATAAAGCGGCCGATGAGCACAGGCACGCCGACCAGATAAACAATCCACAGAATCCAGTTGAACGGATTTTTGAACTGCTGTCTGAGGTAATCTCCGGGGGTTAGTCCAAGAAATATTTTTTCCTTTACCGACCATCTTTCCCCATTCTCCTTAAAATGTGAAACAATGGGCCTGTAACCTTGCTCTACGAGTTTATTCATGGCCTTCTCCCCTATTCTTCGCTTTTTCGTTCTTCAGTTTTACGGGCTTCTCTCCTCGTGGCCAGCAGATGGAAACCGGTAAACAGCGCAGGCCATATAACCAAGACCATGGGGACAATCGCCAGGAAGTCCTTGACATAGGAGAGCATCGGCTGATTTCCCAGGTGCGTGTCAAAGCCGACTTCTTCAAAAGGCACGCCCGAGAGATACATCCATGATGTTCCCCCCACCTCTTTTTCCCCGTAAATGTGATCGATATACTTCTCCGGCTGGAGCCTGATCCTCTCATGCCCCATCTTGATCAGGTCCTTGCGTTTGCCGAAAGTCATGACCTCCATAGGACATGCCTCCACGCAGGCAGGAGGCTTGCCGAATTTCAGCCTGGTGTCGTAGCACATGATGCACTTCTTGACCACCGGATTGATCGGACTGGAATAACTGTAAGCGGGAACGTAAAAGGGGCAGGCAATCATACAGGTCCGGCAGCCGACGCATACCTTCGGGTTATAAATGACTGCACCTTCTTCGGTTTTGGTGTACGCATTGACAAAACAAGATGTCAGGCAGGCCGGTTCGTTGCAGTGATTGCACTGGAATTTCCGGTACACCGGGCCGCCTTCTTCCGTATCGTATCGGTTGACGACAGTGTAGGCCCGCTCTGTTGTGCGTCTTTTCAGGCCTCCGTGCCGGTGTTCGTCAAAGACCGACATATCGGTAAAAGGTTTGTCAGGAGCCGGCAGTCCCTGTTCCTTGTTGCAGGCGGCCTCACAAGTCCGGCAGCCCACGCATTTGGTCAGGTCAACCAGCACTCCCATGCTGTCGGGATACCCTTCAAATGTATATGCAGCTTTCGTTTCCCTGCCGGTACATGTTGCAGCCGCGGCCACGCTGCCTGCAATACTTCCTTTCAGGAACTTTCTTCGATCTATTTTCTTCATGTTTTCACCTGTATCTCGAGATTTGCATTGTTCAGCGTAGTGTCCTGTTCTGTTAATGCCTGGCCATTGCTTCCGCCGGAACGGGAGCATATGTTCCTGACCGGTACAGCTTATCGCCGGAATCGGTCCGGACGTGGCAATCTTCACACCCGATCGCCGCATCCATTTCCGTATGGCACCCCATGCATTTCTGATGAAAGGCCCCTTTGAGTCCAGGTTTATCCACATGAAACAGGTAAATGTTGTTTTCGATCTCACCGAGATACTCGGCGCTGAAGCGAGTGGCCGGGTGGCAGTCCCTGCAGCTTGCCGAATCCGTTTCACCGCCATTTTCGTGACAGCGCATGCACGTTTCATTAACCAACTGCGTGCCGACGGTGTGATGGTGGCAGTAGGCGCAGCTGTTGTCTCCGAGCATATCGACATGCATGACATGATCGAATTGCACCGGCTCGTAATACTGGGCCAGGCTGCCCAGTTCAACGGTATCGGGCTGCGCGTAACCCCATTGTACAGGTATGCCCGCCATGAGCAGCAATACCGCGACTCCGCACAACTTTTTCAATTCTCCTCGCATTGCAGTTTCTCCTCTAGTTGTAGTTCAGAAAAAAACCGTCTTTAATTGTAATCACACCAATTTAATATTAAATAACACAATCTATAATTAAAGAATCTGATTTGTGTGTCATTCCCGGAAAAAACTACACTTTTTGCTGCTTTGCGGCTAATCTTGCAGAAATGATGCCAAAGGAAAAAAATATACTCATGCGCTGCCGGCAGGAGGAATCCGGTTACCCTGCCGGTTTGCAGGACATGAATTTTTTTCAGCTGGCACAGCAAACTTCACACGGGGAGAAAATATCGTAACCATTTGAAATTAAATAGTATAAAGACCATATCGTAGACGGAAAAGCTCCCGTTCGGCAAAAATTTCCCGTTTCGCGAATACAATGCAGAAAATTTTGCCGGCAAAATTAAAAGAGCTTTCAAACGTCCGGAACAAAGTGAAACTGATAATCATGAACAATGAATACACTGTCAAAAAATATAAATTATCAAATGCCACATTTTAAAGTGTGGCATGCAACAAAAGTGTTTCATCCAGGTGTAGCATGAGACATATCAGGATGAAGAAATGAGCGGCTTTTCCAGGATCTGCACCGGCTCTCCTTCACCGGTAGCTTTACATTTCAAAATGATTTCAACCCCTTCCGCATCAATAGTCTCCTGTTCCAGAAGAACAGAGGCTAACTGATGCAGGTAGTTGATCCTTCCTTCGAGGATGATGACTGCCTCCTGGTAGCATTCCTCAATAATCTTGTTTATTTCACGGTCGATATTTTTAGCGGTTTCCTCGCTGATACTTTTGACGACCATGTCCGCCTCCAGGAAGCCTTTATTTTCAACGGCATATGCCCGCGGCCCGAGGACTTCACTCATGCCCCACTCGCAGACCATCTTGGTTGCGATCTCTGTCGACTGCTGCAGGTCGTTGCTGGCGCCCGTCGTATACTGATTGAAAACCAGCTCTTCCGCCGTCCTGCCGCCCAGCAGGATTTTGATGCGATTCATCAGGTATTCCCTGGAATAGGAATGATGGTCCTGCAGCGGAACCTGCTGGGTTACCCCCATTGCCCTGCCGCGGGGAATGATGGTCACCTTGTGCAGCGGATCGGTGCCGGGAAGAATCCTCGCCATAATGGCATGTCCGGCTTCGTGATAGGCGGTTGCCTGCCGCTCGCTTTCACTGATTACCATGCCCTTTCTCTTGGCACCCATGAGGACCCTGTCCCGCGCTTCTTCGATATCAACCAGTTCGATCATTTCTTTATCCTTGCGGGCGGCCAGGAGCGCAGACTCATTCATCAGGTTGGCGAGGTCCGCGCCGGTAAAGCCCGGGGTGCTGACCGCTACCGCATCCAGCTGGACGTTGGGGGCCAAGACCAGGTTTTTGGCATGGACCTGCAGTATTTTCTCTCTGCCCTTCACATCAGGGGGCAGGATGGTGATCTGTCTGTCAAACCGGCCCGGCCGCATGAGGGCGGGATCAAGGACATCGGGCCTGTTGGTGGCGCCGACGATAATAACCGTCTGTCCGGACTGGAAACCATCCATCTCCACCAGCAGGGCGTTCAGGGTCTGGTCCTTTTCCTCCTGCCCCCCGGCCTGGGCTGCCCCCCGGTGGCGGCCGACCGCATCGATCTCGTCGATAAAAACAATGCACGGAATATTCTGTTTGGCCATATTGAAAAGATCCCTGACCCTGGAAGCGCCGACGCCGACAAACATTTCTACAAAATCGGAACCGCTGATACTGAAAAACGGCACCCCCGCCTCACCGGCGATGGCCTTGGCGAGCAGTGTCTTCCCGGTGCCGGGCGGCCCCTGCAGCAGAACGCCCTTGGGAATCTTGCCGCCGAGCTTTTCATATTTGCCGGGATTTTTGAGGAAATGAACAATCTCCACCAATTCCTCTTTGGCTTCCGGAATACCGGCAACATCATCAAACGTTACTCTCTGAAAACTTCCCTGCTCCTTCTTCAGCTTGGTTTTTCCGAAATCCCCCATCCCGCCTTTCTGCTGCCTGACCATAAAGAAGATCCAGAATGCCATCAGCAGAAGAACCGGAAAGGTCGTCTGCCAGAACGGCGATGGCCTGGATTCGGGGGAGGCGGAAACCGAGACTGCGGATTCATTGATCTTTGCCATCAAGCCGGCTACATCGGGGGCATAGGTGCTGAACTCCTGGCCTTGCCGGTCCTGGCCGCGAATTTCTCCGCCCTTGAGGTGCAGCGACTTGATTTCGTTGTTCCCCAGGCGGTTGAGGAAAATGGAGTATTCAATGGGGGGCGGCTTCTGTTCAACCGTCCAAATATTATAGACAATGACAACGGCAGTGACGACAACGAGCAAAACAAGAAATTTCTTAAAGGTAAACATAGCCAGTTCCCGCCTTGGATGTTGCAGCAGATCCGGTTTGCAATATTCGGGCAGACCCGGTCCGATTCTCGCAAATCCGCTGCAGATGAAATTTTTATTAATTATACACTTTCCGTATCTACAAAGCTAAAATTTATATACCGAAAAACAAATCCGGAAAAAAAATAGGGCCCGGGGATGTCCCCGGACCCTTTTTCCTTCCTGTGAAGTGTCTGGTCAGGTTTTGATCGTCGCCTTGGTGCGATTGACATATTTGTAGAAAACCGGGAAGAGTCCCAGGAAGGAAACTGCGATGATATACTCAACTCCTTTTATGTGGGTATAGTAGTCAACCAGAGTCTCATGTTCCTGCAGCGCTCCAGTGGCAATCATATACTGCCTCAGGACTTCCGCCAGGCTCCAGTCCATCTGGGCGAGCAGCGAGGTAAAAGCCGCCAGTGCCCAGACTCCGAATGCCGCTCCAACCGCTGTAACTGCGTAGATGAAGGTTTTGCCTTGTCTTTTTTCATTCCTGGTATTCATGGTGTTCTCCTTTATGTAAAATTCATTCTTGAGTCAGATTACTTTTTTTATCGACCGGTAACCGCGCTGATCCAGCCGTTTGCCATCTCCAGCAGACCCACGTTGGCCACTGCCCCGATCAGACAGGCAATGCCCCAGATTCCGATTAATGCGGCCAGCACGGTGATAACTCCGATCCCGACCTCGGCAGCATCGCGACCAAGCTTGTCAACATTGGCAGCACCCAGTCCGGTTGTCCCTATCCTTCCCTTGTTTGCTCTCATTGACTTTGCCATTTTGGGCCTCCTTCTGCTTTTTTATTTACATTCTTTTCGGAAATTTTTATTTCTCTTTGCCCTATACATTGCATGGGCCATGCCAGTTGGGAACACAAGGCGCGAAAGCCATTACGATAAACATATGCAACCGCTTGTTTTTTCAGAAAAATAAAAATATTTACGCCATCAAACAGGGATGATTACATGTTTTGCCGATCAAAACAGGAGAGAAATCCACAGGAAGAAAAAATGAAAAAAAAATAACGATATTTCAATTATTTGATATGATTTCCGGAACCTGATCCTACAACTGAGACAATGCAACAGAAATGTTGTATGAGACAGATGTGATGCGGCAAAAACGATCAGAAGTGTGGTATGAAAATCAGAATGCGGCAGGATCGATATTATACAAGCGCATTTTCCTGTACAAAGTACTGCGGTCGATGCCAAGCAGACGGGCGGCCTTCGCCTTATTGCCGCTGCACTTGGTGAGGATGCGGATGATCCGGTCCTGTTCGCTCTCATTTTCATCGAGCGGTTCCGGAGTTAACGATGAATCGCCATTTTCCCCCGAATCTCCTTCTTCCCCCTGTTCAGGCATGGATAATTCCTGGGAAAGGTGATCTGTGGTGATGGTTGTTCCGGAACAGAGGACAGCGGCACGCTCCATGACATGCTCCAGTTCCCGGACGTTTCCCGGCCAGCTGTACTCGGCAAGAGCAGTCAGCGCCTGGTCGGAGATGCCGATTATTTCCTTGCCCAGTCTTTTGTTAAAACGCTCCAGGAAATAATCGACCAGCAGCGGCAGGTCCTCTTCCCGCTCGCGTAAGGGGGGCAGGACGATATCAATGACCCGCAGCCGGTAATACAGGTCCTCCCGGAATTTTCCTTCAATGACCTTTTGTTTGAGATCCGCGTTGGTTGCCGCAATTACGCGGACATCAACCTTCAGAGGAATATCGTGGCCGACCGGATAGAAAGTCCGCTCCTGCAGAAAACGCAGCAGGCGCAGTTGCGTGGCGGAAGATATATCGCCGATTTCATCCAGGAAAAGCGTCCCTCCGTCCGCCTGGAGGATCCGGCCCTGCCGGTTCCGGTCAGCCCCGGTAAACGATCCTTTTTTATGGCCGAAAAGCTCGCTCTCCAGCAGATTTTCTGGAATAGCAGTGCAGTCAACCTTGACCAGGGGCATATCGCACCTTGGACTTTCCGCATGCAGCGCCTCGGCCACCAGTTCCTTGCCGGTGCCGCTTTCTCCGGTTATAAGGACGGAAGTGTCAACCTGGCCGACATTTTCTATCAGGGTGTATACCGTCTGCATGGCCCGGCTGGCTCCGACGAGCCGGTGGAAATACTGCCGGCGGCCTCTCTGCTCCAGAGATTCGAGCCGGCTCACATCACGGGCCACAATAACAACCCCGTGCAGATTGACGCTGCCCGGCACCAGCGGTGCGGCGCTGATCCGGTAAACCGCTTTGCCCTTGGGTGTCTGGAATTCAATACGATGCTCCGGAAGCGCCTCTTGGGTCTCCAGGACAATCAGGGCGTCCTGCCGGCAGGTATTGACGAAAACACTGTCGATCTGCTGCAGCTTGGCACCGATTTCCAGTTCAGGCACGGCTGTTTCCGCCAGGCTTCTGGCCCGGTTGTTCATCAGCACGACTTCCAGGTCCGGATCCACGGTGATGATGCTGTCCTGGACACTGCGGAAAATGGTTTCCAGGTTCTGCCGATAGCGCTCTTTTTCCTCTTCGAGCTTTTCCGCTTCCTTCATCAGGCTATACTGCTGCAGGGCCAGACGCGCAGTTCGCAGCAGCTCCTCTTTCTTGACCGGCTTGGGAAGATAATCAAACGCCCCCAGGCGGACCGCTTCGGATGCGGATTTAATATTGGGGTAGCCTGTTACCATCACCACGGGGCAGCTCTTATTGATCTCCTTTGCCCGGCGAAGAAGATCAATGCCGGAAGCCCCTTCCAGGACTATATCGGAAATAATCAGGTCAAAAATATTATTTTCAATGAGTTCCAGCGCCTCTTCAAAAGTGGACGCCACACTTACCGGACCGTATCCTTCCCGGGTGAGAAAAGTCTTAAACGTCAGACGCAGGCTTTCCTCGTCATCAACCACCAGTATCCTCGATTCATCTTTTGTTGTTAATTCGATCATCTATTGTTCCCCGAACAATGAGCTTTTCTTTTTTTCCGCCGGCATATACAGGGGCAAACCGAAAATCATTGCCGTATAGTCACCCGGCTCGGAATCCACTTCCAGATATCCGTTCTGCTTGGTGATAATATCCTTTGAGATGCTTAACCCGAGACCCGTGCCCTCACCGTCGGTTTTGGAGGAAAAAAACGGTTCAAATATCTTGTTCACCAGTTCCCGGGGTATTCCCGTCCCCATGTCCTTGAACGTAATCTGGACATAATCCCTTCTGTAGCGCTGGACGACTTCGCCGGAGATAATAATCTTTTTCCGTTTATCTTTACCGCTATAGCGCTGATTAAGGGCATATCTGGCATTGTTGAACAGGTTCAGGAAAACCTGCTGCAGCTGCTGGAAATGGCCATGTACCGGCGGCAGATCTTCCAGCGGCTCAATCTGCAGAATAATGCTGTTTTTGATCAACTGATGGTTAATGAGATCCACCGAAGTCGTGACCACTTCAGCAATGCTGACTTCATGGAGTTCCTCATCATACTGCCGGGCAAAGGATAAAAGATTGCTGACAATACTGGCCACCCGCTCGCCTTCCCTGATGATCTTCTCGGATATCTCCGAAAGCATTTTGTTGCCGCCCAGCTCATCCTGGATAATCTGGGCATAATTAATAATTCCGTTAATGGGATTATTAATCTCGTGCGCAACTCCTGCTGCGAGCTTACCTACTGAAGCAAGCTGGGCCGCGCGCATGGCCTCGGCATGCATTATTTTTTCCTCCGTTACATCCCGCTGGAGAATCAGAACCTTTTTCCGGCCGTCCACGTCCCTGAAGGGCGTATAGGTGAGCTCATAATGCCTTCCGTTGGAAAAGGCCAGCTCGGTGCGCTGGATAATGCCGGACTTAATCGCCTCCTGCATCAGGCATGTTTCACAGGGTGCATCCAGTTCCTTGTACACCTGATAGCATTTTCCGCCGACCTGGTCCCCGAACGAATGCAGGGCCACATCATTTTGAAATTCAAAAGTAAAATCAGCACTCAGGATGTGCATCCCCTGCTCCATGGCGGAGATTATTCCCATGAGCTTGTCCCGCTCGCTGCTCAGTTCCTTCTCCACGTGCTTGATGTCGGTTATATCCTCAAAACTCTCAACCCCTCCGATAATGTTGCCTTCATCATCAAGCAGGTAATCGGCATTCTTGGAGATAATTCTTTTCCGCCCGTCCTTGGTCCTGATGGCGCATTCCCGGCCGACCATGGGCTTGGGAATGTCTTTGGAGAATACGCTACATTTGACCGTGCACGGTTCCAGGGCAAAAATGCTGCAGGGTTGGCCGATAATATCCCGCCTTGAATACCCGGTCACTGCCTTGGCCTTGTCGTTCCAGCTGGTAATGTTTCTCTCCGGATCAACGGTGAAAATCGCACTGGGAATAACCCGATACAGGAGTTCGGACCGTTTTTTCGCCGTGATAAGGGCCATTTCCGCCCTGATCCGCTCATCGACCTGCTGCCGAAGTTTTTTGTTAATCTCCAGCAGATCGGTCGTATGCTCCTTCAGCAGATTGTCTGAATCCTGCTGGGCCGCCTTGAGCCATTTTTCAAAAAGCTTCCAGTCGGAAATATCGTAAAAAATTTCAACAATCCCGATCTCGGTGCCGTTTTCATCATACAGAGATGTCGCAAATATCTCATAAAACCTGGGTAAATCGTCCTGCAGGTCAAGCTGGAATTCGGTCCTGACGGTCCCGCCGGTTTCCCGGCAGCTTGTCAGCGTACATTCCATGCCGTAATTCGTACATTCCGAATCATATCCGAACAGGAACCTGTAACAGTATTCACCGTAACAGCACTCATTCTGTTTCTGGGAAAAGGCAATATCCGCCGCAGGATTGGAATATTTAATCCGCCGGTCGGTACCGATAACGATAATCGGCAGGCTGACCGCATTTAAAAGCGATTGGAGCATCATCGGCAATTATCGTCTTTGCACATGAAGGTTTTCAGTATCCTGAACTGCATCCGTCACTCCCTTTCATCCCTTTTCACCGGCAAATCGACAATAGCGGTCGTCGGTCCTCCCGTAGAACTCTCAACCGACAGAAACCCCTGATGATCCCGCACCAGGCCCTTACTGATGCTCAACCCCAGTCCGGTTCCCTTGCCGGGAGGTTTGGTAGTAAACAGAGAGTCAAAAATATGATTAATAATATCCTGGGGAATACCGATACCCCAATCCGTCACCATCGTCCGCAGATATTCCTTGCCCGAGGCTGTCTGGAGCCGGCAGCTGATTTTCAACCGCTTGCCCGGGTCCATATGAGGATATCGCTGATTCAAGGCATAGCTGGCATTGGTCAGCAGATTGACGATCACCTGCTGCAGTTGCTGAGGATTGGCACTGATAGCCGGCAGATTTGTCGGCAGATCCACTTCCAGCTGGATTCCGTCTTTCATGAACTGGTGTATCATCAGTGATACGCTGTCCTCAATGATTTCCGGCAGCTTTACATCTTTCACTATATCATTACGCTGGCGGGCAAAAGACAGGAGGTTGCCGACAATAACCGCAATCCGCTCGCTTTCCTTGATAATCCTGGACATGAAATCCTTGTCATGCTCGTCATATTTGTCATCCGCCTTGTCCAGCAGGATCTGGGCATAGTTGATAATACCGTTAATGGGGTTGTTTATTTCGTGCGCCACCCCTGCCGCCAACTCGCCTATCGCGGCCAGCTGCCCGGTCCGCAGCACCTCGGACTCGCGGATTTTATCCTCGGTAATATCGCGGACTGTGGCGATAAACAGCCGGTCAACATCCAGGGGCATTTCGCTTAAGGAAATCTCCAGGGGAAAGTTTGATCCGTCCTTCCTGATGCCTATCAATTGCTGCTGTGAGCCGATCATGCTGCTTATATGCGGATGCCATTCCCGGTCACCGTTTTCTTCGTCCTTTGATATTCCCGGAAACTGGACAAGGGAAGTGATATTTTCGCCCAGCGTTTCCTGTCTTGTACGTCCGAAGATGTCACAGGCGGCTGAATTCAATGATTCAATGGTACCGTTCTCGGTCATGGTGATCAGGCCGTCCAGCATATTGTCGATTATCGACCGTATCTTGGCCTCAGCCTCTTCCCTTTTGTGCATGGACTGGCTGATCCGGTGGGAACTGAAAAAAATGCCGAGCAGACCCAGCAGCCAAATCGGACCGTGGGCGAGAGCCAGCACCAGAATATCATTGCGGTAAATGGAGTATAGAACCCCCATGGGCACCGCCACGCTGATGCCGCCCCGGATATCTCCAAGTTCGTATCCCTGCTGCACGTGGCATTTAAGGCATCCTGATTCGGTAACCATCGGCCGCATGAGCCGCAGATACGGCTGCCCCTGGATCTGCTCCATGGTGGTCAACTGTGTTTCGCCGTTCTCAAATGCTTCCAGCGCATTTGATTCCCAGTCATCGGCAGCATTTTCATCCCTGATCGGATCTAGACTGGTTATGTGCCCCAGGGCTCTGAGCTGGTCGGACTTCATCTCATAGACCTGCCGGATCATATACTCGGGATTAACCAGGGTAAGCGGTTCGCCGGTTGCCGTCACTGCATTGGCTTCGGGGAGGTGCTCCAGATAGGGGTTCGGCGGGGTTTCCTGTGTGATGGGAACATATACCCCTTTGTGGTTAGTCGCCCATTTATAATAGACGAGATCTTTTTCAAAAATAGTTATGGCCTCGTTGGTGGCCACCGTAATAATCTCTTTTTTTCTCTGGGATATATTCCAGCTGATCGAGATTATTATTACCAGGGTCCAGCAGGC
This sequence comes from Desulfobulbaceae bacterium, assembly GCA_033549385.1. GTDB lineage: Bacteria > Desulfobacterota > Desulfobulbia > Desulfobulbales > Desulfobulbaceae > UBA10518. The sequence continues at coordinate 41,117 of JAWSUG010000009.1, read as the reverse complement.
CGCAAAGAGCAGGGTATGAGGACGGCCGTCTTTTAAGCTTTCCCTGCCCAGAACTTTTGATTCTTCGGCGTTTCCTTTCTTTTTCCGCAAAGAGAGCTTATGGAAAAACTGCATCATTGCCTGATCTCAGTCATAAATAACTTTTTTGCTCACCAAGTTTTTATAAATAGTATACATAACAATTTCACATTTTTAACAAAAAAATACAGGAAAGGACTCTTTTTTTTACAACTATGTTCACGCCTAAAAGGATTGACCATCCGCCAGTTCCTTCCTGTCGCCATAATCACTTTCGCTGTGTCTGGGGTGGAGGATGCAGTTTCTGCCGATCCTCAACCCGGCCGGCACCGCGGATTCCTTGCCGACGAGGGAAATGCCGGTATAAAGATGTCCGGGAAAATCCGTGTTGGGCCTTGTGTTGTCGCCCCCTTTGCCGATCACTGCATTCCGGCCGATTCGCACCCGCTTGTCACAGATCGCCAGATCGACAACAGCTCCCTCACCGATGAGAGAATCTTCAAAAATAACAGAATCCCTGACAATCGCCCCTTCCGCCACCCGGACGCCGGGAGAAAGAACCGAGTTGATAACTGTCCCCTCGATAACGCATCCTGCCGATATCATTGACGACTGCACATTGCTGCCGGTGATGAAACGAGCCGGCGCCCGATCCATGGAACGACCGTCCGCCGAGAGGTTGGGACGAATTCCCCATTCCTGGGGCGATATGCCTGATCCCTCCCGAATTACATCCATATTTGCTTCCCAGTATGCCTGAACGGTGCCCACATCCCTCCAGTATCCATAAAAGGGATAGGCAAAAACCCGGTCGTTTTGTATGGCCCGGGGCAGTATATGCTTCCCGAAATCAACCTCTTCCCTGCTGCGGGAGAGTGTTTGCAGCAGGTACCCGGCATCAAATACATATATTCCCATGGAAGCCAGATTGGACCGCGGATTTTCAGGCTTTTCCTCCCAGTCGACAATCCTGTTTTCCCGGTCAACGATTCCGGAACCAAAGGCATGCATTTCACTGAGCGGCACAACCATCATGCCGACCGTTACGTCCGCCTTTTTGAAGCGATGGTATTCGATCATTGCATCAAAATCCATCTGATAGATGTGGTCCCCGGACAGGATGACAACTTCTTCCGAAGGATTGGCCTTGATAAAATCTATGTTCTGCCTGATGGCATCCGCCGTCCCCTGGTACCAGTCCGATTCTTTTTCTCCGGTGCGGGGCGGGAGGATCTTGACGCCCCGGGTGCGGCCGGTGAAATCCCAGGCCTCTCCCCCTCCGATATGGCGCATAAGAGACAACGGCTTATACTGGGTCAGGACACCGACCCGGGTCATGCCTGAGTTCATGACATTGCTCAGGGCAAAATCAATAATTCTATATATGCCGGCAAAAGGAACCGCCGGTTTAGCGCGATGTCCCACCAGGATATTCAGGCGGCTGCCGGCACCCCCCGCAAGAATGAGAACAAGAGCATCCTTGCTGAGGATCATCGCAATACCTCATTGTCCCGGAGATGATCCCGTGTCCATTTTTCCTTTGCCAGCTGTGGATAAACCGTGCATCCCCTTCCTATCTGCATGTTGTCCGGTATTTTATTGTTCCAGCCGATCACGGTTATGCCTTCGCCCGGGCCTTCCGTTCTGCCCCCGCCGACCCGGCACCCGGCGCCGAATGTAGTGTTTACATCACTCACCACCCTTTGCAGCCGCGCGCCCTTTTTTACGACGGTGTTGAAGAAGAGGACCGAATCATGAACCTCTGCTCCTTTTTCCACTATGACGTCCGGAAACAGAATTGAATTCCGCACAATTCCATTGATGCAGCAACCGTTATACGCCATGCTGTTGTCGATTACAACTCCGCTGCCGGCAAGGAGCGGCTGACAATCCCGGATATTGCGATGATCCATATTGGTTCGCAGCCCCCATTCCTCGAGATTAATCTTCGGATTTTTCCCCAGCAGATCCATGCTCGTCTTCCAGTATTCATCCACCGTACGGGTATACCCCCAATATCCTTTATGCACATAACCGCAGATATTATAATTTCTCTGCATCATCGCAGGGATGATATCCCGGCCGAACTCATAGGAGTCCTGTTTCTGATTTTCGGCAAGCATTTCATAGAGAACCTGGGGCCGGAAGCAGAGAATAGTCAGCGAGGCCAGGCGGCTCCGGGGTTTTTTCGGTTTCTCCTCGTAACCGACCAGTTTTCCTCCCCGTTGGTCTTCATAATCTATTTCACCTATGCCGAATCGATGCGCTACCCGGTCATCCACCTCAATAAAGGCGGCGGTCAGATCCGCCTTCTTTTCAATGTGAAATTTTATCATTTCCCGGTAATCCATCTGGTAAATGTGATCTCCGGAGAGGATCAGTATTTCCGAAGGCTCATGGAACTGGACAAAATCGAGATTCTGATAGACGGCATCTGCCGATCCCCGGTACCAGTCCGGATTCTCGTAATCCTTGAATGGAGGAAGAATGGAAATACCGCGATAGCGGCCGATCATATCCCAGGCCTCGCCCGTGCCGATATGATTGATGAGGGAATAGGATCGATACTGGCTCAGAATAGCAACCAGCTCGATACTCGAGTGCAGCAGGTTGGAAAGGGCGAAATCGATTACCCTGGCAAATCCGCCGAAAGGAACTGCTGATTTGGGCCTGAAATATGTGAGCACGCCCAGTTCGTCAACACGGCCGCCTGCGAGAATCATTGCCAGAGTGGAAGGTTTGAACATATGTAAACCTGCCTTTTCTATTCAGGAAAATAATTTATATGATACTGAAACCATTGTTTAAATTGTAAACATAAATGCCTCATAAATATAATTCTAGGGTATATTGCTTACTTTGCAAGATATTTATTCCTCTCATTCACGGAAAAGAATAAATGACCCCAAACCGGAAGGTGCCGCAGGCTTAAAGGAGATGCCGCGTTTCAATCCAGGCATGGTACGGGATTGAAACGGGTATGCCATTCGATCGATGAAAAAAAAATCCTGCTGAACTTCAGGGTACCCGATTCCGGATAGAAGCTCTTCGAAATAGCGGCTGGAAAAGCGGTTAACAAATCCCAAAATCCCTAAAATCCTAACCAGCTACCTGTCATGTACGGTGGCAAGGTTGATGAGGGATTGGGTAGTAAATTCCTGGTTGTCGGGAAATTCGAAATTCTTTAAAGGCACTTCCGCCCTGGCCGCCTCCTTGTGCCCGCCGGCCATGCCCAGCTTGCCAAAAATCTGGGCCGCGAATTTTCCGGCATTTTTCCGGTACCCGTCACACCTGAAAATGACCACCAGCCGTTCGCCGTGGATACCTGACACGACAACCCAGTCAAACTGATCGACATGGTTGAGGAAGTCGGCAATAATGACAAGAACATCGGGTGTCCATACCCGGCCGACATGCACGTAGGCCTTCCCTTTTCGCAGTTTGAGTTCATTCAAGGCTGTTTTGAAATATTTTAATTCGGATTGCCGCATGTCGGTCAATTCAAATTTCCGTACCAGGTTGCGGTTGGCCATATTAAAAAGATAGCGGAATGATATGCCGTCCGCCAGCAGAGAACTTTTCTCAAAATTATGGGTATCGACCTTGATGCCGTAAAACAGTGCCGTAGCCAGCGCAGCTGATGGTTTAATGCCGGCAGCCCGGAGATATTCCACCATTATGGAGGAAAGGGAACCGTAATTGGGGCGGATATCGATGAATTTGGCATCCCAGGCATCGGTGACCGGATGATGGTCGATCACCGCGTCAAATTGGATTTTTTCAAAAGTGCGATGATGTAAAGGCTGAGAATCAAGAAGAATTTTTTTATCAAAGTCGGAAACCTTAAGATTCTGCAGGCGCTCGACAGGAAGGCGCAGGCGCTTCAACATTTCCAGGTTGTTGAGCCGCCTGATTTCATGAGGATTGCCGATGGTGACATTGCGAACCCGATACCGCAGCAGTCTCTTGACTGCCATGGCACTGGCAAGGGCATCCGGATCGGCACTGATGACGACAAGAACCTCATCATCCTTATCAAACAGCTCCAGGAAACCGTTCAGCCTCATGAGAGCGGAATTTTTGCTTTCACTCCTGGTGATACAGTCTGCTATTTTTTCAAAACGCTGGTGACTCTTCAAAATGCTCCTGCAAAAAAAAACCACTGGTACGGGAGTACGAGCGGTAAAGTAATGCTTATTTTAAAATAAAAGTGTAATGCCCTTCCCAGACAGAATGGCACTGTATTGCAGATTTATTTTCAGCTTCATTTTCATGGTCCATGAATGACGCCGCAACTATAGCACAATGGACCGAAAAAGCAAGTCACCCGGAGATGTTCCCGGAATCCTTATGAAAGACCGGTACCGAAGGAAAAAGGGAGGTATCCGAATGGGGGATGAAGCGGGCTCCGGAAAAGCGTATCATAAAGTCCTGATTCACATTGAGTTCCAGGTAGGTGACTATCCGGCGGATTCTTCCGCTGCGCCGCCGGTTCCGCTCTGACAGCAGGACCAGTTCCGCGCCCATGAGAGAGCTGTTGCCGATGGTTTCATACGTTGCCAGGGGCAGGTCGGGAAGCATGCCCAGGGTAACTGCGTGCTGCGGGTCAATATGTTTGCCAAAGGCGCCGGCAACATATATTTTCCGCAATATCCCAAAATCAACCCCGACCTGGGCCACAAGCGTAGTCAGAACGGCATACATGGCTGCCTTTGATCGCATGAGCGCATCCAGGTCGGCCTGGGTGAGGATAACGGGCCGGCCGCTGCCGGTTTCTTCCGGAAAGGCGACAATAAAATACAGGCCTTCCGCATCCCGGCGGAGTCTTTGCTGCAGAAATTGCCTGTGTTCAGTCGATTTCGGCTGGTCTTCTTTTCTGAACCTGCCGCTGAAATCAATTATACCGGCCAGATATAACTGGGCCGCCAGATCAATAAGGCCGGATCCGCAGATGCCGCGCGGCGGGACATCATCAATGGTTTTAAGAGCAAGATCCCATGTCCCGGTATCAATGACCACCCGTTCCACTGCCCCGGGACCGGCCCGCATGCCCATTTTTGCCACCCCGCCCTCCAGGGCCGGCCCGGCCGCCCCCGCACAGGCAATCAGCCAGTCCCGGCTGCCGAGAACGACTTCCGCATTGGTTCCCACATCAATTAGCATGCAGATTTCATCAGCCTCATCAATGCCGGTGGCCAGGATACCGGCAATGAGATCGCCGCCGAAGTAGCTTCCTATGCTTGGCAGCACCCAGACAGGCGCCATGGGAAATATGTCGATCCCCAGTTCTCCGGCATGACATGGATCAGGTTCATTAACCAGCGGTATATACGGCTCCCGGCAAATGTAATAGGGGTTGAAGCCCAGGAAAAGGTGGGTCATGGTTGTATTGCCGGCAACACTGAGTGACCTGATCGCATTTTGGTCCATTGCACCCTGGGCGGCAAGATCGTGAATCAGGTCATTGACCGTTGCGACAACGCTGTTCCGGAGCTGCTGCAGACCCTGCAGCTCGGAATATGGGGCATCTCCCCTGCCTGAGGGGGCCGCATGATGAATCCTGGTGAGAATATCAGGGCCGAACTCGATCTGCCGGTTTTCCTTATGGCTGCGGGCGATCCGGTCGCCGGTTCGGAGATCAAGCAGGGTGGCTTCAAGATGTGTGGTTCCCAGATCCAGCGCCACGGCCGGAATAAACGCAGGGGGTTCCCGGAAAAAATCAACGATTTCGATGTACGCCGGCAGGATATTGACCAATACGTGACCGCGGAAGCCGGCAGACCTGAAACCTGCGGCAACGGCTGCTGTCCGGGTATGAGGGACCAGGATATGTCTGCCGCTTATTCCCTCTTCCTGAAGGACGTTCTGCACACCATGCTTCAAACGGTCAATATCGGCGGTATTATCCTCCAGGCTCGGAGGTGACGCTTTGATCAGGAAACACCGGACCAGGGGGGTTGAGGGTATACGGTCATTCATAAAGTACTCTTCGCTGCTCCCGGCAAACGTTGCCTCCGGGGAAGCGCATGGCTGTATTTACCTTATGCACACAACAGCAACATATTCACGGGCAAGGACCATGCCTCTTGACTGAATCAAGTGTCAAATGGTACACTTGAAGTTCTGAGTATGAATCTTCTTTGAGCCAGCAAAATAGTCACAAACTCTATTCATTACATCATTACTGAACGAAAATCCAAAATTTTCCGACTCCCTTTTCAGGTGAAAAAACTCAACGCATACATCCTGACCCAGTTCATCAAGAATATTTCGATGATTATTGCCGGTTTTATAGGCATTTACATGCTCATCGATTTTTTCGAGAAAATTGATAATTTCATGGAAAAAGGCAAATCAATGGGGCTGGTTGCCAAATTTTTCCTCTTTAACATCCCTTTCATTCTTGAACAGCTGGGTCCGGTCTGCATCCTGCTGGCCGGGGTTATAACCCTTGGCATTCTCAATCACAGCAACGAGCTTATAGCCCTGAAGGCTTCCGGTATTCCGCTCCGGAAAATTGTCGCGCCCATCATTGCCGCCGGGGTCGTGGTCAGCATGCTGCTGCTTACCATCTCCCAGTTTATCCTGCCGAAAACAATCACCACGACAAATAAAATATGGAACGAGGAGGTAAGGGGACTGGTTCCGCTCGGCATCTTCAGAAACGGCCGCTATTACTATCAGAGCGGCAACGCCTTTTATTCTTTTGTCCGGCCCGACCTGCAGAAACATGAATACCTGCAGTTTTCCTACTCCACCTGGGACGACGATTACCGGTTATCCTCTCTGGTCGCTTCGGAAAGAGCCGTCTGGAATGATGGGGAATGGCTGCTGCTTAACGGGCAGATGCAGACGGTGGCGGACAACGAAACTTATGAAACCGATATTTTCATCCAGCGCAGCCTTAATTTACCGGACAATCCGGATGACTTTTTTATTTCCCAGTACCGGTCACTCGAACTCTCCCTGACCGGTCTTTTTCTCGAAGCCAAACGCAAAACCTCAAAAGCCGAGGCTGACAAGGCCTGGTCTGAATTCTACGGACGATTGTTCTACATCCTGCTCGGCCTGCCCCTGCTTCTGCTCGGCCTGCCGATGCTGCTGATTATATACCGGAAATGGGGACGCGACCTGTCCCTTGCGATCCCGGTAAGCTGCGGGCTGGCTTTCGTCAGCTGGGGCCTCTGGGGCACCCTCCAATCTTTGGCCAAGGCCAGTTACATGAATCCTCTCCTGGCGGCAAGCACCGTCCATATTCTTGTCGGGCTGGCAGGGATCTACCTGCTGCTGCGGGAGGATGCCTGAAAAATGCCGGGAGAAAAAGTTGGCATCGTCGGCGTCCCGCCCCTTGCGGTTATCAGGGAATTGCAAGAGAGGAAATGCCGCATTTTCGATCTTGACGAACCCCGGGTGAACAAGGCGATAGACCTGACTTCGGAGTATCTTCCAAAGGTGTACTGCGCCATTCTGCGTACCGTTGTTCTTAATTCCATGCACCTGGCACTCGACAGGATCTACATTGATGTCGGACCCGGCAAATGCGACTGCGCCCTGCATGTGGCAACAATTTTGGAAAACATGCTCACCATTCCCGTGATCAGAACCCGCAACCAGGACGACCGGAACTTCGGGACACCGATCTGCCGCACCAGGATGCCCCTTGCCGATAAATTCACCGCCATCACCAGGGGCATCCAGTCGATTGCCGCGAAGGAACGCCCGGAGCCCTGCGTCCCGATCGCCGGCTTCTGGGGTGTTCCGCCCAGGGACTTCTCCATCCTGCGTCTTTTTCCCGATACCACGCATATTTATGGATGGACCAGGTGCATGGAAAATAAAACACCGGCTAACCTCGCCCTGGAAATTCATACCAATCCCGGTGTACCGACCATTTTTTTTGCCCAGTCTTTTTGTGCCAAAACAGCGCTAGCATATCATCTTTCCCAGAAACATCCGAAAGCACTCTATCTCGATTGCGACGTGACCGCAGGCAGCAGCGCCAGGGCAAAAGTTGAGGCTTTCCTGGAACTTTCGGGCGCTCTTGCCGACGGGAAAAGCTGATGCTGCTGGCCGATTTCGGAACCTCCTACTGCAAAATCCTGGATACCGGCAAAGGCACGCCTGACATCCTGGCAACCAGGGAGTTGGAAGCTGGCTTCTGTGCAGATCTGGCAACAGGGCATAATGCCGGCAGGCGCAGCCGCAAAAGCATCAACGAACTGATCGCTCTGGCCCTGGGCGGTGAAAGGCTCATAACTGAAACCGATTTTGTCCTGCTGGATTGCGGCAGCAGAGATATAAAATTCGTCCGCTACGAAAACAACCGGATTTCGGATATGGGCTGGAATGCGGAATGCGGGGCATCAATGGGCTTCACCATTGAACTGCTCGAAAAATACTATGACCTGGAGTATGATACCATTCCGGTTCCGGACCGTGGATTTTCCATTACCTGCGGGGTGCTGGGCATGAGCCACATATTCGATGCGGTCATCAGCGGCTTGTCCGAAACCGAGGCTGTAGCCCGTTTTGTCTACGGTATTGCCATGAACGGCTATCGTTTTGCCGGCTCTCCGGGCCGTTTGTACCTGTCCGGCGGACTCTGCGACAATCCTCTGTTTGTCGGCAGCTTTCCCTGCGAGGTGATACAACTCGGCCGCTTTGTCCTGCTGGAGGGACTCCTTGAATACCTGGACAGACGGGGAGATGAGGATTAGGCTGAAGCTGAAGGCTGTTAGGATAGGGATTTAGGGGTATAGGTGTTTAGGGCCCGGCTGCGCCCGGGTATGGCAGGTAAGCAGTCGGCGGTCGGCAGAGAATGCAAGTTTAAAGTGGAAACTAAAATGTGCGTTAATCCCGGCCGGAGGCCGGCATGCTTCAACCTAATAATAGCCTTCAGCCTTAACCGCTTCAGCCTGGAGCGAAGCGACTAAACTTGATAAACTTGCAATTTCCATGAAGACAGGGATTGTCTATACCACCGCTATCAGGTCCTGGGAGCAGAGCCTGCCGCTTCTGCTTGATGCGGCAAAGCTCCCCGAGACGCTGGAGAAAAGCGGCAAAACCATACTCATCAAGCCGAACCTGGTGGAAGCACTCGAACCGCCCATTACCACTCCGATCGGTCTGGTTACGATACTGGTCAGATACCTGCAGGCACATACGGATGCCCGGATTATCATCGGCGAAGGATGCGGCGCAGTGAACTATGAAACCGGGCACGCTTTTCAACAGCTGGGTTATACGGAAGCCGCCGCCGAACTCGGTGTCGAACTCATTGACCTGAACCGGGAAGAGCCTGTTCATCTGAAAAAGGATTGCCGCCGCTGGCCCGAGATGTACCTGCCCCGGATCGCACTGGAGTCTTTTCTGCTTTCCGTGCCGGTCCTTAAAGCACATTCCATGGCCGGAGTCACCCTCACCATGAAAAATATGATGGGACTGGTGCCGCCGTCCCATTATCAGCAGGGAAACAGCTGGAAAAAATCAGCCTTCCATCACCGGATCCAGGAGAGTGTTGCCGACCTGAACCGGTACCGCACCCCCGATTTTACCCTGCTTGACGCCACGGTCGGCATGGCCCGGGCTCATCTCTGGGGACCGACCTGCGAGCCGCCGGTGGGCATTCTGGCCGCCGGCCGCGATCCGGTAGCCATTGATGCCTACGGCACGGGCCTGCTGCAGAAAAGATGGCAGGACATCGGATATATCAGAAGCTTGAACGGTGAGTTGGGTCAGGCTGAACCGCTCCATATAATTCATGCCTGAAGTTTTATAATTCGAAGGTTCCGCCCTCCCCCACCCCTCCAGTTTTTTTCTTTCCTCCTGATCACTGCAGAAAAGGCAGCCTGCATTCCTTCGTGTTTTCCCACCATGATCTTATCAAATGATATTTTATATCTCCGACTTCTGGATATCTGCATTTGCAGATATGTAATTTTTCAATGCCGGATACATTGCAGTTATGCAATCTTTCTCAAAATTGATCCTTCACTATTCTTACATAACTCATTTAATATTAAGACAAATCATTGATTCTTGTTTCTGGCACACAAAATGCTTTTACCGGAATATCACTTGCCGGCGGCCTGGCAATTGTGAGTTTTCGTTCAGGCCTAAATAATCCGAACACAAGGGGGATACGGTTAATTGCAGTTAAACTTCAACAGGAACTAAATTTTTCTATGCATTCTGATCCCTTTGAATTACCTCTTCAATCAGTCCGGAACAAATATGGTTTCTTTGAGCAAGAACTGCAGCAAGTCCCGGTCGAATCCATACTTGAAGGAATATCTGACGGAATTGTTATTATGAATAAGGAACATCTGGGAATTGACAAAACAACACTCTGGCGAAAAATGAAAAAATACAAAATTGAGTATTAGAGATAGAAAAAAATCTTCATTACCAGCGCAGCAGAGAGCTTTCGCCAAATTCAAAAAACATCAGACCCAGGGTTGTTTGATGCCTACGGCACGGGTCTGTGCAGAAAAGATGGCAGGACATCAGCCATATCAGAAGCTTAAACGGCAAGCTGGGGCACAGCCGAACCGTTAAACCTTGTCGGGTATAAAAAAACCGGATGCCGTCTCTTTGACGGATCCGGTTTTGGCTCTTTTATTCAGCACTTACAATTCGGCTGAATTTTGTTCTTCTCCTTCCGGCCAAATTTACTGCTCGGTCATCTCTCCGCTTTCAATACCGAGAAGTTCCACCTCAAAAATGAGCATGGAGCCCGGCTCAATGACCGGCGGCGCTCCACGATCCCCATACGCCAGATCCGGCGGCAGAAAAATCTCGTACTTGGAACCGACCTTCATCAGCTGCAGCGCTTCGGTCCACCCGGGGATAACCCGGTTGAGTGGAAACACTGCAGGTTCATTGCGGGAATAGGAGCTGTCAAACTCGGTCCCGTCCAACAGGGTACCCTTGTAGTGTACCCTGACCACATCATCTTCCTGCGGTGTGTCGCCATCGCCCGCGGTCATTACTTTATACTGCAGGCCGGATTCGGTTGTTTTGACCCCCTCCTTGGTTTTGTTTTCATTGAGAAAATCCTCAGCCGCCTGTTTGTTTTTCGTTATCATCTCAATGGTTTTCTTTACCTGCTCCTCCTGCTGCTTCTGGGCGAATTTCTGCTGAATTTCAGCGGCGTCCTCCGCGCTCAGCATCGGCTTATTCCCCATATATGAATCTTTGACCCCCTGATGCAGGACGTCAAGATCGATTTCTTCCCCGAGATTTTTAAAATATGCACCCAGATCCAGCCCAAGCGCATAACTTAATTTCTGCGTATCGGTTTCCAGCTCAACCGGTTTCTGGTCTTCTGCAGCAACAGGATGCGCAATAAGCAGGATGAACAACAAACTAGGCAAAACAAATTTCATGGAGCTCTCCTTTATTGAAGTTGGATAAAAAAGATACTGAAAATTATTAAAGAACAACAAGATTTCACTGTATCTATAATAAACCATTTAAGAGAAAAAAACAGTCTGGTGCAATTTTTTATAAAATCATGCGGCAGCAGGTCGTCATAAAATCACTATGGTTATGCCGGGATTGGGCCTTTTGACAAGTTTTTCCAGTACAGGGAACCGGCGCACCAACTGCCGGAAGTGCCCTGACCGCCTGTAACAATTCTCCCCGGGCAGAAAATCATTAATCTCTTTTTTATCAAGCCGGTATTGCAGCTGCCGCCGGACTTCTCCCCGTATCGCACCTCCTCTGCCGCTCGAACCATAACCGTGGATGAAGATCAGCAGCCGCTCATCCTGCAGATGCGCAACCCTGATTTCATTGTGCATGCGCTGCAGGGCATCCGGGACCGGCGGCATCCCCTTTTCCAGGTTAATGATCCTGAAGCCGGGTATTTTCCTTTTATATTTCGTGGCAACCCGAATGTATCCGCAAAACGGACACCGGACAGCCTCAACCGCAACTTCGTTGCCGCAGACTTCGCAAAGGAAAAAGGAGTTTTTCTCCATTACCGCCTGCGAACATCAATAATCGCGGGCAGCTGCCGGAGATGCTGCTGGAGTGTCTGCAGGTGATCCAGGTCCGTCACTTCAAGTATGACGTCAATTTCAGCCAGGTTGCTGGATGTAGTTCTGGCATTGAGAGAAATGATATCAGCATCGTCATGGCTGATCGAACTGCTGATATCGGCCAGGATGTTCTTTCTGTTCTCGGCCCGGATCAACAGTTCCGAAGAATGCTTTGTTTTCGTTGTAGCTGACCAGTTAACGGACATCCGCCTTTCCGGATCGGAGGATTTCAGATTCTGACAATTGCTCTTATGGATGGAAATTCCCCTGCCCATGGTGATAAACCCGACTATTTCATCTCCCGGCACGGGTTTGCAGCACTGGCTCACCCTGACCAGCATCCCCTCCACCCCTTCTATATCAAAATCTTCCTGGCGGGAAACTCTTTTTGGCTGGGCTTCCTCCTGCAGGACCTTTTCCAGATCTTCCTTCTCCTTTCGTCTAGCCTCCTCTTCTTTCAATTCATCGGGCACGAGAACCTGCAGCAGATGCTGCACCTTGATGGCCCCGGTGCCAACCTTAACCAGCATGTCATCCAGGGAATTGCAGCGCAGTTCCTTCAGCATGTGCCGGACGTGCCCGCTTTTGATAAGTTTTTTCAGGGTGGTATCATGTTTTCGCAATTCCCGTTCACAAATCTCCCGCCCCAGAGGCAGTGCTTTATCCCGTTCCTCCCTGCGCAACCATTGCCTTATCCTCGCTCTGGCACGCCCTGTTTTGACAATCTGAAGCCAGGCCCTTTTCGGCTGCTTGTTCTTCTGGGTGATAATCTCGACAATATCACCGTGCTGGAGTCTGTATCTGAGAGGAACCAGCTGCCCGTTGACCCTGGCGCCGCTGCAGTGATCGCCCACAGCAGTGTGTATGGAATAGGCAAAGTCAATGGGAGAGCTGCCCCGCGGCAGCTCCCTCACCTCACCGGTCGGGGTCAGGACAAATACATGGGGTTCAAACAGTTCCCCCCTGATGGTATCGAGAAATTCCTTGTGATCCTTGACCTCCTGGAGAGACTGCACAAGTTTCTTCAGGTCCTGGAAAACCCGGGCATCAGTACCGCTTATTTTCTGCCCCTCCTTGTACGCCCAGTGCGCGGCAATACCTTCCTGTGCGACCCTGTCCATGTCTTCGGTCCGGATCTGGATCTCTATGAAATTATCGTACGGTCCGATAACGGTAGTATGCAGCGATTGGTAATTGTTGGCCTTGGGCACGCTGATAAAGTCCTTAATCCGGCCCGGGACCGGCTGCCAGTTTGCATGGATGGTCCCCAGGGCTTCATAGCATTCCTTGACGTTATTGAGAATAATCCGGAAGGCAACCTTGTCATAAACTTTATCCAGGGTAATCTTCTGGGCAATCAGTTTTTTATAGATCGAGTACATGTGCTTGGGACGGCCGATTATCCTGACCGGATGGATGCCGTTTTCTCTGAGCTTCTCGCCCAGGATACCGATCACTTTTTCAACATATTCCTCGCGCTGGGAAAGGCTGCTCTCAAGCTGGGATGAAAACTTTGCAAACTCTTCCGGCTCCAGATATTTAAAGGCCAGATCTTCCAGTTCCCGCTTCATCCAGTCAATACCCAAGCGGCTGGCGAGCGGGGCATAGAGGTCCATGGTTTCCCGGGCTATGCGCAGCTGGCTTTCCCTGGGGACGGATCCCAGGGTCACCATATCCTGCAGCCGGTCGGCAAGTCTGACCAAGAGCACCCGGATATCGGCACTCATCGCCAGAAAGAGCTTTCTTATGTTTTCTGCCTGGTGGGCCAGGGCGCTGCTGTATTGCACATTGGTAATGCGGGTGGCGCCATCGACGATACCGGCAATTTCCTCGCCGAACAAATCCCTGAGTTCCTCAAGGGTCGCTACTTCCTCCTTAAGTGTTCCGTGCAGCATGCCGGCCACAATTGTATCCAGGTCGAGCTTCATGGTGGCAAGAGTTGTTGCCACCTCCAGCAGATGCTGGATATAGGACTCTCCGGATCTGTGCAGGGCGCCGCCATGCCGCTCCCCCACAAACTCGTATGCCCGCCTGAGCGGTGCGAGATCCACGTCATGCAGGTAGCTTGATGCTAACGAGAGGAGTCCTTGAATTTCCGCCATAATGAATAATATTTTTTCTATTCCGCTAATGTTTGCTTATTTCTGCCGAAAGAGGCAAGCCGGTTCTTTATTTCGCGGGCAATGATGTCGGCGGCGCCTTCGATGGCGAGAGTTTCCGTCGTTCCGTCGCTGCGCTGCCGCATTTCCACCTTGCCTTCCTGTTCAAAGGTTTTGCCTACCGTAATCCGGCAGGGAATGCCGATCAGATCAGCGTCCTTGAACTTGGAACCCGGCCGCTCGTCCCGGTCATCATAGAGAACCTCGATGCCGCGCTGCTGAAGATCATGATACAGCTTTTCCGCCGCTGCCGTAATCTGTTCACTGTTCACCCCCAGGTTGAGGATAATGGCCTGAAAAGGCGCGATCGGCAGGGGAAAGACGATACCGTTGCGATCATGATTCTGTTCGATTGCCGCGGCAACCACCCTGCTGACGCCAATGCCGTAGCAGCCCATGACAAAGGGATTTTCCCGCCCTTCGCCGTCCTGGAAAGTGGCGTTCATGGCTTCGCTGTAGGCCGTCCCCAGTTTGAAGATATGGCCGACCTCAATACCCTCAGTCAACCGCAGCGCCCCGCCGCAGGCAGGACAGCTGTCGGTGGCCGATACCTCCCGCAGATCGCCGACAACGGCCGGTTGAAAATCCCGTCCCGGCTGCACGCCGGTCAGGTGAAACTGCTTTTCATTGGCCCCGCAGACACAATTCGCCATCCGCATAACCTCCTGATCGGCGACCATCTTGATCGGCAGATCCACCGGCCCCAGGTAGCCGATCGGCAGTTTGGTCAGGTCATAGATCCTCTGGTCATCTCCCAGTTCCACCTCCGCTGCGCCCAGCAGGTTCTTCAGTTTGACCGGCTGAACTTCCCGGTCTCCTCGAACCAGGGCGGCCACCGGCTCGCCGTCGACGATATAGACCAGGGTTTTGATGATGCTTTCCGGCCGTACATGCAGAAACCCGGCAACATTTTCCACTTTTTTCATGCCCGGGGTTTCAACTTTACGGATTTCCTCCGGTTGTTCCGGACCCGGCGGTGCCGGCTCAGGCAGCACAACTTTCGCCTTTTCGACATTGGCCGCATAACTGCATTGGTCGCAGATAGCCAGGGTATCCTCGCCGGTCTGAGCCAGAACCATGAATTCATGAGAAAAAGAGCCGCCGATTGTGCCGGTGTCAGCCTCAACGGCCCTGAAATCCAGGCCGCAGCGGTCAAATATCCGATGATAGGCATCATACATCTTCCGGTAGGATTCCTCGGCAGCCTCGTCACTTACATCAAAGGAATAGGCATCCTTCATTATGAATTCGCGGCCCCGCATCAGGCCGAACCGGGGCCGGATCTCATCCCGGAACTTGGTCTGGATCTGATACAGGTTCATGGGCAGCTGCCGGTAGGACTGAAGTTCGCGCCGGGCCAGGTCGGTAATGACCTCCTCATGGGTCGGACCGAGACAGGATTCCCTTTCATGCCGGTCGACAAACCGGAGCAGCTCAGAACCGTATTTCCGCCAGCGGCCCGATTCTTTCCAGAGGTCCGCCGGCTGCACCATGGGCATCAGGAGTTCCTGTGCGCCGGCACGGTTCATCTCTTCGCGGACGATCTGCGCTACTTTCTGGACAGCCGCCAGACCGAGGGGCAGATACGTGTATATCCCGGATGACAGTTTCCGGATAAAACCGCCCCGGAGCAGCAGCTGGTGGCTGACTACCTCGGCTTCCGAAGGAGTTTCCTTGGTTGTGGGCAGAAGCATCTGTGAGTAACGCATGAATTTCCTGTTTTTCTCTGATGAATGGTTGATGGTTTTCTATTCCGGAGTCCCTTGCCGTTCCTGCTCCATTTTCTGCAGCTCTTCCAGAAAGACCGGCAGCAGCTCTTCCTCTTTAACTTTTCTAAATATCTTTCCTTTCTTGAAGATGATGCCGACTCCTTTTCCGCCCGCTATGCCGATATCGGCTTCCCGTGCTTCACCCGGGCCGTTGACCACGCATCCCATGACCGCCACCTTCAGGTTCGTCTTCATGGTCTGCAAATGTTTTTCAACTGCCTCGGCCAGAGGGAACAGGTCAATCCCGGTGCGGCCGCAGGTGGGACAGGATATCATTTCCGGCCCTCTCTCCCGGATGCGCAGGGAGCGCAGGAGCTCATATCCGACCCGCACTTCTTCCACCGGGTCCCTGGTCAGGGAAATTCTGAAAGTATCCCCTATGCCCTCAAAAAGCAATATACCCAGCGCCACGCTGGACTTCACTGTGCCGGCGATCAGTCCGCCCGCCTCGGTGACTCCGATGTGCAGGGGATAATCCGTTCTGGCCGACAACAGCCTGTAGCCGGTGATGGTTGTCAGCACGTCGGAGGACTTTATGGAAATTTTAATATCCTGGAATCCCTGCTCTTCCAGCAGGCGGACATTTCGCATGGCGCTTTCAATAAGAGCGGCGGGATTGTCCGGGGTGGGA
Source organism: Desulfobulbaceae bacterium (assembly GCA_033549385.1). Taxonomy (GTDB): domain Bacteria; phylum Desulfobacterota; class Desulfobulbia; order Desulfobulbales; family Desulfobulbaceae; genus UBA10518. The sequence continues at coordinate 24,496 of JAWSUG010000009.1, read as the reverse complement.
TAACCGTGTTTCCTGAGCAGGTCCTTTTCAATGGAGCCGGAATTGACACCGACCCTGATCGGTACGTGATGTAATTTTGCCGCCTCAATGACTTTGGCTAGTTTCCCGGGACCGCCGAGATTGCCGGGATTGATTCTGATTCCCTGGGCGCCGTTTTCCATGGCGGCAACAGCCAGGCGCCAGTCGAAATGGATGTCGGCGATAAGGGGAATGGTTATGTTCTCCCTTATTTTACCGAGCGCAGCCGCTGCTTCCGGGTCAGGGACGGCAACACGGATGATTTCACAGCCGGCTTTTTCCAGGTCATGAATCTGGGCAATGGTTTTCAGGGCATCCCGCGTATCGGTGTTGGTCATTGACTGCACCGCAATCGGCGCCCCACCGCCAACGAACATATTGCCCAATCGTATCTGCCGGGTTTTCTTTCGTTCAATCATCATCGGAAGGAATCAGGATTGATCAGGCAAAAGTCCGGCCTCTGTTTTCCGGCCTGATCTCATAATTTATATTTTTTCAGGTTTGCAGCAGCTGCTTCCGTTTCAGGTTTACCTCCGCCTCGGGTGCGCGGACATACATGGGAGCCGCTGTCAGGGGATCCAGCACATCCCCTTTTTTCAGTTTCTCTGCCGCCAGAAGACCGATGTACATCGCCCTGGGCAGGCCGAGATAGTCTTGCAGTATTTCCGTCTGCTGACAATCATCAATACAGTCACGGTACACTCTTGCCCCGGGACCGACAAGCAGAACCGGCTCCTCGATCCCCTGCAGCAGGTTTTGCGGCGAAACTGCAGACGGATCCCTGAGCCGGACCGGCAGGCCGTTCGCAGCCGTTCGGTAAAATGCCGCATAGACCTGCTGTTTTCTTGCATCCAGCAAACAGCAAAGCAGCCGTTTTCTTGCGCCAGCGCTGCAGGCCAGAGCATCCAGGGTGGGGATTCCGATCAGGCTGCTGGCCGTTGCCATTGAAATGGCTTTGGCGGCAGCCATGCCGATTCGCAGGCCGGTAAAACTTCCCGGCCCGGTGCTTACGGCAACGCCATCCAGGTCATTCCAGGTAACGCCCGCACCCTGCATCAGCCATTCAACCGAACCGAGAAGCCGCCGCGAGTGCGTGATATCCGGCTGGGTCGTACACTCGGCCAGGAGATGGAATCCCTCCAGCCCTTCTCGCGAAAGGCTCACGCTTCCGCAGCCGGTTGCCGTTTCTATGGCCAGGATCAGGAGCCCATCCACCGCTGTACGATCCTGAGGATATCATTGTAAAAAACAAAAACCATCAGTGAAACCAGGAGGAATATACCGATTTTCTGGAACATTTCCATGGTCCGGTCGCTCAGGGGCCGGCGACGGATACCTTCAATGGTCAAAAACATGAGATGGCCGCCGTCGAGAACGGGAATGGGCAGCAGGTTCAGGATTCCCAGGTTGACGCTGAGCAGGCCGGTAAAATATATTAGATTTATCCATCCGGCTTCCATCTGCTGCCCGGCAATCTCCGCAATTCGGATCGGCCCGCCCAATTCCGTGGCCGGAATGACCCTTTCAATAATCTTGATGATCCCCATGACCGTAAGATAGGAAAGATTCCAGGTCTGAATAAATGCCGACTGCAGGGCTTCGCCGAGAGAAATATCCTGATAGACAATGTTCTCGGTGCGGGTTATGCCGAGCATATAACGCTCGCCCACATCCTCGCCGAAAAGGTTTTTTATCTTCTCCATTGACGGTACGGCATGAAAGGTCATCTGCCGGCCGTCACGCTCCACCTCCAGAACCACGTCCTGGCCGCCGCTCTCCCTTATCAGTTCCGATACATGCACCCAGGACGTGGTTTCCCGGCCGTTGATACTTAAAATCGTATCGCCCTCCTGCATTCCCACCTGTTCGGCTGCCGATCCGGGAGAAATTTTACCTATGGTCGTGGTATCGACCGGTTCGGGCAGGCCGACCAGAAAAAACAAGGCAAAAAAGAGAAACACGGCAAACAGAATGTTGAATACCGGTCCTCCGGCAACTATGCCGAAACGCTGCCACACCGGTTTATGTGAAAATGAACGGGGCTGTTCTTCCGGCGTCATCTCGCCTTGCCCCTGCTGTTCGCCGAACATTTTCACATAGCCGCCGAGCGGGAAGGCGCTGATCAGATATTCTGTTTCGCCCCATTTACGGCTGATGAGTTTGGTGCCGAAACCAAGCGAGAACTTCAGCACCCTGACCCCGAACAGTTTCGCGAAAAGAAAGTGACCGAATTCATGGACAAAAACCAGAACGCCAAGGACGATAATAAATGAGATAAGTGAATTCATGATTTCAAGATACAGATAAATTAGATAAGTTCAATAAGATCAGCGGCTATCCGGCGGGCCTGTTCATCGGCCCGCAGAATACCTTCCAGTTCCATTCCGTCCCCTTCATCCGCCCGCTGCAGTGTTTCTGAGACCACACGGGCGATATCGAGAAAAGAGACACGGCCGCTGAGAAAAGCTTCCACCGCCACTTCATTGGCGGCATTCAGCACAGCGGGGTTAACCCCGCCGGCTTTCAGAGCGTCAAAGGCAAGCCGCAGCGCCGGAAAAAGTTCATAATCTGGTTTTTCAAAACTCAAGCTTCCGCATTGCGACAAACTGAGTCTGGAAAGTCCCAGGCTGAGCCGCTCCGGATAGGACAGGGCATAGGCGATCGGTATCTTCATGTCCGGGATGCCGAGTTGGGCAACAACCGAACCGTCAATAAATTCTACCAGTGAATGAACAATGGACTGGGGATGAATAACCACCCCGATCTGGTCCGGTTGGACATCAAACAGCCACCGCGCTTCAATAACCTCAAGCCCCTTGTTCATCAGGGTTGCCGAATCGATGGAGATTTTCCGGCCCATCTCCCAGTTGGGATGGGCAAGTGCCTGGCCCGGAGTCACCGCTATAAGTTCGTCTTTCTGCTTCTGCCTGAAAGGGCCGCCGGAGGCGGTCAGGATAATCCGGCCGACATCCTGCCGGCGGCCGGCCTCAAGGGCTTGAAAAATGGCACTGTGTTCACTGTCGATAGGAAGCAGCCTGACGCCCTTGTCCCGGACAGACTGCATAACCAGATTGCCGGCCATGACCAGTGTTTCCTTGTTGGCCAGACCGATGTCCTTGCCGGCGGCAATGGCGTCTAAAGTGGGCAGCAGCCCGGCCGCGCCGACTACCGCCGAGACAACCATATCCGCCTCGTCGGCGGCGGCGGCGTATCGTATGCCTTCCATCCCCCAAAACACCCGGTTTCTGTAGGCGGCTGGAAGTTCCTTTCTCAGGCTTTCAGCCAGATCCTCCCTGGACATGGAAATACAGCATGGGGAAAACTCGATAACCTGTTTTCTTAACTCCTCGATGTTGGTGCCGGCCGACAGGGCGCCCACCCTGAACCTGTCCGGAAACTGGCGGATGACCGCCAGCACGTTCCGGCCGATGGAACCGGTCGAGCCCAGGACAGTGATGGTTTTCATAGCAGCACTTCAACATTTACGAGGTAATACAGCAACGGCGCTGCAATCAGCATGCTGTCAATGCGATCCAGCACTCCGCCATGACCGAACAGCACCTTCCCCGAATCTTTGACCCCGGCGGCCCGCTTGACAACGGATTCGACCAGGTCTCCGATGATACTTACCAGGGAAAGGCTAAAAGCGGTAACGGCAATAAACTCCGGGTTGAATTCGGGCAGCAGGGCGCCGCCGACCAGGACGGCGGCAAGCGTTCCCGTGACAACCCCTCCAACCGCACCTACCACCGTCTTGCCGGGACTTAAATTCGGACAGAGTTTGCGGCGGCCAAAGGTTCTCCCCAGGTAATATGCCCCGGTATCGCTCCCCGCCGTTACAGCGGTAAGAACAAGCAGCCAGGCAACACCCTGGGGCAGATGCCGGATGAAAACAAGGTGCGCCAGGCAGAACCCGATATACAGGGTGCCAAAACTGCTCAACGAGAGAAAATGAAGAGGATTGCCGAGTCTGGCGTATGCTTTCAAACAAAAAATTATGGATCCGAAGAGACTGAGAAAAAGTGAAACAATGAACAGATCCGGATCATTCATGATCGAAACAAACACCGGCAGGGCTGCTATGCCGACCGGAACAAGCAGTCTGCTGCCGCTGACAGGGGAATTGAGAGTCATTTTAAAATATTCAAGCAGCCCGAAAACAGTCATACAGACAATGAGCAGCCAGAAAAGTGATGTCGGGCCGGCGACCAGGATCATCACCCAGAGGACCGTCATGACAAGACCTGGGAGGAGACGGGTCACCGCTCTTACTCCTGAAACAGCTGGGAGCCTGTCTTGCCGAAACGGCGCTGACGGGCTCCAAAATCTGTTATTGCTTCGACAAACTCCCGGCGCCCGAAATCGGGCCATTTAATATCGGTAAAATAGAGTTCGGCATAGGAGGCCTGCCATAAGAGAAAATTTGACAGCCGCTTTTCCCCGCCGGTCCTGATCAGCAGGTCGGGATCCGGCTGTCCGGCGGTGTCCAGGTGTTCGCTGAGCATCTGTTCATCCAGATCTTCAATCTTAAGGCGGCCATCAGCACATTTTTCGGTAATTTTCCGCACCGCCCTGAGGATCTCGCTGCGGCTGCCGTAACTGAGGGCGAGATTAAGGGTCATGGTCGAGCATCCGGCGGTCGCCTGAATCACTTTATCCATGGTTGACCGGACCTCCGAAGGGAGACGATCCTGCTGCCCGATGCACCGGAGCCGTATATCGTTTTTCAGCATATTCTGCTGTTCGAGTTGCAGATAGCTGTCAAGAAGGTTCATCAACCCCTTGACCTCCAGGGAGGGACGCGACCAGTTTTCAGTGGAAAACGCGTAGAGCGTCAGATGTTTGATGCCGATCTCACGGGCTGATTCGACTACGGTCCTGACTGATTTGACCCCTGCTTTATGCCCGAACAGCCTGGTTTTTTTTCGTTCCCTGGCCCAGCGGCCGTTCCCGTCCATTATGATTGCTACGTGAACAGGAAGAATTTCATTATTCGGTTTAAGCGCGGAATTCATTATGCTGCGGCAACGGCAGTGCCGTTACACTTCCATGACTTCCTTTTCTTTGCCGGCAGCGATTTCATCAATCCGGGCAATGAAACCGTCGGTCTCCTTCTGCGCTTCGTCCTGGAGACGGAACAGGTCATCTTCGGAAATTTCCTTGTCTTTTTTCATCTTTTTCAGCTGGTCATTGGCTTCCCGGCGGACATTGCGCACAGCTACCTTGAATTCCTCGGAGATTTTTTTCACCTGTTTGACCAGATCCTTGCGGCGTTCCTCCGTCAACTGGGGAATGGTGAGACGTATCAGCTTGCCGTCATTTGACGGGGTCAGGCCGAGATCCGAAGAAAGAATGGCCTTTTCGATAAGCGGCAGCATCTGGGGATCCCAGGGCTGGATGACAATCATCCGGCTTTCCGGAATAGTCAGGGTCCCAACTTGATTGAGCGGCATTCTTGATCCATAGGCATCCACCGTGATCCCGTCAAGAAGCGACAGGGAAGCCCTGCCGGTTCTGATTTTGACCAGTTCCCGTTTTAATGCATCCACACTGGATTCCATCTTTTCCTGAAGTTGTTCAATCACATCGTTGGACATTAACTTGCTCCTTTCACTCTGCTTTGCCGGCTGACTGTACTACTCGGTAACTAGTGTCCCGATATTGTCGCCGGCGACAGCTTTAACGATATTTCCTGAGACCTTCATGTTAAAAACAAGTATGGGAAGCTTTTCTTCCCGGGCCAGAGAAATTGCCGAAGCATCCATTACCCGCAGATTTTTCTGCAGGATCTGGCTGTAGGTCAGGGCTTCGTATCGGACAGCATCCGGATGGACTTCCGGGTCCTTATCATAGACGCCGTCCACCCTTGTCGCTTTCATAATGACTTCGGACTCTGACTCAAGGGCACGCAGGACAGCCGCAGTGTCGGTTGTAAAATACGGATTGCCGGTACCGGCAGCAAAAATCACGATACGCCCCTTTTCCAGGTGCCGAAGCGCCCTGCGCCGGATATAGGGTTCACAGACACTGCGCATCGTGATGGCGGACATGACCCGGGTAGTAATACCAACTTTTTCCAGGGCATCCTGCACGGCCAGACTATTAATCACGGTTGCCAGCATTCCCATATTATCGGCTGCGGACCTGTCCATTCCTGCCGATGCCCCCGCAACCCCGCGGAATATATTGCCGGCGCCGATTACCAGCGCCAGCTGCACATTCCGCTCATGCACATTTTTAATTTCCCGGGCCACATGCTGGATCATTTCCGTGCTTATCCCAAAGGAATCATCACCCATGAGGGCTTCACCGCTGATTTTCAGGAGTACGCGACCGAATTTCAATTTATGCCTCCGAAAAATTTATCCACAGGATAAGCACGAAAGGGAGAATACTGCGCCATTATCAGGCGCCGATCTGAAAGCGGGCGAAACGTTTGATGGAAATATTTTCTCCCATTTTAGCGATCAATTCATTGAGCAGATCCTGCACGGTAATGTCAGGATTCTTCACGAACTTCTGATCGAGAAGACAAATTTCAGCCAGATACTTTTCAATTTTGCCGGAAATAATCTTGTCTACAATGTTCTCGGGTTTCCCGGAATCCAGGGCCTGCGCCCGGTAGATTTCCCTTTCCCGGTCGATAAGATCGGCAGGTACTTCCTCCCGGGTAATCGCCACCGGACTGGAGGCGGCTATATGCATGGCGATATCCCTGGCAAAGGCGGCAAAGTCATCGGTTTTGGCGACAAAATCGGTTTCGCATCCCACCTCAACCATCACTCCCAGTTTACTGCCGGCATGAATATAGCACTCGACAACACCCTCACATGTCGCCCGATCGGCGCGTTTCTGGGCAACCGCCAGTCCCTTCTGTCGCAGCAGGTCTACCGATTTCTCCAGGTCTCCGCCGGTTTCATTCAGGGCTCTCTTGCAATCCATCATGCCTGCATTGGTCTTGTCCCTCAGTTCTTTGACCATCTGGCTCGTTATTTTCACAGCGTACTCCTTTACTCTCATTGTTCATATACAGAAGAAGGGGCGCGAGGCCCCCCTTTTGAAAAAATTCTCTTTTGATGCGGGTTGATTACTCGGCTGATTCTGTCTCTTCCGAACCCTCTTCGCCACCGGGAGCCTCCTCGGCAGCAGCCTGTTCCATAGCGGCTTCCATTTCCCCCGCCTGCTGCTCGGCCTCGCCTCGCCTAGATTTGCCTTCAATAACCGCTTCGGCCATGAGAGAGGTAATCAGCTTGATCGACCGGATAGCATCATCATTGCCCGGTATAAGAAAATCAATTCCGTCCGGATCACAGTTCGTGTCTGTCAGGGCAATCACCGGGATATGTAATTTATTGGCTTCGCTAACCGAAATTTCCTCATTATTCGGATCGATAACATACACGATATCCGGAAGGGTGCGCATGTTTTTTATACCGCCGAGATTGCGGTCAAGTTTGATGCGTTCCTTCTCCATCATGAGAATTTCCTTTTTAGGAAAACGGTTGATCGTGCCGTCCTCCTGCATCGATTCGATTTTTTTCAACCGTTCGACAGAATGTTTTATTGTCTGAAAATTGGTCATCATGCCGCCGAGCCAGCGATGATTGATATAAAACATACCGCAGCGGCCGGCTTCCTGGGCAACGATTTCCTGCGCCTGCCGTTTTGTTCCCACAAACAGAACCGATCCTCCGTTGGCAACCTGTTCAGCCACAAAGTTGTAGGCTTTTCTGAACTGCCGCATCGTCTTATCCAGGTTGATAATATAGATGCCGTTGCGGGGACCGTAGATAAACGGTTTCATTTTCGGGTTCCAGCGTCTCGTCTGATGGCCGAAGTGAAGACCGGCTTCCAGCATCTGGCGCATAGTTACTTGTGTCATGGTTCCTCCGTTATTCTGGTTATTCCTCCACCCCTGAAGTCCAATCCGCAGGGCGGACACCAATGGACAAAACGGGGTGTGTGTGATATGGCCCTGACGAATGACGCAGAGCCTTGGTTAACTTTAAACTTTTTTTAATACCACAGCAGATGAATATTATCAACATATTCGCCTGTCAATTCGTTGATTTATTCAGTGCGGATCAAATTCCTGCATGCAGCCGGAAAGAAGAAGGGGAAAGGAAGAACAGGATGACCTTCCCTGTTTCAGCGGAGAAAAAGGGTGCGGCGTCCACCCAGTACAAATTGCAGCCAGTCGAATCCGAATCTGAGCAGCTCCGCATCATCTCCTTCTATCCGCCGCCGTCTTTCCTTGTCCAGGCGGAACATCCGGAGCAGATTATTTTGGCTGCAATAGATGCGAAAATCATCAATATTGTAACAGACCATGAAGGCGAGTTGCTGCATCGGCCCAGCCTTCCCTTCCCCCTGCCACGGATTCGTCGCAAAAAAGGCATCAACAACCGCCCAGAGGTCATTCATCAGGTTATACTCATAAAGATCCTGGTCCCGCTCCCATTGTTTAATGGTATACGTATGCTTTTCCTCGTGCCCCCGGCAGTAGTCATGATGCGTCATAAAATAGTGTTCCCGCAGCCGGTTGTCGGGCCCGGTTTTTTCAACAGCACGCTCAAGGGGATAGGTCCGGCAGGCTGACGGCCTGGCCTTATAGATTTCGCATCCCCCATCCCCCAGAAAAGGACATGTCGATTCCCGGTTTGGCGCCATGTTGAGCATAACAGCCGGAAAAAAGGGGTGCGATCCCCCGGCCAGGCGTGTATGCCTGCGCATGAATTCGGCGGAATGGATTTTCAGGCAGTTTTTCAGGCGCAGGACATCATACGGATAGAGATACATGTCCAACTGCCGGCAGCAGTTTCTATAGCAGCTCACCCCGGGATGGCACCTGAATTGAAAGGAATTTTTCCCTACTGCGGTTCGCCCTTCCGGGATAATATTCTGTTCACGGGTATCGGTCATGCGCACAAATAAAAAAGCTGATATGACGCCTGTCATATCAGCTTGGTACTGTTAAACTTTCAACTGCAGGCGGAACTAATTATTCCTCTGTCCCGGTATCTGCAGGCTCGACGGATTCTTCATATCCTACCAGTTCCAAAATAGCCATGGGCGCGGCATCACCGAGCCGTGTACCGGTACGTATAATCCTGGTATAACCGCCCTGGCGGTCGGTGAACTGGGTATGAATGTGGTCAAAAAGCTTGGCAACTACATCCTTGCTTTGAATATATGCAAATGCCTGCCGACGGGCATGGAGATCCCCCCGTTTGGCCAGGGTAATCATCTTGTCAGCAACCCGGCGGGCTTCTTTAGCCTTGGGCACTGTTGTGACTATGCGCTCATGCTCAAACAAAGAGGTAACCATGTTTCTCAGCATGGCACTCCGGTGAGCTGCGGTGCGGCCGAGTTTACGGCCGGCTTTTCTATGTCTCATGGTTCTATCCTTTTCGGTCGAAAAAAATATCAATATTGCTGAAGTTAACGGAACGGCTCAGCTGTCGCCACCCTCGTCAGACCTTTCATCCGGCGGAACCCAGCCCTCAATATTCATGCCCAGGGTCAGATCATGTTCCGACAGAAGCGCCCTGATTTCGTTGAGCGATTTTCGTCCGAAATTCTTTGTTTTCAGCATTTCGGCATCGGTTTTCTGTACCAATTGACCGATATATCTGATTTTGGCATTTTTTAAACAGTTGGCGGACCGAACCGAGAGTTCGAGGTCGTCTACATCCTTGTCCAGGAATGGTGGGTATTTCTCATTTTCCGCCTCTTCATTCTCAATAATATCAGGCTCTGCCGATTCTTCATCAAAATTTATAAAGATGGCCATCTGCTCCTTGAGAATTTTAGCTGCAAAAGCAAGGGCATTCTCCGGAGTAACACTGCCGTCTGTTTCAATTTCCAATGTCAGCCGGTCATAATCCGTCTGCTGGCCGACCCTGGCCTGGCTGACGACATACTGTATTCTCTTGATGGGTGAAAATGCGGAATCGATCGGGATCACACCGATAGGCTGTTCCTCATGCTTGTTCAGTTCGGCAGCACGGTAACCCTTTCCCCATTGCACCTCAAGTTCGGCCCGGAAGGTGGTTTCATCCGTGATCGTGCAGATCGGCTGATCAGGATTCATGACATCAATATAAGGGGCTCCGTTAATGTCGCCTGCAGTTACCACCCCGGGTCCTTTCTTTTCTATAACAACCGTGTGGGAGCTGCCGTCATTCATCTTGAGACGGACCTGCTTGAAATTCAATATAATATCAGCCAGATCTTCATGGATTCCATCAATAGAGGTAAATTCATGCAGCGCATTATCCACCCTGACTGATGTTATGGCAGCACCCCGTATGGACGAGAGCAGGATGCGGCGCAAAGAATTTCCGATGGTGGTGGCAAATCCGCGCTCAAAAGGCTGACAAACAAACTTACCGTAACTCCCGGTATGGGTTTGTTTATTCAATTCAATCCGTTCGGGACGAATGAGTTCGTGCCAATTTTTGTAAAAGAGAGTCTCCTCCCTGATTTCCTCAACCATGCGCAATACCTGATTTTGAATTTTACTTGGAATACAACTCGATAATATGTTGTTCCTGAATTGGCATAGTGATTTCTTCCCTGTTGGGAAGCGACTTGACCGTGCCCTGAAAATTTGGCGCATCAAGTTCCAGCCAACTCGGGATACCGCGTCGCGCCACACCTTCGAGGTTGTCGGCAATCATTTCATTTTTACCGCTCTTTTCCTTTAAGGCTATAACATCTCCGACATTGACCTGAAATGAGGGAATATTCACCTTGCGGCCATTGACCATAAAATGATTGTGTCGGACCAGCTGCCGGGCTTGTTTCCTTGAACTGGCAAAACCCAGCCGATACACGGTATTGTCGAGGCGGCGCTCAAGCATAATGAGCAGGATTTCGCCGGTTACGCCTCTGATCCTGTCCGATTTGACAAAAAAATTGTGGAACTGTCCCTCGAGCATGCCGTACATGTTTCTGACTTTCTGCTTTTCCCGAAGCTGGATGGCATAGTCGGACATTTTCTTGAACCTGCTCTGTCCATGCTGTCCCGGAGCATAAGAACGACGCTCAAATGCGCATTTGTCAGAGTAACAACGGTCACCCTTAAAGAACAACTTCAAATTTTCTCTTCTGCACATCCGGCAGGATGCTCCTGTATATCTGGCCAACTTACTCCTCCAAATGATCGATTCTACTTTTTTCTTTCAACTTTCCAGCAGCTGATTCTGTTTTCGTTGTGAACTTAAACTCTTCTGCGCTTGGGCGGTTTACAGCCGTTATGCGGAATCGGAGTTACATCGCTGATACGGCTTACCTCCAGTTCGGCTGATGTCAGTGCCCGCAGAGCAGCTTCACGTCCGGGCCCGGGTCCCTTCACTCTCACCTCTACTTTCCGGATGCCGTTGTCTCTCGCCTTCTGGACAGCGTCTGACAGGGCATTCTGGGCGGCAAACGGTGTTGACTTGCGTGACCCTTTAAACCCGATTACTCCGGCACTGGACCATGAAATTACATTTCCCTGGCGGTCGGATATGGAAATAAGGGTATTATTGAATGTAGAATAAATAAAAACAATCCCTTCAGGGATATTCTTTTTTTCCCGACGCTTTGTCTTTCCCGCGCCTTTCTTCGGCTTAGCCATGATTGCTCCGTTTTACGATTAACTGCCGTGGCAGTTTTGCACTTCCTGATATATGGATAATGTTTATTTCTTCTTGACTGCAGGTCCCCGCCGCGGACCTTTCCTGGTCCTTGCGTTGGTCTTGGTTCTCTGCCCCCTGCAGGGCAAACTCATTCGATGACGCCGACCTCTGTAACTGCCCAGATCCGTCAGTCGCTTAATATCCATCGAGACTTCACGGCGCCTGTCGCCTTCGACAAGGTAGTCACTTTCAATAATCTTTCTTATCTTGGTGACTTCATCTGCACTTAAATCATCACTGCTCATCTGGTAGGGGAGATCAGCCTTATCCAGGATTTGACGTGCCGAAGTAAGCCCTATACCGAAAATATAGGTAAGAGCCCTGTCCATATGTTTATTCTTTGGTAAATCTACACCTGCTATACGTGCCAAGATCCTACTCCTTATCCTCTGAACTGAACGGCGCCAGGATTAACCCTGCCGCTGCTTATGTTTTTTATTCTTGCAGGATACACGAACAACACCGTTACGTTTGTGCACCTTGCATTCACTGCACATTTTTCTTACCGATGCCCGTACTTTCATCGCCAAACCTCCTGGGCTTGCTATTTTTTGCCGCCTTTTGACCGGAAAGTAACCCTGCCCCGTGTCAGATCATAGGGTGACAATTCTACGGTTACCCGGTCACCGGGCAGAATCTTAATGTAATGCATCCGCATTTTTCCGGAAATATGTGCCAGTACCTTGTGTCCGTTGTCAAGCTCAACCCGGAACATAGCATTTGGTAGCGGTTCAATGATGGTCCCTTCTACTTCAATTGCCTCTTCCTTGGCCATACTCTCCTTCCTTAAAAAAAACGATCAGCACAAAAAATTCATTTATATCGAATATTAAGTTTTTTTTCAACCTATTTTTATATGACAGGCCAAATGACTTCCTGGCTTAATTTTCCGTTGCCCCGGGGGCACTCAAAATATAGGGGCCGTTAATGGTAGCGGCAACAGAGTGCTCAAAATGAGCGGATGGTTTGCCGTCTGCCGTTATCACCGTCCAATTGTCTTTTAATACCTTGACCTTATAGGTGCCGGCATTAACCATTGGTTCGATTGCCAGCACCATTCCTTCCACAATGCGTGGCGATGACTTGCTTTTCTGCACATAGTTCGGTATTTCCGGACTTTCATGCAGTGATGCACCTATCCCATGGCCGACGAACTGCCGAACAACCGAAAATCCATGCTTTTCAACATGCGCCTGGACTGCACGCGAGATGTCCGAAATCCGATTGCCGATTCTTACCTTGTCAATAGCACGTTCAAGTGATTCCCTCGTCACCAGCATCAATTTCTCGTTTTCAGGCGATATCTCCCCGACCGGCAGAGTTACCGCAGCGTCGCCAAAAAAACCGTTGTACCTGACGCCGAAATCTATGCTGACAATATCTCCTTCCCGCAGAACAACCTTCCTGGAAGGAATGCCGTGTACAACCTGTTCATTTATCGAAACACACAGGCTGCCGGGAAACCCCCGATAGCCTTTAAAAGCTGGAATACCGTCATGGTCGCGGCAGTACTCTTCCGCCCACCGGTCCAGCTTGAGAGTTGTCAGTCCGGGGCGCAGGAGCTGCCTGAGCATGGTAAGCACGCCGGCGACTATCTGGTTCGCCTTGAACATCAATTGAATTTCTTCAGGCGATTTGACGGTTATAGACTTTTCTTGATCCGTCACAATACGTATCTGCTATCGTCGTCCTTTGATCCGGCCGGCTTTTAAAAACCCTTCGTAATTACGCATGACAAGATGAGATTCAATCTGAGAAATAGTATCAATTGAAACACCGACAACAATGAGCAGGGCGGTGCCACCGAAATAAAACGGAATATTGAATTGGTCGATGAGCAGGGTCGGCATAACGCAGACGGCACTGAGATAAATTGCGCCGACAACCGTGAGCCTGGTCAAAACCTTGTCAATAAACTCGGAAGTTTTCTTGCCGGGCCGAATACCCGGAACAAATCCGCCGTTCTTCTTCAAATTCTCAGCCACGTCATCCGGCTTGAAGGTCACCGCAGTATAGAAAAAACAGAAAAATACGATAAAGCCGACAAACAAAAAGTAATAATAAATGCTTCCTGGAGAGAGAGCAGCCGATACCTGCTGCACCCAGTCTATCTGGATAAAGCTGCCGATGGTTGCAGGAAACATCATGATCGACGAGGCAAAGATCGGAGGAATAACGCCGGAAATATTAATTTTAAGCGGCAGATGACTTGACTGTCCTCCGTAAACCCTTCTGCCGACAACTCTTTTCGCATACTGAATGGGGATGCGGCGCTGTGCCGTCTCAACAAAAATAATGAAGCCGACAATCGCCACAATCAAGATTATCAGCAGGGGAAGAAATATAACGGCAAGCTCACCCGCCTTGACAAGCTGGATCGTGTTGACGATGGCGGCAGGCATGCGGGCAACAATCCCGGCGAAAATTATAAGGGAAATACCGTTGCCGATTCCCCTTTCCGTCATCTGTTCACCCAGCCACATAATGAAAGCAGTGCCGGATGTCAGGGTCAGCATGGTCATCAATTTGAATTCGATGCCGGGGACCAGTACGATCGGTTCCCCGCCGGGTCCGGCCATTCCTTCAAGACCGGTGGCGATAAACATGCTCTGGATTATGCTCAGGCCGATCGTCCCGTATCGCGTGTACTGCGTGATTTTACGGCGCCCTGATTCACCTTCCTTTTTCAGGGTCTCCAACTGGGGAATGACTACGGTCAGGAGCTGAATAATAATGGAGGCGCTGATATAGGGCATAATGCCCAATGCAAAAATGGAAAAATTCTCCAGTGCGCCGCCGGAAAACATATTGAACATGCCGAACAGCGTATCGGCATTTTTCTCAAAAAAAGCTGCCAGGGCCTCACCGTTAATGCCGGGAGTTGGAATCTGCACACCCATCCTGTATACCATCAGCATCAGGAGAGTGAAAACTATCCTTTTCCTCAGTTCAGGAATTTGTGCCGCACTGGCAAGTCCGCTCATGCTGTCAGTCCTTTACCGATCCGCCGGCAGCTTCAATCTTAGCCCGCGCTGCGGCGCTCACTTTATCGACAGCTACAGTTACAGAGCTTTTCAGGTCACCATTTGCCAGCACCTTTATCAAGGCGTCGGTCTTTTTGATGATGCCCGCTTCGAGCAGGACGGTCCGGTCCACTGTTGTTCCGTTTTCAAACCTGTTCAATGCATCAAGGGAAACGATGACGAATTCTTTCTTGAAAGTATTGGTGAATCCCCTCTTGGGCAGGCGCCGCTGCAGAGGCATCTGGCCGCCCTCATAACCGGGCTTACTTGTATAGCCTGATCTGGAGCGGGCACCCTTGTGACCGCGTGTTGCGGTTTTGCCACGGCCGCTTCCAGGTCCTCTGGCAACGCGTTTTTTATTGCGCCGGGAGCCTTCAGTCGGAGTAAGATTATTCAAAGTGAGCATTTCTTATTCCTCCACTCGCACCAGGTGATTCACCTTGGCAAGCATGCCCTTGATTTCGGGTGTATTTTTTCTGGTGACGGTCTTGTTCATTTTCGTCAGCCCCAGACCGATCAGGGTCGCCCTGATTTTTCTGGTGCTGCCGATGCCGCTTTTTACCTGGGTCATAGTAATTGTATCACTCATAATTCAACCTGCCTGCTTGCTGGAATAAATCTCACGCTACCATCTCATCGACTTTAAGACCGCGCAACCGGGCGATCTCCTCGGCCGAACGCAGTCTTCTCAAGCCGTCGATCGTTGCCTTGACGAGGTTGTGCGGGTTATTTGAGCCAAGACACTTGGTCAGAATATTCTGCACCCCTGCCGCTTCAAGTACCGCACGGACTGCGCCGCCGGCAATAACTCCGGTGCCGTCGGAAGCGGGCTTGAGCATAACTGTTCCTGATTTGAACTTGCCCTGTATTTCATGCGGAATGGATACATCGGTCAGCGACACCCGCTTCATATCCCTTCGCGCCTGCTCCACGCCTTTCCGGATTGCCTCCGGCACCTGATTCGCCTTGCCGAGACCGTGACCGACCATGCCGTTACCGTCTCCGACCACAACAATCGCACTAAAGCTGAAGCGACGGCCACCCTTGACGACTTTGGCAACCCTGTTGATATAGACTATTTTTTCTATGAGATCGTCCTGGCTGCCTTCTTTAGCTCTTTTAAAATCTATCAAGAAACACCCCCGTGATAATACGTATTCATTCGATATTTAATTTTACCGTTGTTCTCAGAAATCCAGACCGCCTTCCCGGGCTCCTTCCGATAAGGCTTTTACCCGGCCGTGGTACAGATTTCCCCCGCGATCAAATACGACTGAGCTGATCCCGGCATTCTTTGCCCTTACGGCAATCATCTCGCCGATTTTTTTGGCCTGGGCACTTTTGCCCTTAATCTCTGCTGCGGTAAATTCCTTATCCAGTGTCGACATGGCAACCAGGGTTGTATGATTCGTATCGTCGATGATCTGTGCATAGATATGACGATTACTCCTGTACACACTCATTCTCGGCCTTTCCAAAGTCCCGAAGAACTTGGTCCGTATCCTTTTAACCCTTTTCTGCCGCGCAATTACCTTTGGGTTTGTCTTAGTCATGGTTCTTCCAGAGTTAATTAATTATTTATGCTCCCGCGCCGGCTTTTCCGACCTTACGGACAATATGTTCATCCTCGTACCGAATACCCTTGCCTTTATACGGCTCAGGCTTTCTGACCTGCCTGATCCTGGCCGCAGTCAGCCCCAGCAGCTCTTTGTCCACCCCGTCCAGGGTAATGACGTTATTCTTATCAACTTCCGCGGCAATTCCGTCAGGCAGCTGGAAATCAACAGGATTGGAATAGCCGACGCTTAAGGTAAGGATTGATCTTTCGACCTTGGCGCGGTATCCAACCCCTTCCACGACAAGTTTCTTCTGAAATCCTTTGTCGACACCGACGACCATGTTATGGATCAATGATCTCGTCATGCCCCAGAAAGCCTGGACTTTTTTGCTGGTGCCTTTGGTGGACACTACAAGCTGATCACCATCCTGATTGACTTCTATCTCAGGACGAAAATCGCGCTCAAGGGCACCCCTGTTTCCTTTTACCGTAATATGTGTGCCTTCTATTTCCACCTTTACGCCGCTGGGAATATCAATAGGCTGTTTACCGATTCTGGACATCTTTTCCACTCCTTGCGTCACGGGGTCTGTTACCAGACCTCACACAGTATTTCACCGCCGATATTTTTTTCACGGGCTTCCCGATCCGTTATAATACCGTGTGATGTAGTCAGAATAGCAACTCCGAGTCCGCTCATTACCGTGGATATCCGGTCAGCCTTTTTATACTGGCGGATCCCAGGTTTGCTCACCCGGCGAATACCTGTTATTACCTTTTCATTGTTCTGTCCATATTTGAGCTCGATTTTCAATGTCCCCTGGACACCTTGTTCAAGGACCTGATAATCATTTATGTAGCCCTCCTGCTTGAGAACTCTGGCAATACCGACCTTGAGTTTTGACATCGGCATCTCGACCGATTCAAAATGGGCCATGACGCCGTTTCTAATACGAGTCAGCATATCAGCGACTGGATCACTCATCGACATATCTTCACCATGCAAATCAATTAATTTATTACAACTACAAATCAAACAAATGACATTTGTTCAGTTCTTTACCAGCTCGACTTGGTAACACCGGTTATTTCTGCCTGCGAGGCAAGCTTCCTGAAGCATAACCTGCACATGCCAAACTTTCTTAAAAAGGCTCTTGGCCGACCGCACAGGGGACAACGATTATATGCCCGTACCTTGAACTTCGACTTGCGCGCTGCCTTGGCAATAAGTGATTTTTTTGCCACTGCTTCCTCCTGAAAAATCTGTTCCTAATTTATTCCGATGTTACCGGAAAGAGCATCAGTTGTTTTTAAATGGAATGCCCAACAGTTTTAATAATGACAGGCCAACATCATCGGTTTTAGCCGATGTCACAATACTTATATTCAATCCCCTGATTTTATCGATTTTATCATACTCGATTTCAGGAAAGATGATCTGTTCTTTAATACCGAGAGAAAAGTTGCCGCGCCCGTCAAAGCCTTTTGGCGAAATACCCCGGAAATCGCGAACCCGGGGGAGCGCAATATTTATGAGCCGGGAGAGAAAATCATACATTTTCTCATGGCGCAGGGTTACACGGCAGCCGATCGGCATACCCTCCCGCAGTTTGAACGTGGCGATGGATTTTTTCGCGCGCGTCACAACCGCTTTCTGACCTGCGATCAATGTCAATTCATTGGCGGCATTCTCAACAATTTTCGGATTCTGCACGGCTTCACCGAGTCCTATATTGAGAACTACTTTCTCAATCCTCGGAATCTCCATTACATTTTTATACCCGTACATTTCCTGAAGCTGCGCCCTGCAGGCGTCCTCATAATATTCTTTAAGCGTTCCCATTCCGTACTCCCGAACAGCAGACCTACTTCTTAGTGGTTTCTATGGTTGCACCGCAGTTTTTGCAGTTCCTGACTTTTGTTCCGTCTTCCAGGATCTTCCGGCCGACTCTTCCGGTCTTTGTGCATTCCGGACAAATCAGCATGAGATTGGAGATATGGATAGGTGCTTCCCTTTCCACAATCTGACCCTGCTGTGTAGCATCGGCAGGCTTGGTGTGCCGTTTGATCATATTGATCCGCTCAACAACCGCCTTATTTGCCTGCCTGTCAATTTTCAGGATCTTACCAACACGGCCTTTATCCTTGCCTGCAATTACTTCAACCTGATCGTTGACCCGCAGGCTTATCTTTCCTTGCCCCATTCTATTTTCCTCGATCTACTCTCGAATGATACTGGTTTTCATCAACCCCGGGAAATTATAAAACTTCCGGTGCGAGTGATATAATTTTCATAAAACCCAGAGAACGAAGCTCCCTGGCAACCGGTCCGAAAATACGCGTGCCGATAGGATCGCCCGAACTGGAGAGCAGAACCGCCGCATTATCATCAAAACTTACAGTCGTATCCTCGGGCCGCTGCAATTCTTTCGCGGTGCGCACGATAACCGCATCAAGCACATCGCCTTTTTTTACCTTGGCGTGCGGTATTGCCTCTTTGACGGTCACCACAATAACATCCCCGATGCCGGCGTATCGTTTGCGGGTTCCTCCCAGCACTCGTATACAAAGTACTTTCTTGGCACCGGAGTTATCAGCAACATTCAGTATTGTTTCAGTCTGTATCATCGTCTCACCTGATGAACTTCCTGTTCTAAGGTCGTTCCCAACAAGTTTAAATTACGTTTAGGCAGCACGCTGCACAATGTTTCTCACCCGCCAGCGCTTATGTTTGCTCAGCGGCCGGCATTCCTCAATGAGAACCGTATCGCCCACATTGCATTCATTGGCCGGATCATGGGCAATATATTTGACCCGGCGCCGGATGAATTTTCCGTACAGCTTATGCTGCACTTTCCGCTCAACAAGTACAACGACACTCTTATCCATCGCATTGCTGACAACGGAGCCCTGGCGCGTTTTCCTGGTCTTGGTTATGTCACTCATTCTTTACAGTCCAGTGGATAGTTTAACTTTTACCGGCTCATTCAGCCTGGGCCGCTTCGTTCATTATGGTCTGCACCCTGGCGATATCCTTGCGGAGCTGTGTCAGCCGTGCCGGATTCTCAAGACGGCGGATGCCATGCTGAAACTTTAATTTAAAATAATCCTCACGAAGGTCCTTATCTTTTTTCTGCAGGTCTTCGCGACTCATTTTGCGTAAATCTTTTGACTTCATATACTGGTGCTCCTGGAAACTACTTTCGTCGCAAAAGGCAGTTTATAGCTGGCAAGCTTGAGGGCTTCCATAGCCATCTCTTCCGGTACGCCGCTCAGCTCATAGAGAATTCTGCCCGGCTTGATAACGGCCACCCAGTACTCCGGACTTCCCTTGCCTTTACCCATCCTGGTTTCAGCCGGTTTCTTGGTAATGGGTTTGTCGGGAAAAACCCTGATCCACATTTTACCGCCACGTTTGATTTTTCTGTTAATGGTGATACGTGCGGCTTCAATATGCGCGGAAGACATCCTGCCGCATTCAACGGCTTTCAAGGCATATTCGCCGAAACTGATATCCGAGCCGCGGTAAGCTGCTCCTCTCATGCGTCCCTTAAACTGCTTGCGGTGTTTTACTTTTCGTGGGCTTAACATAGGTTCATACTCCTCATGGAGAATACTTCTTTTTTACTGTCCGATCTCAGCCATTTCAGCATTATCAAGAACTTCACCTTTAAATATCCAGACCTTGACCCCGATAATCCCATAGGTTGTCTTGGCTTCTGCCGTACCGTAATCGATATCGGCCCTCAGTGTATGCAGCGGCACCCGTCCTTCCTTGAACCATTCGGTCCTGGACATTTCAGCACCGCCCAGGCGGCCGGCGCAGGATATTTTAATTCCCTTGACACCAAAACGGAGAGCCGAATTTATCGATTTTTTCATGGCCCGGCGAAAGGCAATCCTTCGTTCGAGCTGCATGGCAATATTTTCCGCAACCAGCTGGGCATCGGCTTCCGGCCTGCGAACTTCCTGGATGTCGATCAAACATTCCCTGCCGAAACGCCGCTCAATGTCGGATTTAAGAGTTTCTATCTCGGCGCCTTTCTTCCCGATAACAATACCAGGCCGGGCCGTAAAGAGCTTTATCCGAACCTTCTCACCGGTGCGTTCAATAACAATCCGGGAAACACCCGCATGATAAAGACGTTTTTTAAGGTATTTGCGAATTTCCTGATCTTCATACAGGTTGTTTGCGTAATCTTTACCCGCATACCATATAGACTCCCAGGTGCGAGTAATATTGAGCCGCAATCCAACAGGATTAACTTTCTGCCCCAAGGTATTCCTCCGTTTCCAATAACAGTAACTGGATAATTAAACTTCAACTCAGCCGTCAGGCTTCGTCAACTACCACGGTAATGTGGCTGGTACGCTTTAAGATTCTTGTCGCCCGGCCCATTGCCCGCGGTCGAAACCGCTTCAGCATCGGGCCGCCGTCGATTAATATATTCTTTACATACAAGGTATCGGCATCGACTGTTTCCGTTTGAATCGCGTTAGCCACCGCCGACTCAATAACTTTTCTGAGAATACGCGCTGATTTTTTCGGCATAAACTTCAAGGTCGTGATGGCACTGTCAACATCCATCCCCCTGACCACATCTGCTACCAACCTCGCTTTCTGCGGAGAAACGCGAATATATTTTGCGACAGCTTTTGTTTCCATCGATCTACTCCTGGTTCATTCCTTCAACTGCTGATTAGCGCTTGCCTTTCCTGTCGGCAGCGTGTCCGTAATATGTTCTGGTCGGTGCAAACTCGCCCAGTTTGTGGCCGACCATGTTTTCAGACACATACACAGGGATAAATTTCTTGCCATTATGGACAGCAAACGTCAGGCCGACCATATCAGGAATAATGTCTGATCTCCGAGACCAGGTTTTGATGACTTTGCGAGATCCTGTTTCCTGTGCTTCTTCAACCTTTTTCATAAGGTGATCATCAGTAAAAGGACCTTTTTTTACAGAACGCGACATTCTTGAATCTCCTGATTACTTCTTGCGTTTGGTAACGATGTCTCGATCAGAAGCTTTGCGGCCCCTGGTCTTAAATCCCTTGGTCGGCACACCCCAAGGCGTGCAGGGATGCCGGCCGCCGGAGCTCTTTCCTTCGCCGCCGCCCATGGGATGGTCTACCGGGTTCATGGCGACACCGCGGACATGCGGTCTTATTCCTTTCCAGCGATTACGGCCGGCTTTGCCAAGCTTGGTACTGCCGTGCTCGGTATTGCCGACCTGGCCGATGCAGGCCCGGCACTCCTTATTGAACCTGCGAACCTCACCCGAGGGGAGCTTGACCAGGACATGATTTCCTTCTTTAGCCATTAACTGGGCGGCTGCCCCGGCACTGCGAACCATCTGCGCGCCCTTGCCGATTTTCATTTCCACATTATGGATAATGGTGCCGAGGGGAATATTAAACATCGGCATACAGTTGCCGGGTTTGATATCAACATTGTCTCCGGCCATCACCTTGTCACCTACCGACAAACCGTTGGGGGCCAGGATATAGCTTTTATCGCCGTCAATGTACGACAGCAGGGCAATGTTCGCCGAACGGTTCGGATCATATTCAATCGCGACAACCTGGGCGGTGACCCCGGTCTTGTTCCTCTTCCAGTCAATAAGCCTGTATTTTCTTTTATGGCCGCCGCCTTTGTGGTGCGCGGTGATCCTTCCGTACGTATTTCTCCCGCCTGATTTCTTCAAGGGGCTGAGCAGGCTCTTTTCAGGGGCCTTATCTGAAATATCGGGCTGCAGGACACTAACCTGGTGCCTTTTGCCCGGAGATGTTGGTTTATGGGTTCTGATAGCCATTTTTCTTCCCGTTACCTAACCTTGAGATATTTACTTATTCCAGTATCCTTCCCGACTGCCTGCAGTTTTCTACAGTTCGTCAAGGAAGTTGATTTCACCTTCAGACAGGGTAATATACGCCTTTTTCCAGTCATTGGCCCGACCCGCGGATTTAATCCCGACCCGGCGTTTTTTCCCGTGCATTTTGGTGGTCCTGACACTCCGGACTTTTACATTAAAAAGATTCTCAACCGCCTGTTTTATTTCAATTTTATTGGCGGCAGGATTCACCTTGAAAACCACCTTGTTCTGTATTTCCTGCAGAAGATTACTTTTCTCCGTCAGGCAGGGAGCCTGAATAACATCATAGAGGACTTTCATACCAGCAACCTCTCTTCAATCTGCGCAAGTATCGACTGATCAAGCATCAATTTGGAATATTTGAGGATATCGTACACATTCAGCCCGGTGACCGGCAGCACCTTGTAACCGACGGTATTTCTGGCGGACAGGCTGACTGTTTTATTGTCTTCCGCAGTAACAACCAGACAATTCGCAAAGTCAAAGTTGTTCATGACATTGACAAAGTCTCTGGTTTTAATCTCCGGCATTTTCAACTCGTCAACAACGACAAGATTTCCTTCGCTCAGCCGGGCGCTCAGCGCCATCCGCAGGCCAAGCCGGCGGACTTTTTTGGGAAGTTTGTAGCTGTAGTCACGGGGTTTGGGACCAAAAGTCGTGCCGCCGCCCCGCCAGATGGGAGACTTTTTGGTTCCTGCCCTTGCCCGGCCGGTTCCTTTCTGGCGCCAGGGTTTGGCATTACTGCCCCTGACTTCGCCGCGGGTTTTGGTCGACGCAGTCCCGCGCCGGCGGTTCGCCCTCTGCATGCATACTATTTCATGCAGTATTCCGGGTTTGACCTCTACCGCAAATATTTCATCTTTTAATTCAACATCTCCCACCTTTTGGGCGGAGGTATTGACAACTTCACAAACTGCCATGTGTCTCTCCTAAAAACAGCCGGTACAGATTAACCTTTTGTGTATATACTGACGACGCCGTTTTTGGCCCCCGGGACAGCACCCTCAACCAGCAGGATGTTTTCTTTCTCCCGGATATCGACGACAGTCAGGTTTTTCTGGGTGACCAGATTATTGCCCATCTGCCCGGGAAGTTTTCTTCCCTTGACAACCCTGCTCGGCCAGGCACTGCAGCCGATCGAGCCCGGGGCGCGATGAAACATCGAACCATGTGTCGCCTTGCCGCCGGCAAAACCGTGCCGTTTGATAACACCCTGAAATCCCCTGCCCTTTGACTTGCCGGAAATATCAACCTTGTCCCCGATTTGCAGCAGCTCTTTCAGGGTTATCTGCTGACCGAGTTCAAACTCGTCAAGGTTCTTCACTCTAAATTCGCAGATATGATAATATCCGGTACTTTCAGAGCGCTTGAAGTGTCCTGCCAGAGGGCGGTTTACCCGTGATGCCTTTTTATCCTGAAAGCCGACCTGGATCGCATTATATCCTTCTTTCTCGGTCGATTTCTTCTGCAATACAGTGCATGGGCCCGCCTCTATGACGGTGACGGGTATGGAACGGCCAATTTCATTATAGACCCTGGTCATTCCGATCTTCCGACCCAGTATTCCCATTGTTTTCGGCATTTGTCTACCTGTCTAGTATATTGTCTGATCAACTGTATTCGTTACAATCAATTACTCGTATCCGTCCCTGCACAGAATCAGGGAAGTTTTATTTCAACATC
This sequence comes from Desulfobulbaceae bacterium, assembly GCA_033549385.1. Classification (GTDB taxonomy): domain Bacteria; phylum Desulfobacterota; class Desulfobulbia; order Desulfobulbales; family Desulfobulbaceae; genus UBA10518. The sequence goes on along the minus strand of JAWSUG010000009.1, from coordinate 654 downwards.
CACCCCGGCGGACAATTCAAGTTTCATCAATGCATCAATTGTCTGCTGTGTCGGCTCCAGTATATCGAGGAGGCGCCGATGGGTACGCATTTCGAACTGCTCTCGCGACTTTTTGTCAACATGAGGTGATCGAAGAACCGTATATTTGTTAATGCTTGTCGGCAGCGGGATCGGACCTGCCACTGTAGCACCTGTACGACGGGCGGTTTCTACAATTTCCTTGGTCGACTGGTCTATAAGCTTATGGTCGTAACCTTTCAGCCTGATGCGTATTTTGTCTGTCGGGATCATGCTTTTCCTCTTATTCGATAATCTGGCTGATAACACCGGCGCCGACGGTCCTGCCGCCTTCGCGGATCGCAAAACGCAGCCCTTCCTCCATCGCGATCGGCGTGATCAGCTCACCCGAGATATGGACGTTGTCACCGGGCATAACCATCTCTACGCCTTCCTCCAGCGTACAGACTCCGGTCACGTCCGTGGTCCGGAAGTAAAACTGCGGACGATACCCGTTGAAAAAAGGCGTATGACGGCCGCCCTCCTCCTTGGTCAGAATATAGGCCTCCGCCTTGAACTTCTTGTGCGGCGTAATCGATCCGGGCTTCGCCAGAACCTGACCGCGAACAACTTCCTCACGCTTCACGCCGCGGAGCA
>JAWSUG010000008.1:88463-122019 GCA_033549385.1 Desulfobulbaceae bacterium | reverse complement strand
TGATAACCGGAGCGGCGCAGATGGACGGTTATCATGTTCTTGATATAGTCGGCATGACCGGGACAGTCCACGTGGGCATAATGACGCTTGGTCGTCTCATACTCAACATGCGCAGTTGCAATCGTTATGCCGCGCTCCTTCTCCTCGGGAGCCTTATCGATCTCGTCAAATGCCGTAAAATGGGCCTGACCTTTTGTAGACAATACGCGGGTGATCGCAGCTGTCAGGGTCGTCTTGCCGTGATCAATATGACCAATTGTGCCTACGTTGACATGCGGTTTTGTCCGCTCAAATTTTTCCTTTGCCATCTTTTTGTCTCCTCAGGCTCAAGGTTCATAGCAACACAGCCGATTCCCTTTCAACCGGCTGACTTCTGGAGCCCACGACCGGACTTGAACCGGTGACTTCTTCCTTACCAAGGAAGTACTCTACCGACTGAGTTACGTGGGCCCTGATATCCTTCCTCAGTTCCATGAGAACAAACGCTCCGGCATTATAGGGGGTAGGAATGGAGCGGGAAACGAGACTCGAACCCGCAACCCTCAGCTTGGAAGGCTGATGCTCTACCAATTGAGCTATTCCCGCTCTCCACTTACCGTAATGCTGGAGCGATCACCCGTCATAGAATTTTCCCGGGTGAAATTTTAATGGTGGAGGGGGGAGGATTCGAACCTCCGAAGGCTCCGCCGACAGATTTACAGTCTGTTCCCTTTGGCCGCTCGGGAACCCCTCCACTAAACAGAAGCCAGAAGTCAGAAAACAGAAGTCAGAAAGTACCTTCTGTTTCTGTCCTCTGGTTTCCGGTTTCTGGCTTGGAGCTGGCGATGGGACTTGAACCCGCAACCTGCTGATTACAAATCAGCTGCTCTGCCAATTGAGCTACGCCAGCGTTTAACCTAGCAAATATATCCCGTTTTTTAAAAAAATCAACTTATTTTTTAGAACACGGGACGACTGCAAAAAAAAAAGCCGGAGGGATTACCTCCGGCTTTTTCCTCTATATATACTTATTTTACTCGTTTAAAGGATTCTTGACGTATGCGCTGTCACGGTACCGTTCAAATGCCATGCCAAATGTTCTGTAAACCAGGTGAGCGAATTTGGTATACGGCATATAAAGGAAAAGCATCATTACGGAAACAAGATGGAGATAATAAACGACATAGCCGAGAGCAGCAGCGCCGACCAGCCGGAACAGCTCGGCTGCCAGACCGGTTACGCCTACTCCCATGATCATCCAGATCAGGAACCAGTCATAAAAAGTCCGCGTGACCTGACCCTCTTTTTCCTGGCGGACACGGTTGCCCCACAGAATCCCGATGCCGACGAGCAAGGCAACAGCCCCGATGTTGGCTAGTATTTTCACCGGATTCCACATGGATATCGGACCGTGCATGGAGGGAATAAATATCCCGATAATGTCCTGGGTAAAAGCAGAGTAAATAGTGACAATGAACAGGGCGATAAACGCAAGCACAAGGGGCAGATGTCCATTGACGCGGTCGGCATTTGCCTTGCATTCTCTGAACCTGTTGTGCTTGATTATCTCTACGACTGAAGGCCACAGGAACTCCTTGACAAATTGCGGCACGGACGGTTTATACAACGCCTCCCCGACGCCTGCGTTTTCCGCCATCATGTTCCACATTCTGGAGACGCCCCTGTATGAGGCATAAATGGCAAGGGCTACCGTCGGCAGGATAAACAGATCAATAAAGAAAACATTCTTTGAGAGCAGGTGAAAATCCCAGTGCCCGAAGAAACGGCCATATCCGTATCGGGCAAAGTCTGCGGCGGCAGGAATGTGCATCCCTCCGGAAATTATCCACATGACGAGAATAATGACTGCCGGTATGCCGATCAGCAGGGGCAGGTTTTTCGCGGAACTGGTAAGCTTTGCAAGACCGGCCGGCCAACCGAAATATTTATAAGCATAGGCCCGAATCGCTCCGAGCACGTCACCGGGCTTGGCGCCACGAGGGCAGTAAACCGTACAGTCGCCGCACTGATGGCACAGCATGATATTGACATCACCCAGCAGTTTTTCTTTCATTCCCCACTGGGCCAGAATCATCTCCCGCCGCGGAAACGGGTCATCATCGGAAGAGAGCGGGCAGACAACCGAGCAGGTAGCGCATTGGTAACACTTCTTCAAAGTGTCACCACCCGCACTCTTCATATCTTTTATAAAATCGAGATCGGGTTGCACGTTCATAGACATTTTCTCCTCCTGTCCTGAATATCGTTATGTTTGATTAACTGAAAATTAATTAAAAAAATGTATATCAAGTAAACGGAAAGGTTGTCCCCCTGTGGTTTTATATCCACAGGGGGCACCTTTTCAGTCCAGTAAAAAGATCAGAAGCCCTTGAACGGATTCGGACCCAACTCGATGATTTCCTGAACAAAGTCCTCTATTATCCCGGGAATCTTATCATAATCGGAGATGGCAATCTGCTGAACGCCGCAGCGTTCCGGTTCAAGCCCGAGGGTGCCGAGGGTTTCGCCGATATTTTCCATACGCTTGTTGGCGATCTCGCTGCCCTTGACCATGTGACACTGATAGTTGTCCCCCCATTTGCAGCCGAGCAGCAGAGCCCCGTCCATACCGGATGACATGGCATCCTTGATCCAGACCATATTCATGGAACCAAGGCAGCGGACAGGGATGACCCTGATCAGCTTGTTCAGCCCGTTGCGGTGCATGCCGCACATGTCCAGCGCCGGGTAAGCATCATTTTCACAAACAAAAACAATGATGCGCAGCTTGTCTTCATCATCATCCGGCACCTCGATCGATTTGACCATGGAACCGATCATATCAATACTGTAGTCGGCAAAACCGATGATCCTTTCGGGACAGGCACCCATACAGGTTCCGCAGCGCCGGCACCTGGTGGGGTTCGGCAGCGGTGTTCCCTTCGGGTCATCATCCAGAGCTCCGAAAGGACACTCCTCGGTACAGCGTTTGCACTGGGTACAACGCTGAAAAAAGAAGTCGGGGAAGGTCATGTCACCCGAACGGGGATGAACGGCAACGCCGCGATTGGCGGACTCGATACACTGGATTGCCTTGAGTGCCGCGCCGGTCGCATCATCAATGGTCTCTTCCATGGTTTCCGCCTTGCGCACACCGCCGCAGGCATACACGCCCGTCCGTCGCGTCTCATACGGAAAGCAGATGAAGTGTGAGTCCGCATAACCGTCAAAAAGACCGAGATCGGAAAAAGCCGGACCCTGGCGATAGGCAAGGTTCACAGTCGGTTTATCCAGTGTTGTCGGTACCATGCCGGCAGCAAGTACCACCATGTCGACATTGAGGCTCAGGTTTTCTCCCAGCAGGGTATCTTCAGCCTGGACTACCAGGGTGCCGCCCTGCTCCTCCACCTGGGTCACCGATGCCTTGGTCATAAAAATTCCATCGTCATTCTGGGCATTTTTATAAAAAAGCTCGGTATTGCCCGGAGTCCGCATATGCTGATACAGGATAAAGGCATTTCCGTCCGGGTTGTCTTCGCGGACATATTTGGCCTGCTTCAGGGCGACCATCGAGGTTACAGAGTTGCAGTAGGGGAAGTCCTTGTCGTTATCCTTGCCGCCCGGACTCTGGATGAAGGCAACCTTTGCCGGTACCTTGCCATCTTTGGCAAGCTTTTCAAACTCGACATTGGTTACCACATTCTTCAACTTGCCGTACCCGAGATGTTCGTACTCGGAGACATCGGCCGGGCGCCAGCCGGTGGCCACGACCACGGCGCCGAAGGTCTCGCCGTCGGGGTTCTTTTCCGTATAGGCTTTGAGACCGGCGTTGGGATCTTCCATCTCACCCTTCTCGATCTTGTCCTGCTCGTCAACCGTCACCTTGGCAGGCGCATCCCATTCCCCCCTGCTGCCGGCAGGCTTGAAGGTAGCGGTATAATCACCGGGCGCGCCGGAAATTCTGGCGACTTCGGTAGAAGTATGCACCGTAATTCTGGAATTTGACTCAACAGCTGAAATCAGCCGGGAAATGGAATTTTCTTCCATTTCCTGATAGGGATAACTGGTAGGGAACTGTTTGCGCCACCCATTGGCCTTGCCGCCGAGAACGCCCTCTTTCTCCACAACAGTCGCTTCGTAACCGGCGTTGGCGGCTTCCAGCGCAGCTGTCAGGCCGGCAATACCGCCGCCCATGACGAGAATGCGCTTGTTGATGGTTTCCAGAAGAAACGGTTCGGGCTTGTTGGTTTTCTTGGCGCGGACAACAGCCATCCGAACATTGTCCTGGCCAAGCTCCTGCAGAAAATCATCCACCCCTTCCTTGGGTTCAGCTGGCGCCGCTTCTTCACCTTCTTTGGTGAAAGGAGCGGCAATCCATGCAACCTGCTCACGCAGATTCGCGCGGATTGTTATCGTATCATCGCCGAAGTCAAATTCTTTCTGCATTACCCTGGGTGAACAGGCACAGACTATAATCGTATTGACACCCTTTTCAGCAATGTCTTTTTCAATCAGAGCCCGTCCCTCGGCACCGCACATACAGGGAAAATCCTGCATTTCCACGCCTGCTTCGGAAGCAGTGCTCTTGAGAGCCTCGACATCAAGGACGTCGCCTATACCGCATCCAGTACAAAGATATGCACCATATACTTTATCCATTGATCTTTCCTCCTATCTTCCAATCTGAATTGCTTTGAGAGCAGCTGCAGTAGAAGACTGGACACTCGTATATACATCAGCAGCTGATTTGGCGCATCCGGCAGCAATCTGTCCCTTGTCAAAATTACTGACAACAAAACCGTTGGGATCAATATCCAGACCGAAAGACTTGCCTTCCTGACCTAGCGCCGGCTGCATTCCGGTCGCCAGCACACACATGTCAACTTTCTGGCGAATTTTTGCACCAGTTACGGCATTTTCGGCGACCACCGTAACCCCGCCGTCACCTTCAGTATTAATTTCCGCTACTTTGCCTTTGATAAAAGTCGCTTTCGCATCAGCCATCAGAGTTTCACGAAATTTCTCATACTTGCCCGGTGATCGCAGATCAATGTAAAAAACGTAGATCTGGGCATCGGGATATTGCTCACGCACGTAGGTCATCTGTTTAAGGGAGGCCATGCAGCAGATATAGGAACAGTACTCGAGATGATTTTCATCACGGGAACCGGCGCACTGGACAAAAGCGATCGACTTGGGTTCCGCGCCGTCGCCGGGACGCATTATTTTCCCTTTGGTAGGACCGTTGGGAGCGGCCATTCGTTCCATCATCATGTTGGTGATAATGGCCGGGGACTGGCCGAACTTGAGATTGTCCATTTTCGTAGCATCATAGGGATTCCAGCCGGTGGCCCAGACAATTGAACCGACGTTCAGGGTAAATGTTTCCGGCTTCATATCAAGGTCTACCGCGTCATATTTACAGGCCGCCTTGATCGCATCCAGTTCATCGGCGGAACAGGCGTCCTTCTCCAGAACGAAACGGCGCGGAAATGCCATTTCATGCGGCAGGAAAATAGCCTTGGTCTTGTCCATTCCGAAGTTGAACGCATTGTCAATCTCGGTGGTACAGGCGTCGACACAATCACCGCAGGCGGTGCAGTTTGAATTCACGTATCGCGGCGCGGTTTCCAGGGTGACCTGAAAATTACCCGGTCCGCCGGTAACGGATTTGACGGTTGTCATTGAATAGGTTCTGACTCTACGGTTGTCCTTTACCCTTCTGAAATTGATTTCCAGACCACAGGTAGGGGGACAAAGTTTCGGGAAATACTGGTTGAGCTGAGCTACACGTCCGCCGAAGTAGGGATTTTTGTCGATGATAAAAACATCGTTGCCCACTTCAGCAGCTTCGAGAGCAGCAGACAGGCCGCTTATACCGCCACCCACAACCAATACAGCACCAGTTCCTGCATTGTCACTCATGCCAAACCTCCATACATGCTGTTATTGATAAAAAAAATTTTCTGGTTGAATTGATGCGAGTCTCATTCTTAAACCATTCACTCGCATCAATTCAAACAAAAAAAACAGTGGATATTAAAAATCTCCAGACCCCTCGAAGGAGTCTGGAGATTTTCATGAATTCAATCAGTGATCTAGAAAATTAGAGCCACGGATCGGTTTCGATAACATTAACACAGTTAACCTTCTCACACTTCCATTCCTTGGTGTTGGGATCAAAAGTGGAGTTGACAAATACTTTCCAGTTTTCATCATCACAGGTCGGGTAATCAGACCTGTAGTAGAAGCCCGGATACCGGGATTCCTTCCGGAACTCGATATGGCGGATATGGGCCTCAACGCACCAGATACGGTGGTAGTTCTCCCATGCCCGCAGGAGTTCATGCAGATCGCCGGCTGCCGTCTTGTCGGCATCTTCACGGAGCATCTGCAGAAGATCCATGCAGATATTGAGCAATTTACCGGAGGTCATGTAATAGGTCGCAACACCGCCGCCGTACTCGTCCGTTGCCTTCATCAGGCGCATCATCAGACCTGCAGGCTTGCAGTAGTTGGGGTTGACATCCGCAGCGGTGCTTGCACCGACGAACTCAACGTACCGTTTAACCGGTGCATAGATTTCATCAGCCAGTTCCTGGGGTGTCTGGGCAAGCTCGGGCTTGAAGTCGGCATGGTCGCGGCAGTACTTAACCATCTGCTTGGCAGCAATGCGGCCTTCCGCATGGGAACCGGAAGAGAACTTATGTCCGGATGCACCGACGCCGTCACCGGCAGTAAACAAACCGTCAACCGTGGTCATGCGGTTGTAGCCCCACTTGTACTGATGGGAGCGGGGACCGTCGATTGAAGGTACCCAGGCCTCTTCCGGACCAGAGGTCCAGATTCCGCAGCAGCCTGAATGTGATCCAAGCATGTAGGGTTCGGTCGGCATGATCTCGGAGCCGACTTTCTCCGGCTCGATGTTGGCGCCGGCCCACAGTCCTGCCTGGCCAACAGACATATCAAGGAAGTCTTCCCATGCTTCCGACTCAAGATGTTTCCAGAATTTCTTGACTTCCTTCTCATCCAGGCCGGCGGCACGTCTTTCCTCAAGGAAGGCGTTCAGGGCAACATCGGTAGCCATGTAGATGGGGCCGCGACCAGCCTTGAGCTCGTTGAGCATCAGGTGGTTACGCAGACAGGTCGGGGTAACTTTGGAAGCACCGTACGGCATGAATTTCTCGAGTTCGTCCTTGACAGAGTCACTGTTGGCATAGAACTCGCCGAGACCGTTCTGTACTTTGGCCTTGAACAGGAGGAACCATGCACCAACCGGGCCGTATCCGTCTTTGAAGCGGGCCGGGGTGAAACGGTTTTCCATCATGGTCAGGGTAGCACCGACCTGGGCGCACATGGTGTAGGTGGAACCGGCATTCCATACCGGATACCATGCACGACCTTTACCTTCACCGGTCGACCGCGGGCGGAAGATGTTGACTGCGCCACCGCATGCAACCAGAGCGGTTTTGCATTTGAAAACGTGTACCTTGTTTTCCCGGGTAGAGAATCCGACAGCACCGGCAATGGTGTTCGGTTTGTTTTTGTCGAGCAGCATCTTGACGATGAATATACGCTCAAGGCAGTTTTCCTCACCCAGCGCCTTCTTTGCCGGCTCTGCTACGATGCATTTGTAGGACTCGCCGTTGATCATGATCTGCCACTTGCCGGTTCGAACCGGCTGGCCGCCTTCACGGAGGGTCGGAGCGGGCTTGGCGCCGTCCAGGTTGTTGCCGTCGGCATCTTTCTTCCAGACCGGCAGGCCCCATTCCTCAAACAACTTGACGGATTCATCAACGTGGCGGCCGAGGTCATAGACCAGATCTTCACGGATAACGCCCATGAGGTCATTACGCACCATTTTGACATAATTTTCGATCGGGTTTTCACCTATGTAGGTATTGATAGCGGAGAGGCCCTGGGCAACAGCACCGGAGCGCTCCATTGCCGCCTTGTCAACCAGAGTGATCTTCATTCCTTCCGGAGCCCACTTCTTGACTTCAAAAGCGGCACCGCAGGCAGCCATACCACCACCCACAATCAGAATATCACATTCATGCTCCTGAACTTCCGGATTCGGAACGGCCTTCAGTTCACCTTTCGGCTTATTTGGTAATGCCATTTTTCTATCTCCTTAGATACTTAAAAATTAAATCTCTCTTTAACTCATCGATAAAAAAACAATTATGCCAGCTTCTGCGGCGTGGGCAGTTCATCCTCAAGCAGCAGACGCTCGTCATCCAGGCTCCCGCCCTTCTGACCAGCATATTCGTTGGCAGCACCCTCAGCCGTCGTGCGGATGGGGAATTTGAACCGTTTGATGTTGCCGTTGCGGAACTTTACGGTCCACATGATGGAGTCGGAACTCCTCATCGGGTGTACCTGGCCGCCCATGGGTACGAAGTCGTCGTAACCGCGAACCATGATTGCGCCCTGGGGACAGATTTTAACACAAGAGTAACATTCCCAGCATGCATCCGGCTCCTGATTGTACGCCTTCATTTCCTCTACATTGAGGACCATCAAGTCGTTAGGACAGATGTACATGCAGGCAGTCTTGTCACCACCTTTGCAACCATCACATTTTTCAGGATCTACGTAACTTGGCATTAAACTACCTCCTCACTTGGATTTTCCTTAGATTGCTTTGCCTTCAGCAAAACCAATAACCTCTGTAAAAAAAACTACCTACCGGCGAAATCAAAACTGCATCGGTACTACACTGTGATGATCCTGATCCGGCAAAAAGACCAAATATGCAACTTACTGTTTTAGCTTTTTTTTTTCGGGTCGGTACTGATTGAAAAAAAAAATGAACAGTCACTCATTTTTGATCGATTCAATCTTATAAAAAGATGACCAACCATTGTCAAGAAAAATCGTATATTAAAACTGTCGGATGTCTTGGAAATGAGTGCGGAAAAACTCTGCGGAAAAACTATTCCGAATAATCAGGCCGGACAAGCACTTCTCTCGGTCGGGAACCATCGGAAGGTCCGATTATTCCTTCTCTCTCCATCACCTCAATCATGCGCGCCGCTCTATTGTATCCTACCCGCAGGCGTCTCTGGACCATGGAGATTGATGCCTGGCCCGTTTCCGTCACCACAGCAACGGCTTCATCATAGCGGTCATCATAAGCGTCGAGTTCACCGTTTTCAACCGCCGGCTCCTCTTCAACCACCTGCAGAACGGATTCGTCATACTCCGCATGCCCCTGCTGTTTGATAAATGCGATCATCCTTTCTGTTTCCGCCTCCGAGATGAAGGCTCCGTGGATACGCCTGAGTTTTGCCGCTCCCGGCGGCAGAAAGAGCATGTCACCGTCACCGAGCAGGTGCTCGGCGCCGCTCTGGTCCAGGATGGTCCTGGAGTCCACCTTGGAAGAAACCTTAAAAGAAATGCGGGTCGGGAAGTTGGCCTTTATCAGTCCGGTCAATACGTCGACAGAGGGCCGCTGGGTGGCCAGTATGATGTGCATACCTGCCGCCCTTGCCATCTGGGCAAGCCTGGCTATTGAACTTTCCACATCCTTTGAAGCGACCATCATGAGGTCGGCCAGTTCGTCGACGATTATAACGATATAGGGCAGTTTTTCAACATCAGCCAACTGGTTGAACGAATCAAAAGATTTGACCCGGTACTCCTCCAGGAGACGATACCTGCGCTCCATCTCCTTTACCGCCCATATCAAGGCTCTGCTTGCCATTTTCGGTTCTACCACCACCGGGTGCAGGAGATGGGGTATGTTCTCATAAGCGGAGAGCTCGATTCGTTTTGGATCGACCATCAGCAGGCGAACTTCATCAGGTGTCGCCTTGAACAGGATGGAGGCGATAAATGCATTGATGGCAACGGACTTGCCGGCACCCGTGGCTCCTGCTATCAGGAGATGCGGCATTTTGGTGATATCGGCGATAACGGGACGGCCGACGACGTCGAGTCCCAGAGCCAGGCTCAAGCGTGACTTGGAATCACGGTATTTTTCTGTCACCAGGATATCCCGCAGATATACCGTTTTCCTGGTCGGATTCGGGATTTCGATGCCGAGTGCCGCTTTGCCGGGAATGGAGCCGACAATCCGGACCCGGTCCACCTTGAGGGCCATGGCCAGATCATCGGCCAGGGACACTATCTTGTTGATTTTGACTCCCGGAGCCGGGGCGTATTCGTAGGTGGTTACCACCGGACCCGGAGATATCCCGGTTACTTCCCCCGAAACAGCGAAATCCTCGAGCTTGGAGATCAATATACTGCTCACCTTGTAATAATGATCCTTGTCCACCCCGATATCCTGCTGGTCATGACGGTCCAGGAGCGAAAGCGACGGCAGGCGGTAATTTCCTGTCTTCTGGGGCCGCAACACAAACGGTTCTCCTTCTCCGGCGGCAAATTCTTCCATAACCGCAGGTTCATGAACAGCCGGCATTGATTCTATCTTTTTCACTGCAGGGGCAGGGGAGGCAGTCATTTCCGGCTCCTGACGCCGGGATTTGGGTTTTTTCCGGTTCTCAACACTTCTCCCTGGTATTTTTTTTACAAGATCCTTCAGCCCGGCCAGCATTTTCCAGAACCGCTGCACAGTACCCAGGGGTGAAAACCGGACCGCTGCCATCAAGGAAAAAATTAACATCAGGAGCAGGAGGAGAACTGATCCGGGCGTTCCGAGGAGAGGTCCCGAATACCTCCAGATAAGATTGCCGAGATAGCCGCCGGGATGAATCAGCTCGGGAGGAAGCAAAAGCTGATCGGTTGTCGCCAGCAGTCCGCTGGTGGATACCAGCAGTCCGGAAATTCCCGCGACCACGAGGGGAAGGCGGTACTCCCTGGTTCCGGGCAGGAAAACGGTAACGGAAATATAGATCAGGACCAGCACCGGCAGGAATGAGGTCAGCCCGAAAAAGCTGAACAGCGAATAGGCGATATAATATCCCAGAGACCCGCACCAGTTTTGCGACGGCTCCTGCTGAACAGGTTGATCAGCCAGGAGAGGACGCGCGTAGCTCACCAGGCAGAGCAAAAGAAATACTGCGAGAAACAGAATAAATAAAGCGAAAATTTCCAGGCGCAGGCCTGAGTCTTTTTTCCTGGGCAGGGGCATGCTGTTTATCTCTATGTTTTTTTCCACGGGAAGTCATTTCCCGGAAATTTTCCCCAACACACACGGCAGGGCAAAGGGTGTATAATAATAGTATTATTACTCTACCTTGCCGTAAAAATCAAAAACAGCTCTCACCGGCGCGGGAATAACTGCAGGAGATCGGCAGATCACTTTTTTTAAGGGAACCTTGCTTGCGGCTCCGGCAATGCGTCGTTCAGATATCCGCCTGCACGGCGTCGAGAACACCGTTGATAAAAGGTATTGAATCGGAGATGGAATAATATTTGGCAAGTTCAAGCGCCTCGTTTATGGCAACTTTTGCCGGCACGTCCTCGCTGAACCGCATTTCATACACGGCAATCCGCAAAATATTGCGATCAACACCGGACATCCTCTCCAAACGCCAGTTGTGGGAATGGGCGGCAAGCAGTTTATCAATTTCGGTGAGCTGTGAACAGATTCCGGTAATCAGTTTTCTGGCATAGGGGAGTGCTTTTTTGCCTGTTTCAAAACATCCGCAGAACTCGTTCAGCTCCGCTTCAATTGAATCGATATCATTTTTCCGTTCCTGAAAATCATGACCAAAGAGAAATTGAAGAGCAATTTCTCTTGATTTGCGGCGCAGTCCCATTCTTTATGCAGTCGGATTGGTATCGGAAAATTCCAGGGATATGAATTACAGAGAAGACATCAGGTTGATCATCTCAAGAGCCGCCACGGCAACTTCCGCGCCCTTGTTTCCTGCTTTGGATCCTGCCCTCTCAATGGCCTGCTCGATAGTTTCCGTGGTCAACACCCCGAAAAGAACCGGTATTCTCGAGTCCAGCATGACCTGGGCGGTTCCCTTCGCGACTTCGCCGGCCACATAATCAAAATGAGGTGTAGCCCCCCTGATAACCACCCCAAGGCAGATTACCGCATCATACTTGCCTGATTTTGCCATATTCTGGGCAATCAACGGTATTTCAAAGGCGCCGGGCACCCTCGCCACATCGATGTCGCTGTCGTTCACCCCGGACCTGACCAGCGAATCAATAGCTCCTTCCAGCAGTTTTTCGGAAATAAACGAATTGAACCTGGAAACGACTATGCCCAGCTTTTTACCCTGACCCTGCAGGCCGCCTTCAAAATAATTCACCATTCTTCCGTCCTCGTCTGGAATTGTTCATTCTTTTTTTGGGAAAGTCCTGATCCCCTGACTTCCTGAACCCTGCCGGTAAACCCATCAGGGATCACCGGTGATATCCTCCATGGGAGATTCACCGTAGAGTTCAAGGATATGACCCATTTTATCCCGCTTGGCCCGCATGTATTCCTGGTTCTCCGGTTCGCTCATGACTTCGATGGGAAAACGGTCGACAACCTTGAGCCCGTACCCTTCCAGGCCCACGATTTTTTTGGGGTTGTTGGTCAGCAGTTGCATTTCCCGGACGCCAAGATCACGCAGAATCTGCGCGCCGATACCGTAATCCCGCAGATCGGGCTTAAAACCGAGCTGCACATTAGCTTCCACGGTATCCAGCCCTTCCTCGTCCTGCAGTGTGTAGGCTTTAAGCTTATTGACCAGGCCGATTCCCCTTCCTTCCTGGCGCATATAGAGGATGACTCCCCGGCCCTCCTGATCAACCATCTGCATGGATGCATGCAGCTGTGATCCGCAGTCGCACCGGGAGGATCCGAAGACATCGCCTGTCAGGCACTCGGAATGAACGCGGACCATAACCGGTTTTTCCGGATCAATCTCGCCTTTCACCAGGGCTATATGTTCAAATTTATCCACATCATTTGTATAGACGATGGCACGGAAGTTACCGGCATGCCGTGTCGGCAGCCGGGCCTCGGCCGCCCTGTGCACCAGACTGTCTTTGCGCAGCCGATAGGCTACCAGGTCGGCAATGGTGGCAATCTTGAGGTCGTGCTTGGCCGCAAATTTTTCCAGATCGGGCATACGGGCCATGGTCCCGTCATCCTTCATGATCTCGCAGATAATGCCTGCTGTCCTCATCCCGGCAAGCCTTGCCAGATCCACCGACCCTTCCGTCTGGCCTGTACGGACAAGAACGCCTCCCTCCCTGGCACGGAGAGGAAATATATGGCCGGGGCTGATGATATCCGCTGGCTTGGCGTCAGGCGCGACGGCGGCCTCGATTGTTCTGGCCCGATCCGCCGCCGAAATTCCGGTGGTCACTCCTGTACTGGCTTCAATACTGACTGTAAATCCCGTTCCGTAAGGGGACTTATTGTTGCGCACCATCATCGGCAGTTCCAGTTGATCAACTATATTGGAACTCAATGCCAGACAGATAAGTCCGCGACCGTGAGAAGCCATAAAATTTATGGCTTCAGGGGTCACCGCTTCGGCGGCCATGCACAGATCACCTTCATTTTCCCGGTCTTCATCATCTACCAGGATGATCATCCTGCCGGCCTTGATATCCTCAATTACATCTTCAATCGGACTGACTGCCATTTTCTTTACTCCCCTTCCCCTCTGATACTTCTTATTTCATAAAACCATGTTCTGCCAGGAAGGATGAATTTATCCTACTGCCTGTTTCCGCTCTGTGGGATTTATCCATCAGCATTTTTTCAACATACTTGCCGATTATGTCAACTTCAATATTTACCTTATCTCCCGGCTTCAACCCGCCCAGGGTGGTGACGTCCAGGGTATGGGGTATTATAGAGACGGTAAACCTTTCGTTGCCGCAGCTGTTGACGGTCAGGCTGACACCATTGACGGCAATGGAACCTTTCTCTATAACATATTTTACCAGCGAGCGCGGCAAAGAAAAGGTAAACAGGGTAAAATCACCTGCTGCGGTCCGCTCTTCCACCCGTCCCTGGGCATCGACATGACCGCTGACCAGGTGGCCGCCGAGACGATCGCTCAACCTGAGGGCCCGTTCAAGGTTAACCTTGCCTTCCGGCTGCAGAATGCCCAGACCGGTCCGGGAAAGTGTCTCGGGAGAGACGTCGACCAGAAATCTCCTGCCGTCAATCTCTCTGGCTGTCAGACATACCCCGTCGACCGCTATAGATTCCCCTTCCTGCGGATCATCAAGGTCAAAATCAGCCTCCAGGCAGAAAACCATACCCGCGCCGGACGCCTGACGGCGAATCACCCTGCCGCGGCCCTGAATTATCCCGGTGAACATGGTCTCAATCCCGGGCAAGCTGCATGGCCCGTTCTTCGAATTCCCTGGCCAGACGGGAATGCTTGAAATTGGCGTGGATGGCCGCAATGGTCCGCAGGGTATCGGCCGCTTTCTCCATCTCCCCTTTATCCAGGTACACTTCGGCGATAACTTCAAGGATCTCCACGGTTCCCTTCGGATCCCGAAGTTGCGAATAATGATCGAAAACATCGAACAGGATACTCAGTGTCTTGTCCAGGTCCCCGAGCCTTTTATACACGCCGGCCTTTTTTCTGTTCAGCGAGACCATGGAAAATATATCATGTTCCTTCAGACATATATCATAGGCCCGCTGAAAATGGTCAAGGGCCATGGCATACTCCTCCTTGGCCACACAGACATCTCCCAGCCGGTCGGAAGCATTGGCCACCCCCTGTTCGTTGTTCTGTTCTTCAAAACCCCGGAGGGCATTATGCAGGGCATAGGCTGCCTGGCCATAATCACCCTGTTTAAAATAATCGATTCCCGCCTTGTAATCGGCCTTGGCAGGATCCTTCAATATCTCATCATCGTCGCTGTTCCCAGGCTTTGTCATCGGACCGATCGAGCCTGCAGGTTGTATCTTGTCACTCATTGACTTTTTCCTCTTGACTTTGTATCTGCGCAACTGCCTGAGCCGCCAGTTGCGCCACCGTTACCCTGACGGGCAGGCCTTTTTCATATACTGTTATCTCACTTTGGTCATTCTGCAGTCCCACGACCTGAAAAACAGCCTCTGTTGCCTTTATCCGTCCCATGAGCCTGGCCATAAGTCCCCTGATTTCGGGCTTATCATGGCCGAGAAAATGAAAGGTGGCATAAAAGGGGGTGCTGCGGATCAGATCCGGCCTGTTCCCGGCGATCTCGCCGAGAGCCCAGAGAACCTGCTCCTGGGTCGACGGATCCCCCATGTAGTTAAGGAGATGCCGGGTAAAGGCGCCGTAGATATCCGGCCTGGCGGCAATGATGGAACCAATGGCTTCAATCATTCCCCAACTGGTTGACGCTGAATCGGAACAGGCTTCAAACAAACGATGCAGGAAATCGGCAACCTGCCCCGGCTCCCTGCTCGAAACCCGGGCACAGACCTGGCCGATGACCCAGGAATAATGATATCTTGCCGCCTCGTCCGGTTCGTACAGCAGCCGTTGCAGGAACTTCATAGTGCGGCGGTCATCAAAGCAGTAATCGACCAGAGCATCCACATCATCTGCAGTGGCAAGCTGTTTGACCATCTGCTTGTCTGCCCTTTTTTTAACCCTTTTCGGATCCCGCTCGGGTTCAACAAACGATCCCGTTTTCCTCGAAGCTGCCTGTCCTTCCGATATTTTCTCCTGATTTTTCCTGAACCGGCCGGCTATCTCCGCCACATCCTCATGCAGCCTGACAAAATAGAGTATTCCCCGTATCCAGCGGCCGTCCAATTGTCCGGATTCCACAACCTGGTGTGTCTGCTCGTCATAATGTTCAATCCGAGCAGTCAGGTAGTCATCCTGCGGGATCAGATCCCAGGCCATATCCCAATTATCATTACAGGCATAGACCAGACATTCGATCATAGCCGAACCGACACTATGGCCGGTTGCGTCACTGACATATACCGCACCGCATTCGCACGAACCGACCGGAAATTCGGTCATTTTGCGCTGCACGGCATCGCTGACGGGCCCGATGTCCATGCCGCAGAATGGACACCATGGTTTGACGGTAGCCTGTCCTTTTTTTTTCATATGCTGCCGAGTTTTTCTTCTATAGCCTGCACCAGCCTCTGGTCAACGGAATAACCAAGTTCACGCGCATGTTCCATATGTTTCTTTGACTCCTCATAATCCCCCTTGAAATAGAGAGCGACAGCGAGGTTGTTCCTGGCCATGGCCGAGTCCGGATCAAGAGTGACCGCCCGGCGGGCGGCTTCAACGGCTTTATCGTCCTCTTCCTTCATGGTATAGGCCGAGGTCAGGTTTATCCATCCGGTGATCAGATCGGGAATAATCTCCGTTGCCTTCATATATGCCTCAATGGCTTCATCAATCCGGTTCTGCTGCTGCCGGATAAGGCCGATATTGACATAGGCTTCCGCCATGCTGGGTGCAATTTTCAAAGCTTTCTCGTTCAAACTCAGGGCCTTGTCAATATCACCCTGCCCGAAAAAGATAGCACCGAGATTGATCATACTTTCGACCGACTGGTCGTCAAGTTCGATCGCCCGCTCAAGCTCTCTTATCGCATCCCCGGAGCGGCCGGCCTGACGGTACACAAGGCCGAGCTGATGGTGGGCGATCACGTTTTTCGGGTGTTTTGCAACGACATCTTCCAGATCTTTGATAACCGCATCAAGATCAATTTTCGTCTGATTATCTGCCATTCTGTTCCTTTATTTTCTATTGTTTTATGGATGGTGGATGGCGCCTTGAGCGCCGGGATGAACCCCGAAGTATTTTCTATTATAGGTACGAACCTGTACCAGGCAAGAAGAAAAAGGCCGATTCCATAATCACCTGGACATTCTTTCCTCGCAGGAAAGCATAAGTTCCTGCTGAGCCGCCCCCAGAACCTTGTGCGCTACCTTGATATCCTGGCGGATCTGGGCGGCCAGCGCTTCCGGTCCGCTGAATTTCTTCTCGCTGCGCAGGTGCCGGAGCAAGTTTATCCTGATAGGCTTCCCGTATATATCGTCATCAAAATCGAAAATATGTGTTTCCGCAACCAACTTGTTTATCCCGAAGGTAGGATTGTAGCCGATATTCGAAACCCCGCCGTAGCATTTGCCGTCATATACAACCTGGGTCACATATACTCCCGGCTTGGGACAGAGGTCCTCCTCTGATATCCGTAAATTTGCGGTGGGAAATCCGACCACCCGGCCGCCTCGCTGCCGCCCCCGCTGCACTTCGCCGCGAATCTGATAGTAACGGCCCAGCAGCGTCCGCACGTCCCGCATCCGCCCCTTGGCCACCAGTTCCCTGATCCTGGAACTGCTTACCAGCATGCCCCCCTCATAATAGGCTTCAACCACGGTAACCGGGAATCCTTCCTTTTTGCCCTTAGCCTTGAGAAATTCAATATTGCCTTCCCGACCCCGCCCGAAGGCATAGTCGTATCCCACGACCAGTTCGCACACACCGATGGTCCCGAGAAGGATATCGTCAACAAAACTGTCTGCCGTTGTGGCGGCAAATTCAAGGTTAAAGGGAATAATAATCAGGACATCGATACCGGCCCGCTCAATGAGTTCAATCTTCTGCTCGGTGGTGGAAATCAGACGGATACTTTCAGGCCGGAGCACCTTCAGAGGATGGGGATCAAAAGTGACCGCCACGCTGGTGCCGCCGAGCTTATGCGCTTTGCCGACCACCTCCCGGAACAGCACCTGGTGGCCGAGATGGACACCGTCAAAGTTGCCTATGGTGACACAGGCATTCGCAAACGGTTGCTTGATGTCGGTAAGATCAGTGTAGAGTCTCATGGTTTATTCAGCTTGACGCTTTACTCATGGAGCCTTGAAAAATTTTTGCCAGTTCATCAACATGCAGGTCCAACAATGAATTGTCGGCTGCACGTAAACTTCCTCCGCCGACTGCTCCGTGATATAGCTCGGTTATTAATCAGAGCGCTCATGGAATCGTTGGACTTTTTATACTTGATTCAAAGATTTGCTTGACAAATACCGCATAGATTATCATATTCACAGCCGATCGTGCCGAAGTGGCGGAATTGGTAGACGCGCTAGGTTCAGGGTCTAGTGGGGGTATCCTCGTGGGAGTTCGACTCTCCCCTTCGGCACCATTTAAAATTCTCTCCCCTGTTTACCAGTCTCTCCGATTGTTCCACTCATCACCGCCCCAAACGATTTTTTCCGTGAAATTGTCAATATACCACGTTCAACGTCTAATTCAAATAATTCTCTTTTTGTACCTCTGCAGGTTTCAACCGTGCAGAAAGCACAACCGCCAGGGCCGTCATGGATGCGGCAAGCAAAAAGGCGGCTGAGAAATCCCCGAACCATTCGGCAAGAATTCCGGCCAGGTATGGCCCGAGAATCTGGCCCAGACCGAAAATAAAGGTTATGATGCCAAAGGCACGGACCGTATTCTGCGATCCGACAACATCCCCGACCAGCGCCAGCATAATGGACGGGACACTCCAGGCAACAAAGCCGAAACAGCCGATGGAGACGATCAGCGCCATATCAGTGAGCTTCAATCCCACCAGCAGGTAAGCGATTGTCTGAATGGTAAACACCGTCATCAGGCCCGTCTTTCTCCCAAGTTTATCGGACAGGGTGCCAAAAACCGGCCCGGAAAACAGGCTGAGAAAACCGACCCATGCCCAGAATATGCCGGCGGCTTTTTCCTGAAATCCGTACTGCTGCACAAGCACGGTGACAATAAAGGTTGCGTATATTACATAGGTGAAACCGAAGAGAAAATAGATGGCTCCGCAGTGCAGAATGACCTTTTTATTGAGCCCCCTGATCTCGAGCCTCCTCCCGGCTCCCGAAGCCGCTTTCTCCTCCCCGACCCTGGTCAGGCCGATTTCTTCAGGCCGGTCCCGCAGAACAAACCAGCAGAGAACAGCTATTGCCGCCACGGTGACTCCCAGTGCAAACCAGCTCAGCCGCCAGCCCTCTGCCTGTAGTGAATTCAACCAGGGAATAACCAGGCCGGAGAGGAGAATTGCAAAACCGCTGCCGATTACGATGAATCCCGCCGCCCTGCCTCTCAGCCTGCTGGCAAACCAGGTGGATATCAGCCCCATCATCGGCACATTGGAGGCTCCGCTGCCGATTCCCGTGAAGGTATACAGCAGGGTGACCAGCAGCAGGCTCCGGGCGAATCCAATCATTATCATGGAAAAACTTATCAGCAGCAGGGCCATTGCAATCAGTTTCCGCGCCCCGACAACGGACTGCAGCCTGCTGCAGAAAAGGACGGCAAAGAGATAACCGGCAAAATTGCAGGTGCCGACGAGTCCCATCTGGGAATAGCTGAGGTGAAGCGATTCCCCCATGGCAGGCAGCAGCATGCCGAGGGAAAAGCGGCCAAGCCCGAGGCTGGCGAAAATACAGAGGCATCCGGCAGCAACTATATGCCATCCGTAGTGCAGGGAATTGATTTTTGCGGGAATAACTGATTTCATTGGGTATAATTCATTGCGTAAAATAACGGACAAAAAAAAATAAGTTATCCGGCATATCCCTTAAAGCCCTCACGGATACAAGGGAAAAAAGGGTAATTTGCCATTCACACGATCGTACTTAAACTTATTATTGTTTTGATGAAACAAGAAAATATCCTTGCAATAAAAACAGCTGGCTCTTCTTCCGTCTCCAGGCCGGCCGAAGATTGATCCGTCATGCAGAGCAACCATCCGGAAACACTCAGCATGCAAGACGGCGGCAGCATTGTTGTGGCTACAGGTACCGCCCGGCATCTTTCCGACTGTTCGCTGGTCCTCGATGCAGTCGGCATACCCAACCGAATCCCTCCGGGACAGGCCGTCCTCACCGTTCCCTCAGCCCGTGCGGTAGAGGCCGGCTACCAGCTTGACAAATACTTTGAGGAGAACGCCGACTGGCCGGAACTGCCCCCTGCCATGCCCATGCCCCGTCATGCCGGAGGACAGCCGACAATTCTTTTTATCGGCTCCCTGGCAATCTTCTTTCTGGTCACCGGCCCCTGGGATGAAAACACCTTGTGGTTTGCGAACGGCGCCATAAACAGTGAAGCTATCCTCAATAACAATGAATGGTGGCGGCTTGTCACCGCCCTGACCCTTCACGCCGACATGCTGCATCTTGTCGGCAACTGCGTTATCGGCGGTTTTCTGGTGCACCTGCTTGTCAGCCAGCTCGGTTCAGGCATCGGCTGGACGCTGCTTATCCTCTGCGGGGCGGCAGGAAATTTCCTTAACATTGCCGCCCGGGAAACCGTGCACCACTCAGTCGGTTTTTCCACCTCCATTTTCGGGGCAATAGGTTTATTCAGCGGCATGCGGATGGTTGCCGGCAAAAACCTTCGCGCCGGAAGCATCCTCATCCCTTTAGGCGCGGGAGCCGGACTCCTCGCCATGCTCGGCGCTGAGGGAGAACGGACTGATCTGGGAGCTCATTTTTTCGGCTTTTTGTGCGGTATCATGCTGGGACTGGCCTCCAGATTTCTTGGCCTGCATAGTTTGTCGGAAAATTCATCGCTGCAGCAAACCCTTCTTTTCCTGATTTCAGGCATAATAATATTCTGCTGGCTGCTGGCCATGAAATAATGATTAGTATATTTTTTTGTGGGGAAAAATATTGCAAAGCCGATTCATTCAATTATGCTTTATGAAGTAAGCATTATGAAGTATGATTCGTTTTGCAATCTTAAAAGCTAACCGTACAAATCAGTTTTTCATTTTTTAATTCAAAAGCAGGACACCTCTATGTCAATGCAGGACCAACAGCCCCCGTGGGGTCAGAAAAAGAAGCCATCATCGCCGGAAGAAATTCTCGCGGCGATTATCCAGAAAATAAGGGATTCTTTTGCCGGCCAGGACGGCGGATCCGGCGGAAACGGCAGCGGCCAGACCCGCAAGCCTTCAGGCCAGGGACCCTTTGCCGGCATGAGCAAGGTATTGCTCATTATCGGCGCGGTCATTATCTTCCAGGTCGTCTATTCATCCTTTTATACCATTCAGCCGGGAGAAGTCGGAGTCGTTCTGCAGTTCGGCAAGTACCACCGGACAACAACCCCCGGACTTCATTTCAAGATTCCCTATCTTGAAGAACTGATCAAGGTCGATATCGAGACCGTCCGCAAAGAGGAATTCGGATTCCGCAGCCGTTCAACCGGGCAACAGCAGTCAATTTTCGAACGACGCGGGTTTGAAGTGGAGTCGCTGATGCTGACCGGAGACAAAAACGTCATTAATGTCGCCTGGATCGTCCAGTACAGAGTCGACGATCCGGTAAACTTTCTGTTCAAGGTACAGAATGTACCCCAGGCGGTTCGGGATGCTTCCGAAAAAATAACCAGACGGATTGTCGGTAACATGGACTTTGACTATGTACTCGCCAACCGTGAAATTCTGGCCGGGGATGCCATGCGGGAACTGCAGGGCGAACTTAGCCGGCTGGAAAGCGGCGTCAGGCTCGTTACTCTGCAGATGCAGGATATCAATCCGCCCGAACCCGTCAAACCGGCGTTTAACGAAGTGAACGAAGCTGATCAGGACATGAGGCGGCTGGTTAATGAAGCGGAAGAGGCCTACAACCGTGTTATCCCCCAGGCCCGCGGTAATGCCAAAAAAATCGTCGAGGAAGCGCACGGATATGCGGTACAGAGGGTCAATCAGGCCCAGGGCGAGACTGCACGGTTCAACGCGATCGTCGCAGAATACCTTGGAGCCCAGCAGGTGACCAGGCGCAGGATGTACCTGGAGGCCATGCAGGAGATATTGCCCAACGTCGACCATGTGTATGTGATGGATAAAAATCAGAAGACACTGCTGCCGTTCCTGGACCTGACCCGAGATAAAGGTTCCGACAATACAAATAACACATCCGGCCGATGAAAAGGCTGATAGTATCTAACTCCTGATAAAAAAAAGAGACCATGAAAAAAGTTATCCAGATTTTTCTGCTGATCATTGTAGCCGCCCTTGTCATATCCGTATGGGACGGTATTTATATTCTTCAAGAGGGAAAGCAGGCGGTCGTCACCCAGTTCGGTGCACCTGTTGGTGCTCCTGTGACTGAAGCAGGCCTGAAATTCAAGTACCCGTTTATTCAAAAGGTCCAGTATTTCGAAAAGAAAATACTGATCTGGGACGGCGCTCCCAACCAGATACCGACTGTTGACAAAACCTTTATACATCTCGACACCACGGCCCGCTGGAGAATCGTCGACGCCCTTCGCTTTCTGCAGTCGGTCGGCAGTGAAGCGAGAGCCCAGAGCATGCTGGACGACATTATCGACGGTACGGTCCGCGACCTGGTCAATAAAAACGACCTGATTGAAATCATTCGTTCTTCCGACTGGTCGCCGGAATACGTTTCCAGCGAAACCTTAAGCGATGAAATAATCCTCCCGCCCCGGCTCGGCCGGGACAAGGTGAGCCAACAGGTTCTGGAAGCAGCCTCCAAGGTGACTCCGCAGTACGGCATTGAGCTGCTTGACGTGATGTTCAAGCGGGTAAACTATATTGAATCGGTCCAGCTGAAGGTTTTTGACCGGATGATCTCCGAGCGCAAAAGAATTGCCGCGGAAAAACGATCGCTGGGCGAAGGCCGGAAGGCCGAAATTCTTGGCCGGGTGGAGCGGGAACTCAGGGAAATCACCTCAGCTGCCAATAAAGAAGCAGTGACCATCAAGGGTCAGGCTGACGCCGAGGCTACAAGGATTTACGGCGATACCTACAGCAAGTATCCTGAATTTTACGCGTTTCAGAAAAGCCTGGAGAGCTACCGGGATATTATCACGCATAATACATCCCTGGTCCTGTCCTCGGACTCTGTTTTATTTCAGTACCTGGAGGACCTCGGCGATATAAGAGGACGGGAATAATTACTCGATGATCAAACCGGGGCCTTCATCAGCAAATGAAGGCCTCTGTTCGGGTCCATAAGGAATTCTTCCCTGACTATTCAGGATATCTTCAAAACGGAGCAGATCCTGTTCACTGGAAAGGCTGTCGACTTCCAGTTGATCAAAACGGCAGCTGCAGTACACCAACTGCCCCCCGCACCAGGGGCAGAGCTCTATCGGGCATCCCAGTTCGTGCAGTTCTCCGGT
Source organism: Desulfobulbaceae bacterium (assembly GCA_033549385.1). GTDB lineage: Bacteria > Desulfobacterota > Desulfobulbia > Desulfobulbales > Desulfobulbaceae > UBA10518. Next base: position 98,992 of record JAWSUG010000008.1, on the reverse strand, counting down.
GGCAGCGTGACAGGCCGGGCAGATATTCACATCACTGCCCGGCGGCTCATAAATGACGAATTCATCCGAAGATTCACATACCTGTAGAAATTTTTCCCTGGAATTATAGCCGAAAAAGGAGAGGAGATCCGGATCCCATATACCTTCCGCCAGGTTCCCTTGAAACTCCACGCCCTCACTTGAGACCGTGTACACATATTCCCTGTCCTCCGTGACGACGTCGAGCAGGAATATGCCCTGGCGGCGGTTGATCAGTCGTATTTCCCGTATCCAGTCATTTACCGCATCGGGAAGAAAACTGTAAAACTCCTCCAGTAAATCCAGTGCCAGCCTGTCCTCCCGGTAAATATCAAGCACGTCTGCTGCCTCCGGAATCCTTCCCTCGGGGACGGAATATTCCATCAGGTCGCGGATAACCTGTCTTTTTTTTCTCAAATCATTCATTGGTTCCTCTTCCAAGCCTGTTTTATCTCCATTATCCAGAGGGCCGTCTCCCCTGCGATATCGGAAGCGTTCGTGAGAGCGGTCACGAGGGCGATGCGCCTGGCTCCCAACGCGACAAGCTCGTGAATATGGTGTCGTTTTATTCCGCCCATCACGGTGAACGGCAGAGTAGTACAGGAAGAAAACCGGGCAACGGCTTCCGGCCCGATAAATTCAGACAGCTTTTCCTTGGTCTTTGTCGGATAGAGCGGGCCGATATTGTAATAGCTTACTGCCGGGTTTCCTTTTTTCTCTTGCGCCCCGAGGCTTCTCGCCTGTTCTTCAGTATTGCAAGATATACCAATAATCATTTCCGGGGCCAGCTTCAATACCTCATCGGGAGGCAAATCGTTCTGTCCGAGATGGATCCCGTCGGCATCCGCCAGCAGAGCAATATCAAGGCGGTCGTTGACAAGAAAAAGGGCGTCAGCCTCCAGGGTCTTCCGGCGAAAATATTTTGCTTTTTCAAGCAGCCGGCGGTCTGAGGAATCCTTATCCCGCAACTGCACGATTTTTGCGCCGCCGCGAAGCACCTCATCAAGCCACTGCTCATCGCTTCGGCCCGCTGCCAGCCGTTCACAGGACACCGGATACACGGTCACTTCATCAATGAACCGCTGCATCCTTCTTTGATATTTTTGCCCGCGTCCGGCCATCTCCTTATTTTGCATTATCTTACTGAATACTCATAACAATTTTCATACCCTTGAATTTTTCATAAAAACTCTGTAGTATGAAAAATCGATTTTCGCCAGACTCAGGTTGGAAACAATTCGATCACTCCCGTAACGGTTATTCCGCCACCCGGAAGATCCGGGAGTCTTTTACTTTATTATAACCGAACAGATTGACCAGCGCATCGAATTTCCCGATGCTGATCTTCACACGTGGAATGTATTTATGTCACTGATATTGACCGACACAGATCATACGGAAAACAGCAGGATGAAAAATATGCCCTTAAAAAGCACCGACGAAACCGCTCAAATGAACATTGGTGGAAATATTTATTCTCTTCCCATTATAGAAGGTACCATGGGAGAAAAAGCCATTGATATTTCAAACCTGCTCAAGGATTCCGGGTACATAACCCTTGACAGCGGTTACAAAAACACCGGATCATGCACCAGCACCATCACCTATCTTGACGGCAATAAAGGTATTCTCCGCTACCGGGGATACGGCATCGAGGAACTGGCAGACAAATGCTCTTTTGTTGAAGTCGCCTACCTGCTGCTGCACGGCAGCCTGCCCACTGCATCCGAACTTGAATCTTTCAAGGGACTTATTGAACGGTTTGCCCTGATCCATGAAGATATGATCCACTTTTTTGATCATTTCCCCTCCCATGCCTCCCCTATGTCCATACTTTCGGTAATGGTCAACAGCCTGGTGAACTTTTACCCGGAAATGAGCGATGACCCTATGGCTGATTTCGAAGTCACCTCGACCCGGCTTATATCCAAGATCAGGACCATTGCCGCCTTTTCCTACAAAAAATCCATGGGGCACCCGCTGGTATACCCGCGAAACGACCTGTCCTACTGCGGCAACTTCCTGAATATGATGTTCGACAAACCGGTCAGGCCTTATGTGGTCCGTCCGGAGGTGGTTGCCACCCTCAATAAACTGCTCATCCTGCACGCCGACCATGAACAGAACTGCTCGACTTCAACCGTCCGGCTCGTCGGCAGCGCCGGGGTCAACCTGTATGCCGCCATTTCTGCCGGCATCAATGCCTTATGGGGTCCGCTGCACGGCGGCGCCAATGAAGCGGTGGTGGATATGCTGGAGATGATTTATGCGGATGACAGCAACTTTGAAAAATATATCAGTAAAGCCAAAGACAAAAAAGATCCCTTCCGATTGTCCGGTTTCGGTCACCGGGTCTATAAGACGTACGATCCCCGGGGAAAAATAATCAAGAAAGCCTGTGATGAAATTCTCGATGTCCTGGAGATATCGGATCCTCTGCTGGATATTGCTTACAAGCTTGAAGAAATTGCGCTCAAAGATGAATATTTTATTGAACGCAATCTGTATCCGAATGTCGATTTTTACAGCGGCATCATTTACCGGGCGATCGGCATTCCCACCAACATGTTTACCGTGATGTTCGCCTTGGGAAGGCTTCCCGGATGGATGGCCCAATGGAAGGAAATGCATGAGGATCCGGCAACAAAAATCGGTCGGCCCCGGCAAATCTACACTGGAGAGAAGGCAAGGCAGTTTGTTCCGCTTGAAGAGCGGAAGTAGGTATTATGGGGTTTAGCAACCGTGTTTGATGTCAAGCTATTTTAGGGTTCCACGGAGCATTATTTTTCAGCATTGCATTCATAATGGTTAATAACTTTCTCATGCAAGCAACAATGATTACCTTGGGCGGTTTGCCCGCTTTCTCCAATCGTTGTGCAAACACCTTAATCGTATCGTTGCACCGTATAGCTGAAATAGCCGCCATGTACAGAACCGCCCGTACATCGGCTCGACCGCCCCAAATAAAACGTTTTCCGCGATGTTTACCGCTGTCGTTGGCCATTGGAGCAACACCAACCAGTGCCGCGATTTCCCGACGGGTTAATGTTCCAAGCTCAGGACATTTCGCCAGCATGGTCAGGGTGGTCACTGCACCAACGCCGGGAATACTGCGGAGTAAATCGTCCTTTGTGCGCCATACTTCCGAGCTACGCAAACGCCTGGTCAGGTCGGTGTCAATTTCCGTGATGCGCTTGTCCAGCCAGGCAATATGTTTTTTCAAACTTTTCTGCAGCGGTTTTGAAGCCGCTGTACCAAGCCGGAGGGTCTCTTGAACGCGCATGTCAACCAACTGACGCCGCCTGCTGACCAAATCATTCAGGGCGCGAGTGTCCGCATCCTGAAGGGGGCGGGCCTGGGGGCGAATCGCGCGGGCAAACGACCTCAGCACCGCCGCATCCACCTGATCAGTCTTGGCCAACTGTCCCGTTGCTTTGGCAAAGTCGCGCGCCTGCCGTGGATTGATGACGGCTACCGGCAGACCTTTGCCGGCGAGTTCACTCGCGATCCGCACTTCCAGGCCGCCCGTGGCTTCGATCACGATCAGGGTCGGGTTGATCTCCTCCAGAAGGCTGACAATCCGGCGTATTCCATCTTCATCGTAAGCAACTTGCAGCGGCTGGCCAACAGGCTCGATACACACATCCAGGGTGGACTTGGATACATCAATACCGACAAACTTCTCTTCTCTCGACTCATTCATGGCACCCATCCTTGCAAAAATGCGGGCTTATCTGCCCAAGCAACCGTTCGGGTTGTCATTGAAAAAACGGTTCGGCGCTCTTCGCTAAACCACGGGCTTGGTGTCCCAAGGATTTATCGAGCTGCCGAACCGAGTAAAATGGAGCTCTCTTTTAATCTTAAATGCTGTTAAAGAAAACATACAAGGGTTTTAGGTGTTTAGGTATTTAGGGGAGTAGGGGATATCAGATTCTAAGGTCTGCCAGGCCGCTGTTTTGATCAGCCCGGATAGCGCGTCAGCGTAATCCGGGCTGTCAGCATTCAACTTCCATACGAGGTTATAACTCGGTCCAGTAATCTTCGGGCATATCCAGGGCAAGAGCCAGAGCACCGTCCGACCCGCTGAAAAGAGGATCGCCGACCACGGTGACCTTGGACGGACCATATTCATCCAGAACTTTTTCCAGATATTCGGCAAGTCCTTTTATCTGACTGCCGCCACCCGCCATAATTACGTTTTTTCTGATAATATCCTGGTACTCCGGATCAAATTTGGCAATCAGTTCCAGGCTTGATTCGACTAAAGCAGGCAGAATGCTCTCACAGGCCCTTCGCAACTCTTCGGTGATATCATGCTTGGTCGGCCTGCCGTCCACCGGCAGTTCCACCTTAACCTGTGTTTCCGGCTCGCCGATAAAGCTGTACTGCTCCTTGAAGCGGCGGACCATATTCAGATTGAAATCCGAGTGGGGATAACGCTCTTCCATGAAATTGTACAACTGCTGATCAATATAATCCCCCGCGGTCAGGATCGAGCGCTGGTCATCTTCCGACGGTACGGTTCCGTGCATGATGCAGAAGTCGATGGTCCCGGCCCCTAAATCGATCACCATGGCATTATCCAGGGCATTGACCCCATAGGCCACGGCAAAAGGTTCTGAAACAACCATCAGAGATTCGGCATACTCGGAAACTGCTTTTTTCAGGGCCACCTTGTTGACCTTGAACGATTCCGCCGGAACTCCGACCACCGCCCTGATCTTGCCCTCGTTCTTTTTGGTTCCGACCAGGGAGATCAAATGACGGATCAACTCCTTGACGGCTTCCTCATCCCGGGTTGTTCCCTCCTTGATCACGCCGTTCTTCAACGGCCGGTACAGGTCAAGGGAGAGCCTGTGCCGAATGGCATCTTCGCCAAACAGAATGGGTTCCCCGACAACTTTCCTGGCAATAAAGTCCTTGGGCCAACCGACATAACTTTCAACCCACTTCTTTTTTCCGTTGGTCGCAGAAATGGCACTCCTGGACGTGCCGAGATCGATGCCAACAACGAGCTTTTCTTCAACTGCTTTTTCTTCGGACTTCTTGGCCATTGTCCTCTCCTTTTAAAACATGCAGGTATCTGCGTTCAAGATAACGGATAGTCCCCTGGGCCAGAAATGATGTAATTTCCTCCCTGTAGGCGGGCATATTCAGCTTTAATTCTTCTTCTTTTTTGGTAATGCAGGAAATCTCCACCAGCACGGCAGGAGCATCAACACCGAGCAGAACGACGAACGGCGCGATCTTGATGCCGGCATCAGCGATATTTTTATCATACTTTTTGACATTCGTGAAGAGACTATATTGTATAGCTGCGGCCAGGTTGGCGGATTCCTGTTCCTTAAAGGTATTGCCTATTTTTTTGATCATATTTTCAAAATCTTTGGTCAGGACTCCTGAGCCGCGATTTTCCTGCTCAGCCAGACGGAGGGTTTCCGGGTCAGTGGGAGGGCCGTAATAGTACGTCTCGGTGACATTGAAACTCTTCTGTGGCAATGCATTAACATGCAGCGAGATAAACAGATCAGTACTGCCGGCATTGGCAAATTCCACCCGTTCGGCCAGGGTCATGTTGGTATCGTTTTCCCTGGTCAGCAGCACTCTGTAATTGCCGCCCTGCTGCAGTTTATTCTGCAGCCGTTTCGCTATATCCAGAACAATATCTTTCTCCTGGGTGTTCAATGCGCCAATGGCGCCAGGGTCCCTGCCCCCGTGCCCGGGATCGATGACAATGGTCTGCACGCCGAGTCCGAAAACGGAACTCAACCTGACCTGGTCATTATTGAGGATAAGACTGTAGTCAAGGAGCTTTTCCTCATTAAGCGGTTCAACAGGGGAAGCCTCGGGCGGTCTCAAAATATAGGAAGTTGGTACAGCCAAGGAATTCAGCGGCACCTGCACCGGAACCGGGACCTCAATTTCCACGATCGGCAGCGGCAGTTGCTCAGCCTGATTATTTGCTGCAACAGCCGCAGCATTATGCGAATCCCTGCCCTGCCCGGAAAAAAAACCTGCCAGGCTGAGCGTGCCGGCCAGAATTACCAGCATTATATACGGGAAGAATTTACTTTTTCCGGCGCGGGGTTGACGGCGGACAGGTCTGGGCTCATGACGTTCATTCTCTATCCTGAGATTTTCATCGTACACCCCACGCAGGATAGCGTTTTTCAAGTGAACACTGTCAGTAGAACTGTGAATTGCCATTATTTCATTCTTTTGCATGAAATGCATATTCGGCATGGTGTGCCGCCGTCAACACTGATTCTGTTGTCAAAGGCATGATGATGGAATATTTTCAGCCGAAAATGTTAAACTTTCCCCGGAATTTCCCCAACGTATTGAAAATAAATGGTAATTGATTATATGTTCTGCGCAGCGGACTGTCAACCGTATCTTGCAGGGGATTGCACAACGGCCAAAGTATTATACCTGCCGGGAATCGGCCGATGGTACATAAGGAAACATCCGCAGAATGTTATAATACTGGGACAAAGAAAATGAAAACTGCCCTGGGAGAAAAAAAAATCAGGAATCGCCGACCGTATTGTAAGTGATGAGATTATCCAGGAGGATCTTTTGCTGCTCGTCCAGATTTTTAAACTCAAAGCCGAATCGCCTGACATGGACTGTACTGAAGGGAGTCATTGAATTATCCTGCAGCAGGCTGACCAGCCGGACCGGTACATCCCTGAGGTAAAACTTGCCGTTATTGACAAAAATTTCGACTTTCAGATTTTCAAGCGGTGCCTCATCAAATACCACCGACTGAATTTTCATTCCGCCTTCGCTGATATCCTGTATCATAAATGGAATGTTATCTATAAAGGCATAGGTACCTTCCCGAACACGAAAACGTGGGTATTTGCGACGCTCTGCGTTGGGTAAAGTCATTTGCTCCATTTTAAATACGATATCAGCTTGATATCAGCTTATTGATAGATTAAATATTCCAACTTTTTATCTTTGTACAGGAGGGACAATTCACACTTGTTAATTGCCTGACAGTATTCCCTGATCAACAGCCAGCGTTGCGCCGGCCGCAAACGAAAATAAATGGGGCTGAGCATTAATATGCTTATTGCTGCTCGAGGTGTCATGGTTCAAATCTCCTTCTCCAGTTATCCTTTTTCTTTGGTAGGTGCAAATTTGATACCAACTCGGCCAAGCAATTTGTATTTATAGTTAATTTCTAAACCATCAACAATTATATTACTGCTATCATTGCGTAATGGAAAAAGCAAACAGAAAAAAACTGCATTACCATTTTGTTCCTAATAACTGAGACATGATTGCAACATTACCGTAATCATAATTTCGATTCGGCAATCCGGCAAATAATATCAGTGAGCTGCCAATGGTTAAATTGTGGCAAGATTTTTACTGACGGCTATGTTCACCTGCAGCGGCACTTCCAGGTCAATCACATTTTCCATGGCCGCCCGCAGCAGATTCCCGGTTTCCCGGATCTCGTTTTCAGGGACTTCGAGGACAAGTTCGTCATGAATCTGCAGTATCATTTTCGCGCCGAGGTTCTGCTCCCGTATCTCCCGATCCACCTGCAGCATAGCCAGTTTAATTATATCCGCAGCCGTACCCTGGACCGGAGTATTAATGGCTGTTCTTTCCGCAAATTCACGCCGCGTTCTGTTCGGGTGTTGAATATCGGGTAAAATTCTGCGCCGTCCAAGCAGGGTGGTCACGTAACCGTCAATCCTGGCCTTTGCCACAATAGATTCCATAAACTCCCTGACACCCTGGTAACGGGCAAGGTACCTGTCAATGAAGGTCTGGGCTTCCTTGCGGCTGATATTCAGCTGACTTGACAAGCCGTAACTCGACATGCCGTACACAATGCCGAAATTGATCGTCTTGGCCACCCGACGCATTTCCGGAGTGATAAGCGCCGGAGAAACAAAAAATATTTCCGCCGCAGTTCGGCTGTGGATATCCTCATTCGCATGAAATGATTCCAGCAGGACCCGGTCCTTTGAATAATGGGCGAGAACCCGCAGGTCTATCTGGGAGTAGTCGCCCGAGAGGAGGGAACAGCCAGGGGCGGCGACAAAGGCGGAACGGATTCGCTGGCCGTCTTCCGTACGGATAGGAATATTCTGCAGGTTGGGATTGCTGGAACTCAACCTCCCGGTAGTTGTGCCGCACTGGTTGTAGGAAGTGTGGACCCGGCCGTCCCCGATACGGGCCAACTGACTCAGCCTGTCCACATAGGTGGACTTGAGTTTGGCCATATTGCGGTATGTGAGGATTAGTTTGGGCAGATCATGATGCTGGCATAAGCGCTCCAGTACCTTGACATCGGTTGAATATCCGGTTTTCGTTTTCCGGCCTTTCGGCAGGAGCAGCTCTTCGAAAAGAATTTCTCCCAGCTGCGGCGGCGAATTAATATTGAATTTCCTGCCTGCCAGACAATAAATTTCCTCTTCCAGTCCCTGAAGTTTTTTCCCGAATTCGTCGGCCAATTCATCGAGCATTTCTCCGTCGATACCGATGCCGTCCATTTCCATTCTGGCCAGTACCGGGATAAGGGGGCATTCCAGGTCCTGAAACAGATTCCACAGACCAGCCTGCTCGAGCTGCGACCGCTGGCTTTTAAAAATCAGCAGGGCCCCATAGACGTCTTCGCAGCTGTAATCCTTAGCCTTTTCCAGCGCAACCCGGGTAAAACAGTCTTCGCTCTTGTCTCCTTCCGTGACCTCGGCAAATGTAATCATCCTGAGATCCAGATCCAGGCAGAGATCGTCGAGTTTGTAGGAGCGGCGGCCGGGATCCAGCAGCCAGGCGCCGATCATGGTGTCAAAGAGAGGGCCGGCAAGATTTATTCCTCCATTATGAGGAGCAGAGAGTATTGACCAGTCAAACTTGAGATTATGCCCTATTTTCGGCAGACCAGGTTGCTCCAGAAATGGCCTGAGGGCCTGTATTATACGGTCCAGGGGAAGCTGTCCGGCAGACAAATCCCCCGCAACATCCCGGTGGCCGCAAGGAATATACCAGGCATCGCATTCATCTATACAGATCGACAGACCCACCAGCTCGGCGGACAACAGATCCAGGGAGTTGGTTTCCGTATCAATAACGATAAGCTCTGCCTTTTCAAGGCGACGAACCAGATCTTCCAGCTGCGGCTCCGACTGGACAAGCAGAAATCCCTTGGAGTCGACCTGGCGGGCCGGGACATCGCTTTTGAGCAGGGTATAAAACTCCAGTTCGGTCAACAGCTTCCGCAGAGAATCGGCATCGGGCTGCCGAACCCTGTATTCTTCCGGATTTTCAGGGACTTTCACATCCCGGTTAAGGCGAATCAACTCCCTTGACAAAAACGCATCATCACGGTGCAGAAGAAGCCGCTCCTTTAATTTCGACTTCTTCATTTCATCCACATGGGCATACAGTTCTTCCAGGGTTTTGTATTCGCTGATCAGTTTCTGCGCTGTTTTCGGTCCCACTCCGGGAACCCCGGGAATGTTATCCGAGGTGTCTCCGGTCAGGGCAAAATAATCAAGCAGCAGATCCGGATGCATACCATATTTTTTCTCGATCTGATCCAGGTCCATCAGCCGGTCACTCATCGGATCCCAGCAGGTGACCTTTTCGCCGACAAGCTGGAGCAGGTCCTTGTCGCCGGAGACAATCACCACCCGGAAACCCTGCGCGGACAGGCGCATGGTCACCGACGCAATCAGGTCATCCGCTTCCTGATCATTATGCTCAAGACTGAGAATATTGTAGGATTGCACCATTTTCCGGATATACGGAATCTGGACTGCAAGGTCATCGGGCATGGGGGGCCGGTTTGCTTTATATTGCTGATATATTTTATGGCGGAATACAGGCCCCTTGGTATCAAATGCGACTGCCAGATAATCGGGCTGCCGTTCGCGAACAATCCGGCGTATGATTGTCGTGAAGCCGTAGACGGCGTGGGTGGGAAGACCGTGCGAATTGCTTAATGGGGTGATCGCGTGATAAGCCCGATGGATGTAAGCGCTGCCGTCAATAAGATAAATTTCCTTCTGTGCCATGAATTTTTCCGTGGTTGGTGGAGACTGGGGAAACAGACTGCCAATAGATATCCAATGCAATACTTGAAAGTTTTCTTTTCAGCAAGAAAACAAAAAAAAACCCTGCCGCATGGGCAGGGGCTGTGCAATCAACAATTTTTTCTAACTTTTACTTGCCTTTACAAAGGTCGCCTGCGGACCCATATCACCTTCGGTAACTCCGAAAAAAACCGAATCCCCCTCCTTGAGATCATTCATGCCCACATCGCGCAGGACATTTTCATGAAAAAATATTTCCTGTTCATCGGAGGTAACTATAAAGCCGTAGGAATCAATCGGAAACAGCTTTTTAATGATTCCACTTGCATTTCCGTCCAGGACGGCACCCTGCGCTTTTACACTTTTATGATTCTGTTTTTTTCTGACGATCTCCTTGAGTTTCAGGCCCAGAATGTCAAAGGCTTCGACCAACAGCGGATGCACCTTTTC
>JAWSUG010000008.1:0-88437 GCA_033549385.1 Desulfobulbaceae bacterium | reverse complement strand
CATTGGGCACGGAAGCAACAAGGCGGACCTCATAACCGCCTTCCTTGTAGGCTGAGGTACTCTCAATTGTTACTCGGAGGTAAAGAACCAGATTGGCATAATGGCGGATAAGTTTTTCCTTCTCATCTTCAATTTTTTCCTGCCAACCTTTCCTCATGTCAAGATTTCTGGCTTCAATCTTCAGTTCCATAAAAATCCTCCAATATTTACCATCGACAGCAGCCCCATGCTGCTGCCTGTACCAACTGTATGCAATGTTTGAGAATCTGGAAAATAGGGAAAAGTTTAATGAGAAAAATTCCTTTCATATTATAATTATAGTCACGCAATCAGGTCCAATCAAGAAGAACCTTGCAACCTCTTGACGAAAAATACCTTCCGAGTGTAGAGTTACTTTATGCAGCAACAGGAATTGACAGGCATTTTACTTTTAAACCTTGGCGGCCCGGAATCTCTCGATGATGTCGAGGAGTTTCTGTATAACCTGTTTTCCGACCGGCAGATCATCCGCCTCGGTCCCGCCCTGCTGCAGAAACCTCTTGCCCGCCTGATTGCCCGCCGCAGGGCTCCCAAATCCAGGGAAAGCTACCGAAAGATAGGCGGCGGTTCGCCGATCGGCCGAATAACCGCCATGCAGGCCGCTGCCCTGCAGAAAAGACTCGCAGCCAGGGGCAGCTTCAAGGTCGGGGTCTGCATGCGCTACTGGAAACCCTTTGCCCGGGAAGCAGTGGCTGAAATGATTGATGCCGGGGTGAAAAGGATTATCGCCCTGCCTCTCTATCCGCATTACTCGATTGCTACGACAGGCTCGTCGATCTATGATCTGCAGCGTACCGTCCGAAAACTGGATCCCACCCTGTCGATGGTGGAAATCCGTTCCTGGCCGGATGAGAAGGATTATATCAACTGCATGGCCCGGAGAATCCGGGAGGGAATCAGCCGCTTTAACGGGGAACCGGTGGAGATTGTCTACAGCGCCCACAGTCTGCCGAAAAAATTCATTGACGAGGGCGACCCCTATGTTGATGAAATTGAGGTGACCATCAAGGCGATTGAGCAGACCACCGGCCGGCAGGGCCGTCTCTGTTTTCAGAGCAGAAGCGGGCCCGTCGAATGGCTTGAGCCTTCGACTCCTGATATGCTGGCAGCGCTGGCTGAGCAGGGGTGCAAAAATATTCTGATGGTGCCGATCAGTTTTGTTTCCGATCACGTCGAAACACTGTACGAAATCGACATGCTTTACAAGGAGACCGCTCGGGACCTGGGCATGCGTCTGGAATCCACCCGGGGCCTGAACGATGATCCCGAGTTTATCGATGCCCTGGCAAGCCTGGTTCTCACAGGACTTTGCCGGCTTACTGCTTCACCTGGAAACGTCTCATCCTGATATTCATCAGCAGGCCGATGCTGACCAGAGTGGTGAGCAGTGATGACCCGCCGTAGCTGAACAGCGGCAGCGGAATACCGACCACCGGCAGAAACCCCATGATCATCAGCAGGTTGATAACCGCCTGCCAGAAGATCAGCATGACCAGACCGTAGGCCAGCAGGACGCCGAATTTGTCCCGGGCGGACATCGCGATGTTTATTCCCCACAGCAGCATAAAAAAGTAACAGCTGAGGAAAAAAATGCTGCCGGAAAAGCCCCATTCCTCGGCCCATACCGAAAATGCAAAATCCGTATGCCGCTCAGGCAGGAAATGGAGATGCCCCTGGGTTCCCTCCATAAATCCCTTGCCGAAAATCTGGCCGCTGCCCACCGCAATTTTAGACTGCATGATCTGGTACCCCTGGTTCATGGGGTCTCCTTCCGGATTGAGGAAAGTTTCGATCCGCCGCCGCTGGTAATCCCGAAGCAGAAATTTCCAGAGGATAAATACGCCGGCCAGGCCGATTGAGGCTAAAAATGCCAGGGTGGACCAGCGCATTTTTACAAACATTACCATGGACACAAAGATTATGCCCATCATCAGGGCAGTACCCAGATCCGGCTGAATCATAATCAGCACAAAAGGGATCGCCGTCAGAATGCCGGGTTTGATGAGGTCGCGCAATCTGTATCCGTCCCCGAGTTCCCTGGTCGAAAAATAACTGGCAAGTACAATCACCAGCATCAGCTTGGCCGGTTCCGAAGGCTGCAGCTGGAAAAAACCGAGATTGATCCAGCGCTGGGTGCCGGCAACCGAGGACTTGGCTATAAAACCGGTATAGATAAGTAACAGCAGAACAAGGACATATAAAACGAAACCCAGGGTTTCCAGTTCCTTGTAATCGATACTGATCAGCAGCAGGACAAGGGTAAAGCCGCCCAGCAGAATATACAGTTGCTTATAGAACACCAGTGACGGTTCGGGCCCCCCGCTCCAGGTGGAGCTGAAAAGGTTGGCCAGGGCCATAATGCAGACCAGAGCCAGCAGCAGCAGCATCACCCAGTCAAAAGAATGAACTAATCGGCGGTCAAAACGGAACATGCAGATCTCCCATTAAATTTCCGTATCCCCGAGCCTGACTCCCGCAGATATTGAGAATTTCCGGCGTTTTCCCTTGTCATGATCAACTCTTTCTAGTTCCAAAACGGCTCGCCATCCCCGCTCACCTCGACATAAGCCAGATCCTCCCCCTTCTCCAGGCGGTCCTTGAAATACGCTTCCAGGACCTTTCGGGCCACCGGCCCGGCCCCGGAACCTCCGTGCAGGCCGTGCTCAACCAGGACTGTGACCGCGATTTCAGGATTTTCAGCCGGCGCAAAACAGGTGAACCAGGCATGGTCTCTGTACTGATAAGGAATATCCTCTTCCTTGAGGTGCTGAAACTGCTTGAGTTTTACAACCTGGGCCGTCCCGGTTTTTCCCGCAACAACAATATTTTTCAGCCTGGCCGGCTTGCCGGTCCCCTTCTTCCCGTTGACGGCTTCAACCAGTCCTTCGCGGACCAGTTTCATATTTTTTCCCTGGCCGACAAACCGTTCGCTCACCTGCGGCTCAAATTTTTCGATTATCCTGCCGTCCGGATCCCGGATACTTTCAACCAGCCCGGGTTTATAGAGGGTGCCGCCGCTTGCCAGGGCCGAGGTCATGAGACAGACCTGGATCGGCGTTGCCAGGTCAAATCCCTGGCCAATGGCAACCGACAGGGTTTCCCCATCCTGCCAGGGGACGTTGTAGCGTCTCTTTTTCCAGTCCGAGGTCGGTACCAGGCCGCTCTTTTCGTGCTCCATATTGACGCCTGTTTTTTTGCCGAGCCCCAGCCTGACCGCATAGCTTGCCAGCCGGTCGACCCCCAGCCGCTGACCCACCTGGTAAAAATAGACGTCACACGATTCGGACAGGGCCCTCTTCAAGTCCACCGCACCATGACCGCCCCTCTTCCAGCAGCGGTACGTGCGGTTGCCGAAGCGGTAATGACCGGGACAGTAAATAATGCTTTCCGGGGCGATAACCTTTTCGGCGAGACCCGCCAGCGCTGTGACAACCTTGTAGGTGGAGGCCGGCGGATATTGTCCCTGCACGGTTTTGTTCAGCAGGGGGTGCCGGGGATCTTCCAGCAGGGCATTCCAGGCTTTCAGGGAAATCCCGCCGATAAACTCGTCAAGCTTGAGCGGCGGCGCGCTTGCCGCTGCCAGAACCCGGCCGCTGTTGACTTCGATGGCCACCACCGACCCGGCTTTATCCTCCTCGGCCATGATCTGTTCCGCAGCCTGCTGCAGTTCCATATTGATGGTCAGGTGCAGATCCCCCCCGGGCAGCGGCTCAAGGCCCTTGAGATACTGCTGTTCAAAACCCAGAGCATTCACCTCCATATATTCACGGCCTTTCTCACCCCTGAGGTGCTTCTCCATCAGTTTTTCAAGTCCCATCTTGCCGACCATGTCCCCGCCCCGGTAGATGTCTGGTTCCTCTGCCTGCGCCAGTTCCTTGTCGCTGATTTCTCCCAGGTATCCGATCAGGTGAGAGGCATAGTTTTCGTAATGATACACCCGCAGAGGAAGGACCTCAATTCTGACACCGGGCAGTTCCATCCTGTTGTTTTCGATCAGGGCGACTTTCTCCCAGTCAATGTCTTCCGCCAGCCTGACGGGAATATGCCCCGGAGTTCCCGCCATCTCCCGGATCCTGTCCAGCAGAATCGACACATCCAGTTCCAGGTAGGAGGCTACCTTTTTCAGCAGGTCAACATCCAGCCGGTTGTCATCCCTGCTCAAAACAACATTGAAGGAAGGGCGGTTGGTCACGATCTCCCTGCCCGTGCTGTCATAAATGTTTCCCCTGGGAGGGGCAACCTCGACGTATCTGACCCTGTTGTTTTCCGCCCGACTGCTGTAGAATTCCCCCTGCTGAATCTGGAGAAACCAGAGCCTTGAAATGAGTATGGCAAAAAAAGTAATAATCACCACAGAGGAGATGAGGGCTCTTTTTTTAAGAAAATCGAGTTCAGCATCATCATCCCTGGAGCTGATCCTGGTCACCTTGACATCTTCGTCAGGGATCAGAGAACGACCGTTGATCTCTTTTTTTCTGCGGCGGGGGCGGATATTCTTCATTACTCCATTTTTTCCTGCCGGTAGCGGTTGCCGGCTCGAACACGCAGCAGCCTGTATGGTATAAAATTATGCTGCAGCCGTTTACTTATATATTCAAAAAAACGAAACAGCGGAAAGGCCAACAGGATCATCAATCCCGCCCTGATCAGCATTTCCGGCCACGACCAGGGAACAAGGACTCCCGGTTCAAACAAGGAAATTCCAAAATAGACGATCTTGGCAACAACCAGGTAACCGACGCCGATCAACGGCATCTGGTAATACGATTCACGCAGGGGGACCTTCACCGACAGGGTTTTCAACAGCAGAAAGGCGCCGAAGCAGATAGCCGGATACATGCCGAGAACAACACCGGAAAATACGTCCATTATCCAGCTGAGGGGAAATATGATGATCAGGCTGCGCAGGAGATCAAAACGGTATGCCAGGAAGGCGACCAGGATAAAATAAAAATCGGGGGCAGCCACCCAGAGGGGGTGGATCATGAACACCGATGTCTGCAGAACAATCAGTAAGATTCCCAGGACTATGAAAACCAAGACAGTCATAATTTACCTGGTAAAAGGCTTTTGCTGGTCAATAATCAGCAGTTCTTCCAGTCTAAGAAAATCGACCGCCGGAGTTACCTCGATCTCCTGAAACATACCCCGTCTTTTTTTCAGAACCCTGGAGACGACGCCCACCGGCAGACCGGATGGGAAGAGCCCGCCGTATCCGGCGGTTACGACATGGTCGCCTTCATTCACTTCAACCGTCTTGAGCACGTAATCGAGCTTATAGGTAAGTGAGCCGGTCCCTTTCAGGATGCCGCGCACCCGTGATTTCTGCAGCAGGACATCCAGGGCGCTGCTGGGTGAAATCGATAGAAGCACCTTGGAGTAATTCGGCGAGACGGTAATGACCTGACCTACGATGCCCTCCGCGTTCACAGCCGGCATACCCTTGAAGACCCCGTCGCTGGATCCCCTGTCGATAATGACCGTCCGGAACCAGAGGGAAGGATCCTTGCCGACAATCCTCGCCGTCTGCATGGGCAGATCGGTTGATTGCTTGAACTCAAGAAGCTTTTCCAGCCGGGCATAATTGGCCAGCGCTTCCCGGTTTTTATACGCCGCCGCCCTGGCCTCCTGCAGTTCCTTCCATAACCGCTTGTTTTCCTCGCGGACAGCGATAAGATCTGTGTACTGTTCCTTGAATACATTCACGTACCCGGCGGCCCCGCTGAAGACCTGCTGAACCGGCCCGGTAACTTCAAAGATAAGCTTATGGATGATGCCGAACCTCTGGCTGCCCAGAGTGGAAACTAAAAAGATAAAGGTCAGGGTCAGAAGGATTGCCGACAGAAGAACAAGCCTGAATGCTCTGAATCGACTGCTTCGTTTGCTGCTGCTCCTTTGCCTCATGTGTTCAGGAAATCCCGGTCAGGGAAAAAAAAATTTACAATACCTGCTAAGCTAAATACCGTTTCCCAGGATGTCCATTGTTCAATCAATGGCAATTTCCCTGAGAATTTCGATATTATCCAATGCCCTGCCTGAACCGAGGACCACGGATGACAGGGGATCATCGGCGACAATAATCGGCATCCCGGTTTCATCCTTGAGCAGTTGATCAAGATTCTTAAGCAGGGCGCCGCCGCCGGTCAACACAATGCCCTGATCGACAATGTCCGCTGAAAGTTCGGGCGGCGTCAGTTCCAGGGCGATCCGGACAGCCTCGACAATGACATCGACCTGTTCGGCTATTGCCGACTGGATCTCCTTGGAGGAAATAGTAAGCGTCTTCGGTACCCCGGAGACGAGATCCCGGCCCTTGATGTCCATGGTTTCGTAGGGTTCCTCCGGCTTGACGTTGCCGATGGTGGTCTTGATCAGTTCTGAGGTCCGTTCCCCGATAGCCAGATTGTGCTTGCGCTTGATATACTGCAGAATGGACTGATCCATTTTATCGCCTGCCACCCGCACCGATTTGGCATAGACAATGCCGGCAAGGGAAATAACAGCGACCTCGGTTGTTCCTCCGCCGATATCAATGATCATGTTGGCAGTCGGTTCGGTTATGGGCAGATCGGCCCCGATGGCAGCGGCCATGGGCTCCTCGATCAGGTATACTTCCCGGGCGCCGGCGGATTCCGCGGATTCGCGGACAGCTCTTTTTTCCACCTGGGTGATACCGGAGGGAACGGAAATAATAATCCGGGGATGCACCAGGGTGCGGCGGTTATGCACCTTGTTGATAAAGTAGCGGAGCATGGCCTCGGTGACTTCAAAATCGGCAATAACACCGTCCTTCATGGGCCGGATAGCCATAATATTGCCAGGTGTTTTGCCCAGCATTTCCTTGGCCTCCCTGCCGACAGCCAGCACTCTGCTGCCTCTTGAATCCTGCCGTACGGCGACAACGGAAGGTTCTCGCAACACAATTCCTTTGCCCTTCACGTAAAGAACGGTGTTGGCGGTTCCCAGGTCAATGGCCAGATCATTGGACATCCAGCCGAATAGAAAATTAAAAGGAGAAAACATCCGAAATCACCTTATTTAAAAAAATTATAAAATCCTGCGATTGAGAGGCGACAAAACCTGTTTTGCAACAGGCAAACCCAAGTGGAATATAGTACCAATTCAGTTATTAATTGGCAATGTATACTGTGAGCAAAAATGAAAAAACCACAAATAAACTTGACAGTAAATACCTGAAGGTGGTACCTACATCGCTGTCAAAAACAAGGGGCTATAGCTCAGCTGGGAGAGCGCTTGAATGGCATTCAAGAGGTCACCGGTTCGATCCCGGTTAGCTCCACCAAGACAAATCCAGTATCGTCCGATACTGTCCAGAAGGCCCGGAACCCGGGCCTTTTTCTTTTTCTATTGTCCACTGATTGGCCGTTTGTTGTGTTTGGTTTCTTGGTTGGCTTGACCGCGGGTCACCCTTTGGGCGAGGTGGGCAGGAGAAACCAAGCTGCACCCAAAGGCGGCAAAGGCGAAAAGGCTTTAGCCTCCGGTTGGCCTGGGGCTTATTTGCTCACAGACTGCTTTTCCCGCAACGATCTTCGAGCCAGACTATCCAGGTCTTCGTCCGTCACCGTGGGAAGAAAGCGTTTTCGATAAAGCTCATCGTGCAGGATATCCGCAATGGCAACCAGAGGGGCGGCAACCAGAACACCCAGCACACCGAAAGCCGCCACACTGAGGAGCATCGAAAAGATCACCGCTACCGGATGCAATTTCATCCCGCGCGCCATAAAGAAAGGAAGAATCACATTGTTCTCCAACGCCTGGACCGCGATGTAGGCGAGCAAGACCCACAGCGGGGTCATGCCTCCCACGCCGAGGGCGAACAACAGTGCGGGCACCGCGCTGAGGGTCGGGCCCAGGTAGGGAACAGCTTCCATGATGCCCGCGATCAATCCCAGAAGCACCGCATCCTTGAATCCGAAAATCGGCCACATAATCAGAAAAACAAGCAGGCCGATCGTCACCATCCCCAACAGCGTCGTCCCTGCCCAGTTGGGGGCGAAATTGCTGATACGGTGCATGATGATCAGGGCCCGTCCGTGGTGGCGTTCGGGAACCAGGGAGAACATCCCGCCAAGGATTGGGCGGGGATTCATGAGGGTAAAGCACACGCCGAAAAAGACCGTCACCAGAACCACCAGCATCTGCGCCGCGTTGAACGCTACTGCCGTGAAGCTGCCGACCACCCCCTTTAACATCTCGCTCAACCTGGAACGGATTGATCCCGATTCTTTTGTGTCTTCAGGCTGAGCCAACTCCGTGGTTTGCGGCGCATCCACGGGCCGTCCCGCCGCCGCCTCGGTCCTGGCGACTTCAGTGGTTACTTCCGCCTGGAGTCTTTTTTCGAAAAGGCCGGCTTGCTGCTCCATTTTGATCAGTGGTTTCTGGAGACGTTCCCAGTAACCGGGCAACTCCACCGAGAGGTTGATGATAGATGCCTTCATCGGCACAAAAAAAGCCCAGCCGGTCAAGGCAATGACCAGGACCAATGCCGCCACGAGCAGCCCCGTCGCTCTTTTTCTTCCGCCTGTCAAAGCCCGCATCCAGGAGATCACCGGGTTGACTGCGAGAGAAATCAACAGAATGAGCAAAAACGACAACAGAATGGGGGACAGCAGCGTAAAGGTTTGGATAAAAGCAAATAACGATGCGCCGAGGATGACATAGAAAGAAATCGAGGGAGCCTTCACCTCTGGCTCGGCGTTGTTTGGCATGGCGTTTTTTCCCGTTGTTAATGTGTTGTCAGTCAAAAGGGCATTGAAGACCAGAGGCGGCTTGCTTTTCTGCATGACCGGATCGTTTTCCGGCAATGGCAGGAAGACGTTTATATGCGCTCATGATGACCTTGGGTGTTGTTGATCTATTATAAAAAGAAATAAGCAAAAGGTATACCGACAAATGGAAAATGGAGGAAATTTTGCCAAAGCTTATAATACGGGAACAAATTCAATATAAATGAATAACAGGAAAGAGAGCAGCAGATGTCGGGCCTCAATATATCATAGCCCCTCAATACAGAGGGAACCGGTCGAGGATAATATATCTTGGTCCTGCTGTTCATCGGCAGGCAATAATTATTGGTGTTTATTACTCTTATTTTTTTTTACCCGGCTACATCTCCCGGCGTAACCCGACAGCTTGTTTATCAGAAAGAGTCTTTCAGAAGATCTATGGTTGACAATTTCAGGACTCTTTGTGAAAATTGAAACTAGCCCCATATCTCACAAGCAATCTACTACTAAGGCTGTAAGCATTATGACTACTGCGTCGGAGTCTCCCTTTGGTCGCTTGCCTACGCTTGAAAAAAATCCTCAACATACCCACGTATGTATGCGGGTGTTTTCCAGCGGGTACCGCGAAGGTCTCGCAAGGCTCTCTATCTGTATTCACAACAATTCCGTTCTTCTCGCGACGATCTTTGTGAGAAGTGCGGGCAAGCCCCGGCGTCTCATTTTGTGCAATGCACGATTGAGCAGTGACAATTGATGAGTTTGCAAAAAAAAACATCACCTTGCGAGACTCGGAACTGCCTTGACCACAAGCGGCTTCAATTAAAAGGAAGGAATGAACAACAGCTTGAAAGATAATTTGATCCATGCTCCTCAGCCCGGCTCAGGGGCACCGATTTGCCCGCAAGGATTTCCGAACCTGATCCACCTGCTGCGCCGGAGAGTTCAAGAACATGGAGAGAAAACCGTCTACACCTATCTCAAGGATGGAGAATCAGAAGAAACCGGGCTGACATATAATGAACTTGAACGGAGGGCGCTCTCCATAGCAGCGCATCTCCAATCCCGCCTCTCCCCGGGAGCGAGGGTCCTGTTGCTCTACCCCCCGGGCACCGAGTTTCCCGCGGCATTCTTCGGGTGCCTGTGCGCGGGCATGGTCGCCGTGCCAACCAATCTCCCCTATTCCAACCGGTTTCTGGCAAGCCTCGGGGCAACGGTAGCCGACGCCGGACCAACAGTCGCCCTCTCCACGGCTTCCACCCTGGAAGAGTACAGATGCCGGATAGATCAGACCCCCGGGCTGGCGGCGCTCAAATGGATAACAACCGACTCCATTCCCGACAGTCTGGCAAAGAGTTGGCAGGAACCTTCCCTGGACGCTGATGCCCTCGCTTTACTCCAATACACATCCGGTTCCACCGGAAGTCCCAAGGGCATAATGGTCAGCCATGGCAACCTGCTCCATAATTCCTCCGTCATCCACGCAATTTTTGGGCATTCACCGAGCATGCGAGGCGTAATCTGGCTTCCGCC
Organism: Desulfobulbaceae bacterium; assembly: GCA_033549385.1. Lineage (GTDB taxonomy): Bacteria > Desulfobacterota > Desulfobulbia > Desulfobulbales > Desulfobulbaceae > UBA10518. The sequence continues at coordinate 78,121 of JAWSUG010000008.1, read as the reverse complement.
GTACCACGACATGGGATTGGTCGGCGGGATCATCCAGCCCGTTTACGCCGGTGCGGATACGATCCTGATATCGCCTGTTCACTTCATCCAGAAACCGCTCCGCTGGCTTAAGGCCATTTCACGCTATAAGGCCACGACAAGCGGCGGACCGAATTTTGCCTATGATCTTTGTGTGCGGGAAATCTCCTCGAAGCAGGAGTCCGGACTTGATCTGAGCAGTTGGAATGTCGCGTTCAACGGTGCCGAGCCTGTCAGGTGGGAGACGCTCCAACGCTTTGCCGAGGCGTTCAGGTCCTGCGGCTTCCGACAAAAAGCATTTCTGCCCTGTTACGGTCTCGCGGAAACAACCCTGATCGCCGCCGGCTGCAAGAAAAGCTCCGAACCGACATTCGTGCGGGCGGACGCCCACGCGTTGCAAACCGGCCGCATTGCCCTGGCAACAGAAGACAGGGAGCACGATTTCAAGCTGGTTGGCAATGGAGGAGTGCCGCCGGGCCATACGATCGTTATCGTTGATCCGGAAAAGCAAACTCGCTGCAGGCCCGATATCATCGGCGAAATATGGATCTCGGGGCCGTGCGTTGCCCAAGGGTATTGGAATCGGCCCGAAGATACTGACCAGACCTTCCGGGCAAGGCTTGCCGATAAGGACGGGGGTCTCTTTCTGCGAACGGGAGACCTCGGGTTCATCCATGCCGGCGAGCTCTATGTCACCGGTCGCCTGAAGGATCTCATTATTATCCGTGGCCTCAATTACTATCCGCAAGACATCGAGAGGACCGTGGAGAGAAGCCACGAGGCCTTGCGGGCAGGCTGCGGGGCGGCGTTTGCCATTGAAGTCGGGAATGAGGAGCGGCTTGTGGTGGTACAGGAAGTCGAACGGCAATACATCAGAAAACTTGACGCAGAACCGGTGATCGAAGCCATTCACCAGGGTGTATCCCGCGAGCATGGAATCAGGGTTTATGCCGTTGTGCTCATCAAGACCTCCAGTCTTCCGAAAACGACCAGCGGCAAAGTCCGACGCCGTCTTTGCCGGGAACATTTTATCCAGGGCAGCTTGCAAGTTGTTGCCCAGTGCCTGGGGTCTTCCCGGGAAGTTGAACCGAGGATTCCCCCCCTGGCACGTGGAGAATGGAGACCTGAACGCATGCGGACGGACCCGTCGGCGGCAAGCCTTCTGAAGGCCTGCGCCTTCAAAGTCGGCGGATTGGAGACTGATGACATGGGCACGAAAGACGCGTCGGAGTTCAGCCGTGTCATTGAGACGTATATTGCAAAGAAAGTGGCGGATCTCCTGAACATCTCGTTCTTCAAGGTGGATGTGCACAGTCCCTTGAATACGCTGGGCATTGATTCCTTGATGGCGGTAACCCTGATGACGGACATCGAAGAAGAAACAGGAATCGAGTTTCCCGTCGAGGCGCTCTTTCTGGAGGCCGGCATTGCCGATCTGACAGCGCATGTTCTCTGGCAAAGGACATCGGGAAAAGGACTTGAGGCCAAGGACGGGCCTTTGGGGAAGCTGCTGTCATCCGGCCGGCAGTCCAGTAAACCAGCGGAAAGGGTCGGCGCCCATAGAGTGGCCCCTGAGATACAACCGGAGTGCCTGCCGTTTGAGGAATACCCGGAATACCGAAACCTTGAACGGATCATGCTGGAAATGGGAACGCGGGGTATCGACAATCCTTACTTCAGGGTGCACGAAGGAGCCGATGCCAATGGAGCCATTGCCGAAGGTCAAGAATTAATTACCTTCTCCAGGTACAATTACCTGGGCATGTCCGGAGATCCGGCCGTGTCGCAAGCCGCCAAAGACGCCATCGACCGCTACGGTACGTCCGTTTCGGCAAGCCGCATTGCTTCAGGCGAAAGACCCCTGCATCGTGAGATCGAGCAGGAAATTGCCGACCTGATCGGCACAGAGGACAGCCTTGTATTTGTGAGCGGGCATGCCACCAACGTAACCACCATCGGCCACCTCTTCGGCAAGCCCGACCTCATCGTTCATGATGCCCTCATCCACAACAGTATTCTCCAGGGATGCCAACTCTCCCAGGCAACGCACCTTTCTTTTCCGCACAACAACTGGCAGGCCCTGGACATGATTCTCAGGGACGCGCGGCCGCGTTTCCGGCGGGCCCTCGTTGTTATCGAAGGCCTTTACAGTATGGACGGTGATATCCCGGAACTTCCGAAATTTATCAAGATAAAGAAACGACACGGCGCCTTTCTCCTGGTCGATGAAGCGCACTCCATCGGGGTATTGGGAAAAAGGGGCAGGGGTATTGGTGAGCACTTTGGCATCAATCCTGTTGATGTGGAACTCTGGATGGGCACCTTGAGCAAATCCTTTGCCAGCTGCGGGGGCTACATCGCAGGCTCCCGGGCCCTCATCGAATACCTGAAATACACTGCGCCGGGTTTTGTGTACAGCGTTGGAATGTCTCCGCCGAATGTCGCGGCAGCGCTGGCTGCTATTCGATTAATGAAGAAGGAGCCGGAGCGGGTGGCGCGTCTCCATGAACTCTCCGGCCTTTTTCTCCGGCTCGCCCGGGAAAGAGGCCTGAATACCGGCGCCGGCGGCAGCGGCTCTCCTGTTATTCCAGTACTCGTCGGAGAATCCTTGAAGGCGTTATCGCTCTCTCAGTCACTCCTCAGGCATGGGATCGATGTCCTGCCCATGATCTATCCGGCCGTTCCCGAGAACTCGGCCCGTCTGCGCTTTTTTGTCAATTGCACCCATACGCCCGAACAGATTCGTTTTACCCTGGATGTTGTCGCTCAAGAACTGGCAGCCTTGCTCCACGAAGGGGAAGGGCAACAACGTGCTGTTTCTTGATCTGACATGATTCTCAATGCCCGGGACAGGATAGCAAGGGGCCTGCTGTCATTGGCCAGGACCGCCCTGCTCTATTATCCGTACTATCGTTATCGTCTTCCATACCCCTCCGTGCTCCTGCTCGAGAATACAAACTGCTGCAACGCCCGCTGCGTCATGTGCCCTCGTGACACGCTCACCCGAAAACGCGGCTTCATGGAGTTCGGCTTATTCGAAAAGATCATGAAAGAACTTGCCGGCGCGCGCCGAAAACCCGTTGTCCATCTGCACGGGTTTGGCGAACCGCTGCTGGATCCATTATTGCCTGAACGAATCAGGCTCGCCAAGTCCTGCGGGATAGAGCATACCTATATCGTAACCAATGGTTCGCTCCTGTTTCCCGAAACATCGAGAAAAATCATTGATGCGGGACTGGACAGGATGAAGATCAGTTTCTGCGGCACGGACGAAGAATCGTATAATGCCACCATGAGGGGGCTGGATTTCAAGGTGGCGCTGCAGAACATCAAAGATTTTATGAAGATAAGGAAGGAACTGCAGAAAAGGACTCCGAAGTTGATCCTGCAATACCTGCCTCAGGAAGCAAATGGGGCCAAAATTAAAGAGTTTCAATCTCTGTGGCGCTCCCTGCCGGACAGGAATAAAGGCGACTGCCTGAATATCAGCTCCCTGGACAACTTTGGCGGCGGGAAGTCGTACAATATTGTGGGAGAAAAAATAGTGTCTGTCTGTTTTTACCCATGGACAGCCATGTCCGTGCTCTGGGATGGCAGGGCCGTTACCTGCTGCGTTGATTACAACGGCGTTCAGGGCATAGGAGATGTGAACTCCAAGAGTATAGAGGAAATATGGAATGGCCCGGTGTTGTCCGCGATCCGAAGAAACTTCGGAAAACTCGACTATAGCGGGTTCCCGACCTGCCTTAACTGCGATTGGGTCCACAGGCGATAGACGAAGGCCATATCACCTGTCCCCCTCCCAGCGGGTGGCCGTTATGCCCAGGACGAAGACCATGGACGCAAAAGCCCCTATTATCCCCGCGTAACTCAGGGCGTTCACGTTGTCGTTAAACACCATGGATGCCCGGAGTCCCTCATTCACATAGTACAGAGGGAGCATTTTGGCAAATGACTGCAGGAAGCCCGGCATCATCTCAAGAGGAAAGAAGCTCCCGGAGAGGAACATCATCGGAAACGCAATGGCGTTGGCCGCGGCGGCGGCGCTCTGCGCCTCCTTGACGATGCGGGTGAGGATCATGCCGATGCCGACGAAGGTGAAAACGTCAAGGACAATGAACAACGGCAGCCAGGCGTTTATCTGAAATGTTACGTCAAACACGCCATAGCCCACCAGCAGCATCGCCGTGGTGGCGATGACCGCGAGCATGAACTGGTAGAGAATGTTCGACAGGATCCAGTCGGTACGGGTGATGGGTGTGGTGGACAGCTTCCTGATGATGCCTTTCTGCCGCAGCTCCGTGTTCAGGTTCACCGTGCCGAACAGGCTCTCGGTCATTATCGCCATGGCGATGATGCCGGGGATGAAAAACTCGATGAACCGGTATTTCCGGGTGTGGATCGATACCTCCGCCGTCCTGACGAACGGCGGCTTTGCGGACAGACTCTGGTTCATCGTGGCAAATGCCATGTTCAGGATTTGCATCTTATCAACCACCGAGCTTGAGCTGGGGTCGTTGACATAGGTGATGGTAACGAATGCGTCAGGGTCGCCGAATTGCAGGTATCGGGCGAAAGCCCTTTCATACCCTTCGGGAATCACGAGGACAAGGTCCACCTTGTTGTCCCTGGCGTACTGCTTGGCGTCAATGGCGGGATCAACCCTGGTTATCTTGAACTTCCCGGTATCGGTGAGGGCCTTGGCTATCTCCGCCGAGGTTTCGGTCTGGTCGAGGTCCTGCACGCACAGGTTGAAGTTCACCTTGTCATCGTCCATGAAAATGGTGCCGAACACCAGTATCAGCAGGATCGGGAAGGTCACCGTGAAAAACATGGTGGTCTTCTCGCGGGAGAAGCTCTTGAAGCTCACGATCAGACTTGCGATGACGACGCGCAGGTTCATTGCGCCCCCTTCCCACCGAAGGCGTCTTCGTGGAGCGCCTCGCCGGTGAGCTTCAGGAACACCTGTTCGAGATTGGGCTTGCGAACGTCCATGCTGATGAGCGACGCCCCGGCGTCTTCCATGGCGTTCAGTATATTCCTGATGTCGTCCATGTGCTTGACCCTCACAGTGATGTTCCTGTGGTTGGAACGTTGCGGTTCCAGCCCCATCTTCTCAGCGACGGCAAAGGCCTTTTCATCGACGCCCTGGAGCGTGAAGATCAGGTAATCGGCATTTTTTTCGATGAGCTGCACGGGAGAGTCCATGGCGATAATCATCCCCTTGGAGATAATTGCCACCGTGTCGGCAAGCAGCTCGGCCTCCTCCATGTAGTGCGTGGTGAGAAATATCGTTTTTCCCTCCTTCTTCAGACCCAGCAGGACTTCCCACACCTCGTGCCTGGCGCGCGGGTCGAGTCCGGTCGTCGGCTCGTCGAGAAACACCACCTCGGGGTCGTTCACGAGCGCGATGGCGATTCCGAGTCGCTGCTTCAGGCCCCCGGAGAGCCGCATGTATTGCTCTTTGGCCTTATCTTTGAGGTGCACGAGGTCGATCAGTCCGTCGATATCAACGTTTCCGCGATGGAAAAGCCTCGAGTAATACTGCATGGTCTCCCTGACCGTTATCCTGTCGAACGAGCTGAACCCCTGCGGGAGGACCCCGATGCGGGGAACGATGTCGCTTTTTTTCTTCGTGACGTCCATCCCGAGGAGGCGGACAGTTCCCGAATTGGGCCTCCTGATGGTTTCGATTATCTCGACGGTAGTGGTCTTGCCGGCTCCGTTCGGGCCCAGCAAGGCGAACACCTCGCCTTTCCTGACGTTGAACGAAATGTCGTTAACCGCCGGCAGATCCCCGTATCGCTTCGTCAGGTTTTTGACTTCGATGGCGTATTCAGCTTCTTTCGTCATGAATCAACTTTCTGGCCCGGTAGAGCATTTTCCTGAATCCGTGACGGCTTCGTGCCGTTTTCACAGGTAAGTACTTGTTGCTTAACAAAATAACCTGAATCAACCGTTGTCATCCGGGTTCACCCCGCCGCCCTGCGGGGCGCCCGATAAGGGCGCATCTGCGGTGTTGGCAACTCGTTGATATACCATCAGTATTATCAACATCGTTGCCGCCTTGCATATGCACCCTTCTCGAACGCTCACGAATTCAGGTTGTTATTATAATCGAGACCGCCAATTCAAGAGGACGATGGAAAGCCACATCTGCTCCCCGGGAAACGAACGCACCCATATGGACCGGTCGGCGCCTTTGGGAAACCGCACCAGGGCCTTCCCCGATAAACCCACTGGAAAAGAATACCCCCTGCCCTCCCCTGTCGATGGATAGACGCGGACTTGCCTCGGAGCCACAAGGTGAAACCCGCATCCCAGGGCTTTGACCACCGCCTCCTTGACGGACCAGAGCAGGGCTGCTGCTCTTGCCACATCTCCCCCAGTCAACTTCAATGCATGCTGCAGCTCCTGGTCATGGAAGACCCGGTGCAAGGGGTATTCTCCCCGGAATTCCTCAAACGCCGCCGCATCGATGCCGATATCGGACTCATCCCCGCAAAGGGCGGCCCAGACTTTCCCTCCCCCCTCGCTGAAGGAGATTCCCGGCATCCGATATTCTCCTGCCAGGAGACGGGGCCTGCCCAGTGGGCCGTGGACGACGCGAATCGGCAAAGCATCTCTATTACACGAATGGAAGCATTTCCAGAGGGGGCTTTCCTGCGCTACCACGTGATCCAGGAGGATGGAGACCAGGTGGTCCCTTTTTCCTGCCGCATTTGCCGTGGATCCTTTGCGGGTTTCGCCATCACCCGGCAAGGATCCATAGAATGCCGGTCCCCCTCGGTGATCAAAGTTCACGGCATGGACGTTTATGCCCCGGCTATCCTTCGCCACATCCACTCCCATCTTTCCCCTAGTGTATAGCTAACTTCCAATTTCCTGAAATTCTGTCAAGATGTAAATACAGGGCATAAGGGAATAACTGCGACGGGACGCAAGTCGCAAATCACTCCCTGGCAGAGTGCGCCATCCTGCCTCGGTCCTGGCATCGGCCCTCAGTCCGAAACCCACTGCATCCGCATATTGGCAACCTGCATGATGGTGCGGCCTTGTTCGTCAAGACCCCTGGCGTCCCAGGTGAGGCCTTGCTCGTTTTGCGCCCGCATGCGGGCCTCCAGGGTAATCCGTTCCCCCTCCCGGCACTTTCGGCAAAACCGCATCTCGCCGATCTCCATGGGAATCATGGATCGTTGTTCCGGCATCTTCATGGCAACGCAGTAAAAGCCGGCCAACTGCAAAAGGGCTTCGAAAAGATACGGAGAGTATTGATACTGCGCGCCGGGCAGATTGGCGAAATCATCCGTCTGCCGGTAGACGGTTTGTCCCCGTATAACCCCCGGACCAGCGCCGTCCAGGAACTCCAGGACGCGATACCTGCCAGCGAGGCCGCTGCGCTCTCTGTACCACTCGAGCACCTTTTCATTCTCAATGGGGCCGGTCCGCAGTTCATCTAACCGAACAGGAAAATCCGGGAATATCTCCCCGGGACATTCTTCACCGCCATCCCCGCCGGCAAGGATAACCTGGCCCTCGCAGTGCGGGGTGAAACGGTCGGTCAATCTCCCGGCCGGGGATATCTCCCGGGCTGCAAGAGTGCCCTCGCACAACACTTCGGGAAGGACGGTGGTGACCCGGCGGCAGGAGATCCTGGCAGGCCGTGGAACCCCGGGAGGACATTGGATCATGTCCATGAACCGCACCTGGCGGAATCCTCGCACCTGCAGGTAAGGATAGAGAAGCCGGGCGGCTTCCATGAATGTCTCCACAAACATGGCGGCGGAGACCAGCGGGTGCTTGACGAACGGCAAGGGCCTGTGATCCTCCAGCCAAAGGTCCTTCTCCCGGGAGAAGGACCTGCAGGCCTCGAGTTGTTCCCGGCGGATGTCCAGACTGTCGATCCCCTCTATCAGGGGGAAGTCCTCCGGGTTGAACGCCGCGAAGCCTCCGGCCAATTCGTCATTGGGTCTATGAGGTGGCAGGTCACTGAGCATTGCCGTCTTCACGGAGGGGAGTGTCCGCATGAACATGACCCAATCGGCGTTGTCCGGAGATGCGAAGAGCTCCCGGCAGAAAAGCCCGGCAAGCTCGTTGACATGGATGTACGCAACGCCCTTTCTCCTCATCAGTTCCCGGATATCCGGATCCTCGGCCATGCCCGCTCCCTCTATAGGCGGAAGCATCAGCGCCTTGAACCGGATGGCGTCATTCTTCCGCCGGAGGTCTTTGATCAACGCCGACATCATCCGGTTGGCTGCCGCATAGTTGACCTGGCCGGGATTTCCCTGGATCGCGGCCACCGAGGAAAGGCCCACGAAAAACCGCAAGCCGGTCTTTCCGGCAGCCTGGAACAGATTCCATGCCCCGAGGAATTTGCTGTCCGTGACCATGGAGAAATCATCCGGAGTCATTTGGCTGAGGAAACCGTCCCTGAGGACGCCAGCGCCGTGGATGATCCCGCGGACCTCGCCATAACGATCCGCCACCTCGGCCATGACCCCACGGACCGCCACGGGGTCGGCGACATCGCAGGCATGATACGTTGCCTCGATCCCCAGAGAGTGCAGATCCGCCAGGGTCCGGGTAATCTCCGACACCCTGCGATCGTCAGCAGGAATATCCACTGCGCCGACCGGATCGACGGAAGTCCTTCCCAGAAGGACCAGGCAGGGTTTAAAGGGTGCAAGACTGCGGGCCAGATGGGCGCCGATCCCGGTTGCACCCCCTGACATGACGACAACCTCTCCGGGGCCCAGGACAATACTTGCAGAATCCCTGAAGAGCAACGGCGCGAGGTGTCCCTCCGATGTGAAAACCCGGCCGGCACGATGCGCCATCTCCACCATCGGGTATCCCCGGTCCAGTCCATCGCGCAGCGCAGCGCGCAGGTCGGTGTTCTTCTCTATTTCCAGGGTGCGGAACTGGACCGATGCATACTCCTGTGCCGCGCTCAGGAACATGCCGAGCAATCCTTCCGCCGCGAGCCGACCGACTGTTTCGGCATCCCCCCGGCAATGAATAAGCAGCACGAATTTCCTGGCCGGTGATTGCAGAAATGTTTTCAGCGGCAAAAACAGTCCCCGTAAAAAGCGCGAAACATCGGCCATGCTTCGAAATTTTCCCGACCAGCCTTCAGGCAGGGTGATAACCAGCCCGGCCAGGGACGACAGATCCGATATTCTCTCCGCTGCCTCACAAGCCCCTTCATCGGTCAGAATATCATGCCCTTCCGGTCCCGCGCCCTCCGCCTGCATACAGAGCAGGGGGAAGGCGGCCACCCCGTACTCCCGCCGCAATATATCCCCGACATTTTTTGAAATATGGTCATCCCTGTCCGGGGAGAGGCAAACCACCGCCTCGCCCTGGCTAAACTGTATCGGCACCGATGCCGACAGCTCCAGCGGAATCATCTTGAATACGAGCCGCTTTATGCTCGGCTCATCCGCTGCGAACTGCAGGATTGCATCCCGCGCCGGGCCGGCGGCGGCAGCCTTGGCGGTCGGCAGGGGAATGCCTGCTTTGCCGGCGACGAGAGCGGAAATCTTCCGGGCAATGTCCTTTACTGTGCGGAGGCCGATAAAATCCTCCAGTTCGATAGTGATCCCGAAACGGCGTTCGGCCGCATCCATGATGATGGGGAGACGGCTGGAGCGGATGGAGAGGTCCCTTCTCAGATCCATATCGGGTCGAATCTCCTCCCGGTCGAATCCTGTCGCCGCCATGATGATTTGAATGAGCGCCTCGGTATGGTCCTGGTGCGCAGGCGACGCGGCAGAAGCAGGAACGGCCTGCCCGTCGGGAATTGCCGGGCCTGAATCAACCTCCTTGGCGGCCTGGGGCAGATCGGGGCCTGTTTTGCCGGCGGCGAGAGCGGAAATCTTCCGCGCAATGTCCTTCACAGTGCGGAGGCCGATAAAATCATCCAGTTCGATAGTGATCCCGAATTGGCGTTCGGCCGCATCCATGATAATGGGAAGACGGCTGGAGCGGATGGAGAGGTCCCTTCTCAGATCCATATCGGGCTGAATCTCCTCCCGGTCGAATCCTGTCGCCGCCATGATGATTTGAATAAGCGCCTCGATATGGTCCTGATGCGCAGGCGACGCGGCAGGAGCAGGGGCGGCCTGCTCCTGGGCGCTGCGGCCGGATGCGGGAGATGTCCTGAATGCAGGGAGGGAAACAACCATCGGTTCGCCTTGAGCCTGCAGATGATCATGTACGAAGAGCTGGGCCAGGGCGGTCCTGCAGGTCAGGCCCTCGGCTTCAGGAAGGCACGTCCCGATGCATGCGGCTTCAGGAAGCGTGTCGCCAATGAGATTACTTAATACATCGCCGGGACCCACCTCCACGAAGAGCCTGACGCCGTAGTCATTCCAGAGGGTCTGGACGTTATTCATCCAATGGACGGTGGATTCCAGGTGGGCCATCAGGATGCGCCTGATCTCCTCCGGATCCGGCGGATAGGGCGCCATGGTCTTGTTGGAGATGACCGGAATCCGCGGGGAATGAAAGGGGATGGCGGCAATGAACGCCTCGAGTTCATCATGGATGACCTTCATCACCGGAGAGTGGAAGGCCATGCTGACCCGCAGGAAGGTGGCACGGTAGCCTATTTCCTTGATTCTTGTGCACAGATTTCTGACCGCTTCGGTGCTGCCGGAGAGGACGATCTGGTTTGGCGAATTGATATTGCCGATGTGGACATCGCCCTGTCCTCGGATTATTTCCTGCAGCAGATCGGGGGGGACATCCACGGCCGCCATGACGCCGGGGTCCACGTGCATGCCGGCGGCCTTGTCCATGCAAAGGGCCCGCTTATTCACGATTCGAAACCCGTCCTCCGGGGAATAGACGCCGGCCAGGCACAGGGCGGTCAGCTCGCCCAAACTGTGGCCGACCATGGCTGCAGGGTGGATGTCCAGGCTCATGAGATATCGAGCCATGGCATGCTCCATGGCGAACATGGCAGGCTGCTGCCACCGGGTCTTCTGCAGGTTCTCCTCCCGATCGTGGAACAACAGGTGCAGGAGGTCGAAATCCGCTACAGCCGCCGCCCGATCCATCCACTCCCTGATGACCGGAAAGGACTCGTAGAGCTCCCGTCCCATTCCGCCATACTGTGACCCCTGTCCGGGAAAGACAAAGGCAAGCGGCAGGACCGGCAGATCTTCGCGGCGCAGAAAAATCCCCTGCTGCGCCAGGGATCTCAACGCCCTGGGTGAAGCGCTTCCGGCTTCGGCAAGGGCGGCGGAGCTGTCGATGACCGTGCGCGCCTCCTTGTCGGATTGCGCCACCACGGCCAACCGGTAGTTGTGGCCGCCGATCCCGGTCCGGAAGAAAGAAACGCCCCGGATCGCGGGAGCCCCTCCATCCTTCTCGCGATGGAGACCGGGTTCTCTGTCCGGTGCGACCAGGACCGTACCCGCTTCATCCATTGCCTGCTCAACCTGCACCACGTAATTGGAACCTCCGAACCCGAAGGCGTTGACCTGAAACCTTCGCGGCTGGTCGGCCCTGCCCTTCCAGGCTAGCGGCTCCGGGGTGACAAGCAGGCCGGATCCTTCAAGGCCGATTTCCGGGTCCGGATGGTTGTAATTGAGGGTGGGCGGAAACACCCCCGCCTTCATGGCCGTGACTCCGCGAATGAGGCTGTTGATGCCCGAGGCGCCCAGGGTGTGCCCGATCTGGGATTTGAAGGAGGTGAGCACGGTACGCCTGGAGGAATTGAAAACTGCCTTCAGGGCGCGGGCCTCCTCCATGTCTCCCTGCCGGGTACTGGTGGCATGGCATTCCACCAGATCCACCGCATCGGGCCCATAGGGCAGCCCCCAAAAAGATGCGCGGATGGCCATCTGCTGGGTGAGATTGGAGGACTCCACCATGCCCAGATGGTTGTTGCTCGCGCCCATGCCGGTCACGAAGGCATGGATAGGGACCCCTCGGGCGCGGGCCAGGCTTTCCCGCTCGATGACGATCATGCCGCCGCCTTCGCCGAGGACCATCCCGCCTCGTTCAGCATCGAAGGGGCACGAGGCCTCGTGCGCGGGTCGTTCCCGGCCGGACAGCCCGTACAGTGCGCCCAGGGCGGAGAATTCCAGAAAATGCAGGTGGGAGAGATTTTCTTCACACCCGCCGACAATTGCGGCATCGATGATGTTGTTTCGGATCATCTGGATGGCGCTATACAGTGCGACCAGTGAGGTCGCGCAGGCTGCGGAGACCGCATAGCTCGGCCCCATGAACCCATAGCGGTTGCAGATGAAGCCGGCCGCCGCGCAGTTGAGTCTGCCCAGAAGCGTGGTGTCATCCGGGGCCATCCGCCCGGTTTTTATTTCCCGTTCGATGGCGTTCTGCTGTTCCGGGGTGAGGTGAACTGCCCTGTTGACGGCGGCGAGGATGTCGTGAACGTATGCCCTGATGATGGTATTGGTGAGGGTCCCGGCCGCCTCGCCCGAGTTCTGGGAGATAAGGACGCCGATGCGTTCGCGCGGAATGCCCGAATCCAGGATACCGGACGCCCCGATGGCCCTGTCCGCCAGCCACAGGGTGTACCTGGTCGCCTCGGTCATGGTCCGGAAATCATGGGGAGGAATCCCGAGTTCGCTACGGGAGACGGAAAAGTCCAGGAAGGCGCCCACCTTGCAGTAGGTCTTGTCCGCAACCTGCGGCCGGGGATCATAAAAAAGCGCGTGATCCCACCGCGAAGGGGGAACCTGGGTAATCCCGCTCTTCAAGGCCTGGCTTGCGGCCCAGACCTCTTCCGGGCTATTTCCCAGGGTATTGACAATACTCATCCCGGTGACGGCAACCCGTTCAGGAACGCCTCTGCGGGGGCTAACCGGCTTCAGTTTACGATCGGTCTGATAGGACTGAATTTCCGAGGTTGTATTGACCCGGCCGACAACGGGCTGATGCAGCAGAAGAGGGCCTGCGGCCAGCTCGCGATGGAAGGCCGGCAGATCCAGGGCCGTACTGATAAGACCGGCGCAGGCCCCGCTCATGAATTGCCCGCGCTCCAGGCAGATCTTTTCATCCAGAGGCGTTCCGCTCAGTTTGTCCATGCCCCGGGCCGCGGCGAGGAGGCTGCCCGCGGACATCTCTTCAATTTTCGTCCGGAAGGAACGTTCGTCCTGGTGATCTGCTGCGAACTCTCTCTCCAGGGATAAAACCGCGTCTGCCCTCGGGGTCCGCAAGGATCGCACCCTAAGCCCGGTGGCCTGGCCTGAAACCACCGTTCCGCCCGGAGGCGATTCCAGGATCATGCGCTGATAGAGCTGTGTCAGGGCGCCCGTTTTCACGATCTCCCGGCTGGCCAGATACGCGGTGCCCATCTGGATGGCATCCGCCCCGAGCATGGCGGCTATGAACGCGGTCTCCCGATTGAAGATGCCCCCGGCAAGAACAATGCGACACTCCCGGAACAGGGATGGCTGCAGCCGTTTCAGATCCAACACCCTTTGCGCCAGGGTGAGGGTGCTGTGACGCCCCACGTGGCCGCCGGCCTCATAGCCCTCGATGATCACGTAGCGGACGCCGGCCTCAAGGGCGAGCTGTAACAGGGCCTCGTCAGGGGCGATATAGATGACCTCAATACCGCATTCCAGCAATTCCCTTAACGGAGAGAGGTCGCCGCCGGCAATCACCACAAAACGGGGCTTGTGTTTCTTTAACCAGGCCAGATGGGTCTCCCGGTGCGGGTTCTCAGCCAGAGAAACGATATTCACCGCATAAGGGTGTCCTCCCAGTACCTCCGGCAGGCGTTGCAGCCTCCGCTCAATAGTCTGCGCATCCATCAGGCCAAGGGCGATGGTGGGCAATCCGCCGGCCTCGGCAACCCGTAAGGCAAACTCGGGGACATCGGTGATGCAGGACATGGCGCCCTGGATGAAGGGATAGCGGGTTCCCATCTCTCCGGCCAGGGGGCTGTTTAAGAAGAAATCCTTTTTCCCTTCAGCCAGGCGGCACAGGCGTTGCGTCTCGTCCAGGAAACCATTTACGGCCTCCTCGGTCCGCGTCCCGAAACGCTTGGCAAAGGACGCAACAAAGGCGGCCTCCACCCCCAGCGGGATGACCTCGCCCGGGGTGAAATGGCTGGCAAGAGGGTGAAGTGCCCCGGCGTTCACCCGGTCCGCGAAGGACCGGCGGCTTTCCCCGGAGATCTCAGCTCCGCACAGCGAGCTTTCAAACTGTTTGATCTCCTTGAACGCGAGGGAGTTGCCCTTGTTGAATAAGCGACAGGGAACCTGCAGGTCGAGGCCGACCAGATCCGTAGAATCCAGGCGGAGGTTGGCGAGCTGCCGCTGCTGGCGATCATCAATTCCAACCAGGTCTGTCAGCCAGTGGACGCTCTCGAAAACGATCCCCGAGGCCCCGGTGACAAGAAACGCCGCCGCCGCCTCAGGGGTGGCGACGCTGCCCCAGATGAGGATCTCCATAGATGGCAGCAAGTTGTGCCGCATCTCTTTAACCGCCGAATAGAGCGCCAGGGTCGTCTCACCGCTCACGAATCCGGATGCCTCGCATCCTTTCAGAACAACGCGCCCGATGCCCGGACTGTCAGTCAATAGAGCCGCCAGGAGATCCAGGTCCCCGAGGATGGGGAAAAAGTTGCAGTCTTTCGCCAATCCCCTCAATCTCTGCAGAAAAACTGAAAAATCTCCCCGGAAAAACTGAGGGTGGCATTCGACCCAGAGGTTCCGGACCCCAGTTTCCTGCAGCAACTGCTCCAGAGACGGATCCAGCAAGACAGGGGCTGAAATCTTGATATCCGTGACCTGGGCGGCAGGGTCGGCTTTTCGCAGGGCGGAACGGAGCGCATCCATGCCCATCATGGAGACATCGAAGATGGCCCTGCTTCCCGTGCGCTGTGCCATTTGGGTCACGGGCGGGACCATCTCTTCAGGCCGCCAGACGAAAGCAATGGTTGGAATTTGCTGTTCAGCCAATATGTCCATATCTCATTTTCAACGCGATATTCTCGCTATCAATGCAGGTGTTTAGCTTGTTAGACTGAAGGCTGTTAAGCAAAAAAGAGAGCAAGTTTTACCCCGATACGTCTCATATAACGCGTTTCTTGCTGTTGCTCACAGCCTAAACCCCTAATAACCTAAAATCCTAACAGCCTAAGAGCCTTCAGCCTTCAGCCTTCAGCCTAATAGCCTAAACAACCTTCCTGTATATGCAATATTTCTTGTGTATTCTTGCGCCGGCTTCCTCCACCAGGAAATTGATCGACTCGTTGTCCTCCAGGGTCCAGCCCAGCTCCATATAGCGATATTTTTCATTCTTCCGCACAACCTCATACAGGTGGCGAAAGACCACCAGGGGGAGTCCCAGTTGCCGGTACTTCTCCTTGATCCCGAAGAGCATACCCCGCAATCCGGTGATCTCCCGCCGATAGAGAAGGAACTTCAGCAAACCCGCAGGACCGATATGGCCGTTGAAGCGCTTGAGCAACGGGTTGATATCGGGCAGGATGACGCAGACCCCAGCGGGGTCATCCTCATAATAGATGAAAAAAGCCAGGTCCGGATCGGCAATCTGGACCATGCTTTTTCCTATTTCCCGGGTCTCATGATCGCTCAAGGGGACGTAACCCCAGTTGCCGGACCAGCAGTCGTTGAATATCTCCCTGACCAGGGCAAGTTCAGGAACCGGATCCTTGAGCCGGAAGGGCCTGATGCGGATGCCCTTTTTCCCGGCCAGCCGCTGCGCAAGACGATCCAGCCACTCGGGAAGCCGGTACTCCCCATCGATCATGAAGGAAAACAGCTCTTTTTCTTTGCTGAAACCGCACGATTCGATCAAGCATGGATAGTACGGCGGATTGTACGGCATCATCAACGCCGGCGGATAATCAAAACCGTCGATGAGCAGGCCGGCCTCGTAATTGATGGACGGGTTGAGCGGGCCTCTGACGAAGGTCATCCCCTTCCGGCGAACCCATGTTTCCACGGAAGAGAAAAGGGCGGCCGCTGCCGCCGGATCGTCACTGCATTCGAAGAATCCCCAGATGCCCATCTGCTCGCCGTGGAACTCGTTATGATGGCGATCGATAATGCCCGCGATCCTTCCCACCGTCTCCGTGCCACGACGGGCCAGAAAGAGGATGCGCTCGGAAAATTCCCAGAAAGGGTGCCTGCCGGGATCAAGCAAACGGCGGACCTCTTTCTTAAGGGGGGGGACCCAACGGGGATACTCGGCATAAATTTTCCAAGGCAGGTCGATGAAGTCCCTGAGCTCCGATCTTCTTTCTACCGTAATGATCTCTATGCCGGCCATGATTGATGAATTCGCAAAAAATCGTCAAAAGTGATGGGTAAGCAGATAAGCGAACAAAGTGAGATCCCGAAACATCCCGGCAATATCGCTACAGCCAGTTTTCTTTTTTGTACCAGGCGACGGTGAGCTCAGTTCCCCGGGCAAGAGAAATTCGGGGCTCGAAACCCAATTGAGCCCTGGCCTTTGAAATGTCGCAGAGCCAATTCCTGCAGATCATTTCCTCTACCTTGCCTCTGCTCATGATGGAAGGCGTGCCGGTGAGCCTGGAGAAACACTCTGCCATAAAGGCCATGCCGAACAGCATCTGCCTGGGAAGGCGAAGTCTCAGCGGGGTTATCTGCATCGCCTGCGCGAAGATGTCGCCAATTTCTGCCATCCGGTAGTCATGGCCGTCAGACAGAAAAAAGATTTCCCCGCTCTCAGTCCGGGTCTCGGCTGCCAACAGGATTCCTCGGACAAGATCCTGGACATGGCACATGCTGATAAGTTGATCATGGTCGGCAAGGACAGGATTGATGCGCCTGGAGAGCCCCTTGCAAAGATTATAAAAGCCTTTGTCCCTGGGTCCGTAGACGGCACAGGGCCGCAGGATGAGCAGAGGAAGTTCATGGGCGTGGGACAGGGCCAATTTTTCCCCCAGCAATTTGCTTTTCCCATAGGGCGAGACCGGTTCGCAAGGGTCGGATTCATTTTTTTGCCCATCGCTCCGGCACGGACCCGCTGCTGCCTGGCTCGAAACAGAGATAAATTTCTGGACACGGGGATTGTCTTCAATGCAGGCCCGGACGAGGTTCTCCGTACCAAATCCATTCACTTCGAAGAAGGTTTTTTCTTTGACCGCCGTGGTCGCACCCGCAAGATGAAAAACCTGATCAACGTTCTGCACTGCCTGGTTCAGAGAATCCTTCTCCCGGCAATCGCCGACGACAAACTCAACAGGGGAATTCTTCACCCACCCTAAATGGTTTTTATTGCGCACGAGACATCTGACCCGGTCTCCTCGTCGCACAAGGGCGTCAACCAGATGGCTTCCGATAAATCCTGTCGCTCCTGTAACCAAAGCCTTCAAATATCATTTCCCCGGCGGATGAAAAGAAATTGATTTTTCAAGTATTTTCTATAACATACACGATGTTGAATGTCAAGGAGGCGGGGGGCCGGAAAAACGGGGGCATCGGATCGGCAAAGTGACGTACCTGAATCCGTGACGGCTTCGTGCCGTTTTCACAGGTAAGTACTTGTTGCTTAACAAAATAACCTGAATCAACCTTTGTCGTCCGGGTTGACCCCGCCGCCCTGCGGGGCACCCGATAAGGGCGCATCTGCGGTGTTGGCAACTCGTTGATATACCATCAGTATTATCAACATCGTTGCCGCCTTGCATATGCACCCGTCTCGAACGCTCACGGATTCAGGTAGAGTTCCATCTTTTTTCTGCCAGTACCCGGCGGCAGACATTGGCGATGTTTAACGCCGCCGAGTCATTCTGCAGAGGCATCAGGCGCCGTAATGTGTCCGTATCGAAGTCCGAGTACGTGTCCTTGCCAAGCGCTGCCCCGACGAAGGCGGTCGATGAAAATCGGGTAATCAGGGCATCGCAGTTGGCGATCATTTCTTCAGCGCTCCCGGTCGCGAACACCATGGCTCCCGGCGCGTACTCATTGATTTCCCGGGTGGCGCGTTTGATATTTTCGTTCGGATGCAGCTTGAAGATAAGCTGGCGGTCCCCGGCGATCTCCACAGCCCTTCGGATGAAGGCCGCGCGGTCCTCACGCCGGCCTACCTCCCTGAGGTTAGACGTGCAGGCCAGCACGTAGTGGTTGTGCGGAAAGTCATTGGTGCAATATTGCCGGCAGTTGTCGAAATTGGGTATTCCAGTAACCACGATCTTTTCCGGAGGGGCGCCTCTCTGGATGAAGAAATCACGGTATCCCTCGCTTGCAACACAAAAAGCCCGGTATGCATCGCTGAGACCTGTCATCGCCGTATCCGCCATCCATCGGGGAAGGAATCGGAGGCGGTTGACAAGTTGATAGATAAAGGAATCCGGGTCGATAATCCCCTCCTGCACCAGGACGATCCTGTTGTCGCGAATGTTTTTCTGGAGGTAGACATCCGTACAGGTGACCACCAGGTCATAGGGCCGGTTCTTCCCCTGGTAGTCGATGGGGAGGCCATGACTTTGCAGATACTTCCGGCAGCGCTCCGCCATCCTGTTTCCGGCGATCGTGAATTCGACCAACCCGAGTCTTCGCAGAATCTCGTCAAAGCCGTGGCAGTAGAAAGGCGAGAAGGCATGCTCGTAGTCGGCAAGATATTCGGAAATCTGGTGCATCTGGGTTGTCTGATTCATCGAACCGCAGATGAAAAAGATCCTTTTTCTCATTCACGCCCTCCGCAAAGTTCCCAATAAAGAGAACAAAAAAAACTCTCATTCATGGCCGTTACATACCACATTCTTCGCCGGCGTCTCACGCAAATTATTGTCCACTTTCACCGGACGCTTCCAAAAAGGCAGGACGTATTTTTTTGTACGAATCAGTATTTTTTTTTCCTATTGTTGCGAATTAAATCGACATTCTCTCTGTAGATGTACCATGCCGGTCTTCTCTCCCTGCATAAAAATAATCGGGCACATTTGTTGCTAGTACAAGTAGAGAACAGCACAAAACACATGATATTGTTCCCGTGCCTACCCAGTAATTACGGAGACATGACAAGATGAGACGGAAGAACCTGCAGGAGAGGAGAAGAAAAATGGGACAGCAGATACTCATGGAACAGGTTTACACGGATGAATGGTGCCAGGCCATGGAGAGCGTACTGGTCGAATTGGCTGAAATTATAAGTTCCATCAATGAGCCGAGATGGATGACCAAAGAAGATTCCCTGAAAATCCAATGCCTGCGGGAGCAAATTCATAGCCTGAACTGCACGCTCAATATCGGATAGTTCTTCTCCGTTCCTCCCTGCCTGCCCGTCCTCACCTTTATCGATTACGTGGTGATTTTTTTTCTGATTACCACTAATCCTCAGTTCACTCCCGATACCGATCCTGACCCCGATTGTTGCTCCTCCTCTTTCAATCTTCGCATCGGACACCAAGGCTTGCCATTCTCACCTCCCGCTGAATAAGAGAGCTGTTTTTCATCACTCTTGATGACTTTTTGCGAATTTATCAATGTTATATCAACGATAAATTTTCCGGATAAAATAAATCGGCTTGTTCTGAGACTCATAATAGGTTCTGGACAGCATTTCGGCAAGCAGTCCCATGGTAATGAACTGAACCCCGACGAACATCAGGAAGACGGCCAGCAGAAGCAAAGGCCGGTCAGCCATGGCGATGCCGTAAAACTGCCTTTGCACGGTCATGATCAGGGCAATCAGCAGGCCCAGGCCGCCGGAAATGATTCCCAGCGTTCCGAACACATGAATGGGCCGTGTTGCATAGCTTAACAGGAATTTTACCGTCAACAGGTCCAGGATAACCCGTACGGTTCTTGATATGCCGTATTTCGACTTCCCGTATTTCCGGGCCCTATGGTTCACCTTTACCTCGGCGATTGAAATTCCCATGGCGCTTGCAATGGCCGGAACAAACCTGTGCATCTCGCCATAGAGTTTCATGTTGTTGATTACTTCGTGTTTAAAGGCCTTCAGGGTGCAGCCGTAGTCATGAATCCAGACACCGGTGGAAAATGAAATAATGAAATTGGCGATTTTGGAGGGAAGCCTTCTGCTGAAAAAAGGGTCTTTCCGATCGTACCGCCAGCCTGTGACCACGTCAAAGCCTTCGTCGATCTTCCTGAGCAGGACAGGAATATCCGCAGGGTCATTCTGCAGGTCTGCATCCATGGCAACAATGAGATTGCCGGTCGCAATATCAAAACCGGCGGACATCGCTGCGGTCTGGCCGAAATTCTTCCGCAGGGATACGATGACAAGATGCGGGTCTGCCTGCTGCAGATTTCTGAGGATTTCAAGACTGTTATCGGTGCTGCCGTCATCAACCATGACAATTTCATACTGCAGTGACAGATCGTTCAGAACCCTGGTCAATTCCGTATAAAGTATATCTATATTGTCTTCTTCATTCAACAATGGAACAATGACCGAAAGATCCAAAACTCATTTCCTCAACTTTTTTATTGCTGTCATAAGAAAAGCATGCCTGCCGACTACCTCTTGTTCAACAGCAGCTGCCAACTGAAGGGGGGAGGATATGGATTGCATACATCCTTGTACCAATATGCACCGGCATTCGTACATTCGGAATCGGTTTTGCATTGGTCAAGATATTCCAGGCTGCAGTGAAAAACCGCCTTGAACCAGATCTCCGCCATTTTTTCATATCCGGCCCGGTTCGGATGAAGCCAGTCGTTCCAAACCGGTACGTCAGGATATAAAATATCAATATACGTAGATTCCCAGTCATCTACCATTTCCGCATAGAGATCAGCCACAACAACATTTCTATCGGCGGCCATGTCTCTGATCATCTGGTTTAACAAAGGGATATTCTTATCAGCCGCGACAGGCCGCGGATCGGGCGTAATGGTACCGATGACAGGCTCGATTCCAAAATCCAGGGCCATGTCGATCATCACTGACAGGTAATATACCGTATCTTCCCTGGAAATCTGGGACCAGATGTCATTCGTCCCCTCAAGCAGCAGAACATATCGGGCCATGGGATGCTGCGACAACACATAATCGAATCTCATCATGCCCTCTAAGGTTGTCTCGCCGCCCCGGCCGTAGTTATACACATTGTAATGCTCTTTTCTGGAATCGGTCAGGGCCTCGAGATCAGGCTCATAGCCGCCGACTCTCGCACCAAGCGGGGGCTGGACCACCTCGGGGTACCCCTGGGTAATACTGTCGCCAAAGGCGATTATAGCCTTATCGCGTTCCACCGCACTGACGCCGACTGCAGTAATAAGCACTGAAAGCAAAGCGAACAGAACCGCATGATAATGACAAATTGATGTGAACCGGACAATCATCAAGATATATTTCCTTAAATGTTCAAAAAAGGTGGCATTTGATTATTGCATCCCCGCTTTTTAACGGGAATTATCCCGCTTCTCTCCTGTTTTGCCGACAAAACGGACTTGTACGGGGAGACCTTCATCCTGACAACGGCTCAGCAGCACCGCCTTATCCAGCATACCTGCATGCAGGGGATACGTTTTGACACAGGCCAGGGGATTAGTCGGGTTTTCTTTTCCCTGATCGGAACCGGCGGCGCCGGAAGCAGTGGATGTCGTTCCGTTTTTCAGTTTCCTGGTCATGGTCCTATATCCGTCAGCACCAAAGGAATTCCAGCTGACGGAAACCGTTCCCTCAGGGTCCGCCTTCAATTGCGGGAGGATATCCGGAACATTATTTTTCTCATGAACTCTTTTTGCAGGCTGCCACCTGTTATTCTCCCAATACGAAGAATAAACATCACTTGTGGTTCCATTATTTCCCGACCAGGCCAGCCAGATGGCACCGTCATAATCTTCTGCAAGAAATGGTGCCATGTTGGTCGCCATTCCTGTTTCAATCTTCAAGGGTCCGGTTTCAATTTTTCCGTCCCGCAAGATCACGAAATGAAGAAAACTCTCCCCCCCGGTCACAACTGTCCAGACAACAAACGTTCGATTGCTGCGATCAGATGCAATGGTCGGTACCAGATTAGTCAGGTTCTCGTGGGACAGCCGGAGGGGTTTGCTCCACACATCCTCCTGCAGGTATGAATAAAAAACCATGTTTCCTGTTTTTTCCGGCCCGATCCATACCATCTCCGCCGTCATCTCCCGGGCGTCCACTGTCCGGCAATTTGCAACCTGCAGGGCCGCAGCCAGGAACATGACAAAAAGAATTGTTTTAAAAAGTTTGATTTTCTTTAACATAACCGCAACAAATAAAATGAGTGGCAGGCTTTTTTCATGTCAGCAACAGATAAACAAGGGCGGCGGCACCGCCTAAAAGCAGAAAAACGAAAAGCTGAGCGGGTACAGGCGCCTGCCGTGCATTATATTTAAAAATACAGTAAATGGCGCGGAATCCGTCACGAACTCCTATTTTTTTGCCTTCATTGTATG
The DNA here is from genome assembly GCA_033549385.1 of Desulfobulbaceae bacterium. GTDB lineage: Bacteria > Desulfobacterota > Desulfobulbia > Desulfobulbales > Desulfobulbaceae > UBA10518. The sequence goes on along the minus strand of JAWSUG010000008.1, from coordinate 55,724 downwards.
TCCTGCCTTCATACGATATTCCCACCTCATAAATCCGTAAACGCTGCTGTGCAATTTTGGCGACGACCTCCGGCTCAAAGCCGAACCGGTTCTCCTGAATTTCTATCCCCTGAATTATCTCGCGCCGGAAAACCTTATAGCATGTCTCCATATCAGTAAGATTAAGATCCGTAAACATATTCGAGAGAAAAGTAAGAAACCTGTTCCCCATGGTATGCCAGAAATAGAGAACCCTATGCGGCTTGGTGTAAAGGTAGCGGGAGCCGAAAACCACATCCGCCTTGCCTTGCCGGAGAGGCTTGATCAGTTCTACCAGGTCCAGCGGATCATACTCGAGGTCGGCATCCTGCACGACGACAAAATCGCCGGTGGCGGCCTGGAATCCGGTACGGAGCGCCGCGCCTTTCCCCTTGTTGACGGAATGCTCAAGAACCTTGATTACTGCATGGGACTTGTCCATTTCCCGGGCAATGGCAAGGCTTCCATCTGTTGAGCAGTCATCAATGATAATAATTTCCAGATCAAGATCATGGTTTTTGAGTGCCAGAATCCTTTCCAGGCAGGCAACCAGGGTCTTCTCCTCGTTGTAGCAGGGAATGACTATGCTTAAAACACAAGTTCTGTTCATTAAATGGTACAATAATTAATTGGCGGAGCCGAATATCTGGAGATGATGAAATTGCTATATATAAATTTACGGCGGGACTGGCAAGTTATTCCCTTACCCATCAGCAGGAACCGAAAAAAAATACCAAAATATATGCAGGTCATGCTGACAAATGATACGGATCCTGGCAGCTATTTGTCATCAGACAGTAACAAAAAATAGATGGCCGGCGCCACCTTGGGCCAGACCGGCTCCGGCGGAGCCGGAGCAAGCAGCAGTTTTGCGAGAAATGCGACATTAGAAAAGGCAGCAGGCTGTTTCGGCGGCGGATAGGTGGCATTTACCTTTACGCGTCCCCAGGTGCTTTTCACGGTGGCCAGTCCGTTCCGGTCAATGGTGGCGATCTCATGGGGTGCCATTTTCTGGGTGGAAAAAGGAAAGGCTGTTAACGACCAGCCTACCTTTTTGGTATAGTCTGCTTCAGAGCCGTCGTCAAAAACGGCTATGGCCGTAAACTGCTGTGTCTTTTTTTCGTAGAAAACCCCGACGTTTTCCGGCAGGACTTTCAGGGCAACAAGCTTCTTGGCAAAGACAATATCCGGAGAGAAGGGAACAAGAAGGCATAAAAATAGAATTATTCGCCAAAAGGTTATATAATTCATTGAAATACCTGAAGAAAAATTAGAGTTATCATGGATTAAATTCAGCTGTGCAGGTTTTATCGCCATCCATGGTAATCGAACATGTTGTCATTGTACTGCAGAAAGAACAATCCCCACCCCAGGTTATGAAATCACCTGATAATGTGCCTGCATTTAACTCAACCGTCGAATTATTGTCAAGAATCTCCGAATCATTACAAGTTGTTTCAAGTGACAGCGGACAAGTTATAACAATATTGCTGTCAACTGTTCCTAATACTACTCCGATAACCTGACCAGAGGCACCCGTACTTTTGCCCTCAACAGTCAGCATAAACCGCGGCGGGGCGACGAATTCCACGGCAGCAACGCAATCACTACCAAGGGAGACGATAGTATAGTTCCAGGTTCCATCCCCATTATCACTCAGCATTCCATTACAATCATCATTTTCAATATCTACCTGGGCTACATTGCCCTCGATATCGGCCGGCCCGAAAGTCAAATTGAGAGCAGTTCCGGGTAGTGCCGTTACAGGGTCGGGTTCTGTTCCCCCGGCAGCCATGGTGTGTACGGTAAATTCAGTCACAAAGGAAACAACAGCATTGCAATTCCGGGTTAAACTGCTGATAGTATACGTCCAAGTGGCATCTCCATTGTCACTTAATGAACCGCCGCAGTTGTCCCAGGCATCAATTGTAGCTACAGCATCCGGAATTTCCGGCGGTCCGAAAATAAAAACAACCGGCTCCCCGCATGGAATATTTCGCATTTCTACGGAATCAGTGGTTCCGTTGAGAGCTTGCGGAACGGCAGTATAGAATGTTCCCGCATGGGAAAAGGCAGCGCTAACCGAACAATCCGCAAATACCGGGCCGGTTGTAAAAGTCGCACCATTCAGCGCACCGCCGCATGTACAATCAACAGCGGCAATTTCATAACACTGATCGGGTGTAACGGCAAAATATGCTGCCCTTCCCTCTATTACCGAAATTGCAGTTGCCGGGCTTATGGAGCCATTTGCGCCATGATTTGGAGTAACCATATATTTCGGCTGCAGGAGATAAGACAGTGCAGGCATATTGAGCAGCTTCGCACCGGCATTACCGGTGGTCATTCCTGCACTGCAGCCTTTCGGGTAACAGGCGGTCACGGCAACCCGTCCCCAGGTGATGTTTTTCTTTATTGTCAATAAGCCATTGGCATCAATCTGTGCGATATCATCAGGCTTCATACTCTGTTGGCTGAAAGGTTTCTCTTCCAGATACCAGTCAACCTGATCTGAAATTTCTCTCTTATAGCCCGACCGTGTCACGCCATATGCTGTAAACTGCTGCTCCCCGACTTCTGCAAAAACACCGACATCCTGAGGATATATTTCAATATAATCGAAAACCTCGGCTGCGGCATTACTTGAAAATGAAACTACTGGGGCAGCTGCTAATGCCAGCAGGATGACATGCAACAGGAAACCGGTTCGGCCATACACCTGGCTGTTCTCTGTCCAGCTTGAATTGGAACTCATCTGTCACCTGACCGGCGGCAGGATCAGCATGACCCGGGCAAACATGAATACCGTTTCCGGTTCACCTCTATTACTGCAGGAGGAGTTTAGTGGCTGGGGCCACGGCTTTCCCGCCATAGCTGGTCAGTCCCCTGCCGCAGCCTTTCGGGTAACAGGCGGTCACGAGAACCCGTCCCCAGGTGATCTTTTCCTTTATTGTCAATAGGCCATTGGCATCAATCTGGGCGATATCATCTGGCTTCATATTTTTAGTCAGCACCTGGAGTCTGAAAGGTCTTTCTTCCAGATACCAGTCAACCTTATCCGTAATATCCACCTTCTGCCCCGACGGAGTCACGCCAATTGCTGTAAACTGCTGCTCCCCGACTACTGCAAAAACACCGACATCCTGGGGAGAGATTACAATTTTTTCGTAAACATCGGCTGCGGCATTACTTGAAAATGAAACTACCAGGGCAGCGGCAGCCACCAGCCGGCCAATTACAGGGAGATATACGGATCTATTTTTCATGAATCATCCTTCCACAAATCAAGGTCTAATTGATACAGGGTTGACCAAAGAAACGTAATTGTCCTTTGATCTGATTGGTAAAACTTGCCTTATTTTTTCTAGCACAATTCGATTTTCTTGTCAAAACTTAACAGTCATTTTTATTAAGAAGATAGCGGGGTTATGTAGTTTAATGTTTTTCGAAGTTACTCTTTGACTCAGCGGTCAAATTCACTCCCGCCACACTTTTTTCAGCATTTCCGGTTCCGGACCCGGCTCAATCCCATTGCCGCAAGTTCCCCAAGTAGCCGTATATCCGGGTAAATGCAGGTGCGATTCTTTTTGGCAACTTGTTTTTAAAGCTGCTGTTTTCCAGCTTGCAGGCATTGGGCATATTGATATCAATCCTGAAAACAATCGAATTTTATTCACCGGCGTCAGTAAAAATACCAAAGAAAATACGGGCAAATGCTGCACTGAATACCGGGGCATGGAATCTCAGGTACACCAATAGTTCTGCTGTGCCGCACGTTGGTGCGGGGATTAGGCAGGAATCAGGACCGATTCCTTCCTCTCCGCATAAACGCAGTTGTCATTATGGTGTTGATTCCAAGATTTTTTCGAATATACAGCCAGAATGCGATATTCCAGCTCAGCATGGTCATGGTTGTGGCAACAGCCGCCCCGGTCATGCCGAATCGCGGGATGAGAATAAGATTGAGCACTATATTCACCAGGGCGGAAACAGATATGATAAAACTCGCCTCCCTGTGATGTTTTGTCATTGTCATGATTAATCCAACCGGTCCGACCAATGCATTTGCCATCTGCCCCCCGGCAAGAATATACAAAGACAGCCTGCCCCCGGTAAACTCGGGGCCGAAAAGATGCAGTAGAGGACGTGCAAAAAAGAGTATAATCAGGACAATAATAACGGCAAAAATCGTGCTGATCATTGACCCAAGGCTCACCACCTCCTGCAGCCTGGCCTTGTCGCCGTCATGGTAGAATTCTGATATCATGGGCGCAATTATCTGGTTGCCGATCTGCAGGCCGAAGGTTACCAGTATGGCGATCTTCGAGGCAATGGCGTAAATTCCGGCATCGGTTGTGCCTTTGAACACTCCCAGCAGCATGATATCTGTTTGCGACAGGACAATATGCATCCCGGAGATAAGAAGCAGAGAGGCCGCGGTCCTTGTCCATTCCCCTGTTTTGTACCGAGGGGTTGAAGACAGCACAGGCAGAAGCGAAAGCCGCCGGCAACAGACAAAAGAAAAAACTGCAAGGACACAGCCGATCACAATTGCATGATAGGTGATAACATCAAGACTGTCCGGCTGAAATCCCATCAGGCTGAAACCGCCCACTCCGGCAAGCAGAAAAAACGGCACTGCAATTTCATTGGGCAGTAATGCCGATATTATCTGTTTCTGCGAACGGAATACAGATTGCAGAACTTTCAGCAGAGTGAACAGCGGCAATGCTGCGGTGCCTGCAATCAGCGTACTGTAAAGGGCCCTGTTTCCAGAAATCTGGTCAATACTGCTCGCTGCAATGATAACGGCAACTGCAGTACACACGCTGAGGGACAGGGGGATCTGAAGGCTTCTCCTGAGAATTCCGGAAAATAATGACCATTCCTGCCGCAAACGGTACATGGCCAGATATTTCAAGGGTACCGAGTCAAAACCCATTGTTGAAAAGATTGACAATATGGAAATAACGGTCACGACATAGATATAAACACCATACCCGTCCACCCCCAAAACACGGGCAAAAACAAGCTGCAGCAGGTATGAAACACCTTTTCCGGCAATGATTATTAAAAAAGCGGCGCCGGTGCCGCTGAAAAACTGCCGGGAACTGCTGCTGCTGAACATGGATAAAATTGAGTACGCTTTCATGCCGAAATCCAGTGAATCTCTTCTTTACCCATGCAACTATGAATTATCAAAATGAATGCAGAAATAAATTTATGCCGTTGCCCGGCTCAACGACCGACAAATTTTTCCGGATCATAGCCGGCAGAAAAGAAACAATCCGGACTGCCGGTGATTCCGCCAACCGGCCGGGAAAAACGCCAATGAAACCGAACCCGGAAGGCTTGCCGTCATATAAAGGATCGATGGAATCAACAGGCTGTTAATCCTTTGCATACCAATGCTGCAAATCCCTTTGCGTAATCTCCTCAAGCAGCTTGATATCGCTGCGGAAAGTTGACACCATCCTTTCCCTTAATTCATCCGGCAGGGGCTTCCTTTCAATTTTACGGGCATTAAGCTGTTTTATCTGCTCCTTTACTGCCGTGGAACTGATTCCCGTTTTATTTAATATGCTTGCAAGCCAGGAGAGTTTTGCGATAAGGGCACGGTTATTGACAAGATAGCCGAAAATTCTGCTTTTATGCTCCTTTCGTTCATTCACGGCAGGGAATTCAACCCTGCCGTCATCGCGAACCCCCAGAAAAGTAAGTACATCAAGGTAACAGGACCGGGTGTTGCCGATAAAATCTTCGAAAAAAATAATTTTCACATTTTGCCGGGGAAATATTGCCAGCACCTGTTCAACATTTTTGCCAAACATCCCCCATCTTTTATATTGCAGAAGTTTGCTGTCGATACAGCCTTTCGGAATCGAATTCTGCTGTTTCCGGGTTTCCTGAAGGTTCCATGCTGCTTCGAAATCCTCGACATCCTCAACAACCGTGTAGAGCATCTGGGCGTGATACGAAGGCAGCATCTCCACGGGATTGCGAAGCATGATAATAATCCGTGCATCGGGCTGGAATTCCTTGATTTTCTTCAAGGCTCCGGGTGAATAGAGATAAAAAACAGAACCTTCTCCAACTGCCAGGCGTTCCGGGCCGGCAGCACGAAACAAATCCAGGTATGCGGATTCCTCCTTCACATACTGCAGGCAGGCAAAATCATCGGCAAAATAGTGCGGCTCCTTCGGTTCACACATGAATACCTGCGGATGTGTCCGCAGATACTCGCTCAATGCCGTTGTCCCGCATTTTGGCGCACCTATAATAAAAAAATTGGGCTTACTCATGAACAACTCTTCCGAGAATTGCTTTTTCCGCCAATTCCATTCCCTTTCTGTTCCAGTGGGCATCCATTTTATAAAATAAATCTTTTCGATCCGGGTAGTTATTGTAAATCGGCCTGAGGTCCAGAACCGGGATTCCGTTCCCGGTTAATTTCTCATAAATAAAATCATAATTATAGTCACGTGCGGAACGTCCTTCGGAATTGACATCCCTGACCGGTATAAGAAGGCAGAGAAAAGAAATACCTGCCGCTGAGGCATCCGCATATGCTTTTTCTATATACGTATAGACTTTTTCCGACTTCTCCTTTTCAGTCAGGGATTCCGTCTGAACCTTCCGGTATGATACAGGCCCGAGAAAACCGAATTGCCTGCGAACCCTTTTTTCCAGCATACTGATCCCGGGCGCATATTTTTCCAGGAAAGCTCTCCAGAGAGGGAGCTCAACTGCTGACCCGAACCAGGTTCCGGAATGGAAAGTAAACCAGTCGGTATGTGATTTCTGCCAGTTTTCAAAATCAATGGTTTCGTCAAAATCGTTTTCATATATCCCGTAAATGACCCAATCAGGTTTAATGGGCAGGGCATCTCTTTGTAAAATTATATTATATTGAGGCGGGCAATGTCTCGACATGGACATGTTATAATAAAACAATCCGTTTTCTTTAAAAAACTCATAAAACTCATAGGTTGCTCCATACATGAAGGAATCGCCAAGTCCTACAATGTTGACAGGATCCTGGGACCGTTTCCTGCTTATGGCTTCCCGCGGATTAAAAAAACCATTTTCATCCGTAATTATGGGGAATTTTTCCTGATCGTACCATCCCGGATTGTCTTCTACAGGTATCAGAAGATCACTTTTCCACAAAAAACCAACATCCTTGTCCGTTCTGAGATTCTGCATTGCAAAACGGATTGCCTCATTTTCATATTCCCTGTTCTGAAGCACGGTTATCCGAAGGACTGCCTCTGATAAAAGCACGGCGATAAACAAAGAAGAAAGGAGGAGGAAAATGATGGAAACAGTTTTAACTGCTCTGGAAGAATGTTTCATAATAATCAGATACGGAAATTTAAACAAATGAGAGAATTATCAGAAAAGACAATTCTATTCACAGGCGCAGGCATTTCATTCCTTGCTCACGATACTAACTACCGCGTTTCAGGAAATCTTTAAAGTTTAATTCCGTACAAAAAAAAAGCAGCCTTGTCAAAAAACAAGGCTGCTTTCTGCGGTCAGAAATGATATCCGAACTATTATTTTTGCGTAAAAATAATATTTGACCTGTGTTTGCCGTTATAATTTTTGTCGGAGCATATTGTTGACAGCATCAACCCCTGCCAGCCGTCTGACACATTGACCCCGCCTCCATGGGCCTTGTATTCGCTATAAGGTCCGACAAAATCCCAGGCATTAGCAACAAACGATTTGTTTCCTGTTCCTGCGTCATCATAAATAGCCCATATGAGTCCGCCAACGTTGCCGTTGTAATCTCGGGTAAATGGAATCGGCAAGGGATCGTTTTTCCAGTACTGTGCTTTCCCGGAAATACGGTAGCTATGCAGACCGAATTTCTCTGACCAGAAAACTGGTTCTTCGTTATTCTTGGTTATCCATTTACGGACCGTAACGACCGTCATGGATGTTGAGCCGGTAACAACAGCGCCGGCATCTGTTGCGGTGCTCAGTTGGGCAGTAATCATAACCGCAGAGAAAACTAAAAATAAAACAAAACAACTGCACAGCTTTTTCATTCCAAATACCTTAATTTTCTGATTTTTAAAATTTGCCCTGAGCTTTACGTTCAAAATTTTTTTGAAAATAAATGGATCAAGTTCCCCGTTTTCTGCCTGAAAATAACTCCGGTCGCGGTTATGATCCCGACATTTCCACACTGCAAAACTTAAGTTCCCTGAATTGCTCGAAAACTTGAAGTATCATAGCATCATCATTTTTTTTTTCAAAGAAAATTCTGGATTCTGCCCGATTTAGTTTTATTTCGTTGCAACAAAATTGTTACAGAACCCTTCCCCACATGGTGACAATCCAGGTTTTTCAGCTCTATCCGGACACAGCGATCCATATCTCTCTGCGGGCAAAGGGTGAAAATAACAGGCCCTTAAAACAAAGTGTAAATAAAGGGAGCAACGGCCGATCCCTGGGTGAGGACTATAAGAGTTCCCAAAAGCAGCATCACCAGGATGATCGGTGCCAGCCAGAATTTTTTGCGGGCTCTCATGAAGTCCCACAGATCTTTCATAAAATCAAACATCAGAACGGTCTCTCCACATGCTTTTTTTCTCGATCAGAGCTGGTTACCCGGTAACTCTTTTCTTTCGGGCCCAGTGTTCTCGCCATCGAATCCCTGCCCAGCAGCCGGCGAACGATTCCCACCGGCAGGATAATACAATAAAACATAATTGACAGTATGATACGGGTATTGATCCAGCCCAGATAAAAACCTATGGTCATCCATATCCGGTAGACAGGCTTGAGGATTACGGGCAGGACAAAACCCAGTACAAACAGGTTTCCCCCTGCGATCCAGGGCCACACCGGAAAACCCCGCGAAAATATCCACGGCAGCAGCAATCCGAAAAACACCGGGGTCAGAACGCCGGTCACGATGCCGAAATTGCGCAGCTCCTTCCTGTCCGGATTCTTATTTATGCTCTGCATGACCTGTCTCTCTCAATCAAGTTCAAATTCCTGCTGCCAGGAATTGTCGCGTTCAACCCGGGGCTGATCGTTCTTGGCAAGAAGAATATTTTCCAGCACAAGAAAATCCATTTCCGTGCGCATGAAACAACGGTAGGCATCCTCGGGCGTACAGACGATCGGTTCACCCCGGACATTAAACGATGTATTGATCAATACCGGACAGCCGGTCAATTTTTCAAATTCCTCAACCAGGCCATAGAACCGGGGATTGGTTTCCCGGTGAACAGTCTGAACCCTGGCCGAGTAGTCGACATGGGTAACCGCGGGAATAAGGGAGCGCGGAAACTTGAGCTTATCCAGGCCGAACAGGTCCCTGTCCGCATCGCCGCCGCTGCGCTTGCCGGGATGAACCGGAGCAACCAGCAGCATGTACGGGCTTTCCCGGTCAAGCTCAAACCATTCCGCCGCTCTGTCCATCTTGACTGCCGGAGCAAATGGCCGAAAGGATTCGCGATACTTGATTTTGAGGTTCATCTGGGTCTGCATCTCGGTATTGCGCGGATCACCGATTATCGATCTGCCGCCCAGAGCCCGCGGCCCGAATTCCATGCGGCCGTTGAACCAGCCCACCACTTTGCCCTGATCAAGCAGTTCCGCCAGCCCGGGCAGGAGATCCTTATCATCAAGGCGTGTGTACACTGCTCCCGCACTGTCAAGGCGCCTGATTATTTCATCATTTGAGAAACACGGTCCAAGATAGGAGCCCTGCATGCTGTCCGAATCGCCCGGATGCCTCGGCTTGTCAAGATAATCATGCCAGATGACCAGGGCCGCTCCAAGAGCACCGCCCGCATCGCCTGCTGCCGGCTGAATCCATATATCATCAAATCCGCACTCCCGGAGAATACGGCCATTGGCAACACAGTTGAGGGCAACGCCGCCTGCCAGGCAGAGTCTGTCAACATGCTGTTCCTTCCTGACCGTCCGGGCAAGCCGCAGGACAATTTCTTCGGTTACAGCCTGGATGGAGCGCGCTATATCCATTTCTTTCCCGGAAACTTCCGATTCCGGCTTGCGGGGCGGACCGCCGAACAGGGCATGGAATTTCCCGCCGGTCATGGTCAAACCCGTGGCATAGTTAAAATACTGCATGTCGAGGCGAAAAGTGCCGTCTTCCTTGAGATCAAGGAGATTGTCCAGGATGAGATCAACATATCTGGGTTCGCCGTACGGAGCCAGTCCCATGAGCTTGTACTCGCCCGAATTGACTTTGAAACCCGTGTAATAGGTAAAGGCTGAATAGAGAAGTCCGAGGCTGTGCGGGAAATCGATCTCCCACAGGGGCTTGAGAATATTTTCCCTGCCGTGCCAGACGGAAGTGGTGGCCCATTCTCCCACTCCGTCAAGGCAGAGAACGGCAGCTTCCGTAAAAGGACTGGGGAAAAAAGCGGAGGCCGCATGGGATTCATGATGGTCGGTAAACAGCAGCGGCGGCAGATCTTTTGTCCTGATTCCACCCAGGGCTGCCAGTTCCTTGCGCAAGGTGGTTTTCAGGAAGAGCTTGTCTTTGAGCCAGACCGGCATGGCTGCGATAAAAGAGCGCAGGCCCCGGGGGGCATAGGACAGGTACGTTTCCAGCAGCCGCTCAAATTTTATCAGGGGTTTGTCGTAAAAGACTATATAGTCAAGATCGGAAAATCCTATTCCTGCTTGTTCCAGACAGGAGGAAATGGCATGACCGGGAAAACCGGCATCGTGTTTTTTGCGGGTGAAACGTTCTTCCTGGCAGGCGGCGGCGATAACACCGTCCCGCAGCAGTGCCGCTGCACTGTCATGATAGTAAGCTGATATGCCAAGTATATGTACTGCCATTATTTATTATGCCGGTTAAAATGCAGGTGTCAGGCAAATTTCTCCAATCCCATATGGATGGATTGCAACTTGATCATTTCAGCTCAATATGGATAGGGGAAAAAATCAATAATGTTACTTACGGATAAATGACCGGAAAAGCCGGGCTGCAGCTTTTACATTTCCTTTTCGAGCCTCACGGACCAGGGTCCTCGCACCTAATAGAGGCAACAATACAGTAAAACAGAGCAATTGCCAAGGACTAGCATGCCTGGTCATAAAGGTTCGCAGATGTTTTCCTTTGATTGCGGCATACTCTTCGGTATACTTTTGAAATCCTGTCTTGCTGCCTTTGTGATAGATAATTGATTGAGGTACATATGCCAACCGGTAGCCCGCCTTTTTTACCCGCAGAGAATAGTCCAGGTCCTCGAATCCGTAGGGATTGAAAATTTCATCCAAACCGCCGCATTCTGCCACAACTGACCTGCGGCTCAAAGAACAGGCGCCCGAGGGAAGGCAGGCCTGGGTCTGGAAATTGTCATACTGCCCGGTATCCTCTTCCCGGTGCCCCCGTTTGGCGGTCGATCCAGTATAAAAATTGACGATGCTGCCTCCCGCCTGGTCCAGGATTTTATCTTCCCCCAGCAGGTAAATTTTCGGCGAGACAACCCCGATTTGCGGATCCCTGTCCAGCACTTCCACCATGGGCTGGAGAAAGTCTTTTTCAACAACCGTATCATTATCAAGGATGAGGAGGTAGTCATAATCCACCCCTTCATCTTCAAGGAACCTGATGCCGATATTGCGGCCGCCCGCAACCCCGGCATTGAAATCATTCTTCAGATAATGTACAGCCGGGAAAGCCGCGGCAACCGCCTCTTCCGTGCCGTCCTGCGAATCATTATCCACCACCACAATTTCGATATGGGGATAGCTGCAGGTGCTGAGGCTCTGCAGGCAGGCAAGGGTATAATCCTTCTGATTGCAGGTGAGAATGACAATGGCGACTGCGGCTGTTTTACCGGTCATCTTTTCTAATCGTTCCGGGAAAACGATTCATGCCGGGCATGCGTATCATACCATCCCGGATAGTGGTTTCCGGTAATTCTGGCAAGGGCCTGCAAAAATCTCCGCCCCAGGGGGTTCTTCTGCCAGAAGGTACTATCCCCATACCGGCGGTATTGAATAAAAATTCTGCGGTACTCTTTAATGATTCCTTCCTTGTCGACCCAGTTTCCCGGCAGATCGGAGCCGAACAGGCCGGATGCCTCCTTTGAAAAGACGTGATCGACGATTCGCCCTTCGGATGAGTTCACCGGCACCTTCATTTTCGGTACATCCGCCTGCTGCACAGCCTTGAAATCAGTGTATCCCAGGTTAGCCAGCAGCTCTATTTCCTGGAGCAGATCAGCAAAATTCACCTTGTTCGATTCTATTGAAATATAGGGCGGTTTATGCTGGAAATTATCAAGGGTCCGCAAACAGCAGAGGTCGGCACCTTCTATGTCAATTTTCATATAGTACGGGATGCCGTATTCCGTCAGGCAGGATGCAAAATCGATCGCCTTCACTTCCACCACCTTGCTGCTGGTGCCAAGCTTTTCATTTCTTGCCGCAAAATCAGCATGCACAGTGCCCCATACGGAACTGTCTTCGTTGACGTAAAATTTTACTTTCTCAATGCCGGGATCGTCGATTATTGCCCCTTCCACTATGACCAGTTCATTCCTGTCGATTTCTCCGGCAAATTTTTCTCTGTTTTCCCGGATCAACTCCGGATTTGCATCAAAGCCGACAACCCTGAACCCTCTTTTCAGGTAATATACAGTGTCTTCCCCTTGATGCATGCCGACATCGAAAACAAGGTCTTTTCTGATTTCCACGCTATTTTTTTCCATTGTCCATCCAGATAAAGTCCGGAACCGGTAAATCCGACTCTGTCTTCCTCCACAGGTTGTTAAAATCGTCTCTCCGGTGCTTGAAGAATTATTGACAGAGTCCCGTAAATATATCCAGCGTCTGCCTGGCGCATTTTTCCCAACTGAAAATCTTTGAGCGCTCAAGCCCTTTTTCCCGCATCTGCCGCCGCAGGTCCGGATCCGAAAGAACTTTCATGATCGCCCCGGCAATGGCCGCATTATCCGTCGGGTCAACCGCAATGGAAACCCCTTCCGTCAACTCCTTTAAGCCCGTCGAATCCGAGGTGACAATCGGACAGCCGCAGGCCATGGCCTCGGTGGTGGGGATCGGAAAGGCTTCGATAATGGTGGGATAGAGATAGAGGCTCGCCAGATTATAGAAAGCGGGCAGATCCTGCTGGTCGACCAAGCCGGGAAAAAGGACATCATCCCGGATCCCCAGTCCAGCAAGGTCGTTTTCTCTGCCGTACTGGTCGCAGTCCCTGCCGACCACCACAAATTTTTCCCTGCCGCCCATCTTTTTGTACCTGGCAAAGGCTTCCGCCATGGCTGGAAAATTTTTGCGGGTATTCCTGGTGCCGCGATCATAGCGGATGACCGTCAGGATAAAGTTCTGCGGCAGGTTGTACCTGGCCCGGACAGACTCGAGATATTCGCGGTCCTCAATGACCCTGAAGTTTTTATGCGGGCCGAAATAGACGGTCTGAATTTTTCCCTTAAGCCAGGGAAAGGCGTTTACAAAACCGTCGGTACTGTAATCCGAAACAGAAGTGACAAAATCAGCCTTGCGCAGGTACAGCGGCATGACCCGTTTGATGTAAAAGACATCCAGCGGGTTGTATACTTCATCATAGGGCGGGATGAACCAGTCGGCGCCGTGCACGGCCATTACCGTTTTGCAGCGGGTGAAAAGCGGCACCGTGAACTTGGGGTTGAAAATCAGGTCGATTCTTTCCTTCCGGGCTGCCAGGGGAATTTTTACCTGGTCCCAGACCGCCTTGCTGCGGCCGGGAAGGAGAATTTCCCTGCAGTTTGCAAACTCCCGGTAGCGGCCAAAGTGCTTGTTTGACTTGTAGAACAGGACATAGCTGTTCACCGGATCGATCTTCAGGAGTTCTTCCACGATATTGCGTGCATACACGCTGATGCCGCCGACCTCGTCGGCGGAGCGCATCATTACCCCGATACGCATGGATCAACTCCCGATATCTTCACTCTCTGCACAAATTTCCTCCGATGCCGGGAAAAACCTGGGAACTCATGCCGGTTCATTGTTTTCAGCCGCCTGCCTCGTCCCGGTTACTTCAGCGGGTATGCCGCGGCTGATCGAAAAAGGTGGTACAGACCGCGTGACAACGGCGGCGGCGCCGACCACACTGCCGCGGCCAACAGTCACCCCGCCGAGCACCGTCACATTGCCGCCGAGCCACACATCCTCATTGATGTTTATCCCGCCGTCCTCCCGGATACCCTGGGACCTGATCGGCACATCCAGCCTGTCGATATTATAGTTGCCGCCGGCGACGATCAGGCAGCGCTGCCCGATCACCGCATCACGGCCGATTATTACCGGACAGCGGCTGGTCGACTGGATTATGGACTGGGCATTGATGCCGGCATTGGAACCTATTTCAATGGTGCCGTTCTTGCACGACAGCATGACATTGCTGGACAGTATGGTATCATCCGCAAGGATGATGGCCCGCTCCTCGCCCGGACTCCTGGCATCGAGGATGCAGCCTTCGCTGAGCACCACGGAGGAACCGAGATGGATCCGCCCGGGATGGCGCACCACGATGTTTATCCCGAACAGAACCCCTTTGCCGCAGGCACCGAACATGCCGGGCCAGAAGAGCTTACGCAGGGCTATACCCATTGCTCCCGGCACGGGAGCCAGCAGCATGCAGAATTCATAATAAAGAAAAGCGGACCAGGACGGTCTTCCGACCACTACCTCCCGGTACCTGTCGAGTGGCGATCCCCTGCCGGTAACCGCTGCATGAGTTTTTTCCATGGATTTGCCGTTTCTCTGTCGCTCTGCCGGTAAACGCCCAGTCCTACAGGTATCCTTCCTGCCGGTACCACTCCCCCGTCCTTTTCAATCCTTCGTCCAGGTCGATGGCAGGCCTGTAACCCAGGTCCCGCTTGGCCTTGTCGATCCTGAAGGCCCGGTTCTGCCGGTACCAGTCCACCCGCCGGGGAAAGATGGGCGGGGTGATCTTGAAGGGCTTGCATATTTTTTCGCAGATATGGCCGGCAACAACCAGGGGCATGACCGGGAAATGGGGGATCTTGACCTTCACTCCCAGTGCCTTGGCCGTCTTGCGGACCAGTGTCTCGATCTCCACATACTCCTCATCCGCGATCAGGTAGGCCTCGCCCGCCCCCTTGCCGGGTTCCATGGCCAGCATCAGGGCATCGACAAGATTATCTATGTAGAGCGGATGGTAATACGTTTTCCCGGAACCGAACATCGGAAAAAAACCCTTGCTGACCCGCTTGAAAATCATGTAGAACCGCTCCGGATCGCCCGGGCCGTAGATTGCCGCCGGCCTGAGAATAACCGTCTCCATTCCTTTTTTGCAGTACTCGTTGACCAGGGGTTCGGCCTCATACTTTGTCCTTTGATAGTAGTCCGCCGGCTGGATAGGGGCATCCTCACCGCCCGGCGGATTGTCCACGTTGCCGTGCACTCCGCAGGTGGACGTGTAAATGAACTTTTTCACCTTGTGGGCGAAAGCGGACTCAAGGACAATCCTGGTGCCGCCGACATTGACCTCGTCATAGTAGCTGTCCGGCACATTCAACTCGCGAAAGGCCGCGGCCATGTGGTGGACGATGTCCACCCCTTCCATGCACTGCTCGACCACATCCCTGTCGGTCACGCTGCCGATGACGACCTTGGCGCCCCAGCCACGGATCTCGTCGGTCTTGAGCCCTTCCCGGTAATCGAGGCTGACAACATCATGCCCATCATCTATCAGCCGCTTGACAAGGGCTTTGCCGGTAAATCCGGTACCTCCGGTTACAAGAACTTTCATCTCTGTCTCCTTTGAAAATAAATCAGGAAAAAAATCTATTATACCATATGGAGAGATTCATCAAGGCCCACAGGGTATGATTATGATTATGCTTCATGGCACTGTGCTCGTCAATGAGCCTGTTCACATACCTGATATCCATGACCTGGCGGATAAGCGGCGACTCGTTCAACAGGGTTACCATATAGGGTTTGAGCTCTCCCCTCAAGAGATGCTTTACCGGCAGGCTGTATCCCTGTTTGCCGCGGTGCACGATATTGCGGGGGAGCAGTTCCTCCAGGGCGGAACGGAAAATGTATTTTGTGGTCATACCCTTCAGTTTCCAGTCACCGGGCAGGGAGGCCAGATACTCGACCAGGACATGGTCGAGCAACGGAACGCGCACCTCGAGGGAACTGGCCATGCTCATCTTGTCCACCTTCATGAGAACGCTCTCGGTCATCATGTAGCGCATGTCCAGGTAGATCTGCCTGTTGACTTCATCGGTGGTGCCGCATTTTTCAGCATATTCCCGGACAAGACGGAACGGATCCGCCGCAATGGAACCGAGAAATTCCCGGGTGAAGAGATTGTCCGTGAGGTTGTCATTGAGAAAATACTGCCAGCGCAGGTGATCCCCCTCCACAGGAAGGTTGGCACCCTCGATGAACCGCTTGAGCATATTGACCGCGCCTTTCTTCTGGGGCTGATCCGGTAGAAGCCCTGCCAGCTTCCCGATGACCTGCTTTTTCACGGGGCCGGGAAGAAAATTGTACCAGCGCGCCATCCGGGCCGCCTTGAACCGGTCGTAGCCGGCATAGCTTTCATCGGCCCCCTCACCGCTCAGGCACACCGTAACGTACTCCCGGACCTGTTTGCTCAGGAGGTAGAGCGGCACGGTGGAGAGGTCCGTCATGGGTTCATCCAGGTGATAAAGGGCTGTTTCCACATACTGCGGCCGGATATCATCGAGCATCAGGACCTGATGCTCGGTGCCGCAATGCCTGGCGACCTGCTCGGCGTAATCCAGTTCGCTGAAGGTCTTGTCCGCGTAGCCGATGGTAAAGGTCCTGATCGGTCCCGAGATATGACGCCGCATGAGAGCGACAATAGCGCTCGAATCAAGGCCGCCGGAGAGAAAGACCCCCAGGGGCACGTCACTGACAAGATGGCTCCTGACCGCCTCGTCAAGCAGCTGCTTCTGCTTTTCCACGGCCTCTTCGTAAGAAAATCCCCGGGCTGTGCCGGCACCCATTTTCAGGTCCCAGTATTGCCTGACAACAAGCTTCCCTTTCTCCAGGCGGAGATAATGGCCGGCGGGCAGCTTGCTGATATTTTTAAACATGGTTTCCGGGGCCGGGACGAATTCAAAGCCCAGATAATCGTACAGGGCCTGCGGGTTCACCTGCCGCTCAATACTCCTGTCTTCCAGGATCGCCTTGATCTCAGAGGCAAAGATGAATTTCCCGTCCTTCCAGTAATAATACAGCGGCTTTATCCCGATCCTGTCCCGGGCGATAAAGAGTCTGCCGGCAGGGATGTCATAGACGGCAAAGGCAAACATGCCCCGCAAACGGGCAAGGCAGTCTTCCCCGTACTCCTCGTAGGCATGGACGATAACTTCGGAATCTGACCGGCCCTGGAACCTGTGACCCCTGGCAACCAGATCGCTTCTCAATTCCCGGAAATTGTAAATCTCGCCATTGAACACCAGGCAGACGGTCCTGTCCTCATTGAAAATCGGCTGCCTGCCCTGCTCGGAGAGGTCGATGATGCTCAGGCGGCGGTGCCCCAGCGACATTTCCCCGGCACAGTAGGTTCCCTCCTGGTCGGGGCCCCGATGCGCAAGCGACCTGTTCATCGCCGAGACCAGTGCCTGATCGTTCCAGTTAAATCCGCAAATTCCGCACATATTTCAAAACACGATTTGATTTATCTCTTGCTGCACAAATTAACCCGCAGGCTCACTTCTTTGCCTGCGACTGCAGCTGCTGTATAATATTTCCGTAGAAGCACATTAATTTCTTCTCATAAACAGGGCGGCTGAACTCAAGGGCAACACGCTCTTTTGCCCGTCCGGCAAGCTTCCCGCAGAGCTCCTCGTCACCCAGAAGCCTGTCCAGTCCCCGGGCCAGACTTTGCGGGTCCGGCTCAACCAGGACGGCGATGTCTTCATTGAGAACCTGGGTGTGGCTCGTAATGCACGTCGCCAGAACAGGGCGTCCCGAGTCCAGATACGAATATATCTTCATCGGCGTGTTCTCCCCCTCGATCCTCGGCGATACCAGGACATCGGCCTGGCAGAGATAGTCTCCCAGCAGCTCGAGGGGACGGGGTCCGATAAAAAAAACCCTGTCCGCAATTGCGAGCCGCCCCGCCTTTCCTGTATATCCGGCTATGTCTTCCGGGCTGCCGCCGATAACCACAAGAGCACAATCCTCCCGGATTTCCGCCAGCAGGGAAAAACCCTCCAGCAGCAGATCGATCCCCTGGTACCTTTCCAGGTTTCCGACATAAAGCGCAATCTTTCCCCGGATCCCCAGGGTATCGCGCAGGGATTCCCCTTTTCCCCCTGTATCGGCCCGTTCCCCGAGCAGGCTGATGTCTTCCAGGCGCAACAGTTCCTTATGCCGGTCAAGCTTCCGTACTTTGGATTCCAGTGCGGTGCAGACGGCCAGTACCCCGTTGCTGCCGCGAACCGCTCCGTTTTCGAACCACTCCAGGATGCTGCGCACTGGCTGCAGCCAGGTCAGCCTGGCTGTCATCTGGTCGCTCAGACAGGAATCCATATCATACACGTAGGGAACCCGGAACAAAACCTTATTCAGCCGGGCAATAAAAACGGCTTCTTCCACCGCATGCACAAGATCAAATTTCGTTATCCACTGCAGCTTCAGGCTGGAGGTCCAGAGCAGCATATCGCAGATTATTTTTTTGATGGAAAACCCGGGCGGTAGAGAGGAAATGCCGGGGACGGCAGGAATGCGGTGCACGGTGACGTTTTCCAGTTCCACCTCCTCGCCTTCGTGAAACACCAGCAGATGCACTTCGATCCCGTTTTTTCCCAGTACTTCCGCCAGCAGTCTCACCGCAATAGGAGTACCCCGGTTCTGGTAAAAGGGCTGGGGGGCAAGGACAAGCACCCGCATCTCATTCTCCTCCCCGCTGGAAACGGATGATGACGGGCGAGCCGAAAATCCGCGTCAGTCCGCAAACCCGGAAGACACGTTCCATTCCCCTGGAAAAACGGGCCGAGCCGGCTTTCCTGTGCAGGACCATGGGCAGAAAAAACTCGTGGCGAAAGGCGGGGCTGCCGAAGGAATGACGGGCAAATTCACTGACAATCTGCTTTTTCGAAAACAGCGTGTAGGGCCTGGTGTTCACTTCAATGGACTTTTTCAGACCGAACAACATGGAGGTGAGAAAATTAAAACTCCGGATGTCGGGATAGTCGATGATGACCCCGGACCGGGCCACCCGGCACAACTCCCCTATGAGCTGCGGCCACCGGGTTACGTGCGGAACAAGGCGAAAGGCGAGCACCGCATCAAAAGACCGGTCCGGATAGGGAAGATGCAGCATGTCGCAGGTTCTGTAGGTGAAACTCCCGGGGGGCAATAAAGTGTCAAGCCGTGCCCGGCACACATCGCTGCTCCCGGTTACGGTTACGGCAAACCCTTCCTTCACCAGAGGCACCGCCAGCTGAGCGTGACCGCCGCCCACATCGAGAATGGTCCGGGCTGAAAGCGGAGCGAGCAGTTCAAGGGTCAGCTCCTTCTGCAGATTGAGAAAATATTGCCCAACTTCCCCGGCAAAACGCGAAGCATATCCCTCGGAAGAGGTTTCAATATCTTCCGTTTCCGGATAGCCCGGCGATGTATCTTTATTTTTCCCGGTCAACTGACTCTCTTCTGTTCTCTTCTTCCAGGAGGATATGCGCAATCTTTTTGGACATGATAAGATTACCCACGGAATTCATATGACAGCAGTCATCAATATAGATATCTTCCTCTACATCCTTGTAAATCATGGTGAAATCATAAAAAGGAATATGTTTTTTCTTCAGCACCTCGCCATGCGCAATCAGATTTCCATACCCCTCCCGGGCGGCCACTCCCCAGACATTATTTTCATTGATAGCGATTTTCTCCTCATTGGCACTCAACCTCTTGCTCCCCTCCACATATTGGTTCGGCTGCAGAACATGGATATAGAGCAGATTGTTTTCCTGGCAGACAGCATAAAGCATTTCAGAGGATTTGAGCCAGATTTCCGCCGCTGTCTCATATTTATTCTTTTTCAGGGGGACGTGCGGCCCACTGAAAACGGTGGAAACCTTTTCCGAGGAAACACTGACCATCCTGTATCTGAGTTTTTTGATTGTGTTCATGTTCCTCCCGGTCCAGAGTTCTCCGAGTAGATTCAGAAATATACTGTATCTGCCGAACCGGCTGTCAACAAATGACAACAGCAGCCGTTCATGCTCGTAGATTTCGTAATACTCAACAAGGAGTTCGGCCAGGTCCTTGTCCGGTATGCTTGTCCGGTTCATCTGGGACATAAGTGCCATATGGAAGACGGACGGAAAGACCGGATTGGTGTCATCAATGAGATTCTGGCTTACCAGCGCAATTTCGTTGAAGCCGTCAATGTTCAGAACGGCATCCAGTTCGAATCCGGACAGCAACGCATACTGCAGGTGAAATAATTGCTGGGGCTGTTTGTATCCCCCTGTCGCAAGATTGATGAAAATCACTTTTTTGTTAAATCCCAACCTGTCGCGGATAAACCTGCTGAACTGCTCTTCAGAGCCGTTTGCAAACATTTCCGCAACACTGCCGCCCAGGATGGCAACCACATATTCATCTTTCTTTTTGATGTAGGGATACGGATGGTACGAAATTGACATCATGCCGAAATTATTGAACGGGGGACTTTTCTCCCCCCATGGATAAGCACCGGGATTACCGACATATCCTGTATAGGGATGAAACATGTATAATGCCTTTTTTCGCTCTCCTCCCCCACCCAGGTCCGTATTGATGCTATCGATCCTCTCCTGGCGCGCCGCTTGTGTGTCAGCATAGGAAAACTTCCTGCCGGTAACGCTGTTGAACAGCAGGAGGCTTGTCAGTTCCAGCAGAATCAGGGTGACAAGTATGATTATAACAACATGCAGCGCGGATTTACCTTTCACCGGAACGCTCCTCTGTGCCGATGTTTTCATGCACAAGCCTGCCGCTTTCGGAAACCGGCGGTGCCTGTTCAAGACTGCCGGCAGACCTCGGCCTGATCAGATATGCTTCGTAGGGTTCGACTTCCGCAACCTTTTCAAGATCCAAATCGGGATCAGCCCAGATCCAGCTGAGGGCAAGATGATTCTTCAGCTTTTCATCCTTTTCCACATTTTTTACATACCTGCCCGGCAGCCATTGCAGCTTTTCTTTCAGGCGGACAACCGGCTGATTATACCTCCAGCCGATATAGAGCAGCGTGCCGGTAGAATCCGGCATAGCCTCCGGCGAACCTATGTAGCGGGATGATCCCCCGGCCCAGCTTACAAATGACCGGGACCGGAAAAAATCATGCGATTCCAGGCCGGGAGGGCTCCAGACAAGCCTGAAGTCTTCTTCAGGATAGGCAAAGCGGAGAAAACTGTAATCAGATACCCAAGGCACCAGGTATGTTGCTGCCGGAAAAAGCCCGGCCGTTGTCTCCTTGAGCCCGGCATACTGTTTCTGGTCCAGTTCGTAGGGCATTAAACTGAAAAACAGAAGACGGTTGGCGAGGACAATGACCGCAAGCATGGTCATCCAGCACAGCGCCGCCCTCTTCCCGCCGCAAAGCGCTCCGGAAAGCTGCAGCAGTCCGTAATGGACAAGGATTGCCATGGGGACCAGGGCCATGTAAAAATATCTTGGCTCTACATACCTTGAGACCACGACAAAAGGCAGTGAGCAGACCAGGGTCCAGACAAGGGCAAAACGCACATGAGGATGCAGCGCCCTTCTGAAAACAAAAAGGAGGGGGAGGAAAAAAAGCTGAACCGTCATCCCCACTGCATAGATCTTGACAGCCAGGCCGGGCGTCCTGACCGTTACCGCCCCGACAAATCCAGCCAGTTCTGCCGGCGTCAGACCGAGAAAAAAAATGTAAAATAAAATTGTCAGGGCAATAAGGAAAACCGAGAGTACCGCGGCATAAACAATATTGCGGATCACGGGATAGCGCCGGTCACCGAGTACCAGCAGGCCAAGCACCATGCCGCCGAAAAAAACCACCGAGGTAAAACGGCAGAGCACCCCGGCCAGGAGAAAGGCCAGGGCAAGAAAGAAATACCCCGCCATTGCCTTCCTCTCCCCCGAATGCAGAAGGCGCAGGTAGGCGGTACAACCGAGAACCGTAAAAAACAGGCCGAACAGTTCGGAAAGGACCTTGTAGCCGAAATACATGGTCACCGGCAAAAACAGCAGAACAAGAAAAGCGTATTGCGCATTTTCCCTGCCCAGCAGCTCACGCAGGAGAAGCCATGAAGCCCAGGCGAATGCCAGGACCACCATGGCAAAACAGAACTGGATAAGGAGAAGGGCTCCATATCCCTGTCCTGCCATAGAACAGAGCAGGTCAAGAAATACCACAAAACCTATCTTGGTGGAAAAAAAAGCCTGGGGAAACAGCCCCTTCCCCAGGCCCGGTTCCAGGCTCAGCAGTTCCGGCAGCGAAAAGGAACCGACGGAATAGAGATAATAGTATTCATCCCAGTAATGGTAGGAGGTGAACGAGATGAGGAGAAACACCCCTCCCGCAAGCAGAAAAAAAAACCAGGAAAAGGACGGCAGGGAAACATCCCGGCCGCTGGCGGTAGCGGGGAAAATTTTCATCATAAATGACCGTTCTTATCCTTTATTCAATTGCCTCTGCCCGGAATACCGGCGCTACATGCTTCAGGAAAAATCGAACCTGCGGGAGACATCCATGATTTCCCGGGCAATACGCTCCTCACTCCAGCCGAAAAAGGCGCCCATATGTTTTGCAATACGTATAAGGACCTTATCTTCCGGGCACTCGGCCGTGGCCAGTTCACATCTCCTGAACACCACGTCCCCCAGGGTACAGGCCATCTCCTCGGCCATGAAATAATCGACCTCGCCGAGATGCAGCAGGGGATCATGGCTGATTTTTTCATCGTTCTTCCGCACATAAGCATAGACGGTCGCAGCCAGGGGTCCGTATCTCTCTGCCAGGAAGCGGAACTCATTGGGCAGAATTGTCGACCTGTTTTCCCGATATGCTCCTTCTGCAGCCCGGATGCACGAACCTTCCCGCTTCTTCAGGTAGAGGCGGATCTTTCTCCCGGCTTCCTCCGCCACCCGGAGCCCGGTGGTATACTTGACGCCCCTGATGGAAAAAAAACCTTTTACTGCCGGGTCTGTCTGCCCGTGGTCAACAACTTCCGATTCTTTGGCAAGCTGCACATCCTCCCCGGATCCGGGCAGGGCGTGCGACATGGGAACCAGACCGGCATGTGCCCCGGTCACATCTGCCCGGGTCAGGGCCGCGGCCGGATACATTGCGTTCACCTCACGGACAAGCTCATTAATATCTTCAAGATTGGCACGGACTGCATCCGGCTCCCCGGAAAACGGCGTGTATGTGGTGCCGATTATGGTATAGCCCCGCCACGGGACGAAAAAAAAGAACCGCCCTTTCTTCCTGATAATGGAATCCCGGTCCGTATAATTACTCTCGCCCCGCAGGCCGACCGCATATGGCCCGAACAACGTTTTCTTCACGATAATATTGACTGCCTTTGCCCAGCCCGAACCGGCCGGTGCAATGCCTGTACTGCTCTGGATGGCATCGAGCCACGGACCGCCGGCATTGACAACCGTGCGCGCCTGCACGGTGTATTCCGTGCCGCTTTGCAGATCGTACACCAGGCCGCCCGTGACCTTGCCGTTCTCCAGCAAAACCGTGCGCAGCTCGGTGTAATTCGCCGCCTTTGCTCCGCACGCTGTAGCAGCCTGCACCATGGACAGGGTGAGCCGCTCCGAATTGACCGCCAGGGCATCATACCAGAGACTTGCGCCGGTGCAGGAGCCGTCCGCAAGGCCCGGCAGGATCTCTTTACACTGCCGCTGCGACAGGATTTTTCCCGCCGGCAGCCGGTTGGCGGCATCCACCCCGTTATTACGGTCAAAGCCGATCATGTCGTTCAGCCCCAGGGCCAGGCGCATGAGCATATTCCCCTGCACCCCGAAGCCCGAATTGGGAATAACGCAGCCCAGAGGCCTGACATAGTGGGGCGCCAGCCGCAGCATTTCACGCCGGGCCAGAATCGAATCGCGCATTCTCCTGATATTGAGATGCTGCAGGTACCGGAGGCCGCCATGCATTATTTTCAGGCTGTTGGCCGAGGTGGCATGGCCGAAATCCCCCTTCTCCACCAGTACGGCACTCATCCCGTGCTGGCTGCACTCGCGGGCAACAGCCGCCCCGTGGATGCCCCCGCCCACGATGAGAACATCGAATATCCGACCGGTTAAATCGTTTATATCGCGTTTCATAATCAAGTGTGTGTTTTCAACCACGTGTCGTCTTCACACGGCGCAGCAGGCATTGGTTCCTGGCGAACCGGAAAAAGGGCATCGGGTCGCCATAGCTCCTGAACCGGGAAGACGTCCCGGCCAGGAGTGACTTCAACTGCCTGACAGGGGCCGCCGCATCGAGCCCGGCATCTACGTATATCCCGAAGCTGCCCACCCTGGACTCTTCCCCGGGCAGCGGCAGCGGGTCGCTGCCGGAGATGACCGCCCGCCCCCGTTCTTTCTCCCGCCGCAGCAGTCCGGGCACAGGAAGACAGGAAGGCCGGCCGCCGTTGTCGCCAAGGAAGAAATCATCCCCGCTCATTTCCAGCAGCCGGCGCAGGACCCTGCCGCGAACTCCGGACCATTTGCCAAAGGCCCAGGGAATGACCGGCACTCCTCCTGCATCCCTGATTTTTTTGATCAGCGAAGATGCCGGCAGTCCGTCGTCAAATTCCGCCCCGGTGAGCAGGGCAAGGACCTCCAGCCCTTCCCGGCTCACCGTCTGCCGGCCGGCGATCAGAAAAATCTTGTCATGATCATTGCCGGTCAGGACAAGGCACTCTTTTTCCGCGGTCATGGATATCTGCCAGCTTTCCGGCCCGGAACCCGGACCACCTATATCCGAAGCTTCTCCCGACAAGGCTGCAAACCGGTTGTCCTCCTGTTTTTCCGTCAGCAGGAGAATGAAGGACGAGGAAGTCTCAACGCCCATCCGGCGGGCCCGGATTCGGAAATTCCGCGCAGCGGCGCTGAACAATGCGGCCGGATCAAAACAGTTATATATATGCACATGGGCATCGATCAGAAGCATGGACCCTTAAAGACGGACGGCAAAATTTTCGCTTTCAAGTGAAAGGTTGGGATTGTACCAGGGATCCTCCCGGCCGATGTATTCCGGCCATTTCTGGGCCAGGAAAGCCGCTTCCTTCTGCAGCCGGGCTAATTTGTCCGGGGTATCCTCGTACCCTCTGGTCGCCGATTCATAATGGATCATTTCGCAGTAGGGAGTAAAAACGTTGCGCAGTCCGCGGCGCAGCAGTTTCAGGCAGAAGTCGACATCATTATAGGCCACTGCAAAATGTTCGCTGTCCATCCCCCCCGCATCCCGGTAGAGATCCCTGCCGACCATCATGCAGGCGCCGGTGACGGCGCTGACGTTATGGATCACATGGGGCCTGGCATAGTAGCCGACATCGTCCTTATGGAAAAAATGATGGGGGTGGCCGGCAACTCCCGCCATCCCCAGGACAATCCCGGCATGCTGGATCCTCTGATCCGGGTAGATGAGCTTGCCGCCCACCGCGCCGATTTCATCGGCCTGGGCCAATTCCAGCAGTGCCTCCATCCATTCCGGGGTGATGATCTCGATGTCGTTGTTGAGCAGGACGACATATTCTCCCCCGGCCTGTTCCACGCCGTGATTGCAGAGGCCGGCGAAATTGAAGGGGACATTGTACTCAACGAAACGAACCCGTTTATCGCGGCGGGTCAACGCAGCCATGGCCTCCCGGGTGTCCAGCTCCGAGCTGTTGTTGCTCACCCCGAGAATTTCAAAATGCGGATAGGTGCTCTTCTCCAGGATGGAGCCGATGCATTTCCTGAGCAGATCGGCCTTGTCCCGGAACGGGATGATGACAGATACCGGGGGCCGGCCGATGATCTCCCGCTGCACCCGGTACGATCCCTGGTATTTGCCGAAATAAACCTTTCCCTTGATGCCGGTGCGGGCCAGGGACTCTTCTATGGCCTTTCGTCCGGCCTCCCAGGCATAGGATTTGGAATCATAGACCGCGGCCGTCGAACCCGGGATCTTGCGCCAGTGATAAAGTATTTTCGGGATATGGCAGACCCGGCGGGCCTTTTCGATGGTGCGCAGGATCAGGTCGTGATCCTGGGATCCGTCGAATTCTTCCCGGAAGCCGCCGATTTCATCAAGGATCGATTTCCTGATCACCGTAAAATGGCAGATATAGTTCTGCGAATAGATCAGTTCCGGGGAAAAGTCGGGCTTAAAAAACGGGTCCACCCGCCGCCCCTGCATGTCAAGCTTGTCTTCATCGCTGTAGATGAGATCCGCTTCCGGCTGCTGATTGATAACCCTGACCACCTCGTAGAGGGCGTCAACCGTCAGTTCGTCATCATGGTCGAGCAGGCCGACAAAATCACCGGTCGCCAGCGACAGGGCCATGTTGGACGCCGCGGCTATGCCGCTGTTTTTTTCGCTGAGCAGAACCTTGATCCGGGAGTCCAACTCGGCATAGCGCTGCAGGACCTGCCTGATATGGGGTTTGGGCGAGCAGTCGTCACACAGGCATAATTCCCAGTTCTCGTACAGCTGGCTGCGGACCGATTCAATTGTCCTGGTCAGCCAGACCTCGTCCACATCATATACCGGTACAACAATGCTGACCAGAGACTTGACCGGCAGGCCGGCGATGTCCTGTCTGATCCGGGCAAGATCATCGCCTGTCAGCCGGTGTTTTTCCATCCACAGATCATAATCGTGCTGGCATTGGCCCACGGTCTCGGCGGAAGGTGTTTCCGACATTACCCGCCGCGCCTTCCTGATGACCTGGCCGGGTCCCTCGTGGCGCAGGGTGTGGAAGCTTTTCTTCAGCAGAACCCTGGCGTCGAGCAGGGGATAATAGATCCTGCGGCGCATCCATTCCGCGTTTCTCCAGATCCTGGTCTGCTTCATGGCGGTCAGTTCAGCTTCCAGGTTGCCGATGTGGATATCCTTGGTCCTGACCTGATCGCTTTTCTCCTTGATTTCCTCCGTGTATTTGCGGCTGAATTCCCTGATAAACCTGTTGCGCTCCTCTTCCCGCTCCAGTTCCAGCCGCACCAGTTTTTTGCCCAGGGAATCCATGGCGACCAGGAAATCCGTTGACCTGGGCCAGTCCATTTCAATCTGCAGGGTAACCGGTCCCCGGTCCATCGCCTCTTTGACCTTTTCGGGCGGGTCAAAGATCAGGGAAGGATCATTGCTGGTGGCAATAAAGACCTCACCCAGACCGGATTTGCAGTAATGCAGATTGTTCATGGATGCGGCGGCGGCAATGGCGCTGCTGCCGTTTATTTCCCAGATGAGCTGCCCGTCTGGCTGGGCATACGCTCGCAGGCTGGAAATATGGATGAAGCCGGCCTGGTTGACAGGATCAAACCGCAGCCTTGCGGCGTTTTTTGCCGTCGGGGGCAGACGGAAGGTTATGGTCTGCGAGTCGGCACCGATCCGGGCCGTCCGGTCGATACACCGGTCCTCGGACCATTCTCCATTTTCCCCTGACCAGTACAGCTGAACCGGAAAGGTTTCCGGCCGAACATTGACGTTCCTGTAGCGGAGATTCTCCCGCAGCAGCTTCTGGACCGGCTGCGAATGTACCTGCATCTCAATTTCCGCCTGGATCGACTCCTCAAGTGCGACAAACCCGGCAAGCCGGTCCACCGGATCAAGCGATACCAGCTGAAATCCATAGCCGATGAAATCCTGTACGGTTTCCAGGCCGTTTCTTTCCAGGACCGGCCCGAGGAGCATTTCGCTGGTAAAGGGAAACCACAGCAGGGCCCGGAACAGGATGAATTCAGGGGTGAAAGGTACGTGAACATGCCATTCCGTATCGATCCGATGCCAGGCGCCCTCCCCGTCTACCACGATGTTGAACGGCAGCAGGTCAAAGGCATCATCGGTCCGGGAATTTTCCGCCCAGTATTTCTTGAGAAACCGGTAGAATTCCCGGATACATTCCTCGAAAACCGCCGGGTCGGAATGGACAAGGGCATGGATCCAGCGGGTAATGAGCAGGGATCCGCTCCTGTAGGGCGCATCGCCAAGATCATGGGTCAGCCAGGCGGTCGGCTCCCCGGCCTTGCCGGGCAACAGATACTCTTTCTGCACAACATCCCGGTCAGCCCTCTTGCTGGTCCTGATTCTGTAGCCGGGCTTCCTGCCCCTGCCGGAAAAATGCATGAAATCATACGGGCAGGCTTTATCGAGGCGGTCACTGTTTCTGCCGACAAGGATGAAAAAGGAATTGGCAAAGTCCCGCAGGCGCCCGGTTTTATGCAAGCCCTCCCAGAGAAGAAATTCATTCATTTCGGATTGGATCGGCGTCCCGTTGTCCCGCGACAGCATCCGGTACAGGTGGGAATAGGCGTGTTCACGGCCGGTGATGAAATCCTCCGACAGGATTGCCCGCGCCATCTTGTAATCCGGAAAGGGGTAGATGAAACGGTGCGAATACTCCCCCCCGAGGGCAGCCAGCATGGACTCCCACTCAGTCCGGTCATAGGTCCTGATGCCGATCTCTTCGGGATACCCGTACAGACCCACGTACTGCCGGCCGAAATGATCTTCCCTGGCGCCCAGCCAGTACTTGAGCCCCAGCCGGTTCTCAATGGCAATGCAGAGCAGCCCGTCCCCGTTGAGGGATGAACATGCCCGGGAAAGCACCTCCAGCAGGGCGGAGCGGTCACCGATGGTCTTCGGCAGAAACATGCCGGCATATTCCAGGACCCCGGTCAGAAACACTGCATCATAGGATGATTCCGGCAGTTTGAGTCCGTTGAAATCGGCGTGCACCACGTGGACATTCTCCAGGTCGTTGCAGCGCAGACGGCAGATTTCAGCCCTGCGCCGGTTGCCTTCCACCGCATCCAGCATTATCGCCTGCTCCCCCAGGTACCGGGTCACTGCCCCGCAGCCGGCTCCCAGCTCAAGGCCGGTACGCACCCCGGAAAGATCCAGAAACCGGTAAATATTTGCCCGGTCGCTGCTGAGATGATATTCGGTCACCCAGTCGTATATTGCCGCTTCCAATTCCAGGGAGGATGCAGTGCGGTCACCCGCCTGCCGCAGGATCTCCATCAGGGTGTTTTCAGCCGCATCGCCGTCGGAATAGTTGATATCCCGGCCGGCAATGCTGCTCCACAGGCCGTATGCCGCATGGGTCAACCCGTTGCATGCAATGAGGGGAGATTTATTCTTGTTGTCCATTGGTTATTCTGCGCACAGTGATTTCAGATTCAAGGTCAAAGAATCCGACACTTCTGGTTTCTGATACAACATCAAACCCAAGATAATCGTATCGCCGGTCATATACAACATAGTTTCCTTTTTCATGGCCGGCGCAGCCGAAAGATATAAGATAGCTGCCGGCATTGAGAAGCAGCACCTGGCTGAAGACAATCTCGACCAGATCACCCCGGCGGAAGGTGCCTGTCGCGATATTCTGAAACCATGTATTGGTGCCGGTTATGTCAAATCCCTTGATATCCTTGATGGTATAGGCCAGGATCGGTTCTTCCACCGTATCCCTGAACAATATCCGCATCCGTATCTCACAGGTTTCCCCTTTGAACAGGGTCTGGACCGCCTGCCCGTCCCGGTCGAAAAAACCGCCTTCGATAATTTCGGCCCGGCCGTCGCCATACCTGTTTTCATGGGGATTGAGGGTAAAGAGCCCCTGCCATTTCTCCCGGGGCGAAGCACCTCCACTAACGGCCGGCGGCACGGGTCCTGCCGGTGCCTTCTCCCTGCGGGTGGAACTTCCTACCAGCAGCCGGTTGTAGGCATCGACCACCTCCTTGGGGCCTCCTGATTCAAGCAGTGAACCCTGATCCAGCAGGAGTGCCCGGGAGCAGTATTTGGTGATCAGGTCAATGGCATGGGTCACAAAGATGATGGTCACACCGCGCTCCTGAAATTCCCTGAACTTTGCAAAACATTTGGCCTGGAAAGCAGCATCGCCCACTGCCAGGGCCTCGTCAACCATCAGGATATCGGGGTTGACGTTAATGGCCACGGCAAAGGCCAGTCGCACATACATGCCGCTCGAATACATCTTGACCGGCTGATCGATAAAATCGCCGATACCTGCAAACTCGGCAATGTCGGCAAAACAGTTATCGATCTCCTCCCGGCGCAGCCCGAGGATCGCCCCGTTCAGGTAGACATTCTGCCGGCCGGTGAACTCGGGATTGAATCCGGCCCCAAGTTCCAGCAGGGCCGATATGCGCCCATCCACGACAACCCGGCCCGAGGTGGGCTGGAGAATGGAGCAGGCCAGCTGCAGCAGGGTTGATTTGCCGCTGCCGTTCCTTCCTGCAATGCCAACGGTTTCACCCTTACTGATGGTAAAGGAGATATTCTTCAGGGCATCGAAATCATGATGATACACCCTTTTCAGGGGATGAAAAGCCTCCTTGACCCGGTCCACAGGACTCGAATAGAGCCGATATGTCTTGGTAACCTGCTGGAAATCGATAACCGTCTGCCCCATGCAACCGTTCTCCTTACAGAACATCGGCGAACTGCGGCTTGAACTTGCTGAAGACCCAGATGCCCAGAACAAAAAAACCGGCGGCAACAAGCCAGAAATAAAGGGTAAGCAGGGGATGCTGCCAGAAGGGAACGAAATAGATAAAGGATTCCCGGTAGCCCTGGACAATATAAAACATCGGGTTGAGCTTCAGGATCAGCTGCACCTTGGCGGGCATGATCCCGATATCCCATAATATCGGGGTCGCCCACATGCCGACCTGAAGAATCAGGGCCACCACATGACCGATATCCCGCAGAAAAACATGCAATGCCGAAACAACCCACCCTACTCCGAGCGCCAGCACCGACATGCAGAAAAAATAATAAACAGCCTGGAGAAAATAGAGGCTGAGACGCATGTCCTGGAGCAGAATCAGCCCCACCAGGACAGTGAGAAAGATGAGATGGGTGACCATGCTGGAGACGATTTTCACAACAGGCAGGATTTCGGAAGGAAACACCATTTTCTTGACCAGGTGTCCGTTTGCCACCACCGCCCCGACGGAGCCCCCGACAATATCGGCAAAGGCAAACCAGATCGCCAGCCCGGCAGTCAGCCAGACCACAAACGGAACATTGTTGGTCGGCTGGACCCGGAATCCGACGCTGAAAACAACCCAGAAAACAAAAATCAGGACCAGGGGGTTGATGAATGTCCAGATAAAACCCAGCACTGAGCCGACATACTGGTTTGCCACCTCCCGCCTGGAAATGGAAACGATCAACTCTCGATGACGCAGTATTGTTGTGAGGAAATATAAAATTTTTCCAGCCATCAGTCAGGAAATCCCAGGCAGCCAGCAGCATATGGATTAATTAATAAGAGACGCAACGGTATGCACCATCTACTACATTTATTTCTTATTTGCCAGAAGTTAGGCATTGGTTTTTGCCGGGAATGCTCCCTCAGAGACCAAGGAAAAAGAACCGGTGGATGAATCTTCCCGCCACCAGAACAACCAGGCCCGCGGTCAACCAGAGCACGTACCGGAAGGGGTCGTGGCGGGACCGGTCCACGGATACATCCCGTATTGCAGTCAAGGCAAATACCGGGTCATCGCCTTCAGGATCGGTCTCAAAGACCAGCCGGCCTTCCTTATATTCGGAGTGCATGATGTCATTTCCGGGTTCGACCGTATCCAGAGGCACTTCAAATACATCCCCGTCATAGAATATGGTGATGGAATGCAGAACCATCTTCACATGCTTCCTGGCCGGGTCAAAACGGATATTCCTCAGTTCCGTGCGGACC
This sequence comes from Desulfobulbaceae bacterium, assembly GCA_033549385.1. GTDB lineage: Bacteria > Desulfobacterota > Desulfobulbia > Desulfobulbales > Desulfobulbaceae > UBA10518. Next base: position 23,790 of record JAWSUG010000008.1, on the reverse strand, counting down.
GGTATGCAGAAAGAAACCGTGACCGGCACCCCGAGTTCATCGACTTCCCAGGATTGACGGTCGGTCTCGTTATAGCCCCGGCCGATATCATAATAAACGGCAAATTCGACCGGCTCGGAGGTTTCAATGACAAAATCAACCCGGTACGAGCGAAAGCCTGAACCCGAATAATAGGCGAGCAGAAAGCACCCCAGCAGGACCGCGGCAAGAACGGCATAAAAAGGGATTGACCTGCCCGGCCAAACGTACTTCAGCAGTGCTTCTTTTCCCCGCGCGGTCATGACAGCTGTTTTATCCTGTCCGGGAGTTCAATAAACAGATAGGGATCCTTGGCAAACATTCTGCTGCGGGCATAGAAATAATCATCCCTGCAGCCCGAGGAACGGATATGCCGGCCCGGCTTCAGGGCCTCGAACGGAACGGAAACCGGATCACTGCCGAAAAGCAGGATGTCAATACTTTCGATTTTGATATTGATCGGGGCCATGGCAGGATCAAAGCGGAGGGCCTTCAGGGAAACCGGTGGAATATCCAGTTCAAGCTCGATCATTTCATCCGCCCGGGAAAATGATTTGCGCACCGAGTCCTGCTCACTGAATCCGTTGCCTATATCATAATAAACCTGGGCCTCACCGGGCTGCGAGGATTCAAACCTGATCCTGAAAATATGCGGCCGCGTCCGGGCCAGGCTTTCCATGAAAAGGCGGTGTTTTTCATCACGATCGAGGGAAGCGGGAATTTTTTCCAGCTGGATCACAAAATCACAGGTGTTGTGTTCCGTGTCAAAAAACCTCCTGATCCTGAAATCCAGGAGGCCCAGCTTGCTCAACACTTCCAGGAGATGGATAAAGCTCTTCGAGGTAAAAACCCAGCAGTGGGAATCGATATAGGCGCCTTCCTCAACCGCCTTGAGGCACGCGGCATAAGCCTTGTGCACATTGTCCGGCCGGGCAAGATTGCTGCCGTCAAAGCCGGATGTCCAGGTTTCGACCAGGTTTACGTCAACGATCGAGGAAAAATGATCAAATATGTGCCGCACCGCAGGTTTTCGCAATTTACGGAAATAGGCCTCCAGCAGATCAGCCGGCACAGTTTCGGGCCTGAAATAATCAAAGGTATGCCGCCGGTCCGGGATTGAAAAGCAGGCCACGCCGCCATCCTTGATAATATGGGCAATCTCCCTGACCCAGCTGATCAGGTCCGGCACATGCTCTATTACGTGGGATGCGATGCAGTAATCAAAATATTCGACCGCTCCGGTTGCCTCGGACAGGGTCTCTTCTCCCCAGATGTGGTCAACGGCAACAATCTTGTCCAGGGGAACATCCGATTTCCTGTACCACTCGATAATCTCTTCGGTGGATGCCCGGTCCACATAGTGGACCTTGCCTTCTGATTTGGATACCAGGGGATTGGCCAGGGGGCCGATCTCAACACCTTCCAGGCTGCCTATATCAAGGCCGTAGAGTATTTTTTCTTTTACAGGGAGAGACAGGCTCATGCACTCAGTATCAGTTGAAGTATCATTACCGCAAACCTTCCTCCGTAGCAGGATACCCCGTCCTCCGTTTGCTCATGGTTCTGATCACGCCATTGGAGCACGGGAAAATGGAATGCAGCAGCAGCATAACGGCGGAGGTAATATTGCTAATTATTGTAATTTGGCGTAAATGTTTATATTTTGACCTGATAATTGTCAAGAATATAGTTCAATATGCAAAATACACTGTTTCAGGAATAAAGGCTAGTCAAGTTCTTGATATAAAAGAAGAAGGAAATTTTCTTGACGGAAGGGACAGCATTGGAGTAATACATTGAACCGTAATGTTTCTGCGTAGTTAATTACAGCCGCATTCATCTTCCTGCGGCTGCAGGGGCAATTCAGATTCCAGTAAAAATCTAAAAAAAGAATCACTGCCAAGATATTGCATACATGTTTCCTGCGCTCAAAAAGAACATTACCCTTTTTTATTCAGACCATCATAATAATCAGTTTCTCCGCCTGATGATCATCGGGCTTCTCATCCGGATAATCCTGATGCCGTTCTTCGGCCATATCGACGTGCTGTCGGAAGCCCGGCGGGTCTATTACTGGTCGGAAAACAATATTTTTCTCGATTACATCTCCCGCAACACCACCATGTTCATCGAGGTCATCTTCTTTAAACTGACTTCTTTCCTGCTGCCGGACAGGAATGCCATGTTCTTTCAGCCGGATCTGTACCATACAACGGCGTCCCACCTGCATTCCTTCGAATTTGTCAGCCATTCCACCGTATTCCGGACCCTTTTTATCCTGAAACTTCCTTTCCTGGTCTGCGATATGCTGACGGCCTGGGCCGTATACAGCTATTTTCCGCAAAAGGAAGACGGCCTCAGGAGCTGCGCCATGTGGCTGTTCAATCCGGTCACCCTGTTCGCCTTTTACATATTCGGACGTTTTGAATCCATCCCGATCTTCTTCAGCGCGGTTGCCTTCCTGGCTGTCAAAAAACACCGTATCCTGCTGGCTGCGGTCCTCCTCGGTTTATGCCTGAACGGCCGGGAAATGATGATTTTCTATTTTCTGGTTTTTCTGGCAACTGTTATTACGGCTCCCGTGCAGCAGGTCCCTCTCAAGGAAAAGATACTCGCCTCGGCCATCATCATTTTCTTTGCGGCCGGCACCTTAAACCTGTTCACTGCCTTTGCAGGTTATTTCCAGGAGGAAGGAGGGCGCGAAGTGGGCAGGATCCTGAAAGAAGGCCGGGTTGTTCATCTTTTTGCCTTCAGCCTGCACAGGATAATGGCCATTCCGCTGATCTACTCCCTGATCCTCATCTGGATCTGGACCAGCCGGGCCGACATTGAAAAAAAGGTGCTGCTCGGCTGTGCGCTGGCAATGATGAGCTTTTTCGCCTTTTCATCCCACACCGCCCATTTCACCTCCTGGATGGTCATTTTCCCGGTCCTTTTCTATGGCTACGACCGGACCCTGCTTAAACCCTTTATCGCTTTTTGCATCGGCTGGATCGGCCACTGGGCCTTTAATACCGACCTGGGGGTTTTCACCTGGTGGCTTGCGGCACCCTTTTCCCTGCATTTTACCAGAATTCCGACGTTGCCGGAGATGTTCCAATGGATAAATAACGGGCAGACCATCTTTGATTTAAGGATGATGATCTACCTGTTCCGTACGTTTTTCATCGCCTCGTTAATCTACATGGCTTACCTGATGATCAGGGTTGTGGGAAAAAGTGATGAAACCCGCCCCGTTTAAAACCATTCTTCTCCTCCTGGCGGCCCTGATGCTGAACTGCACCGCTTTGTCCGGGGTCGGCCAGGGCGCAACGGATGACTGGCAGCTGCATGAAATCGAAATTACCCCGTCCGGCACCATGCAGATTACCTCCGGGGACCCCTATATAATTTTTTCAGAAACAGACCAGCAGGTATGTTCACCCAGCGGCGTCCATTTCGTGATCAGGTTTGAGCGGATGCCCCGCAAGCCCATGTACATGGAAATGTTCTGGGGATCGGCCACTGAATTGTTCGGTGAAGACAGGAAGGTATTCTTCATCCTGCATCCGGACCCGGAAAAAGACACTGTCGACTTTGTCGTGCCCCTTACGCAGCAGGCCGGCTACAGGCAGATCCGGCTTGATTTTCCGGGTGATATCGACACCCCCTTTATGGTGGAAAAATATGAAATAGTGCCAGCCGGTGAATTTCCGGAAGAAGCCGTGGTTGTGGAGAGCTATTCCCGGCTGGCGGAAGCCGAAGTCAGGAACCCTGCAATTCTTATCCCCTTTGTCATCAGGGCCATTCGGCACGGGGCAGGCCGCCTGGCCCACGATCCGGCTTTCCTCATTTTCTGGCTGCTCCTGATCGTCGCACTGCTTGCCTCCCATAGGGCTGTACTCAGATCCGCCGGCCAGCCTGAAGACGGATGCTCATCCCGGTGACCCGCGGTGTGAAACCCGGGCGGCAGGAAACCCTTCCGCACCGGCAATGAATGGAGAAACTTGCGCGGCCAAATATTTTTTCCTCCCCTGTGATCGATCATTTCCGTGTCATATAAGCACTGCATTTTTGCCCGGTCCGAATCAAAGACTATCCCCAGCAAATTTGGTTCTTGATTCCCTGCCGATTCTCAACTTTAATGATGCTGCAACAACCGGCTGCTGCGAGAAGCTTTCAGCCTCTCCAGTCCAGGGACAGACAGCAGAGCGGCACTGAGGGAGTTCCGGGAAATTCGCATTGAAGCAGAAAAGAGTAAATATCCGAGCTCAAAGAGCCCGGCTTTGAAAGCCCTTGAAGGGGCTGGATTATTGGGTTTCCCTATTGGCATTTGTGAGCACCGCAGAAGCTGCCGAAAAGGAAAATTTCACTGTCTGAGCGAAGCGAGTTTGAAATTTTACGGCAGCTTTGAGGAGCGCAAGAAGTCCAAAGGACCAAATGCCACGGGCGTCGTTTTTTGGTTCATTTTTTGGACGAGCAAAAAATGAACAAATAAATCAACTAATTGGCAGAGCTGTTAACTCTGGCCTGGCCCGAAGGATCAGGTTTTATTCAAAGAATAAACCAAGGTCCGGCATTACTATGATCACACAGGAATAAAGATTGTCGATGGCTGATTTTCAAACAAGGAAAAACATATTTTTATGGCTGGGCATCATTATATTTATCAGTGCCCTTTTCCTGAGGTCCTGGGACAATATTATCCACCCCGGTCTCTATGCCGAAGATGCGACCCATTATTTCAGCAGGTATTACGGGGGTGAGCGCCCCTTGGGATTTATATTTCAAAATCCCCACGGGTACTATAATCTTCTCAACAATCTCGTGGCGTGGCTCACCGCGAAACTGGACGTACGGCTTCATGCCCTCAGCTATCTTGCCTTTGCCATGGTCTTCTGCGTAATCACCGCTATATCCCTGGTATTTTCAAGGCTGTACAGGACGAAATCGATGCTCCTGATCGTTCCCTTGTGTCTGGGACTGTCGGGAATGAATCATATATTTTATTACACCACGCTCACATTTCAAATGTATGTCGCAGTGGTCCTGTTGCTCTGCCTGCTGCTTTTTCCTCCCCCTCAATCAATCCCCGGCACCGTGTTTTTATATATTGCGGCAGTTTTCCTGATATGGTCGGGCCCCTACTCCGTTGTTGCCATACCATTATCAGTCTCCCTCATAATATTATTCCCGGAAAAGAAAAGAATATATCTTCTCTCCTGGGTCATATTATGGACGCTTATTTATCTCCAGTTCACAAGTGAGGGAATGGTTAAAATAGAAAATATCTTTGATCCTGTTATCAGGAAAAAAATGTTTTACACAATGTTTTATGATGTATTCTTTCTTAGAACATTCGGACAGGCTGCCGGTATTAAAATATTTTTATTTCTATCATTAATTGCAGGTATTTTTTATTCTCAACGGAAAAATAAAGAATATATAAAATATTCTATTGTTTTCATGGTATTGATAATATCTTCAATCACTCCTCTGTTCCTCAGCGAAAAGATATTTTACTATAAAGTTCACAAACCATGTAATATTTTGATTTCTCAGTTCTTCTGGTTGGCATTCATTCTATATACCTTTGACACCTGTTTATGTAAAATAAAATCCAGGTTTATTCATGTATCTGCCATAATCATTATCGTTGTCTTCATATCCTATGATAATTATATACATGTCGATAAACGCAAGATGGTCCTGGATGAAACGGCATCGGATTTTCTGACGGCAATTTACCATGCGGAACAATTGAATCTGGCAGAAAGCAACCAGTTTGTAATTCTGAAAAGAATATCTCCGGGTGCGCCTTTTTTTACCGCATGGGTCCCGGTCGGCAACACTAATCCAGGTGCCGGGCAATTACTCAGGGATGAAGTGGAACTCCCGGCCGGCAATGAATTTGTCTCAAATGTTTATTACAGGAGATAAAAAATCTACCGGGTTTCCCTTTCAATCTCTTCTTTCTTGCTGCCTGATATTTTAATGGCGGAGGTCAGGAGATATTGCAGGGAGGGTTCGGGCGAAATAAAAAACACAAACTGGTAGCTGAAAAGAGATTTCCGCAGGGATATCATCACGTTGCCTACTGACTTTAATCCCCGGACCATGAATAAATTCTTAAAAAGAATATCATAGGGAAATGGAAGGCCTGTAATCGAAGTAACCGTAAAACCGTTCTGGGAAAATAATCTAACCGCTGAACGCCGGGTAACCAGCTGTGCATCAATCTGATCCATAACCCCCTTGGCCGAATAGGTAAATTTCCCGAAGAACAATCTCATCCTGGTCCAGAAATACCCCACGTTACCACAGTGAATGACGATTTCCATACCCGGAGAATACCGGCACAGCATGTGCAGCCGGTTCAACAGCCCTTTCGGGTCTCTGATCAATTCCGAGTCATTGAATATAATCAGATAATCGACTTTATCCGATTCGATCAGGGCGGCCAGTTCACCCGTTCCGGCATTCACTATATGATGGTGATGCTCCTTTAACAAATCACTGAACGTCTCTCGAACCGTACCGGAAATCAATACCTTCGAATTCTGACGCAAATGTTCCAGGATGGCTGCCTCGACCGGCCGCATCCGCAGTTCAGCTATACGTTTCCGCTCCTCCGCCGGAATGCAGTCAAATTTTCTGCAGTAGGTTATATTGTAATGCTGGAGTTTTGCCTGTGTTGTTGTCATGAAAACGTTCCAGGCATAATGCAGTCCATTTACATAACAGATTTCATCACCATAAAATGTCGGTATGGGAATTTCCCTGATACGCATTCCGGCTGTAACGAGTTGTATAATTATTTCCGTATCAAAATGAAAATCATTGCTGTTGAGGTCGAAATGAACTTCCTTCAGCGCCTGAATGGAATACAACCTGTACCCGCTGTGAAATTCACTCAAACCGGTGCCCAGCATTCTGTTCTGGAACCATGTCAGAATTTTATTGCCGGCAAATTTGTAAAGAGGCATTCCCCCTTTGAGTGCGGAAGTGCCGCGCATCATTCTCGAGCCGAAGACGGCATCCGCTTCTCCCCGGGAAAGCGGAGAAACAAGTTCCGGCAGGCATTCCGGGGCATATTGCCCATCCCCATGGAGCAGGGCGACCCAGTCAAACCGGTTCTCTATTGCATAATGGTACCCGATCTTCTGGTTTCCGCCATATCCCTGGTTAACTGGGTTGAACAGAACGGTTATTTTAAATGGTGAAATATTCCTGTGCTTAGCTAATTCCGCGCGCTTGAACGTCTCGTCCCTGGATGAATCATCAATAATCAGGACCTCGACCTCATAATCATCCGCCAGGTAACCGGGAATACGGCTTAAAACATTTTCAATCGTGTTCTCGGCATTATACGCGACAATAAAAATCAGCAGCCGCCCGTTCATCCTGTTGTCCGGCAGATTATTCACAATTCTGTATCCATGTGTTTCACGGCAGAGAAGTTTCTTCCACGAGCCGCATTGCGAGATCCTTTATCACGTACTTCCCCTCCGCCTTTCCCGGATCCAGCCGCAGCCGCGATGCCAGATCGCCTGACAGCAGGGGAATGAAAAGAGTATTGAACCCTTTCTCCAGACCGTATGTCTGCGAATTCTCGCCGGAGGGAAATTTCTCTTCCTCTCCCCTGCGGCTGTAGAATATCTGCAGAGGGGTAGGGACGGGGGCCTCGATCTCTACTTTCAGGATATACAATTGATCGGCATTGAAAAAAATATCATTGAGATAGAGTTGCGGATCGCTGTTCAGTGCTTCTACTTCCACTATATCCTTCAGGCCGTCATACTGCACGGCAGCATTAACAAAATCACTCCCCTTCTTCCCCTTGCTCACCTTTCTGCCGTCAAGGCGATAGACAGGTCGTGACCGGCCAAACACCTCCCGCCAGAAATCATCATATGTTTCCCCGCTGATGTCCGGGATATATGGAAGAAACCTTTCGGCAAGCTCTTCTATGATTATGGCCGGTTTATATTCCGCTATATTCTTCCGCAGGCTCTCCTGGTTCAACCTTTCCCAGGTGAATACCGTGGTGGAAAAATAATCGGCGAAATGGGGCTTCAGGGAACCCGTAAAAAAAGAATCGTGATAAATCAGTGCACTCACCTTTCCTTCCCGGCAGGTTGTCACCTGATGTCTTTGACCATATTCCTCCGGTGATGCATCTGCACAGGTACCCTGCCGTACGACAGGACTTCTTTCAGAATAGAGGCTCTTGTCGTTCATCAATGAAGCCAGATCGCCCTTGATCTGCACCATTTGAAAATCATCTTTGTCCCGCTGCCTCGGTCCAATCATTCCCGGCAGCATCTCTTCCATTTTCCGGGCGACGGCATACTGGGCAATATCGGTCCCGGCCCCATTCCAATGGGAATCCGTTTTCCAGTATAAACGCGCTTCATCCTTATCCTCATCTTTCCAATACTCCCGGGCCACTGCTTTGCCCCGGATAATCGGATCACGGAGGTCGACAAACTGAATCGGAGTATACTTTGCCAGAAACCCGTAGAGTTGGTCCATGGAGGAGACATCACCCTGTTTGACGATATAATCGGGCATATATTCCGAATAGATGGTGTGTTTGTTCGGAGCAAAGAAGAGAAGATACTTGATGCCCTGCTTCTCCAGCCAGTGCCGGCGGGCGGCAATCCCCAGTCCTGCCCGCAGCAGTTCCGACCGGGAGTAGAGATCAAGGTTGCGGTAGTCGGACAGGGGGTCGCCGTCCCATACCCGGTTGAGAAAATACCAGCCCTCTTTGCCCCTTATCACGTTGCTGGTTATCTCGCCGCCTGCGCCGATATTCACTCCCAGGCTGTCGCCGATGAACCTCTTGCCGAGTGCATACATTTCCAGAAAGGAATTCCTGAACCCGAAATGGTCATTGTAATAATCTTCGAACGCCTGGGGAAATTCGAGCAGGGAGTGGACATCCATGGGCAGTTCGGGCTTTACCGCCAGAGTTCTGTTTTCCACCGTGGAGATCTTCCGTTTGTCCTGGATAAAGAAGGCGACCGGGGGAATGGAGATCAATAGAAAGAATATCGAGACCAGCAGGACTGTGAAAAAAGTATGTAACCGGATCATTGCGCTCTCAGAACCTGAAGTAAATGAACGGGTTATAGGTGCCGGAAGAGACCTTCAGTATGGAAATAACCAGGAGAACGGTCATGGTTGACACCCTGACGGTTTCATATACAGCCGGATGAAAAGGACTGAATTGCTTCAGTTTGTGCAATACCGGCATGGAGAAGATAATGCCGATGAACAAGGCAATCATTGCTTCATTGGAAACATACAGTTGCAGCGGATAGATATGGCTGGTGAGCCCGTTGCTCCCGAAAATACCCTGGATGAAAGCCAGGGCCGCCCCGATATTTTCCGTGCGGAAAAAAACCCAGCCAAAAAAGACCACCGACAAGGTATACGCATGCCTGAGCAGGGAGGGACTCCTGCGCAGCCATTCTCCTCCCTGAGGCGTTCTTTCCAGCACCAGGAACATGCCGTGCCACAGTCCCCATATCAGGAAGTTCCAGCTGGCTCCATGCCAGAGACCGCACAGAACAAACACGGTAAAGAGATTAAAATAGAGACGCCGTGGCTCTACCCGGCTGCCGCCCATGGGTATGTACAGGTAATCACGGAACCACGTGGTGAGGGAAATATGCCATCGCTGCCAGAACTCTCTGACAGAGCGCGCGATATAAGGATAATTGAAGTTTTCCGGAAAGTTGAACCCAAAAATCCTGCCCAGCCCTATGGCCATGTCCGAATACCCGGAAAAATCGAAATAAATCTGCAAGGCATAAAAGATGACGGCGGCAAGGGCTATAGTGCTCGGCACCTGGTCCGGCGGCAGGGCAAACAACGAATCAGCTACTTCCCCCAGGGGGTTGGCGATCAGCATCTTTTTGGCAAGGCCGTAAATAAAGCGGGTAATCCCGGCATCAAGACCCGCAAGAGAAATGTTGCGGCGGACCAGCTGATCGGCAATGGTATTGTAGCGGACAATGGGACCGGCAATAAGCTGCGGAAAAAGGGAAATATAAAGCCCGAGGTTGAGATAATTTTTCTGTGCCGGCGTCTCTTTTCTGTAGACATCAACAATGTAGGAAATGGCCTGAAAAGTAAAAAATGAAATGCCCAGAGGCAGGTGTATCTGCGGCACGATCAGCGATACGGGGGCGAAGAATCCGGCCAGGTAATTAAGCGAATCAACAATAAAATTGGTATACTTAAAAAATCCCAGCAGGAAAAGGTTCAATGCCACGCCGCCGGCAAGAATATATTTCTTATGCCTGGCGCTGCTTTCAATGCATCTGCCGATGGTATAGTTGCCGGTGATGGAAACCAGCATGAGCAGGCAGTAAAAGAGCTCCCCCCAGGCATAAAAAAAGATGCTTGCCGCCAGCAGGACCAGATTTTTCAGCCGGTACGGCGTCAGCAGGTACGTCACCAGGACTGCCGGCAGAAAGGCAAAAAGAAAGATTGCGGAACTGAAAACCATTTGTTTTTCTACATCCTCGGGAACGGTTTGTTTTCCGGGATCTCCCTGTCGGAAAAACAGGGAGGATGTTCACTTCCGGCGGCCGGAAAATTCATGCCCCGATCCTCCGGCTGGTTGACCGGGTCCGGAACAACGCCAAAAATAAAAGGGCCGCCAGAGATGCAAATGCCGCCCAGAACAGAATCCGCGCCCAGGCCAGCCATTCGGGCACATATGTAAACATGATCCTGTACTCCCTGTCTTCAGGCAGGATGAGCGCGCGCATGGCAATATTTGCCGGCTTGATCTGCAACTGCTCCCCGCTGATCCGGTCAACAGCCTGCCAGCCCGGATAATACGTATCGTTGAGTACCAGGACTCCGGGGCCCGCAACCGGCCCCAGCTGAATCTCTTTGCCCAGGTCTTGAGTAATCGGGACCCGCGCCGGCTTGTCATCGGCAACACTGTAACACAGATTTTTTTCCGCTTCAGACAACTCTTCAACAAAAATATCACCCAGCCTGAACTTCTCATTATCAGCAATGTGGCGCACGGATTCGGAGAGATGGTCGACCGGAAAGCACCTGGAGGCAAGATAAGCGCGGGGCAGCGCCTGTTTGTCATAATCGACGAAGCCCCTGCCCGTTACGCCGACATGGAGAGTATCTGCAGTTGAACCTGCTTCTGGTTCCCCGGTGTTTTCTCTAATTATGATTCGCCGATTGGTGTTTTCCTCAAAATATGCGTTCTTTGAAGAATACAGTCCGCGCACCGTAATCCCGTATGTACCGGGCTCAAGCAGACCGGTTTTGATCCGCACTTCAAAGCCCGCCTTGATTGCCATCCTGTTCTTTAAATGCTGGGCAACATCCTGGCGGACCATTCTCCGGGTCGGCAGGGTTACTTCCCGGTCCCCTGAGCGGAAAACAATAAATACCGGCGGCGCGGCGACCTGCCCCTCATTTATATATGCTGCCCATCCCTTGAGATACAGGGTCTGATCCCCTGATACCGTTCTTTCGGGACCGCCGAATTCCTTGTCGTCTATTCGTATCGTATCGATTTGGATATTTCCGCCCTCACCTAAAAGCGATTCCTTCCAGACCCGGGCAACCGGAGCGCCGGCAATTTCACTCGACGGAAACAGGGCGGTGGAAGTCAAGGCCCACGAGTAATCGTAATATGGTTTCCGTACAGGAAAATATCCACCGTGTAAATCAAACAGCGTCCGGCGGAAAATGAAAAGCCGTTCCGGCAAAAGGGCGGGAGCACCGTTGTCGATAGTGGCAATGCCTCCAGACACATATGTGCCGTTCGGATCCTGGATGCGCACCTCGGCAGGAGAAATTCCCCTATTTTCTATATCCCGGGCCAGCATAGTACTCTGCCGGGTAATTCCCCGAACAAGCGGACTGAAGTCCCTGGGGAGGATTACAAACATTTCGAGAACCGCAAACGACAGGAGAGCCATACCGACCGGAATCCGCATTTTTCCCATCTTCTCTGCACGCAGAAATAAGAGCGCCAGCAGAACTGCAGCGGTAAAAAGAAAGAGTACAATCAGATGCACATATCCCTGCGCATTTTTCAGCAGTTGGGAAAATGTCATCCCATATGCCGCAGGTACCGACATCCAGAGCAGTGCGATAACCGCAGATGCGCTCAACAGTGCAAGCAACGGCCGGCCGTATCGAATCAGTCCCGGACTGCTCCTGTCTTCATACAAAAGAGACTGGACTCCCCGGGCAGCAAAAAAAGCAAAACCCCAGAGAAAAATCGACAGGAAATAGACAAAGAAATAGGATTCCTTCAATATCGGCAGGCTGCCTACCACCCTGTTGAAGCCTTCCCAGAAAGGAAATAATTTAAGAAGGATAAAAACTCCGCACAGCAATGCCCCGATCTCCCGATAGCCGAGCCTGAGGAGACTACCGGCTGACCGGGCGATTCCCAGTACAAAGAAAAAAAGCGGAATAAGACCGAAATATGTCCGACTGTCCTTGAAAAGTGAGGGCTTTTCACCGGTTATAAGGGCGATATTTTCCGCCCAGAAGGGAAAGAAGTCCTTCATGGAAAACTGCCGTAAACCGTATAAACCCCTTTTATCGCTTCCCTCGAAGAGAGACAGCATCTCAACTATACTGAAGATCTGTGCTGCGGAAAGGGCGAATCCCACTGCATGCGCGATCACCAGGTCAAGGATAAACTGCGGCACCCGGATCCTGCCGGTAAAAAGCAGGCTTGCCAGAAATGGCGTATAGACCAGCACCACCAGGACGGCAGACATGGCGGCCCCTTCCGGGAAGCCGCATGTCACCATGGCATACACGCTTACCGCAAGCCCCAGGACAACCAGGAACCGCTTCAGCCCGTAGGGCGAGCGGCTGCTCCCGGGCAGCAGTTGGAGGAAATAGAGGTACCATATCCCGGCCAGCAGCCCGTTCTGCCAGGGATGATTCATCCATTGCAGAACAAACAGCGAATAGATGAAGCACAGGACAAAAAATGCTGCCGGAATGCTTCTGAATTTCAGGAAATCACGGGCCAGCAGATAGGCGCCCGCCCCCATGAGGAGCAGCCGGGCAACCACAAAAATATTCCAGTAGTAATCGGCCGGCACCCAGAACAGGAGAAGGGTAAGGGGAAAAAGCGGGGCTGCCTGGATGTCATTGGCCAGCAAAGGCAGCCCCATGGACCGCAGATTGGACCAGAGCAGGTTCTGGTGCTGCATAAGTTCATATTGAAACACCCGGAAACCGGGTTCGAAATTGGCAAAACTCACTACCGGATCAATGAGTTCCCTGCCCGACCCGAACATGGGGTTTGTTTTCAACAGAACAAAATCGGCGTAAAAAACCAGAAGAAAAAACAGGGAAACAAGTACGGCTTCCAATACCCTGCCACCGTTGTTTTTCGAATCAATCAATCTCATCTGATTTCAGGCATGCTGTTTATTGTGAAGAGGATGAACCGGCTGGAGCAGTGTATCAGTGGATTACCCGGAAGGAATCAATCCTTTTGCTCCATGTTATCATTTGCCTTCTCCTGATAATGAAGCAGGTGCATATGATACATGAAACGATGCTTATTTACCACAGTATCCAGGGTAACGCCGATGGAAAAGAAAATGATTGAAAATATCATCAGACCGGATGCCAGAATGGCGCTCGGAATTTTATAGATATATTGATATTCGATGAATTCATAAATGACCGGCAAGCCGATGGCGGTTCCCAGCATGAAAAAAATGGACGCAATAGAGGTAAAAAAGAATAATGGCCGATAATCCTTGAATACGTCCAGTATGAGCCTGATAATTTTCAGGCCGTCAACATAGGTATTCAGCTTTGACACGCTCCCTGCCGGCCTGTCCCGGTAAGAAACCGGTATTTCTGCAATGGAAAATCCCTTGTCCAGGGCATGGATCGTCAACTCGGTCTCAATGGCATAATCATAACTTAAAATGGGAAAATTCTTGACGAATTTCCTGTTGAAGGCCCGGTAGCCGCTGAGAATATCATTGACCCTGCCGTGAAACAGCAGCCGGATCAGCCACTTCACCAGATGATTGCCGAAGTTGTGAAAGAGCCTCTTGTTCTGCTGCCGGTAGTCCCCCCGGGTATGCCTGTCTCCCACAACCATGTCCATGCCGTTTTCCATCACAGGTTTCAGCAGGGCATGGACATCTTCCGCATTATATGTCATATCGGCATCGACAACTACGTAGTAATCGGCATTTACCTCTGAAAATCCCTTCCTGACCGCATGCGCCTTGCCCTGTTTTTTCTCAAAGAGAACCCTGCCGCTCGTGCCAAGGGCTGCCAGAGTTTCTGCGGCTATCCGCTGCGTGTCATCCTTTGAATTGTTATCGATCACATAGATGGAGGCCTCCGGCAATTCTTTATGGAAGGCACTGATAACATCCCGGATCGTGGCCGCTTCGTTATATGCGGGTATGATGACTGCTGTTTTCATTTCCAGTTATAAGCTGTCGGAAAAAATATTGAACTCGTAGATATTCAGATATTCACCTTCATACAGAAGTTTGCTGATCTGTAATAAACTCACCTCAAGCTGATCGCTTCGCATGGCAAGGCAATCCTTCCACAGCATGGAATTTTCTTTATCCTTGTTAAGCAGAAAATATCGAAGGGCAGGCCAGTTTTTTTCCCCGGCCGCCCGTGTATCCCGCTGTAGAAATTTTATGGCCTTCTGCCGGTGAAATGAATCTTCCAGGTAGCAGAATTCATTTTTGCGCAGAACTTTTGCCAGGGCGGCAGCCCGTGTCGATCTATGATGCCGGTGTACATTGAGCACATACACAGGCAAAGTTGCCGCAGCATAATAACTGGTAGCAAGATCGGACAACAGGGCATGACCCGGCTCGATCATACCTGCAATCATCACCAGATCGCTCTGGTACCTGAAGGGACTGTCATGATACAAGTACTGTTGATTATTGCCAATGGTCCAATCACGCAGGGGTGAATGATGTTCACGTTTAACCCGGAGACTGTCGGTATGAAAATGAAACCTCGAATCCCGTGCAATTACAGCAGCAACAAGCAGTAAAAAAAAGAGCGCGATGATGGCTTTACTCGGTCCCATCATTTCCCGGAGCCAGTCTGGGTAATTTCTTCTCTTGCAGCCGGCTGCGAATTACAAGGACTACCGTGCATACCAAAATTTCCCTCAACCCGGCTAGAGCTGCACATCCCGGTGTTCCCGGTCCGCCGACTCTCCGGCGGAATCACTGCCTGAATTCCCCGTAAACGCAATTATCCGATCACGTCCCTTCACTTCCTGTGAAATTACCTGCCATAAATAGTGAAGAAAAAACGCCAGGATAATGGGATGAAAAATCAACAAGGCAATCCGCCAGGAAGAGAGGTAGGAAAGCACATCGGAAAGCCATTGATACAAGTAGGGTGAAACCAGAAATAAAAACGGTATCACCGCATTTGCAGCCAGAAATATTGTCCCCCTGCTCGGTTTTATCACAGCCATGACTACGGAAATGCCTATTGCCAGCACCCCGGAATACAATAATCCATTACGCAGCTGCATATGCCAGCCTGGAAGTTCCAGCCGGTCTCCCAGCCAGCCGGTTCCGTGCAGCGGCGCATCGTAATACCCGGGCAGCGGGTAACCGAGTTCAGGCATAAACAAGGACACCAACTGCCGCTGATCGATGCTCAACGCGGTTATTGCCAGCATGACAAAAAACAGTATCTTTGCCGTATTTGCATTATAAACTCCTGCCAAGGGCGACTTTTCCGTCTGTACATACAGAAAGAACAGGACAGGAACAACCGGAAGCAGGACTGCTCCATGAAGATCCGATAATCCGTGCAGATCAGCCAGCACGGGTGAGTATGTAAACCAGGTAGCTGCCATTATTCCAAGTAAGCAGCCCACCAGGTAAGGGCGCAGCAACCCGCCGCCCGGCTCGATAAAGGGTTCCGTTGAACTCTGCAAAAGCTGGTAACAGGATAAACCCATCGCATAAAATAATATTCCGCAGGCAAACCAGAGCAGTTCTGCCTGATGGGTGAACAAAACGATTATTGCCAGAACAATGAAACTTATTACCAGGATAAAATTTTTCCATACATTTATCAAGCAACGGTTCCAAAAGCTCAGGATACTGTTGTTATGGCCGGGAAAAACGGACATTCCGGTTTTATCCATCAACGCGAAGGTCACATAAAACAGACAGAACCAGGCAGTATAGGAAATATGGGACGGCCACGCCGAAACACGTAAATATGAATTGCCCAGCCCCGGCAGGAATACAAAAAGTACTGCGCTGAGTATTGCAATGTTCGCATTCCTGCTCAATCCCAGAGCCAGCAGATAAAACCCCATCACCTTAAAGCTTCCGCCCCAGGCAGTAAATGCATTCCAGAGTATGGGCAGGGATATATCGGATACCTTATGGAGCATTGCCAGGTTGGCATGCCATAACGGGGGATAGTATCGATCAGGGGTGCCAAGTAAATGATTATTGACATCGAGTGAATTGAACATCCCGATTTTATTGGCTAAGGATAAATGCCACCAGGAATCTGCTATCTGCTCGATCAAGCCCCCATTGTACAGTAAAATTAAAAAAACCATTGCATAGAGTAACGGCCTTAACCAACCGGATTCAAAAACAAATTGCCGTAGTCCGGATTTTTTCCACCGTACGGCCCAGACAAGAAAAAAAAGCAGTAAACCGGAATAAATCGGGAGCAGGTACTTCATGGAAGTAAAAGGCACAGCCAGTTTACTCAATACAAATAAACTGATGACGTTCAGCAGGATTGAAATAAAAAAGGCGGATAATATTCTGGCTTCAAATGTCTCAACCAGCATCCTGTATCGGCTCGAACATACACATAAAATCTGGCTTGCCACTAATCCATTGAGTAAAAAAGCATACAGAATCCATAGATGAGCGGACAGGGTCATATAAGGCATTATGATCATGAATAAATTTACTTCCGTCTTTCAGGATGGGGAGAATTATGAAAAGGAATACTCCATTGTACCTGCTGCCGAAACTCAGGAACAATATCATGGAGGAGCAACAGCATCTGTTGAACATCTCTCGAAACCGCTGCCTTCTGCAGTTTTTCCAGCTGATCCGTCAGACGCATCCACTCTACCCGGCGGCTTCGGGCGAGAAATAATTTCTCATGGCTGGTATCCTGCAAAGCCTCGCTTTCATGCAAAAGTTCTTCAAATAATTTTTCCCCCGGCCGCAAGCCGGTATACACAATCTTAATATCCTCATCCACTTTCAGCCCGGAAAGTTGAATCATCTGTTTTGCCAGGTCTTTGATCAACACCGGCTTCCCCATGTTCAGCACAAAAATTTCTCCGCCCTGCCCCATGGCCCCGGCCTGGAGAATAAGACTGACCGATTCGGGAATGGTCATGAAATAACGGCTGATCTCAGGATGGGTAACGGTTATCGGCCCGCCGTTTGCAATCTGTTTCTTAAACAGCGGCACCACCGAACCGGCCGAACCGAGAACATTGCCGAATCGGGCGGTGATAAAACAGGTTGAAGAAATGATATCGAGATTCTGGCAGTAGAGTTCGGCGATTCGTTTGGTCGCTCCCATGATATTGGTGGGATTGACCGCCTTGTCGGTGGAAATCAGAACAAAATGTTCCGCATTGAAGCGGTCAGCCGCATCGGCCACCACCCTGGTCCCGATGACATTGTTGCGGACCCCTTCGGCAGGATTGAATTCGAGCATGGGAACATGTTTATACGCTGCGGCATGAAAGACTACATTCGGCCTGAAACTGCTGAATACCCAGGTAATCCTGTCGGCATCCTTTATATCGCCCAATATGATTTCCAAGGCTAAATCCGGAAAATCATCCCGGAGTTCCTGCTCGATGGAATAGATATTAAACTCACTGTTATCAAAAACGATGAGCTTTGCCGGCCCCAGTGCGGCAATCTGCCGGCACAGTTCAGAGCCGATCGATCCGCCGCCTCCGGTGACGAGTATAACCTTGTCGCCAAGATAGGCGTTAACTGCACCATAATTCATTTCAATGACTTCCCTGCCGAGAAGATCTTCCACGGTAACAGGCCGGAGCCTTTCAACACTGACTTTTCCGTCAGGTATTTCCAGAAGTGACGGCAGGGTCTTGTAGGGAATTTTAATCCGGTTGCATTGTGTAACAATCCTCTGCAGAATTGTTTTATCGGCAGATGGGATGGCTATCAGAACCAGTTCACCGCCCAGGGAAGGCGCAATTTCCCCTAGATCATCAATTCCTCCGACCACGGAAATCCCGTGAATTTCCCTATTGTGGAGCTTTACATTATCATCAAAAAAGGCCACCGGCTGATATTCATCCCGATACTGGAGATCGCGGAGAAGCATTTCGCCTGCCCGGCCGGCCCCGACAATCAGGGTGCGCGTCCCGTTTTCGGGACGAAGGCTGAATTGATGATCCTTGTACCATCTGTATGAAATCCTGGACAGGGAGAGACCAGTGATCAGCAGCAGCGGGTAAAGGAAAAAGATGGAACGAGGCACTCCTTCCAAGCGGATTACAAGAGCACTGCTCCCGACAAGACAAAGGGTCCCGGCAAATGAAGCCTTGATGATCCGGACCAGATCGGGAATGGAGGCAAACCGCCATAAGCCCCTGTAAAGGCCGAAATACCAGAAAATTCCACCCTGAAGGGGAAGGGCAATAATGATAAGCATCCGCAACGATTGCTGAAACTGGTCGGGGATGGACTCCAGGTTGAATCGCAGCCAGTAGGAAAGCGCCAGGGCCACGGGGATCCAGAAAAGATCGTGAACAAGAGCAGACCAGCGGTTCAATAAGAGAAATTTTATGAATTTTCTGGTCATTTTATGGATGATACAATGAATTCAGGATCAGTCATTTTTCGTGCCGGCTCCCGCCAATATACAGAGTATGGCTAAAAGTGCGTATGAAAAAATGACCAGAAACAGACCATAATCGGGTTTATATGCTGACAGGCAGGCCAGAGGAAAGAGAAAAAACCAGTTCATCCCCATATACCCGAGTGTCACTTTGCCATGGGACCCGAATCTTCTTGCCAGGATCTGATAGGCATGACTCCTGTGGGCCTCATAGAATTTTTCACCCCGCCGGATGCGTACCATCAGGGTAACGGTTGCGTCAACCACGAAAGCACCGAGAAGTATGCTCCAGGTCCAAGGATTCAAACTGGTGGAAGATGCAGTGAGGAGTGCGAATATACCGAAAAAGAACCCCAGGAAACCGCTGCCGGCGTCACCCATGAATATTCTGGCGGGAGGCCAATTCCAAACAAGAAACCCGATGGATGCGGCAGCAAGGACCTGGAGCAGCGGCAGATAATTTGCCGTTTCGCCTGTAAAAAAAAGGATGATTCCTGCGCCGAGAGCAACGGATATCGCCTCCATTCCCGCGAGTCCGTCAATTCCATCCATAAAATTATACAGGTTCAACAACCATACAAGTCCGACAACGAACAGAAAGCGCACAAGAAACAGAGGAATCACATTGCCCCAGTGCAGAAACAGCGCGTTATCGGAAATGAAAAACCGCACAGCTACGAAAACACATAGAAAGTGGATAAAAATACGTTTGCCGGCGGAAAGCCGGAAATAATCATCCAAAAAACCTGCAATGGCAATGCCGAGCCCGCATCCGGCCAGGCCAAGGATGTGGGGAATATGAATCCCCCCGTTCCAGACCAGATATCCGCCCCCCAGATAAAAACCGAGCAGGAGAGCAAGACCGCCTCCGCGCGGGGTGGGCAGATTGTGCGAACTGCGCTGGTTGGGTACATCAAGGAGGCTGTAGCGAAGAGCAAGTCTCCCAAGTCCCCATGTCCCTCCGCAGGATACAAGAAAAACCGCAGTCAACAGTAAAAATATGTCCAGATCCATCAGCCCCTGTCGGGAAAAGTTTACTTACGCCCGGCCGCACAATCGACAGGCAGCGGGTGAAAGGGCCTGGGTTTGAATCCCAGATCGGCTGCGGCGGCGCTATGATCAAAATGCTGATCCCTGTTCATCCGCACCGCCATTTCTGTTGTCAATTCTTTATAGGGCGGAAGCAGGTTAGCCAGTCGTACAGCCATGGCAAAGACCATCAGCGGGCAGCGGATGAAGCGCGGCCTGCGGCCAAGTGCTGTAAAAATTCGTTCTACCATGGTACGGTACTCTATCACCTCCCCTCCTGAAAGAACATAGGTGCAGACCTTCCCCTCCTGAATATTCAAGGCTGAAAGGCAGGTCCCGGCAACATCATCAACATGAACAGGCTGCCGCAATCCCTCTCCCCTGCCAAAAAGCGGGAAGAAACCGAACCGCTTGATGAACCGGCCAATCTCGGCAATATTTTTGTCCTTTCCGAAGCCGTAAATCAGGGTAGGCTGAAAGATAACTGCCGTCCAGCCATGCACGCGGGCCCACTCCATCACCTTTTCCTCCCCCTCCTGCAATCGGGTGGCCAGGTTTCGATCTGACGGCGAACCGGATCCTGTTTTGGTGAAGCGGCTGGTGGAACTGAGAGCCACAAGACGTTTTCCCCCATGTTTCTCAAAAAACCGAAAGTATCCGGGCAGGGTCCATATCGGCGCAAGATAAATCCAATTTTCAATTTTTCCAACAGGATCTGCATGAACCGCATGCAGAGATACCGTGCCCTTTTCCCCCTGCCTGGAAAAAGCAGTGATACTATACCCATCCTTTTCAGCAAGGGTACGCAGCCGTTCTCCAACAAAGCTGGCTGCTCCAATTATACCTATTCTCTTCTCAGCCACATCTGTTTCCTGGCCGAAACAGCTTTTGCAGATAAATTTTTGCAACCGAGAGCCCAAACCGCAGCCATGTTCCCAGCCGGAAAAACCACTGCACAGGTTTCGGGTATTGGTCGGCAAAAAACTTCCGGTAAAAACGGACCATGCCCCTGTGCTTCGACCATTCCACAAAAACCGGGCGAGAGGCTGAACATAATCCCTTGTTATGCAATAGCCTGGCCTGGGGGACAAACATAATCTTCCACCCCTTCTGCCTGAATCGCATGCACCAGTCCAGGTCTTCACAATGCAGGAAATAACCTTCATCCATTGGTCCGACATCTTCAAAGGCCTTCCTGTTCACCATCATGCAGGCCCCGGAAATTGCATCCACTTCAACCGGCTTGTCGGGAAGCGGTTCCCGGTCCAGCCGGAAATCGGAGAAAACTTTTTGGTTGAGCCCGGCCAGTCTCTGCAGTCCAAAGGTGTTCACCAGGGATTTCCAGGGGGTTGGAATGGATCTGCGGCAGCCGCGCTGCTCCGATCCATCCTGATTCAGAATCAATCCACCCGCCATGCCTGCCTGCGGATCATTCTCCAGATATTGAGCAAGTATGGAAAGCGTTTGCGGTTCAACAACGCAATCGGGATTCAGATACAGAAAAAAATCTCCCCCGGCAATCAAGCTTCCCTGGTTGCAGGCGGCTGCAAAACCAAGATTCTCCCTGTTGGTCATGGTCTTCAGTTTTTTGGCGCCTCGATAGGAGGCAAGGAGATCCTGTACGCTGTTGTCCCTGGAATCATTGTCAATGACGATGATTTCCAGGTCTTCCGGTGATTCGGCTACGGAATGGACACATCTGAGAAGTTCAGGCCCTGCATTATAATTGACAATGATAACCGAAATCCGGGGAGACACTCTTCACCTTGATAAAAACTGGAAATCAGAATAGAAAGTTGATTATGATTAAGGATACTAATATCCTGAAATCAATAAATTATTGTATAGGAAGAGCACTATCATGGCAATAAATAAGTTGAAATCCCGCCACTGCTGACCGAGAATAATTTTTTGATGATCATCTCAAAATATAAAAACCTTCTTCTCCATCTTCGGATCCCGGGACAGGTAAGATGGCGGGAACTTGCCGTTGCCGTACACAACTGCCCTGTATGCGATTACAGACGCGTAATCGTACGCATGCGGAACAACCCGATATCAGTCCGATGTCTGACATGCCGGTCAACGGCGGTTACCATGTCCCTGGTGGGTGTTTTACGCCGCTTTGTTCCGGAACTGACGGAAAAAAAAGTCTACGAACTTTCTTCACGCGGACCGCTGGTGAATTTCCTGAAAAGAAATTGCAAAAAACTGACCTGTTCGGAATACCTTGACGGCGTCAAACCGGGAGATTTCAAAGACGGAGTTCAATGCCAGGACGTTCAGCAATTGACCTTTCCTGACAACAGTTTCGACATCTGCACGTCCACGGAAGTCTTTGAACATGTGCCCGACGACCTGGCAGGTTTCGCTGAAATCAGAAGGGTGCTGCGGCCCGGGGGACTTTTTATTTTCACGGTGCCGGTATTTCCTTCTCCCGAAACCATTGAAAGGGCCCGTCTTGACCGGAAGTTCGAGGTCAGACACCTGCTTCCGCCACAATATCATAGCGATCCGATACGCGGCCACAAGGGAGTGCTTGTCTTTCGTGATTACGGCAGAGACATTGTAAAGCGGCTTGAAAAAAGCGGTTTCCGGGAAGCACAATTAATCCATCCTGAAAACCGCATTCCATACGGTTATGGAAGACCGGTCATTTTAGCGCGTAAGTGCACTTAATTGCGGGAGGATATGTGGTTACCACTTATCCTCAGTTCGTATGAAACCAAGCTATTTCTCTCCCTCTCCCCCGTTTCGGGGGAGAGGGACGGGGTGAGGGGGTAAATACGTTATACCGTGAAGTTAACCCTCCCCTACCCTATGGAGAATTGTAAAAAAATCTCTTGGCTGAGTTTTAGTGGTAATCACATAAGAATAAATTTAAATAGGGATTTTTTTACAGACCCGGGGAATGGAACATGTTTTTGTTTTCCAGCCGCCATTTACCCGGATTCTGACAGAATTCCTCGTACACCGGAAGCACATCTTCCACGCTTCCATCCATCAGAAGATACCCTTTATCGAGCCAGACTACACGGGAGCATTGTTCTCTGAGTTGCGCAGGATTGTGCGAAACTATTATGACAGTTTTGGTTCTCTCCCGCATGGCATTCATTCTTTCATTTGCTTTTTTACGGAATGAAGCATCACCTGTGGACATTACTTCGTCCAGAATAAGTATATCCGGATTTACTGCCGTGGAAACCGCAAATCCGAGCCTGCTTCTCATTCCCGCGGAATATATTTTCACCGGTTCGTCAAAGAATTCGCCAAGTTCGGCAAAATCTTCAATTTCATCCATCTTCTCTTTTATCTCCCTGCGGGACAGGCCCAGTATACTGCCGCTGATGATCACATTTTCCCGGCCCGTCATGGTTGGTCGAAATCCAATTCCCAAGGCGAGCAGCTGCACTCTGCCGTGCACCGTCACCGTTCCATTATCAGGTTTCAACGACCCGCTGATTATCATTGATATCGTGCTTTTCCCGGAGCCGTTTCTTCCGATCAAACCTATGGTTTCACCCTCGAACAGTGTCAAGTTGACGTCCCGCAGTGCCCAGAATTTTTTTTTCTCGCGAAGATGCCTGTTCTTCGAGAGGAAAAAACTTGCCCCCCGTTGGTAACAAAGGCTTACATTTTCAAGTACAACAGAGGGCTTTGGGAGATACTGGGAAAGATTTTCTTCTTTACCGGGATTCTGCAAGGAAGATTGATCGTCATTTCTGTCTATTTTCGTGTTCATTGATCGGTTGACGACTTTTCTTAATTTAATTAAAGATGATAAGTTCGCAAAAACCTAGACTGGCATATCTGCCGAGTCGACAATATTTGGTGAGTTTATGCCACCATTTGTAA
>JAWSUG010000007.1:0-123782 GCA_033549385.1 Desulfobulbaceae bacterium | reverse complement strand
ACAATTAAACAAGATTTTCCCAGGATAAATAATTATATACACCGATTAATGTTAGCTGAGTTTCGATGGTAATCAGGAAATAATATATCATTTTCAGCATAAAAACAACTGCATAATGAAACTCAGGAGCCCATTTTAATTAATTAGTATCCCTTATCCTGCGTTGTTAATTGGTATTCTACATAAAATATCAAGGGTACGGATTTGACACCTTCCTTGCCTGGAGTTAAAATTGTTATATTAGGTATTTAGGCGCAAAATTTTTACTCGTAGGAGAGACTGATGATGCATTGTAAAGGAAAGGGGCCAGTCGCCGCCCTATTGTTCTTCTTTCTTACGGCGGTGCCGTTTGCCGCAGCGCAGGAGAACATGACACAGCAGCAGGAAACGCAATTAAGCCTGACCACAGCCACTCCTGAAGAGGGATTCCAATTGGCTGTCAAACTCTCACGCAGAGGGGTAACAGAAACTCAGCCCGACAAGGAGGTATTGCAGAAGCTGCGGCCTGCTTATTCGCATGATCCGGACAGTCTGATTGCAGCCTCACAAGTAGTGGCCATCCACTTTCAGACCATTGCTGCTGCCAATAATTACTGGCGCGATTAAATGCGAACGGAATCATGAATTTTAAAAAGGCGGCGATGTGCAGCTTATTATGAAAGTTGCGGCGAACCAAGACCTTCCTTTTTATCTTAATCAGATGCATAGGGAGGCTTTTCCATGCGCAGGAGCAGGAGGATAAATCACCCACATCATACGGAGTCAGTGGTCGCGGAGGGCTAGGGGAAGGGGCTGGCGACAACTGATCGAATCATTGCTTTACTCTGCCCCATTTTTTCCGCATTTTTCCTTTAATTTTTTAATTTTTTGGCAGTGAAACGGAAAAGGTCGCTCCTTCATTGATCTTGCCGTCCGCCCACACCAAACCGCCGTGGCGCTGCACGATCTGCCGCACATTGGCCAGACCGATACCGGTGCCCTCGAATTCTTCAGCGGTATGCAGACGGTGAAAAACTCCGAACAATTTATCATAATATTTCATGTCAAAGCCGATGCCGTTGTCCTTGACATAAAGAATAAAATTTTCTCCATCCTCGAAACTGCCGATTTCAATAACAGCGTTTTCGCGTTTGCCGGTAAACTTAACGGCATTGCCGACCAGGTTGGAAAAGACAAGCTGCAGCATGGAGGAATCGCCGGAAACCTCCGGCAGAGGCTGCACAAGCCATTCGATGTTTCTGTTTTTTATCTCTTGTTTGTAATCCCGGACAATGTCTCTGACAAGAATGTCCAGGTTCACCCTGCTTTTTTCCATGTTCGTGTGTCCCATGCGAGAGAACTCCAGGAGTTCATCCACCAGGATGCCCAGCTTAATGGAAGCATTGCTGATGGTCCTCACATAGTTGTGACATTTTTCATCAAGCAGAGGACCGGATTTTTTTTCCAATAAGTATGCATAACTCGATAAATGGCGGATCGGAGAGCGCAGGTCGTGAGAAACGGTATAGGTGAACCCCTGCAGGTCCTGTATGGCCTTCTCCAGGTTTTCAATCAGTTGATCCCGCTCCTGTTCCGCCTTTTTACGCTGCCGCAGATCCACGCCGATGCCGATCATCGAGTTGTCGGTCAGCTGGATATTTGCCCAATCCACCGGCACCAGTTCTCCATCGCTGGTCGTTGCAACCCACTCGCGCCAGCCATGTTTCAGCGACTTCATGTATTCGTAGACCTGCCGGCGATAATCCGGATCAGGATAGACCATGGTCATAAAATCTCCGGCATTGGCCTCGGCGGTGCTTATCCTCAGAACTTCCTCGGCGTGACTGTTCAGGGTGAATTGCTTGAAGTTCGGGTCCCATTTCACGAGCAGGATGGGTATATTGTCAAAGATGCTTTGGAGCAGCTCGCTCTGGTGTCTGAGTTTCGCCTCATCATGCCTGCGACTGGTGATCTCTTCCGCCACGACATTTACGGCTATTACCTGACCCCGGGCATCGGTGACCGGAAACCACTGTTCAAGCCAGGTTTGCCGGATGCCCGGCTTCGCCGGGGTTTCCCCGACAATTTCAATGTCACGGAGCGGCTCTCCTGTCTCCAATAAACGGTGCATGGCAGACTCCGTTACTTTGGTCAATTCCGGCAAAACCTCGCTAACCTTCTTGCCGATATGATATGCGACCGAAAAGCCGTTTGCTTCCGCCAGACGCTCGTTTATCCGGATAAAACGAAGTTCCCGGTCCAGAACGCACAAACCCACGGGCGCATTCTGGTAAAGACTCTCTATTTCCTCAAGCCGGGTTAATGCCAACCTCTCGGCCCGTTTGATTTTCGTAATATCCTGTGCAATGCCGACCAGCCGGGTCGGCCGTCCTTCCTCATCGTATTCAACCTGCCCGCACTCAGATATCCACGCAACTTCACCATCAGGACGAATGATTCGAAATTCGTTTCGGTAGTTCCCTGAATCATGCTCCAGGGCTTTGGTTACATTCGCTCTGAACTGTTCGTGATCGTCAGGGTGAACAACATCCAAAAAGGAGTCGAAAGTTTCGGACTTATCTCCGGTAGCTTTAAGGGCCGGCTCAGCCGAAAAGAATCTGCGCACCTTGTTGCTCCGGATGTCCCATTCAAACAGGATGACATAAGCTGCCTTAAGAGCAATTCGAAGATATTTTTCGTTGTCCAGCAATTTTTTTTCAGATTCATGGGCATCGGTTATATCCTTTATAATTGCCATTCTATGAGTAGCGGCAGTCTCGGCGCTCACAATGGAAGTGAAAATTTTTAAATATTTTTTCCGTCCGTCCGACCTTCTTATTTCCCACTCTTCGTCACGCAGACCATTTCCACTGATTATTGCCTCCACCCGTTTCACAACTTTTTCCTGAACAGAGGGATCCGAATCCAGAATCCGGTTCCAACCTGAATGATTAATCTCGTCGATTGTATACCCGGTCAGCTCAACCATTTTCTTATTCCAAACGGTAAACCTCATAAATGGAAATTCGGGTGTATTGTGAAATACGCATAATCCTTCGGAAATGGTATCCAGTACGAGAGATAAAAGCGATTCGTTATCATACATTGCCACCCTCCTGCAGGGTATATTCGGCGTTTTTATATGAATTTTGCAATGAATGTTCCATAAACTTAAAAATTGTTAATAGTGAGTTATTTTATTTAATAATAAAGGAAAAACAAAGGCAATATCAAAAGAGTCAACCAAGGGTAGAGTAGAGCACTGATCCGAAGTCAACCAAACGATCAAATCTTTATCTTGAATACTTCTGATCAGGTTTTGTTGATTGTGAGGTTCAAATCTTTATTCTGTGTCAAAGTAATGATTTGCTCCATATTTTTACAGAAATTCAATATTTTTCAGAAATGGTTCAAAACTTGCTAAATACAGGAGTGGTTACCTTTTATTATGGAGAATTTCAATTTTCAAGGGATCATTCATTAGCCTTGAAGAGCAACATGGGAAAACAAGCGCACTGTGCTGCAAAGAAATCAAATCGACCCGACAGAGAAAGAGATGCCCTGCGCAATGCCTCTCTCCATGAGGTTCTTGTTCAGTCGGCAGCGGAGCTGAAGGAAGCAAAAAAACTCAACGATACCCTTGGCTACATCAATATGCTCGTTCACTCCACCTTCAATATCGATGAGATCATAAAAGGCGTCATAAAGGATGGCACGATTGCAATAGGGGCGGAAAGCGCAATGGTACTTGTCCATGATAACGGCATCGGAATTGATCCCAAGTTCAAGGATTACATTTTTATGGTTTTTCAACGTTTGCACAGACGAGGTGAATTCCCCGGCACGGGCATGGACCTGGCCATCTGCAGAAAGATTGTGGATCGGCACGGCGGACGCATATGGGTGGACTCAAAGTTGAACGAAGGAGCGAGCTTCTATTTTACATTGCCGGCGTGGCATTACTGAACTTGAGCCAAGAGCGGACTTGACCCTTACAGCAAGAAGGAGCCTGCAATGCCTGAGAAACGGGAAAAAAGAAGAAACCCCGGGGATATTTCCCTGGACGGAAAGGTGCGGGAGCAGTTGAATCGGGCCTGTGGTGCGATCAGGGCTGATCGGGCCAGGGGGAAGAAGGGCATTGCAGTCCTGTTCGCCGGGCCTTCCGGCAGGGAAAAGCTGACCGCGGCCGGGATAATGGCAGAGATACTCGGCCTCGAAATATTCAGGGCTGACCTGGCAGCAGTAGTCAACAAGTACATCGGGGAGACGGAAAAGAATCTTGATCTTGTTTTCAGGGCGGCGGAAAATGCCGGCGCGGTGCTGCTCCTTGACGAGGCGGACGCGCTGTTCGGGAAGAGGTCCGATGCCGGCGGGGATGAATCCCGGGAGCGCGGATCAGGGATATCCCTTTTCATGCAGCGCGTCTGGAGGTACAACGGCATAGTCATTATTGCGGCGGAAGACGTGCGGCGATTTATCGGCCTGCAGTGCGGGCATGAACCCTATCGCATCGATTTCCCCGAGCAGGCAAGGCAGGCTCAGTCGCATGCTGCACCCGGCGTATACGTGGAGGAGGCCGGAACAGACTATCAGATTATCGGGGTTCCAACAGGTATTGCCGCTTTTGTCGGCACCGCGTCCCGGGGGGAAACGGATACGCCGACGCGGGTCACGTCCCGGCAGGAATTTGCCGAAACATTCGGGGAAGAAAACGGGCAGTCATTTCTTGCCGCCGCGGTGTCCGGGTTTTTCGAAAACGGCGGCAGGGAGTGCTGGATTGTCCGGATCCCGGACAGCGGCACGGATGACGAATACATCGGCAGTGCTGCCGGTCCCGGCGCCGGTGCTGGGCTGCAGGCCCTCAGGGATCTGGAGGACGTGAGCATTGTCTCCATTCCCGGGATTGTTGCCGGCCGCGTGCAGCAGGCGCTTCTGGATCATTGCGCGGACATGAATGATCGCTTCTGCATTCTCGACCCGGCAAAAGAGTCGTCTGTTCAGGATGTGCTCGAACAGAGAAGGCGGCTTATCTCGGATGCCGGCTATGGAGCCCTCTACTATCCGTGGATCAAAGTGCCCGGAGATGCCGGGGCAGGGCATCACGTTCCTCCCTGCGGGCACGTGGCCGGCATCTATGCGGGAACGGATAATGTCCAGGGGGTGCACAAGGCGCCCGTGGGCGTGGAAATCCGGGGCACGGCCGGACTTGAGCGGTCAATCGGCGAAACCGAACAGAACCTTCTGAATCCCGAGGGGGTAAACTGCATCAGGGAGTTTGCCGGGAGGGGGATACTCCTGTGGGGAGCCAGGACCCTGGCGTCGGACCAGGAATGGAAATACGTCAATGTGAGGCGTTTCATCATGTACTTGGAGAAGTCCATCCGCAAGGGCACCGAGTGGGTGGTCTTTCAGCCGAACAATGAAACCCTGTGGAACAAGCTGGAAAATGGTGTGACCGGCTTTTTATTTCAAGTGTGGCGGGACGGCGCCCTACAGGGCACGAAGCCTGAGGATGCTTTTTACGTGAAGTGCGGCCGGAGCACCATGACCGATGAGGATATCGAGGAAGGACGGCTCATCTGCCTGATCGGCGTCGCACTCATCAAACCCGCGGAATTTATAATCTTCAGGATGAGTTGGAATCTGGCTCGTGGTGAAAAATAAATCTGTTCCTTTTTTAACTTCCTCTATAAGCAGTGAGGGCAGGTTAGACCAAGAATGTGGAAAATGCTTTGAAAGCGTGGAATTATCAAGAATAAAGATTGACCCCGTTTCCACTTTTCTGAACAATGCGACAGAAATTACAATGTGGCACGGAATGTGCATTTAAAATTTTTCATCATAATTAGCTGAAATATCATGAACAAAGAAAAAATAAAACACGGGATAGCAATGATTGCGGGTATTGCCCTATTTCATTATCTGCTTCCCCGGGAATTGCTCAGTCTCCATATACTCTTCCGCTTCCTGTACCTGGTGCCAGTTGCTTATGTAGCATTCTATACCGGCCGAAAGGGAGGCCTGCTCACTGCCCTCGCCGTGACCGTCGTTTTTCTACCTCATTTTTTTATGGCAACGGCCACCCAGGAATTTATTGCCGGCAATATCGGGGCGATCATCCTGTTTTTTCTAGCCGGATTTTTTGTCGGCAATTTCCGTGATGTCTCGGAACGTGAAATTCTCAAAAGGCAAGAACAGCGGCAGATTATTTCTGCCAGTAAGGATGGTATCCGCAGCATTCTCTTTTATAGCGATAACACACAGTTAAGTTCCGCAGCAGCCGAGTGGTTTATTTCTTTTTTCGCCGACCGCACTATGTCAGTATGTCTACTGTCCATCTACAACGAAGATGAAACCGACAGTTTTCCTACGGAAGAGTCAGCCCGGGAGCATGTTTCCCATATAAAAACCGAATCAAGGCAGCATGTGGAAAATATTCGGCAAAAGCTCATAAGTAATGGGTTTGAGGCAGCTAAAATTGTTACAAAACAGATGCCGATTACCGGGAATAGTTCAATCTCGGACAAAATTCTCGATGAAGTGAAGGAAGGAGGCTATGATCTGGTTCTTCTGCCCAAGCATCCAAAAACGCATACCCAGGAATTCATGTTTGGCGATACCGCAATTCAGGTGATGCGGAAAGCTTCCGTTCCCGTGCTTTCTGTGAAAGGTACTTTTGAATAGTTTCCAGGAAGTATTGTTAATTGAATTAATAATCAGTTAACATAGTGGGAAAACTCAGGGTCGCATTTTAAATATTAAGCCTTGATCCTGCTTTGTTCACTTGGTTATTCTTTGTATTCAACAAATTTATCTTGCTGGCGAATGGTCGCTGTCCTTATTTTTCCCCACCCTAATTTACGATACATCTACAGTTCCGTTCTTTTCCGGAAATTTAGATTGTTGATTGCCATAACTATATTTGACTTCTTTATTTTGGGATCGTTTAATGGAAAATGCTACAGAGTTTTTCCTGAGATATAATCAAGCCTGCGAGGGATTTTATGAGATATTATAGCACCGGCCAGACTGTTTTGATAATAAAACCGGCCGTATTCATTTTTTCTGTATTAATGGTTTTTCTTATGCCGGTAACCGGTTTGAGCTATTGTGTAGAAGGAAATTGTCAAGACGGCCTGGGAGCCGTGATTACACCAGACGGTGGAAAATATACCGGGGAATTTAAGGGATGGTTGGCAAACGGTCAGGGAACACTGACTTACCAGGCTGAAGATGAAAAATATCAAGGGGGGTTTAAGGATAACTGGCAACATGGCTCGGGAATATTGACCTATAATGACGGCTATCAATACATAGGAAATTGGAAAGACGGGAAAAGGCATGGATTCGGTATTGAGATTTATCCGGGTCGTGAAGATAGAAGGGGGTATTGGGTGCGCGACAGGTATGTAGGGAATAAAAAGCCAGAAGAGTTAAAGAGGGACAACTCAGGGGCGCCTTAAATATTAAGACCTGTAGCCAAACGCCGAATTAAGCCGCACCACGAAGCGGTGCGGGCTTGAATAAATTGTTAGGCGCTGTCATCTTCACATCACCACGTCCCATTCGCCATCTTTTTGCGTCGAACCAACTCTTTCTCGCTCGGCTTGGCACTCGGGAACGAACCGGGCTGGATATCGCCATCCGGTACATAGGTACTCATCACAACGCCGGTGGTCGACACCCGCGAGCGAACGAGCCGCAGCGCCGATGGTTTGGCGGTCTCGCTGAAGAGGCGCTTGCCCCGTCCAAGCACCACTGGAAAAGTCCACACGTTGTACTCGTCTATCAGTGAAGCGGCCTGGAGCGTTTGAATCAAATCGCTGCTGCCAATCACCTGCAGGTCGGCGCCCGGTTGGGCCTTGAGAGCTATGATTGCAGAGACGACATTGCCGTGGAGCAAGGTCGAGTTGTTCCAGTGGAGCATCGTCAACGTGCGCGAAGCAACATACTTTTTCGCTGCATTGAGCGTTTTCGCAATCGGATGGTCATCCGGCTGATAAGGCCAGTACGCTTCGAATATCTCATAGGTCCTGCGCCCGAGCACCACCTCGCGATCCTTGCCGTCGAAACCTGATGCTGAGATGTCCATGCTTTCGTCCCCGTAGCCAAACATCCAACCGCCAAGGGTAAATCCGCCAGCCGGGTCTTCTTCCGGCCCGCCCGGTGCTTGCATGATTCCGTCAAGCGACGCAAACGTAGATACGATTAGTTTTCTCATGGATACATTCCTGTAGCTTTTAAGAGGTGGGTCTTGGTCATGCGCGCAACGTTGAGGCTCACAGGTTGACAGCACGTCATAACGGGGTCAGGCTTGACAATTGGGTATTATTTGATCCCTTGAGCAAAACACCCATTTGTAAAGCCAGATGTTCCCCCGGTTGAACGGACCATTAACTATTAGTCAATAGCTGCTTCTCAAATGCCAGTGGCGCCATTTGGCCGAGATAAGAATGGCGGCGCTGACGGTTATAGAATATCTCAATATACTCAAATATACTCGCCTTTGCCTCGCTGCGAGTATGGTAATTCAAATGATGCACCAGTTCGGTCTTTAAAGTGTGGAAAAGCTTTCTGCTACCGCGTTATCCCAACAGTTTCCCTTGCGACTCATAGAACATTGAATGCCGTGCGCAGCAAGCATTGCCTGGTAATCCGCCGCCGCATATTGACAGCCCTGATCGGAATGCAGACGCCAGAGTTTCTGAAAAATAAATCGATTTCCTCCCCCGGAACATCCACTTAATATTCAATGAATCTTTCTGCCGTTTGAGTCAAGAAATTTTTCCTCATTTATCCAGGAGTTAATTTTTATGACTAATTTTGAGTGAGTTTTCCCTATGAAAAATATAGCCTTCTTATCGTAAACCACTCCCATTTATCTCCATTGCAACTTGATTATTTTTAAAAAAGACGTAAACATAAATACAGCATAGCAACTGCCATCCAGGGCGCATGTGAACAGGAGGACATAACCTATGAAAATCCCGAGCCTGATTTTATTTTTTATTCTCATTGGTACAACCGCTTATGCCGGCTGGGCTGACGGCAACAGGTTAAATCAGTCATGCACGGCAATCGGCAGGTATGATACGGGCTACTGCCATGGTTTTATATCAGCGGCGGCAACGATGGCTATTGAAAGTACGTATTGCGAAAAGACAGTGAACGGGGAGAAAACCTATGCATCCGTGAGCAGGGAGGAATGTGAAAATCCCCTGGAACTCGCTATTCCTGGAAATCTCCAGCTTTCACAGGTTCTCGATGTTGTACTCAGTTACCTCAACAATAATCCCGGGGAATTGCATAAACCTGCGGAACTCCTGGTTGAGCAGGCTTTGCTTAAATCCTTTGGCCTGCGAGAACCGCAGAAAACGATTCAGGTTCCCTGATGTCCGCTCCGCTGGACGGCCCGGCCCGAGATTCGCAGCATCCGTCCAGCGGTTTTAATTCGCTGTTAACCTGACAGAACAGCAGCCCTCATTGACTACCTCTCCCGCGTAAGCGGAAAGAGGGAACACCTCCCGACTACCCGGTACCTCCCCATCCCGCATCATCCATATCCGCCGGATATACGCTGGCACATATTCTGCATACCCCGAATGTATTTGGGAATTGAGTCTTCCGGCGGATCAGGGATATGAACGGAGATCACGGACGGCATTTCCCTAATGAATTCTTGCCTGACTATCGGCGGCGCCTCATGTATTGAGCTTCGCTGCCATAAACCGGGAGGTGTATCTGGAATGAGCGGGATGCAAACAGTAACGGGCCGGCTTCTCATGGTGCAGGAATCGCGGTTCCGAATCGCCGCAGCCGGCGGCCGGGTCTTTCTGCTGACGCTTTCCCATTCCGCTGATGCCGATGAGACTGATCTGCTCGATTATTTTGAGTCGAACACGCCGCTGGTCGTGAAGTTCCGGGGAGAACCGAATGCCGGCTCCGGCATTGTCGAGTCAATCATTCCGTACAGACAGGATTAAGGGATATAAAAAACTGCATCCGGGAGGAAGTATATGGGCAGACAGACGAAAAGCACAATGGATCGGCTGAAAGGCGCGGTGCGGGACTGGTCCATGCCGAGGCAGGCTGCCGGCGGCGATACCCAGGGCGGCGCGGCAAAGTCCAACCTTCCCCGGCGGTTGCGGCCGCGTGTAGAGCAGGCGGACAGGGTCGGCACCAGCATCTGCCCCTACTGCGCCGTGGGCTGCGGCCAATTGGTCTACGCCAGGAGCAACAGGATCATCCACATCGAGGGCGACCCGCGCAACCCGATCAACCAGGGCACCCTATGCCCCAAGGGAGCAGCTACCCTTGGCTGGGTAAACAATCCCAGGCGCCTGACCAAAGTGAAATACCGGGACCCTATTCGAAAAAATGGGAGGAGCGTCCCCTGGAATGGGCCATGGACAGGATAGCCTACCTGATGAAGCGGACCCGCGACGAGACGTTTGTCCGGGAGCTGCCGAACGGCACCACGGTCAACCACACCATGGCCATGGCCTCGCTTGGCGGCGCCACCCTCGACAACGAGGAAAACTACCTGATCAAGAAACTGTGCGCCGGCGGGCTCGGCATGGTCTGGGTGGAAAACCAGGCCCGGGTCTGACACAGCTCCTCCGTGCCCGGTCTGGGCGCGACATACGGCCGGGGCGCCGCCACCAATGCCCAGTGGGATCTGGCCAATGCCGATTTCGTCATGATCATGGGCTCGAACATGGCGGAATGCCATCCCGTGGCCTTCCGCTTCGTGATGCAGGCGAAGGAGAGGGGGGCGACCGTGGTGCATGTGGATCCCAGGTTCACGCGGACCTCGGCCATGGCCGACATATACGCGCCCATACGGTGCGGGACGGACATCGCCTTTCTCGGCGGCATGATCCGCCACATCCTGGAAAATGACCTGTGGTTCAGGGAATACGTCCTCAACTACACCAATATCGCCACCATCATCGAGGAAGGGTACCGGGATATCGACGAGCTGGGAGGCCTGTTCGCCGGCTGGGACGACCAAGCCCTCGAATACAGGGTAAATGACTGGCAGTACCGGGGGGACGAGGTCCCGTCGGCCCTGGTGGAGGAACACCTCAACACCGGCTCCTCCTACAGCGAAAAGCTGCGGCGCTCCAACAGCGGGCCGCCGCAGACGGACATGACCCTCGAACACCCCAACTGCGTCTACCAGATCCTCAAGCGTCATTATGCCCGCTACACCCCGGAAATGGTGGAAAAGGTCACCGGCTGCCCCAGGGAAACCTTCCTCAGGATAGCCGAGGCCATGGTCCGGAACAGCGGCAGGGAGAAGACCGGGGCCTGGTGCTATGCCGTGGGCTGGACCCATCACACTACGGGCGTGCAGATCATCCGGGCCGCCGGGATCATCCAGGCCCTGCTCGGCAACGTCGGCCGGCCCGGCGGCGGCATCATCGCCCTCCGGGGCCACTGCAGCATCCAGGGCAGCACCGACATCCCCACGCTCTACAACATGCTCCCCGGATACCTGCGCCACCCCAACGGCCGCAAGGAATACCATAAAAACCTGGAGAACTACCTCCACGTGGAAACCATCCCCATGGGCTACATGGACCGGCTGCCACGCTTCATGGTCAGCCTGCTGCGCGCCTGGTACGGGGACACCGCCCGAAGGGAGAACGGCTGGTGCTACGACCGCATCCCCAAGATCATGGGCGACCATTCCCAGCTTCCCATGACCCTGGCCATCAGGGACGGCACCATCAGGGGGCTGCTGCTCATGGGCCAGAACCCGGTGGTGGGCGGCCACAACAGCAGCATGATCCGCAGATCCCTGGGCAGGCTGGAATGGCTCGTCATCCGCGAGACCTTTGAGAACGACACGGCTTCCTGGTGGTACAGGTCGCCCGAGGCGCAAAGCGGCGAGATCAGGGCCGGGGACATCAAAACCGAGATGTTCCTGCTGCCCGCGGCCCTGCCGGGGGAGAAGGACGGCACCTTCACCAACACGCACCGCCTGGTGCAGTGGCACGACAAGGTTGTCGAGCCGCCGGGCGACTGCCGCTCCGATCTCTGGTTCATGTACCATCTCGGCAGAAGGCTCAAGGAGCTCCATGCCGGCAGCACCGATCCCAGGGATGCGCCGATACGGGACCTGACCTGGAACTACCCGGTCAGCGGGGTCAATGAAGATCCATCCGCGGCAGCCGTTCTCAGGGAAATCAACGGCTACACCTGGAAGGAGCGCAAACAGCTTTCAAGCCCCAAGGAGCTCCGTGACGACGGCTCGACCGCCTGCGGCTGCTGGATCTACTGCGGTGCCCACCCGGAAAACCACAACCAGACCCGCTCCCGCGTCCCGGATGGCCCGGATGGTCCGGGCTCGCATCTGGGCTGGGCCTTTTCCTGGCCGTCGAACCGCCGCATTCTCTACAACCGCGCTTCGGCGGATCCGGCCGGCAACCCCTGGTCGGAACGGAAGAAATACATCTGGTGGGACCCTGCCAGGGGAAAATGGACCGGAAAAGACACCCCGGATTTCAAGAAGAAGAAGGCGCCGGACTATGTGCCCGACTGGTCGGGGAACCCGCGCGGTATAGCCGCCCTGGACGGCAAATCACCCTTTTTCATGATCTCGGACGGCAAGAGCTCTCTTTTCGTCACCTCAGGCCTCTCGGACGGCCCGCTGCCTGCCCACTACGAACCGGTGGAATCGCCGGTCAGAAACCTGTTCTACCGGCAGCAGGACGATCCCGCGGCCAAGAAATGGGTATCCGAGTCCAATATCTATCACGCGGTTTCCGATCCCGAATATCCCTATGCCATAACCACCTACCGCCTCACCGAGCATCACTCCGGCGGCATCCCGACGCGCATGGTCCACACCACGGCCGAACTGCAGCCGGAAGGATTTGTTGAAATTGCGCCGGAACTGGCCGGGGAAAAGGGAGTGGCCAATCTCGACTGGGTGGTGATTGAGACTGCGCGGGGCAGGATAGAAGCCCGCGTCCTGGTGACGAGGCGGTTGCGGCCTTTCCTGATCGACGGCCGGACAATCCACCAGGTCGGCATGCCCTTTCACTTCGGATGGGAGGGATACGCCACCGGCGCCATTGCCAACACGCTGACCCCGGTGGTCGGTGATCCCAACACCACCATTCATGAGGGCAAGGCGTTTACCTGCAATCTCTACAAGGGAAGGCTGGAGAAAAAAGCATGATGCCCGGTGCATTGCCTAAAAAACCGTGACAAAAGGAAAACACCATGACGCAGCAAAAACTTTACCCTTTGCCGGTTCATCCGAGAGCCCTGGAATATACCGACAGCATCTTTGCCGGCCCCATGACCGATGAATCGGAACTGACCGCCGGGATAACAATAACAGCCGGGAAAAACTATGGCTTTTTCACGGATACCAGCCTGTGCATAGGCTGCAAAGCCTGCGAGGCGGCCTGCAAGGAATGGAACCTGCTGCCGTCCGATGGGTCGGACTGACGGGCATGAGCTACGACAACACCCGGGCCCTGACCTCCAATACCTGGCGGCATGTTGCCTTCATCGAAAAGGTCCGGGAGGGGCAGGGCGGCAGTCCGGGCACGATGACGGAATTGCAAAGTCAATGGCTCATGATGAGCGATGTCTGCAAGCACTGCGAGCGGGCCGGCTGCCTCGAGGCATGTCCGACCGGCTCCCTTTTCCGCACCGAATTCGGCACCGTGGTGGTGCAGCAGGACATCTGCAACGGCTGCGGGTACTGCGTGCCATCTTGTCCCTTCGGCGTGATCGAACTCAACATGGAGGAAGGCAAGGCCCACAAGTGCACGCTGTGCTATGACCGCATGAAAGGTGGGTTTGAGCCCGCCTGCGCCAAGGCCTGCCCGACCAATTCCATCCAGTTCGGCGAAACAGGGGAGCTGCGCGACAGGGCGCGGGCCCGTGTGCGGAAGCTCCGCGCCATGGGCCGGAAAAACGCCTATCTTTACGGCATGCCGGAGGGTTCCGGGGCCACCGGCGGCATCGGCGGACTGGCAGCCTTCTTCCTGCTGCTGGACAGGCCCGAGGTCT
Organism: Desulfobulbaceae bacterium; assembly: GCA_033549385.1. Taxonomy (GTDB): domain Bacteria; phylum Desulfobacterota; class Desulfobulbia; order Desulfobulbales; family Desulfobulbaceae; genus UBA10518. The sequence continues at coordinate 109,766 of JAWSUG010000007.1, read as the reverse complement.
ACAACCTGCCGGAAGCGCCTCGGCTTCCGGCGCCCCGGATCAACAGGAGCCTGCAGCTGGGCATATCGGTGCTGGCCGGACTGGTCCTGGCCGGGGCAGCTGTCTTTTCCAGGGGGCATACAGGGAAACGACCATCCCATCTATCGTAGGGAATGCTATGTACAGGGAACATTTGCCACATACGGATCCGGGGCCGCTCGAGAATTTCGACAGTGATGAAAAATTTCCGGTCCCGGCGCGGGACCCGGATGCGGATATCACTTACTACGGGATGCCTGCGGTCAAGCACAGCCATTATCACTGGAAGACTGCCCTGAGCTTCTTTGCAGAGGCGCTCGGCGGCGGTCCGCAGATCATCGCCACGTTGATCAGCCGGTTCGGAGATCGAAAGGATTGCCACCTGGTGCGGGGCGGGCGGTATCTGGCCCTGGCCGGCTCTTTTCTCAGCCCGGCCCTGCTGATCTCGGAACTGCACATGCCTCGGCGCTGGTTTAACATGCTCCGTATCTTCCGCCCCACATCCGCCATGTCGATCGGCAATATGTCGCTGACTCTTTTCGGGGTCTTCAGCGGTTTGACAGCGATCGGACAGATCCTGGAGGATCTCGGCCGCAAGAAGGCGGGACAGCTGCTGGGCCGTATCTTCTCTGTCCCGGCAGCAGCGGCAGGCGGCATGATCTGCCTCTATCCCGGTACTGAACTCGAGGAAACCTGTACGCCCCTGTGGGCGGACAGCCACCCCCTGCTTTCCCCCCTCTTTGCGGCAACCGGGCTTTCCACCGGGGCAGCGGCCCTGACCATTGTCAGCGGGTACATGGATGTGTCCGATCAGGGACGCGATCGGCTCAACACCTTTGCGGCCCTGGCTCTAGGCGTGCAGCTCGGCGGAGCGGTCCTTGTCGACAGGTCCTGGCGCTGTAAGGCCGGAGCGCAGTCATATCCGGGTTCCCGGTATTCCTTCCTTTTTCGCTTCGGCGTCATCGGTCTCGGCATTGTCCTTCCCCTGGCTCTGCGTCTCCCCCAGGCAGTTACCGGAAAGAAAATGCCGGGAAACGCCCTGGCGGCATCAACCGCCACCCTGGCGGGAAGTTATCTGCTGTACGAGACGGTTCTCGAGGCGGGCAACGATTCGGCCGAGGAGCCGCAGGTGTATCTTGAACACACGCGGCCCGGAAAAAAAGAGCAGGGCCGAGGTGCGGCAGTTGCAGGTTTGCGCAAAGCCATTCTGTCCTTGCTCACCGCTGCCGGCATGGCATATTTTTTGCTTAACAGGAGAAAAACAGGTGAATATTGAAATCAGGAACGAAAACGAGGCGCTACGTGAAGACCCCTTCGTATTGGAATGCGTCCGCAATATTCTCGACCTGATCGAAGTTGCACTTGACAAACATTCCGTTCATATGAAAAAAGATGTAGATACGGTTGAAAATCGGTTGGCCCAACTGCGTGACCATTTGATCGATCATCACCGGAGGCAGTCGGAGGAGCATTTTTTTGGCCAATCCCCGACACTGGAACGGATAAATACCGCCCTCAGCCTGATCATCAGCATCGGGTATCCCGGGGAAGGAATTTATCAGGTGGGACTGGAGGAGACGCGGGAACTGCTCAGTGAGTTTTTTCCGGTGCAATCCGGCTGATCATCTTCTTAATTGCACAAGGAAGCAAAGCATGAGTTTGCCAGTATGAATTTTTTCAATACCGCAGGGAAGCAGGCCGCCACCGAGCACATGCTGAACCCGGCAGGTCCGGCCGCCGCGCGCATTGAAGAAATATGGTGGGAAATGCTGGCGGTTTACGGTGTCGTCTACCTTGTCACCCTGGCCCTGCTGTTTTGGGCCCTGCGAAGCCGCAGGCGCGAAAAACTGCCGGGGTCGCGTTTCGTACTTATTGCCGGGTTCGTCATTCCCACGCTCATTCTCGTCGTCATGCTGATTGCCGCCATTCACGATACCATGGAACTCGGCAGGGGAGAGCCAGGGTTCCGGGTGAAGGTGACCAGCCACCACTGGTGGTTCGAGGTGCAGTACCCGGATCTCGGCATTGTCGACGCCAACGAGATCAACATCCCGGCCGGGGTCCTGACGGACTTCGAGCTTCACTCCCATGCCGTGGTCCACAGTTTCTGGATACCCCGGCTCGGCGGCAAGAAAGACATGCTGCCCGACCATCCCACGCACCTGATGCTGATGGCTGATGAGCCCGGGAACTTCCGCGGCACCTGCACCGAATACTGCGCCGGTCCGCATGCCCTCATGGCCTTTCGCCTGATTGCCCATGATCCGGCGGATTTCGGAGAATGGGTCCGCCTGCGGAGCCGTACACCGGAGGAACCCTCCGACCCCCTGCTCGCGCGCGGCCGCGAAGTCTTTATTAAAGAGGGGTGCATGGCCTGCCATGCCGTTCGTGGTCTGTCCGAGAGCAGTACCGGGCCTGATCTGACCCATGTCGGTTCGCGCAGCACCCTGGGCGCCGGCACGATCCCCAATTCCGAGGGCGCCCTGGCCGGCTGGATCGCCAACCCGCAGACCATCAAGCCGGGCAACCTGATGCCGAAGTCCTACCTGCTGCCGGAGGACCTGCATGCTCTAACCGCCTGGCTGTGGAGCCTGCCATGAAATGCAGTGAAGAAGTAAACCGGCAGCGCTTTACCCGGACCTGGGAGTCCAGGCCCGGAATTGCGGGCTGGATCGCCGAGGTCAATAATCGTCCCCTGGGCGTCCGGTACATGGTCGCGTCCCTTGCGTTTTTCCTCATCGCCGTGGTCCTGGCCATGGTCATGCGCACACAGCTGGCGGTCCCGGACAACGATCTGCTTACGCCCGACGCGTACAACCGTGTCTTCACCATGCACGGCTCCACCATGCTCTACCTGTTTGCCGTGCCGTTCCTGGAAGGACTGGGGCTCTACCTCATCCCCATGCTCATCGGTTCCCGGGACGTGGCGTTTCCCCGCTTCACCAATTTTGGCTTCTGGTTGTACGTGTTCGGCGGCCTGACCATGTATGCCAGCATCTTTACCGGTCAGGTCCCGGATGCCGGCTGGACCGCCTACACGCCCCTGTCCGGTCCGCGCTTCTCGGACATGGGCCTGGATTTCTGGCTGTTGGGGCTCAGCATGGTGGAGATCGGCGGCATCGGCGCGGCCGTCGAGATCCTCGTCACCATCCTGAAGCTGCGCGCCCCGGGCATGGCCATCCAGCACATGCCGCTCCTGGTCTGGACCTACCTGGCAGCGGGTGCCATGATCCTCTTCGGCTTCACGCCGCTCCTGCTGGCGACCCTGCTGCTGGAACTGGAGCGCTCCCTGGGTTTCCGGTTCTTCGATGTGCACGCCGGAGGCAATTCCCTGCTCTGGCAGCACCTGTTCTGGTTCTTCGGCCACCCGGAAGTGTACATCATCTTCCTGCCCGCCACCGGCGTGCTGTCGACCATCATCCCGGTTCTCACCCGCCGCCGCATGGTGGCCTACAACCTGGTGATCGTGGCGATCATGGTCACCGCCTTCGTCAGCTTCGGGCTCTGGACCCATCACATGTTCACGGCGGGCCTCCCCGACCTGCCCATGCTCTTCTTTACCGCGGCCAGCTTCATGATCGCCCTGGCCTCCGGGCTCCAGGTGTTCGCCTGGATCGCCACCTTCTGGGGGAGCAGGCCTCCCTACACGGTCCCGATGCTCTTCATTCTGGGATTTTTCTTCGTCTTCGTGAACGGCGGGATGACCGGCGTCATGGTGGCAACCATGCCCTTTGACTGGCAGGTCCACGACACCAATTTCGTTGTGGCGCACTTCCACCACGTCCTGATCGGCGGCGCCGTTTTTCCCTTCCTGGCCGGGATGTACCACTGGATGCCGAAATTCAGCGGCCGCGCCGCCGGAGAAATGTGGGGTCGTATCGGCTTCGGGCTGATCTTCATCGGCTTCAATTTCACCTTCATCCCCATGTACATCATCGGGCTCCTTGGCATGCGGCGACGCGTATTCACCTACCCGGAGGAGCTGGGCGTCGGCACCCTCAACTTCATCTCCACCCTGGGCGCCTATTCCCTGGGCGCGGGGTTTACAGCCGTGCTCCTGGGTCTTGCCTGGGCAGTCTGGCGCGGCCGTCCCGAGACCGGCAATCCCTGGAACGGGGGGACCCTTGAATGGTCCACCCCGTCGCCGCCGCATCCGTCCGGATTCGAGCGGCCGCCGGTGGTCCGCGACCGCTACCCGTTATGGCACGAACCCCCGCGGGACTTTCTGCAGGGCGAACTGACCCGGGCTGCGGACGGTCTTGACAACCGGCCGGTCGGGTGGCGCGCCACACTGCTCACGGACGTTACCAACGCGATTCCCCAGGCGGTGCAGTACCTGCCGGGCCCTACGCTTCTTCCTTTCTTTGCCGCGTTCTCCATCCTGGCTGTCTTCGTGTCCGTGCTTCTGAAGAATTTTATCGCTGCCAGTGCGTTAACCCTGCTTGTCCTGGGGCTGCTCGGCAAATGGCTCTGCACGGAACCCGAGATTCCCCGCGATGAAGCCGAAGCCTTTGCCGACAGGGTGCAGCTCCCGCTCCTTTCTTCCGGCACCCGGACAGTCGGATGGTGGGGCATGCTGGGAATGCTCGCCATCATGTTCACGCTCGTGGGCGCCCTGGTCTACGGCTACTTCTATCTCCGCCTCTACTCCGACGAGTGGCCGCAGATGGGTTTTCCCCTGCCGAGACTGGCCGCCCCAGCTCTGGCGTACGGACTCCTGGCCGCGGGCGGCGGTGTGCAGTTCTTCAATATGCGGGCCAGGAGGCGCGGCGACCGCCGGTACCTCCTCTACGGCACGGCCGCGGTTGTGGTCCTGGGGCTGGCCTTCACGGGGGTGGAGCTGTGGAACCTTTTGAACATGCCCTTTTCCCCGAAGACCAACGCCTATGGTTCGATATTCTTTACGCTCAACGGATCCGTCATGCTGACGGTGCTGGCCGGGGTCCTTCTCATGGGAGGGACTTTACTGCGGATACTGCTCCGGGAGGAACCCGTTGACACGCCCCGGCTGCTGCTCTGGCTGCAGAACAGCGAACTGTTCTGGTTTTTCGCCGTGGCCGCTGGCCTGCTCGCGTTCGCGACCACGTATTTTTCGCCGCACCTGCTCTAAGGAGGAAATGCCATGACCACGCATACCATGGAGTTGTCGCATCAGCGGATGTTCCGGCGCTGGTTTTCGTTTTTGGGAGGCGGTGTCGCCTGGACGTATCATCTGCTGACGATTTACGTGATCGGGGAATTCGGCTGCGTGAGCGGCTTTGACCGCCACGTCTTCGCCGGCATCAGCGCCGTGGCCTGGATGCTCATCATCGTGAGTGTCATCGCCCTGGTTCCGGCAGTTGCCGCCACGGTGATCGGCTATGTGGATACGCGGCGCGACGCGCGGGAAACCGAAAAAAATCCCTATGAAGAGGGCGGCCGCTATCTTTCCAGTTTCGGATGGCCGCTTAATGGCGTGTTCACCCTGATCATCTTCGTGGAAAGCCTGCCCGTTTTCGGGTACCTGGGTGGATGTTGAAGGAGGATTTAATGGACAGAAGAAGCCTGTTGAAATGGGCGGTCCGGGGAATCGGGCTGGCGGTCGCCGCAATGGCCGGCATACCCGCCCTGATCGCCGGATTCGCGCCGATATGGCAGCGCCGGCCCAAAAAGGAAGCCTGGCAACCCATCGGCCGGGCCAATGCCTTTCCGGTGGGGGAGATGCGGGAAATCGAGCTGGAGCTGCCCCCGGAGGAATGGGGGGAGGCCCTGCGGCGGAAAACCGTGTATGCCTGGCGCCCTTCGGAGCTGGAGGCGGTTGTTTATTCCCGCAGCTGTACGGACCTGGGATGCCCGCTCACCTTCGATCCCGGCAGCCAGTGCTTTTTCTGTCCGTGCCATGGCGGCATTTTCGACAAAAACGGCGAACGGCTGGCCGGGCCGCCCAAGCGCCCCATGTACCGCTACGCCGTCCGGATCGACAACGGGGAGATTATGATCAATCTCCATTCCGTGCCGCTCGTGGCCTGAGGAACGGAACATGAAATCAGAAAAGAAAAGCCTGCCGGGACGTTTTGCCGCGCTGGGCGATAGAATCGCGGAAACCTTCGGCTATGCCGCGTTCAGGGACAAGGTGCTGAGGCGGCGGGTGCCCAAAACGTCCTGGTACCAGGGCGACGGCGCCACCCTGACCGTGCTGCTGGCGATCCAGGTCGTGACCGGCATCACCATGACCCTCTATTACACCAATGGTGCAGATCACGCCTACGACAGCGTCCGGCATATCACGGATACCCTGGCCCTGGGCTGGCTGGTCCGGGGGATTCATTTCTGGACGGCCGGGATCATGGTGGTGATGCTGTTTTCCCATGTTTTCCGGCACCTGCTCCTGGGAGGCTACAAGGTCCCCCGCCAGGGCACCTGGACCGTCGGCGTATTCCAGTTCTTCCTGGTGCTGACCATGTCGTTCACCGGCTATGTGCTGCGCTGGGATGAACGCGCGGTTTACGCTGTGCGGGTGGTGCTCAACATGTTTTCCAATGTGCCGGTCATCGGGGATGAACTGGTGCTGCTGGTACAGGGCGGGACGCAGCTCGGATCCCTGACCCTGACCCGTTTCTTTTCAGTGCATGTCTGGGTCGTGCCGCTTCTTCTGCTCGGCCTGGTGGGCATTCATCTCTACCTGATAATCCTGCACGGGGTAACGTCCAAGGCGGAGCGCAGACAGCCCGTGGCCACTGCCGAGGAGCACAAGAAGATCTACACGGAAGCGTCCCTGTCCGAGGAGGACGGCGAATGGTTCCACCCGCACACCACGTTCATGACCGGCGCCGTTGCCCTGACGGTTTTTTCAATCGCCTTCATCCTGGCCCTGACCGTGGGTCCGCGCGAGATGTTTCCGGAAGGGAACCTGGTCAGCCAGTCCATGCCCCGGGAAGAATGGTGGTTCTGGTGGTACAGCGCCCTGATCGCCCACTTGCCCCCCCTTGTTGCGCCGATATTTTACTGGGCCTTCCCGTTATCCCTGTTCATCGGGATGCTGCTGCTGCCGCTGCTGGACCGCGGACCGAACCGGGGCGCGCGAAACAGGCCTTACTGGGCGGTTTTCGTGGTAGCCTGCGTGATCGGCCTCCTGTGGCTGACGGATTTGCGCACCAGGTCCCCCTGGACCGGCTGGCCCGAGCCGAATCCGCCTTCGGCACCCGGAGGCGTGGTCCTGAGTGAAAAGAGCGAACAGGGACGGCAGCTTTTTGCCCGCTACGGGTGCAACAGCTGCCATGCCGTTTCTTCCGAGGGCCGCCGTTTCGGTCCCGATCTGGCCCGGCTCAAGCACCGGCTTTCCCGGGCCGAGCTGCACAGCTTCATACTGGCGCCGCCCGACGGCGTTGCCATGCCGAAATACCGGGACCGGATAACGGAAGCCGACCTTGACGCGATCGTTGAGTTCGTCCTTGTTGCCCAGACCTTTCCGCGTGAATGAGGGGGCGCGATGCGGACTTGGATCACAGCGCAAGTGCTCACAGTCGTCTTTGCTCTCGGCATAGCGGGCGCGTACATCCTGATGGCCGGCCATGCGCATGGGCACGGCCGGGTGACCCGCACCGTGATCGGGGGCAATCCGGAGCAGGGGCGCGCGGCGATCGTCCGCCACGGTTGCTCAGCCTGCCATGTGATTGCCGGGATCGGCAAGGCTTCCGGCCGGGTGGGTCCGAAACTGCTGGAAATCGAACAGCAGGTTTATCTCGGGGGCGTGGTGGTCAATACGCCGGATGGTATGATCCAGTGGATCATGTATCCCAGGAGCTTTTCTCCGGAAACAGCCATGCCCGACCTGGGCGTCCCGGAAAGCGAGGCCCGCGATATCACGGCATACCTCTATGAAAATGATTAGCATGCGCAAGCGGCTGGTTGTTTATGTTCTCCTGGCCAAGCCCAGGATAGTCCTGCTCGTCGCGCTGACCGGCATAAGCGCGATGGTGCTGGAAGGGTCGCTGCTTGCCGAGCCCCTGCGCTTTGGTGTGGTGCTGCTGGGCATCGTCCTGGCCGCCGGGTCGGCCAATGCCTTCAACCAGTTCCGGGACCGCGACATCGATGCGGTCATGGCCCGCACCAGGAGCAGGCGGCCGATTCCGGCAGGCATGATCCCGCCCCGGCATGCCCTCTATTTCGGCCTGGCCGCCGGGATCACGGCGGTCCTGCTGCTCAGGGCGGCGGGCAGCGCGCTGGCTGCAATGCTGGGGCTCGGGGCAATTTTTTTCTATGCGGTTGTCTATACCCTGTGGCTCAAGCGGAGAACCTCGCTCAACATCGTGATCGGCGGGGCCTCGGGCGCGGCGGCGCCGCTCATCGGCTGGGCCGCGGGGGCGGGCGAACTCGGCACGGTGCCGTGGCTCATGTTCCTGGTGATTTTCCTGTGGACGCCGCCCCATTTCTGGTCCCTGGCGCTCTACACCCGGGAGGAATACGCCCTGGCCGGCATTCCCATGCTGCCGGTTGTTTCGGGGGAGAGAACCACCCGCCTGCATATCGCGGCCTATACCGCGGTACTCCTGCCGGTCACGGCCTGTCTCGGCATCAGCGCCGACCTGGGCTGGATTTTCCTCATCGGAACCGCTGTTGTGGGCATCCTTCTCGTGCGCAAGGTGGTCATCCTCTGGATTGACAGGGATGATTCCGCTGCCCGGGCGCTTTTTCTCTGTTCCAATATGTACCTGGCAGCTGTCTTTGTTTTTACCCTGGTTTCAGGGTGGTAGGCGGAATGGTCTTTTATCAGGATTCGCGATTATTCAAGGTAATTTTTGGACTCGGATAATATTTATAATGGAAAACGGAAAAATGAAACCTGAAACAGTCTCCGAGGATCTGGGGATTGAACGGACCGGGCGGAGAAGAATTGTGATAATCGGCGGAGGTTTTGCCGGCCTGCATTTCACCTCAGGCCTGGAAAACAGCAATTATCAGATTGTCCTGCTGGACCGCAACAACCATCACACCTTTCAGCATCTGCTCTATCAGGTCGCTACATCATCACTTGAAGGAAACGCAATCGCCTTTCCGTTGCGGAAGCTGCTGAAGAAGCACCCCGATTTCCACTATCGCATGGTAAAGGCGAAAGCTGTTGATTCCGCCGGTAAGAGTGTCATCACCGATGGCGGCGACATACAGTATGACTATCTGGTCATTGCCACCGGAGCGAAAACCAGTTTTTTCGGAATGGAATCGGTAGCAGAACATGCATTGCCGATGAAAAACATTGCTGAGGCATTGGATATCAGGAACCGGGTGCTCAAAAATCTGGAAAAAGCGGTGCTGACCAAAGATATACGGGAGCGCCGGAGGCTTTCAACCGTTATCATTGCCGGAGGCGGACCCGCCGGGGTAGAGACGGCCGGAGCCTTCGCCGAATTCAGGCGTTATGTCATGCCCAGGGACTATGGGGACCTTGATCCGGACATGTGCACCATTTACCTGATCGAACTTCTGCCCCGGGTCCTGGCACAGATGTCGGAAAAGGCCTCCCGGGATGCTAGGGACTATCTGGAAAGCATGGGCGTGAAAGTTATTACGGAAACACAGATCACAGACTATGACGGCCGGGTCGTCAAGACCGACAAGGGTGATATTCCGGCTGGGCTTCTGCTCTGGACCGGAGGCGTTTCCGGCGCTTTCCTCGACGGGTTGAATGAAGGCATAGTCAATAAAAAAGGCAGGATAGCCGCGGACGAGTTCGGCCGGGTCAAAGACCATGCCGATATATTCGCCCTGGGGGATGTCGTACAGATGGCCACGGCGGATTACCCGGACGGCCATCCGCAGCTGGCTGCCGTAGCCGTACAGCAGGGACGCCATCTGGCCGGATATTTTCTCGCACTTGAAAAAAATGAACAGGGCAGCCCGTTTTCCTATTCCAACAGGGGGGTGATGGCCAATGTGGGCAAAAAAAAGGGCGTCATAGAAATGGCAAACGGCCGGACCTTCAAGGGATTTCTGCCATGGTTCATCTGGCTTGCGGTTCATCTGTTTTCTCTGGCAGGCTTCAAAAACAAGATACTCACACTTCTCACCTGGGCTTGGTTTTATCTCGGCAGGAGCATGACAACAAACATTATCATAGAAAAACAGGATAAATGAGAAGATCATTCATCCTACCGGCCCTGTTTCAGTGGGATGGCGCAGGAGTTGCATGGCATTGGGATGAAGAACAGGGAACAAATGAGGGATGCTTAGGAAGTGAAACTTTCACGATCGGGAAAAATGAAACGGCTTCATTCATTCAGCCGTCTCCTGGACAGCGCCATCCCGCTGCCCGGAGGATACCGGATCGGTTTTGACGGCCTGATCGGCCTGATCCCGGGGGTCGGCGATATTGCGGGCGGCATGGCTGCCAGCTATATCATTGTCGAAGCGGCCCGCCTTGGCGCCTCCACTATGACCCTGGTCCACATGGTGTTCAATGTCCTCCTGGAATCCCTGGTTGGGATTATTCCGGTCCTGGGTGATCTCTTCGATTTCGCCTGGAAGGCGAATTTGAAAAATATGGCCCTGCTGGAAAAACAGCTGGACAAACCACTGCCCGAGAGCAGCCCGGAAAAACGCCTGAAGATCGTGGTCGCCCTCATTCTCCTTATCCTGTTTTCCGGTATTATCCTGCTGACCTATCTGGGATTCAAGGTTCTTTCCATGCTGATCACTGGTTTACACAGCGGAACAGGTTAACTGCGTGAACCGGTCCGGTACTCTGCTCTACTCTCCCCCCTGATTCCCGACAGAAAGATTCACAGCCGGTATTTGTTGCGGTTTTCCTGCAAGGCTTGCCGTTGCGAAAATTATATTCCTGCCAGCGGCTGCCCGGCAAGTTCCGCAAAGGTGCTTCCGCCTGTGCTCCTGAAAGTGGAACCATTGGCAGATCTCCAGGCACTTGTTGGCCGCGTTTTTTTTTTACCAGGACCTGCATCAGGGAGCGCTATGTACAGTGATGGCCGGGCCGCAGCTTCGGGAAGAGGTAATGGAAAGCCCAAGGATGACGATATCCGGGTTGTTCAAATGACTGCTCCCTTTCTGATCCTGCTGCGCATGCTTTTCAACACTTCATCCAACTGGAGGGCACGATGGTCATAGGTATGTTCATGGAGCACCCGGTCAAGAGCAGCCCGGCCGATCAGCGCAGCTTTGTCGGGAGTAAGTTCCTTCAGAATTCTGACCACCTCTTTGCCGCTTTCCGCCACCAGTACCTCAACATCGGGCTCCAGGAAATATTCCATTCCTTCCCAGGCATTGGAGATCAAACAGGCACCTGCGCCGGCAGCCTCGAATATCCTGGTGGGCGGTGTAAAACCGAATCGGGCCATGCTGTCCCGGTTTATATTAAGCACAGCAGTAGCCGAACAATTGATTGTATTGTGATCCGGGGCATATACATGACCAAGGTAATTGATGTTCGACGATAAGGGTTTGTCCTCCCAGCCGCTGCCGCCAAGAAGAAAATTTTTAGAGGGAAGGCTTGCGGCCGGTTTCAGGAAAAACTCATCAACACGGGATTCCCTGTCGGGTAGGCGGTTGCCGATAAAGGCCAGGTCTACCTCGAAGCGGCGTTCGGGTTTTACCGGGAAGTGGGTGGCGGTATCCAGGGCATTATACACGGGCACGCACTGCCTGGCTCCCATGCTCAGAAATGCATCCACTACCTGGTCTCCCCCGCCATAGGTCAGAATCAGATCATATTCCGTAATATGACGCCGGAGAGGGTCTTCCTGATTCGCATAGATTCTCTCCAGGGTGGCCGGCGCATCTGCATCCCAGTAGATGACCCTGGTGGACGGCCGCCGCAGATAGAGGATTTCCTGCTCCAGGAGGTCGTCAAACACTCCCACCCTACTGGCCTTGATAACGACATCGGCAGCAGCTGCCTGCTTAATGGCCCAGTAAAGGCCGATTTCAGTTAACGGATAAACAACCACTTTTGCCCATTCCGGATCTTCTATGTCACGGTATTTCTGCCGGTCATTCGCATCGGGTTCAAAAAAAGTGATGCTGTAGCCAAGGGATGCCAGAGCCCTGATAATTCCCCTGTAATAAGTGGCTGCATCGTTCCAGTATGCCGACACCAGGCTGGAGCCGAAAAAAGCTATATTCATGTACTCCTCCACTGTTGTTTTTTTGGGCAGTCCGGTAGTGTTGACGGCAAAGCGGACCAGGTAATTGGTGGAATCGGCTCTACATGAAATCGAGGAGACTGCAGGAAATATGCCATTACCATAAACCTGAATCCGTGAGCGTTCGAGAACGGTCCAGAAGCAGATAGAGAGCCTGCAAGACCTTCGAGGCAACAACGATGTTGGATCAACCTGGCGTGATATCAACGAGTTGCCAACAGGTAAGCTAAACTCCGCAGCAGATGAGCCGAAATCGGGCGCCCGAAGGGCGGCGAAGTAAATCGCGCTATATAATTATCATATGCCATAAAATACGAAAAATAAATAAGTTACCTGGCATATTTCTGAAAGCCCTCAGGAATTCATGATAAACACCGGAGGATCAGGCATCGCTGGATTCCGGAATGAATCAGGATTGCCGCTCCTGATGGGAAACATTCCTGCAGCGCAGGACATGATTTCCAGGAACGGAAAGTAATTTTTCCGCAAACAGCCAGGGATTACATCCTGATCTAACACTACAAATTTAACTGGTTTTCAGGAGACGGGTCTGGGGAAAAAATTTCTGTTCAAGGCAAAGAAGATGCATTTTTTGTTAAAGAAAACCGCTGACCTGGGTCAGGGAGATTATTTTTTCAGTCCGGATTCGTCCGGCTCAACAGGATTAAATCCTTATTAATTGGACATTTTCAAATTACGGGACCTGCTTTGCCGCCAGGTGCCATGAACAGTTTCGGATCAACATGCTGCCTCTGGAACAGGAGATAAAAAGTCTTAAACCTTGTTTTACTCCATGTGCATAACCTTACCTGTCTTCTTCATTCCGCTGGGAAAGAAACCCGGTGAGTCACTTCCACGTTTTTTCCGGGAAACTGAGGCAATATCTCTTTCTGCACTTTGCTGTTTGTATTCGGTGAGATAATTCAATACCGATTCCCGGCATGCCCGTCCGGTATCCGGAAATTCAAGATACTGGCACATTTTGTTTAGTGCTGGCTCGTATGGACTAACTCAGTCAAGATAACAGCCGGAAAGAATTGTTTTTACGGCATAAAAGTTGAGCAGGCAATGCCTGGCATGAGCAGGAGGAATTATGGAATCAACATACGAGAAAACATCATTCGGCAGTGAAAGTGAAGAGTCTGCCCGCCGGGATGCCGAAGAGCGGCTTAAGGAGGATGCCCGGACGCTGAAAGAGGAAACCATGCAGAAAGGGAAGGAATATATAGAGCATCGCAAAGATTCCGCAGCGGAAATTGTCGGCGATTTTGCAGAGGCGCTGCAGACAGCGGCCGGCGAGTTGGAAAACAGGAACAGGTCTGTCAGTGCTGAATATATACGGACAGCCTCACATGGAGTCAGGCAACTATCGGATTCTCTGCGCGGCCATAAAGTAGACGGCATGGTAGAGCAGGTCAAGATATTCGCCAGACGCCAGCCCGAATTGCTTTTCGGGGGAGCGGTAATTACCGGTTTTGCGCTTACCCGTCTCTTCAAGAGTTCGGGCAGTGTTCCTGCGCAAAGACCTTATGAAAACCATCCTATCCTTCACATCCGGGAGAACATACGGGCGGTCCTGTGCACGAGACTATTCCCTGAAGGCCGGTGTTCAAGCGGGACATGGCTATGCGGACTATAAATTATTATCAGGAGAAAGCATTATGGATAAGAGAGACGAAAAATCAATTACCGTCCTGCTCTCGGATTTGACCCGGGAGATAACAACCCTTTTCAAACAGGAAGTCCGGCTTGTCAAAATCGAGATGTCCGAGAAAATCGATCAGGCGGAAAGCGGTGTCGTATGGATGATCGTTGGCGGCGCCCTGGCGTATGCCGGATTGCTGATACTGCTGTATGCTGTCGTTCTTGGTTTTTCAGAGGTTATGGCTGCCTGGCTTTCCGCTCTGATTGTGGCAGGTGTGGTCATGGCCATCGGATTGGGAATAGTGGGAAAAGGCAAGGCCTATTTGAGAGCGCGCAACCTGATGCCGCAGAAAACGGTCGAATCATTGCAGCGCGACAAGCAGGTTGCCCAGGAACATAGAGGTTAAGGAGGATGACTATGAATTAGGAAAAATATGCTGAGGAAATTGACAAAACCAGGCAGAATATAGATGAAACTCTCCACAAACTGGAAGACAGATTTTCTCCGGGAGAAATGCTGGAGCGGGCAGTTAATGATTGGGGAGGAGGAATAAAGGAATTTTCAAATAATTTCGGCAGATCGATGCGGGACAACCCGGTTCCGGCGATGTTGCTGGGTGTGAGCCTGGTCTGGCTCATGTCATCGTCAGGTTCGGGTTCCTCCGGAAGATACGGCAGCCATGCCTCTGAATACGGAAAAAGGGCCGGAAGCGGCCTTCGGGATAAGTATGAGGAAATGAAATCCAGAACAGGTGAAACCGTCGGCAGCATAGGCGAAAAGGTAAAGGACATATCTGAAGTTATGCGGCATCGGGGAGAGCATATGCAGGAGGAGGGCCGGGAGTGGAAGCACAAAGTGCAGTCCACAGGATCTGATATGGCGTCCCGGCCGTTGCTTCTTGCGGCTGCCGGCCTCGCCCTGGGAATGCTCGCTGCATGGAGTCTGCCGATAACCCGGAAGGAAGAAAAGATCATGGGCGGAAAGGGCGAGGAATTACTTGAAAAAGCAGAGGATATAGGCCGCGAATAGCTGGAGAAAGGAAAAGAAGCGGCAGCAGCGGCTGTCGAAACCCTCAGGGAAGAGGAGAGCGGCACCAGGGAAAAAGCTGATGCTGCCGGTACGGAGAACAAAGAGAGCGGTGACAGGGAATCGGCCCTCAAGATAAAACCCGAACCGGTTCCGCCGGTCTCGGTATGAACAGGCAACAGGAATAGAAAACATCGAGAAAAACATGGCTGATCAGAAAAAGAAGCAATCTCTTGAAAAGCGCCAGGAACAGCCCGGCAAAAGATCGAAGATGCAGGTTCTGCCGGAGACCGAGAATGAAACCTACCGGGGACAGGAAAAGCTGAAAGGAAAGGTGGCTCTCGTCACCGGAGGGGACAGCGGCATCGGCAGGGCGGTGAGCATCATGTTCGCCCAGGAAGGGGCTGATGTCGTGATTGTGTATCTAAATGAGCATGAAGACGCGGCAGAAACCCGGAAAAGAGTGGAATCATATGGCGGAAGATGCCTGGCAATAGCCGGTGATGTAGGCAATCCGGTATTCTGCGGTAAGGCGGTCAGCGAAACCGTCGAGGGCTTCGGCAAGCTGGACATCCTGGTAAACAATGCCGCGGAGCAGCATGCCTATGACAGCATCCTGGATGTGAGTCCCTCGGAGTTGGAGAAGACCTTTGCCACCAATATCTTTTCCATGTTCTACTTTGTCCAGGCAGCGCTTCCCTACCTGCAGAATGGAGGGGTAATCATCAATTCCACTTCCGTAACCGCCTATGAGGGCCATGCCAAACTCATCCCCTATGCCTGCACCAAGGGGGCGATTACCTCCCTGACCCGCTCCCTGGCCATGAGCCTTGCCGAACAGGGCATAAGGGTTAACGGGGTGGCGCCGGGACCGGTCTGGACGCCGCTGATTCCGGCCAGCTTCAGTGAGGAGAAGATGGAGAAGTTCGGCAGCAGTACCCTGCTGGGCAGAGCCGGACAGCCGGTGGACATAGCTCCCAGTTACCTGTTCCTGGCATGCAGGGATTCTTCCTTCATGACCGGGCAGGTTCTCCATCCCAACGGAGGCCGGATAGTCAACGGCTGAACTGTTAAGACTGTTACAAACCAAGAATGGAGCACCTTATGAATAAGGACGAAACGATAAAAAATCTCAAAGAGCTTGTACAGCTCGATATCGATGCCGTGCATGCCTATGATGAAGCGATTGACGGCATAGATGAGAACTCAATCCGCGAACAGCTGGCCCGGTTCCGCGAGGACCACCAGCGGCACATCACGGAATTGTCTGCAGTGCTGCGGGAAAACGGCGGGACCCCGCCGGAATATTCACCTGACTTCAAGGGGTATCTTATCAGCGGCTTTACCTCACTGCGCAGCATCACCGGCACTTCCGGCGCAATGAAGGCCATGCAGTCCAATGAAAAGCTGACCAATAAAAAATACAGGGACGCAGAAGGCTGGGAAGTGGATCCGGCCATAAAAAGAATTATTTTCGAGAACCGGGAGGATGAACGGCGGCATCTGGCATTTATTGATGAAGCCATTGAGAAAAAAATCTGGGAAAAGGTTTGAACCTGATCCCCGCTGCAAGGAAAACTGATGAGCTTCGGCTCTTCCTCGGAACAAGGGGCCTGTGATGTCCGAAAAGAAGATTTCTTTATGGATGCATGAGAAAGAAGGACCGGAATATCCGGTGTTGACCAAAAGATTTAAAGCTGATGTTGCCGTTGTGGGAGCCGGAATAACAGGGCTGACCACCGGCCTGCTGCTGAAGGAGGCCGGAATGAAGGTCGCCGTCATTGAGGCGGGCCGGATATGCTCCGGGACAACAGGCCATACCACAGCTAAAGTTACGGCCCTACACAACTTGATTTACTCCCGGCTGGAATCAACCTTCGGGGAACGGACAGCCGGGATTTTCGCGGCTGCCAATTCGGAAGCCATCGCGCAGGTTGACAGTTTAGTCCGTCAATTCGGCATTGACTGCTCTTTAAACCGTCTACCCGCCTATACCTTTACCCGTGATCCCAATAAGGTGAGCGAACTGGAAAAGGAGGTTGCGGCTGCCGGAAAGGCCGGTCTGGCCGCCCGCCTGGTGAAGGAAACAGACCTGCCGTTTCCTGTGGAGGCCGCGGTCCGGCTGGATGATCAGGCCCAGATCCATCCTGTAAAATACTGTACTGCCCTGGCGGCGCAGATAGAAGGCGGCGGCAGCCGTATTTTTGAACAGAGCAGGGTTGTCGAAGTAACGGAAAAAGGAGTGCGCACCGGATACGGGGTAGTTGCAGCAGACAAGATTGTTCTTGCAACGCTGCTGCCCTTTCTCGACCGGGGCGCCTTCTTTGTCAGCAATTTCCCCTGGCGCTCCTACCTGCTGGCAGCCCGTCTGGATGGGAGTATGCCTGCCGGGATGTATATCAGCGCTGAAGAACCGGTCCGCTCAATATCTCGGACCGCGGACGGCACAATGCTGCTGATCGGCGGGGAAAGCCATAAGTCAGGGCAGGATCCGGATACCAGGCGCCGTTATGAAGTCCTGGAAAACTGGGCCAGGGAACATTTTCCAATCCGCAGTATCGAGTTCAGCTGGTCTTCGCAGGATTTCATGCCTGCCGACGGCCTGCCCTACATCGGTCCCCTGCATCCTTTTACGAGCAGGATTTATGCAGCCACCGGTTTCGGCAAATGGGGTATGACCCGCGGAACCTTTGGCGCCATGCTCATAAGGGACCTGATCCTCGGCAGGGAAAATCCCTGGCAGGAAACATTCAGGACCAGCAGGGTGAGTTTCATCAGGTCCCCGGGAAAATTAATCTTCGAAAATATGAATGTCGGCAGAAGATTCGTCCAGGACAGGATGGGCGCTTATATGACTAAAAAAGAGGAACCGCCCGGAGCGGGTGAGGGCAGGATAACCCGGCAGGGAAATAAAACTGCGGCGGTATTCCGGGAAGCGGACGGCGGACTGCAGGTTTTATCGCCGGTCTGCACGCATCTTGGATGCTATGTTGCCTGGAATACGGCTGAACAGAGCTGGGATTGTCCCTGCCACGGCTCCCGTTTCGATGTGGACGGCAGTATCCTGCATGGTCCGGCCTTGAAAAAGCTCGACAAGAAGGACGACGGTCCGCAGGAGAAGGAATAATGAGCCGGATTATCCAGCTCGCCGGCTTCTCCCGGCAGGTAATCCCCTTTTGCAGCTGCCACCGCCATGCATAATGAGGGGAATGATAAATGGCGGAAATATGAGTCACAGGAAGAATTTGTAACCGTCTGCGTCCGTTCCGTTTAAATATCCTGGCATAAAAATTGCTAGGGTTTCTTGCGAACCGTAACTAAAGTCCGAGATACCGGCGCACCCTATGGTATTTGAATTATTACGGCCCCAGGCGCGATACGCTCCTGATCATTTCTACCGGCTTTCGGCGGTTGCTTTATTATATAGTTCACAGGATTTCGAAGTATTCATAATCAATGAGAAAGGTGCGTTTTTCATGGCGGATAAACAAATCGCAGCAGAAAAATTACATATGAACTGAAAACCGGAGTGTTCCATGCAGACGCTTGAACAGCAATTCAGCATCAAATATACGTTTCCTGTATATTTTACCCGGGATGTGTTCAATGCAGA
The DNA here is from genome assembly GCA_033549385.1 of Desulfobulbaceae bacterium. Classification (GTDB taxonomy): domain Bacteria; phylum Desulfobacterota; class Desulfobulbia; order Desulfobulbales; family Desulfobulbaceae; genus UBA10518. The sequence goes on along the minus strand of JAWSUG010000007.1, from coordinate 91,333 downwards.
GGAGAAGCTTCTTACTTCCGTATTATTGAAGGGAGGGAAGAAGCGCCATAAAATACTCTGCATTATTGATTCCGGAGTACTGGATCATCATCCTTTCCTTGGCCGCCGGATAGAACATTATGCCTCTGTCCATCGGGATATCATGGAGCTGTGCAGTCCGATTATACCCTTGCGCGGGGGAGAGAAGTGCAAAAACCAGCCTGCGGTCGTCGAGTCCTTACTCGCGGATATGGAAAAACAGCATTTGTGCCGGCAGTCCTTTGTCCTGGTGATCGGCGGCGGCGCCGTGCTGGATACAGCCGGGTATGCCGCGGCCATCGCTCATCGGGGTCTGCGGCTGATCCGTATGCCGACCACGGTCCTGGCCCAGAATGACGCCGGGGTCGGGGTAAAAAACGGCATCAATGCCATGGGCCGGAAAAATTTTCTGGGTACCTTTTCCCCTCCCTTTGCAGTGATTAATGATTACACCTTCCTGGACACCCTGCCTGCCAGGGAGCTTCGGGCCGGTATGGCAGAAGCCGTGAAGGTGGCGCTGATCAAGGACAGGTCCTTTTTCAACTCTCTGTATGACCGGCGCGCAAGTCTTGCCGCGTTTAAGGGCCGGGATATGGAGGAGATGATCTACCGCTGCGCCGCCCTGCACATGCTTCATATCGGCACCCAGGGTGATCCCTTTGAATTCGGTTCGGCCCGGCCCCTGGATTTCGGCCACTGGTCCGCGCACAAGCTGGAGGAGTTAACCAGCAGCATGCTCAACCATGGGGAAGCCGTTTCCATCGGCATGGCACTGGATGCCGTCTATTCTCTGCTTATCGGGATGATCGAGATACATGATCTGCAGCGGATTTTAACCCTGTTGACAGAACTGGAGCTTCCCCTGTATCATCCGGCTCTGGAGACAATGGATGTTGCCTCCGCCCTGGACGAATTCCGGGAGCACCTGGGCGGCGGGCTTGCCATTACCCTGTTAACGGGCATCGGCAGTAAAAAAGAGGTGAACCGGATCGATACGAGCCTCATGAAGCGCAGCATCGGCCTGCTGGAACTTTATAACCAGAGCCGGAGCATAGATTTCAATCTGGACCGCAGAACCGCATATGCTTACCAGGAGGTGAGTTGAATTACCGGTGATAACCTATTGCACCAACATTCATCCGGGCGAAAGCTGGCAGGAGATTTTCACTGCCGTCCGTCTGCATGCCCCCCTGGTCAGGGCGCAGGTGGCTCCCGATTCTTCGTTTCCGCTGGGATTGCGGCTGTCCGGCCGGGCGGTCCGGGAAATGAGCAGGAAGGATGCCGGGGATTTTCATTCCTGGTGCCGGGATGAGGGATTTCACATAACTACCTTAAACGGTTTTCCCTACGGCACCTTCCATCACGCCCCGGTCAAGGAATCAGTATATCTGCCTGACTGGCGCTTTGCCGAACGGCTCGAATATACCTGCAGACTTGCCGAACTGCTGTCCGGATGGCTTCCCGACGGAATGACCGGATCAATTTCCACGGTGCCGGTGGGGTTCCGTACCTGCATCGGTTCGAAGGATTTTCCCCTGGTGAGGAAACATATCCGGGCCGCTCTTGATCTGCTCGATCATCTGGCGCAGAAGACCGGCAAAGAGATCCTGCTGGCCATGGAGCCGGAGCCGGGATGCGTCCTGGAGACCACCCGGGATGTTATTGAATTTTTTTCACGGCTTGATCTCTCCCCGGATCAGCAGGCGCGGCTGGCAGTGTGTTTTGACTGCTGTCATCAGGCGCTGCAGTTTGAAAATCCCGCCGATTCCCTTGCCCTGCTGGCAAAACACAACATCAGGATCGGTCACGTGCAGGTATCATCAGCCTTGCGCCTCTCCCATCCTGATATAAAACTGCTGGCGCGCTTTCAGGAATCGTGTTATCTGCATCAGGCTGTCGGCAGGACGGCAAACGGGGAACTGTTCCGCTACCATGATCTTGAACATGCAATCGCGGCTTCCCCGGCCGGCATGGAAGAATGGCGGGTGCATTTTCATGTTCCTGTTTTCCTCGACCGGACAACCGACTGCGGCAGCACCCGTTTTTTTCTGGAAGAGATCCTTCCCATGTTTCACCCGGATATGCCGATGGAGGTGGAAACATATACCTGGACCGTACTCCCGCCCGATATGCGAACGGGACGGGTAACCGATTCCATTGTCCGCGAGATTGAATGGGTAAAAAAGTACAGGGAAGCGGTATGAAGGACACGCAAGTCAAGGCAATGTTCGAAACTATTGCGCCGACCTATGATTTTCAAAACAGTTTTCTTTCCCTGCGCCGGGACATTTACTGGCGGCGGGCGCTGGCCGAAGTTCTTCAGCCGCAGCAGGGGGATATTATCCTCGATGTTGCGGTCGGCACCGCTGAAACCGCCCTGGCCATCAGCCGCAGGCACCCCGGGGTCCGTGTGGTTGGCGTTGATTTTTCACCGGCAATGCTGCAGGTGGGAAGGGACAAGATCAGGAACCGCCATCCGGATGCCCGGATATGCCTTGCCGCCGGTGACGGCCGGCGGCTACCGGTGCGCAGCGGTTCAGTAGATGCCCTGACCATTTCTTTCGGCATCCGCAATGTGGAGGAGCGGGATCTTGCCCTGGGCGAATTTTACCGCGTTCTCAAGCCTGGCGGACGCCTTTTCATCATGGAGTTTTCCTATCCCGACCAACCCCTGCTTTTTCGCCTGTACCGCTTCTATTTCGACCATATCCTGCCGCCGGTCGGAAACTGGCTTTCCCGGACCGATTACGCCTACAGTTATCTGTCGAGTTCGGTGGATGAATTTCCGGACGACCACCATTTCCTGGCCGAGATTGGCAGGGCGGGATTCAGCGGACTCCGGATCAGCAAACTGACCTTCGGCATCGCCAAAATATATTACGGCAGCAAGGGAAAAAAATGAAAGTGAACTGGCCGGAGCGTATCTGGGTGAACAGTCCGGTGCGCCGGTACGTGCAGCAGCGGGAAGCGAGGTTTTTCCGGAAGCTGCAGCAGCTTGCCCCGGGAGCGGAATGCCTGGAAATCGGCTGCGGCTGCGGCACAGGGGCAAAAATTATCAGCCATGCCTTTGCTCCGGCCTCCATTCATGCCCTGGATATAGATGCGGATATGCTGCGGGCAGCCAAGAAGAAAAGCGCCGCCTGGAACTCGGTCCCCCTGCACCTGCTGGCAGCGGATGCCCAGAAACTCCCTTTTCCGGACCAGAGCTTTGACGCGGTGTTCAATTACGGCATTATTCACCATCTGGAGGACTGGCAGCAGGGGATTGCCGAGATCGCCAGGGTACTCAGGAAAAGCGGTATTTTCTATTTTGAGGAAATTTATCCGCCCCTGTATGCCAATCCGCTGTTCCGCCGTATCCTCGTTCATCCTCGGGAAAACAGGTTTCACGGGCCCCAGTATCGGGCAGCACTCGCAGAAGCGGGTCTGCATCTGCTTGACGGATACAAGGAATCCCGATTCGCGATTCTGGGGGCGGCCCGCCGGCTTTAATTTTCCATGAGCAGGCTTTAAAAAAGCTTATTAACTTTTTGATTTTATGGTTCATTTTCTTTGTCGGCGTACAGCCGGCGGTTATTGACAAATGAACAGCGTTGATTAACCTGATCCGTATGAATCTGTTGTTCACTACATCTGCCAGGGCACTTTAGTATGGTGTACAATCAATTTAAGGTATAATCACCTTATGGAAATTTTTCAGGATCCTGTGTTTCTTGCCCGCCTGCAGTTCGCTTTTACGGCAATGTTTCATATCATCTGGCCGGTCCTGACCATCGGGCTCAGCATATTTCTGGTTGCCATGGAGGCCTGCTGGCTTATTACCGGGAAGGAACATTATTACCGTCAGGCCCGCTTCTGGATGCGGCTTTTCCTGCTCAATTTTGCCGTGGGAGTGGTGAGCGGCATCCCCCTGGAATTCCAGTTCGGCACCAACTGGAGTGTCTTCTCCCGGGTAGGCGGCGATATCTTCGGCCATCTTCTCGGGTTTGAGGCGTCAATGGCCTTCATGCTCGAAGCGGCCTTTCTGGGGATAATGGCCTTTGGCTGGAAACGGGTATCCCCTGGCATGCATCTTTTCGCCACCAGCATGGTCGCTTTTGGCGGCTCGCTTTCAGCCTTCTGGATCATGGCTGCCAATTCCTGGATGCAGACCCCGGTAGGCGGAGAATTCATCGACAACCGATTTGTCCTGACGGACACGACTGCGGCAATATTTAATCCCGACGCTTTCTGGGGCATCAGCCACATGTGGATTGCCTGCCTGGAGGTGTCGCTTTTCGTTATCGGCGGGATCAGCGCCTGGTATCTGCTGCGCGGCCGCCACACGGAATTTTTTCTTGCCTCCTTCAAGTTGATGCTGGTTGCCGGGGTTTTTATCACAACCCTGCAGGTCCTGATCGGAGACGGGGTCGGCAAGTCGATTTTTCACAACCAGCCGATAAAGCTGGCGGCCATTGAGGCCCACTGGCAGACCAATGCGTCCGGTGAAGGAGCTCCCTGGAAAATTCTTGCCTGGCCGGAAAAAAACCTGCAGGAAAACAGGTGGGCCCTTGATGTGCCCTATGGCCTGAGCCTGATCACCACCCTTTCTCCCACCGGCGAGGTCAGGGGATTGCGGGAATTCCCGGTTGAGGATCAGCCGCCGGTGCTACTCACCTTTTATTCATTCCGGATCATGCTGTTCATCGGCTTCTGGCTGGTGCTGCTCATGTTCTGGTCCCTCTGGGTCTGGAAGAAAGGCGATCTTGCCGCGGAACGGATCAGCCGGCAGAAATGGCTTCTGTATTCATGGATAGCCGCTGTTCCGTTAAGCTATATTGCCATGGAAGCGGGCTGGGTTACACGGGAGGTGGGCCGGCAGCCCTGGGTGATCCAGGGCGTATTGCGAACCGGAGATGGAGTGAGCAACATTCCCGCAGGGATGGTAGCCGGCTCGCTGCTCGGATTTGCAGTGATTTATACCGCGCTGTTCATACTTTTCCTGTTTTTTGCCAAACGCCTCCTGGACAGGGGTCCGGATGTGTCTCTGAAAATTTAAAACCCTAAACACCTAGAACCCTAAACACCTAAAAACCTAAACACCTAAACACCTAAACACCTAAACACCTAAAAACCTAATATGCCCCTGAAAAATGGAATTTTTCAACAATAATCTTGCAGAGCTCTGGCTGCTGCTGATAGCGTTTTTCCTGCTCTTTTATGCTCTTACGGACGGGGCGGATCTCGGGATCGGCATGCTCACGCTTATTACCAGGGATCTGAAAGAACGGCAGGCCATGATGGGCACCATCGAAACCATCTGGCACGGCAATCAGACCTGGCTGGTCATTCTCGGCGGCATGCTGTTCGGCGCTTTCCCGCTTTTTTATTCCATTGTCCTGTCCGCGCTCTACATTCCTTTTACTCTGATGCTTTTCGGCCTGATCTTCCGTGGAGTGGCTTTTGAGTTCCATGCCAACTCCCCGCGGAAATCACTATGGATGTTTTCTTTCGGTATCGGCAGCCTGTTGACTACCCTGGGCCAGGGGTTTGCCCTGGGCGGTCTCCTGTGCGGCATAACGGTGGAAAACAGTGAATTCGCCGGTCATCCCCTGGACTGGGTAAACTGGTATTCAGTTGTTGCCGCTGCCGGAGTCCTGTGCGTCTATCTGATGCTGGGTTCCAGTTTTCTGATTGCCAGGACAACAGGAGTCCTGCGGGAACGCAGCCACCGGGCCGCCGCGTATGCAGGAATATTCACCTTTCTCATCTCCGGAGCAATCATTTCCTTCACAACCGGCCTGTACGAAGAAATTGCAGCAAAATGGGCGGCATGGCCGCGCTCTCCTCTCCCGTTGTTCATCCTCTTCGCCATGGCTGGTTTTTTCATGTTTTTTCGAAGTCTGCGGCTGAAAAAACAATTGGCCCCCCTGGTCTGGAGCCGGCTGATTATCCTGTTTACATTCACCGAGCTGTCCATAGGCTTTTATCCGAATATGATCCCCAGTGTGGCTACCACAAGCCTCACTGTACAGGATGTTGCCGCCAGCCCTGTGACTCTCAAATTCATGTTGGCAACCACGGCGATTCTGCTGCCGGTAATCCTGGTCTATACATCTTACAGCTACTGGATTTTCCGTGGAAAAAAATCTACCGGACATGGAACCGGGAACAAGTATTGATTACGGCCGGCGAATGCCGGTTTGACGGCGTCGTATCAGGCAGGCAGGAAATTGCGGCCCCAGAACACAGTGAGGAGCATATTCTCAACCCGGGGTCAGGGGGTTGTACATTGCTCCGAAAAACGTCCCGTAGATCAGATGCAGGATGATGAGGACGGCGGGATTGAGGCTGCTGAGTTGCCGGCCGAAATAGCCGGGCGGGGGGAGTTTGTCTTTTCCCGTTCCGATCCGGGGGTGAAAAACGGGCATCATTCCCAGCAATATTCCGGCCAGCACCCCGTGGACAGCGCCAAAGGCCATGCCCCACCACCATTCGCCTTCGGAAAATCCTAACAGGGCAAAGCATACTCCATAAACAATACCGAATACAGCCCCGTTCACAAACTGGAGGGTGGAACCTGTAATATAGACTGTTGCCTTGTGACGCGGTTTGACAAAGGCGAGTCCCAGCATCCAGGTCAGATCGAGGGGTATGCCCATTGCCACGGCTATGTACATGGCAATGGTCATAATCAGGGTGGCGATCAGACCATAGACAATATAGCTTTCAAACATGAATTCCATATGCTCGTCCCTCCGTCTATTGCAAAGGCCGCTGTTTGATAAAGAAATAGCAAGAAATATACCGGCCATAACAGGTATATATGGCCGGGATGAAAAAATGATACGTGTACTGCAATGAAAAGGGAAATGGGGACCCCAGGCTGTCCGGGGATTGCAGGGGCCTGCCAGGTTTGTCCGGTTCCTCAGGACAATGATTTTTTTTTGTCAGATGAGGGCGGTCATCGTCAGGATCAGCAGCAGGCAGGGGTAATAGCTTGCCCGGTTGAAGAGAGCGGACGCCTCATCCCGGTTTCCGGTCCGCAGGAGACGAAAGGCCGGGATGACGAGAAGGTAAAGCCCCACAATCACAGCGGCCGGATAATGCAGCATGGAAAAGGGAAGAGGGACAGCATAAAAAAGCAGGATGTTCAGGATCAGACTCAGCGTCAAGGTTGCCAGGACAATTCTGCCGGCAGCCTCAGGGTCGAACGAAACCGGAATGGTTCTGGCTTTCAGGATGGTGTCCTCCTGGATGTCGTGCCAATCTGCCGGCACGTTCTGGCCGCCGATTTCCCAGAGAAACAGCCAGAAAAAAAGCAGCAGCAGCAGGGTCGGATCCGGGGAAGCATCGACGGCGAATACCGCAGCGATCCCGCCCAGGGTTTTCACGATACCGCTTACCAGGGTCCGCAGATGGCTAATCCGCAGAAGCAGGCAGTATACCGTTTCCAGTAGGCAGCCGATCACCAGGATAAGGGCGCACACAGGGTTCAGCAGGTAGGCGGCGGCAAAGGAAATCACTGCCCAACCGCCGGCCCAGGCAACCGCTTCCGGCATGCTCAGATATCCCCTGGCCAGTGGATGCCTGACCCGGGCTCCATCCAGGTATCTGGCTTCACGGTCGAACCCGGCCTGCCTTATTTTTTCCTTGTCCGTCCTGTAATCGATAATATCATTCAGGGCATATACCGCCGTATATCCTGCAAAAGCGGCGATTACTCCCAGGACGATGATCTGCATTTCCGGCGGCCGGCCAAGCCATAACAGGGCGGCCAGCAAAGGTGTGCAGACGTCAAGCAGCCCGTGCGGGGTCCTTGACAGGGCCAGGAAGAGGTGTATTCTTGACCATCCGGAATATTGCGGATCAATGCGGCTGCTTTGTTTCATTGCCGCTCAAATATTCACTATAACCGTCCGGAAGTCAAAACAATCATAATGGAGAAGAGGGAAGAAACCGTAAATTATGCCGGATCGATCCATGATCCTGTCCATGGTGATAAGTTTTCCGGCCTGACGAGAAAATTATCCTGTGAAACGGGATGAAAAAAAGGACCGGCCCGGTGTCTCACCCGGGCAAAACGCCCCAGGAAAGCTTTTCCGTACTTTCCGGCTGGTGAAAGAGAGCCGTTCTTGTGGCACAGGAATTGCTTTTCTGATGTACGCGGGCTTGTAACAGCCGGACCAGGAAACATTGCGGAGATCGGTCAGTGACCATCGGCTTTTATGATATTATCGGATCGGATACGGACACCATTCTCTGGTGGCAGATGTCCATCCGGGCTGTGTTTATTTTTGCGGCGGCCCTGCTTCTGGTAAGGCTTGGTGCAACTCGGATCTACGGTAAATACGGCAGCTTGGATATTGTTATGACCATCATTCTCGGTTCCATTCTGAGCCGCGCTCTGACGGGGAATGCCCGATTTTTTCCTACCCTGGCGGCGGCATTGACCCTGGTGCTGCTGCACTTGGTGTTGGTCAAGTCTGCCATCCACAGCAGGTGGATAGGTCACCTGGTGAAAGGCAAAGAAATAAAGCTGATCGAGAACGGCAGGATCATCAGGAAAGGTTTATTAGAGGCTAATATGACGGATCACGATCTGCTGGAAGCACTCAGGTCGGAAGCCAGTCTCGAATCTTTTGACACGGTGAAGGCAGCCTACCTGGAAAGGAATGGCAAGGTGAGTGTTATTACCTGAAGGTACGGCGCATTTTGGATTCAGATGTCTGTATCCGGGTCAGCAAGACCATTTGCACCGAAATCAATGCGATATGAGGAATGAATATGGATGTAATACGGATAATTGTAGCAATCCTGCTGCCGCCATTAGGAGTGTTCCTCCAGGTGGGAATCGGCTTGCATTTCTGGATCAATATCCTGCTGACGCTGCTTGGATATATCCCGGGTATTGTTCATGCAATCTGGATCATTGCCAGAAGGTAATTGAATCCTGGAATCTTTACTGCTCCTGGATTCTGAGCAGTTCTTCCGCCTGCTGCATAGGATCTGTACTTTCCGGCAGATAGGCGAAATCCCCCCGGAGCATTTTCAGGGCATTGCGCTCCTGTTCTATTTCCTTGCGGGTCCGTACATGCAAACGCCGCAGAACAGGCAGGGGAGGGCACCAACCCTGCACGGCATGCTGGGCAAGAAAACCCGTTACTCCAAGGGTAAGATAGAGCCAGCGCCGGTCAACAAGCCAGCCAAGTAGACCTCCGCTGAAAGCCAATATGGAGGCATTGAGCTCAAGGGTACGCTCAGTATCCCATTCCCGGTCAAGGTCGGCAATACGTTCATCCAGTTCTTCCGGGGAAGCCGAAATGAAGCAGGCTATGTTTTCCACTGTTTCCCGGCGGATCCGCTCCTGAACTTCGAATTTAGTGTGCTTCTGAACCCGTTTTGCCGAAGGGGGGATGAACCTTGTATTTTCCTGCTCATAGGATTCACTGGTCCCCGGAGCATCCATTTCATTTATATCGTACATGTCGATTCTCCTTATGTTTTTGCTGCAAACGCCTCTCTTTTCTTCTGATTATCATGTGCAAAATTCGCGCCAGCATAATCTCTTCCGTTTTTTGGAGCCGGCGAAAATTTTTGAAGAACGCCGGAAACACAATCAGTTTGTACTATTTAATTTTGATCCATAATGGCATTTTTTTTGCATAATAGATTGCATCAGCCGTATTCAGTTTAAGTGAAATACCCGGTAAAGGACCAGGTCCTGCTCGGTCAGTACGATTGCTTCAGCAGCAAAAACATCCGGATGAGATCTGGCTGAAAAACGATGATATCAGGACGCAGAAAATGCATTCTGTTTATGTTTCTCCAGGGGCAATACTTCTGGTGCTGCCTTCCATGTTTTCTGAAAAGGCATGCGGAACAGATTCTTGCCTGCACAGGAACGGAACTTAGATAAATAGAAAAATATTAATTTTTCCTTCACCTGGTAGTGCGTATAGGGACAATGCGGGAATTTCCTCAACATGAAGGCTGCGGGTTGACGGGCGGTACCAACTTCAACCGGCGGCACTTGTGATCACTGTCCGGTGGGCGGATTGCATGAAAGAGGGAGAGTGCAGGCAAAAAAGGGAGGAACAGTTATGAAGGTCAGTGTAGATCGGGACATGTGCATTGGTTCGCGAAATTGTGAAAATACATGTCCGGAGGTCTTTGCAGTACGCGACGGCAAGTCCAATGTCAAAGTGGATACCGTTCCCGAATACCTGGAGGCCAGGGTCCTTGAAGCAGAAAAGGGCTGCCTGGTCTAGGCTATTACGGTGAACTGAATGCACCGGATAAAACATTAATGAGGGAAAAGCATATGCAGCATTGGAAAATTATACTGATTGCACTTCTTCTGGTTCTGCCGGCAGGATGCAAGGGGCCTGCTGAAGAAGCCGGCGAAGAACTTGATTCCCGGGTGGATGATATCAGGAAGGAAACTAAAGAAATTAAAGAGCAGATCGGCGATTACAAGCAGCAGATCGATCAGGCCCGCAGTGATCTGGAAACTTCCCGGCAGGAGTTGGAGGAATCGAAAGCCGAACTGGAACAACTCCGGCAGACCCGCGATGAGATTATAACCGAAATGAAGAAGCTTGAACAGGATCCCGGGCAGCAGGGTGGGGAAATGGAATCCCCGCATTCTCCGGAGACTCCGTAGGGAAAGAAGGAGTATTTTCGGGTGATGACCATACACGGTTGCCGGGATCAATAAGCGGGAATAATTCATTTATCGTCATCGCCGGATGGCATATGGATTGCAGGATTGCCTCTGTATATCAGGATTAGTTTTTCTGATAAACGGGAGGCGCTCAGCCGAGGAACGAAAAGCTGCCGGAAGACGGGAAATAATCGTTGAGAGGTTCCCATCCTGTTGAAAATTACCGGCCCAGGAAGGCGGCATAAACACCAGCCCCGTTTCCTGAATGAAGCCACGGTCATTCAGGGTACCTCCCCAGGCTGCTCATATGAAGCCTGGGGAGGTAATTTGTTCAACCGTTTCGCCCTGCAAATATCATATTATTTTTCTTTTTTGCCGGTCAGGGCTGCCGGGTTAATCGTACCTGCTCCGAATTTTTGATTGATCAGGTCCACAGCTTCATTCAGCCCCCGGGTTTTTTGGCGCTGCCTGAATCTGCCGAACAGGTCCTGCTGATGATAACTGCTTCCATAGGAGTTCAGGGTACTGACACTGATCCCTGCCAGGCGCACCTTTTTGCGGCCTGCTTCGGTTTTCTGCAGCAGTTTCCAGGCATGGCGGAAAATCTCCATGGTATCGCTGGTCGGCTCAGTCAGGGTTATAGACCTGGAACTGGTGGTGAAGTCATAAAATTTGATTTTGAGGGTTATGGTCCGCCCCTGACATTCATGACGACGCAGCCTTTCTCCCACTCTGGTGGCAAGCTCCAGCAGTTCACGCTTGATGATGACCAGATCGGCGAGGTCCCGGCTGAACGTTTCTTCATGGCCGATGGATTTTGCCTCCCGGGACGGAACCACCGGCCGGTCATCTATGCCGGTGGCTGCCAGGTGCAGGTGCCAGCCGTGTTTGCCCAGCCGCCTGGCAAGAAGCTCCGGAGAAAGGGCTGCAAGGTCACCGATGGTCTCCACGTTCAGGAGGGCCAGTGATTCAATGGTTTTCCCTCCGGCCCCCCAGAGTTTACTGATTGGCAGTCCAGCCAGAAATTCACGCTCCCGGCCTGCTTCGACCACGGTCAGCCCGTCAGGCTTGTGCAGATCGGAAGCTATCTTGGCGACCAGCTTGGTGGTGGCGACCCCGGCAGAAGCGGTAAGGCCGGTTTCTCCGGTTATTATTTTTCTGATTTCCGCGGCAATGCCAGGCGCTTCCCCGAAAAGGCGGGTGGAACCGGTGACATCGAGAAATGCCTCGTCCAGGGAAATCGGCTCTACCAGCGGGGTAAAGCGATGAAAAATTGTCATAATCTGCTCTGAAATTTCACGGTAGCGGTTCATTCTTACCGGCAGAAATATCGCCCGGGGACAGAGCATGCGGGCCTTGATAGTGGACATGGCCGAATGGATGCCGTATTGCCGGGCCTCGTATGAGGCGGCAGAAACCACGGAGCGGTCGGATGTCCCGCCCACCACCACCGGCCTGCCTTTGAGTTCAGGATTATCCAGAACCTCCACCGAGGCGTAGAAGGCATCCATGTCGACATGGATGACGGCGCGGACTCTATGTTCGGGCTTGTTCATCATCAGGCATTCCCATACCGTGCTGTCACCTTTTCTGTTCCGGGATAGCAACCCCGGCAAGGCTTGCTTCTCCGGGAGCTTTGCTTTTGCCGATAATGCTGAACGAACCGTCTGTTTCCAGGACCACCGCCTCGATCTCTTCCAGTGCTGAAAAACCGGACCCGCGGACTGCGGCTTTCAGCTCGTCCCGGGTAACTCTTGATTTGCGGAGGGCAACTGCGAGAAATTCTCCCTGATAGAAAAGCAGGGAAGGCTCACCCGTGACAAGCCGCCTGAACCATCCAACCCGCACGCTGGACCAGGTAACAGCGTACTGCATCCCGATCAGCAGGGCAAAGACCAGGACTCCCTGCGCCAGAGTCACGCTTTTAGTCAGCAGAACGGTGGCAAGGGTCGAGCCCAGGGCTACGGTGACCACAAAGTCAAAGGCGTTCATTTTGGACAGCGTTCTTTTGCCGGAAATCCTGAGAAGGATGAGCAGGCTGACATAGGCTGATATTCCGATTACCAGAATCCGGAGCAGTGACTGCCAGTTATTGAAAAAAATCTGATCCACTGTGTACCTCCTGAGGACGACGGTATAGGTTTCCCTCTCTTTTATCAATCTTTGTTATGTAAGATAAGTAATCCTGGAATGAAATTCTGCCTCCGGGCGGAATTTTTTTCTGTTCAGATTCGGATCCACAAAACCCGGTTTTTATTGGTTCCGCCGGCAACGGCCCCAGCAAATCTGCATTGGCGGCAAAGATCTCCGGGCCATCTTTTTTCCGGTAGTTGCGAAAGTAGGCCAGCAGGTATTCGATGAGTTTCCGCAAGCGTTCTGTGCCGGGTCCGGAGCAAGTATCGGCTGTCAAACAGGAGAGATGATGCCGCCCGGCTTCCTTGACAGAGCTTTTGTGCATGATAATACATTTTAAAATGAAATGAAGTGCATGTTAAGCTGTATGTTCTTTCCGGCATATGGCCATTACAGCTCCGGCACAGTTCACTGACGGCTGACCGTTTTCTTGTCTCAAGCGCGGTATCCGTCTTCATATCCGAAGATGAAAACTGAAGTCTACCGGGAATATCGTAACAAGCAAACTCCTGCCACCTCCATGCAGGGATTAAAGGAGAAAAATAATGACTGTGGATTCATCGGTTATAGGTAAACGGCGGTGGGCCAGCCGAAGGATATATCACCGGATCGAGCAAAGGGCCCGCGCCGGAAATGGAAAGCCATGAAACTGTATGCATTCTGAATGCCTCGGACCGGGATGCCCGGGTGAAGATCACCATTTTCTTCTCCGATCGCGAACCTGTTGGCCCCTATGTTGTATCGGTGCCGGCCCGCAGAACAAAGCATGTCCGTTTTAACAATTTGACTGAACCGGCACCGGTTCCCCGTGATACCGATTACGCAAGTCTGATCGAGTCGGATGTGCCGATAGTGGTCCAGCATACGCGGCTTGATTCCCGGCAGGCGGAAAATGCTCTGCTCAGCACCATTGCGTTTCCCGGCTGACAGGCGGAAGAGGGTATATGAAAATCGGATATCACGCATCTCATGAGCAGTTCACACCCGCGGAACTTCTTGACCATATATGATGCACGGCAAAAGAAATATCACCGGCGATTCCGTTGGCAGGGGATACCTGCCCATCGAAGAGTACGGAGTAATCGGTAACCTTCGAACCGTTGTCCTGGTGGGTAATAACGGTTCAATCGACTGGTGCTGCTTTCCTGAACTGGGCGGGCCGAGCGTTTTTGCCGCTATTCTTGATGCAGACAGGGGAGGACGGTTCCGGGTCGCACCGGTGTTGAATACCGGGCCTGATGGCAGTGCAGGATCGAAATCCCTGACAAGGGCGCAGGAATATCTGCCCGATACCAATATCCTCCTTACCAGGTTCAGGGATAATGGTGACGATCAACTTATCCTCACCGATTTCATGCCGCTGCAGGGAGATATAGAGGGAACCGGAGGCTCCCGGGCCCTGCCGGAAATCCATCGGCTGCTCTATTGCCCGGGGCGGCAGGTCGAGATCGAACTGGTATGGGCGCCCCGTTTCGATTACGCGCGGGGCCGGGCTCGCATCAGCCGGAGCGGCGGCGGATTTATCGCTGCGGGAAAAACCGGCAGCATGAGTCTTTCCGCGGTGCCGGGAGCAGAGATCGAGGAGAGTGAAAGCGGGCAGTCGGTAAGGGCGCGGTTCATATTGACCACAGGGGAGCACATGGTGCTTGTTACCCGGTGGGACAGCGACAGCGTCGATGCGGCTCCGGAGGTCACGCGATCGCTCCTTGTAGAGACCGGGGAGGTCTGGCGGCAGTGGGTGAAGGGGAGGGGAGTATCGGCCAGGAACTGGGCGGGTGAATGGCTTGACTATGTCAACCGGTCTTCCCTGGTCTTCAAGCTTCTGACCAATGCGGACACAGGCGCCGTCGCAGCTGCGGCAACCACATCTCTGCCGGAGAATATCGGCGGCGTGCGCAACTGGGATTACCGGTACGCCTGGATCCGGGATGCCTCCATGACAGCCCAGGCCCTGTTTGCTCTGGGACATGAAAAAGATGCCTCGGCACTGTTTCACTGGATGGAGGATATATCCATGAAACATGAGGAAGGCCTTGATCTGAGGGTAATGTACGGATTGCACGGAGAGGACAACCTCAGGGAAGTCCTGCTCGATCATCTGGAGGGTTACCGCGGTTCCAGGCCTGTGCGCATCGGCAACGAAGCTGCCAAACAGTTTCAGCTGGAGGTATACGGGGAACTTGTCAATTCGGCTTATGAAATGGCGAGGCGAGGTAAAGTCTGGGATCAGGAAATCAAGCGGTTCATCTGCCACCTTGCCGATGAGACCTGCCGGTTATGGGAACTGCCGGATTTCGGTATCTGGGAGATGAGAAGCGGGCCCGACCATTTTACCTATTCGAAGGTGATGGCCTGGGTTGCCCCTGACCGGGCCATCACCTTAACGGAACTCTATGGATTTGCGGGTGATGCGGATAAGTGGTTGCAAGCCTGCGGGGAAATCCGGGAGCAGGTTCTTGCGCACGGATACAGCGAACGGCTTGGCGCCTTTGTCATGACCTTTGATTCCGAAGATCTCGATGCCGCTCTCCTGCGCATTCCCCTGATGGAATTCCTGCCGGTTGACGATCCGCGGGTGGAGGGTACGATCAACCTGATCATGAAACAGCTGATGACAGGTGACCTTGTCTACCGATACCGCCGCGATGACGGTCTTCCCGGAGACGAAGGAGTTTTCGGTCTCTGCACATTCTGGCTGGTGGACGTCCTCACGCTGGCAGGACGCATCGAGGAGGCGGAACGGATATTTCGCGGCATGCTCGGCCACGCCAGCCGGCTGGGCCTTTTTGCCGAGGAGATTGATCCGGAGACCGCGACTTTCCTTGGCAATTATCCCCAGGCCTTTACCCATATCGGGTTGATCAACAGTGCACTTTACCTGGCCTGGGCGCATGGGAAGGCTGTTCCTGACCATGCCCCGATAGGCACTCAGAAACACCGGGGGCAAAGTAGGGCTGGAAACAGATTCTGATCCCTGGGGATGGAAACAGTCCCCGGCCGGATGGGGACTGGAAAAAATCATTTGATTTCAGTTAGAAAATAAGTAATAAGTCTTAATTTCATGGACTTTTTTTTGCTTTTAAGACAATTGCAGTCTGAAGCTCACTTGCATTCGAGCGATAACAAGGTACTTTTACCATGAAGCAACTCTGGGTCGTCTTCCTGCTTTTTACCGCTTCTCTCGTGCCAATTACGGCATTTCCGGCGGAGGACTCTCAATCCGGCAGCCAGGAGTTGACCGCTTTCATTGCTGAAGCCCTGGAAAATAACCCTGAACTCGAGGCGGACGAAGCCCGCTGGGAGGTTTTTATCAACCAGGCGCGTCAGGCTGACTCCCTGGAAGATCCCATGCTCATGCTGCGGGCCCAAAGCCTTCTGATTCGTGACCCGGTGGCCTTTGACCGGGAATTCATGACCGCCAAGGTGGTGGGCATCAGCCAGAAAGTTCCGTTTTTCGGCAAGCGGAGCCTGAGGGGTGAAAAAGCCCGGCAGAATGCCGAAGAGGCGCGCTGGACTCTTGAGGAGCGAAAAGTGGAGCTGGTCAGGATGATCAAGGAAGCATGGTACAGGCTCCAGTTCATCGACAGCTCCATGGAAATAATTGAGAAAAATATTGCTGTGCTCGATGACCTGAACCGCTTCAGCGAAACCATGTACGGGGTGGGACAGGGGCTGCAGCAGGATGTGCTCAAGGCCCAGGTTGAACGCTCCAGGATGGAGGAGATGCGCATTTCCCTGCGCCAGCAGCGGCGCAGCCAGGAAGCGGCTCTCAATAACCTGCGCTTCAGTCCTGCCGATTTTTCAATAACTCCGGCCTCACCTCTGGCCCTGACACCTCTTGCCATAGATGCCGCCACCCTTGAAGAAATGGCGGCAGACAACCGGCCGCTTCTGAAAGGACTTGCCGCCCGGGAGCAGAAGGCGGCAGCCGCAAAACAGCTGGCCGAGAAGGAGTTTTTTCCTGATTTCACCTTCAACCTGGAATATATGCAGCGCGAGCCCGTTCTGGGGGGTGAGGGCTATGATATGTATTCGGCGGGAATCACCTTCAATCTGCCGGTGCAGATGGAACGCCGGCATGCCATGGTGGCCGAGGCGGGTGCCGAAACGCGCATGGCCCGTTCAGAGCAGGACATGGTACTCAACCGGATCCGCCTCGACATTGCCGACAGCCTGGCCCTGCTGGAACGCAATCTCCGCCTGGCCGAGCTGTACCGGGAGGGCATCATCCCGCAGGCAGATCACGCCATGGAGGCGGCCATGGCCGCTTACCGCGTCGGCAGGGCCGATTTCATGAATGTGCTCGACAGCCGGATGACCCTCTTCAACTTTGAACGCGAATATATTGAGGCTGTGGCCGGGCACCAGATACAGCTTGCCGTCCTGGAGGCTGTGGTCGGAAAACGCCTGGATGATTCGGTAAACAGCGAAGTAAGCGAAACCGGCCAAACATTTCCCTGACCAGGAGTTCCATTTTGCATGCCATGAAAATAAAACGCTTGTGGATAATACTCATTGCAGTCTCTCTGGTTGTGTTCGCCGGCTCCGGCTCCTTTTTCTTTCCGGAGCGTCAGAGGGGGCATGAACATGGAGAGGCCTTTGCCGCGAATGAAGAAACAGAGGAGAAGGTGCGCTACACCTGCGGCATGCACCCCTTCATTATCCAGGATGAGCCGGGCCTCTGCCCCATCTGCGGCATGAAGCTCACGCCTATGAAAACGGGGACAGGTACCGCTGCGGGGGAGCCGGCGGAGCGGAAAATCAAACACTGGGTCTCGCCCATGGATCCGACCTATATACGCGATGAACCGGGGCAGGACTACATGGGCCACGACCTGGTGCCGGTGTATGAGGGCGGCGCCGCTCCCGGCCAGATTGTCATCGATCCGACCACTATCCAGAATATGGGGGTGCGCACCGCGCCCGTTGAACGCCGGGATCTCGACCGCACCATCCGCACAGTGGGACTGGTAACCTATGAGGAGCCTACCCGGTATTCGATCAACAGCAAGATCGAAGGGTGGATTGAGCGCCTGCATATCAACCAGGTAGGCCAGAGAGTGGAAAAGGGACAGCCGCTGATGGAGATCTACAGTCCCGAACTGGTGGCGGCCCAGCAGGAATACCTGCTGGCGCTCGAGCACAGCGAGCGGCTGACCGGCAACTCTTTTCCCGAGATAGCCGCCGGCGCCGGGCGTATGCTGAATTCGGCCCGCACCCGTCTCAAGTACTGGGACATTTCCGAGAAACAGATCAAGGAGCTTGAGCAAAACAGAGAAGTGAAAAAAAACCTGACCCTGTACAGCCCGTACAGCGGGGTTGTAACGGAAAAGCCGGCGGTTGAGGGCATGCGCATCATGTCCGGCATGGAACTGATGAGGATTTCCGACCTCAGCCGGGTATGGGTAAATGCAGACATTTACGAGTTCGAGCTGCCCTGGGTAAAGACCGGGCTCAAGGCCGAGGTTGAGCTTCCTTCGGCTCGGCAGCGGCTGGAAGGAAAGATCACCTTTATCTATCCGTATCTTCAGGGTGAAACCCGCACGGTCAAGGCCCGCATCGAATTCCCCAATCCAGGCCTTGAGCTTAAACCCGGCATGTTCGCCAATGTGAGCATAGCCGCCGAGCCGGTCAAGGATGCCCTGGCTGTGCCGGAAAACGCGGTGCTGCGCTCAGGCACGCAGCAGAAGGTGTTTGTGGCTCTCGGAGAGGGCCGTTTCGAGCCGCGTGTCGTAACCACCGGAGTAAGCGACGATGAAGGGTTTATCCAGCTGCTTTCCGGGGTGCGCATGGGTGAGCGGGTGGTTACCTCCGCCCAGTTTCTGTTCGACTCCGAGAGCAGACTCCAGGAGGCTATCCAGAAGATGATGCCGCCGGAGCCGCAGAAGCAGGAACCTGCCGGCGAACACACGGAGCACGAGGCCGGCGGCATGGATGAGCTCTTTGAGCCGGAGCCGCAGGAGCAGGAGCAGGAGCAGAAGCTTGAGGACCTGTTTAAGTAAGGACTCAGTGGACTGCCTATAAAATGTTAACTCTCTACGGGATGCTGCATGCTTGAGAAAATAATCGAATGGTCGAGCCGCAACAGGTTCATGGTGATGCTGGCCACGATTTTTCTTGTCATCGGCGGCATTTATGCGCTCCGCAACATCCCCATTGATGCCATTCCCGACCTTTCCGACGTTCAGGTCATTATCTTTACCGAGTATTCCGGGCAGGCGCCGCAGGTGGTGGAAGACCAGGTCACCTATCCCCTGACCACGCGCATGCTGGCAGTTCCCGGCGCCAAGGTGGTGCGCGGCTATTCCTTCTTCGGCTATTCCTTTGTCTATATCATCTTTGAAGACGGCACCGATATTTACTGGGCCCGCTCCCGGGTGCTCGAATATCTCAACTATGTGAGCG
The DNA here is from genome assembly GCA_033549385.1 of Desulfobulbaceae bacterium. Lineage (GTDB taxonomy): Bacteria > Desulfobacterota > Desulfobulbia > Desulfobulbales > Desulfobulbaceae > UBA10518. Next base: position 72,132 of record JAWSUG010000007.1, on the reverse strand, counting down.
GCCAGCTTCCCCGGGGGGTGACGCCGGTGCTCGGACCCGATGCTACCGGGGTCGGCTGGGTGTACGAATATGCCCTGACCAGCGACAGTCATACTCTCCAGGAACTGCGATCCATCCAGGACTGGTATCTGCGTTACGAGCTGACAGCCCTGGAAGGGGTATCGGAAGTGGCGAGCCTGGGCGGTTTTGTCAAACAGTACCAGGTGGTGATCGATCCCAACCGGCTGCTCGCCTATGACCTGCCCATCAGCGGCCTGATTTCGGCCATAAAGCGGTCCAACGTCGATGTTGGCGGCGGTGTCATAGAGATGGCCGAAACCGAATATATGGTGCGCAGCCGCGGCTATATCCAGTCAGTGGAAGACCTGGAAAGCATCGTGGTTATGGCTACGCCCGAAGGGACGCCGGTCCGGGTCAAGGACCTGGCCGAGGTTCGCCTCGGGCCGGAGATGAGGCGGGGTGTGGCCGAACTCGACGGAGAGGGTGAGGTGGCCGGCGGCATTATTGTCATGCGCTACGGCGAGAACGCCCGGGAGGTAATCGAACGGGTCAAAAACAAGCTGGAGGAGCTCAAGTCCGGCCTTCCGGAAGGGGTGGAGATCGTTCCCACCTACGACCGTTCCGGGCTGATCGACCGGGCCGTGAAAAATCTCGAGCATAAGCTGATCGAGGAAAGCCTGGTGGTCGGCCTGGTGATCATTCTCTTTCTTTTTCACCTGCCGAGTGCGGCCGTAGTCATCCTGGTTTTACCGGTGGCGATCCTGATGTCCTTCATCATCATGTACGCCCAGGGGCTGAACGCCAATATCATGAGCCTTGGCGGCATTGCCATTGCCATCGGCACCATGATCGATTCGGCCATCATAATGGTCGAGAACGCCCATAAGCACCTGGAGCGTGATCATGGCGACAAGCCGCGCAGCCAGATCATCATCGAGGCGGCCAAGGAAGTCGGCCCCACCATTTTTTTCGCCCTCCTGGTGATCACCGTCTCCTTTGCCCCGGTTTTCACCCTGCAGGAGCAGGCCGGGCGGCTGTTCAAGCCGCTGGCCTTCACCAAGACCTATGCCATGGGCGCCGGCGCCCTGCTTTCCGTCACCCTGGTACCGGTGTTGATGGTCTGGTTCATCCGCGGCCGGGTGCGGGCCGAGCATGAAAACCCGCTTAACCGGATGCTGATCCGCATCTATCATCCGGCAGTCGATTTTGTCCTGCGCTGGCGCAAGATCACCCTGCTGACGGCTCTGCTGCTTGTCATTTCCATTGCCTGGCCCATTTCGAAAATGGGAACCGAATTCATGCCGCCGCTCTATGAGGGCGATCTCCTCTACATGCCCACCACCCTGCCGGGCATCTCTGTCACCAAGGCAAGAGAACTGCTGCAGCAGACCGACCGGATCATCGCCTCCTTCCCGGAGGTGGAACGGGTCTTCGGCAAGGTGGGCCGGGCCGACACTGCCACCGACCCGGCGCCGATGATGATGCTCGAGACCACCATCACCCTGAAGCCCGAAAGCGAGTGGCGTACGGTCGGGGTGGAGCGCTTCTATTCGGACTGGCCGGAATGGAGCGAATTCCTGCAAAAACCCCTGCGCCGGCTCTGGCCGGAGATGCGGCCCATCTCCGTGAATGAACTGATCGACGAACTCAACAGCTCCGTACACTTTCCCGGACTCACCAATGCCTGGACCATGCCGATCCGCACCCGCATCGACATGCTTTCCACCGGCATCCGCACCCCGGTAGGGATCAAGGTCATGGGCGATGATCTCGCCACCCTTGCCCGTCTCGGCGAAGAGATCGAATCCGTGGTGCGCACACTGCCCGGCACCCTGTCCGCCATTGCCGAGCGTGCCGTAGGCGGCTACTTCATCGATATCGAAATTGACCGCCAGGCCGCCTCACGTTACGGAGTTATTGTCGGCGATATCCAGGATGTAATTCAGAGCGCCATCGGCGGCATGAACATCACCGAGACCGTGGAGGGTTTGGAGCGCTACCCGATCAGCGTCCGTTATGACCGGGATTTCCGGAGCGACCTCGAGTCCCTCAGGCGGGTGCTGGTGCCTGCCCCCGGCGGCCGCCACATTCCGCTCGGTCAGTTGGCTTCGATCAGTGTGAGCAACGACCCGGACAGCATCAAGAGCGAGAACGCCCGCCGCACCGCCTGGGTCTATGTGGACATCAAGGGTATCGATGTCGGTACCTATGTGGAAAATGCCCGCCGCGCGGTGGCCGAGAACATAACCCTGCCGGCCGGCTACAGCATTGTCTGGAGCGGGCAGTATGAATACATCGAATCCACCAGGGCCAGGCTGCTGGTGATCATTCCAATCACCGTGCTCATCATTTTCGTGCTTCTATTCATCAGCACCCGTTCCACAATCAAGACCGGCATCGTCTTTCTGGCCGTGCCCTTTTCCCTGGTCGGCGCCTTCTGGCTTCTTTATCTGCTGGATTACAACCTGTCGATCGGCGTCTGGGTGGGGATTATCGCACTGGCCGGACTGGATGCCGAAACAGGGGTGGTGATGCTCCTTTATCTCGATATGGCCTATACAAAATGGAGCGGCAAGGGACGGATGCTGACCAGGGGGGACCTGTTGCAGGCCGTTCATAACGGAGCGGTGCAGCGTATCCGGCCCAAGCTCATGACCGTGACCGCCATTATAGCCGGACTTCTGCCCATCATGTGGAGTACCGGCGCCGGCTCGGATGTCATGAAGCGCATCGCCGCGCCCATGATCGGCGGGGCGGTTACCTCGCTGCTCCTGGAACTGCTGGTCTATCCGGTTATTTTTTATATATGGCGGGCCCGGCCGCTTGAAAAAACCGATCGACCGACCAGTGAACTGGACATTGAGGAAAAAGATCCTATCTTATTGGAAAGAAAAAAAATTTAGCGTAAAGGAGTAATACTATGAAAAATAAACTGTCCCTGCTGTTTGCCTTTCTTTTTGTCGCCGCGATGCCCTTGGGCCTCATGGCTATGAGCCACGAGGATATGGACCACCAGGGCCATCAGTCTATGAACCCGAAAATGGAAGAGCACGGCGCCAATGATCAGCCCATGCATGAAATGGCCGGCCACGAGGAAATGGCCATGCTCGGCTTCAAGGTGGAGGACGGGGTCAAGGCCTCCGCCCATCTTAACGATATCGGGGAAGCCATGGCAAAAATGGGCATGAAGGAGACCCATCACTTCATGATTTTTTTCGAGGATGCTGATTCAGGCGATCTCATTCCGACCGGCTCCGCGGCCCTCAAGATCAAGAATCCCGACGGCACAGAGTCCGGCCCTGTCAGCCTTATCGGCATGGAAGGACACTTCGGCGCCGACATCGTGCTGCCCGAGAAAGGCGAGTACGAACTCACGGTGGGCAGCAAGCTGCCTGACGGCAAGACGCGCCAGTTCGAATTCAAACATCAACTCAATTAATTTCTGCCCTGCAGCAGAAAAATGAACCCATGTAAATTCGGCATCGTACTGATCGCCCTGGCCCTTCTCCTGATGGCTGCCGGATGCGACCGGGCCGGACAGGAGTCGGCAACCGGGTCGGTCAGCGCCAATGAGGCATATCTAAAGCATTTCGGTGAGCCGCCTGTTCCGGAACAGGGAAGCTGCTTTGCCCGGGTAGTCTATTTTCCTCTGGCAGACGATCCGGCCAGGGTGCGGGCTGTGCCCATGTTCCTCTTCCGGGAAAACAACCAGTTTCCTGTGCTGCTGGACAGGCTTCTTGACCGCGAATGGGATTTTCCCTCCCACAGCGGCCTGCTTAATCCATTTCCTCCAGGCAGCGCGATCGCGGTGAACTCCCAGGCAGACGAGACCGTCACGATTGATCTGCTTCTGCCGGCCGGCGCGGAGATGGATTCCGCAGCCATGATCGCTCCTCTTGTGGAGACGGTATTGCAATTCAAGGAAGTGAAACGGGTGTTTATCACCCGGGCCGGCGTTTCCCTTGCCGAGATTCCGGAAGACGGGTTCCGGCATGATCCTTCGCGCATAGTTCCGGCCGGCCCGCCGCTGCTGCTGATGGCGGCGGGCAGCTGGGAGGAGGGAGAAGAGCATCCGCAGGAGATTCTCATAAACTTTGACCGCCCGGTCGATATTGGTGAATTCCGGCTGCTTGATGCCAACGGCCGGGAGATTGAGGGGGAGTATTTCCGCTCGATTTTCGACATGGCCGTGGTGGTTCACCCCTCCGAGCCGCAGACCCTGCACGAAGGCATGACCGTCCGGGTATCCTGGGAGGCCGTCGACCGGCTCGGTCGTACCGCCGGCGGCGAACAGAGCTTTATCCTTGAACGATTTGATCACTGAAACGGCAGTCCACTCATCGGCATCCTCATCCTTTCCCCCCCCTGTCCCGCCGGATAACCCGTTATCTGCGTCCCGCTTCAACTTTGACAAATTCCCTGAAGATTCTTAAAGAATAAATGATGACCGGTGTTGCATGAGAAAGCGCCATGACATGCCGCTTTTGTGAAATTCACCTGAACTCTGCAGCAGCGCCTGCCCGCCGGAAAGGCTTATGACATCCCTTTGCGCTGCCTGCTGCCCAAGGAGGATGATAATCTGCTGGTGGCCGGCCGGTGCATTTCCGGAAGCCATGCGCATTCCTCCTACCGGGTGATGCCCATTTCCATGGCAACCGACCAGGCGGCAGGAATCTGCGCCGCTATTGCCGTCCTGACGGGCAGGACGCCCAGAAAAGTTCCGGCCGGAGAGGTACAGGCCGAATTGATACGCCAGGGGGTTGACCTCGGCAGGGCATAAGCCTTTTCTCCGGGAAAAATTCCATTTCTCCTTATTTCACCCGGCACGCGTATTGCAAAAATAATACGAATTGAGGCAATCGATTAAACTCGGAAAAAAGGAGTCTTCATGGCAGACCAGAAATCCGGAACAGCAGGAACCATCGCTATTATCGCCGCCATCGGCAGCTTTATCCTGACGCTAACCGGAAACCCCATTTTCGGCCTGCTCACAGCCTTTGCGGCCGTTATTCTGGGAATCATCGGGGTGGTTATATCCGTCTCGCCGAAAGTCGGCGGCGGCCTGATAAGCGTCCTGGCGATTATAATCGGACTGGTGGATATCGGTATTGCCGTACTGGGGGTAGTCGGGGTTATAATTTTCTGAGGCGCCCTCCGCGCTTTCTGCCGACCCTTTTCAAGCAGGTCAAACCGCATGATCAGCGGCAGGAGTCCCACTCGCTTGACCGCGCCCTCATCTGCCTTCAAGGTCTTCGATCAGGCTTTTCATCTCGATGATTTCCTGGCGCTGGCTTTCGATTATTTTGTCGGCCAGTTCCCGGACGCGCGGATCAGTGATTTGGGCGCGCTCGCTGGTCAGGATTGCAATCGAATGGTGCGGAATCATTGCCTTCATATAGGATACATCCTGGACGGTCACCTGGCTGCGCACCAGCCAGAGCGCAAGGGCGAAGATAATGGAGCTGGTGATGATGATGCCGATATTTGCGAGACGATTGGTGTACATGTGCAGCATATAGCTCAGCATGATGACAGCCATGGCCGCCCCCATCACCAGGGCCATGTAGGTTCGTGTTTCACTGAACAGCACATGGTTCAACTGGTATGTATTGAGGTACATAAGCCCATACATGACAATTGTTGAGGTTGCAATCATGGCGCCGAATCGCATGTACATCTTCATGGGTGTTCTCCTTCTTCAATACCTGACAGTTTAACCTGACAGTGCTTATGCAATTCACAGTCCATATCAAGACTTTTATCAGGTTGTGAACGATTCGGAACAGTTCGGCGGGATGAAAAGGTACCGGCTCATCGGCGTGAAAGGTTTCTGGTCATGAAGCGGCAGATACGGGATGAAGGGCGGCAGTACTTATAAGCTGCCGAACGCGGCATGATAGCCGAGCCGCCCTCTGCACCTTGAAGATTGTTATTCCCGGATGTTAAAATTTTTTACGGGACGATTCCCTCATTTTCTTCAATCTCCAGGAGCAGGGGCGGCATCGGACAGTTCAGAGTATCGGCAATGGCGCGTAGCAGTTCCGCCTCAATCGGTGCGATTTTCCGGTCAGCCAGGACGCCTGCCGCGCAAGACTTGACAAGTTTTTCTTTTTCCGTGGGATCCAACCCCGACAGTTCATCGATAGCTTTATCCAGCCATCCGAACGACAACTTCTCCCTTCCCAGCAGTTCAATCCCCGGATCCTCCAGCTCCCGGGCGGCTGCCTCAAAAACCTGCCGATCGTTCAACCCTTCATGCCGGGTGGCATAAACCAGGAATGACAACAGCACCGAGCAGGCCCGACCGGATTTTCGCAGGGTGGTTTTGGGGAAGGAGGCTCCGGACCTGTCCCCAAAGGCGGAGGCCAGATGATGGTTAACGAGCTTGTGCAGGGTCCACTCAAACAGGGTCAGTTTGCCGTCGGCCTCGATCAGGAGAGCGAGATTTTTCCGGAACAGCTCGTATTGGCTTTGCGACAACCGGCGCAGGGCCGGCAGGGACATATCCAGCAGGGGCAGACGGAACTCGGCCTGCAGGCTCCGCACCAGTCCCTGCAGTCTGACGGTTTCGTCATACACTCCGGTATCTGCTGCTTTTTCAAGCTGGTCCAGCTGGCTGCGGCGCATTTCCGCATCCTGATCGAGTACCAGACAGTAGATCACCGCCCGGGCCGCATAGGGTTCATGGACCGCCCGGCGCAGCTCATCAGGCAGTTTGGCGATGATTTCCCGGGCATAACCGACATGGGCTTCGGTGGGATTGCCGATATGGGCCATGGCCGCCGCAACTCCGACACCGATAGCCGCTGCCCCCTGTGGTCCCGCTGCCCGGGCAGAGGTTTCAGGGGCAGCATGTTGCGGCTGCCGTCTGACCGGTGTTGTCTCGAAATTGCCGTCCCAGTCCGGTTTAATCTTCCTGATCCGCACGGCCAGGGGAGGATGAGTGGCGAAGAGACTGCCGAAGGAGGAGGTAAAACCCTGGCTGAACAGGGCATGGCTGATTTCTCTCGTATCGCTGTTCTTCAGCACCGAACCGGTGCTGTCGGCCCCGATGCGCAGCAGGGCGCCGGCAATGCCGTCCGGATTGCGGGTGAACTGGACGGCCGAAGCGTCGGACAGATACTCCCGCTGGCGGCTGACCGCGGCCCTGATCAGGTTGCCGAAAAAGGTGCCGCCGAAACCGATAATGACCAGGCCCAGTCCGAGGGCCATAAACCCGCCGCCTCCTTTCCGGGAACTCCGGGAATAGGCCGAGCCCCGCAAGATATGATAGCCGATCAGCCCCAGCAGAACTATACCGTGCAGGATGCCGATCAGCTTGATATTTAAGCGCATATCGCCGTTGTAAATATGGCTGAACTCATGGGCAATCACCCCCTGCAGTTCATCCCGGGACAGCTTTCTGATCGCCCCGGTGGTCACCCCGATCACCGCGTCACCCGGCGAGTAGCCGGCCGCAAATGCGTTGATTCCTTCTTCATCGAGAAGATAAACAGGCGGCACCGGCGAGCCGGAGGCGATGGCCATTTCCTCGACCACATTCAGAATTTTCTGCCGGTCGGGATCATCGCTGCCGTCCACGATCAATTGGCCGCCAACCATTTCGGCAATGCTGGGGCCGCCGCTGGACAGGGATGAAATTTTGTACAGGCTTCCCAGTCCTACCACTGCCAGCACCCCGATGCTGACGACTGTAAACATCTCCCAGTTAAAGACGGCAGGAGCGGAAGCGGCGGCCGGGTCACTGACCGGCAGATAGCCGAAAACCGCCATTACCAGCAGATTGGCCATCGCGATCAGCGAAATCACCGCCAACGTAAAAAGAATGACCAGCCGGCCGGTAGTACGGCGGGCCTGGTCCTGGGCCCTGAAAAAATCCATGGGTCAGCTAAAAAGAAACCTTCGGCGGTTCCTGCATCCGGGCGCTGTCTTCGAATTCCAGAAGCGTTGCATCCTGGCCATGGCCGAAAGATGCGGCGAACAGGACCGGCGGGAAGCTCTGCTTATAGGTATTATAGGCCATGACCTGGTCATTGAAGGCCTGCCTGGCAAAGGCAACCTTGTTTTCGGTGCTGGTCAGTTCCTCGCTCAACTGCATCATGTTCTGACTGGCCTTGAGGTCGGGATAGGCCTCCATCACCACGTTGAAGCGGCTTAACGCCCCGGTCAGGGTTCCTTCTGCGCCGTTAAGACTCTGCATGGCTTCAGCATTGGCGGGATCGGCGGCAGCCGCGGCAAGTACGTTGGCGGCGGCGTTCCTGGCAGCGATCACGTTTTCCAGGGTTTCGCTCTCGTGCTGCATGTACTTCTTGGCGGTTTCGATCAGATTGGGAATCAGGTCATAGCGCCGCTTCAGCTGGACTTCAATCTGGGCAAATGCGTTCTTGTAGCGGTTGCGCAGTCTCACCAGGGTATTAAAGATGTTGATCGCATAGACTACAACCAGTCCGATAATGACCAGCAAGACAATCACGGTAATTTTCATATGTTCTCCCCGAATTTTTATTGAAATTTATCTTGTCAAACCGGCTTGTTTATAACCGGAAACATAGTAAACCGACGAGTTGTTTGTCAAACCATTCAGGATAACGCGACCGCAGTTTTGCCTGTACTCTGGTACTGATCCGCTCTGCGCAGGGAAATCCGCCTGTATAAGGCTTTTCAGTCAATATCAGGGAAGAACCGGGCATTATCCCCGTTGGCGAGGCTTACAACGATTTATTCAGGTCCGCCTCCAGGTAATCCAGCCGCCGGGAAATGTCTGTTCTTTCTTCATAGGAGGGGTATCTGTCTCCTTCAGTCATCCGTATATAGTCACGCCGGATAAAATCCAATGTTGCCTGGAATTTCTGCACTTCCCGGGGTGACAGGCGCCCGCTTGCTCTGCCGCTGTTTATTCTTTGCTGGAGGACATTAATCCTGTCCCGGGGAAGATCGGCTCCTCCAATTGTTCCGGGACGATCAATAGCTCTGTCGATATCCCTGTTCAGGGCATCCAGCCTTTGATCAAGCCTGTCCCACTGGTCCCGGCGGACTGAACGGCCGCGCAGCTGCAGATAATCGTGGCGGATACCTTCCAGTCTTGCCAGAAACAGCTGGGAATGATCAATGGCAAGGGTGTTGCGCTGCAGTCCCTCCCCGATCTTCTGCTGAGTCAAGATGATCCTGTCTTCAGTGTCTCCTGTAAGCTCAGGCCAGGTGTGACGCATGGGGGCACAGCCTGTAAATTGTAATAATGCCGGTAATACGATCATTGACAACAAGATAATTCTCTTCATTTCATCCTCATTTTTTCTGTATGTACAAGCATTCAGGGCAAGGTTTTTGTTCCTGCTGCTCCTGTTTCATGCGGGCTCTGCCTTTTTAGCTGATTTCCGGCGGGCTGGAGCGCTGTCCCCGGATTTACCCGGGATAGCGAGCAATATGGAAAGTCCATGAGAATATCCTCCTTCAGATCAGGGATTTTCCGAATTTTCCTTGTATTTTACCTGGAAAATAATGGAGTATCGAAAAGTTTATCAATGAAATACAAGAATTATGCCAGGTTGAATACTTTTGATCCTGCACCATTTTTTCCGGATACTCGAACACGTGTTTTTTTCAAAAAAGAGGCGAAAGGATGTTCACTTCCCGATCAGGTCGGCCAGGGCGGCCGGGAGGCGCGGGAAGGAATACGTATAGCCGGATTGAATGGTTCTGCCCGGGATGACTTTCTGTGATCCGAGCAGAACCTTCGCGAATTCACCGACCGCCAGCCGCAGCACAAAGCCGGGAACAGGGAGGGGGGCGGGACGGTGCAGCGCCTCGGCCAGTGCTCTGGTAAAATCTCTGTTGGTCACGGGCTGGGGTGAGACGCCATTGTAGGGTCCCTGCATTTTTTCGTTTGCCGCCGCGTAGAGCATTATGCCGACCAGATCGTCGATATGGATCCAGGACATGTACTGCCGGCCGTTTCCCAGACGTCCGCCCAGCCCCAGTTTGAAGGGGAGCAGCATTTTCGGCAGGGCCCCGCCGTCCCGGCCCAGGACAATGCCGATCCGCAGCAGTATTACCCGCACTCCCAGCTTTTCAGCCTTGCGTGCTTCCTCTTCCCAGGCAATGCAGACGTTTGCCAGAAAATCATCGCCCGGAGGGGAAGATTCCGTCAGCCGTTCTTTCCCCTGCGAACCGTAATACCCTATGGCTGAGGAACAGATAAACGTTTTCGGCGGTTGGGACAGTTTTTCAAGAGCCTGGACTATGGAGCGGGTGCTCTCGATACGGCTTCCCTTTATTCTCTTTTTTTTGGCTGCACTCCACCTGCCCCGGGAGACCGGTTCACCCGCCAGGTGAAAAACGGTGTCTATGCCTGCGAACACATCCGGGTCAACAGGTTTTCCCGGGTTCCACTCCCTGGCTTCCACATCAGGCAGCAGATTATGGATGCGTTGCAGGTTTCTCCCCAGAACAACGGGCCGGTCAAGTTGTCCAATAAGATGTTGTCCCACGAAACCGGTTCCGCCGGTAACAAGGCTGCGCATATTTATCTCCATTTATTTACTAAATGTTTAACAAGGTGAATGGATTCTATATGAGGCGAAGAAATTTGGCAAAATTATTATCAGGTGCCAGGTGCCGGATGCAGGGGGGCGGGTTCCGGGCTCAGTGTATCAGGTCTGCTTTATAACTTGACAAGTTGATAAACTTTCAACTTATTCCACCCGCAGACAGGCATTTTCCACCTCTTCCCATTTTTTTTGCAGCCGTTTTTCCGATACCGGTATTGCAGTTCCCAGTTCAGGGGCAAAAACGGAAACCCTGAATTCCTCGACCATCCTCCCGTATTCGTCCAGAATTCGCCGGCATTCGTCCGCAGTTGGCAGCCTGTCCGGCAGACCGGCAAGCCGTTTGACCGCTTTGCTCACTTGTTCGGCTTTCTGACTGTCTTTGGCAGGAGAGTACGCTGCCCGTTCAATTCTGATTTCCAGGGCCTTGAGGTAGCGCTCGGTTTCAGTCAGGTCATAGTAATTTCTGTCCGTCAGGAATGTCTGCGGCAGCAGGATGTGCAAATGATCTGCAAACTCCCTGAATTTTGCTTCCCCGGGATCTTTGCGCCGGAGACCTTCAGCAATAACTGAATTGATGCTCCTGCGCAGACCAAGCAGCCTTATAATATGGTGCAGCCGGTCTAGCCCGCTGCGAACCAGGCCCTGCTTTTTCACCCGGGCGACAGTGCTCTCAAACTTCTTCCTGTCCGGCAGATCCGCGGTCCTGATTTCAAAAATATCCAGGAGAATAAAGTCCAGCAGCATCTGTTGGATATCCGCAGCCCGGGCAGGCAAACCAAGTGACAGCCAGGAGGCTGAATGGGCGGTAAGCGCGCCTTTACATTCCCGGGCCAGGGATTTTATTTGCGTTGGAAACTGCAGCGCATAGAGATACAGCAGACCCTGCCGGCTGGATTCCCTGCTTTCCTGTTCGTCCGGAATGAAATGGAGATCGATGCATCGTGCCTCTTCATTGACCGTCAGGGCCGGGTAGAGCAGGGATGATCCCGTCCGCCCGAGCTGTCCGGACATTACCGGCCGGGGTGCCTTGGCAAAATCCCAGACGGTTATGTTTTTGACGGGCGGCACCTGATCTTTTTTTACCCCCGCCGGGGCGGACGGTCCGGAGATTGAACGGTCCAGCATTTCCTGCAGGGAACGGCTGATTGCCAGGATTCTGCCCTGATCATCCAGCAGGCGGTACCGCATTCGCAGATGATTGGGCAGTTTTTCCGGGTGCCAGTCCGTGCGGAGGATTTTTACCTGAAATTGCTTGCCAATGGCTTTTTCCAGGGAAGTATAGAGGGAACCCTCAAACAGATCCAGAGAGTCCATGAGATTGTCGACTGTTTCGGGCAATGGAATGAGCTGCCGTCTGATTTTTTTGGGCAGGTATTTCAGGAGGGCAAGTATTTTTTCCCTGAGCAGTCCCGGCACCAGCCATTCGAACAGACCTGGATTGATGCTGTTCAACTCCGACATATGTATATCAACGGTAACGCCGTCCGCTTCGTGCCCGGGTTCGAAGCGGTAGCTCAGGGGAAAGGAGCGCTGTTTTGACCTGAGGGTCCCGGGAAAGCGATAGAGTTCGTCCTGATCCGGCACTGCACGGCAGAGATCCTGCTCGGTCATTTGCAGAAATTCATCATTGCCGTGTTTGCGTATCCAGTTCTTCAGTGTAAAGCGATCGTAGACAAGGCCGAGGCGCTTATCATAAAAATCATACAGCGCGGTTTCATCGAAAACGATATCCCTCCGGCGCAGTCTGTCCTCCATCTCCCGGTAGTGTTTCATCAGGGCAATATTGTGGCGGAAAAAAGCAAACCCGGTGCCGAGTTCTTCGCCGATCAAAGCCTGGCGGATAAATATTTCCCGTGCCTCGCGGGCTTTCGCCTCGTTTATCCTGCCGAAATTCACCCGTCTGCCGGCCACGATAACCAGGCCGAAAAGGGTAACCTTTTCCAGGGCAACGACCCGGCCTGCTTTTTTTTCCCAATGCGGGTCGGACCAGCTGCGGCGGCAGAGGTCGCCGCCGGTCCGCTCCAGCCAGCGGACATCGATATTGCCGACCTGCATGGCGTAGAGCCTGTTTGTTTCCATGAAGGAAGACGCAAGTATCCATTGCCCGCCCCGGTTGAACAATGCCGATCCGGGAAATATCATGACCTCCCGGTTCCCCACGACCGTGTAGTAGTTTTTTTCTTTTTTCTGCCCGATGTTTCTGATAAATCCGCTGAGTAAGGCCTGATGGACGGCTTCATAGGAGGCGGGCTGCGTGTTGTCGCGGAATTTTCTGATGTGCCTGGTCAATTCGGTTATCTGATCATGGATATCCAGCCATTCCCGCATCCGCTGCCAGGAAAGGTAATGGCCGGCGCAAAATTTACGCAGTTTACTCTGGGAGCGGACCTTTTCCGCTGTGGCCTGATAGCCCTCCCAGATATTGAGGAGCCCAAGGAAATCCGATCTCTTGTCAACAAAGAGACGGTGCTTCTCGTCGGCCTTATCTTCTTTGTCGGCCGGCCGGATACGGGGATCCTGAATCGACAGGCCGGCGGCGATGATCTTGATTTCCCGCAGGGCCCCCAGCTCGGCGCCTTCAATGATGATCCTGGAAATAGACGGATCCAGGGGCAGGCCCGCCATTATCTGGCCCCGGCGGGTGAGTTTATTCTCCGCGCTGATCGCCCCGAGTTCGAACAGAACCTTGTATCCGTCCCTGATGGAATTGACGGAAGGGGGATCGAGAAAAGGAAATTCCCGCGGATTGCCGAGCCGCAGATTGACCATCTGCAGGATGACCTCGGCCAGGTTGGAACGCTGAATTTCGGGCTGAGTATATTCGGGCCTGGTCAGGTAATCCTCCTCGGTATAGAGCCTGATGCAGGTGCCGGGGCCGGTCCGCCCGCACCGCCCCGCCCGCTGATCGCAGCTGGCCCGGGAAATCTTTTCTATCCGCAGGCTGGTTGTCCGCGAACGCGGATTATATCGGGCAATGCGGGCCAGTCCGGTGTCGATGACATAGCGGATGCCCGGTACGGTTATGGACGTTTCCGCCACATTGGTGGCCACGATTATTTTGGTCTTCCCGGAAGGAAGAAAGATTCTGCGCTGGTCGGCGGCCTGCAGCCGCCCGAAGAGAGGCATGACTTCCGCCTGCCCGGTCAGTTTGTGGAGGAGCATGTCTACCGTATCCAGGATATCCCGTTCGGTCGGCATAAAGATGAGAATATCGCCGGGGGGAAAATGTTCCTGCAGATTTATGCCCTCCTGCACCGCCAGGTCCACATAGGATTCCGAATCGAGAAAATCCGGTTCTTCATGGTCGAGATATCGGGTGGCAATGGGAAAATTCCGGCCGGAAACATTGATAATCGGCGCATTGTCAAAATGGGTGCTGAACTTTTCCGTATCGATCGTTGCCGAGGCGATAATTACTTTCAGTTCGGGCCTCCGGGCAAGAAGGGTCTTCAGGTATCCCAGCAGAAAATCGATATTCAGGCTGCGCTCATGGGCTTCATCGATAATGATGGTGTCATACTGTTTCAGGGCGGGATCTCTTCTTGTTTCGGCTAGAAGGACGCCGTCGGTCATGAATTTTATCCGTGTCTTCCCGGACGTCCGGTCCCTGAACCTGATTTTATAGCCCACGGATTCATCATCCCGAATTTCTTCGGCGACTCTCCGGGCCACGGAAACGGCTGCAATCCGCCGGGGCTGGGTGCAGCCGATCAGGCGGTTGCTTCCCCGTCCGGCTTCCAGGCACATTTTGGGAATCTGGGTGGTTTTGCCGGAACCGGTATCGCCGGCTATAATCAGAACGCGATGGGCGTCAATCGCCTCGACTATCGTATTTTTCAGGTCCGAAATGGGAAGTTCGGGAGGATAGGAAAGAAGCATGAAAATTATTAATTCTTACGCGAATTATTGTTAAGTTTTAATAAGTATACTATTATGTGGTGCGATAAACACTCCCGTTTATACAGGAAATGAAAGTGAATAACATGAAAAATTGGATCTGAAAGCATGGACTCGATGAAAAAAATCCGCAAAGCTGTCATTCCGGTCGCCGGACTGGGAACGAGGTTCCTGCCGGCTACAAAAGCTATACCCAAAGAAATGCTGACCATCGTTGACCGGCCGACGATCCAGTATATCGTGGAAGAAGTCGTTGCTTCCGGGATCGAGGAGGTCATTCTCATAACCAGCGAGGGGAAGTCGGCCATAGAAAATCATTTTGATTATGATTTCCAGCTGGATACTGTGCTCAATGAAAAAAACAAGGACACCCTCAGGGAGGAGCTCAACAACATTTCCAACCTCATCGACATTGTATCGGTGCGCCAGAAAAAGCCGCTCGGCCTGGGGCATGCTATCTGGATGGCGAGAAATGTTGTCGGCAACGAGCCCTTTCTGGTGCTGCTCGGCGATGACCTTGTCAACAGCAAGGTGCCCTGCTGCAAGCAGATGATAGACTTGTTCGGGCAGGTTCAGCAGTCAATTGTAGCCATCCAGCGCGTTCCCATGGATCAGACCAACCAGTACGGAATCGTTGAAGGTGATGCAACCGAATTTGAGCGGACTTACAAGGTGAAAAGCATGGTTGAAAAACCCGCCCCCGGATCATCGCCGTCGAATATGGCAATAATCGGCCGCTATCTTCTTATGCCCGAGGTTTTTGATTTCCTCGAAAAAACGCAGCCCGGCCATGGCGGTGAGATTCAGCTCACCGATGCCCTGGTGCAGCTTGCCAATAACGGCGGCATGTATGCCTATGAATTTGAAGGCAACCGTTATGATGCCGGAGATAAACTGGGCTATCTCAAGGCTGTTGTCGATTTCGGCATGCAGCACCCGACCCTTGGAAAATCCTTTCGGGAGTTTATCCATTCCGTCTGCAACAACCGTAAGTAAATTTTTCCGGCGGAATTCTGTTCGAATTTTGAATTAATTTTTCTTGCAGCAGATTCCGCGCGCTTAAAAATCCTTCTCCGGTATTCTGCATTACCCGGCATAAGCCGGGAATATCGTGTGCGTTGTTTCTTACGGTGTATCAACCGGGATCCTGGTACCCGGAATAATCTTGAGTGGGTCTGATCCTTCATGAAATTATCTTTTCCGTCATGACCGGCTTTGCGCGATGAAATTATATGAAGTCGCCGTTGTCGCGCCGCTGCCGAAAACGTTGACCTACTGCGAGCCGGTTGACGGCGGCGTCCTCCTGCAGCCGGGGCAGCGCATACTTGTGCCGCTGGGCGGGCGGCTGGCGGCGGGATACATCCTGGGCCAGGTAGAAGAGAAGCCTGCAAAATTCAAGGTCAAACCGATCCGGGAAGTTCTTGATCCCGATCCTCTCTTTCAACCTGACATCATTCCTTTTTTCCGCTGGATCGCCGATTATTATCTGTATCCGATCGGAGAAGTTATCCGGACCGCCCTGCCCGGAGGTTTGACAGCCGGGAGCGGCAGGCGGGTCCGGCTGATTGAAGACTGTCGGCAGCACATCCTGGAATACTGCCGCGATCTCACCGATCGGGATTCTTCCTGGATCAGGCATCTGCTCGACAAAGGCGAGCTTGCTCCTGCAGCAATTGCCAGGCTTTTCAAAGAGCATTCCTGCCGGAACCTGCTGCTGGACTGGGAGAAAAAAGGATGGGTGACCATTGAAGATGAAATCCGCCGCAGTCAGTTTGCCGTCAAGAAACAGGTGCAGGTCACTTTGTCTTCCGGGTTGCAGAAGATGTTCGACCAGGCCGGACAGGCCGGGCAGGAAGTCTTTTTGCAGGCGTGCGGCGAGCATTATCCGGATCTGAAAAAATCGGAACTGAAAACCCTTGCCCTTATCCGGGAACAGTATCAGCACAAGAAGGGAAAACCCCTTAACCGGCCGGATCTGACCCGTCTTTATGCGGGTGCCGGCGGCGCGCTGAAAAGCCTGGCCGCCGAAGGTGTGCTGTTGCTTGAGGAAAAACGTGTATACCGGGACCTGTTCGGCAGGGAGCATGGCTTTCAACCAAGACCAGACACACTGACCTCGGAACAGCTGGCGGTCCTGGAGAAAATAATACCCGCCATTGAATCCCGGACTTTCCATACTTTTCTGCTGCACGGCGTCACCGGCTGCGGCAAGACGGAAGTCTATCTGCAGGCAACGGCCCGGGCCCTGGCAGAAGAAAGAACCGTGCTGGTCCTGGTTCCTGAAATTGCCCTTGCCAGCCAGCTGGAAACACATTTTTATTCAAGATTCGGCGAACAACTGGCACTCTTGCACAGCGGCCTTTCCACAGGGGAACGGCAGGACCAGTGGCAGCGGATTCAATCCGGCAAAGCCCGGATAGTCATAGGGGCCCGTTCCGCGGTTTTTGCCCCTCTCCCCGATCCTGGCCTCATCATTGTCGACGAAGAGCATGAGCCGGCCTATAAACAGGAAGACGGCCTGCATTACAGCGGCAGAGATCTGGCAATTCTCCGGGGACGCTTTGCAGGCTGCCCGGTTCTGCTGGGCTCCGCCACCCCTTCGGTGGTCAGCTATCACCATGCCCGGTCCGGCAAGTATGAACTGCTGCAGATGCACCGTCGGGTCGAGGATCAGCTTCTTCCCGAGGTGAGCATCGTCAATCTTGCCGAAGACAGGAGATCCCGGCCGGATTTATTTTTTTCCGATCAACTGATATCGGCCTTATGGGAAAACATGGACAACAGGCAGCAGAGCCTTCTGTTTGTCAACCGCCGGGGTTTTGCCGGTTTTATGCTGTGCAGCGACTGCGGCCACATTATCCAGTGCCGTCACTGCCAGGTTTCGCTGACCATGCACCGCCGGGAACAGAGGTTGATCTGTCATTACTGCGGATACAGTATCTCCACGAAGATCATCTGCCCCGACTGCGGTTCAAAGGAAATGAAGCCGATTGGAATCGGCTCCGAGAGGGTAGAGGAGGAGGTGCGGCAGATTCTTCCCCATGCTAGAGTGGCAAGGCTGGACAGCGACACGGCCTTGAACAGAAAACAGTACCTGCAGACGTTAAAGTCGGTGTACCAGCATGATGTAGATGTCCTGATCGGCACCCAGATGATTGCCAAGGGCCTGCATTTCCCCGGTCTGACGCTGGTGGGCGTCATCTGGGCGGACAGCGGTCTTGGTATTCCCGATTTCCGGGCTTCGGAAAGGACCTTTCAACTTCTTGCCCAGGTGAATGGACGGGCAGGAAGGGGAAGGCATCCGGGCAGGGTTATAATTCAGACCTATAATCCGGGACACTATTCGGTGCAGCATGCCCGGCAGCATGACTATCAGAGTTTTTATAACCAGGAAATCGCACTGCGCCGGGAACTGAATTATCCTCCATTCTCCAGGCTGGTGAACATCAAGCTGAGCGGCAAAGAAGAGCGGAAAGTTGAACAGTGCGCGAAAGCAGTCGGCGCCTTTCTGCGCAATTCCGTGAAGGGAATAGAAGGGGAAGTTGAAATACTGGGTCCCGCGCCGGCGCCGCTTGTCCGCATCAAGGATCGTATCCGCTGGCAGGTGATGCTGAAAAGCAGCCGGGTGTCACGACTGCATATCCTGTGTCATCAGCTTCAGGATAATTTCAGGGAGCTGAATTCAGGAAATATCAGGATGACGATTGATGTTGATCCGGAGAATATGATGTAGTCAGGAAGCGAAAAAAACAAGGCCCTGGTCGGTAAGGAGGGGGCAACCGGCCAGGGCGCTTGGAGGAGAGAAAGAAAACGAAAACTGTTAATTTTTAAGCAATATCTCTTATTCCCTATAAGTAACCCTGGAGCCGGTTCCCGATCCGTTGCAGCGACGGTCGCAACCTTTGTCTCCCGGGCTGATTTTGTGTTTGCCTGTGCCTTCTCTATAGCCAATAACGTGCCAGAATACTTTTTATCTTTATAATTTATTGAATTAATTATATAAATCTTCCGGGAACGAAATGTTCCTGCCCGGGATAGATGATCTTCTTCCCTCCTCGTGGGTAAAAAGTATCCAGCTCTTCATTATTGCTGGGTAATATTTACCCTTCGGGTCCGGTGTCTTTCAGTTTTGTATGTTTGAAGGGTTGCTGTATCCGGCAATTGGCGCAATTGAGCGGACAGGTGCGGATTTTGCAGGATAAAAAGGTGAAAAGGATCAAAAGCATGAAATATTTAACACGCCCACAGCTTTCCTATGTTTCACCCTGGATTCTGGCGGCGGCAACAGCCCTTCTGGTGCTGATTGTCGTGACCTTTACCCTCAACAATATCCAGCGTGAAAAGTATCTGATGACCGAGGCTCTGCTTGAAAAGGCGGATACTCTGATCAGGATCGTTCATTCCGGCGCCAGGGCTTCGTATTTTGCCGATTTGAAGCGGGGTCTCTGGAACGCGGAACCCTGGAATGAATACGCCCAGCGCGTGGTTGATCATGTTTCGGAAGATCCGGCCATCAAATTTCTTGCCATTGTCAATGAAGCAGGCAAGGTCGTTGTCCATAGTAATCACGGGCAGATCGGCAGCGATTCTGATTTTCCCCTGCCGGTGATACCGGAGGAACACAAGGAAAAAGGACCTTCGATCCTGTCCCATCGCATTGTCGCCAAGAGCCCTGAAGGCCGGGTCTTTGCCGCTATCCGTCTGTTTTACCCCTATTTTTCCTTATCAGGTTCGCTGCCCCCAGAGATGAGAAATAAAAACCTCAGGCCGCAGTCATCCGGACCAGCGGTAATGCCCGGAAGTTTACCGGCAGGACCCCAGTCGGTCAGGGAAACCGAACCTGCACGGCAGGATCCTTTGTTTTCCCCGGAAAGGGGTGCACCTCCTTCGCTCGGTGACGGAACCGCTCTGCATAAAAACTATTATATCCTGGTAGGCCTTGATATGAGCGGTTTTGATCATTCTCTAACGCGGCAGAAACTTCAGGCTTTTTTCCTGTCCCTGGCCATGCTCCTCGTCGGGCTCGGGGGATGGTTTTCCCTTGCCGCTGTCCAGGGGCTCAGGGTGTCGCAGAAAACACTTAATGATATGCGCGCTTTCACCGGACTCCTGGTCGCCAAGCTCCCGGTGGGCATTATTGCAACGGATAAATCCGGGAGGATTACCACCTGGAATGCAGCCGCCACCGAGATGACGGGGATCCAGGCGGAGAAGGCATGCGGAAAACGGCCGGAAAATATCCTGCCGCCGGAATTCGCCGTATTCTTTACTCCTCAGATATCATCATCCGGATCAGGAAACGGGCAGGCCAGGGAAAAAGAGATTACCATACCCCTCAACGGCAGGAAAGAAAGCCTGCTCTGCCATATCAATACCGTCCATGAAGAAAATTCAGATGAATATAAAGGACAGGTGCTCCTGATTTCAAACCTGACGGAACTGAAGGACCTGGAAAAGGTGATGCGGGAAAATGAACGGCTGGCTGCCGTCGGCAGAATGGCGGCCGGTGTGGCCCATGAGGTAAGAAATCCATTGAGTTCGATAAAAGGCCTCGCTTTTCTTCTCAAGGGCAAATTTGACAAGGACAGCCGCGACAGCGAGACCGCAGGACTGCTGATCCAGGAGGTTGAGCGTATAAACCGGACTGTTTCGGAACTCCTGAGTTTTGCCCGCCCCGCTTCACTTGAACTGCAAAAGGTTTCTCTGAAAGAACTTCTTGATAAAAATTTTCAGCTCATATCCTCTGATACCCAAAGCAGCGCAATAACAATCAGCCTCGAGACGGAGGAAAACCTGAAATGCGTCCTCGGAGACAAGGACAGGTTAAATCAGGTTTTCTTAAATCTGCTGCTCAACGCGGTTCAGTCAATGGATACAGGAGGGAAACTTACCGTCCGGGCGATAAACGACGAAAGGGACAATTCCGTCAAGGTGACAATTGAGGATACGGGCTGCGGTATTGCCCAGGAGCACATGACACAGCTTTTTTATCCCTATTTTACTACCAAACCGGGGGGGACGGGTATCGGACTGGCCATTTCCCAGAAGATAGTGAGCGACCATAAAGGGACCATTAAAATCGACAGCATACCCGGCAATGGAACGGTCGTGACGGTAGAACTTCCGGTCTATGAAGAGGGACCTGCTGCGATTGCCTAGCTTTTGCAGTTGGCGGTCAAATCCATAAAATTTTTGTTCAGGAATTCGCTTTCCCGGGGATTCAGGTCAAAGCGTAATTCCGCCTCCATGATGATCTCTTTTCTCTTTTTTTCGGGATGCTCCTGAACGGTTTCACTTATCCAGCAGACAGCTTTCTTGAGGTTCGCGGTCATTCCTTTGACATATTGCGTGTCACCCATATGCTTCCTTTATGCCTCCGCCATGTGTAAATTTTTAAGACTTTTTTTATAGTACAGTAAACAGCCCTGAATAACGATTATTTTCCGATTCTTTTCCTCATATCCCAGATTGTTATTCTCATTCTTCTCATCCGCATAATTTTATGGTAATTAAAATATTTGTAAGTTACTGCTTTTTAATTCTTTTTATTGTTATGAAATTCATTTTCCGGAGGAAACTGATCGTCCCGGAACGAAACGGCTCTTAGTATGAAACTTTTATCGCGCACCTTCCTGCTTCTCATTCTTTTCATCTTTAACACCAGCACCCTGATGGCGGTTGCCTTTCCATTCCGCGAATTCGATGTGGGGGACCAGGTCCCGGAGGTGGAGTTGAAGGATTTCAAGGATGCCGGGAGAAAAGTCTCATTTTCAGACCTCAGGGGGAGACCGTTCGTTGCCGTATTCTGGGGAGCTGATATTGAGGAAAAAATGAATCATTCCGCTTTAACCCTGCAGGGAATTGAAACGCTGTCCTCTTTTTTGCAGGCAAGACAGATCCGGGTTCTTTCCGTCAATGTGATGGGTGACCATGCGTCCGTCATCGAACAGGTTACCGGACAGGCGGGGAGTAATGTTGACGTGTATGTCGATCAGGACGGGAAAGCCTACGCCTCGCTGGGATTATTTGTCATGCCGACTGTCCTGCTGGTGGATAAGGATGGAAAGGCTGCCGCAGGTCTGGGCTACAGCCGCGATATCGTTGACAGGCTCAGGGGCGAGATTGAAATCATGCTGAACGAAAAAAGCCGGGAGCAGGTCATGGCAGAACTCAGGCCGGAGATGAAGGAGCTCTCGGAAAAGGAAAAGGCCGGCAGCCGGCACATGAATTTTGCCCTTGTCATGCGCAAGAGAGGTCAGCCGGAGATAGCGGTACGTGAATTGAAAAAGGCTATTGAAGCAAATCCGGAACTTGCCGAAGCATATGTAGAACTTGGCTGCATATACCTGGAAAAAGGGGAGCTGGATGAAGCTGAAAAGGCATTTGACAATGCTCTCGAGAACGGCGGGAATTCCCTGCGCGCCAGGGTTTGCAAGGCCAGGCTCCTGAGAGAGAAAGGGCTTGCCGCCGAGGCGGTCAGGGAGCTGCTGGTTATCCTGCAGGAGCATCCGGATGCATATGATGCCCTGTATACCCTGGGTTTATCCTATGAAGACCTGGATAAAATGCAGGAGGCCATGGCTTCATACAGGAAGGCCTACCGCTCCATTCAGGTATTTGTTGCCGGGAAAGATTAGATTTTCAGAGTTGAGCAGCAGGCTCTTACTTGCCGGCTGGCAGCTGCAGCCTTTCATCGCGCGGTTTATCAGGATTGGGCCGGTACAGCAGCACTGTTTTGCCGATAAGCTGAACCTGGTGCGAACCGGTCTTTTTTGCCAGCTCTTCCGCCGCCGCTTTCTTTTCCAGGGGGCAATTCTGCCCGAGTTTGATTTTAATCAGTTCATGGGCGAGTATGGCGTCATTGCATGAAGCAATAAGATTACCGGTCAAGCCTTCCCTGCCGACAATGACCATGTGTTCCAGATGATGACCAAGGCCGCGCAGATATTTTTTCTGTCTGCCCGTCAGTTCCGGGAGCTTAGGTTTTTTATCCATGAGTTAACTGAAAAGACTGGTAAAAATTTTATAGCCGCCCACCCAGGTTCCGATCATGGAACCGATGCCGGTGAGAATAAAGACTAGAAAAACACGCAGCAGCTTGTTGTGCCACCACTGTGAAATGGACAGAATATCACTGCCCACTGTCTCAAATTCCCTGACAACGGGCGGCCGGTTCATCACCTGCACAAAGGAGGTTACATAGCCGGCGCCGATAACCGGAGTCAGGCTTGTAATCGGCGCCGCGGCAAAAGCGGACACAATGGTCGCAGGATGTGCCCACGCGAGGGCAGCGCCCAATGCTGTGGGAATGCCGTTTGCCAGTATCCAGTAGCCGAGATTCGCGCCCGCGGCCCCGATACCTTTCTGCACACCGATAAGAACAATCCCCAGGATAATTGCCGAAGGAATGGCCCAGCCGGCAATTTTCCAGCCTTTGCCGACTGGCGGAATCCTTTCGAATTCTTCCATCAGGCCGCTGTTGTCCTCGTTGATGACCCTGGCAATGCCTTCCCTGTGGCCGGCTCCGACAACGGCAACAACCCGCCTGCCGGGTGCGGCTTTAATTTTTTCCGACATATAGATGTCACGCTCATCGATCAGGGCTTTTTTGGTATCCGGCATTACCAGGCCTATTTCGTTCATCAGTTCGGAAAGGACGTCCTGCTTCCTCAACTCCGCCAGTTTTTTCTCGTCCAGCTCTGTTTTATCAAACAGGCCGGCGAGCAGCGTGGCCAGAAGATACCCTTTTTTCCAGGCGGAAGTGGCATGCCAGGCGCGCCGGAGGGTAACCCGGACATCTCTGTCGCAGAGCTCGACCCCGATATTATTTTTTTCCGCCACCCTGGCTGCGGTGAGCAGCTCCATGCCGGGCATTATTCCAAGCTGGCCGCCGAGTTTTTTCTGGTAGGCTGCGAGGATAAGGTTAACCAGCAGGGTTGAAAGCTGTTTGTTGCGGATCACCTGCTTGAGGTCAAGATTTTCCCACTGCTTTTTCTTGGCAAGCGACATGTAGCGCTTTTCATCCAGCTCGATGCAGACCGTATCCGGTTTTTCCCGGTCAATTACAAGCTCAACCAGGTCGGTTGATTCCTGTGAAATATGAGCGGTTCCGATAAGCAGAACGGTCTTGTCCGCCAGTTGCATTATTGATACATCCTCAGGATATTCATGCTGAGGAAAAGGTGTTTCCGTCATTTTTTGATTCTTTGTCGTAACTTTTGGAATTCCAGGTAATCCGATATGCTTGATTTCCCGATGGAAGTTTTTCAGGATGGCAAGGCCCTTCAGGCCACAGCTTCATCGTATGACCGACAATAGCCATGAAACCGGATAGAGTAAAGGGTGATTATACATGATAATCAGGGATATTTCAGCAGTATTTGCGTGAAGAGAGGGAAGGGGGGTGGAATCCCTGGGAACATCATCAGGAACCGGCGGAGGTTTTCGGGCCGGGGTTATCATATTGCCCTGCACGGGCAACGATCTGTCTGGCCAGGTCGGCAAAAACAAAATTATGCAGCGGCCAGACAGCATACCAGTATACTCTTCCCCATATCCCCTTCGGGCTGAAATGAGCTGTCTGTATCATTTTGTCCGGGTGAATTTCAAATTCCAGCCATGCCTTGCCGGGCAGCTTCATCTGGGACAGCAGCAGAAGCCTTCTGCCCGGTTTGATGTCCGCAACTTTCCAGAAATCAAGAGCATCGCCGATCCGCAGGTCTGAAGGTGATCTTTTTCCCCTGGACAACCCGTATCCGCCAAATAGTTTATCAAGAAAACCCCTGATGCGCCAGAGGAAGTCATACCTGAACCATCCCTGTTCTCCGCCAATGGAACAGGCGGAGCGAAAGACGGCATCCCTGGAAATTCCCCGCAGGGGGACAACACGGCGGTCATGGAGGATGGCATCTTTCGGGTCATCCATGGCAAAGACATCACAGGTGCCGCCAGCACTGCTGTCGCACCACCTGCTGATAACCTGATCCCGTTCCAATTCGCTGATTGCCTGCCGAACGGCTTCATGAAAGGGTATGGGCCGCAAATCGGGAAAATATCTTTCTGCATTATCGTTCAGGACCAGAGTTTCCGATTTCAGACCTTCAATCAGTGCCGAGGCGATTTTGTAGGGCACCTGGGTAAAGAGAACAAGCCAGTAGGAGGAAATCCGGGGGCTGAGAACCGGCACCGGGAAAAGATACCGACGAAGTCCCATGACTTCAGCGGTGTTAAGCATCATGGTCTTGAAATCCAAGGGGTCGGCACCGATGTCGACGATGATGTCTTGCCGTTCATCCAGGTCAAGAGCAGCGGTAAGATATGAGAGCACGTCTTTGATGCCGATGGGCTGCGTCCTGGTTTTGAGCCAGCGCGGAGTTATCATGACGGGCAGTTTCTGCACCAGGTTTGTTATTATTTCAAAACCGGCGCTGCCTGAGCCGATTATGATGCCTGCTCTGAACCAGATGGTTTGAATCTCATCCCGGGCACTCAGTATCTCGCCCGTCTCGATGCGGCTCAGTAAATGTTTGCTTGCCGATTCCCTGGTTCCCAGGCCGCCGAGATAAATGATTTTTTTTACCCCGCCCCGTATGCAGGCATCACGGAAATTTTCCGCACTTTGCCTGTCGAGCTGTTGATAGCTGCTTCCCGCACCCATTGAATGGATAAGGTAATAGGCGGCATCAATTCCGGCAACAGCCCGGTCCAGTGCGCTGCGGTTAAAGGTGTCGCCCTCTATGATATCGGTGTCGGGAATATCGGAAGTGATTTTTTTCTTATTCCGGACCAGCAGTCGAAGGGTTATATCTTTTCGGCCTGACAGGCGTTCCACCAGTCTTCTGCCAATGTACCCGGTAGCTCCGGTAACGAGGATTTTTTTCATATTTCCGGGCAGCTGTCTCGTAATGTTATAACGTTGCAGGAATATCCATAAAATCATAATGGATGTTATGATAGTTCATGCATCATTGATCCGGTGAAGATCAGCACTGCGAGCCGGCTTTGCAGCCGGCAGCGGCTTACTGTTTGAGGGGTGTGAGAATTGCCGGACTTCACCGGCAATTGACACCATGGATACTGGCGTTCTATGCTTTTTTTACAACCAGACGTATTCCAGGGTGGATGAGGTTTGATTTGAGATTGTTCCATCTCATGATCTGGTTCGCGGAAACCTTAAATTTCCTGGCAATTCCCCACAGCGAATCGCCGGATTTGACCTGATAGTAGGTTACCTTGCTTTTCCTGCCGGCTTCGTCGGGCGTCAAACTGTCATAATCAGTTGTTGCAACCAATATATCATTCTGGGAGGGTTGGGCCAGGTATAATGCAATATGCTGTCCTGCCGTGATCTTATGCTTGCTCGTAAGGTTGTTCCATTGCATGATAACCTCAACCGGCACATCATAGAGCTTTGAAATTCTGGAAAGAGTTTCACCTCTTTTGATTTCATGCAGGAAAAGCTGACCGTCTTCTCCCGAAGAAGCAAAATGTTTTTCAGGTGTTTCGCCGTCTTTCAGGAGAACGTATTTTGTAGCCTGGTAGGGAATGCGTAATCTCTGCCCCACCAGGAGTTTGGCACTGTGCAGATTGTTTGCTTTCAGGAGAGTAGTTTTGTTAAGGTCATAAAGGCGGCATATTGCAGTGAGGGTGTCGCCGCTCTTGACAACATGGGTTTTGAAATCCATGGTTACCACCGGGTGCAGCCTGGACAGATTTTTAGCCACCAGATCATAGGTTCCGCCGGGAATTTTCAATTCATAGGTATCCCGGCCGGGGGGAGTGTAGTTTTTCAGCAGTTCGTTGTTGAGGCTCCTGATATCCTTAATGTCGAAATTGCTGGCCATGGCCACGGCATTCAGGTCGGTGCGGGGAGGTACTTCAATCACATCGTAGCGGAGCGGCTCCTGGTATTCGATATTGGTGAAGCCGTATTTTTCAGGATTCTTGGCAATGATGATCGAGGCTATCAGTTTCGGTACATAACGTTTGGTTTCCAGGGTCAGATAATCTTTTCCGGCCAGTTTCCAGAAGTCGTCCGTATCATATTTTTTTATGCCGCGGCCGATCTTACCCTCGCCGGCGTTATATGCGGCAACTGCAAGGTACCAGGAATCAAATTCATGGTAGAGAAATGAAAGATAATTAATTGCAGCTCTGGTTGATTTTTCCGGGTCCCGCCGTTCATCAACCCAGGAATCTATCTGCAGTCCGTAATTCTGGCCGGTAGTGCGGATAAACTGCCACATGCCGGCAGCATGTGATTTCGAATATGCTGAAGGATTGAAGCCTGATTCGATCATCGCCAGGTATGCCAGATCCAGCGGCAGCCCCGCCTCTTTCAGATGTTCCTGAATGTATGGAATGTACTTTGACGAGCGGGCCAGCCAGCGTTCGAAATAACCCCGCTGTTTTGTCTGGAAAAGATCAAGATAAAATTCAACCTGCTTGTTAATGACCACGGGAAAATCATAGGGTACAATCTCGGGCTCCGGAGTTTGAATTATTTTTATTCCCGGAGTTTCCTCCCATTTGCCGATTTTGTCGAGGGCGGTGAGTTCTTCCTCGAGCACCTGTTCCGGTTCATTTTCGGCATACTGTATGACCGGGGTGATCGTAAGGTCCGAATCCGTGCTGGCATAATGGTCGGTTTCCGTGGGAATAAAGGCATTTTCCGACAAGGAAGCACAACCGGACAGAAAAGCGGCAAACAGAGCAGAGTTGAGGCCAAGCAGGAGGAGCGGACGGGATATTTTCATAACTTGCAACTGTTGAATACATTACTTATTAATTGATTTTATTGGAAATAATTGCTAATATGCAAAATATCCAACAGATTTATATACTTATGCAAAGTTATCATTAATCCTGGCATTTTTTCAAGAAAAAAGTAAAGATTCATAATTCTAATGATACTGTAAAAATATTTATTGATGTAAATTCTGCGCAATTCCGGCAGGTAATCTCCTTTGACATATGCTTTCTTTGCTAAAAAAATTTATTATTTTATGTTTGATCCTCGCGGTCATCGGCATGGCAGCCGGCGGCGCAGCTTTGTACTGGCTGGTGGCGGTCAATCCCGGTCCTGAAATGGAGCTGGAATATATAGAAGGAATTCTGGGCCGGGAAAGTCCGGTATTCTATCGGGACGGGACAGAGAAAATCGGCGTTCTTTTTCAGGACGCACATCGCCAGTACCTGCCGTATCATCTTATCCCCAAAGAATTCGTTAATGCGATTGTAGCTGCTGAAGACGACAATTTTTTCAAACATCACGGCTTTGATTTTTCCGGCATTGCCAGGGCGATGATTGCCAATATCAAAGCCCGCAGGATAATCCAGGGCGGCAGCACCATAAGCCAGCAGACCGCGAAAAATCTGTTCAAGCGTGAATCAAGAACCTTCAGGGCAAAATTCAAGGAACTGCTGTATGCCCTGCGCCTGGAATATCACTATCCCAAGGAAAAGATTCTCGAATTTTATATGAACCAGTTTTTTGTCAGCGGCAACGGTCACGGCCTGGGAGTCGCGGCCAGGTATTATTTTGACAAGAATGTCAATGAATTGACCCTTCTGGAAAATGCCTTTATCGCAGGCAGTGTGAAAAGACCCAACTATTACAATCCATTCACCAAGGCAAACGAAGAACTGGCCGCCAGGGCGCGTCTGAGAGCAGAACAGAGGGCCGCCTATGTGCTCGGCAAAATGCACCGTCTCGGATATATCACTGACAGCGAATACAAAAGGGCTGTCAGCAGCACCATAATGTTTGATCGGGGCAGGATGTCATTTGCCCTCAATACCATCATGGACCTGGTGCGGGACGGCCTGGGGTCCCCGGAAATCAGCGAAATTCTCGATGAAAACGGAATCAGCAACGTATCCACTTCCGGTGTCAGGATAATTACCACTGTTGACAAGGAACTGCAGGAAAACACCTTCTATCATCTGCGCCGGGAACTGTCCCGCCTTGATGTCAGGCTGCGCGGATATTTCAGGGAAGAGGTCCAGGCCGAATATGAGGAGCTTGAGTATCCGGGTGATCACATGGTTCAGCCTGGGGCTTTTATGTTCGGTACAATCCGGAAAATAGAAAGAGACCCGGAGAATAACCCGCTGATAAGGGTCTCCCTCGGTAAAAATCAGGAGGAAGGCATTGTCGGCAGGCAGGGCATGGAGAGGATGCTCGGGGCCTTTGTCCGTTTCAGGAAACAGCGCTGGAGTTCTGTCGAAAAAAGCGATATGCCGGAGCTGCTGGAACAGCTGCAGGAGGGAGACAAGGTGTATGTCAGCATACAGGAAATCGACCGGAACGGCATCCCTGTCCTCGACCTGGAACGCTATTCCGACCTCCAGGGTGGGGCCATGATATTGCAGGAGGGGGCGATACGAGCCATGGCCGGCGGTATGGAAAACAGGTATTTCAACAGGGCCATTGAAGCCCGGCGCCTGATGGGGTCAACCTTTAAGCCTTTTGTATTCGCTGCCGCTCTGCAGCTCGGCTGGAACAGCATCGACAAACTGGACAACCGGCGCAACATATTTGTCTTTCAGGACAGGCCGTATTTTCCCCGTCCGGATCATATAAGCCCGCATAACGAGGTCTCCCTGAGCTGGGCAGGGGTCACTTCAGAGAATCTGGCTGCCGTCTGGCTGCTGTACCATCTTACGGACCAGCTTACGCCGCCGAGGCTCAGTGAACTTGCCGGGTACCTCGACCTGGCTCCCCGGGAAAAAAACGGCAAGGTAGAAAATCATGCGAATTTCAGACAGCGTATCCGGGACGGTTACGGCATTGTTGTCAATCGCGGGATTCTGCAGCAGGCAGCCTATGACCGCGCTGTTCAGGCCCTTGAGGTGGATTTCCTGTTTGAGGACAGGGCACAGGAATATCAGCAGCTGGAGCAGCTTCCCTACGGCATGAATTTTAAGAAGTATGCCGAAGAGATACGTATTCAGCTTAATGAGCAGAACCTTCCCCGGGGCGAAATCGAAGAACTGCGGCTGCGGCTTGATATCCTCGGCAGGAACTATCTCGGTTTGCGGAAAACCATGGAATTCTTCCAGCAGCACCAGACGTTCCTTGGCAAAAAAAAGACCGTATCGCGCTTATTTGATGCCCTGGCATTTCTGGACAAGGAAAGCGGTGTCCTGCAGCCGGAAGGAAAATTTTACCGGGATAGCAGGGAGCGGATAATTTTTTCAATCAATGAGCCGCAGGAAGGCTGGCTCCTGTTGTCGGAAGAAGACATGAAATCCGGAATCAGCGGGCTGGATGAATTTCAGCTGCAGCAGTTCTGGGGACAGGTGCAGCTGGAAGGGTACTTGAGCGTCTATGCATATCAACTGGTGACGTCCCAGATGGAAAAAGAAAAACAAGACCTTTTTTCCGCCGATCCCTATTCCATGGAAGTGCTGAGTGCCGTCAGCGATTACCGTGTTATGGTGGGATTGCAGTATCTTATCCGCCTGGGCCGGGAAGTCGGTATTGCCGCCAACCTGGAGCCGGTTCTCTCCTTTCCTCTCGGGTCAAATGTCGTGTCCCTGCTAGATTCTCTCCGGCTTTATGAATCGCTGGTCACCGGGAAAAAATATTTTGTTGTATCCGAGACAGAAGAGGTGGGTGAGCTGTCGACCAACGGCCTGGCCATTATCGATCGTATTGAGGCGGTAGATGGCCGGACGATTTATGCCAGGCAGCCGGAATCAAGAAATATTTTCGAGACCAAGGTCAGCTCCGCGGTGGGGAATATTCTGCAGAATACGGTCCGGCACGGGACCGGAAAATATGCCTATAATACTGTCCGGTTGACGAGTTCTGATCCGCTGAAACAGAAACTTCTCGACAGGCTGAATCTGCCCCTGCCGCTGTTGGGGAAAACAGGTACGGCGAATCAGTTCAGAAACACGGCTTTTCTTGGCTACGTTCCGTTTATTGCGGCAAATGATGCCGAAGCGCAAATCCCGAACGGATATACCGTAGGTGTGTATGTCGGTTTTGATGACAACAGGCGGATGGTCAGGACGTCGACGCATATTACCGGTTCCTCCGGAGCCCTTCCTGCCTGGACCGCCATTGCCTCGAGTATTGCAAATCTGGGATACCCGGCAGACGATATCGACGCTGCTGATCTGAGTTTCAACGGACTGCCTCTCCGCTACCCGGACACCGGCCAGGTCTTTGTGCCGGTTGATCCCGGCCGGGGCGGGCAGATTATTCAGGGAAGGGGTGGTTTGCAAACCGCCCTGGCGCCTGCGGTGCCGTCCATTCTTACGCACGGCAGAGTGGGGGAAAGAGGTCACTTTGAGCCGGAGCGCCTGTTTCTGCCGTTCTGGAAAACAGCCCCCTAGGCCTTTTCAGCATGGGAGGCACCCCTGTTTCCCTCCCGGGTTTTTGAAACCCCTTCCAAGGAAACCGCAGCCCGATGTTTTTCAGGTAAATCGATTGTATCCTTTGTCCTTTTCTGATATTTTATTAATCACAACTCCTGTAACGACAGCTATTATTGTTGAATCGCCTTGTTTCTCATAAAATAACATCCACATACCGGTACGTGATAATGGTCAATCACAATATTAAAAAGATTTTTTTCCTGCTTTTTTTCTCCATGATCCTTTTTTTCCTGGGCGGCTGTGCGGCACAGAAAAAAATTGTAGACGCCTATCAGGACAGGCCCGTTGACCCTGAAACCGTGGAAAAGACTGATACCGCAGCCTCCGTACCTCTGCCCGCAAATGAGCAGCGCAGAACGCAGGAGACTGCAACGGCAGCAGCACACGAAGAAATCCTCCCGTCCTTCACTTTTGTAAATGACCGTATCATCGCCTACGAAGAAAAACTCTGGGCCTGGCAGGAGTTCGGCACCGAAGCGGCGGCCGTGATGGATGAGGAACAGCGTCAGAAAATAGAAGCGTGCCGTGTCCTGATCCAGGATATTCTCGCCGGTTACAACGAACTGCATGAGTTCCTCCTGGATGCGAGTTCCGATACCGGACGCGAGTTATCAGGGACGGACAGGTTCGCTGCTGTGGAACGGAAAGATATATCTTTTCTCGAAAGCGAGTGCCAGGTGATGATTAAATTGAACCTTCAAACAGGCAGTTTGCCGGCAGGGACAAAAAATCAACTCATAGAGGGGAAGGAACAGGAGATTGCCGAGGCAATGGGCAGGAACGATTACGCGCGGGTTGTTGCCGTCTATGAAGGGATACCGGCGGAAGATACCCCGGACCTGGGTATCGAATCGGTATACAGTTACGGCCTTGCCCTGTTGCGGACGGGCAATGCCCGGCAGTCCGGTATGGTGCTGCGGAACCTGCTTGACAGGATACACCGGGAAAGCCGCTCACAGCAGGAGTTTGAGATAATGAAACTTGTGGCTGATATTTCCTTCGGCCTGGGAGATTATAAGTGGGCTTACCAGCGGTACGCCGATATTATCAACAGGTACGAGGGATTCGCCGACAATTTCGAATGGGCGCAACAGCAGCAGTCTCTGATTTCCTCCAGAGGCGAGAGGGAAACAGAGGTAAAATCATTTGCCGATCTCCTGTTGTCCTATCTGTCCTACAATCCCCGGAAGGACGGATACAAGGTGGCGGTTCTGGCCCGGAATTTCACAGTCAATTATCCTGATTCACCCTTATATGCAACCGCATCCCGGATTTTGATGGAATCAAGGGACAGGGCGGATACCTGGTTTACCGGGATTATCGGGCGGATTGAACGATACCGCGCTGAAAAACAATATGATGAAGGCCTTGCCTACATAGAACAGATTCCCCGCATGAACCTGCTGCCGGAGAAACAGGTGCAGCTGAGGATGTTGACAGACGAGCTGATTTCCGCCCAGTTTGAAGCGGCGCAAATAAGGAGCCAGATGCAGGAAAGAGAGCTGGAGGAGAACTGGACTGCCGCCCAGTCGCATCTCAGGGCAAAAGAATATGACGAGGCAATCGAAATTTTTTCCTCTCTGCTCGAAACCTCGTATGGTGAACGGGCAAGGATGCAGATCGAAGATGCTACACAACTGGCAGTCCAGGAAGACCGGAGAAAAGCTGCCGAGCTTTTCGTGCGGGCCAACAGGATGACGGACCTTAATGTCAAAATCAGCCTGCTGCTTGAATCCCGGGAACTGCTGCAGAATATTCTGATAAAATATCCCGGGTCGTCCCTTGCGGATAAAGTCAAAAGTAATTTGAGCCGTATAGAAGAAGAAATAATCTCTATTGATCCGAACCTGTTGAATTCCGGTACCGGCGAAGATTTCTCCAGAGGAGATGATTCTCTCCGGGGTCAGCCTTTCGCAGAGAGAACGCCATCTGAACCGGCAAATGATCGGATCGATTCCACCCTCTCAACCCGGAGAGATCTACAGGAGTAAGAGCTATGAACAAAAATGTCGTCATTTTTATTTTGGTTTTATTCACCCTTCTCGGTTCCATCTGGGGATCCGTGGCAGATCGAAAAAAAGTCAGCCTTGAGGTTCAGTTGGAAGAGATGACGGCTGAAATGGAGAAACTTGATTCCCGGGCAAGTAAGGAAAGGGAGCAGGTGCTTGGTAAAACCGCCGGCCTGCAGGAGACACTCGCCGAAAAGGACAAACAGCTGCAGAAGGCCAGAACCGAACTGGTGGCTCTCCGTAAGTCCACTAAAGCA
The DNA here is from genome assembly GCA_033549385.1 of Desulfobulbaceae bacterium. GTDB lineage: Bacteria > Desulfobacterota > Desulfobulbia > Desulfobulbales > Desulfobulbaceae > UBA10518. Next base: position 39,033 of record JAWSUG010000007.1, on the reverse strand, counting down.
GTGGAGTCGCAACTCTCGGAATGCACTGCTTCGCTCCAGGAGATGAATCAGAAAAATGAAAACTCCATGCAGGAAATTCAGGCAGCCAAAAAGACCATAGCCTCTCTGCAGGCAGCCGCGGAAAAGCAGGAAGGAAAACAACAGACGGTACAGCAGCCGAAAAACCTGACGGAGGAGCCCCGTAAAAAGAATGCAGAAACAGCAGAAAAAAAGCAGGAGGAGCCCGCCCTGCAGGATCAACTGCAGGCTGCATCGCTTACCGTTGAATACCTGCGCCAGGAATTCAACGCCTGCAATGCCCAGATTATAGGGCTGGAAAAACTGGTGGACGAAAAGAATTCCGCTATTGATGCAACTACCCAGGAAATGGACCGCCTGCGGATCAATATGGATGTGCTCCTGTCCAAGATCGCCGATCAGAGGGAATCTCTGCAGAAGCTGCAGGAGAAGAACCGTCAGATGGTCAAGGAACTGGGAGTAAAAAATAAAGAGATTGCCTCCCTGCAGGAAGAAGTTATGGGAGCCCGGCCAGGCAGGATTCAGGAGAAGTATTGAAAGCACTGGTCCTGGAAAGGTTGGCCGATCTGACCAGAGAGCGGCATCCCCTGCAGCTTAAAGATCTGCCTGTTCCCGTGCCGGCGGCGGGTGAAATTCTCATCCGGGTGAACGCCTGCGGCGTCTGCCATACGGAGATTGATGAAATAGAGGGCAGGGCAGTCTCCCGCTTACCGGTTGTCCCCGGCCACCAGGTTGTCGGAAAGGTTGAAAAGACAGGACCGGAAGCAAATCTTTTCCAACCGGGCACAAGGGTAGGCGTCGGCTGGATCTTCTCTGCCTGCGGCGCATGCCCGTATTGCTTAAAGGGCCTTGAGAACCTGTGCCCCGACTTCCGCGGCACCGGAATGGATGCTGACGGCGGTTATGCGGAATACATGACTGTTCCGGACCGGTTTGCCTGCCGCATTCCGGATGTTCTTTCGGATTATGAGACTGCGCCCCTGCTCTGCGCCGGGGCCATCGGCTACCGCTCCCTGCGGCTGGCAAATCTTCACAACGGCGAAAACATCGGATTAACCGGTTTTGGCGGCTCCGGCCATCTGGTTCTCAAGATGATCCGTTATAAATTCCCCGATTCCAGAGTTTTTGTTTTTGCCCGCAATCCCCGGGAACAGGCATTCGCCCTTGAGCTGGGAGCATCCTGGGCGGGAGACATCCCTGATCCCTGCCCGGAGCGGATGCAGGCAATTATCGATACCACCCCGGTCTGGAAGCCGGTGCTGGCTTCCCTGGACATGCTGGCGCCGGGGGGACGGTTGGTGATCAATGCCATCCGCAAGGAAAGCACCGACCAGAATGCCCTGCTGCAGCTGGACTACTCGAAGCACCTCTGGCAGGAAAAAGAAATCAAATCCGTAGCCAATGTCACCCGAGCAGATATTGTTGAATTTCTCGAACTGGCGGCTGCATCAGGCATCCGGCCGGATTACGAACTCTACCCCATGGAAGAGGCCAACCGCGCCCTCCATGAATTGAAGACTGGAAAGATCCGGGGCGCAAAAGTCCTGCAGATTGCCTGAAATCCGAAAAAGCGGCAATGGCCAAAGAAAAATGTGTTTTCAGCTTTCAGGGAGGATCACCTGCATCGGCAGCGCAGTATGGTATAATGTATCCTTTTTAAATACATGCCCTGAAAGGTGACCATGTGTTCCCATTGACGTTTGCTGAGCACCGGAGAAGCTGCCGAAAAGGAAATTTACACTGTCTGAGCACCCCTTAAAGGGGCATAAACCGCGAGTTTGTAAATTTCCGGCAGCTTTGAGGAGTACCCTGAAGGGCATAAACGCAAGGCAGTCCGAAGGACCAAACGGCACGGGTGCCTTTTCTTTTGATTCGTTTTCTTTGTCTGCAGTGGCGGACATCTGAAAGGGCAAGCAAAGAAAACGAATATAATCAAATACTTATTTAAACTGAATGCTTTGCAGGTTTAAAGAGCTTTCAAAAATAAAAACGATCCTGTTCAATAACAATAACACAGGAGCATTGTTATTTCTTTTTTTGGGACGGTACTGACCACGTCGGTAACCTTTCTGCACCTTTACGTTTTTTTTCGGTTGTATTCGTTATTCCGGCATAAAAACCGGATATATTCCCGGGTGCTGATCGGCGCGGGAATCGGGCTCTGGCTGATATTTTTTCTCGGCCGGGTATATGGAGGGCATCAATCCGGGTTTCCGACCATGGCGCTTGAAGTTGCCGGCATGCACTGGATGGCAAGCGTGTTCCTGGTCGCAGTCGGTCTCTTCATAGCCGATCTGGCCTGCGGGTTCGGTTTCCTGTTTCGGAAGAAGATGATCCGCCTTCGGACCATCGGCCTGCTGGCTGGTGTGGTTATTTACCGCCCATGTTCAAGGCTTGCGGGCGCCGGAAATCGTAGCCCGCGAAGTGCCGGTCAATGGATTGCCTGCCGACCTGGACGGCATCACCGTCTCCGTGATGGCGGATCTGCATGCTGGAGAGATGATGGTCGGATCCCGCTGGCTGAACGCCCGCGTCGATCAGGTGCAGGCACTGAAGCCTGACCTGATTGTGCTCCTTGGCGATCTGTTCGAGCGCGAGGGAGATCCCGCGGAAATGGTGCCCGTCATGCAGAAGCTTTCCGCACCTCTCGGCGTTTGGGCGGTGCGCGGAAATCATGATTCCCTGCGCGCCGGCCGTCCCGATGTTACAGGCGACATTCTTAGGAAGCAGGTATTCGGCTGTTAGCCAATGAATGGGTTACGATCAGCGGCGGGCTCGTCCTTGCCGGGATCGACGACCTGACATTCGCGCACCGCTATCCCGGGGAAGGAGAGGCCAACATAACGCGCGCCCTGTACGGCCTGCCCGGGAAACCCGTCATATTTCTTTCCCATACCGCATGGATGACCGACCGTGCCGCCGCAGGCGGAGTCGACATCATGCTCTCCGCCCATACCCATAACGGTCAGATCTGGCCGTTCACATACCTGGTCCATACCCGGTATCCCTTTTCTGGAGGACTCTATGCCATTGACGAAATGGTGCTCATTGTTTCCAGGGGCACGGGAACATGGGGACCCCGCAGCCGCCTCTGGGCTGCAGGCGAAATTTCCCTCATTACTCTCCGGGCATTCGCGGGCGACAAGTAGAAAAAACAGTCCCGGAACAGCAAAAGCGGCATGGCTTTTCGTTTTTCGCCAAGACCTTCCGCAGTAACTCGATAAACGATTCAATGCAATTGATCAAACAGAGGATATGTCTTATTTTATGCTTAATCCGGTAAACATAAAGTACTGCAACGAAACGCCCTGCAGCGTAAACCGGTATGTACCCAAAAATATAATGCCTTGGAGCAGGAACAGATATGAAGAATACGGCTAAAATATTTTTACTGATGGCGGCCCTCACCGCCCTGTTTATGGTGGCGGGAGGCGCTCTGGGAGGAAGGGGCGGCATGATGATCGCGTTGTTCATGGCCCTGGGAATGAATTTCTTCTCCTACTGGTACAGCGACAAGCTGGCTCTGAAGATGAGCCGGGCCAGGGAGGTGGACACAACCGAAGCCCCGCAGCTCCATGCCCTGGTGGGAATGCTGGCCTCAAGAGCCCGATTGCCCAAACCAAGGGTCTACATCATGCCCGGCGACACGCCCAACGCCTTTGCCACCGGCCGCAATCCCGAGCATGCGGCAGTGGCCGTAACGGAAGGGCTGCTTCGCCTGCTGGACCGCGACGAACTGGAAGGGGTGCTGGCCCATGAACTGGCCCACATAAAAAACCGCGACATTCTTATCAGTTCCATTGCCGCGGTCATGGCCGGTGCAATCAGTTACCTGGCCACCATGGCCCAGTGGGCCATGATTTTCGGCGGCGGCAGGGGGCACGATGAAGAAGGCGGCGGCAGTTTGATCGGTTCTCTTGCCATGATGATTATTGCCCCCATTGCCGCGATGATGATCCAGATGGCCATCTCCCGCAGCAGGGAATATGAGGCCGATGCCACCGGCGCCGCAATCAGCGGTAAGCCGCAGGGTCTGGCCAGCGCCCTCAGGCGGCTGGAAGAGTATAACCGGCAGGTTCCAATGCAGGTCAACCCGGCAACGGCCCAGATGTATATAGTCAATCCCCTGAACAGACAGACCCTGTCCCGGCTGTTCAGCACCCATCCTCCGATCCAGGAAAGGATCAGAAGGCTCGGCGCCGGAAGATGATCACGGCAATACAGCAGTTAAAAAATTCAAGCAGGAGCGGGCAGGCCGTCTGACGGCCGGCCTCAACTGACTGATTGACAGTTCTGCCACGTCACTTTACATTTAAAACAATTCCGTAAAAATAATTTTTTGGTCTTTAATTTGCACTACCGGTTCCGAAGACCTTAAAGACCGGATAAAACGCGAAATATTATTATGATTTATGGGAGGTAATGTGAATGACATTGTAAAGCCCATAGCAGAGTGGTGCGCAATTATTATAGAAATCCTGGGAATCGGCATCGTCACTTTTATTGCGCTATATGCATTGTTTCATGCCTCAATTCGGCTGTTCAAAAAAGGGGAGACACGGGAGGCAGGGGAAGCAGGGGAGGTGGAATCGATTTACCAGGAACTCCGTGAGCGCCTCGGCCGGGGCATCCTGCTCGGACTGGAGTTTCTCATCGCGGCGGACATTATTCATACTGTTGCTGTTGAGTTGACCTTTGAGACAGTCGGGGTTTTAGCCATTGTTGTTCTCATTCGTACGTTCCTGAGTTTCGCCCTGGAAGTAGAATTAAACGGCAGATGGCCCTGGCAGGAAATGCCGCCGGGATCTTGAAAACGGCAGATGCTGTAATGAAAAAATCTTCCTTGTACAATATGATGAATCTGCTGTCGGCACCGCAGCTCATGGCCGGCCTTGACTCTACGTATTAATTAACAGCACTGTCGTATGCGGACAGATGATCGCGATAATCGATGGGAGCACACAATATGCGCGTCTTAAAACATCTTTTTGAACAGAACAGAAAATGGGCGGAAAAAGTCAAGGAAGCCGACCCTGGTTTTTTTCAGGAACTTTCAGTACAACAGAATCCGGAATACCTGTGGATTGGCTGTTCCGACAGCCGGGTGCCTGCCAACCAGATTGTTGATATGCTGCCTGGACAGATATTCGTGCACCGCAATATTGCCAATGTTGTTGTTCATACTGATCTGAACTGTCTGTCGGTCATCCAGTACGCAGTGGAAGTGCTCAGGGTGAAACATATTATTGTCTGCGGCCATTACGGGTGCGGCGGCATCAAGGCTGCTATGGACAATAGGGAACACGGCCTGATAGACAACTGGCTCCGCAATATCAAGGATGTGTATCGCTGGCACCAGGACCGAATCGACGCCCTGCAGGATGAACAGGAAAAAATAAATCTCCTGTGCGAACTCAACGTTGTTGAACAAGTGGCCAACATCTGCCACACCACCATCGTCCAGGGGGCATGGAAGGCGGGCCGGGAATTGACTGTCCACGGCTGGATCTACAGCATTGAAAACGGGATATTAAAAGACCTCGACGTGTGCGTTACCGATCCGGACGAAATTTCGCATATCCACAGGATGGATTAGATCTGCTGCCGCGCTCAGGGCTGCTTGGCGGAACCTGCCGGTTTAATCCGGGGAACCTGATATTTCCGGACCGCCTGATTATGCTCGCGAAGATTTGTCGAGAATTGATGGGTGCCGTCATTTTTCGACACAAAATAGAGATAGGGAACATCGGCCGGATGCAGTACCGCCAGGATTGAATCGGCTCCCGGGTTGCAGATCGGACCCGGAGGCAGTCCTTTGATTGAATAGGTGTTGTACAGGGTTGGGTGCTGCAGGTCCGCACGGGTAAGATTGCCGTCAAAATCATCAATGCCGTAAATGACCGTGGGATCGGACTGCAGACGCATCTTACGCTCCAGCCTGTTCAGGAAAACCCGTGCGATCAGAGGCCGTTCAGCATCTGTGCCGGTCTCTTTTTCTACTATGGAGGCCAGGGTGATAACCTGGTGACGGGTCAGGCCTGCAGGCAGATCTTTTTCCGCCTTTTTCCAGATGTCGGAAAAACGGTCAACCATCATGGCAATCAGGTCTTCTTCCGATACACTGCCGCGGGTAAGGGTATAGGTATCGGGAAAAAGATATCCTTCCATGCTTTCCAGGTTGAATCCGAATTTTTTGATAAAATCAGGGTCCCGGGTCAGGGCAAGAAAGCGGGATGCATCTACCCATTTCCCGTTTTCCAGTATTGCCGCAATCTGCCTGACAGACTTTCCTTCCGGAATTGTTACCCTGTGCCGGATGACGTTCCCCTGTTCCAGCAGCCGGAGAATCTGCAGAGGTGTCTGCCCGGGCGGAACCAGGTATTCCCCGGCCCGCAGTCGGCCGGCTTTATCGGTCAGCCAGGCCAGAACGATAAACCGCCTGTCGTCACTGACGATTCCGTGTTCCGCCAGAATGGATTGAATCTGACGGGCCCCGGATCCCTTGGGGATCAGGACCACGGTGTCCGTGTCGGCAGAGGAGGAGGGTTGGTATGCATATGACCAGAGCCAGCCGCTTAAAATGAGGAGAACCAGCAAAAAAATGCCGGTTCCCCCCAGAATAATGGTCAAAAAAACCCGGGTAATGGAGCGGTCAGGCTGCCGGTTGCTTGGATTTTGCTGCTGCTGCAGGTTTTCGCCGTTTCGGTTCTTTCTTGAAAATTCCCAATGCAAGTTCAATCACCGCATCCATATCTTTTACCGGGTAAAAGGTAATTTTTTTGCGAAGTTCCTCAGGGATTTCAACGAGGTCCTTCTTGTTCTCCTCCGGAATAATGATCTTGGTGATACCCGACCGAAGAGCTGCAAGTGCCTTTTCCTTGAGTCCGCCGATGGGCAGCACCCTTCCCCTTAATGTCACTTCGCCGGTCATGGCAAAGCCTTTTTTTACGCTTTTTCCAGCTATGGCCGAATAAAGAGCGGTTGCCATGGTAATGCCGGCCGAAGGTCCGTCTTTTGGAATGGCCCCGGCAGGAACATGTATATGGATATCGATTTCGTCAAAGTAGCCGGCCGACACATTCAGTTCCTTGTTGCGGCTCCGGCAGTAACTGAGGGCCGCCTGGGCGGACTCCTTCATGACATCGCCGAGCTGCCCGGTGAGGATCAGTTTGCCTTTGCCGGGCATGATGTTGGTTTCAATATGCAGCAGTTCGCCGCCGACTTCCGTCCAGGCCAGACCGACAACGAGTCCGGGCTGGTTCAGGTTGTCCAGTTCCGTTTCCGGCAGGAACTTCTGCGGGCCCAGATATTTGCTCAGTGTGTTGGGAGAAATTATATAAGGGCCTTTGCCGCCTTCGGCAATTTTTCTGGCCAGCTTGCGGCAGATCTTGCCCAGTTCACGCTCCAGGTTTCTTACCCCGGCCTCATGCGTATAGCGGGTAATGACCATTTCCAGGGTCTTTTTGTCCAGCTTGATCTGTGCAGGCTTGATGCCGCTTTCCTTGATCTGCCTGGGGAGAAGGTATTTGCGGGCAATGACCATCTTTTCCTCCAGGGTATACCCGGAAAGATGGATGACCTCCATCCGGTCCAGCAGGGGGGACGGGATCGTGTCGGTCATATTGGCCGTGGTGATGAACATGACTTTTGACAGGTCAAACGGCAGATTAAGATAATGATCGGAAAATGTCGAATTCTGCTCGGGATCGAGTACTTCGAGCAGGGCCGAAGATGGGTCGCCGCGGTAATCCGCCCCGATTTTGTCTATTTCATCCATCATGAAGACCGGATTATTGCTGTCCACATTCTTCAGACCCTGGATAATGCGTCCGGGCATGGAGCCGATGTAGGTGCGGCGGTGGCCGCGAATTTCCGCTTCATCCCGCATGCCGCCCAGGGATATGCGGTGAAATTCCCTGCCCATGGCTTTGGCAATAGCCTGCCCCAGAGAGGTTTTGCCGACACCCGGCGGGCCCACGAAGCAAAGGATGGGGCCTTTCGATTCCTTGTTGAGTTTCCGGACCGAAAGGTATTCAAGAATCCTTTCCTTGACCCTGTCCAGTCCATAATGGTCTTCGTCCAGGACTTTGGCGGCAACCTTCAGGTCCAGGAGGTCTTTTTTCGATTTTTTCCACGGCAGGTCGAGTATCCAGTCAATATAGGTCCTGACGATAGTTGCCTCGGATGCGTCCGGGTGCATCATTTCGAGACGTTTGAGCTGCTTGCGCGCCTCGGTCTTGACATATTTGGGCATCCTCTTCTTTTTGATGCGGTCCTGCAGCTCTTCGATTTCCTGAGAATAGGTGTCTTCGTCGCCCAGTTCCTTTTTGAGTGCGTGCAGCTGTTCGCGCAGGAAATATTCACGCTGGGATTTGGTCATCTCCTGCTTGGCGTCGGACTGGATCTTGGCCTGGACCGTGGAAACTTCAAGTTCCTTGTTCAGCAGGTTTGCCACCAGCTGCAGCCTTTCGACCGGGTCTATTGTCTCGAGAATCTGCTGCGATTCACTCACCTTCAGACGGAGATTGGAGCCGACAAGATCTGCCAGGCGGCCCGGTTCTTCAATATTATTGATGATCATCATCAGGTCGGAAGAGAGGATCCCCCGCAGCGACATGATCTTTTCGGTCTGTTCGCGGACGGTTCGCATCAATGCTTCAACCGTAACGGTTACTTCAACTTCATCCTGCTCCTCGATGATTTCGATTTCCACCCGAAAACTCGGATCCTTCTGGAGAAACTCCTTGATTCTCGCTTTGGACAGCGCCTGCACCAGAACCTTGAGCCTGCCGTCCGGCAGTTTCAGGGTCCGCATGATCATGCTGACCATGCCTACCCGGTACAGGTCATCAGCGCCGGGACTGTCCCTGGTCGCGTCTTTCTGGGTCACCAGCATCAGAAGCTTGTCCCCGTTCATCGCTTCGTTCACCGCTTCGATTGATGCCGGCCTTCCCACAAAGAGCGGTATGATCATATAATTAAAAACAACAACATCACGAACCGCCATCAGCGGCAACGCATCAGGAATCTCGAGATCCTGCAGGTTGTCGCCGAAGTCATCCATGCTCGTTGTCAATGAGTCGTTAAATTCCACAATTTCCCTCCTTGAACAACCTTGAAATAGGCTGATTATTGGTTAGTCAAAACACACTAAACACCGTAACTGCTTAAGTCAACCCGAAGTATTGCATAGAATAATGAAAGAGTTTTTTTCTTGAATAATGCACCGGTCTTCAATATAGATTGCTTGTGTGAGTTCTCTTAATACTGTTAAATCTCTTTTCCTGATGTTCAACGGATAAAAAATGTATGGTGCACGTTCTTTTTTTGATCTTACCGGGTTTCCCTATGCGGAAGTGTTTGCCGATGCGGAGTATGCATGGAATGTTCTGGACATTTTGAAAAAATATGTCGATGACCATGCTGCCGCTCTGCCGGTCATGGAAACTGCAGGAAACGGCGTGCCCCTGTCCGAGCCATTCGTCCTGTATGAAGGCAGTGCCGTTCCCGCCGGAGAATGTGAGATCATATACGGTGATACAGCCAAAGGCGGCTTGAAGGTTTATTTCCGGCAGGAACTTCTGGCCGGAGCCTCACTGGTTATGGCGGGAGTAACCCTGCTGGGCAGGAGAATAACATTCGGCAGAGGTGTCCTGGTTGAGTCGGGAGCGCTGGTCAAGGAGCCGGCAATAATCGGGGATCACACGGAAATACGTCACGGTGCCTATCTGCGCGGATACTGCCTGGTGGGTAATCGATGTGTTGTCGGCCACACAACGGAAGTCAAGCATTCCATTTTTCTTAATGATGCCAAAGCAGGCCATTTTGCCTATATCGGCGATTCCGTCCTGGGCGGTGATACCAATCTCGGCGCGGGAACCAAGATGGCGAATCTTCGTTTTCTCAAAGGAGAGATACAGGTCAAAACAGCGGCTGGATTATTGAATACAGGGCTGAAAAAGTTCGGCGCAATCCTCGGAGACCGGGTCCAGACAGGATGCAATTCGGTGACCAATCCCGGCACGGTGATGGGCCGGGACAGCGTACTTATGCCGAATACAACGGCGCCGTCGGGTTACCATCCCCCGGGCAGCATGATACGGTGACCTTATTTTTTTCTAGCCTCTCCTGCTCCAGAATGCCCCGGATATACAGGTTGTAGATAAGGCCGAAAATAATGCCGATGGTAAAAAATATGCGCAGGATTCTGTCCCAAGGCGGCCAAGCGCCCCCGGAAAACCTGCGGATAATAATGAGGACAAAGTAGGTCAGGCCGATTTCAAAGGGAAGGGTGCTGTACAGGGCCGTCAGGGTGCCCGTGATATAGGACCCTGTTGATGGTGTTTTGCCAAGGTGAAACAGCAGGTATGCGCCTGCTGTCAGAATAAAAGTAATTTTTTCTTGCCACGTTTTCATATGAAAAGACATTCAGCTCTACTGTTTCCTGATACTGTTCCCGATGAACAGGTTCTTTATCCCCTTGTACCGGTTTTTCAACCGCTTGTCTACTGCCGCCCTGTTGAAAGTGAACCGCTCCCGGCCGGAGAGTGCTCGCCACTGTGCGCAGAATTCTTCCATGAGGCCTTCTGGCAACAGGTTGTTCCCGCACCTCTGGGCCCGGAAAGGGAAAGGTTTCAGCGTCTGGTTTCGGACCTGCGGCAGAGAGGGGATGACTATGCCGCACAGCTTACCCATCTCTCTCTGGCCGGGATGGGTTCATCGGCAAAGGGTACGGAAACGAAAGGCTCCATCCTTTCAGCGCTGCTCGGCAGCCACGGCATTCAACAGGATAGACGGGACGGAAGAGAAATGGTCCTCTGGCAGTCACGGCTGATTCTCATGCTGGGAGAGTTTTTTGATGAGAATCAGCGGCAGCTCAGCGGGGAAATGAAAAAAATCCGGGACAGGGAAAAGGGGATTCTTGATGAATTGCGCAGGGAATCCGAATATTCCTATACGCTTACGCAGCAGCTTTTTACCGGCTCTGCCGAAGAAGGGGATCAGCAGCGGCTGAGACTGAGTGCCTGGGCGCGGATTTTTGCACTGGGGGAGGATTCCCCCGAGAATTGCAGGGTATTTATAACGGGAAATAACGATGCATATGAACGGCTTGCCGAGGTGTATGAAAGAGACTGCGGCAATTTTCCGGAGCAGGTAGTCAGCCTGCCGCTGCCCGCCGGCGCCGGCGAAGTTGAACGGCCGCTGGCGCATCTGCAGAAGTTCAGTGCGGAAGCGGAAGATTATATTGCCAGGCTTTCCATGCTCATTGACGGATCAAACCGGGAACCCGTTCTGCCGGCTGCGGAAGAAGCCTGGGAGCATCAACTGGAGCGCTATTTTCCGGCCGCGGACTGCGGCCGGAAGGTGCTGCGCCTCTGCCGCTTTGACCGGGTTTCGGTGCGGCGGTTATTCCTGGACGGATTCGGGCATGACGACGATAAGAAACTGCTTGAGCCCAACCCTGCCGCAGCGGATATTTTTATCGGCGTGCTCTCGGCCCGGTAATATCCAGCCCCGGCAGCGGTGTAGTTTGCGTCCTCTCCGGTTCTTTATTTCTCCTCACAAATGTCCTGGTAGGGATTGATGGTCAAAACCGGGCAGCAGGCGTTTTTCACAACCTTGTCGGCAATGCTGCCGAATATGATGCGTTCAAATCCCTTGTATCCGTGCGTTCCCATGATGATCAGATCGCAGTTGTTTGCCTGCTGATAGCTGAGGATCTCTTCCGCGATGTCGCCGGTGAGAACTTTGCTGTGTACCGATGGGATGCCCGCCTGTTTGCACTTTTCACTGTTTTCTGTGACAAAGGTCTCCATTTGCAGCTCCGCGGATTCCATAATTTCTTCCTTCAGGTTCAGCATATTTACCGGCGGGGCCATAAAACCGCTGTAATCTTCAAATTCCTGGACCACGAAAACGAAGTGAATCGCAGCCCCGAATTTTTCAGCCGTATAAATTGCGGCATCCGCAATAATTGAGGTGTTTTCTGAAAAATCAATGGGCGTGAGGATCGTTTTGATTTCTTTCATTGGGGCATCTCCTTTTCATTGTAAAGAAATAATTATTATTAATTGTGTGTATTCAAAATTTCAAATATATTGTCGCATAGAGGCCATTACTTTACAAGTACTATCCAACGTTTAACAATAAACAAGTTGACCGGGGATTTGAAGGTGAATATATTCAAATCTTCTGTAATACTTTTCCTTTGGAGTAGATTATGAAATTTGAGCCCAAGTGGATTGCCTGGGAAATTACCCGCCGCTGCAACCTGAAATGTGTCCATTGCCGCTCCTCCTCGGAGCTTGAAATAACAGGGCATCCGGACTTTTCACTTGCAGAGGCGAAAAGGATTCTGGATGACATTCACAGTTATGCCGATCCGGTAATGGTTCTTTCCGGCGGGGAACCCCTGCTGCGAAAAGATGTTTTTGATATAGCCGCATACGGAACCGGACTGGGAATGCGCATGTGTCTGGCGACGAATGGAACCCTGGTCAATGAAGAAACATGCCGGAATATAAAAGAGTCGGGTATCAAGATGGTCTCCCTCAGCCTGGACGGTTCCACGGCCGAGGTGCACGATGATTTCCGCAATCAGAAGGGGGCATTTGAAGGGACCATGAATGCCATCCGTTTGTTTAACGAGCACGGCATCCCGTTTCTCGTCAATTCTTCTTTCACCCAGCGCAACAAGGAAGAGGCGCCTAAAATTTATGAACTGGTGAAAAAACTCAACGCCACCGCCTGGTACCTGTTTATGATCGTGCCGACGGGAAGGGGTGAGGAAATTATGGCTGAACTCATCCCGGAAGAAGAATATGAAGATATACTGAACTGGCACTATGACATGGAAAAGGAAGAGCATGATGTGCTTGTCCGCCCTACCTGTGCACCGCAGTATTACCGGATGGTCCTGCAGCGCTCCAAAAAGGAAGGGGGAAAATTCAAAAGACGGACGCTTAAATTTTCCACCGGCGGTTCAAAAGGCTGCCTGGCCGGCCAGCTTATCTGCCTCATCGATGTGGACGGCAATGTTCTGCCCTGCAGCTATTTTCCGAAATCTGCGGGCAATCTCCGGGAACAGCCGTTCAAGGATATCTGGGAAAAGTCGCAGCTTTTTCTGGAATTGAGGGATTTTAAAAGTTATAAGGGTAACTGCGGCAAATGTGAATATGTCAATGTCTGCGGAGGATGCAGGGCACGGGCATATGCCATGACCGGCGATTATATGGAGCAGGAGCCTTTCTGCAGCTACCAGCCGGGCTGTCAGGGCAATTAATCAGATCAAGACAAAGGACATAAATCAATGAATGATACTTTCTTACGCGCATGCAGAGGGGAGAAGACAGATTACACGCCCGTTTGGTTCATGCGGCAGGCCGGCAGGTATCTGCCTGAATACCAGGCTGTTCGGGGCAACGTTACTTTTCTCGAATTGTGTCACAATCCCGAACTCTGCACCGAAGTCACCCTGCAGCCCATTGATATCTTTGGATTCGATGCCGCTATTCTGTTCTCCGATATTCTTATTCCCATGGAGGCAATGAATCTGCATCTGGAATTTCATGAGGGAAAAGGGCCTATTTTCCGGGATCCGGTCCGCAGCCGGAAGGCGGTTGAAAATCTTGTTATTCCCGATCCGGACGAGGCGATGCCGTTTGTTATGGAGACCATCCGCCTGCTGCGGCGTGAACTGAAGGTGCCTCTCATCGGTTTTTCAGGGGCACCGTTTACACTCGCAACCTATCTGGTTGAAGGCGGCTCATCGAAAGTATTCCTGGAAACCAAGAAGATGATGTTTCAGGAACCGCAGCTCTACGATGCTCTGCTGGCAAAAATAACCGATTGTACCAGTCTTTATCTGCAGGCACAGGCCCGGGCGGGTGCGCAGGCCCTGCAGATTTTCGATTCCTGGGCAGGTATCCTGGCGCCTGTTGATTTCAAAAGGTTTGCCCTCCCTTATGTGCAGTCGATTATCAGTGACCTGCGCAAAATAACCGATGTGCCGATTATTTATTTTGCCAACAACGGAGCCACCCTGCTGGATCTTTCCAAAACCGCCGGAGCGGATGTACTCGGCCTCGACTGGCGCATCAACATCAGCGATGCCGTTGCCAGGGTCGGCAATCATGCGGTTCAGGGCAACCTGGATCCTGTTGCCCTGTTCCTGCCGAAGGATGAACTGGAGGAAAGAATCAAGAGACTGCTGGATGATGCGGCCGGTGCCCGCGGCCATATCTTCAACCTCGGTCACGGAATCCTTCCCCAGACACCGCCGGATCAGGCCAGAATAGCGGTCGATGCAGTGCACCGCTTCAGTAGAAAATAATTATCCCGTGATTATGATTCCCGATGCCGCCCATTGCTTCCTGTTAATGGAGGAATACGCAATGCTGCCTAATATCAGGCGGCATTCGGTCACCGTGGCAAAAGCTGCCCTGCAGATCCTGAACGGGTACGGGGCGAATGGCAGGCAGCAGCAGGCCGCACTTCCTGACACGAAGCTGGTTGTGGCCGGCGCGCTGCTCCATGATATTGCCAAAACGCCCTGTCTGCGGGAGGGCTGTGATCATGCCAGGGCTGGAGCCCGGATCTGTATGGAACTCGGATTTCCGGAGATTGCCCGTATTGTTGCAGAGCATGTCATCCTGAAAGAGTATGATCCAAGCCGTTACCGGCAGGGTATTTTTTCAGCCGTTGAAATTATCTACTATGCCGACAAGCGGGTCCGTCACGAAGAGGTTGTCAGCTTGGAGGACAGATTAGAGTATATTCTGGAGCATTACGGCAAGCAGGATCCGGAGATACACGGACTGATCAGGGAAAATTTTGCCAAATGCATCGAGCTTGAGCAGTATCTTTTTTCCTTCCTTGATTTTTCTCCCGGGCAGCTTGCTGAAAAGGTTCTTGAGAACAATGTATTCGGTGAGCCTGCCATTCTCCCTGGTGAAGATGAGATAACGGCGCGGGAACAGGGATAATCCCGAAGATTGCCGGAATAATGATTTTCCCGGCATGGAAACGGTTATATTGAGAAATGCTTTTTGCGATCACTGTTGGATTTTTCTGCCCGGAAAATGTTAAAATACGAAAAATGCTTCAAATAGCGACATTTCAAACGTATATTATAGAAAACTGAAGAAAAGATTGGTCCATCGGTTGTGCCTGGCAACAAGATAATGCACTTGCCTGGCTCATGGAAACGGTTATTGGTCATTCCGTTAATATTGAAGTAAGCAAACGGAATTGAGGGATAAACATATGGATGTTTTCTTTATCGGTGTGGGAGATGCCTGCGATCCGCAACACGGTAATACCTCAATACTCGTAAAGACCGGCAACGGAGTTAATATCCTATTTGACTGCGGTTTTTCCGTGCCCCACAGTTATTTCGCCTTTACAGGTGATCCGGATCAACTGGACATCATCTGGATTTCCCATTTTCACGGGGATCATTTTTTTGGTCTGCCCCTGCTGATTCTGCGGCTTTGGGAAATGGGAAGATCCAAGCCTCTGCTCATAACCGGACCAAGAGGGTTATCCGACAAAATTCTGACCGCTATGGATCTGGCTTATCCCAGCTTCAGGTCAAAGTTCTGTTATGCCTTACAGTTCCTGGAAATTGAACCGGACAATGCACACTCCATATCCGGATTAACCTGTCAATCCGTCCAGACAGACCATTCCCAGCGGAATCTTGGAATCCTGGTGGAGGACGGCGATAAAAAACTCTATTACAGCGGTGACGGCCGTCCGACACGGCAAGTTCCCGAACTTATCAAAAACTGTGATCTTGCTGTTCACGAGGCGTACATGCTTGATGAAGAAGTGCACCACCACGGCTCTGTCTCAGGCTGTCTCAAGCTTGCGGAAGAAAGCTGTATCAGGCAGCTTGCCCTTGTTCATCTGAACATGGCTTTCCGCCGGGTGGAATCTGCGCACATCGGGAAAATTCTGGATGCCAATCCGGCCGCAATTCTTCCTGAAGCCGGTCTGCGGATTACCGTCTGATCCGGCCGTGAGAAACAGATTTTTTTTGTCGGCCTTCTGACCCAACTGTAATAAGAGGAACAGAGTTTTTTTGTTTATCCGCCTGCACAGCTGAAGCCGGAGTCCCCAGACTCTCCGGGCGTATATGGCCGGTCTCTGCTGTTCATTTTCAGGAGCATAATCTTTGCCGAGCTTCACCCGGCAGAACAGACATTACGAGGTTTGCATGAAGATATCATTTCACGGGGCGAGCAAAAACGTTACAGGTTCCTGCCACCTGGTCAGTTGCAGGGGGAAAAAGATACTGGTCGACTGCGGTCTGTACCAGGGCAAGAGGGAAATGGTGGAAGAAAACAGGAATGATTTCGGTTTTGATCCCGCCACGATCGATTTTCTCATCCTGACCCACGCCCACCTTGACCATTGCGGACGGATTCCTCTGCTCGTCAAGCGCGGATTTCAGGGAAAAATCGTTACCACCCCGGCCACCCGGGAACTGGCGCGGCTGGTTATGCTGGACTCGGCAAAGATCCATGAGGAAGAGGCTGAATATAGATTGAAAAAGGCCCGCCGCCACGGGAACAGGGTGGACGATATCGAGCCCCTGTACAATACGCTGGATGCGCTCGACAGTTTGGACTATTTTACAGATATTGCCGGTTTCCAAAAAAAAGACCTCCTTGCCGCAGGAATCAGCATCACCTTTTATGACGCCGGCCATATCCTGGGCTCCGCCTGCGTGGCTATGGACCTGGAAGAAGACGGGAGGGAAAAACGCATCCTGTTTTCCGGTGATCTCGGTTCAAGCGGCCGGGTTATCATGCGCGATCCTGCGGTACCCCCTGATTCTGACATCGTCGTCATGGAGACGACCTACGGCAATCGGCTGCATAAACATCTTGAGCCTTCGATAGAAGAACTCTATGCGGCAATCAACACCACCCTGGCCCGGGGAGGAAATGTTCTCATCCCGAGCTTTGCCCTGGAGAGATCCCAGGAGGTTCTCTATTATCTGCGGGAGGGAGTCGAGCAGCACCGGGTGCCTGAGAATATGCAGGTCTTTCTCGACTCTCCCATGGCTATCTCCGCCACCCAGATTTTCCGCCGGCATCCGGAATGCTATGATGCCGAGGCACAGCAGATTCTCAAGTCCGGAAATGACCCATTCAGTCTTCCGGGACTGCATTTTACCCGGGAAACGGCGGAATCAATGGCAATCAACAAAATGAGCGGCGGCGCGGTTATTATTGCCGGGTCAGGAATGTGTACCGGCGGCAGGATACGCCATCATCTCAAGCATAATCTCTGGCGGCGGGAAAGCAGCATTGTGTTTGTCGGTTTTGCCGCCCATGGGACGCCGGCCCGCCGGATCATTGACGGGGAAAAGTCGATCAGGATTTTCGGTGACGATATCGCGGTAAATGCCGAAGTTTATACAATCGGCGGTTTTTCCGCCCACGCCGATCAAGAGGAACTCCTGTCCTGGTACAGACAGACCGGTTCCCCTGAAAAGACGTTCCTGGTGCATGGTGAGGAAAACACCATGCAGGTATTTGCACAACTTCTGGAGAATACCTCGGTGCAGATTCCCGATCTGCACCAGGAGTTCGACATTTAATAAAAATCAGGAAGTTGGAGAGGCAGACCTTCAGATTTTGAGGAATGAATCTTTCCGGCAGGCATTGCCCTTCATATAAATCGCTTCCGGACGGGAGAGATTTCCCGGCAGCCGGGCAGGGGTGCCGCGCACCACAATAAAATCGGCGGATCTGCCTGCGGCAATCAATCCTGTCTCTTTTTCTACGCCCAGCAGCCGGGCGCCGTTGAAAGTTGCGCATCGCACCGCTTCGGGCAGGGAATAACCCCCTTTGATCAGAAGCTTGAGCTCCTCCACAACCGCCTTGCCATGGAAAACCCCGAAGCAGCCTGAATCGGTGCCCAGGGCCACGGTTACTCCGCATTTTCTGGCAAAGGCGATGTGCTCCAGCTGATGGTGCAGGTTTTTTTCAACAACTGCCGGATCACAGCTGTTGCCGTGCTGAACCATATGATCCAGGCAAGCCTTCATGGCGAACGCTGTGGGCACCCAGAAAATCCTTTTCTCCGCCATGCGTTCAAGATTGTCCCGGCCCATGAACCAGCCGTGTTCAATGGAATGGCATCCGGCTTCCAGAGCCGATCGGACCGGGCTTCTCCCGTTGGCGTGGACCATCACTTTTCTTCCCTTCCGTACTGCCAGCTCAACCACTCCTCTTATCTCCTCCGAGGTGAATTGCGGAGCTGTTTCCCGGGCAAAGTGCAGCAGGCTGTTTATTCCTGATTGTATCAGTTTGACATGGTCAATGACATCATGGTCCAGGGAATACGCGGCAGGAAGGGTTTCATTATCAGCCGGAGATCTGCCGAGCAGGCCGCCGTAGCGTCCTTTCCTGTGCCATGCCTTCCCAGCTGTTTTAAGGAGAACAGGGACTGGTGCTTGGTCAGGATCATCCCGGTATTGCCGTGTATAACCATTGCTGTCGCCGCCGTCCCGTACGGCCGCAACCCCATGGGTAAAGTGGTCATGCAGGTGCCGGGAGATGACGGAACGGATATTCCGATAGGGGGCGGCAAGCTGCCGCTTCCTGGCACTCGGGTCGACGCTGCCGGACAGGCAGAGGTGAACATGGCTGTCAACAAATCGGGGCAGGATGCAGCAATGGGACAGGTCTGTAACCTGTTCGGGAGGCGGGGCAGGCCAGCTGTCACAGTTTTGAATGCCGGCAATGGTGCCGCCGCCTATTTCCAGGAGCACCCTTTTTCTAATCGGTCCGCCGCTGCCGTCGATCAGGGAGCCTGCAAGTATATAGTGTGGTTTATTCATAAATTGGAACAATATGGATGGAAAGGCATAGTATGCTCCCCATCAGTATCCGAACGTGGGGTGAGGCGCTGCCAACCCATTAAAACAGAATGAACCGCCATCATGCAAAAAAAAAGGCCACCGCTGCGGGTGACCTTTTAGAACCGGCGGATAACATCGGTTTCAGAAAGGCCGCATTGTCCAGATGCCGCAGGGGCAGGTATCGGTACAGAAACCGCAAGCAATGCACCTGTCATCCTCGGAGACATATTCGTAATTTACTCCGCCTGCGCCGGCAGCCACATCCCTGCGGTAAATGGCATGCGTCGGACAAATGGTTTCGCACAGATGGCAGTCCCGGCAGGAGCCGCAGCTCAGGCAGCGGGTGGCCTGGTCCTCTTCGGTGGCTCCTTTGGAAGGAACCGGACTGTAATGCTCGGTGGTCAGGGATTCATATTGAATCACTTTCAGGGTAAAGGGCATCCAGTTTTGACCCTTCAGGGCAGCCACAATATACTCTGCCGTCCTCTTGCCGGCACCAAGGGCGTTGGTTGCCAGTCCGGGTTTTTCCACATCGCCGACAGCCAGAATTTTGTCGTCGCTCGTCCTGCCTGCCTCATCGGTCCTGATCCAGGCGGCGCCGCCCACGGTAACAGTCTCCACCGAATCCGGCAGGAAACTCAGTTTGGGAACATCACCGATTGAAATTATGACCACATCGGCCGGGTACAGGGTCCCGTCATCCCCAACCAGTCCCTCATCGGTAACTTCCCGGGTCATGACCGGCCATTTGAAGACGGCGCCGAGCGCTTCTGCGGACTGCTTTTCCTTGCCGAAGGCGAGAGGTTTCTGGATATCCACGAGGGTAACCTGATCGGCTCCGAGCCTGTAGGCTTCTGCCGCCACATCGCAGCCGACATTACCGGCGCCGATAATAACGACTTTTTTGCCGGTTTTCATCGGCTTGCTGCTCTTTGCGGCCTTCAGGTAGTCAAGGGCGGGAACAACCTTATCGTGCCCCGGAAAAGGAATGATGCGGGGCTGGTGGGTTCCGACCGCTATGACCACATAGTCATATTCCTTTTTCAGCTTTTCCACCTTGTCCTTGCTCATGGATACGCCTGTGTGGATATGGATGTTCGGCGTATCCTTGAACCGGTTGATTTCACGCTCCCAGACGGCGCGGGGAAGACGCTCCCAGGGAATAGTCTGGCGGAGTTTTCCCCCTATGTCATCATCCCTTTCATAAATATGGGCTTCAACACCGTTTAGGGCAAGGTGCCAGGCGACTGCCATACCGCCGGGGCCGCCGCCGATAACCGCTACCTTTTTGCCGGTAGAGGGGAGTGTTTTCGGCGGTTCAGCCTTGTTCACGGCCCTGCCGAGAACCGCGACATCGATGCTGAAGTCGACCGCTTTTCGGGAACAGTTCTCCATGCAGAGGTTGGGGCAGATGGTGCCGCAGACCGAAGCGGGAAGCGGCGTATAGCGGAGAAGCATTTCATAGGCTTCGTCCAGTTTTCCATCCCGGATAAGTCGCAGCCTGTCGACAGTCGGGATATGAATGGGGCAGTAAAAAGTGCACGGTGCGGCAGAATCCCGGTTTACCCAGTGCGGTTTGCGGCGCCGGAGATCTCCGGTTTCTATAACACCTATGACGCTGCGGTCAAGCCCCGGGGCCAGGTCCCGGAGAGGGTCGCCGCCGCCGAATCCCTGGTCCCAGATTCTTTTGCGGAATTCCTCCATGGGCATGGGCCCGGAAAACATGAGGGCCCGCTCCTGGGGGGTGATGGCCATGAGCAGCTTCCATTCCTCCCGGACCCTGAGCTGATCCAGCAGTTCCTCGCGGCCGATTGCCTCCAGATATTCAGGCATACGGGCCATGAGCCATTGCCACTGATCGTCATCAGGGTCCATCAGTTTTGCATTTGTTCTTGAATAGCTGTCATCGGTTTTGCCGCGGTAGAAAATCCAGCCGCCAACCATGCCGACACACGGTCTGTAACCCAGGACATTTTCCTCTTTTTTGGGATCAATGCCGCAGATAACGGCTACCCCGCCGCAGTTGAATTCGGCGAAGGTGTCCCCGACAGAGCCGAGCACCCACAATTCCGGCCTGGTGTATTCCGGATTCCACTTGGTCATGGTCAGGCCGCGGGAGCCGATGGAACCGCCGATCATCACCCGGCCTCCTGCCATGGCATTGCAGACTCCGTTTGTTGCGTTTCCTTTGACAATGATATCCGCGCCGATATTGAGATAACCGACATCATCGGAAGCCGGACCATCGCATTCGATAACCGCTCCGGTCTGTCCCATGCAGCCGAGCCGCTGGCCAACCGGGCCGCTGATCCGGATATGAATGGGATGATCGGCAGTACCGAGGCGCATGCCGATATTATGCTGACCGTAGGATTCAAGAATCAGGCCCGCGGACAGGGCGGCGGCTTCACGAATCTTTTCCTCGAAAATTTTGGAGGTCAGACGGTTGCCCTGCTCGTCTCTGCCTGAAACGGTTTTGATTTTTTTGTTGGTTTTACTCATTTTATGCAATTGTCGTTAAAATTTTCCATTTGAATTTCATGCAGTACTTAACAGACGTATTTGATCTGCAGACGTTCAGCCGCTGCCGCATCGTCTATTCCCAGGGCATCGGACATACCGATGGGGAGGCTTTGCGAGCGTCCCAGCGGCGCCATGATTTTTTTCATTTCAGTTTTTATGGCCATGAAGGTATCTGCCACGCGTTGGGCAACTTCATCAGGATCGAGACGGCGGAAGAGTTTTTCATTCTGGCTGGTGATGCCTTTCGGACAGATTCCGAGATTGCACACATTGCAGCGGTTCATTTCATTGCCCAGGCATCCGGCTGCGGTCTGCATCATGTATTTGCCGATATGCACTCCCGATGCACCGAGCATGATGAGGGCCATGCCGTTCTGGGTGACATTGCCGTTTTTGCCGATACCTCCTGCTGCAAAAAGGGGGATTTCGTTCTGCCGGCCCTGGGCGACCAGGTCGAGGTAACACTCGCGCAGGTTTGAAGCTATGGGATGCCCGGTGGCATCCATGCTGACATTGTATGCCGCCCCGGTACCGCCGTCCAGTCCGTCGATGAGCAGGGCGGAAGCATAAGGATTGCGCACCAGATTGTTCAGGACGGATTTGGCCGAGGTCGAACCCGATATCTTGGGATATACCGGAACCCGGAAACCAAATGCCATGGACATGGTCTGAATCATCTTCATGACACTTTCCTCAATGGAGTAAAGCGTCTGATGGACCGGCGGCGAAGGCAGGTCAACACCCTCCGGCACACCCCGCAGCCTGGCAATCAGCCTGGAAACCTTGAACCACATCAGCAGGCCGCCGTCACCGGGTTTTGCTCCCTGGCCGTATTTGATTTCAATGGCGGCCGGGTCGCACTGCATTTCCGGAATTGCACGAATGATTTCATCCCAGCCGAAATAGCCGGAGGCAATCTGCAGAATAATGTATTTCAGGAAAGGACTTTTCAGAACCCATGGCGGCACACCGCCTTCCCCGGTGGCCATGACCACCGGAATGCCGAGCACTTCGTTGCAGTAGGCGACTCCCTGCAGGAGGCCGAGCCACATATTAGGTGAAAGTGCTCCGAAAGACATGGACCCGATGACAAAAGGAAAAATTTCCCGCGTCGGAGGGATCCATTCACCGGCTGCCTGACGGCGCAGGAATTCCTCGGGGGAAAGAACCCTGCCCAGAATGGTGTTGGTATTGAATTCATGCCGGCCGGCATCTAGGGCCGGATCGGTCAGCATGGAAATCCGGTTAAAGCAGATTTTATCGAGGATCGTTCTTCCGGGAAGATTACGGCGCCCGCCCCGCTTCCAAGCCTCTCCTTTCTGGTGAATGTGAAAGATGGAGCGGTTTTCGTTGGTGTTCGGCACCGGGCCGATTGCCTCATTGGGACAGACCATCGAGCACATGCCGCAGCCGATGCATTTATGTTCTATCCTGGTGCGCTGCCGGATTCCGACAAATGTGTTGTATTCGTTGCCGCGTTTTTTCTGGAGGATATCGAGCTTGGGCATCCTCTGGCGCCGGTAGGTCAGGTAAATAGCCTGAACCGGGCAGACCGAGGTGCAGTGTCCGCAGAGGGTGCAGCGATCCTCGCGGTGTTTAATTATCCAGGGCAGATCGTGATACGTTAAGCTGCCTGGGGAAGTACAAACTGATCGAACTGAGACCATATGACTATCTCCTTACGTTCCGGAGGAATTATTACTGTGTGTTCTCTCATGGGCTGAAAATCAAGGGACCGGTCCCGATCGGGAATCATCGCATCCACCCCGCATATTTCAGAAGCCATTGCCCACACTCCAGGTCTGCCCCCGACTGTTGCCGGCCGCAGTTTTTTGTGATCCATAACCAGCATGCATGTTTCATCGGGCAGGGTTGCAATCACGGCATTGGGACCGTCGATAATCAGACGCCGGCATGCCGCCCGCAGACCCTTGAGAAAATCACACTGGGGATGCTTGTCAAGCTCTTCGGTTTTCAGGGGAGTTATGACATGCTTGTAGGCTTGAAGCGGCAGCTTGAGCCGCTTGACGACATAGTGCAGGATGTGGGTAAAGACTTCGGAATCGCTCTGATAGCCCGTATAACCGGGGATCTGTTTGCCGGTCAGCCATTCTCTGATCGGCACAAAAGCAGTATTTTCCCCATTGGTCATGGAGGCTATACCCTGAATGAAAAAGGGATGGCAGGCATAGAGGTTGATGCCGTAATTAGTGTTCTGCCGCCCCTGGGCCATGACCACCCGCGCTTTGATGCGGCCGTCCTGCAGCCCGAGGGCTTTGCCTACCTCAAGCGGCCAGCCGACTTCCTTGATCATCACCACATCCGGCCAGAAGGAAAAAACAGTCAGGTCTTCACCGTTGGCTTCCCCGTTCTTCCGCAGCTCCAGCCTCATGTTCATCAGGCGCTGATCTCTTTCTTCCGTGCTGAGCGCTGAAGTATCGGGCTCCTTGTAAATCCGGACAATATATTTTTCCCGATCCTGCGCCTCAATCAGACCCGGGATTCTGGCGAATTCATGATCATATTTCAGTTCATATCCTTTTTCCTCCATATAGGCATTCAGGCGCTGCATGGCGGCTTCGCTGTGGGCTATACCGGAAAGGATGGGATGATCGGCCTTGTAATTAAAATCGTCCAGTTGAATACCCCTTAAGAGCAATCCAAGCCCGCTGCCGTCGTACCCTTCCTGCATGGATTCCATGGCAGTAAGAACTTCGTACGGTGAAAAAGGGATATCAGCTGTTTTCAATGCTAGACGACACATGAAAGTCCCCCGTGAGTGTAGTTCAGGTTACTCAGTTAATTATAATTCAATGTCTTGAGGAGATTAATCCGGTTACTGAGATTGAAAATAAGTCCTGTCCTGTGTGACGAAAAATCAAACAGAGTCAAGATAAAACGAATTACAGGGAAAAAAAATCTATGTCAAGGGGAAAGATTGTTCATTATTGTAATTTTGACAAGAAAGTTTAATTTGTATGTTACAATATTGTACATTATTACAAAATTGTAAAGAAATGAAACAGCGGCAGTGTAGACAATTAAGATAAACCAAGAGATTGCTTAGGACATTGTAAGAGGGTGAACGACTGCAAAAAGGACCGCGGCAGGCGGACGTAAAATAAATGAGTGAATCAGGAACAAATAACTACCCGGTTTTGCTGCAGGAGAATAAAAAACCGGGCGCATATACGAACTAGATTTTTTTTATGGAACCGGTAATATTTTTCGCCTGGTTAATTGTATCCCGGACCTCGTTCATTTCCTTGACACCGGGAATACTTTTCTGGATGTCCGCGCCGGCCTCTTCCACATCATTTATGCCTTTCTTAAAAGAACCGATTGCCTTTCCCAGACCGGAGCCGATCTCCGGCAGTTTCTTGCCGCCGAAAATCAGGAAGGCGATGGCGAGAATAACAACGAGTTCTGGTGTTCCAAGTCCAAACATACGATATCCTTATAAGGTTATGATGTATTTTGCAGAATGGAGGAATTTTTTGCCGAATTTCCCACCTTGTAATTAACTTTCCTTTTTATCTTCTTCTATTGATTTTTTTTCTTCACTTTTAGTGGCATCCTTGAAATTCCTTATTCCTTTGCCGATGCCGCTGCCTATTTCCGGGAGTTTGCCCGCGCCAAAAATGATCACGATAATAACAAGGATAATGATCAATTCCGGCATTCCAAGTCCAAACATATTTTCACCTATTAAAGAATGTAAGCGGAGATATTTATTGCTTCTTTAACGATATCATCTTGGGGCAGGCGGTGTCAACATTCATTCTCGTCTGATTTTCCGGACCTCGCGTCCGATCTGCTCCATCCGGTTAAGTACAGACGCTTCATCAAGAGTCATAAGGGTGCGGTTACGCATGACAATCCGTCCATTGATGACGGAATGGACGACATCGGATCCTCTTGCCGCATAGACGAGATGGGAAACAGGACTGTATATGGGAGTCAGGTGGGGCTGGTTCAGGTTCAGGACTATCATGTCCGCTTTTTTTCCCGGTTCGAGACTGCCGATTTCATGCCCGGCACCAAGCACGGCTGCGCCGCCTGCCGTGGCGGCGTGCAGCGTTGTTTCGGCATTCATGACCGTCGGATCCAAATTGGCAGCCTTGTGCACCTTTGCCACACTGTTCATCTCCCCGAACATGTCGACATCATTGTTGCTTGCGCTGCCGTCCGTCCCGATCCCGACAATGATCCCGGCGTCAATCATTTTTGCAACCGGAGCTGTTCCGGAGGCAAGTTTCATGTTGGATTCCAGGCAGTGAGCCACTTTGACTCCCCGGTCAGCCATGAGGCGGATTTCTTCGTCCGTAACCATAACACAGTGATCCGCTACCACCCGTTCGTTGAGCAGTCCCAGATTTTCCAGGTGCATTACCGGTGAGCAGCCGTAACGCTCGATGCAGGTGCTCACCTCATCCCGGTTTTCCGAAAGATGAATGACATACAGCGCATTTTTCTCGACAGCCATCCTGCCGAGCCGCAGCAGGAGATCAGGAGAACAGGTATAGACCGCATGCGGGTCAACCGTGATGGTGATGTGTTCGCTGCCGCTGTATTGGCGGAAAAGGTTTTCCGTGTAGGCGAAGCCGTTTTCAAGCTCTCCGTAACAGGGGGAGGGAAAATCATAGAGCACCTCGCCGATCCAGGCCCTCATGCCGGAGAGTTCGGCGGCTCTCGCCACATCAGCGGCAAAAAGGTACATATCGCAGAAGCTGGTAGTGCCCGACTTGATCATTTCGCAGAGCGACAGCAGGGTGGAATGATAGACGATTTCAGAGGTCAGTTTCGCTTCCACCGGGAAAATATATTCCTGCAGCCACTGCATGAGGGGGAGATCATCGGCCAGTCCGCGGAAGCAGGCCATGGCGGCATGGGTATGGGTGTTGACCAGGCCGGGCATTATCAGGCCGTGTTCTTCCTGCAGAAGTTCCGCCTGCGGATACCTGGCCAGGATCTCCCCGGCGGATCCTGCGGCAATGATCCGGCCACCGGCAACGGCAACTGCCCCGTTTTCAATTATATCCCTGTCCGCGTTCAGGGTGACAAGGTATTTTCCGGTGAGGATGAGCTCAACATTCTCTCGGGACATATTCAGCACCTTGGTATAATATTGAAAACGAGCTTCTGCAGCAGCGGTTCGGTTCTGGCTGCGGTTTCGACGATTTCCTCCAGCAGGATCGGCTGCAGGTTGTCGGGATCATTGATATTGGCGACCACGGAAAGACCCAGGACCTTCATGCCGGCATGGAGGGCAACCAGTATCTCCGGAATCGACGACATGCCGATGGCGTCAGCGCCGCTTTGCCGGAAAAATCTGGTTTCCGCCGGTGTTTCCAGAGTAGGGCCGGGAACGCAGATGTAGGTTCCGCGCCGCACATTTTCCAGTCCCAGCTTTTCCCCCGCTTCCAGGGCGGCAAGCACCAGTCCGTGGTCATACGGTTTGGAGAGATCGGGAAAGCGCGGCCCCCATTCTTCGATATTGGCACCCCGCAGCGGATTGTCGCCGAGAAGGTTGATATGGTCGGTCAGCACCATGATGGCGCCGGGTGTGAATTCCGGGTTAAGGCCTCCGCTGGCATTGGTGATAATCGCTGTCCGGGCGCCGAGAAGGGAGAGAACGCGCATCGGCAGGCCCGCCTCTCTTGCCGAATACCCTTCATAGCAGTGTACCCGGCCCTGCAGGATGGCCACCGGTTTCCCGTTCAGGATTCCTGACACCAGGTTGCCTTCGTGGCTTGTCACTGTTGAAACCGGAAACCAGGGAATGTCTTTGTAGGGGAGCGCAAAGGGTTCAATCAGCGAATCGGCAAGGGAGCACAATCCCGTCCCGAGAACGATGACAATTTCAGGGGGTGCAGGCATCCTGTCCCGGAGAAAGGAGACAGCCTCCTCAACCTGCTGCCGATGTCTGTTGCTGTCAATCACCGCAGTACACGCTCTTTCATGTACGCCTTGATAGTTTCCGCGTCAGCGTTGAGCACGTCGCATCTGCTTTCCATTTTTTCCAGGCCGGCCAGCGCTGGCGGCAGTTCCGGTTCGCGGCCGATCGCTTTTCTGACCGCCTCTCCGAACTTGGCGGGATGCGCTGTCGAAAGGCAGATCATCGGCCGCTCTGAGTTCACGAATGATTGTGCCGCCCGTACACCCACGGCGGTATGCGGATCCATCAGGTAATCATAATTCCGGTAGAATTCCCTGATGGTCGCCAGGGTGTCCTCTTCGGAAACCGCACAGGCGGCAAATTCCCTGACCACCCTGTCGTGGAGCGTTGTTAGGTCCAGGCGGCCGGTTTTTGCGAAATTTTCCATGTTCATGCTGACCTCGGCGGGATTTTCATCATGCAGATAATACAGGTAGCGTTCGAAATTGCTGGCCACCTGGATATCCATTGACGGACTGTAGGTGGCGTGAACTTCTCCTGTGCTGTACACTCCCAGGTTGACGAAACGGGTAAGGATGTCATTGGTGTTGGTCGCCAGCACCAGCCTGTTGATCATGCCCTCGGGCAACAGCCTTTTGGCGATATAGCCGGCGAAAATGTCGCCGAAGTTGCCGGTGGGCACCGAGAAGTCTACGGATTCGAAACCCTGGAGTTGAAGCCTGGTCCAGGCATAAACATAGTAGACAACCTGGGCGAGCACCCTGGCCCAGTTGATCGAATTGATTGCTCCCAGATGATGCTCTTCCTTGAAATCAAGGTCATTGAATATTGCTTTGACAATTGCCTGGCCGTCGTCAAAAGTTCCGCGAATGGCAACGTTGAAGACATTCGGGTCAATGACGGTCGTCATCTGCAGTTTCTGGATGGGACTGACCCTGCCGTCCGGATGGAGGATGAAGATGTTGATCCGGTCTTTTCCCCTGACGCCGTGAATTGCAGCGCTTCCTGTGTCACCGGAAGTCGCGCCGAGGATATTCATGTATGAGGATCGTCTTTTAAGGAGCAGTTCAAAGAGATTGCCGAGGAGCTGCAGGGCTATATCTTTGAATGCCAGGGTCGGGCCGTGGAACAGTTCGAGAATATAAACATCGCCGCGCTGAGTAACGGGAGTGACCTGGGGATGCGTAAATCCGGCGTAGGATCGTTCAACCAGATTTTCAATCTCCTGCCTGGAAATATCATCGATAAACAGCTCGAGAATGTCCACTGCCAGGTATTGAAAAGGAAGATTGTGCCAGGACCTGACCCGGTCCATCCCCACTTGCGGAAGCCGTTCCGGCAACAGGAGGCCGCCATCCGTTGCCAGCCCCATTATGACGGCATCGCTGAATCCTATCGGGTCGATCCCCCCGCGCGTACTTATGTATCGCATTTGTCACCTCTATAATGAAAATACAGTACTGGTCGCAACAAGGCCGGAAAACAAGCCTCATGGATGCAGCAACAGGCTTTCCCCTTCCATATCTTCAGGTTTCCGGATTTCCATCAGGGCCAGAATGGTAGGGGCGATATCTTTCAGTGCCCCGCCGCCGCGCAAACTCATCTTTTTATAGCGGTCGTGAATCAGAATGAATGGAACCGGATTGAGGCTGTGTGCGGTATAGGGGCCGTTCGTTTCCGGATCAAACATGATTTCCGCGTTGCCGTGATCGGCGGTGACGAGCATTATCCCATTTTTTTCTCTGAGATATGTCTCTATTTTGCCCAGACATCTGTCCACCGCTTCGCAGGCCTTGACAGCAGCTTCCATGACCCCTGAATGACCGACCATATCTGCGTTGGCATAATTAAGAACGACCAGATCATAGGGACTGCCCTCTGCTTCGGCTTTGCGGAGTTCTTCCAGGAGCCTGTCGGTTACCTCATAGGAGCTCATTTCCGGCTTCTGGTCATAGGTTGACACTTCCCGGGGAGAGTTTATCAGGATTCTGGATTCCCCGGGAAAAGGCTTCTCCAGCCCGCCGTTAAAAAAATATGTGACATGCGCGTATTTTTCCGTTTCCGCGATTCGCAGCTGCCGCAGCCCCAGGACGCTGATTACCTCACCGAGAATGTTGTCCAGGCTCACCGGAGGGAAGGCGACGGGCAGATTGAAATTGCGGTCATATTCTGTAAAAGTGACAAAGCCGGAAATTTTGGGACGGTCTGCCACATCAAAGCCGGAAAAATTTTCTTCCGTGAAGGCGCGGGTCAGTTCGCGCGCCCTGTCGGCCCGAAAATTGAAAAATATGATCCCGTCGTGCTCTTCAATCCGTCCTACAGGCTTTTCTTCATGCAGCAGGACGGTCGGCATGATAAACTCATCCGTCTCATTGCGGCGGTAGGCTTCCTCAACCGCTTCCAGAGGGTCGGCTGCATACAGGCCTTTGCCTGCCACAATGGCCTCCCATGCCTTCACCACCCGGTCCCAGCGGGTATCGCGGTCCATTGCCCAGTAGCGGCCGCTGACAGTGGCGATCCGGCCGCATTGATATTCATCCATGGCCCGGACAAGATCCCTGATAAATCCGGCACCGCTTTTCGGCGGCGTATCGCGGCCGTCCATGAAGCAGTGGATATAGACTTTTGTCAGGTTTTTGTCGGCAGCCATTTTCAGCAGCCCTTTCAGGTGATCGATATGGGAATGGACACCGCCGTCGGAGACGAGGCCGAAGAGGTGCAGGCTGCTGCGGTGCTGGCCGATTTTTTCCATAATCCCGGACAAGGCGGGATTGGCATGGAGTTCTCCGGACGCAATGGTTTTATTGATCCGGGTAAAATCCTGGTAGACTATCCGCCCCGCCCCGATATTAAGGTGTCCCACTTCGGAATTGCCCATCTGGCCCTCGGGCAGGCCCACCAGCCCGTTATGTGCCTCAAGGGTCGTAAAAGGATATTCCGCCATCCAGCGGTCCATGTTCGGGGTATCGGCAACTGATACGGCATTGGCGGAGGAGGGAGGGGCATAGCCCCATCCATCAAGAATAGCCAGGAGTATTGTTCCCTGATGCCTTGCCGCGGATGATCGAGAAATGCCGGTCATGTTTCCTGATTGTTGTCGTCAATCTCTACCTTCACGGCATCGTGCCAGAGGCCGTCAAGATCATAGAATTTTCTGGTTTCCTTGTAAAATATGTGGACAATGACATCGTCATAATCAAGAAGAACCCAGATTCCTTCCCGCAATCCTTCACTGTTTTTGCTGGTTACTCTTTTTGATCGCAGCTCGAGTTCGATTTTCTCGGCAATACCCTGTACATGCCGGGTCGATCTACCGCTCATGATGACAAAGAAATCAGTGAACGAGGTCAGGCCGCGTACATCGAGGATGACCAGGTCCTCGGCTTTGTTGTCCACGGCAATCTGCGCGCACATGCGGGCTATTTCCAGGCCGCTTTTTTCACGATGCTCTTTTTTCAGTTTTCTCATTGTTAACAGTCTCGGGTTGTCGGCCGGGCTCTTCCCGCCGACGGTTCATAGGTATAATGTGCGGTCCTGCCATCGTGTTTGTCCGGTTCATTTTTTTCCAGGTCTGTTGCACAGGCTCAGGCCTGATTGGTCTTCCCGGCACTATCTTTACGTTTACGCGGCGGGAATTCAAAAGTGATTTTTCCCTTGGCGTCAAGCAGCAGATAGGCGTCAAAGGGTTTTTTCCGTTTGGAGGTAAACCCCCTGATCAGTTCGGTCTTTCCATTTTCCAGAAGCTGCACGATATGATCTTTTTCTATCGTTCGTCCCAGAATCATTTTGCTGATGCGCAGGCCGTTTTTCTGGTCGCCGTCCAGAGCGGATGCCGATATATAGGCTGCAGGGGTATCGTAAACAGGGGTCCGATCGATGGGAGAAATCCCCACGGGCTCCCCTTTCCTGATTTCATCCGTATCCAGCTGCCCGTTGGAATCCGGGAAAATGAATTCAATTTTGTTGTTGGTCATTTTTATTGACGCGGTGAAGAGTTTACCCTGCTTGGACCTGAAGTCAGCAAACGGCCCGAGTGTTTCCCCCTTGAGCAGCGCGACAATTTCATCCGGGTTCATTACCCGGCCGCCCAGGATTTTGCGAAGTTTGATTTTCTGATCCTCTGAAATATAGGCGGTGGCGTCTTCATAAAATCTGCGGCCGTTGACAGGGGAAAAAGGAGCCTCGGGAATTGTGACCTTGTCCTCTTTGTATTTTTTTATCTTGTCAACGATTGTCCGGGTCACATTCTTGATTTCCTCCATGAACTGCTCTCTGGTCATGCCCCCTTTCAGGATCTGGTTGAGCTTGTATTCCCACTCGCCGGTCAATTCAGGCGACGCCAGAACATCTATCTGCATGGTTTCGAGCAGCGAAAGCAGTTCAAATGCCTTGCCGGTCGGAGCAAGTTCCCTGTTTTCCCTGACGATATATTTTTCATGGATGAGCTTTTCAATGATAGCAGCCCTCGTTGCCGGAGTGCCAAGCCCTCTTTCCTTCATGGCTTCGGCAAGCTCCTCGTCGTCGATCAGTTTTCCCGAATGTTCCATGGCCGAGAGCAGGGTGCCTTCATTGAACCGGGGCTGCGGTTTGGTCTGGTTCTCCCTGTTGTCAATGGTCTCACAGATCACGTCCGCCTTGTCGGGGAGAGGCTGCAGTCCCTCATCCTTTGAACCGGCAATGCTGCCGTAAACCGCCTTCCATCCAGGTTCAAGCAGAATTTTGCCTTCAGTGAGAAAGGTGTCGCTGCCAACTACGCTCAATCTCCTGGTATTGTGAAAAACCGCCGGTGGAAAAAATACCGCGAGAAAACGCTGGACAATCATCTGGTAGATTTTAAATTCCGCTTCGGAAAGCTTCCCCGGCACGACGCTTGTCGGAATGATGGCAAAATGATCCGAGACCTTGGCATTGTTAAAAATCAGGGGGTTCTTCCTGATATAATTTTTTGCCAGGGCTTCTTCGGCAAATTTGCCGTACTGCCATTTCTGCTGTTGAGTGACTGTTTTTTTGACCGTGGGCAGGTAGTCCTCGGGAAGATGACGGCTGTCGGTCCGCGGGTATGTTATCAGTTTGTGCCGTTCATAGAGTGTCTGGGCAATGGACAGTGTATTTTTGGCGGAAAAGCCGTACCGGCTGTTTGCTTCCCGCTGCAGGGAAGTCAGGTCATACAGCAGCGGTGATCGCTGCGTGGATTTCTTGCCGGTCTCACTGACCTGTGCATTCCTGCCGATGCACCGCCGGACGATTTCCTCCGCCTTCTGTCCGTCCCACAGCCGGTCCTGCTTTTCAAGCGGCCTGTCCGCTTTTTTTCTGAACCCGGGATCAATCCAAATCCCCTGATACGAAATATCCATGCAGACAAAGGTGGCATGCAATTCCCAGTATGTCGCGGGGATGAAATTGCGCCGCTCGTTTTCGCGATTGACGATCATGGATAGAGTAGGGGTCTGCACCCGGCCGCATGGAGTCAGCCGAAAACCCCCGAAACGGGAATTATAGCTGGTCAGGGCCCTGGTGGCATTGATGCCGATGAGCCAGTCCGACTGGGAACGGCACAGGGCGGTATCTTCAAGTGCCCGCATTTCCTCATCATTGCGCAGATGGGCCAGACCCTCGCGAATAGCGTCGGATGTCATGGACTGCAGCCACAGGCGGAGAATTTTTTTACTCTCAACCGAGCGGGTGGCGGCCAGTTTGAAAATGTATTTAAAAATGAGTTCACCTTCCCGGCCGGCATCACAGCCGTTCACTATGGTCGATACGTCACGGCGGCGGATGAGTTTGCTGAGTGCGGTGAATTGAGATTTTGTGTCGGGCAGGACGGAGAGGGGGAATTCTTCAGGAAGAATGGGCAGATTGTCAAGGCTCCATTTCTGGAATCTGGGATCTATCTGCTCGGGATATGCTATGGAAACCAGATGGCCGAGGGCAAATGAGACAATGTATTCATCATTTTCATAATGGGTTTTCGTCTTTTTGAGGGTTCCCGGAAGGACCCTGGCGATATCGGCTGCAACGCTCGGTTTCTCAGTTATTATTAAAGTTTTTCCCATGAATGAATAAGTGATGAAATAAATCAGTCCAGAGTGTTGAGGAAACGAATCAATTCACTGTGCCAGATATCGGCGTTGTCCAGATAACACGGATGCGGGGCGCCCTCAATAACAATCTTCCTTGCCCCAGGGATGGATGCATGCAGGAGCTCACAGTTTTCCAGGGGAGATATCCGGTCCTCTCCTCCCCAGACAAGAAGGGTGGGAACCCTGATTGCAGAGAGACTGTCCCGGTTTTCCTGGACTCCCACTGAACCGACGAGCACGAGTCCGGCAACGGAAGACGGGTGTTTGATCGTAAATTCCAGGGCGATTCTACCCCCCATGGACGGGCCTACAAGAACGGCACGTCCCCTGTTCTCCCGGATGAAATGCTGTAGTACCGCATCCTGGTGAATAGCGCAGGGAGGGGAGCTGCCGAATCCCGGCATATCGACGGCAACAGCATGATAGCCGGCTTCAGAGAGCTGCTGCAGGGTCCCCAGTTTCTCCCAGGTTGCTGCCTGAAATTTCATACCATGCAGCAGGATGACGGTATGGCGCCCGCTGCTTCCGGTTTCCAGGAAATGGATGTCACAGGAACTTATCTGTATTGTTTTTGATGTAATTTCAGTCATATTTTTTTTCGGACATTGTTTTGACCATGAAGGAGCGGTGTTCTCTCTCCGATTGCCAAGTACAAGTAAGCGACATAGTCCGCTTTGTCAACGGAATGAGCAAAAAACATTACCCGGAAGTAAGGCGGCAGCCGGTGGAAAAAGGAACATGAATCAGCACTGCAGGCGTGTCGTGGACCGGTTTTGCCGCTTGGGAGAAACGAATGGACCCCGTCACCTTGTTTCTGCCTGCCGACTGTCTGCCAGCTTGCCGACATCGGCAGGCTGAAGACCGAAATTATGGGCAATCTGGCTCCAACTGAAACCCCAGTCATGGTACTGGGAGAATATCGTTTCCGGAGTCGTCCGGACATGTTCCGCCAGGGTGAAGATCAAAGCAATTTCGCGCAGGGAAGCCCCCTGCCGCACCAGGGCAGCGAATGATTCGGGCATGATGCCGAAACGATCGTTCAGGATTTCCCGGATAATATCCCCGGCAGCATCCTCCACCGGCAAACCCTCTCTTATCCGGTTGTACAGCTCGTCATGACGCAATGATTGCGGCACCTGTTTTTCCGCCAGCACCTGCTGCCAGGAACCGTCCTTTTTCTCCGCCAGGAGATCCGTTGCTTCCAGGCCCATTCGACTGCCGGCATAGAGCGCAATCAGCAGATCTTCATTGTGGACGCCGCCTTTCATTTTGAGCATGACGATCTGACGTTTGGGAATGGAAAAATATGACGCTGTCAATGAATTGAAAACGGTTGTGAGCAGATAACCGTCCGATGCAAACGTGTCGGCAGGATTAAATGTGCGGTCGCGGAAGCAGTGACAGCCCGTGGCGGGCTGGGCGGAAAAAGCAGCAGCGGGAAAGAGCAGAAAAAAGAAAAGTGCTGTTCGTATGAGAATGTTCATGTTAATTTTTCCGAAATTGTAGGCCATTTACTTGTAACCATTAGGATTTTTTGTCTGCCAGCGCCAGGCGTCGGCGCACATACGGTCAATCCCGAGTTCCGCCTTCCAGCCGAGTTCTTTGTTGGCGCGGGTCGGATCCGCATAACAGCAGCCGATATCGCCGGCCCGCCTCTCCGTTATCCGGTATTTGATATTTCTGCCGCTCGCCGTGGCAAAAGCATTGATCATCTCGAGCACACTGTACCCCTTGCCGGTTCCCAGATTGTAGGTGACCACTCCCGGATTTTCCGCAAGCTTTTCCAGGGCCTTGAGATGTCCCAGGGCCAGATCGACAACATGGATGAAGTCCCGGACTCCGGTTCCGTCCGGCGTATCATAGTCATTGCCGTAAACCGAAAGCTGTTCAAGATTACCGATTGCCACCTGGGCAATATAAGGCATCAGGTTGTTGGGGATGCCGTTCGGATCTTCACCTATTTCTCCGCTCACATGGGCCCCGGCCGGATTGAAATACCGGAGCAGGGCGATGTTCCATGAAGGATCGGCAGTGTGGAGGTCACGGAGGATATCTTCTATCATGAGCTTGGTCCTGCCGTACGGGTTGGTGCAGGACAGAGGGAAATCCTCGGTAATCGGGACCGTCGCCGGATTGCCGTAGACCGTTGCTGAGGAGCTGAAAACAATATTTTTGAGGCCGTGCTTCTGCATGACCTGGCAGAGATTGATGGTGCCGCTGATATTATTGCGGTAATAAAGCAGGGGTTTGGCAACCGATTCGCCGACAGCTTTGAGCCCTGCAAAATGGATGACGGCATCCGCATCATCACACACCCTGAAAATCCTGTCAATCCCTTCAATATCCAGCAGATCGGTACGGTATAGGGCAGGAGACCCGCCGGTCAGCCGCCGGACCCGTTCAAGGGATATTTCACTGGAATTTACCAGGTTGTCGATGACCGTAACCCGGTGTCCCGCATTCAGCAGTTCCAGGCAGGTATGGCTGCCGATGTACCCGGCTCCTCCGGTAACAATAATATGCATGTCCTCCCCCGTATTTCAAATGAATGAATATATCATGACCCTATACTTGAAATCCTGTTCGACTTCAAAATGAATTCCTGATAAAATAAAAACCTAGTCATTAAGAGGCGGTAGCGCAAAATGAAATTTTGATACCGGAGGTCGATTATGCCATATGTGAATATCAGGGTGGCTGGAAAACTCACCCGTAAGCAGAAGAGCGGCATTGTCAGTGGAGTAACCGAGGTCATTGCCAGGGAGGCAAATAAACCGGCCAGTTCCATCCTCATCTTTATAGACGAGGATGCGCGGGAAAATATCGGTTCCGGAGGAAAGCTGCTGGACGAAGAATGATGTTTATTGACGAGCAGCAGGCGGAAAAACGCCTGGCCGAGTTGCGCCGGGAAATACATTTTCATGATCATCGTTATTATGTGCTTGATGATCCGATAATTACGGACAGCGAATATGATCTGCTGTTTCGCGAACTTCTGGAACTTGAAGAGCAGTTTCCCGGACTGATCACCCCTGATTCGCCTAGCCGTAGGGTCGGCGGAACACCGTTGGCACAGTTTGAAACAGTAAAGCACCTGTTTCCCATGTACAGCCTTGATAATGTCTTTACCGGTGATGAGCTGGAAACGTTTGAGAAAAAAATACGGCGTTTCCTGCAGTACGAAGGAGATATCGTCTATGTGACGGAACCGAAACTGGACGGCCTGGCTGTTGAACTGGTTTACGAAAAAGGTTTTTTAACCCTGGGGTTAACCCGGGGAGACGGTATTGTCGGAGAAAATATCACCGGTCAGCTCAAAACAGTCCAGACCATTCCCCTGCGGCTGCAGAAATCCGGTGGAGAGATTCCGGAAAGGCTGATTGTCAGGGGAGAGGTGTATCTTCCCCGGCACGGGTTCAAGCAGTTGAACAAGCAGCGGTCGGCGGCAGGAGAGCCTCTTTTTGCCAATCCGCGGAATGCCGCCGCCGGCTCCCTGCGGCAGCTCGATCCTTCTGTGACGGCCAGGCGCCCTCTGGCTTTTTTTGTCTACGGCGCCGCCGAACCCGACTCATTCCCGTGCCGGGGGCAATGGGAACTGCTCAGTTACCTGGGCGGATTCGGATTCCGGATCAATTCTTATGTCAGGCAATGCCGGACCCTGGAGGAGGTGCAAGACCGGTACGCAGAACTGCAGAAGATTCGTACCGAACTTGAGTATGAGATTGACGGGATGGTCATCAAGGTTGATTCTTTTGATCTGCAGAACCGGCTGGGCACAACGGTCCGGGCGCCGCGCTGGGCGGTGGCCTGGAAATTTCCGCCCTCCCAGGTGACGACAAGGATCAGGGGTGTGGAATTTCAGGTCGGCCGGACCGGTGCCGTGACCCCGGTGGCAAATCTGGAGCCCGTGATTGTTGACGGCGTGACCGTTAAACGGGCAACATTGCACAACCGCGATGAAATTGAACGCAAGGATCTGCGGACAGGGGACCAGGTCCTGGTACAGAGGGCCGGCGACGTTATTCCCGAGGTGATTAAAGTGGTGACGGAAGCACGGACAGGGGAGGAGAAAAAAATCTGCTTCCCCGAACATTGTCCCGAATGCGGCCATCGACTGGTCCAGCCGGCAGCCGAAGCGGTTACCCGCTGTGTCAATCCGCACTGCCCCGCCCAGAGGCTGCAGAACCTGATTCATTTTGCCGGCAAGGGCGGAATGGATATCGAAGGGCTGGGCAGAAAGAATATGGAACAGCTGGTCAGGAACAGCCTGGTCCGTGACATTCAGGATATTTTCCGGCTGCAGACGCAGGACCTGGAAAAACTTGAAGGGTGGGGACAAAAGTCGGCAAAGAACGTCATTACATCCATTGAGGCGGCGAAAAAAACAACCCTGTCAAAATTTATCCGGGCCTTGGGAATCCGCTATATCGGTGAAGTCAATGCCGGTCTTCTGGCCCGCCATTTTGACACCCTGCAGCAGGTAATGTCGGCATCAGCCGCCGACCTGCGTGACATTGAGGGAATCGGCGAACAGGCCGCAGCCAGCCTGGTGGAATATTTTGCCGATCCTGCAGTCCGGCAGATGATCGAAAATATTTTTGCGGCCGGCGTGACCATCGGTTCGGAAGAGAAAGGGGGCAGGCAGCTGGACGGCCGGGTTTTCCTGTTTACCGGCTCCCTGTCGTCCATGTCGAGAAATGAGGCCAAGCAGCGGGTGAAATTTCTAGGCGGGCAGGTCGCTTCATCGGTCACCAGCCGGGTGACGGACCTGGTAGCCGGAGAGAAGCCGGGCAGCAAGTTGAGACAGGCGCAGGATGCCGGCATCAGAACACTGGATGAAAAGCAATTTGTGGAATTGACAGGCGGATAAAAGGAGAGAACATGACCCGAAGGAGAGTACATGCGATTGTCCGGGGGCGTGTGCAGGGAGTTTTTTTCAGAGACTATACCAGACAGAAGGCCCTGGAACTCGGCCTGAGCGGCTGGGTCCGAAATCTTCCGGACCGGAGTGTGGAAACCGTTTTTGAGGGTGAGAGGGAAAAAGTCGAGGAGATGCTTTCCTGGCTGCACACGGGTTCACCCATGTCCCAGGTAACTGGTGTCGACAGCAGGGATGAGGAACCGTTGGGAACAGCCGGCAACGGCTTTTCCGTTCGTTATTAATTGATAAATTCGCAAAAAGGTTATTATTGAACAACATATTGATTTTTCGTTAAAAAATGCCACGAATTTATTAGCGCCGTGAATGCTTTTATGTTATATTTTCTCCATTATATTAAATAGTTAGCTGGAGAAAGGATGTATTTCGTCAAAGACCACAAAACTATCGACATGTTCGACCGATTCGCCCATTTGGGACCGAAACGCAGGGCACTGCTTGACCGCACTTGGGCAAAGCTCTTCCGGGAGGAAGTGCTGCCCCAACTGCCTGTGCATCTGCTCATACCGCATTATGATTCCGGCAATGGTCGGCCCAGCAATGAGCTTTATGCAATGATGGGCGCTATTATCATCCAGCAAATGCTGGATCTTACAGATCAGCAGACCGTCGAACAGTTCAGCTTCAATCTGCAGTGGCATTTTGCCCTGAACATCACCACTTCCTCCGACGCCTGTTCTTATGTCTGTGAGCGCAG
>JAWSUG010000006.1:0-151003 GCA_033549385.1 Desulfobulbaceae bacterium | reverse complement strand
ATATGAAAACACAGCAAATTCTGTTGGAACACCTGTGGTGGGAAGCTCAAGGGCAAGTTCATAGGGATGCCTGTTGCTAGAGCCAATTTTAACAAGGCCGGGCATACCCGGGTTGGTCATTATGTAAAGATAGCTTTGTGCAGCCATATTCCCCTAAAAAATTACAATAATTTCCCTCGATATAATGGGTTAAACACACTTTTTTTACATCTCCTATCCCACATTTTCCCATCATCGAAGTAGTATATCATTTAATATTTTGCGATTAGCACAAATTATTATCTTAAGCAAATCTATCTTCCTTTCATTGTTGCATATTCGTTGCATCTGTAACAAAAAAAGGACTTAGAGAGTTATCCCTAAGTCCTTGATTTTATTGGTCGGGACGAGAGGATTTGAACCTCCGTATGACCTTTTAACCTACTGTTTTGATTAGTTATTTTTTTTCTTGGGGTAACATTGGGGCTACAGACTTACATATTCCCCGCAGCTTTCACCCATAGCCTTTTTATTTTTCCTTCCGGGAAACCTGTATTTGAATAATGAATGTGTCCTGATTCATCTTTCCAGCAGTATATTTTTTCATTATCTCTGATTTCCTTTTTTGTTATATCTTTATATACTTGTAATTCTTTATAAATATCCGGATTTTTTCTGATCTTATTTCTTAAATATTCTCTTTGTTGCTCTGGCGTATATTGGTTTCTTTCTTTTGGCTGATATAAATTAATTTGTTTTATATCCTTTAATATCTGTGTTGATCCCCTTGTAAACCATAAGTATCCACCTATGAATAAATAAATTATCAGAATGTAAATTAATGTTCTTACAACTAAAATTATAAGTTGAGGTAACTTTTCTCGTCTTGATGGATGAGAAAAAAAGAATTTAATATTTTCTTTGTTAAATCTTATGTCTTTCATTTAGCATTATTTTCTATATTTTAATGGCTTGCTTTCCAGGTCGTACTGTGTTCCCTGGGTTGTTTGTGTTTTGTCCTGGTTTGTTTGTGATTTTACTTCAGGCGGATTATTTTTATTTTCTACTGGCTGGTTATTGATGCTTAATAATGAAATAATTTTATTATTTTTTTTATTGAGTTCAATGATTTCATTTCTTATTCGATAGACAAAAAAAGGTAATAAAAACATCATAACAGTTGATACAAGGCCGAATATTATTGCTACAAATATTAAAAGTGTAAATATTCCGGCTCCCGGTCCTGGTTGATAATTATACATATCCCCCCTCTTTACTTATTTTTTAACAACCACTCGTAATAATCCGGAAATTGTTTTTCAAACTGGATCCGGAACCAGACCGCAAATTCGCTATCCTTGTTTTGTTCCTGCAGCATCCATTGTTCAATTTTTTCCAGGATCTTGAATTTGTATTCTCTTCTTTCTGCAGCTACTCCGTAGAACAAATAATTCAGATCTTTTTTCTCTGTCACTGCCCATTCAAATATTTTTATTTCCAAAGTTCCGTTATTTTTTCTGGCTATCAAACTGCTATGCGTAATTCCAAGAATTTTGGCAAGTTGCGCATCATTTTTTGTTCCAGACAATTCGTTTGCCCTTTGAATTATTATAGACGTTTCATTTACTCTAATATTTTTTCTTGACATTGTTTGATTGCCTGAAATATACTTTCAACAGATGAAACAAAGTTTATTTACTGTTTACTTATTAAATCATGATTTCGAATCGTTAACAAAATTAAATTTTATTGTGAACATTATGAAAACTTTCCCCGTCCTCGTCTACGTCCCCTTCACTGAAAACAACTACAACCATATCTGCGAACTTGCCCGGAAGCAGAATAAGGAAATTGAAGAGGTTATCGGTTTCATGGTCGAGGTAGGCTTACTTACCCTGGGCCAATTCATTCCCGGTATGGAGATTGATCACGCCTCCCCTTCCCGGCCGCCATGCTGTTTCCATAAAAATGAAAATTCTTCTGTCCTTCCATCAGGGACTTGATCCCTTTTTTATTAATTTTTTTAAGAGGTTTAATTATGCCGCCCACCATCCCCCAAACCCATGAACTCGGGATCACCGTTAAAGGCATGGTCAATGCAATTCGTCCCATGCAAAACGGTGGCTTTATGTTCAACATTTCAACGGATTCGGCTTTCATTACGGTGTTTGCCAAAGAGAACGGCTTGAAACAAGGTGACTTGTATCATGCCCAACTTCGTCAACTTCGCATTGGCAAATATAACAACTTCCAGGCCAACGAAGCCAAACGGCTAAACTGATTCATTTTTGCCTTTCCCGTCCGCCCCCATCCGAGCCCCCAGGCCGGGGGGCGGTAGGGAAGTGCAAAAATCACAATCCTATACTTCTGGAGTAACAATTATGGAATGGACGCCCCTTATCACTGCCGCCGCCTTTACCGGCATTCAAACTGATGTCTTGACTGTTGCCACTGGTATTTTAACCATCGGCCTTTCAATTCTCGGTGTCGGTATACTTTGGCGCGTTATTACGAGGTAATCAGCATGGAAACTTTATTTGCCGGTGTCGATGTTTCCGCCCTTTCTTCAAATATTGCCCTGCTGCTTTTAACCTTTATAACCATCGGCCTCATGTTTATTGCCCGTCGCTATATTGCTCATGTTTTGCGTGAACGTACTGCTGATTTTGATCTTGATTATGACCGGGATCAATTCCAGCGGTGGGACGCTACTACTCCCAAGTGGGGTTATAACAACCAGGGCGAACAGTTTTATGATCATGGCTGGTTCGGCGGCAAACATGGTGACGGCTCAACCATCTTCAGCGATGGCAACACAAAAGACGACTCGAATTATTAAGTTCCTGCGCAAGGAAAAAACCATAAACCCTTTTTATTCATCTTAACTGGAGGTCAAAAATGGAAGCATTGTTTACCGCTGTAGACGTTGCAACCCTGGCCACAAACGTCAGCACCCTGCTGCTCGCTTTTATCGGCGTGGGTCTGCTGTTTGTTGGACGGCGTTACATCCGTATGACGGCACGTATGCCCGTCTAGTTTGTCAACCCTGCACTTCGGGGGGGAATTCGTTCCCCCTCGAACTTTCCCTTAAACCTTAACCCTGGGGGTTTCAACTATGCCTTATGATCATATACTAGATGATTTTGAGACTTGGAATAATTCATCTATTGAAGATATTCGGGAAGCTTCCCGCCGTCGTTTTGGTGATGATTCCGCTTACGAACAAGACGCCCGTGATCACCGTTATGGTTCCGTTCCCGATGAATTTGAACGGGACGCCATAAATGCCGATCTTTACCGTGTAAGCCATACCCATAGACCGGAAGACGGTAATCATGATTGGGATGATCGTCCTAGCGGCTGTGGTCCTCATATAGATGATGATTCTTGCTGGTAATCCTTCATGGATCAAATCTTTCAAAATGCCTTTACCTTAACCGGTGGAATCGCTACGGATGCGACAACCCTTATCGGTTGTATCATCCTTATCGGTTTTATCATGGTCGGCATTGATATTCTTTTTGCTCACCTTGGTCAATCTTTTCAAAATACTGCTCGCAACAAATACCTCAAACGTTCCGAGGAATTGTATAACGAACTCTATCCCGGTGGCGATTTTGAACGGTTCCGCAAACAGAAAGCCATGCACCGGTATTTAAACAAAGCAGACAGGTTTTAATCATGATTCTCGATGTTGAATATTTCGGTTACGGCCTGGGCCTGATCATGGCCGGTTACATCTGCGGCCTGGTTGTTTCATATGTTTTCAACCTGACCGCTATTATCCCGAAACTTACCATTGGCAGGACAAGATAATGAGTGAAACAGAACTTTTAACCTTGGCTATTGAAGCATTAATTGAATTGCTTCCTCCGGTTATCAGTCTCTTTATCGGTGCCTGTACCGGCCTTGCCTTTGTTTCAGCTTCTAAAATGAGGTGGTTCTAATGATCGCAATACCAGAAGGCTTTGACCTTGCCCAGCTTGTCGCGGATCTCTACGGCTGCGCCGCTCCTTTTGTCGCTGTCTCTTTCCTCGTTGCTGTCGGCGTGTTGATTATCTACATCTTCAAGACTTTATGAATTTCCCGCTTCCTTCATTTTTCAAGATTCGGCTTGTACTCTTAATTATTGCATTTGTTGTGTTGTGTTTTCTGCTTGGTGCTGTTAACAGGGCTTTTGCTTTACAATGTAAAGCGGTTGTATGCGGTCAAGGTTCGAAATATTTTTCATCCCAGCAGTTTACAGAAAACGGCTCGATTATCATATCGTCAACGTTTTCCCTGTCAACTTCCTCATCCGGTACTTTTGGAGTAACGCCTGACAAATATTTCCCT
This sequence comes from Desulfobulbaceae bacterium, assembly GCA_033549385.1. GTDB lineage: Bacteria > Desulfobacterota > Desulfobulbia > Desulfobulbales > Desulfobulbaceae > UBA10518. The sequence continues at coordinate 146,689 of JAWSUG010000006.1, read as the reverse complement.
ACTGCCCGATGTGATGTTGTCTATCTTGGTGATGATGATATTTGGTATAGATCAACGTCCGGTTCGTATTCTGTTGAAAAATCTGCACAAACTACAATACAGTATGTCAATAATTCGGCTGGATTTATATATGAATTTGGTACTCATAACTTCGTCATAGGGGATGCGCTTGCTGAATTAAATAGTTTAAATATCTCTTGTGATGGTCCTCCCCCTCCTGTTGACTGTCCTGATCCTGGTACTGATGCCGGGGAACAGGTTGCTGATGGAAAAGTTTTTTCTACTACATGGTGTGGTGAAGGTGATTGTGAAGTAGCCGGGAATCTTGCTTATTTTGCTTATGATCCTGTATTAGATGCTTGGCTTACTCGTATGTTTGATGCTCAATATACCGGTAATTCCTGTAACCCTGCTGAAATTCCCGGTTCTGTTACCGCCCTACCCGAAGAACAGGAAGATTGTGAAGAGTATTTATTAACCTGTGAAATGCTCTGTCACGGTTCTGAAATGGACGCCTCTTGTGATGAAAATTCTCGGCATTGCAACTGTGATTTAAATCCGTACCTTCCTCCTGTTGTCGATGTCGGCCAGGGTCCTGAATATGATACTGACGGTGACGGCATTCCTAATCGTCTGGATGATGATATTGACGGTGATGGTATCCCCAACGCCTATGATAATGATATGGACGGTGATGGCATCCCGAATGCAACAGATCCCGATGCCAATGGTGACGGTATCCCTGATAGTAAACAGGGTTCCGGTGGTGGTGATGAAGACGGAAACTGCATCGATGATCCTTTAACCGAAGTGGATGAATGTGCTGATGCTGGCGACGGTACTGGCGATGGAGACTGTGTTGATGATCCTACAACTCCTTTATTTAATGAATGTACCGGCTCTTGTATCGATGATCCCGACACACCAGAGGATGAATGCGAGGGTAAGTGTGTTGATGATCCTACTACTCCACAGAACGAATGCGCGACGTATTCGGATCCCGGTGGCGGTGGTTTTACCCCCTATTCTGTCGGCACTGAATTTTCCATAGGTGATAGATTTACAACTTTCACCGGCAACATAAAAACTTCCGGTGTTTTTGCTCTTCCTACTGCTTTTTTTGAATCCGTTCCCGGTGGCGGTTCTCCCACTTATACAATGGACGCCGGTTCTTTCGGTCAATTAACTATTGATCTCAGTGATTCAACATCTTCCGCTTTACTTGTTTTGCGGACTATAGTTCTTCTCTGTTTCTGTTTTCTTTCTATTCGTGCTGTTATCATGAAACGGTGATCTTATGGGTATCTCTGATTATCTCGTAAAATTCTTTTCAAAATTCTGGTCAATTTTTATGGAAGCTTTCGGCTGGCTTATTGCCGGTCTTGGTCTTCTTCTTCAATTTGTCTTTTATACTATCTTCGACGGCCTGTTACTCGTTATTGAAACTTTTTTCAGTCTCCTGGATCTTTCCGCTATTGCTTTTTCATATTCATCCACCTGGGCCGGTCTTCCTTCACAAACAATTTGGTTCATGAATGAAATTGCTTTCCCCCAGGGCCTTACCCTGCTGGCCGGTGCCTATATTATCCGGCTTACTCTTAACCTTATTCCCACCTGGGCAACGAGGGTTTGATATGTCACGCCTTTTTTTTAAATATACATTTTTGCCGATGTTTTTCATGTTGTTGAGATTTAGATTTTTTTCGTTTTACAGGATTTCAAAGCTCGAATTTAATGCTTTGAAACGTCTTGGATTGAAAAAATATTTTAAAACATGAACATAAATATTTTTGAATTGACGTTTTGATATGAATTTTAAAAAAATAAAACAACCCAATTTATATGACATGCTTAATAAGTCTGTCAATGACTGGACTATTAATGAAAAATTGCATATCGCCGCAGAATATAAAAAATTACAGTGCAACAATATTGAATGTCATATGGGTAGAGATGTCTTGAAAAGTCTTTGGGATGCTATTCATCAAACGCCTGCGTGTGGATTAAATGTTATTCTTTGTGCTGCCGCTCAAGAAGTTGATGCGTTAAGAGAATCGTTGGATGGTTTATATCTTGGTGTTCGTGATTTTCATCCAGGACGCTGTGCTCCACAACTCCAAACTGCCTATGAACAAGCTGGAAGGTTGTTACGTTCCTATGATTGTTCTAAGAGTACGGAGTCCCGTTCATGATCATCGGCTTTGTAGGTAATCCCGGCTCCGGCAAGACGTATGACGGAGTTCGTAAGATCATAGATAATCTGCGTCTTGGCCGTGTTGTCTTCACTAATATTGACGGCATGGACAAAAAGGAATGCCAGGAAGCGATTAAATCCGTTGCCTGTCTCTCTGATTATGCCCTTGCTCGTCAGCTTCACTTTTTAAACAAGGATCAGATAGAGGATTTCTGGAACCATGTTGAACCCGGTTCCCTTGTTGTCCTCGATGAGATCCATAAATATTTTTCCTCTCGTGACTGGCAGGAAACAAAAAACAAGCAATTCGGTTACTGGGCTTCTACCCACAGGCATCAGGGTTTTGATTTAATTCTGATCAGTCAGCGGCCGGAGCGTATTGATTCCGCTGTTCGTTCGCTTTTCGAATGGTGCTATTTTTACCGCAAGGTGAATTTTTTCGGCGGTGCCGTGCAAAAGAAATACCTGCGCTATTCCTATCCTGGAGAAGATATTTCCGGTCCTCCTTTGGCGAAAAGTACCAGAACGTATTATCCGCAGATTTTTCCCTGCTATAAATCCTATATCGGCAAGGATGTAAAGGAACTCGGGATCATGACTCACGTTAATGTCCTCAAGCATCCCGTTTTCTTTCTCATTCCGCTGGTTTTCGGTCTTTGTTTATACCTTGTCTTTTTTAAATCCAGTTTTAAGGATGGTGATTTGTTCGGCGCTCAGAAAATGCTTGCCAGTGCCCAGGCTTCCCCTCCTGCAGCAGCACAAAAGAAAACTGAAATTTCACCTGAAAGTATAGATCCGGGTCATTCCCCTTCTATTCGACAAACTATAAACGCTTCCGGTGCTGTCGTTTTTTCCAACAGAAATAAAATATGAAAACAAGTCTAAGGTGAACAAATGAAAGATGACAATTATACGTCCTGCCCTTGTTCTGTTTGTTCTGTTTTAACAGATATCGAGAAAGGAACGGATTACGACTGCTCTTGTGAATATGTCCCTTGGTTCAATAGTGAGATTTGCGGTTCATGCTCGGAATCTCATCGTTGCGATGTTTCCAAGAATCCTCAGAACTATCCTGAATATTAAGGTGAGATAATGAAACGTTCATTTCTCTATACGTTTATTATCATTTTTTACTTTGTGAGTAATGGCTATGGAAACTCTGTTAATACCGGCTATGCTGACTTTGATTTTGATAACGTACCTTTGCAGGAAGTAATATTTTCTGTGAGTGAATTTACCGGCATCGGCTTTGTCTGGCCGGGAATTGATGACATTCATATAAACTGGTCGCAAAGGTCATTGCCGCGGCAAAACATTTTACCGGTCTTTATCGATGTCCTTTCCTCCTATGGCTTAACCTGCGTCAAGTTTCGCAACTTCCAAAATTTTTATTTGATTCAGCGTTCCAGCCATGTCACTGATGGTACAGAATCCCAGGGCGTTTATTTTTTTAAATACATTACCGGGGAAGCATTTGAAAAATCCCTTTTTGAAATGTACGGGCCTCGTTTGTCGTATGTCCTTGTACCTGATAATAATTCCATATCCTTTACCGGGTCCCCTGATATTATTGCTTCCTTTGTCCGGTTTCTCTCTCAGCTTGACCAGGCTCCGCAAAATAACAGTATTGTCAGCTATAAACTTCAACATATCCCGGTCAAGACTGCCCTGCAGACTCTGCAGCATATTCAAGGCTCCCTTGATATCATCCCTGATTACTGGAATAAGTCCATTCTCTTCCGGGGATCTCCGCATGATATTGAAACCTATCAATTCGCCTTGAAATCAATAGACGTTCCGCAACAGGGAAATGTTGACCAGGTCGCTTTTCTCGGTTCCGTGTCCTGTGATCAGGTGCTTCCGGTCCTGGCCGGTGCCTTTGATTACCTTACCTTTTCCGTTATTACTCCGCATAAACTATTAATTTCCGGCAATGCCGATCAGGTTAATTCCGCTCTGGATCTGATAAAAAAGATAGACGGTTCCAATTATCAGGTGAAAGTCGAAGCTATTATTGCCAGCTTGACCGAATCGGAATTTTATGAACTTGGTTTGCGCCTTACTTCCGGTACCGGCTCCCCTTCCTATAATGTCATATTAAACAGTGCTTTTGATGCGCTCATGGTCGCTAATACCGGTCTTCTGATTGATTATTTTTCCGATATCCTGGGCGTTAATTTCTCGGCCATTGAAAATAATTCACATGGTGAAATATTAAGCTCCCCCGTTTTAACGGTTCTTAATGGTCAAACTGCCCGGCTCCATGTCGGCCAGAATGTTCCTTTTCTCAGCAAAGCCAGGGTTGAAACTGAAAGCGGTACCCAGGAAGGTATTGATATTGAACGCCATGATGTGGGCCTGACTTTCGAGGTAACTCCCTCTGTTGATCCTGCCGGGGAATTTATTCATTTAAGCGTTAATCAGATAGTTTCAGCTATTCAGCCTGATACTCAGAACACTCAGGCTTCCGATATAATAACCGATAAGAAAGAACTGCAAACGACTGTAATGGTCGCCGATGGTGATACAATTTTTATTGGTGGTATGAAATCCGACGAGTCAGGATATTATATTGATAAGGTTCCTTTTTTGGGTAGTTTGCCGCTGTTCGGCCAATTGTTTACATACAAGTCAAATCAGAATGTTACTCGTCATTTAATTATAAGTCTGCGCGTTAATGTAATTCATCGCTCCTGATTTTTTTTCTAAGTCAAATTAATAGCAATATAATCCCTTCCCTGGGAATTTTTTGTAAAGCGCAGCTTTGCAAAGAATTTACAGGGCAACAAGCGCAGCGCGTTAGTCTTTAACGTTGGCTGTAAACAGGTGTGCCCCCTTCTCCCGGCGTCCAAACTGTGAAAAGAGGGCACATTAAAACCCCTACTTGATGAGGTTCTAATGTCCAATCTACATACTTTGACGAAGAATATCAAATCTTCTGCGCAGAGCGCAGGGGAGCAAACCCGAATAGCATGCTCCCCTCAAGTAGTCACTACTACTGGAGTGGATAAATTAAAAGTCTGTTTATGGGTTGATTGGTTTCGAATGAATATTTTTGATCGTCTGCGAACACACAAACTTGCTTTGCAAGAGTCAAATCACGATTCCGCACCATTTGATTTTGACATCTATCAGGATCACTATGTGCAAACTCGCTATAATTTTAATTTAATGAGAACGGGTACAGCGCGTTTCTCATACCGCCTGATCAGTGGTGACGTTGCATTATTTTTAAGTCCTCGTTCTGCAGATTCTGTTCTTCATAATGTTCAACTGGAAATAGGTTCTCTTTCCTGTCAAACAGATTTCAAGGGTGTTTTTGATAACATTATAAAAATGTTTCATTACCTGAGCGGCAAAGTGGAACAGGAAATAGTATCCGAGGTTCATCTTGCCTGTGATCTGCTCGGCGTTCCTATTGCTGCAACCAGTTTTCATTATGAAGATAACTGGATCTGCCGTTCAAACAATTTCACCTATCATTCCCACCGGCGTAAATTTAATTCAATGTCCCTGGGTAAGGGTGACATAATGCTCCGTGTCTATGACAAACTTCTTGAAATGTCCGTCCGCCGCGATACTGCCAAACAGGAATTTTTTGCAAAAAAATGGGGTCTGTCAAGTCCGGAAGACTTAAAAGATTATGATGTTACTCGTGTAGAATTCCAACTTCGTCGGCCGGTGCTCAAGGAATTTGATATTCCCTGCAATACCGTTCATGAATTATCGCTTAATCTTCAATCCATCTGGATCTATTTGACTGAAAGTTGGTGCCGGTTTTGTGTGGCTCCTGTTGACAGGGCTCATAAAAATCAATCCCGGTCCACCATTTCTGAAATGTGGGAAAAGGTTCAGAATGCTCTCTTTTTTTTCTCTGAGATTCCGGCAAAAAGAGTCCGGCAGGTAATTATAAAAAGCATTGATCCTCTTTATGATCAGGTTCGGGGCTTAATGATGACCATTGCGGCATCAAAAGGTCACGCCATAAACGATATTGATTTTATTGTTAAAACTTCGCAACAAACAATATCCTATGTCCTTCGCAAATTCTTTTTTCTTGATGAAGTCGCCTTTCAACGCAAGATGCAACAGCGGTTTAACGAATGTTATGCGACGGTTTTGTAATGATTCCTTATCGTCGTTTTTTTTGGTGTCGTTGTCCTCACTGTTCATTTTGGTTGGTAGCCGTGTATCAAGATAAATCGTGGTGGTGTACCTGTTGTGGTGTCCTGCTTCACAAAGCCACACTACAATATGGATTATTGCAAAGACAGGAATTCGTTAAAAATTCACCTTATAAAAAACTTAAAGCTAAATTTAATTTTTAATTATGTTCTTGACCGATCTCCATACTTCTTTTAATTCATTGTGTATGCGGGGTCGTATATCATCAGAGCAGAAATGTCCTGTTTGCGGATCTTCCTTTTTGCCGGTTCAAGGTAAGAACGGTTTATTTTGCCATAATCATAAAGATATTGCAGCTTCCGGCCGGTTCCGTGTTACCTTCGGGCGTTCAGTCCGTAAAAGGTTTGAATCCTTTATTCATGCGCAACGTTTTCTTAACGGCCTCCGGTATAAAGTTGACGAAGGTTCTTTTGATCATCGTGATTACCTTGCAAATAATCCACTTTCCTTTACCTCCTTGTCTGGCCAGTGGCTCACCAGAAAAGAAAAACAGGTTTCCCCAGGTACCTATTCCCACCTGAAAAATTATATTTTTGTAGCTCAACAGTTTTTCGGTTCTCGTAATGTCAAAGAAATTCAATATGCACATTTGGAAGATTTTATCGAATCCCTGAACGTTTCCGATAAAACAAAATCAAATTATCTTTCCTGTCTGCACAATTTTTATAAATGGCTTCTTGATCGCCGGGAAATAAACCGGACAGAATGTCCGGTATTCCCTTCAATTAATTATCAACTTGGGATGCGGAAGACCATTGATAAGGCAACGCAACAGGAAATTATTCAGGAGGTTAAAAGGATTTCTTCCCATGTCAGTCCTAAAATTTGGCTGTCTGTCAAATGGCTTTCTACTTATATATCCATACGGCCTAATGAATTGAGAAATTTAAAAGAGGGGCATATTGACCGGAAACAAGGTTTTTTCTATATTCCCAAACCTAAAGAGAGAAAGCCGAAATTTATTCCTCTTATCCCGGAAGATATTAAAATTTTAAATTCCTTTCCCCCTGGTCTTCCGGATCTTTATTTCTTTCGTCATTCTCCCGGTGTTTCCGGCGCTTCGCCTGGTTCCAGGTTTGGCCAGAAACTTATTTATAAATGGTGGAAGAAAGCATGTGACAATCTAGGCGTTCAGGATGTTGATTTGTATGGTGGTACTCGGCATTCTTCCGCAGTTGCCCTGCGTGAACATGCAACTCCTGAACAGATCCGGCGTGCTACCATGCACCAGACAAATAAAGCCTTTGAACGTTACTTCCAGGTTTCTCGGGAAGAATTAATTGATATTTATTCGAAAACAAATAATTTGGAAGTCATCAAACAAACTTCCAAACGCCTTGGAAGTGAATGAATCCTTTCTGATCACAGCTATCGGTGTTTGTTAAATTTTAACAAACAAACGTGGGGTAACTTTGGGGCAACATTTCTGCTTTATTCCCCATGTCTTAAGTTGTTGAAATTATTACAAAAAAGATGGTCGGGACGAGAGGATTTGAACCTCCGGCCCCCTGAACCCCATTCAGGTGCGCTACCAGGCTGCGCTACGTCCCGACCTTGAGACTGTTACGTTAAAACATCTCTCTAACGTAATTTCAATACCGAAGTGATTTTAGTGCCAGGAGTTGCTGGATTTTCAGCAGTTCCTTTTTAATTTCCGTCAGCTGTTTATCAGGTTTTTGGGATGATTTCCCATTTTCCGGCAAAACCGGACCTTCTGCTTGAATACCCTTGCCGATAAGTTTTCTGGCTCCTGCTATCGTATAACCCTTGCCGTGCAGCAATGTTTTTATCAACAGCAGATATTCGACATCCTTTTTCCGATAAAGACGCTGGTTGGATTTTGCCCGGCGGGGTTTTATTATATTAAATTCTGTTTCCCAGTAGCGTAAAACATGCGGATCAACCCCAACCAGGTCGCTGACCTCGCCGATCCGGAAATAAATTTTTTCCGGTATGACCGTGTTCCCGGAAATCTGCTGGTTCACATTACTTGTTCAAACGTTCCCGTAATTGTTTGCTTGGCCGGAATGAAACCATTTTACGTTTGGAAATCGTCATCGGATCCCCGGTTCTCGGATTGCGTCCGCGGCGAGGCGACTTGTCCCGCACCGACAGTGTCCCGAACTGGACGAGTTTAACGGATTCGCCGTCATTCAGGGTATCCTTGAGTACGGAAAAAACCGTATCTACTATTTCGGAACTGTTCCGCTGGGACAGTCCCAGCTTTTCATTGACTGCAGCAGCCAGTTCCTTGCGTGTCAGATTCTTCATTTCAATTACTCCTGTCCTTCACGATAACGTCCACCGAAGCGGGACATTAGCAAATTTACAATTTTATTGTGAAAGATGTCAACTGTTTCATCATCCAGTGTTTTTTCAGTCGAACGGTATGTGACGGAAAGCGCCACGCTCTTCATCCCCTTTTCTATCGGTTTGCCCCGATACACATCAAAAAGCTCTGCATCCTCTATGCAGTTTTCCCTGGTGTCTATTATTGTCTGCAGCAGCTCACCGGCCGGCACCGTTTCCGGAACAATCAGGGCAATATCCCTCTTCACGTACGGATATCTGGGCAGCGATTTGAAAGCTATGGTCCGTACGGGCAGCTCGCTCATTGCTGACAGGTCCATTTCCAGAAAGTAAACATCCTCCTTGATGCCGAATGCCCTGGCCGTGTTTTCCTGTATTTTGCCAAGGCGGCCTATGACGGTGCTGCCATCAACAATATCCAGGGAATGTCCCTCATGGCTGTAGGGCTGTTCTTTTGCCGCAGGCCTGAAAACAACACGGCCTGTATTTCCTGTAATTCCAAGCTGCTCGATTACAGCCTCGGCAATGCCTTTCAGGTCGAATATATCGGCTTTCTGTCCTGAAAAATACAGGGATGCCGCGCCGGGAAACCTGCTGCCGCACATAACGGTGCAGAGTTGAAATTTTTCCTCGGGCTGGCCTTCTTTCCGGTGCTGAATAAATATTTTGCCTGTTTCAAACAGGCTGATATCAGTTTGCTGATGGTTGAGATTATGCCTTACATTTTCCAGCAGACCCGGCAGGATCATACTGCGCATGATGGACTGCTCCTCGGTCAGCGGATTGAGCAGCCTGGTAAACTTCCGGCGGTGATCGTCATTGTCCAGGCCCAGGAGATCGGCGTGTTTTTCCGAAGCAAAGCTGTAATTGATTGCCTCGGCTAAACCCCGGGAGGTGCAAATTGAGGCAACCTGCTGACGCAGGGCACGCAGCCTGTCGCGCACCGGATAATCCATGCTTATCTGGGGCAGGGTTGTGGGAATGTCGTTGTAGCCGACCAGCCTGGCGATTTCTTCAATCAGGTCAACTTCCCTTTCTATATCCACCCGAAAGCCTGGAACGGTTACGTTGAGGATTTTTTCGTCAGCAGCTTCCACCTCGAATTCGATATTCCGGAGATATTCGCTCACCTGGCTGAGAGTTAATTCCATCCCCAGCAACCCGCAGACCCTTTGTATCCTGAGCTGCAATACAAGGGGGTCCTTGCGGCCGGGATACTCGTCGATGCCGTTTTCTTCCAGCCTGGCGCCGGCTAGTTCGACCATCAGATTGACGGCTCTGTGAAGGGCAAAGTCCACACCTTCCGGATCAACCCCTCGCTCAAAACGGTATGATGCTTCCGACGGGATATTCAGTTTCCGGGTCGATTTGCGGATGCTCACCGGGTTAAAGGAAGCGGATTCGAGGAGAATTTCAGTGGTCTCTCCGGTAACCTCGGAATCAAGGCCGCCCATTATGCCGGCGACCGCTACGGGGTGTTCCCCGTCGCAGATCAGCAGCATGTCCGGATCAAGGGTCCGTTCAGTGCCGTCAAGGGTGGTGAATTTTTCTTCTGCCGGCAAAGGACGCCGGACCACTATCTTTCCCCCGGCCAGTTTGCTGAAATCAAAGGCATGCAGGGGTTGGCCGGTTTCCAGCATGACAAAGTTGGTGATATCGACAATATTGTTGATGGGACGCATGCCCACGGCTAGAAGAAGCTGCTGCATCCACTGCGGCGACGGCCCGATCTTCACCCCGCTCACTTTGCGGGCCGCATAGCGGGGACAGAGTTCCGGCTCTTTAATCTCAACAGAGTAATCGCAGCCTTTTCCATCCAGGACAGGGAGATCTGCGCGGGTCACGGGTTTGCGGAGGGTGCTCCCGGTAAAGCCGGCAACTTCCCGGGCAATGCCGATAACGCTTGCGCAATCCGGACGGTTTGGCGTCAGGTCGATTTCAATCATGACGTCGTCAAGACCAAGGGCTTTAATCAGCGGAATGCCGATCCCGACATGTGCATCAATTTCCAGGATGCCGCTGTGGTCATCACTTAAGCCGAGTTCGTCCGCCGCACAGAGCATGCCGAGGGATTCCCGGCCCCGCACCTTTGTTTTTCTGATTTTCATGCCGTTGGGCAGGGTCACCCCCGGTCCGGCAAATGCCGTCATGAGCCCTTCCCTGGCGTTCGGCGCCCCGCAAACCACAGGAACTACTTTATCGCCGATTTCAACATCACACAGGGTCAGCCGGTCGGCATCGGGATGCTTGGCAACCCTGACAATCTTTGCCGTCAGGACTCCCTCAAGCCCCCGGGACATATCCTTGACAGCATCGACTTCAAGACCGAGCATGGTCAGTTTGTCGGCAAGCAGGTCCGGTGTCAGTCCGTCAATGGAGACATATTGCTGGAGCCACTTGAGGGTGAATTTCATAAAACCTTATCCTGTTTAAAAAAAAGACATCAGAGAGACAGCTTCCGCATCTTCAATGACGCAGCAATGTCCAGATGCCCATACCCACAAATCCCAGGCCGGCGGCAATCCGCAGCTGCTTCTCACTGAAATGTTCCGCTATGAGGCAGCCGGCATATACGCCGATTGCGGAAGCCACAATAAGAGCAAGGGATGCCCCCAAAAAAATGCTTAACCTGTTTGCTTCCCTGTCCGATGCGAAAAGGACGCAGGCAAGCTGCGTTTTATCCCCCAATTCCGCCAGAAATACAGCAAAAAAGACGGGAAGCATAACTTTCAGGTCCATTAGAACTGCGCCAGGAACCTCAAGTCGTTTTCGTAAAATAACCGGATATCGTCGATACCATATTTCAGCATGGCGATACGTTCAACCCCGAGACCGAAGGCAAAGCCGCTGTATATGTCAGGATCATAGCCGACCATCTTCAGCACTTCCGGATCAATCAAGCCGGCCCCCAGAATTTCCAGCCATCCTGTCCGTTTGCATACCCGGCAGCCGTCCCCGCTGCAGATTACACAGGCGATATCCACCTCGGCGCTCGGTTCCGTAAACGGAAAGAAGCTCGGCCGGAAGCGGAGCGCTATGTCATTTCTGAATATCCGCTGCAGGAAGCTGGTTAGGACCCCCTTCAGATCGGCAAACGATACCTCGCGGTCAACCAGGAAGCCTTCAACCTGATGAAACATCGGGGTATGGGTTATATCGGAATCGCAGCGGTATACTTTTCCCGGCGCGATATACCGCAGGGGCGGATCGCATTTTTCCATGATCCTGGCCTGCATGGGTGAGGTATGGGTCCGCAGCAGGAGCGAATCGGTTATATAGAAGGTGTCGTGCATATCCCGGGCAGGATGATGCTCGGGGATATTCAGGGCCGCGAAATTATAATAGTCAAGTTCCACATCAGGCCCCTCTGCAACAGCAAAACCCATTCCTTCAAAAACGCTGCAGATTTCTTCCATGACCCGGGTAACGGGGTGCAGTTTGCCGAACGGCATTTTTCTGCCAGGCAGGCTTAGATCCAGCTGCGGTTTGGCAACCGTCACCGATAAGAACTTTTCAGACTTCTGCTCAAAAAGTTCTTCCACCATTTTTTTGATTTCATTGGCGCGCTGTCCCAGGCGGGGACGGTCTTCCTTGGGGACCTCCCCCAGTCGCCGCATGACGGTTGAAAGCAGACCTTTGCGGCCAAGGAACTTGATGCGGAACGGCTCAAGACCGGATTCGTCGGCGATCCGGTCCAGTTCGGCAGCCGCCTCCTGCTCCAGTTTCCTGAGTTCCTCTTCCATTAAACGCTCAGGAAGAAGCAGAACCGGCATTTTTGACCACTTCGCCGAAAGCCTTGGGGTCAACTATGGCAAGGTTAGACAGCACCTTCCGGTCAAGTTCGATATTTGCGGTTTTGAGGCTGTTGATGAGGCGGCTGTAGCTGGTGCCGTTCAGTTTTGCGGCGGCGGCGATTCTTGCTATCCATAAACTGCGGAAATTGCGTTTTTTGGTGCGCCGGTCGCGGTATGCGAAACAGAGCGCCCGATCAACTGCTTCCGTGGCGGACCTGTATAAACGATGTTTACCGCCGCGGTATCCTTTGGCCAATTTCAACACTTTATTTCTTCGGCGGCGTGCTTTAAATCCGCGTGTTACACGAGGCATGTTTCAACTCCAATTAAACTTTGATATATCAATATTGTACAGACTTTGGCATTCTTATTTTCTACAGGTACGGCAGCATTCTCTTCACAGCCCTGCAGTTGGCATCGTCGACCAGGTCGGATTGCCGCAGGCCGCGTTTGCGTTTGGTCGATTTTTTCGTCAGGATGTGGCTGGAGAACGCCTTGCTTCTTTTGATCTTGCCGGAGCCGGTCATTTTAAACCGCTTGGCTGCTCCCCTGTTTGATTTTACCTTTGGCATGATGGACTCTCCTTTTTCATACGGACAGCTCTTGTCCGGAACTCAGATAATTATAAAATATATGTAAAACGGCTGATTATGGTTTCGGACCGACAAACATGACGAGCTGCCGCCCTTCCATATTCGGTTCCTGCAGAATCACTGCCTCATCCCGTAATTCATCGGCAATCTTGTTCAGGGCATCAAGCCCGATAGACTGGGCATACACGATCTCCCTGCCCCGGAAACGCATAGTGACCTTGACCTTGTTTTTTTGACCGAGAAATTTTTTTATCTGTCGAATTTTGAAGTTAAGATCATGCTCCTCGGTCTTGGGGCGGAACTTTATTTCCTTTGTTTCAATAACCGTTTGTTTTTTCTTCGCTTCTTTCTGTTTTTTACTCAGTTCATACCGGTACTTGTCAAAATCCATAATCCGGCAGACGGGAGGATCGGCCGCACCTGCAACCTCAACCAGATCCATATCCTGGTCGTATGCTTTATTCAGTGCGTCTTTTACCGATAAGATACCGAGTTGTTCTCCGTCAACATCAATCAGTCGAACTTCGGGTACTGTAATTTCTTCATTAACCCTGGCTTTAATATCCTGCTGCTTAGGCGGTGCCTTCTTCCCTCTTTTCTTAATGTTCGTTCCTCCTCTATGTTATTTCCTCTTGCAGGGTGCTATCCGTTTCCCAGGCCCATTGTTTCAAGGCATTCTCTGTTGACCATTTCCGCGAATTCCCGGAGGGTCATCGGCGGCAGGTTTTCGCCGTTTCTTTTGCGGACGGTAATCTTCCCCTCTTCTTTTTCGCGTTCGCCGATGATGATCATATAAGGAACTTTCATCAGCTGGGCTTCGCGGATCTTGTAATTGAGCTTTTCGTTGCGAAGATCCTTTTCCACCCTGATGTTTAATTTTCGCAAACGGTCGTACACTGCTTCGCAGTACTTGTATTGATCGTCGGTTATATTCAGTATTCTAGCCTGCTCCGGCGCCATCCACAGCGGAAAGGCTCCGGCATAGTGCTCTATCAGCACGCCCACGAATCGTTCAAGAGAGCCCATAAGGGCGCGGTGAATCATGATCGGCTGATGCTCCTGACCGTCATCACCGGTATAGCTCATTTCAAAGCGTTCGGGCAAGTTAAAATCAACCTGGATGGTAGAACATTGCCAGGAGCGTCCCAACTGGTCCTTAATTTTTATATCGATCTTCGGACCGTAAAACACCCCTTCGCCGGGATCCAGTTCATATTCAATCCCCTTTTTCACCAGGGCCTGCTTAAGGGCTTCGGTTGCAGCTTCCCAATGATCATCGCTGCCGACATATTTTTCCGGCCTGGTCGACAGATAGATATCATACTGTTCGAAACCGAATGTCTTCAGTATGTGCAGATTAAGGTCGAGAATATTAAAAATTTCACCTTCAAGCTGGTCCGGCCGGCAGAAAATATGGGCGTCATCCTGGGTGAAGCCGCGGACACGAAGCAGACCGTGCAGAGCTCCGGTCCGTTCATATCGATACACGGTGCCAAGTTCGCACCAGCGGATCGGAAATTCACGGTAGCTGTGCTTGCTGCTCTTGTAAATGCCGATATGAAAGGGACAGTTCATCGGCTTGATCTGGTACGCGACCTCGTCGATCTCCATCCCCGAGTACATGTTCTCCCCGTAAAAATCAAGGTGACCGCTGGTCTTCCAGAGATCCTGGCGGGCTATATGGGGCGTGTACAGCAATTCGTATCCGTGCCGGTAATGCTCGTCCTTCCAGTAATCCTCGATCAGCCTGCGCAACAGGGCGCCGCGCGGGAGCCACAGGATAAGCCCGGGACCGATCTGGTCCTGGATGGTAAAGATTCCCAGTTCCCTGCCCAGCCGGCGATGATCCCTTTTTTTAGCTTCCTCAAGCCGGGCAAGATAGTTTTTCAGTTCTTTTTTATCGTAAAAGGCGGTGCCGTACAACCGCTGCAGCATCTGCCTGTCCTCATCACCCCGCCAGTAGGAGCCGGCCACACGCAGCAATTTAAACGCTTTGAGCCACGAACTGTCGGGGATATGCGGGCCCCGGCAGAGGTCGACAAAATCTCCCTGTGCATAGAGGCTTACCGTGTCCGCCTCCAGTTCCTGCAGCAATTCGACCTTATAGGCTTCCCCCTGTTTCGCAAAAAATTCAATGGCCTCGCCTTTCGGCATCTCTTCTCTTACAAAGGGAAGGCGGGCGGCAACGATTTCTGCCATTTTATTTTCGATCTTCTCGAAATCCTCAGGGGTAAAGGGTTCCTCACGATCAAAATCATAGTAGAAACCGTTTTCAATGGAAGGCCCGATGGCGACCCTGACCCCGGGGCCGAACAACTGCCGCACGGCAAGAGCCATAATATGGGCGGCACTGTGACGCAGAATGTCCTTGCCTTCCTCGGAATCAACGGTCACGGGTTCCAGGACGGAGTCATTCATGAGCGGTGAAGACAGGTCCACCGCCTCCCCGTTGCTTTTTACCGCGACAGTCTGTTTCCTGACCTTATTTGAAACAAGTTCCTTGAGGGCATCACCTGCAGTGATCCCCTGTTCAAGAACCAGGCTGTCGCCGCCCGATATTTTGACCGTTACATTGCCCATATTCTTTTCAGTAAATAAGAAAGGCTAAAAGGCAGACGGCAGCACTTCCAAACCGCTTGTCTTTTAGCCTTTGCATCTGGTAGGCGCGGGCGGGATTGAACCGCCGACTTCTTCCGCGTCAGGGAAGCGCTCTCCCACTGAGCTACGCGCCTGTAGTCACTAAAATTCCGCTCAATATATTTCACTAACGCCGAAATGCTAAAACCTCAATGAAATACCAGCAAACCTGCACCATGTCAAGAAAATAAGGAGCTGAAATTCATGTCCGGCGGGGTTCTGCGGCCGTCTCATCTTTTTACCTGCTGCCGGCTTTCAATTGCACGAGCAAGGGTATGTTCATCGGCATACTTGATGTCCATGCCCATCGGGATGCCGCACGCGAGCCGGGATACCTTGATCGGAAACCCGCCCAGCCGGTCCATGAGATAGGATGAAGTCGCCTCACCCGGTACTGTGGAGCTCGTGGCAATGAGGACTTCTTCCGTGTTCCGGTATTCTATGCGATGCAGCAGCTCCTTGATTTTCAGCTCCCGGGGACCGATGCCGTCCATTGGCGAGAGCACGCCATGGAGAATATGATAGACGCCGCGGTAGGCTCCGGTTTTCTCAATGGACATCATGTCACCGGGTTCCTCGACCACGCATATCAGGCTGCTGTTGCGTCTGGCATCACCGCAGATGCCGCATGGATCGGATTCCGAAAACGCATAGCAGCTGCTGCACAGTCTGATTGAACTGTGGAGAACAGCCAGGTCCTCCACCAGGGCTTGCGCCTCTGCCGCCGGTCGGCGCAGAATATAGAGGGCCAGCCGGGTGGCTGTCTTGCGGCCTATGCCCGGCAGTTTCATGAAATCGGAGATCAGCCTCTCCAGGGCCGGCGGGACAACCTGCATCTTCGCTTAAATGAGCCCCGGAATATTCATGCCGCCGGTGAGTTTGCTCATTTCCGTCTTGCCCAGCTCCTTGGATTTGATTAAACCGTCGTTCACGGCCGAGGCGACAAGATCCTGCAGCAGCTGCACGTCTTCCGGATTGACAACCTCCTTCTCAATGGTGATGCCGGTAAGTTCGCTGCGGCCGTTAAAGGTTGCAGTCACCATGCCGCCGCCGGCAGTGCCGGTCACCGTTTTATTGCCGAGTTCCTGCTGGATTTCCGTTAACTTCTGCTGAAACTGCTGCGCCTGCTTCAGCAGATCTCCCATATTCATAGAGCACATCCTCTATTCAGGTTTATAAATATACATATCTTAACAATCATCAGGATCTGTCTGATCAACCGCACTTCCCTCTTCTTCTATGGGTCCGCGAAAACGGGGGCCGATGCGGATTGCGCCGACCTCACCATTGAAAATATCAACAGCGGTCAGCACCAGTGAATCATTTGCCAGGGCCTTCCTTTCCTGCTTTACCTT
This sequence comes from Desulfobulbaceae bacterium, assembly GCA_033549385.1. Classification (GTDB taxonomy): domain Bacteria; phylum Desulfobacterota; class Desulfobulbia; order Desulfobulbales; family Desulfobulbaceae; genus UBA10518. The sequence continues at coordinate 129,621 of JAWSUG010000006.1, read as the reverse complement.
GTTGCCGTTTGCCGGATCGACTTCACAACCTCCCGAATCGGGCACATTAAATGTGATCCTGAAATCCTCCTGGAAAAAATCAAGCGCAAATTGGGTCAATAAGGTTATATTTTCCCTGTTTCGCAGCAGGCTGCAATGAACGGAAGTTTCATATTCGATGACCAGTTCCCCTTCCCTGAGACGGGCGCTTTTTGCCATTTGCAGAGCCGATGCCATCCAGAGTTTGCGCTCCTTGACATACGCTATGAATTCATTCCAGTGCTGCCGAACCGTGCGGTTAACCGGCTCCGGGGCAGGATCCGCAGTGCGCCGCTCTATTATTCCCTGTTCGTTGCAAGCCTCATGCCCGTTTGGAGGCGGATTCAACACCGTGTCCCCTCCCCTTTCCTTGGTTTCGTGCCGCGGCTTGCTGTCGGCACTTCCGGCTCCCTGTCCGGACGCAATACTGTTCCGGTTCACCGTTTCCGGAGAAGAGGCTGGTTGACTACCGTCGTTTTCCTGCGGCAGGGGTGTTTTTTTTTCTGCTGGGGCGTGTCCGCCGCCTGCTGCCGTTATGTCGGAGGCATCTTTTGCCAGCAGCTCATCCAGCCGTCCCAGGATTTCCGTTACCGGCACCACCTCCCCGGCCTGAAGAGCTTTCATCAGGGCCATCTCAAGAGCATAGCGCGGACGGGATGAATATCCGGTTTTCTCCAGATTTTCCATCAGCACATTGAACATCAGAATCAGAGTCTGAGGCGAATACTTCCGTGCGCAAGCCGTAAGCTCAGCCAGGTCATTATCTGGCAGGTCAAGCAGTTGTTCCGGCTTGGCGCTTACACTGCAGACGACCAGCGCCCTGAACCGGGCAAGCAGGTCGTTGACGAACCGTTTAAGGTCCATGCCAAAGGCATAGGTACGGTCCAGGATCTGAAGCGTCCCGGAAATATCGCCTGCCAGCAGGGCTCCGGACAGTTCGGCGATCACCTGATGGCTCACCAGGCCCAGGATGTCGACAATATCTTCTGCTTTCACGGTTGACCCGCAGTATGCGAAAACCTGGTCGAGAAGACTGAGTCCGTCGCGGACACTGCCGCCTGCCTCCCGGACTATAATGTTCAGGGCCGCGGGTTCGATTTCGATCTTTTCTTTATCGGCAATCGATTGAAAATGGGAGGTCAGTTCTCCGGTGCCGACACGTTTCAGTTCATAACGCTGGCAGCGGGATAGAATCGTTACCGGGACACGGTGGAGTTCCGTGGTGGCAAACATGAAATAAACATGCCCGGGCGGCTCCTCCAGGGTTTTGAGAAGCGCATTAAAAGCCTCGGCTGTCAGCATGTGCACTTCGTCGATGATAATGATTTTATACCTTGAACCGGTCGGCATGAACCGGATATTTTCCTTCAGTTCGCGGATCTCCTGGATGCCGCGGTTGGAAGCACCGTCGATTTCCACCAGATCGACACTGCTGCCGGCATTTATTTCCCTGCAGGATACGCACGCATTGCACGGTTCAGTCGTGTGCTCCTCAATACAGTTGAGCGCTTTGGCCATGATGCGGGCCAGGGTGGTTTTTCCGACCCCGCGGACACCGCTGAAGATGAGGGCATGGGAAACCCTGTTCTGCTCCAGGGCATTTTGCAGGGTGCGGACAACCGCCTTCTGACCGACAACCTCCTTGAAGGTCTGAGGGCGTGCTTTTCTGGCTAGGACAAGATAGGACAAGGCTTTCTGTCAATGATAAGGTTTTTGCTCATATGCCAGGATAATTGAATAGATACCGGCAGGCAAGGCTTAATTGAAAACCGGGCTGCCTGAAAAAAGGATAGCCAGGCACCCCTGCGGCACACAAAGAGTTTCGCTACCGCTGCTTCCTCCCGGACCTGACGGAGTTCGCGATTCTTTGTTGCACAGGACCCGGCTATCACACCTAAGTCAATTTTCTGGCGGAGAGGGTGAGATTCGAACTCACGGTACTTGCGTACACACGCGTTCCAGGCGTGCACCTTAAGCCACTCGGTCACCTCTCCGGGTTCTTGGCTTTCAGCCGGGACTTCCAAATCGGCCCGGAAGCACACCATGCATCAACCTGAACAAAAAACTTTAAACGGAACTCCCATTTTTTACAATAGAAAAATTTATGCCCGTCGGTTTTGAAAAAATTCCCGCAGCAGCCTGCCGCATTCCTCCGCCAGGACTCCCGCTGTGACGGAAAACGTATGGTTCAGGAGGTTATCCCTACCGATGGCATACCTGGAAATTATTGCCCCTGTTTTCGGATCAGCCGCGCCGAATACGACCCTGGCAACCCGGGCATGAACCATGGCCGAAGCACACATGGGACAGGGTTCAAGGGTTACATAGAGGGTTGTTTCCGGAAGGCGGTAATTTCTCATCTCCGCAGCCGCCATGCGCAGGACCCGTATCTCCGCATGACCGGTCGGATCGCAGCCGCTAATGGTCTTGTTGCCCGCGGAGGCTAGAATCCGCCCGTCCGGAGATGTAATCACCGCTCCCACCGGGACCTCGCCAATGGCAGCGGATTCCTCCGCTTTTTTCAGGGCCAGTTCCATCATATCCCTGTCTTTCTGCATGGTCATTCTCTGTAAGATATATAAACCTGGCGGGAGGCAATACCTGTTTTACTTTTTACGGGAATGAATTTATAATTACAAAAAAGAAATTAACTTTCAAGCCGCTTTTTCCGAACCTGAAAATTTTATTCTCCATACAACACAATCAAAATGACTGCATTTAATTATCACGTACTACTCTTTGATTGCGAAGGGGAATGCCGCATGGACATTGACAGGGCCCTTGCCGGCTATTCCAGGCTTGAATATATCAATTCAAAGCGTGATATAAGGCTGGAAATTCTCGAAAATCATTATGACGCGGTCATAATGCACGACACCGGAAAGGATGCTTCGGTTTTTCATCTTCTCAAAGAGGTTCATCAAAAGATTCCCTCTACCCCGATTATCCTTCTCAGCGAGACGGAAAAGGCAGAATTCATAGTCGTAGCCGTCAAACTCGGAGCATATGATTTTATTGCCGCCCCCTTTACTCCCCGGAAGATCCAGCTGGTGATTCAGCGTGCAATTAAAGAAAGGGAATGCCGGAACGAAATCGACTATCTTCGCCGCACACAGGATATTGTTTATGACTTCAGGAAAATTGTCGCCGAAAGTCCTGCCATTAAAAAAGTCATCAAAAGCCTGCAGAAATTTGCCGAGACAGATTCAACCATTCTCATTACCGGCGATACCGGGACCGGCAAGAGCTTTCTTTCCGGAACGATTCATTTCAACAGCCACCGCAGGGCCAAACCGTTTATAAAAATTAATTGTGCCAATATTCCGGAAACACTGCTTGAAAGCGAGCTCTTCGGCCATGAAAAAGGAGCTTTTACCGGCGCGGACAAACAGCGAACCGGCCGATTTGAACAGGCCAACGGCGGCACCATCTTTCTCGATGAAATCGGTGAAATCAGCATGGAAATACAGTCCAAGCTGCTCAGGGTTCTCGAGGATAAGTCTTTCGAGCGGGTCGGAGGCAATAAAACCATCAGCGTTGACGTGCGGGTTATTGCCGCTACGAACAAAGATCTGGGAAAACAGTTGTCCATCGGCAGATTCCGGGAAGACCTTTTTTACCGGATCAACGTCCTGCCGGTGCATCTGCCGTCCCTTCGGGAACGTCCCCAATGCATTGAGAAACTTTCCGAAATGCTCCTGAAAAAAAGCTGCATCCATCTGCGCAAGAAGATAAACGGCTTTTCCCCGGAGGCGTTGGACATTATAAAGAGTTACAACTGGCCCGGCAACATCAGGCAGCTGGCCAACACCATTGAACGGGCTATCATTCTGGAAGATGCCACTATTATCAGGGCGGAAAGCATCTCCATTCCCGTCTCCCGCCGGGCCGAACTTTCCGCTGATGCATATGAGCCCCTTGAGCTGCATGAAAAAGAACTGATTGTAAAAGCCCTCAGGGACAATTTCTGGGTGCAGAAAAATGCGGCAAAACGGCTGGGAATAAGCCCCCGCGCCCTGAATTACAAGGTGAAGAAATTCGGCATTACCCACCCGAACTGGCGCAAGAACCGCTGATCGAATTTCTCAGGAACATACTGCGGGTGGGCAGGCACACCGATACATGACCTTCTAGTCGGGAGGTTTTTCTCCGTACCGCTCTTCATAGCTCTTATAGTAGCGGTGCCCTTCTTCAATGTCGTCCGGATCCCCGGACAACTTTCTCTCAACACTGCCGGGAAGGATGAAGATACTGCTGCCGGTTATCAGTTCGTATCCTGCCGACAGGACAAAAAGGATCGCCAACAGGATAAGTATTTTTTTTATGAATCCCAGAAAACGCCTGCTGGCATAGCTCAACAGAGCACAGACCACCCCGGCGCCGAGCAGGTAGGGCCAGTAAGACGCAAGAAAATCCGGGAGTGAATAAATCATGAAAGATACCGAAAATTAAAGATTCATCATTTTCAGCTTCCCATTTTCTCAACAGTTTGTCAAAAAATTTGTCACTCCGCCTGGGCGGCCGTCATGAGATCATCCCCGTGCTTTCTGTATCGCCCTTTTAAAGGCATCTGCCGACCGTTCGATTATCTCATCTCCTACACAGAACGCCATCCTGAAATAACCAGGGGTCCCGAATCCTCTTCCTGGAACAGCAAGAATCTTTTCCTCCTGGAGAATCGAGCAGAAGGCAATGTCATCTTCAACTGGTGATTTGGGGAAAAGATAAAAGGCGCCCCTGGGTTTGACAAATTCATATCCGGCTTGGTCCAGAATCCGGCAGAATTTTTCCCTGCGCCGGCCATATATGGAAATGTCTACAGTCTCCTCCTGCAGTTGCTCCACCACTCTCTGCATCAGGGCGGGCGCATTGACAAATCCCAGTATCCGGTTGGCCAGGGTCATTGCATTGAGCAGTGCCTTTTTATCCTTTATCTGCGGATGCACCGCCAGGTAGCCAATCCTCTCGCCCGGCAGCGACAGGTCTTTGGAATAGGAAGAAACAACAATGGAATTGACTGTTGCTTTCATGACGGAGGGGACCACATGCCCGTCAAAAACTATTTTCCGGTAGGGTTCGTCGGCAACCAGATAAACCGTGCGGCAGAATTTTTCCTCATGGCTGTCGAGAAGTTTGCCAAGTTCCCGAACAGACTCCCTGGAATAAATCTGTCCGGTCGGATTATTGGGGCTGTTGAGAATGAGAGCCTTGGTCTTTTCATTCAGCGCCTGTTCAATGGCTTTCAGGTCCAGGTTGAATTCCCGGTCGGTTTCCACTACCCTGCTGATCCCGCCATGATTGTCGATATAAAACTTGTATTCGACAAAATAGGGTGAGAGGATAATCACTTCGTCGCCCGGATCCAGGACTGATTTGAGCATGACGTTCAAGGCACCGGCTGCGCCGCAGGTCATCAGCACCTCACCCTGATCAATGGACACCCCCTGCTCTTCCGATAAGCGTTGCGCCAGGGTTTCCCTGACATAGGGAAATCCGCCGTTCGGCATATAGGCGTGGGCGCCGGGCTTGTCATTATTGGCCAGATCCTGGAGAACTTCGGTGAATTTCGCGGGAGGCGGGAGATCGGGATTGCCCAGGCTGAAATCAAAGACATTTTCGGCACCGTATTTTGCCTTCATTTTGGCGCCCTCTTCGAACATTTTCCTGATCCATGAAGACTGTTCCGTAAACATTTTCATCTTCTGCGCAACGGCCATGATTTATTCCTTTCACAAAAATTAATTAGTCTTAATAAGATATATCATGAATTATATTTCTTTTTGAAATAGTCATACGCCTGGTTTATTTCCTTCATTTTCTCTTCCGCCACCCGCTGGAATTCCTCTCCCAGGTGGCTCACCTTGTCGGGATGATACTGCATGCTGAGCTTGCGGTACGCCTTCCTGATCTCATCAAAATCAGCGCCGCTCTCCAGGCCGAGGACTGCGTAATACTGTTCTTCCAGACGGGTCCCGGCAGCGGCCTCACGCTGCTGGCGATACATGTATTTCGCCTCGATTGTCCGCTGGTCGTAGACTGAAATCTGCAGGAAGTCGGCTATTCTTCTTGCCTGCAGCAGCTCGCTTTCCGGCGGCGGCTGTTTGGTATGAATGATCTGGTAGATCAGTTCAAGCAGGATAAGCCGGGGTTCGTAGGTAAAAGTGCTCCTGAATTCCGTGAGCAGATCGTCCATGCTTGCCGGTTCATCGCGGGCCTCTCTGATCAGCTGTTTCACCCAGTACATCTGGTCCTGATTGTAGCGCAGATTATACTGGAAAAAGTTGAGCATGGTCTGCAGTTCGGCCTTGGTAAAATGACCGTCGGACTGGGCAATCTTTACCAGGACATTGATAAGCAGGTAAACAAACCTGTTGTGCGCTTCCGTCTGGGATGTTTCGTAGGAGCTGATGCGGCTCTGCACATAATAACTGAATGCCCAGAAGGCGCCCACCAGCAGCAGAATGCCCACCAGGGCGGCAAAAAAGAGAAAGCCGAGAAAATTGAAAAGCGCCGGGGCGCCGCCGGTTGCCAGGATGATTAGCCCGACAATGAGCAGACATCCGCCGCAGCCCGGCTGATTATGTTGCCTGTATTGCATGTGAATTCAGCTGAAATAAATGGAAAAAATCCGCAGATAAGCCCTATGCTGCTGTCGCCGGCCGCCTAATGCGCTGTTTCATCTCCGCCGCCGTTGGCCTTGAACAGGGCATCAACGAATTCCAGTGCATTAAAATCCCGCAGATCCTCAATCTGCTCCCCTATGCCTATGAACCGGACCGGAATCCTGAGTTCACGGCAGACATTGACCACAATGCCGCCCTTGGCAGTTCCGTCAAGCTTGGTAAGAGTCAGCCCGGTTATTTCCACGGCCTCATTAAAAAGCTTGGCCTGGGAAATTCCATTCTGGCCGGTCGTGGCATCGAGTATCAGCATGGTTTCATGGGGTGCTTTTTCCATTTTCTTGCTGATAACCCGCTTGATCTTTTTCAGTTCTTCCATCAGGTTCACCTGTGTGTGCAGGCGTCCCGCGGTATCGATGATGATCACGTCGAATTTCCTGGCAATCCCGTAGGCAATGCCGTCATAGACGACGGATGAAGGGTCGGAGCCCTGTTTCTGCGCGACCACCTCGGCTCCGATCCGCTCCCCCCATATCCTGAGCTGGTCGATTGCCGCGGCACGGAACGTATCGGCGGCTATCAGCAGGACCGACCGGCCGGATCGGACAAATTTGGCGCCTATCTTGCCGATGCTGGTGGTTTTGCCTACGCCGTTGACGCCGACAACCATGATGACAAAGGGGCCGCTTTCGGGCATCACCATTTCCGCAGGTTTATCAGATTCCTGCAGGTAGGCCAGGATTTTTTCCCGCAGCATCCCCTTGAGGACCTGCGGCTCCTTGAGCTCCCTCCGTTTTACCTCTTTGCGCACATCATCCAGGAGTTCCTGAACGGTCATAACACCAAGATCCGCGGTGATCAGGATCTCTTCCAGTTCGTCAAACAGTTCCTGGTCAATTTCTTTTCTGCCGAGAAACAGGGTGTCTAGTTTGTAGACAAGCGAAGTTCTTGTCTTGCTCAGCTTCTGCTGCAGGCGCTGGAACAGGGAGCCGGCATTTATTTTCGGGGCTGCGGGACCAGAAGCAGCTTCCAGTACCGGTTCGGATACCCTGCTTTCAAAGTCCTCTGAGACCCGGGATGGTGCTTCCGCGACCGCATCCCCTGACCCGGCGGTTCGGGAATCCGCAGCCGCTTCATTCAGGCCGGATTCTTCTTCCGGGCCGGCACTTATGTCAGCGCTTTCGCCTGGCGGGACTTCTTCCTTGTTCTTTTTCTTCTTTTTAAACCAGCCAAGCATTATGCAGTTACCTTTTTCTCCATAGCCAGTTCCAGGACCTCGCTGATCGTGTGCACATAATGAAAAATAACCCCTTCACGCACATCTTCAGGGATTTCATTGACATCCTTTTCGTTGAGAACCGGAAGGATCAGTTCCTTGATGTCTGCCCTCAGGGCGGCAAGCACCTTTTCCCCGATCCCGCCGACCGGAAGGACGTCGCCGCGCAGCGTGATTTCACCGGTCATGGCCACATCCCTGCGCACCGGCCTGCCGGTGATGACCGAGACCAGGGACGACACCATGGAAACACCCGCCGAGGGACCGTCTTTGGGAATTGCTCCTTCAGGGATATGCACATGCAGATCGATCTGGGCAAACCTGCTTTCATCGATATCCAGGGCGGCGGCATGGGAACGGATATAGGTCAGGGCGGCGGTTGCCGATTCCTTCATCACGTCCCCGAGTTTTCCGGTCAGGGTCAGCATGCCTTTTCCCTTCATCAGGGAAGTTTCAATAAATAGAATCTCGCCGCCCACCGGTGTCCAGGCAAGGCCGGTGGCCAGGCCCGGACCCCAGGAGCGGGCCTTTATTTCCGGAAAAAAACGGATGGGCCCGAGAAAATCATACAGGTTTTCCCTGGTCACGACCATTTTGTCCGTTCTGCCGCGGGCGATTTCACTCGCTACACCACGGCAGATGGCGGCAATCTGGCGCTCCAGGTTCCGCACTCCGGCCTCCCGGGTATAGGACCTGATCAGATAGCGGATAACATCCTCACCGATCTCCAGGTCGTTTTTGCTCAAGGCATGGGCTTCAAGCTGTTTGTCGATCAGGTGCCGGGTGGCAATGGCCACCTTTTCATGCTCCGTGTATCCCGGCAGTTCGACCACCTCCATCCTGTCCCTGAGAGGGCCCGGGATGGTGTCCAGGACGTTGGCAGTTGCAATAAACATGATCTTGGAGAGGTCAAACTCGATATCCAGGTAGTGATCGGTAAAGGTTGCATTCTGTTCGGGATCAAGTACCTCAAGGAGGGCGGAAGAAGGATCGCCGCGAAAATCACTGCCGACCTTGTCGATTTCATCGAGCAGGAAGACGGGATTGTTGGTCCCGGCTTTTTTCATGCTCTGAATTATCCGACCCGGCAGCGCTCCTATATAGGTTCTGCGGTGCCCCCTGATTTCAGCCTCGTCACGGACACCGCCCAGGGCGATGCGGACGAATTTCCGTCCCATGGTTCTCGCGATCGACTGGCCGAGGGAGGTTTTGCCGACGCCCGGCGGGCCGACAAAGCAGATAATAGGGCCATGCAGGTCCTCTTTTAATTTTCGTACCGCTAAAAATTCGATGATTCTTTTTTTAATCTTGGCCATCCCGTAGTGGTCATGATCCAGATCCTCCTGGGCCTTTTCCAGATCAAGCGTGTCTGTAGTGGCAACGGTCCAGGGCAGATCCAGTATCCAGTCGATATAATTGCGGGATACCGTATATTCGGGAGATGAAGGAGGTATCCTGTCCAGCCTGTCCAGTTCCTTTTCCACAGCACTGCGCGCCTCCTCGCTCAAGCCGGTTTCCTCAACCTTTTTCCGCAGCTCTTTTATCTCGACCTTTTCATCCTGATCTTCGCCCAGTTCCTTCTTGATGGCATTCAGCTGCTGCCGCAGATAAAATTCCCGCTGCTTTGCATCCATATCCTTTTTAAAGGATTCCTGGAGTTTATTGCTTATTTCCGCGGTTTCTATCCGCTTGTTCAGTTCCCTGGCGGTCCTGTGCAGCAGATCGTGCAGGGAGACGGTTTCCAGCAGCTCCTGTTCTTCCGCAACATTGAGATTAAGCTGGGAAATGACCATATAGGCCATATGAAAATGATTGGTCAGCGAGGTTACCGCCGCCACCATTTCCTGCGGCAGCTGCAGGAGTTTGACAAGTTTACCGAACTGGTTGTTGATATTGAGCACAAGCCCGTCAATCTTCTTGTCCTCCACCTGCTCCATCGGAACTTCTTTTACCTGGGCTTTGAGATAGGGCGTTTTCTCGATATATTCCACTATTTCAATCTTCCGGACCCCGCTGACCAGGACCTGGTAGTATCCTTCCTCCATCTTGGTCATCTTATGAATATAACCGAGCACTCCGATCCGGTTCAGATCGTCCTGGGTAACTTTCTGGTCGGTGGAAACTTTTTCCAATTTATTGGAAACCAGTCCGATCATCCTGTTTTCCAGGAGAGCGTCATCAATCAACTGCTTGGATGATTCGCTGGCAACCTGAAGGGGAAATCCCATTCCGGGAAAAAAAACAAAGCCGTTCAGCGGCAGAATGGGGAGAGTTTCAGGAACGGAAAGATTCTGTGGATCAACTTTTTTTTCCTTGATTGACTGAGGGGTGTCCATTTTTACTCTCCGGTCGAAATTGTGATGTTTACCTTGTCTTTTCTTTTCTTTTTCGGGAGGATAATCGTCAGAATTCCGTCGGCATACGTTGATTTCACCTCATCAACCTCGATGTTCCCCGGAAGGATTATGGTACGGTCAAAAGAACCGAGTTCTATTTCAAGATGATGCACGCAGTCGATGTTTCTCTTGGCGGGCAGCTGTCTTGTTCCATAAAACCGCAGCTGATTATCAGCGGCAATAACCGACAATGACTCCTTGTCCGCTCCGGCCAGATCGACATAGACACAGAACTCGCCCCTTGATTCATAAATGTCAACGGGCGGATTCCAGGCTGACGATCCGGGAGACATCATCCGGGCAATGGACATATTGCGCAGCATGCGGCCGGTCTGGAGCTGCATCTCTTCAAGTTCCTTCAAAAGTTTCTTATTTAACGAATTCACAGTGACCTCCCTGCATTCTTCTATCGATCTGTACTTTCAGACCATAAAGATTGTGCTCTCGGAACCGATCTTTATACATTAGAATAATTAATCATACTATCATGTATGGCAATATCTTTCACTCAATTCAAAAAATGGAGCATCACATGAATATGCAGAAACTGAATATCATGTATTTACGCACTGAAGTATTTCGCCGCCGGGAGCTGCTGTGTATGATAATCCGAAAGGGATGAGCAGCTGAAAAAGGGGTCTGCCGAAGTAAAACAGCTCCCTTGCCAGCGTGAGGTTATATTCCCTGACAGCGTACCCCCTGATCCTGCAGTCCAGATTAACCTGCACGGTAAGCAGGTCTATGATCTCCTTTCGCAATTCAGGTATATGCAATTGCGCGGTTAATGAATGCATTATCCGGAGGGAACAATCTTCTTCATGTTTACGAATCAGGGCTGCAACAGGTTCATTCTCCGGGATCAGGGAAAAACGGTCCAGGAGGTTTTTGCCGGCAATCGCAATGACCTCATCGGGCGCCCAGCACTTGAGGAGCCTGCAAGCCAGGGGACGATGCTCGTAAAACATGCAGAGCGACTTTTCACTATCAAGAAAATGACAGCACCAATCCGCCCCTTTTCCGCGTATCTTTATCAATTCCCGGTCCGCTGGTTGCGGTGCTTCATGCATGGGATGATGGACGTATTCGCCCTGCCGCACGGTTATCAGATCATCGAAGCTCAGCAATCCGGCAGTCAAAAGATCATAGTCCTCCGTGTGCAGAGCAGGCCCTCCTTTTCGGCAGCATGTTCCGCAGCAGTCACAACTGGTCTTTGGTCCAGTCACCATATCCTCAATTTCAGGCTTCATGACGTTGAAGAAAGGATGTTTCCATGCAACGTAACATGAGCTGATCGATATTATTCCGGTTCATCCTGATCAGGCCCCAGGGTCTTTACTTCCGGTGTTTCGGGTGGAGATGCCGGCAGATAAAGGGTAAAAGTTGTTCCCACACCGTATTCGGAGGATACGAATATGCCGCCGCCATGATGAGTGATGACGGTTCTGACAATACTCAGGCCCAGACCGCATCCTTTTTCCTTAGTGGTATAGAACGGGTCAAAAATCCTGTCAATTTTATTTTTAGGAATACCAATCCCGTCATCTCTCACCAGAACACGAATAAACCTGCCCGGCGGTAGTTGCATCTCGTTTCCTTCGGCTACAGTTTCATTCCCTGCTGTGATCTCACAGGATCCGCCCTGGGGCATTGCCTGCAGCGCATTCACCAGCAGGTTGTTCATTACCTGCCGCATCTGTACCGGGTCGGCATCAATCTGCCACAATCCGGGAAGGAGGGAAAACGTACCCTGCACCCGGGTGCCGTGAAAGATACTGTGCATGGATTTCTCAATTACTTCAGCCAGCGCAACCGGTTTTTTAACCGGCCGTTCAATATCCGCCAGGACAAGCAGCTGCTCGGCAAATATCCTGGTCCGGCCGATAAACCGCTCGGCATCGGCAATGTGCTGCCTGAGTTCAGGCGCCTCCTCCGCCTCCCGGACAAAGGCCAGATTTTTCGAAGCTGCCGTCAGGCAGCTGTCCAGGTCCCGGGCAAAGGTCGCGGCAAAACAGGAGACCGCTTTCAGTTTTTGTTTTATCTGCTCTTCCTCTGCAGCCTGCCGGCGTACGGTTATGTCCCTGAAAATTCCCTGGATTATTTTTGTTCCCTGCAGATCAAGGAGACTGATATGAGCTTCAACCGGAATTCTGCGGCCGCTTTTGTGTCTGAGATACAGCAACTGATCGGGAGGAAAGCAATAATCCTCTGTTGTACCGGGAGGATTTTGCAACAAATCCGTCCCGTTTTTGGTCAGCAGTTCGGAAACAGGCAGGCCGATTACCTCTTTTTCTTCATACCCGATGAGCTGTGTTCCCCGCTTGTTTATTGACGATATTGTTTTTGTTTCGGCATCGGCGATGATGATGGGATCCGCCGCCATTTCAATAAGGGTCCGGGAGTTTTCCAGGGTATTGATGAGGTCCTGTTCCGCTTTCCCGCATTGCTGCAATTTTTTTTGCAGCCGCTCCTTCTCCGCCCCCCATTCTGCCGTTTTTTCCTCGAACTGTTGCCGAAGTTCGTCGTTCTGCCGGTTAAGCTTCTTTTCAGCCCGTACTCTTGCGCGCAAATCCCTGGAAAAAATGAACAGGATGAAGAGCAGCGCTGCCAGTACCAGCAGGGTTACCGGATAGATGATTTTTGAGGAAAGGAGAAAGAGGGAATTATAGCGTTCTTTTAATTCCGTAATATCGTAATAGATTTCAAAGGCGCCGATTATCCTGTCATTTCCCCAGATCGGCACATACGTTTCTATAACGTCAAATCTGAGCAGTCGCCCTTCCATCGACCTGGTATCTTTGCGTACGATTTTGGTGAAATTTTTGCCCCGCAGAACCAGGCTTTCAAAATATTCATTGGTGTTTATCTGGCCGATATCGTAAATATCGGTCGAATAGAGAACCTCCCCGGTGTCCGAAAAAACCTTTATTTTTTCCAGGGAGAAATCCAGGACAACATCTTCCAGTTCACCGGCAAGCTCGGGGGTTATGTCCGATTTGGTGAGATTGTTGCCGGAGTCCTGGAAAAAACTGGAAAAATGGTTCGCAACTCTTTTTGCCCGGAGTTCGGCATCGCTGACGAGCAGCCTATCTACGGCCGGGTACAGATATATGAAGTTAAAAAGAGGAATAAAAAGGACCGAAGCAATTGAAAGTGCTCCCAGGAAATAGAGAATTTTCGATTTGGGCATGCTGTTCATGTTTATATTCGACAGGTTGTCCAACCGTGAAAAAAATGATGTTTTTACAGTATCTATACAATGGCCATGTTTATCATATAATCAAATATATTCTCCCAAAAGCAACAAAAGAAAATCATATTGGCGGCCGGGCTCCGGTATAGAACAGCGTGATATGCGTGCCGACTCCCGGCAAGACTTTTTACTTGCTTTTCAAAGTGATGGCATTAGTGTATTGCTCTGGAAACTTATCTTCTATTTTTCTTTTTATATATAACACATTAATGGAGTTGAATCATGGATCAGTCATGCAGCAAAACCTGCAATTCCGAACATAAAACCTCCTGCGGGCCGCAACAGAAATCGACTTGCGGCTCCTCCTCAATGCATGCCAGTGCGGCCATTGCCCAACAGGATATTGCCATTACCAGGTCACTGGGCAAGATTAAAAACAAGATCCTCGTTATGAGCGGCAAAGGCGGAGTGGGAAAATCCACCGTCGCCGTCAACCTCGCACTGGGCCTGGCCAACCGCGGTTACCGGGTAGGGCTCATGGACGTTGACCTGCACGGACCCGATATCTGCAGGATGCTGAATCTTACCGGTTCTCTGGAGCCGCCGAAGAATCCGAAAGATCTTGTCCCTCCTCTGGTTTATAATGACAAGCTCAAGGTCGTTTCCCTGGAATATATGATGAAAGACCGTGACGAAGCCATTATCTGGCGGGGACCTCTGAAGATCCAGGCCATCAGGCAGTTCGTAGCGGATATGGACTGGGGAGAACTTGATTATCTTGTTGTTGACGCCCCTCCGGGCACAGGCGATGAACCCCTGTCCGTGGCCCAGACCGTCAAGGGTGTCCAGGCGGTCATTGTCACGACTCCCCAGGCAGTCGCCCTGGCCGATGTCCGTAAATCGATCAATTTCTGTAAATCCGTCGCCATGCCGATTGTAGGGGTTGTGGAAAACATGTCCGGATTTGTCTGCCCGCACTGCGAAGAACTGGTTAATATTTTCAGCAGCGGCGGCGGAGAACAGGTGGCCCGTGATTTCGAGCTGCCATTTCTCGGACGGGTGCCGATGGATCCGCGGGTGGTTGTGGCCGGTGATACGGGCGAGCCCTATCTATCCTCCAGCGAGGATACACCGGCAACAAAGGCTTTTTCTTCCATTGTTGATGCTGTTTCCCGGCGGCTTCCTGCCAAGCAGAAGGTAAGCCTGGAAACCGTCGGCACGCAACCTACCGGCTGCGGCTGCGGCCCGGAAGGATGCGATACAGGGAAATGTGACTGCTGAGCTATTTTCGCATTTTCGCTTGTCACCAAGCTTATGGATAAGAATTTATGCGTATTCAACAAGTTACTGTTGGGATGATGGCTGTTTGCAGCTATATTGTCTCCTGCGACCAGACTAATGAAGCTACCGTAATCGATCCCGGGGGGGATGAAGACAGGATACTCGGCCTGTGCCGGGAAAAAGCACTGAATGTTAAATATATTATAGTTACCCACGGCCACCCGGACCATGTCTGCGGCAACGGGCGGATCAAGGAGGCTACCGGGGCCCGGATTGTCATGCATCGGGAGGACGCTCTTTTTTTTCGGCAGCCGGAAGTCAGGGAATACTTTTCCATGCTCGGGCTGCCCGAGTCTCCCGAACCCGACATCCTGGTCAATGATGGGGATATAATCAACATAGGCAATGAACAGCTGCAGGTGATTCATACTCCCGGGCATACGCCGGGGGGAATCTGCCTTTACAGCAGGCCGAACTGTTTTACCGGGGACACCCTTTTTGTCGGGGGTGTGGGGCGTACTGATTTTCCCGGCGGCTCGACAGAAAAATTGCTGCAGTCAATACAAAGCAGGCTGCTTGTTCTGCCCCCTGATACTGTGGTCTGGCCCGGACACGGATACGGGGGCAGTAAATCCACCATTGGGGAAGAGGCGAAAAATAACCCTTTTCTCAACAGTTCCGGCATCTGGTAGGGCGATTCCCACCATTAATTGAATTCTCCCGATAACCTGGATAAACCATGCGAGAAATAATCCTCGGCACCGCCGGTCATGTAGATCATGGCAAAACCAGTCTCATCAAGGCATTGACCGGTATTGATACCGACCGCCTCAAGGAGGAAAAGCAACGCGGGATCACTATTGAGCTCGGTTTTGCCTACCTGGACCTGCCCTGCGGGCACCGTATCGGCATCGTCGATGTGCCGGGCCATGAGAAATTTGTCCGCAACATGGTTGCAGGCGCGGCAGGAATGGATCTGGTTGCCTTTATTATCGCTGCTGACGAAGGAATCATGCAGCAGACCAGGGAGCATTTTGAAATCTGCCGGCTGCTTGGCATCAGGGACGGTATCATTATCCTGACCAAAATTGATATGGTCGAAGAGGAATGGCTGGAAATGGTGGAGGAGGATGTGCGGGACTTTTTCCGGGGCAGCTTCCTGGAGAATGCCCCGATTTTAAAAGTTTCTTCCATTACCGGTACGGGTATTGATGAAGTAGTTCAGGTCCTGGACCGGAAAATTTCCGCCCTCACCTTTCATGAAGAATTCGGGCCTTTCCGTCTTGCTGTTGACCGGATCTTTTCCATGAAGGGGTTTGGTACGGTCATTACGGGTTCATCGCTTTCCGGCAGGATTGGGGTTGGTGACGACATCGAGTTCTACCCGGCAATGAACAAGGCCAAAATCAGGGGCATTCAGGTCCATAGTCGGGACGTAGACGTAGTGGAAGCCGGTCACCGGACCGCCATCAACCTGCAGGGCATAGAAAAACATGAAATCAACCGCGGTGACATAGCGGCAACACCCGACAGCCTGACCAATTCCACCCTGCTCGATGCCGATTTTCACTATCTTGACTCCAATCCGAAAAATCTCAAGAACCGGACCCAGGTCAGGGTCCATGTCGGAACCAGGGAAATCACCGGACGCATCGTCATGCTGGAGGTCGACGAGGTTGAACCCGGGGATGATATCAATATCCAGCTGCTGCTCCAGGAACCCGTGGCAGTATGGCCCGGAGACAGATATGTGCTCCGCAGTTATTCGCCGGTCAGGACCATCGGCGGCGGTACAATTCTCAACAATGCACCCCTGAAAAGAAAAAGAGCCACTGTTGCGGATCGGGAAAAAAACCGCGGGATTTTTTCCATTTACCGGGAGGGTAGTCTGGAGGACAAAATGCTCCTCTTTCTGGAGGAGGCCGGCCTGAACGGACTGACCCAGGATCAGCTCTCCACCCGCCTCGGACTGTTCGGCAACAAGCTGAAAAAACAGCTGCAGCTGCCGATATCAGCCGGCAAGATCCTGGTTGTCGATTCCGACCGGCAAAAGATGGTCGCCGCGCCGATTTTTCAGAAACTGACGGATTTGATCCTGGAAACCCTGGAGCGGTATCATAAAGAATTTCCTCTGAAATCGGGACTCATGAAGGAAGAGCTTCGCTCCACCCTCAAACCGCCGGTTGATCAGAAGATTTTTCAATACGCCCTTGGCTCCCTTGTCAAACAAAAGAGTATTGTTCAGGACCAGGCGGAAGTTCGGCTGGCCGACTTCAAGGTCGTGCTCCAGGTCGATGAAAAGGCTTTGAAGCAGGAAATTATCGACATGTACCGGCAGACTCCTCTGCAGCCGCCCAATTACAAGGATGTTCTCAGTGCCATGCATGCCTATCCCGAAAGCCAGATCCGCCAGGTATTTGACCTGCTGCTCAAGGAGAACAAACTGACAAAAATTTCCGAATCATTGTACTTTCTTACCGGGGAATTAGACGGTCTCGCCGACAAACTCGGCAAATATATCCAGGCCAACGGTGAGATTGACGCCCAGGGATTCAAAGAGCTCTCCGGATTGACGCGCAAATACTCCATCCCCCTTCTCGAATATTTTGACAAAATAAAGTTAACCATCCGCATCGGGGATAAACGCATCCTGCGCAAGGGTTGACCTTCCAATTGGGTAAAAATTACCCAACTGAGTTAAATCTCCTGTATAAATTTTAACCCCCTCATTTTCAGTTATTTCAAAACCTACAGCTTTTATCTGTATTTTTACAGTCAAGTTATACGGTTACTGCAACTGGAACATTGTGGCACATGTTTTGCATGTTAATTTTACTTTTTTCTTAATTTTCAAAAAATAAATGATTCATTATCAGAGGAGAGAAATTCCGGAATGAAACAACCAGGTCAGGGAGCTGACACAAAATGGACCTTACTGTTTCTCTGCTGGCTCGTGGCGGTTATATCAGCACTGGGAAGTTTGTTTTTCAGCCAGGTTATGGGATTTGCCCCCTGCCTGTTGTGCTGGTATCAGAGAATATTCCTGTTTCCCTTGGTCATACTTCTGGCTGTGGGTCTTTTTCCTTTTGATAAAAATGTCGTGAAATATGCTCTTCCCCTGGCCCTGGCAGGCTGGTTGACCGCATTGTACCATAACCTGCTGTATGCCGGAATCATCCCGGAAAGCATAAAACCCTGCACCCAGGGAATTTCATGTACTGAAAAATATATAGAACTGTTTGGGTTCATCACCATACCCCTGCTCTCCTTGCTCTCATTTTCAACAATAATCGTTCTTTTAATTCTCATTAAAAAAGGGAGGAATATTTCATGAACAAATTTGTACTCTTCGGCCTGACATGTCTCGTGCTGATCGTGGCATTTGTGTTTGCCAGTTCCTATTACAAAGAACAGCAGGCCGAGAAGTATGGCTTTCTTGCCCTGGAAAATGCTTCTCTTTTTGTCAGAGACTATTCCCCGACGCTGGGGGATGACGAGGCGAAAGTTTATCTCATCGAGTTCATGGATCCGGCCTGTGAAACATGTGCCGCGTTTTCACCTTTTGTGAAACAGATGATGGCCGCCTATCCGGGCAAAATCAAACTGGTGCTTCGCTATGCCCCTTTTCATGACGGCGCCGACTATTTTGTCAAGATCCTCGAGGCAGCCAGGAAACAGGATAAATACTGGGAGACGCTGGATGTCATGTATAAATCCCAGCAGTACTGGGCCAGTCATCATAACCCGCAGCCCGAGAAGATCTGGCAGTTTCTTCCCATGGCGGGACTCGACATCGAGCAGATCAGGAAGGATATGAATGATCCTGCAATTGAAAAAATCATTGCCCAGGACCTTGCCGATGCCAAGGCATTGAACGTGCAAAAAACCCCGGGGTTCTTTGCCAACGGAAAACCTCTTCAGAACTTTGGCTACCAGCAGCTGCAGCAATTGATTCATTCTGAAGTTACGGCAGTCTACTCAAATTAAAGACCGGATAATCATGAATAAATTATTTCTGTATCTCCTGGCCCTTTGCTTCCTCATTCTCCTTACTTCCTGCGGGGAAGGTCCAATAGTCGCAACAGTAGGTAATCCGGCGCCGGATTTTACCCTTGTTGACAGAACCGGAAAGGAGTGGACTCTTTCCGAACTGAAGGGCCGGGTGGTGTTTATTAATTTCTGGGCTACCTGGTGTCCTCCCTGCCGCGAGGAAATGCCTTCCATGCAAAGTCTTTACTCCCAGCTGCCGGGAGATAAATTTATAATGCTGGCAATACTTAATCGTGACGCCCCGTCCCTGGCGGATCTCTTTGTCAAAAAACTCGGGATTACCATGCCTGTGCTTGATGACCAGAGCAACGCGGTTGGTTCTCAATACGGTCTCACCGGGCTCCCCGAGACGTATATTATTGATAAGCAGGGCATAGTCCGGGAAAAATTCATCGGTCCCGCTCAATGGGACTCTCCCCGGTTCATTCAGATGATGACGAATTATATAAACGAGTAAAAACCGTGTATGCTCCTGCTGTTCCTTACTCACTCTGAGTGAGCGGCGCATGGCGGGTTTTTTGGAATATTACTCACCGATTATTTTAACCAACACTCTTTTTTTTCGTCTTCCATCGAACTCGCCGTAAAAAATGCGCTCCCAGGTTCCAAAATCGAGTTGCCCGTTTGTTACGGCCACGACAACCTCCCTTCCCATCACCTGCCGTTTAAGGTGGGCATCAGCATTGTCCTCGTAACCGTTGTGCCGGTATTGAGAAACCGGCTCATGAGGGGCCAGTTTCTCAAGCCATACCTCATAGTCATGGTGTAGACCTGACTCATCGTCATTTATAAAGACCGAGGCTGTTATGTGCATTGCATTGCAGAGCAGCAATCCATCCTGTACCCCGCTTTCAGCAAGACATTGTTCAACTTGAGGGGTGATGTTTATAAATGCCCTTCTTGTCGGCACCTCGAACCATAACTCCTTCCTGTAACTTTTCATTGCAACCTCTTTTTCCAGTTAATATTTACAGCCTCCACTCTTTCGGGCGCTTGAGATGCTTGAGTTGATAGCTGCTGCGGGCAGGCGACTGCACCTGTGAGGGGACATCATTATTGAAGACTTCCGGATACTTCTACCACTAAAATAGCTGACCCCGGTTTGTTGAAGCTCTATGACCGACAATAGCCCGGGTAGCAAAATATGCCTTGGCGCTGATTATGTTAAGAAAGGATGAACCGCACCCCCGTGGCAGACAGAAACTCATTGCCGGCGCTTCCGGCACCATTGGTAGGGGCTGCCGTGCGCTCGTTCCCCCTGTATATGTCAACTTCCGGATGATTTATCGTGAATAAATGCTTCAGTCAAGGCGAATGCTTCATCATCAGTGAACTGCTGCGGCGGATGTTTGCAGAAATAGGAAGAAGGTGCGGTCAATGCTCCGCCCTGCCCCCGGTCCAGGGCAAGCTTAGCGCAGCGGATGGAATCAATGGCCACGCCGGCCGAGTTTGGTGAATCCTCGACGGACAGCCGCAGTTCCAGATCCATGGGAACATCACCGAACAATTTTCCTTCCATGCGGATAAAACAGACCTTGTTGTCCTTCTGCCAGGCAACATAATCGCTGGGGCCGATGTGGATGTTGTCATCGGGCAGCCGCTGGGCCATAACTGACTGCACGGCTTCGGTCTTGGATTCTTTCTTGGATGCCAGCCGGGTCCGGTTCAGCATATTCAGAAAATCAGTATTGCCGCCGGTATTGAGCTGATATGTCCGCTCCAGCTTGACCCCGCGCTTCCGGAAAAGATCGGTCAAGGCTCGATGGGTAATGGTTGCGCCCATCTGCGCTTTGATATCATCGCCGATCAGGGGAATGTTTTTATCGGCAAACCGCTTGGCCCAGGCAGGGTTGCTGGCGATAAATACGGGGATGTTGTTGACAAAGGCAATGCCTGCCTCCAGGGCGCACTCGGCATAGAAGCAGGTAGCCTGCTCGGAGCCGACCGGAAGATAATTCATCATCACTTCTGCGCCTGCATCCTGTAGCAGTTTGACTACTTCTTCCCGGGTTGGTTCAGGGGCGTCGGCAGGAACAAAAGTATATTGATCACCATACTGTTTCATATGATCCGAAAATCCGTCCAGAATCCTGCCCATGTGCACCAGAACACCGGATTTCGGGATGTCCGGGCAAAACACGGTGGTACAGTTGGGCGGGGCAAACAGTGCTTCCCCGACATCCAGTCCGACTTTCCGCTTGTCAATATCAAAGGCCGCAACTATTTCAATATCACCGGGGGTATAGCCGCCGATTTCCCAGTGCATCAGACCGACCGCATCGGCAGGCTTTTTACTGCGGTAATAATAAATTCCCTGAATCAGGGAGCTGGCACAATTTCCCAAACCGATGACTGCCGCTTTTATTTTGCTCATAATGAATCAGCGAACCTCCGTTTATTCATAAATTTCCAAACCCTTACATACAAACAGCACTATTCTGCGCTGTTTACAATCGGGAGATAAATCCGCCCAGGCCGAATCAGCTCTTTTCCTTAACCGGCCGGCTTATCAGGTGGGGAATCAGGATAAGCATGCGGCGTTGACGGCTCTTGCTGCTTATCATCCGGTGGAACCCGAAGAGCCACGAATTCCGTAATCATAAAATTACCATAATTTAAGTTATATATCCAACCTACAAAAAGGAAAACAAAAAAGAACTGCAAACCTTGACGATTTCCTTTCCCATCCGTTTTCCTCTGTCAGAAGCTGCACTGCCTAACCCTCTAAACCAGAGCAGATCGGAGCACGCGACAATGTATTAAATAAAACATGTTAATTCATCAAACAACAACAATCATTTAATTTTTTGCCCACAGAATGATTTTATTGTATATTTTAAATAATGAGCATGAATAACAATTTCCTCTTACCTTCCGGATCGTTATGAAGCTCTCCATCCGTTGGGTAATCATTTTCTCAGCCATTGCGCTTGTCTGGGGAACCCATCTTATTATTACCCCTTCCTCCTACTTTATGTCGGAAAAAATTCTCTCTGAACACATGACGGATATCATGGAAAATATATCCGACCTGACCCTTGAAGAATCATACAACCATCTTCGCCAGGCCCGGAACGCTGTATCATTCGCCAGGCTGCTTCTGAATTCCGGGGTGATCAGCAGCGACGTTGACAGCCTCAGTTCCCTGGAAAGGTATTTTTTTGATCAGTTGTCAATCTTTCCATATTTTTCCGGTATCTACTTCGGTGGAGTAGATGGTAATTTCATTATGGTGAGCAGGGATGCCGGGCTCAACCCTGAAGGTTTTCACACCAAAATCATAAGCAATTCCACCCGGGACAGGAAAGTTGAAGTCATCCTGCGGGACAGGGCTTTCAGAGAGATTGAACGCCGCATGGAGCCTGGAGATACCTTTGATCCGAGAACCCGGCCATGGTTTAAACCGGTTTTTGAGCAGAAACAGGTCGCCTGGAGCAAACCTTATATTTTTTATACTATCCGGAAACCGGGAGTAACCATTGCTGCTCCTTGTCTTCATGAAGACGGGTCCATATCAGGAATTGTCGGCCTGGATATCGAAATATCTGAGCTCTCAACTTTTATGAACGAGATCCGGATCGGCAAGTCCGGCAAAGCCTTTATCATTAACCGCAATGGCGACATGATAGCCTTCCATGATTTGAGTAAACTGATGGTCCTGAGCGAAAACAGGAATGATCTCAGGCTGACCCGGGCCGATGAAATAGATGATATTTTTACCCGGAAAGCGTTTACCTCCATCGAGTGGAGCCGGGACGAGAGCAATAATATCCAATTGCAAAACCCTGTTTTTTCCTCATTAACTTATAAAGGAAAAAAGTACCGGTCCATGTTTTCGCCATTTCCTGATGAGTGGCTGCCCTGGATAATCGGGGTCTACCTGCCGGAGGATGATTATCTCGGCACCCTCAAATCCAACCGCACGCTCAATATCATTGCCACGATCATTATCTCCCTGATCGCCTCGTGCATCGGTCTGTATTTCGCCCGGAAAATAATTTCCCCGGTGGAAAGCCTGGCCCTTGAAGCGAAGGCGATTGAGAAGAAGAACATGAATGCTACATCCGCAATCACATCGAAATTCAACGAACTCCAGGAAGCGGCCGATGCATTTGCCCGGATGAAGGCTGCTCTCATCAGCTCCGAAGCAAAGCTGCATGAAAGCGAGAGCTTATACAAGGCCATTGCCAGGAATGTGAATGATGCGATTATCATGATGGATCATGATCACTGCATTTCCTTTTTGAATCCAGCGGCGGAAAGGATGTTCAGTTATTCGGAAAATCAGGTGCGGGGAATGAAACTTCACCGGCTGCTGGCTCCGAAACGGGATATCCCCCTATATGAACAGGGACTTGCCCGATTTTCCATGACCGGCAAAGGTCCATTTATTAACCGCACTGTTAATGTCACGGCCATTGACAAGTTCGGCATGGAACTGCCGGTTGAAATGTCCCTTGCCGGTTTGCAGCTAGACGGCAGATGGCATGCAGTTGCCACTATCAGAAATATCACGGAACGAAAAAAAGCGGAACAGCTGCGCAAACGGCTGGCCGACGATCTGCACGACGGCCTGGGAGGCAGTCTGACCAATATCAAACTGTTTGCCGAAATGACGAAGACCCAGCATAATGAAAAAAATACGCAGAAAAATCTCGCTGCTATTGCTGAAATCTCTGAAGACTGCCTCCTTGAAATCAGGAACTACATGAATGTTCTCGATGATTTTGAAATGCACTGGGAAATCCTTGTTTCCGAATTGAAGCAGTACTGTTTCAAAACTCTCGAACCGCACAATATTAAATTTTCCATGACCTCTGATATAGATCCTGAAGCCCCGCCCCCGACAAGGCTGCTCTTTATAGATTTGCAGAAAATCGTGAAGGAGGCGGTAACCAATGTCATCAAGCACAGTAACGGCGATTCCATCCATATCGAGGTACGCGTTACAAGGGACCGCCTGCTGTGCTTCATCGCGGATAACGGAACCGTAGGCCAGGCGGCAAAAAGCCGAGGCAGGGGATTGCTGAGCATGACGTCAAGGGCAAAGGAAATGGGCGGCGTCCTTGATATCTCGTGGGACAACGGCGTACTGATCATCCTGGATGTTCATTTTTTATAAACGGTGCAGTGCAGGATGCATCCGTCTTGAATCACCGGGTCTGAAGGCCCGAAAACCGGGGGGGGGGAGAAATGCGTGTAGCCATTGTGGAAGACAATGCCATCCTGCGTGAAAATCTGGTGCTGCTGATCGGCGGGGAACCTGATCTGCAGGTATGCTGCCACTTCGGCACGGCCGAGGAAGCACTGCCCGTGATCATCAGGAACAAACCCGACATAGTGCTGGTGGATCTCAGTCTGCCGGGCATGTCCGGGATTGAAATGATCAAACGAATCAAGGCAAAACACCTTGACCTTGAAATATTGGTCTACACGGTTTCCGACGCCCGCAACACCGTTTTTTCAGCGATCAAAGCCGGGGCCACGGGATACCTCCTCAAAGGCGCGACACCGCGAGAACTTGTGGAGGCTATTCACAATCTTGCCGGGGGCGGAGCTCCCATGAGCCACAAAATAGCCCGGGCGGTTATCGGGGAATTCCAGGAAGTCGAACACGATGATCTGTACCTCCTGACCGCACGGGAAAAAGAAATCCTGCTGGGATTGGAAAAGGGATTGACCTATAATCAGCTCGGCAGCGAACTGACAATCAGCCCGCATACCATCCATTCCCATATCAAAAAAATTTATGAAAAGCTGCATGCCAAGAGCAGGAGGGAAGCACTTACCAAGGCCCGCCGGAAAGGGATCATCTGATCCCTTGTTACATTGCAGAATTCAAATTACAAAAAAGTAATAAAAATACCCCGATATTACCCTGATCCGGGTATTTTAAAATTTTAAATAAAATCGTAAGCATACGTTTAGAAAAAATTCTTTGTAAAAAATTTACAAAAATTTCCTATAAGGGTCATGTTAATCGGTCGGAAATTTTTTCCAGCCGGTTATTCCTGCCATGACCCTTATTTTTTTGCTTTTGCCGGACTCCTCGGGACGGAAAAAGGAATTCTTATCACTTCAAAACTCAAAATTCAAGAATCAAAACCATTCAATACTGTTGTACCTCCCTTGATATTGTGTTAAAAAAAAGGAGATGGAAGTGTAATGATTCTTTTCATGCTGACATCATATTGGCTTGATCAAACACAGGCGGCAATATACAAATGACAGCTCTCGAAAAATCCGTCAGGACAGTTGGCAGGCTGATACTTCCCGCTTTGCTGCTGCTTTTCATGCACGACGTGCCGGCGTTTGCCGCTTCCTTTGATCACTATGTCAAAAAATACGACAATGTTGAGATTTCCCGGCAGGGGCTGGAAAATCTTAATACTTATCAGGAACTCATAGAATATTTCTGTGATTTTGCCTTTTTCAAACCCCGGCATAAAGTAAATCCGGATTTTATCAGAGCGCTAATACTTGCTGAATCAGCGGCGGACCCGAAAGCGGTTTCCCACAAGAACGCCAGGGGGCTGGGCCAGATTCTGCCGGAAACAGGAAAAATTGCCGCCAGGGAGCTGTACAATCGGCAAACAGACTTTCAATATGTGCCGCGCTCCAGGCTGAAAAACTTTGACCCGGCAGATCTCCATGACCCTGCCGTGAATATCCTGCTGACCTGCTATCTTATCTCCAAGTATAACTATCAGTATGATGGCCGGCTCCAGCTCGTGGTCTCAGCCTGGAATGCGGGGGTCAATGCAATCAACGACAACAATCCGCCAGACTACAAGGAGACCCTTGATCTTATCGGCAGGGTCAATGGTTATTTCAAGTATTTACTGAACCGGGAAAAAACAATTGCGCCCCTTCCGGCTCCGGATCGGCAACGTCTGACAAAGAATTGAGGCAGTTCTGCAGCAGGCAAAGGTGGTCCGGCTCAAACCGCAAGGTTTCGCAAAGGACGCAAGTTCCCGGCAAATTCCCGTTGCCGGGATAGGAGGTTACATCGGAATGCGGATTACAGCGGTGCAGGCTCCAGGATATCCTCCTCGCCGGCATCAATATCGGGCTTTGCCTCTTCCGGTCGCATAAGAATTGGAGGTTCCATTGTTTCCGGTGACTGAAAAAGAGGAAACTTGTATTCGAACCGGACATCCAGAATCTGGACCCGGTGATTGAAAAGATCCGCGACCGCGAGCAGCCCGTCCCGGGTCAACGTCAACCCGGTCGGATATTGAAACCAGCCCGGACCGGTTCCCAGTCCGCCGAACTCATACATAAACTTGCCGCCCAGGTCAAAGATGAGAATGGTGTGGCGCATATAATCCACTACGTACACGGCTTTTTTCTTTTCATCCACCACCAGGCTTCTCGGACGGCTCATTTTGCCCGTTGAACCGCCTTTCTGACCAAAGGTAAAAAGGAGTTCCTCAAATGGGGAATAGACATAAACCTTTCCTGTTTCTTCGCTCAAAATATAAAGATGCCCTTCTGAATCCCGTTCTATGTCAACAACCATGACCGGTCCCATGCCGGATCTTCTTTCCTCGAGGCGGCTTGCGACACTGCCGGGGATAAGCTCACGGGGCAGGAATTCGGCTATATCCGCAGCCTCAACTTCATCCTGGATTATCCTGCCGAATTCAGTCAGTTCAGGATCACTTTCTTCTCTTTCCTTCTGAGCAG
This sequence comes from Desulfobulbaceae bacterium, assembly GCA_033549385.1. Taxonomy (GTDB): domain Bacteria; phylum Desulfobacterota; class Desulfobulbia; order Desulfobulbales; family Desulfobulbaceae; genus UBA10518. The sequence goes on along the minus strand of JAWSUG010000006.1, from coordinate 103,101 downwards.
CCTCAACGACCTCCATGTCAAAAATCTGATCCTGCGGTTTGAGCCAGTGGGAAAAGTTTCCATCCTGATCAAGAACCAGAAGACCGCGGTTATTCTGACCGACAACATAAAGGTTACCCGTCAGGCCGACCACCATATCTTTAGGAATAAATTTCTCAACGCCGGGTATCGAATCAAAGAGAATCTCCTGCTCGGGAAAAAAAGCGGGATTGAAGATGGTCAGTCTGCCCGGGCTGTTCTCAGTTTCACCCTGACACAAGTATATCCAGCCGTCGTTATTGATAAAAATGCCCCTGGCACCATCCGCGCCTCGGCCTGGACCAAGGGATACGGTCGGGAAAAAATTGGAGTCGTAAACAATGACTTTGCCGGCACCACCGACTGTCATATAGAGTTCATCCATATCCTTATCATAGGCCAGAAAAGATGGATAGCGGAGTCTGTCGCCCAACTCATCCGCGGACAATATGGCCACCACTCTGACTTCGGCTTGCCCATTACCTCCTTCTGCGGCTATTCCCTGCATGGCCGGCGCAAAGAGTCCCCATACTGCAAGCAGTACGGGAAATGTTCTCCTGCTCAGAAAATCAGCGATGACATTTACTGCAGACATGGCCGCCCAATAGATCGCCGATTAACAGATAACGGTAATAGGAACCGTGCGGATTGTGACAGCTGGAACAGGCCAGTTCCCTGCCCGCCCTCAGAGGATCAGGTTTGCCCTTGAGCGGGTGATTGCCGACCGGATGGCCTTTCTCAACATCCTGCAGACCGGTATGGCAGCTGACACAAAGATTGTTGATGGTGTCGTAGAGCTGGAAACGGTACCCATCGGCATGGGTATTGTGGCAGACGATGCAGCCACCTCCCTGGATAATGCCATGGGGGTAGAAGCCGATTGTTTTTTTCATGACATTTTTCTTGTCCAGATGGCAGCCGACACAGAGATCCGCCTTGGAGTCGGCCCAGAGCTGAAACTCATACTGGCCGCCATGGGGATCATGACAGACCGTGCAGTCGCCGGTTCCCACTGGGCCGTGTACAAAATCGTTCATGAACTTATGTTTATTGACATGGCATGTGAAACAGTTATCGTCAACCCGGCCGGACAACATCGGAACCCTGGAGCCCTCTTCCTCCTGCTGATGGCAGCTCCAGCAGAAAACATTGGCCGAAGGACTGTGCAGCCACTTGCTCTGCCGGATCAGTCTCCGATGACAGGAAAAACAGACCGGAGAATAATCGGCATTCTTTTCCAGCCGCGTAACATCAAGGCCGGCATCGTCGGGAAGCTTCTCGCTGTGGCAATGGGTGCAGACAGCGGGCATCACTTCTTCGCGGTGGAAAAGATAGGCCTTGGGATCGGCAACATCCACATTAAGCAGGCTCCGCACCTGACGATAGTAAATATTGACCTCTTTGCCGCCGGGATTGACAATAAAGCTGTTATTCCCGTTTTTGAGAGGAAGGATGTAGTGAATATGGAAATTACCGTTATAGACCCATTGCCCAAGCGAGGAAAGCTCCCTGGTATCCACGTCCCTGTTCAGCACCTCTTCCACCCTCAGGCGTTCCAGTTCGTCTGGGGCAGCCTCGATGACCATATTGAAAAAGGGCCGCCGGGATTGAATGAACAGTCTGTCATCGGATGCCGGCGGGGTGTGAATCGTATACGCACCGGCGGCACCCGCAGCGGTAAGGCAGGCAAGAATGACAGCCGCTGCCAGAACAAAGCTACTGTATAAACAGGATTTATTTTTTGACATGTCTTTATCTCTGCAGTTCTACAACTTGTAAATCAATCGCACTCCTCACTCCAAACTCATCTGTTAATAACCGCTATTCCGCCGGGGCGGGCTCCAAGCGGTATATGGCCCGCAACAGTACTGGTCGCCGGATCGATAACGGAGATGCTGTTATTTCCCTCATTGCCTACATATATCCAGCGGCTGGTCGACACATAAGCCAGTTCCAGAGGAGCGCCCGGCAGGGGGATGTTCCTGGTGACGCCCAGTTGCCCCGGACGCAGGAGAGAAATACTCCTGGAATCATAGTTGCTGACGTAAATATATCCGTCAGCCGCCAGAATGCGCCGGGGCGAGAAGTCAACCGGGATCCTTTTCCACATCCTGTTCCGCTCCAGATCATACACCAGGACGGAATTGCCGCCCTCTTCCGCAATATAGAGCAAATCGTTCAGCACCATCATTCCTGCCGGCCTGCTGCCGGTGGAAATCATTCCGATATTGGCTAGTGTGTCGGGATCAAGCAGGGCAACATTCTGGGACAGGGTCAGGGAAACAGCGAGCAGATTTCTTTTCTCCAGGTAAAGTATATAAACGGGTCCGTAGCCAAGCCTCACCCGTTCCTCCACATGGCCCGATTCCAGGTTCATGCGCATAACCGTACCCCTCTCGCCGTCAACGATATACGCCAGTCTGCCGTCAGGGTCCAGGGTCATATGCGTTGCTTCTCCGGTCATGGGCAGTCGATACGATTCAATCACACTGTTTACCGAAGGCCCGATGCGCTTGATGCCAGGCTGGGAAACGGTCAGGGCAAAAAGATTTTCCTCAGGGGCGACCGGACTGCTGAACAGGTACATGGGACGATCGCTTACCCCCATTGAATCATAGACACGGTTCCTGTCGGTACGGATCATGAAAACCGTATTAATCTCGGGACAACTCACGTAGGCCGCGTCGGCAATCATTTTTTTCAACCTGGGGGCAATCCGGAGAACGGGATTCAAGCTTGGGCCATCCTGCAGGGAAGCGCTGACATCCCAGGTGAGAAAAAGGGAGTGGGAGTCGCCGGCATCAAGATAGAGCGATGAAGGTAGGGCCAGTTCAATCGCATCCTGTTCCACGGCAAGGGCTGCCAGACCATCCTGGTGCAGGAGAGAGGATTCCTTGAGGAGCAAACGGATGCGGGAATAATTTCCCGGCTGCAGCAAACCGCGGGCGAGAAAAATCTGGCCGCCGGCAATGGTCCGGGCATCTATGAAAGTCGTACCGGGAGTCAGTGGCTGCCACGAACCCGGGTCGGCCAGCACCTCAATGGCCCGCAGTTCCATCCGCACGGGAGGTGATTGTTCCTCTTGCAGATTGAGAAAAAGAGACAGAAACCCTCCCCGTTCAGTGTCTCCCGGATAGTCGTGTCCGGTGGACAAGTCCGGTCCGGCGCAGGCGCCGAGCAGTAGCACGATGAGGGCATACTGAAAAAGAAAAAAAAGTCGTCGTGGCTGGGCAATACAATTCTTCATCAGAATGCCCTCCTGGGTAATCCGATGACATCTTCGGAAATAATTGCCCCATGGTAATGGCATTTATCACAGGATTTCGGGGCATTGCCACCTAGGCCGTGACATGTGGGACAAGACCCCTTCACATTGTTCCAGGGATAAGGCGCATCATCCGCAAAATGGTGCACGTATTGCCAGGCATTTTGATTACCTGTATCACCTGGGTAACCGGGCATCCCGGTATAGTCATTTTCATAGTCATCCTTATGACATCGCCTGCAAAGATAGCTCCATTCAACATTACTGTCCTCGACAACCTGATCAAATCTGGTGATGGGACCCTCCAGATTCTCACCGTTCACCCTGGTGCGGATCAGCATGACATTCGGGCTGCCGTGGGGTTCATGACAGTCGGTGCAGGAGAGCACGTAACCCCCGGAGGAAGAGGTGTATGGGGATTTTATGTCGAGAACCCCGTCCATGATTCTTGACCCATGCTTATCGCCGCTCGCGCTCCAGTCTATCTGTTTGATATCCCTGTTCAGGGTATTGCTGTATATCGTATTGGTATTGTTGTGGCATTCCGTACAGAAGCCAATATAGTCAGGAGTGTTTTCTCTGCCTGCCGCGGCATCGGCACTTCCCGCAGGCTCCCGGTCGGTGCCGCTGCTTGAGCACAAGGGCGGTTCGTACTGGGTGGGATAAGCCGTATCCATTGTCTGGGTAGTACCCCACAGGCTGAAATGGTCACCGGGCGTTGAAATTGCGGAATATGCAGGATTCCTGGGATTGGCCCAGTTGCGCCTGGCAAGGTGCGGATTGTGGCAGGCAGCGCAGGGATTGTTCTTGTCCCTGAACCATGAAAATTCGCCTTTGGCAAAAGACCATATGTCGTAAAGATTATGGTAGGAAGTCTGATTTACGGCTTCCAGGATCGAGTTCGGCCCAAGGGCGTCGCAGCCGAAATTCCGGCTGTAATTGTAATTGGTTACCTGCTGGGCTGAGCCGGAGGAATTATGGCAGTAAAAACAGAAATTATCCGCTTCCGCGTACTGATTTTCCTGCGCTGAGTCTTTGAAATTCACGGCAAAAAGAGCATATGCATTGGGCCCGCCGGTCGGAGCAGGCTCGCTCCCCTCAATGCTGGCGTGCTGTTCATGGCAGTGGGCGCAGTTGCCGCGGGCATAGCCGAATCCGGCAGGCGGCGTGCTGCCGATAACCGAACGAAATACCCCGTTATCGTTTGCGCCGTGCGCCGAGTCGGTGTAGCTGCCAGCCCACAGGCCCGAAGAGAAAATCAGGAGCAGCGGAAGCGGGAGCGGGAGCAGGAGCAGCCGCAACCGGTTTGCAGTTTTCCGGCTGATGTGATAATGGCGATGCTTTCTCAATTTTGCAGCTCGAAGATGCATTGCATTTAATCCTTTGCAGTATGACAGACCGCGCAACCGTTATAGCCGCCCGGCGCAGGCCAGGACTTGTAGTCCCAGCGCAGCAGGCCGTTAAAAGGTGTGCCGTGGGCCCGGTGACAGGAGAGGCACATCACCACGGCATCGTCATTGGTCGAGTATATGGTCGCGTTCACCGTATTGGATGTGTCGGTCGTTGCCACCGGAGAAACAACACTGTACATATTTCCCGAGCCGGAGCCGCCGTTATATCTCTCGTATTCGTCCGAGGATGCAGCATTGGACATGTCGAAATCCGTGGGGTGACGAATCCAGACCCCGCTGCCGAAGGCTGTACCGGACACCAGACTGCCCGAACCGTCGTGATAATATTCATGGCAGCGGGCGCATTGGGAGCTGATGGTTCCATCCGCCGGTTCGGTCTCGCCGGTGCGGTCGATGCCGTAATACTTGTTGTGCTGCTGGTCCGTTGGCCGGAATTCATATTCCCTGTCACCGAAACCCTGGATGGTGTCGAGAAAACGGTAACTGGCCGCCGGGGTTGAGCCGTCCTGCCATTCAGAATGATTTTTGTAATGGTGTGTCGCCCGCATTGATGTTATCTGCCCGGATTCATTCTGCCTGCCGTGACATCCCATGGATCCGGCGCAGTTCAGCTGATCGCTGAATGAGCCGTCTCCTCCGGGGGGAAGGGAGAGTGTTCCGTCTGGTCCGGCAAGTCCGTAAACATTGTGCCCCATACGGTCACTGATATTAGCCATCCAGTAAAAGCTGCCGCCGGCCAGGGTATTGGATTCAGGTTCGGTTCCGGTGGCCTTGTATTCGGGTCCGGTGATGCTGAAAACAAACGGGGTGGAATTGAAACCTGTATTCGAACCGGTATGGCAGCCGATGCAGTCGCCGAGCAGCAGGGCCGGGTTGGGGGTGAAAGACTCATCCCAGTTCATGGGTTTTCCGCCCTGGCTGTTGTGCATGGTATGGCAGTTGACGCACGGCCCCGACACCCTGGCCTGAGCCGATAAGCACCATCCCAGCATGAGAAGGCCGGTCAGTAAACAGCCTGTATTACGCATGGCGATCTTTCCCTCCCTAGCGCATGAAAACCTCGACCCGGGCATTTCCCTCATCCACGATGCACAGTCCTCCCCAGGGATCAAAACGGATCTCGCTGGGATAATAGACCTGGCCGCGGGCAATACCTTTGGCAAGGAAACTGTACTTAAAGTCTCCCGTTTTGTCATGGACGCTCACTTTACGGCCGTGCCGATCCAGGATGTACAGGTACCCGGCCGGGCCAATGGCAAAAGACACGGGAAAGCTGATGGTATCGCCGAGTTCTATCTTCTCCTGCTGCCTCCCGTCCATTGTAAAACGGTAAAGGATATTCAGCCGCTGATCAAGAGCCCACAGGCTGTTCTCATGTATCTTGAAGTCGACAAAACCCCATGGGCAGTCTTCACAGGAAAACCTTGTCCCGGGCTTCAGGTCGGCATCGTATTGCAGGATGTTCCCGGTTGCCTTGTTCAGGATGAAGAGTTGTCCGGCCTCTGCTTCCAGCCGGTCCGGATAAATGAGTTCACCATTGTAATGCAGTGTATTGGAAATAACTTTTCTGGCCTTGAGATCTATGTAGCTCAGTGAGTTCTTTCCCTTTTCCACCACCCATAATCCTTCTTCATCCGTTCTGGCCATGTCAAAGGGAATATCAAGTTCCCTGCCTGCGGTGAAAATGCTCAGCAGTTCGCCTTTTCTGTCAAAGGAGAGAAGCCGGTTTCTGCCGCTGTCCACCACGTAATACAGGCTCTTGTCCGGATCTATGTACAGGGATGTGGGCATGATCATGGAGTCTCCGTCCTTGTCCTGTTTGAGAACCATGTTCCACTGCCAGGGAGATTCAGCCAGGACTGTTCCCGGATTGAATATAATAAGAGACACCAGGATCAGAAATAATGGTCCCGATCGAAAATGCAGTCTTCTATTCATCGTGTTTTCATCCTCCGGATTATCCGTCGTCTGTTGGCTGTAAGGCAATGCATCCGCTTTCTCACCTCAATAGGACCGATGACATTGAATGCACAGCGCCTTGTCTCCATCATCGATCAGGTGATTATCAAATTCCGTTCCCATGGGTTTATGGCAGGAGACACAGGTAATCATCTGGCCGGTATGGGAATCCAGGACATCCGGTCCCACCGGATGAGAGAACTCGCCCTGGGTTTTATGACATTCGATGCAGACATCATTGCCGTTTCCTTTCAGCATGGCCAGATGGTTGCTGCCGTGCGGTTCATGGCAACGGGTGCATATGTTGATATCCGGATGCCTGGAGGAACTGGACCGGTAACCGGCAAAGATTTTTTCATGGCAGGATACACAAACCTGCTTCTCCCGCGCATTGAGCAGGGACGGCGTATCCCCGGCATGCGGCGAATGGCAGTTCAGGCAGGAATTGCCGTCATGCAGGGTCAGATGGCTGCGGGTTGCCAGCATCTCCCCCTGTACATCATCGTGGCATTTAAGACAGGAGTTCATGGTAACGCCGGACTCCAAATCATGGCAGCCTGCGCACCCCTGCTCGTAGGGCTTATGGAGAATGTTTCGGATCAGGGCGGGCCGTTCGCTGCCGTGCGGATTGTGACACGAAAGACAGTCACGGAGGGTGCCCGGGTAATCCGGGTGCCCCTTTTCCAGGTCAGCCCGGTCATGGCAGGATGAGCAGAGTTTATCCGGTGCATCAGCAAGCAGTTCAGCTTTATCAGCCTGGTGCGGATCATGACAGGCGATGCATTGGCCCCGGGCAAATGGATTGTGAGTTTCAGGGAACTCCCGGGGAAGCTTCTCGTGGCAGCTGAAGCAGATGTCGGCAAGGTTGTCCCTGATCAGTCCCTTGCCATCGCTGACATGCGGGGCATGACATGCACTGCAGCTGCCGTCTGCAACAGGGTCATGGACAATACCCTGATTAAAAGTTGTTTCAAGCTCCTTATGGCATGAGTAGCACAACCGGTCCTCCCTGGTATTGAGCAATCCCTTGTAACGGGCGACATGAGGGTTGTGGCAGGTTCCGCACTGAAGATTGCCGACCGGCTGATGCACTACGTTGCCGGTAAACTGCGCCTTGTCGTGGCACTCAAAGCAGACGCTATCCGCAGAGGCCGGACCCGTAAGCATCTGCCAGAAGCAAAAAGCGGCAGACAAAGAGATAACAATTATTTTACTTTTCATTTTGCCCCCCCGTTGTGGCAAGGTTTGCATGTTCCTTCCTGGAAGGGGATGTGACCCACCGGATAGAGAAGTCCCCGGTCCGGACCTCCGTGCGCGTCATGGCAGCTGACACAGGATTCGGCTCCGGGACTGATATTCCGGTGGGCGCCCAGGAACTGCTCACCGGTATTTTCATGACACCGTAAACAGAGTTTGCCAATGGCGCTGTTGAGCATGCCCTGCTGATCGGAGCCGTGAGCGGTGTGGCACTGCAGGCAATTCTTCACCGCAGGCTGGTGCGAATATCCGTCCTGCCAGTATTGAGCCGTCTCCCTATGGCAGGAAAGGCAAACCAAAGGTTGGCCTTTCTTGAGAATATTTTCATGGGGTGAGCCATGGGCCGCATGGCATGAGGTACAGTTTTCACTGACCGCAGGCTGATGGGGAACGGACGAATTTTCTAGAACTGCCTTGATATCCGGGTGACAGGACAGGCAGAGGGTACCGGGTTTTTTCTTCATAACAAAACTGAAGTCCGCGCTGTGCGGCGCATGACATTCTTCGCACTGTCCCCGGCTGACCGGCTGGTGCGGCCGGATCGCTGCATCACCCTCCTGAATGTTTTTATGACATTCAATACAAAGTGCGCCGCCCGTGTTCGCCTTTTTCAGAAAACCTTCAGCCCCGGCCTTATGCAGACCATGGCAGCCTGTGCAGTTGCCTGTGGCAAAGGGCTGGTGCAGGCTCAACCTGCCGCGCTCGTCACCCTGAGTCTTGTGACAGGAAAAGCACAGTGTTGTCTGTTCATTGACAAGCAGCAATGCGTTGCCCGATTTATGCGGCACGTGGCAGGTGGCGCAGGATTTCTCGGGATCCGCCGGATGGGATTTATTTTTATCGGTGAAAACCTCCCTGTCATGACAGTCGAAGCACAGGATGCGGGCTTCCTTCTGAAGCAGGAAGCCATGCCGGCTTTCATGACCGCTGTGGCATTGCATACATTGCCCTTTTGCCACAGGATCATGGATACTGCGGATAATTTCTTTCTCCTGCCCGATATTTTCGTCCTGTACCGCTTCAGGCTCCGGAGCCATACCCGGATCATGGCAGTTCAAACAGAGAGTCTCCTCGGGTTCGGTAAGCAGGACCGGATCGTCTCCGGCATGAATACGATGGCAGGCGGTGCACTGTCCTTCGAGGTAGGGCTGATGACTGCTTATCCCGTCCGCTGCCGGCTTGTCATGGCAGTCGAGGCAGAGCCGGTCGGCTGTGTTTCTGGTGCTGATGACATCCTGACTGACACTGTGGCAGGAATCACATTCCCCGCGATCCACGGGCTGATGTATGTTTTTCTTCATCAGGTTCGGCCTGTCGCCTGAATGGGGCGTATGACACTGCAAACACCCGCTTTGCACAGGATAATCCGAGTGCGCCTTTTTGAAAACGTCCTTGTCCGCCTGGTGGCAGGAAAGGCAAAGAGTATCTGATTCCATGGTCAGCAGGGCGTCATTATCAGATTTGTGGGAGTCATGACAGGTTGCGCATCCCTGTTCCAGGGGAGAATGGATATATTTCCGGGTAAAGGATGCCTGTTCATGGCAGCCGAAACAGATTTCATCGCCAGACGCGATCAATAGAGCGGGATACCCTGAGTTGTGCGGATCGTGGCAGCGGCTGCATCGGCCTCCGGCCACTGGATTGTGGACGGATTGCTGATCGGGCGAGGGCTGCAGATCCTTGTGGCACGTATAGCATAATCCAGGTTCATCCTGTCGGAGAACAACCACGCCGACAAGGCCGTGGGGCAGGTGGCACGTGTCGCACCTGTCTTCCTTTACCGGGGCATGCATATATCCCTGCTGGAACCGCTCCGCCATTTCAGGGTGGCAGTCCAGACAGGTTTTGGCAGGCGCCTTTTCAGGCGGTTGGCCGGTCTGTACACAGGAAGTCAGGAAAAACCCCGTTGTCAGCAGTAATCCCCCGATAATCGGTCCAAAGGACCAAAGCATACTCCTATTTCCGGGTCTTCTCAGCATCCGCTTGCTCCATCTCTTTTTTCAGTTGTTTCCATACCCCGTCGTTTACCGTAATAGAGGAGCCGGCCCGCAATCGGTCTACATACTCACTGCGTATTCGGTCCAGTCTTTCCGTAAACAGCTGATCCCGTATCTGATGGCCGACCTTGGCCAGGGGGCTCGGCTGGGCGGGGATACGCTCAACCAGCTGCACCAGCGAAGCATGACCGTTGATATCAAAAACCGGGCTCACTTCGCCCTTGGTCAACTTATTCACTACTGCCTGCATTTCCTGGGAAAGATGATCAACGGGCATGTCCCGTACCGGAAGGTTGAGATCGAAACGTTCCAGGGCAGAGGATCGCAGATCACTGCCCATGGCGACCTGGGTCCAGAGGGAGTTGATCATCTCACGGTGACCTTCGATACTGACCATCCGTACGATCTCAGGCCGGCTGAAGTCCTCTATATGCTCCTCGTAATAGGCATTGACCTCTTCGGGCGTGACCTCTGCCTGAGAAAAAAACAGTCTGTTCTCCAGGGCCTTGATCATCCTGTTCTGGCAGTAGAATTCATAGATCTCCTTGAAGGGGGATTGCTTCTCGTACCCCCTGGCCAGGCTCTCCCATGAAGTGAGGGTCTGGTCGATTATGCCGTTGAGCACCTGTTCCTTGTAGCGGTAGGCGTCATCCTTTTTGCCGAAACCGCTCTCCCGGCGGAACTTCTGCATGCGGCGCACCTGCATCATGAAATCCTTTTCCGAGATCGTGCCATGGTCGGTTGTAACTATCGGCTGGTCGGAAAAATTGTTATCAGCCGCGCTGATATCGAGCTCTTCCAGCCGCTCGCTGTCCACCCGGACATTGTATTTTTCCCGCAGGTCCCTGAGCAGTTCCATGGTCAGCAAATTTGCCCGTTCCTTCCGCAGGGTATCGCGAATCTCCCTGCGCACGGCTGCAAAGTCATCCCTTTCCCCTTTTTTCAACTCCTGCAGGCGCAGAATGACCACTCCCTTTTTCCAGTCAACCGGGTCGCTCAATTCACCCTGTTTCAGGTCTTCGATTATGTCATGCCAGCCGGGATCAACCGAAACCTTGCGATACCATTCGGTTTCCACCTTTTCCGGCCCGGTCTCCCCTTCTGCAAGCTCTGCTGTCTGTTCATCGCTGATCGGCCCCGGGCCGATTTCGTCAAGCAGGCTGCGGGCATCTTCGCGGCTGTTGAAGAAAAGAATGTTGAGTTGATAGAGAGGGGCGTATATCTCTTGATACCGTTCCCACAACTCATTGTCGCTTAAGCTGATCCTGCTGTCAACTTCTTCGGCCTTGAGCAGCATGAGCGTGCGCGCCTTGAGAAAGGTGAGAACTTTTTTCCGGTATCCGGGGTCCTCATACAGTCTCATCTTCTCCGCTTCATTGACCAGCAGCATCCAGTCAATAAAAGAATCCGGGCTTTCCGGAAAGGACATCCCGGGTTCCTGCCAGTTGCTCCACCAGGAGCGGAAATCCCCGGCATTATATTTTTTGTCGTCTATTGTGACCAGGGTGTTGTCGCTCCATGGCAGCCAGCCGCCAAATGAAGGGACGGACGGCGCCAGAAAGAAAAGGAAGCAGATGGTGCCGTATATCAGCCTGCGCATGTTTTCATTCCTTTTTCAAGCCAGAGGTTTATGATTTCCCTGGACATCTCTTTGGCCAGTGATGTCAGGGTGTTTATGCGGCCGAAATGCAGGACCTGTTGATAGTCGCTGCCCCGGCGGCGGTGATAGGTTGTCCAGATTTGAGTGCCGCTTTGCCCTTCATAAAGCCGCAGGACAACTGTCAGGTTCGATTCCAGGAACCCGCCTGTTTTATGCTCCTCCATCCTGAGGATGTCGCCGCCGACAAAGAGCGTGGTTCCCAGCCGCCCTCCGATCATCTTGAGCTGCTCGCTGCTGGGCTGCACGTTGGGATAAATTTTGAACTGGCGATAAAGTTCCAGAACATCCCCTTCCTCAACCACCTGGAAATGGCCGGAAGCAATGAGTTCGCTCAGTAAAATTTTATAAAATACGGCCGCCCCCCTCGGGTACGTTGACTTATCGATCAGGGGCAGAAGTGCTACCCTGCAGGCCGCGTCCCCGGGCATGGATGCAAATTCGTGCACCATGGGAACCTTGCCGCAGCCGGGCAAAGCAAGCATTACCAATATCAGCAGTATTCTGTACACGCATCTGCTCCTAAAACTCTTCCACCCATTCTACTTCCAGATTTATTTCCTCGGTTTCTTCTTCCTTCTCAAGCTGGAGCAGGTTTTTTATCACCATGGTCGTCTGGTTGGCCATGACGTCGCTGACATGCAGCAGACCTTCCAGTATGTTTTCACTTTCGTCCTCAGCCTCGGGGATTTCAAGTTGTATAACCGCCGGCAAAACCTCACCCTCGACAAGTTCAAGCTGCCGCCCGTTTGCATCGAACAATTTCATCCACCAGTAGGCGACCGGGGTTGTTCCCGAATTTTTCAGATCGACCAGGACGGAACCGTTGACCCGGCTGACCTGGATGCTGATATCAGGAGGCATGCGCAGAAAAGAAACCTCTGTTTCCGTTGCCGACTCGCGGCCTGTCCGGTCCCATACCCTGAACACTATTTTATATTCTCCGTCCGGCGCAATCGTACCCTTGCTGGTCTGGCCACGCCAGGTAATCTGCTGCGGGATGTGGCCGGACACGCCCTGATGGACAATGACCTCGCCTTCCCTGTTGATGGCCTGAATCTCCCAGCGGTTGATCGGTTCAGGATCGATCAGCTGCGGCGCCATGATCAGTTCCCTGCTGAATGCTGTTCTGCCGTCCAGATCTTTGCCCCTCACATGCAGCACCACCTCCGGCTCCCGGTTATCAACGAAATAGGTTCCGATTACCCCGCTTCTGCTTTGGCCCGTAGGCCAGGTTTCCACCAGGGTAACGGTATACTCGCCTTCCCTTTCCTGGGCCGGCCATGAGGCTGCAAAGTAAAATTTATCTGCATCAAGGGCCAGGGGATACTCCTCGTCATTGACACGGGCTATGAGGCTCAGGCTTTCCGGGTCCGAAGGGATAGAATAAAACCGTATCCTGCAGTCTATGATTTCTCCGGGACGGACATAATCGGGGCGCAGAACCACGGTTTCAATGTCCGGAATGTCCCCTTCCGTTTTTCCGTGCATGGTCCTGCCAGGCATATCCTCCAACAGCCTGGAAAAAAAAACTCTGTAGAGATCGTCCATATTTTCCGGGTCGGACAAACCAAGCAGAGTAAGCAGCTCTGCATAATACAGTCCCTCGGTATGCGCCCATATCGGTGTCTGATCGGAAGTACGCAGCAATTGCAGGCTTAAACTCACCGTGGGCGCCGGCTCGCCCCGGAGCTGGCAGACTGTTCCCTGGAGGACGAGATCGGCGCCCAGCTTTTCTCCTGCCACGGCTATCTGGTGGCTGGTGAGCCTGCCCATGCTGCGGATCCTGTGCAGGATCATGAAACGCATTATATCCTCCTCCGGGATCAACTCAAAACCACGCGCCTCGGTCTCCCGCCGGATGTGTTCGGTGAGCACGGTGTTGATTCCGTTGGGACCGATTGTCAGGTCCAGGAGGGGAAAGACCGCAAGCGTCTGCCCTCCGGCAGTCCGGCTCCAGAACGGGAGCAGCAGGAGGAGGGCCAGAACCGCCAGGAAAACACGGTTGCTCCGCCGCATCCCTGCAGGGTATGAACGCGGTCCTGTCATTATTTTGGCACTGTAGCCAGCATCCGGCGGATCAAGTTGACTGTTACCTGGAATGTATCCATGGGCGCCAGGCCGAACAGCCGATCCATCAATGAATAGCCGGAAAAGGCGTCGCTGTTGCGCCACAGGACCTGGGCCGATTCGCTGTCCAGCAGCTGCATGGTCAGCGAAACCTCCGCAAAGGCAAAAGATCCCTGGCGGTTTTCCCCCATGCTGTTCACTGTACCGATGATGAATCCCTCCACGCCGAGGCGCTGGCCAAGGCGTTTGGCCAGAGGGACATCCAGGGGAGTGTCCGTGGCAATGGCCATTTCGCGCATGGCGCTGTCCACGATACCCTTGTCCACAACGTCGAACATTCCCATGGCCAGGATCTGGGTAGCGGCGATATCCCTGACCCGCTGGGCCGCGAAATCATCCTGCGTGTTGTTTTCAAAGGGAAGGACCGCAACCCTGGTGACATATCCGAGGTCAACCCCTTCCCGGACAAAGCTCCGGTCGTTCGCCCCGGAATCGGCGCATCCGTTCAGGGAGAGAAGTAATGCCGCTGCCACAATAAACAAAGGTATTCTTTTCATGATTCTAAAACCTTGCTGATAAGCGGGCGTTGACCGCCCAGATATTATCTTCTTCCGTAATCAGGTAATTGGCAAACGACTGGAGGGTCAGGTACTCGCTGATGCTCCAGCTCCATCTGCAATTAAAATTATTGACCGTGTCTTCCTGGAAGGCGTTGATCCGGTATCCGAGAATGACGTGGGTTTTGGCGGTCCGCAGAATCGAAAGGTTGGTGTCGAAAATGAACGTCTGATAATTTTCCCATTTTTCCCCGTACCCCTGCGAGGCATTGAGGAGAAAGGACAGCCGGTCGGAGGGCCGGTAGTTGATATTGACCGTGGTCCGGCCGCCGGTGTCCTCTTCCCTGCCGGCTTCGGCGAGATCCTGGGTATTGGAGCCGTATTCGGTGATCAGGTCGGCGAGCAGATCCGGGCGCAGGCGTCCGGTCAGGGTCCACCTGATGCCGTATGCTTCGCTGGACCGGTCCACAATATCGTTTTCATTGAAAATGACGTTGATATCCAGGGTGGATTCCAGGTTGGGATAGAGGATGGCCGAGGTAAGCAGGTTGATGGTGTGATTGCGGCTGAACGCTTCGTCATCCTCGTAGCTTTCATTCCTGGTGAAGCTCAGGGTGGTATCCAGGGTGGGCAGGGGTGTGGAGCGGATGCTCAGTCCGTAGGAGCGGTACAGGCTGTCCGTTGTCTCGGAATTGTCCGTTTTCGTCTGGTTGACGATAAGAGTGGGAACAAAATAAATACTGTGCAGCCATTGAAAGCTCCCGCTCTGAAAAAGACGGTCACGGTCATTGCCGGGTGTGTGTTCGTAATTTTCCCAGACCAGCGAATAGGAGGCCCGGGTGTCGACCGTGGGCGCATACCGGACATTGAAATCGGTCAGGTACTTGGTAAAGCCCTGCGTCTCGTCGATCCGCCCGTCCTCCCCGCTCTGCCGGCGAAAGGCCTGGATTTCAGCCACCGGAATGGAAATGGTTACCGGCCAGCCGGTGACCACCAGTTTCAGGTAGATGTCTTCCGTGCCGCTGACATCGACCTCGTAGCGGAATTCATCCCGATTGTAGGTGGTGGGCACATTGACGCGGGTCCTCCGCCAGTCGATGTTGTCGCGGCTGGTGTACAGGTCCCAGCGCAGACCTGACGTATCATCGACAAAAAGGGGATCCAGTTCGCCGGTATAGACATGGAGGACATCCACCCTCTGCAGGTCCGTCTTGATGCCCAGGTTGGCAGTCTGCTGCAGTTCGATGACAAAGGCGGTAGTGTTCCGGTTGCCGTCGATCAGGGCGGGATTCCCCGGCAGAGATCCCTGCTCCGGTGTCGGATCAATCCCGGCCAGCCCCTGTGACAGGCTGACCGCAATATTGACGGTTTCCCCTTCCCCGGCCACGGCTGTAAAGTCGGTGGTTGAATCCGTGATCTGTTCGGAAATGGAAAACTGGCCGCGGCGGTCGAGAAAAAAACGGCTGTAGTCGATGCGGCCGAAATGCCTGCCCTCATCATACTCGGTGCCCTCGACATAATCGGTCAGCACCTGGGAATAATAACTGTAATAGGTTTGCAGCCGTTCACGTTCCCACTGGGCGATGAACTCATACCACTCCCTTTCGCTGTCTGTCAGTGGGACTTCTTCGGAGTCGCCCAACTGGTTCCGGCCGACGATCATGCTCAGGGAAGGCCGGTAAAGGGTATCCCAGTTCGACTTCAGCAGCGCCTCCCAGGTATGGTCGGACAGATCCCGGCGGTCGGAGTTACGGGTTTCGGTGACATATCCGTTGAACTGCATCAGAAACAGGTCGTTCTGCAGCAGCAGGTTGAGGGCCGGGGAGATGATCTCGCGGGTGCCCCTGCCGGTGGTCCAGTACCGCGAATAGTTCATATCGGTATCCATGGAGAGAGCCCGGGTGATACGGGGATTCCACTGCAGGTGGTAGCGCTGGTTGTAGGAACTGCTGTTCTCTTCCTCACTGTCCATACCCCGTTCGGTAACCTGCCAGGAAGCGTCCAGGCCGATGATGTCCCCTGCCGTGCCGCTGCCGCTCAGCAGCAGGCTGATGAGGAGAATTGCCGGCAGCAGGAGCAGCAAAGGAGCCTGCCCCGTTTTCCCATCTTTTGAATGGCAAGAGTCATGACCGCGCCGGCAGGTATATGCTGCCATACCTTCGGCATTCCTGCCGTGTTCCTGGAACAGTTCACCGGGGAGGCAAAACATGGCATCTCCCCCGGACCGGTAAACGTTCAGCAAGGCCCCCCCTGCTATTCTTTGCCGACGTTTTCACGTGTCTCTACATCATATTTTACCTGAAAGTTCCACTGGATACACGAGCAGGAAAAGAGTACGGCTGTCCCCATGAAAAGAGTTCGCAGTCCCCCCGTTCCGCTTCTCTTTGTGATGTAACAAGATGTTAACCTATCAGAATTCTACCGCATTGTACAGTCTATATTTGCAGTAAAAAACCAAAAAAATCGCCAGGAGACAAAACTCCTGACGGCCAGCGGCGCGCACAAAAAAAAACCATCTCCGCCGCCCTTGCAGGACGGCGGAGATGGCCGCATGATCCCGGTGTTACATCAGGTCCGGGCGTTACTTGGTGGTATGGCATTCCAGGCAGCCGCCGGAACCGGCTCCACCTGCCCTAATAGTTGTTGTATCCTGATCATAATCCCAGCGCAGCAGGTCGTCATAGGGCGTGCCATGGGCGCGGTGACAGGAGATGCAGGTGACAATGGTATCATCGGCAAACGCTACCGTGGACAGCACGGAGTTGACATCAGCGCTGGCCACCGGCGCATCCAACACGTAAGCATTAGTAGTAGTACCGCCGTAATTCCTGTATTCTGAAGTCGCCTCGGTATTGCCCATGTCAAAATCCGTGGGATGCCTGATCCAGGGATCCCCGAAGCCGCCGTTTGCGCCCTGCACCGGGTTGTCGGTGCCGTTGTGGAAATCATTGTGGCACTGGGCGCACAGGCTGCTGATGGTTGAGGTGACATCTTCCGAGTCAGCAGTACGGTCCACCCCCTTGTACTGATTGTGGGTGCTTACGGTCGGCTGGTATTCCCAGTCAGCGTCCTCCAGGCCCAGGACCCCCAGGAGGAAGCGGTAGCTGGTGGCCACGCTATTGCCGTCGATGATGGCGTCATCAGCGTGATGAGCGCCGGAAACAGCGGTATAATCATCTAATGCAACCCGGTCGCCGTGGCATCCCGTAACACCTGCGCAGGTCAGGGGACCGGTGAAGGTCCCGTCATTGCCCGGCGGAGTGTTGGCCAAAACTCCATCTTGTTCTGCCAGGCCTTCAAACTGCACATTATGGCCCTTGGGGTGGTCATTGCCGCCCGCAGCCGCAACCCAGTAGAAGTTGCCGCCGGCCAGGGTGTTGCCCGTGGCGCCATATGTCGGGATATCGATGGAATTGACATAGGGGATATAATTGGTCCCGTCATTGGCCACTCCGGTTGGTGAGGTATGGCAGGCGATGCACCCCCCCCTGAGGAGCTTTTCATAGGGTCCGCTTGTTCCGTCAAAGGCCATGACAAGATTGTCCTGGCTGTTGTGCATGGTATGGCACTCGACGCACGGTCCGGAAACAATTGCCGACCCCGACACCGGCAGAAACAGGAGCCCCACTCCCGCTGCTGCTGCCAGGCCCAGGCACCTCAACTGCGTTGTTTTGTTTTTGCCTGGATTAATCCATTTTCTGTTCATAAAATCCCCTCCAAGTGATTTGAACATTGAGCCTTTGGGCAGGTGCCCGTGTTCTGTTAATGAGCGCCTTTTTGCCCCTCCTGTAATCGCTGCCTGATTATATACTTCCTGTACACGTACTGCTGTTTTTTTTATTTATTCCACAAGATTGATTCCCATAAAAGAAGAAATATTATTCCTTTTCTGAAGCAATCTCATATAATTAGTTACTATATTTTCAATACGATGTTGATTAAAAAAAAGCAAGGTAAATTTTCAGTCGGCTCTACCGTAATCCAGTTACCGGAATTGCATTCCTTGCCCTGCTTATCGATGTTCCAGGAATTTTTGTTTGTTCGCCATTTATTTTTTATTATAATAACTCCAATATGTTACAACTTCTGATCAAGAACAGGCAAACATAAGACTTATTCACAATTCAAAATTTTATGCAAATTATGTACCGCAAAATTAAAAATTTTATTAACATATAGTATATATATTACCATGTTTGATTCCAAGTCCACTATTATATCAGTCAATATAGGGAAACAGTTCCGTACAACCGGGACTCCACGCTGCCCGAAGCTCGGGTTGCACGCAGGCTACTTCTACTACCCGGATATGTATATTTCTTTTTTTTAAATTGTTTGAATTTACTGTGGAATGGGTTTATATTATATAATGTAAAAATAAATTTATTGTAGTCAAATCGATGCAGCAGGAGGGGCTGACAGAGATGAAGATATACAATCGCATTACGCTGGCCGCAACCGCGGCAGCTTGCCTGCTTGTCGTTCCCTGGCCGGATCCTGCTCCGGCCCGCATCCAGGGATCATGCTCCGACTGCCACACCATGCACAACAGCCAGGATGATGATGTCATGACCTTTGACGAACCCGCCCCAAGAGAAAATCTGCTGCGGGGTGATTGTTTAGGCTGTCATGCCATGGACATTGGCACACCGACATACGACCTTACCACGGACAAGATACCACAAGTCCACCACACCGGAGGTATCGATCTGGCTGCCGGCAATTTCAGGCATATAACCACATCAGGAAATCAAAACCGCGGCCACAATATCATCGACCTCAATGGGGCGGAAACAACTTTGCTCTATCCTCCCGGTTTAACCGCAGTGTCGCAGCATACAAATTTCTGGAACAATCATATTGTTTCCTGCGTCAGCAGAGAAGACACTGCCGGCTGCCACGGTCTTCGACAGCGCATCAATACGCTGCCGGAAGGCATAACGGGCGCCCATCATAACAATACTGACGGCCAACTTGACCAAGCAACCGTGACCGGAAACAGCTACCGCTTTCTCCTGGGCGTCAAGGGATACGAAGACCCGGACTGGGAACTCACGACCGGGCCCGGCGACCATAACGAATACTATGGCCGGACAACTCCCATCCAACTGGGCTGTGGCGGAGCGGGATCGGGGAATACCAACTGCCATTCATCCGGAGGAGCACTTGTTCCCCCGGACGGGACCATGAGCCAGTTCTGTGCTTCATGCCACGGCAATTTTCATACCCTGGCCAATGGAGATGATGTCGGCATAGGACCGGATGCTGTCTCACCCTTTCTCCGCCATCCCACTGATCTGGCCCTGCCGACCGACGGCGAGTATGCCGCATACATCAGTTATAACCCCGAGGCGCCCGTGGCCAGGACGGCCGGTGTACCCGGCGGCCCCAGTAGTTCGGTAACTCCCGGAACAGACGCGGTTATGTGCCTTTCCTGCCACCGGGCCCATGCCAGTGAATACCCGGATATGCTGCGCTGGGATTCCACCACGATCATAGCCGGCCAGGGTACCGGCAACAACGACGGCTGCTTCGTCTGCCATACCACAAAAAACTGACAATATCCGATCACCCGATTTGAAGGAATGTAACAACTCCCGTAAACATGGACATGCACCGGACCGGGTACTGTGCCGATACCTTAAATAAATCTCTCCTGTCGGTCAATTGGTTTGCCGGCTTACGACTCCCGCACAGCATGGGTGGGTGAACGGATATGACCTGAATCAGGAGGTCTGTTGATGGCCCATGATGATGATTCCTGAATGTTAAAAGACATAAGCATGATTCATGCAGGATATTTGAGTTGCTGAAAAAATTTACCCCCGACTTCCTTTACATTTAAAAAAATTTCTGGCATTAAATACTATAATTAAAGATTCGAGCCTGAAATACAAAGTTTCGAATCATCCGGGGTAAAGCATTCTTACATATTGTTCAACAATAAGATATTCATTTTCTATAAGCCGAATGGAAAACGAATTTTTAATTGAATTGCAGCGAGAGGAACTGACTCCTCTAAAGTCTGTGCCGGCAAACAAAGCCGGCATATGCCTTTATTATTAAGCCTTCGAACTGCAGCGGGATCAGAGAACCTGAATCAACCTGCTCCTTGGGGGGAAAGAGAAATTGAAGAAAAAGAACTCCAGTAAATACAGGGCAATATTGACAGTGACGATGATCCTCTTCCTCCTCACTGTTTTCAAAATTGATCTCTCCAGGGCCGCCATCCAGGGCCCCTGTTCAGACTGCCACACCATGCATAACAGCCAGGACAGCGGGGCTATGACCTTTGACGAATCAGCCGCACCCAATCCCCAGTTGACCAGGGCCACATGCTACGGCTGTCATGCCATGGACATAGCTTCTCCCACATTCGCTCTCAGCACGGATGTGATCCCGCAGGTCAACCACACCGGCGCGCGCGATCTGGCCGCAGGCAATTTCAGGCATATTACTTCCGGTGATCAGACCCGGGGCCACAACATAAGCGATCTCACCGGGGCGGACACGGTGCTGATCTATCCTCCCGGTATATTATATGATGTCCACACTGCAGTAGTGAACACCAACACTCTCACTTGTGCAGGAACAACAGGCTGTCACGGTTATAGATATCCTGATCCGGCTCAATTTCAGGATGGCGTGTCCGGCGCCCATCATAAAAACGTCGACGGCAAGCTTGACCTGGCAACCGAACCCGGAAACAGCTACCGCTTTCTCATGGGTGTCAAAGGATATGAAAGCGGTGACTGGGAAGAAAATCCCACGGTTGCCGATCACAACGAATACTTCGGCCTGACAGCTCCGATACAGATGACCGGCTGTGGGGCCCCGACCGGCTGCCACAGCAGCCCTGCAGGAATCAAGCCCCCGGACGGCACCATGAGCCAGTTCTGCGCCACCTGCCACGGCAATTTCCACACTCTGGGTTTCAGCGGATTCGGAAGTTATGACGGTGTGGGACAGGCTGCCACATCCCCTTTTATCCGGCATCCCACCGACCTGGCCTTGCCCTCCGACGGCGAGTATGCAGCGTACACCGAATACAGCCTCCAGGCTCCGGTTGCCAGAACTTCCGGAGTGCCGGACGGTTCCAGCAGTACGGTAACCCCCGGAACGGACGCGGTCATGTGCCTGTCCTGTCACCGGGCCCATGCCAGTCCGTATCCGGACATGCTGCGCTGGGATTATACCACGATCATAGCCGGCCAGGGCACGGGCAATACCGACGGCTGCTTCGTCTGCCATTCGAGCAAAAACTGACGGCTCCATAGCACTGATTTGAAAGGCACTGAACCAAATCTACGTGAATCCCTGGCTCAAATACTGATGTACACCGCATAAACCGAACTGCCTTTACATTTTAAAAAAAGTCTGGCATTAATTACTTATATGTAAAGATCGGTATCGCTTGTTTATTCTCTGCTGGCCGGCAGTAAATGAATAATTGATCAGTTGCAGCAAAAAGCAGCTAAGTTTCATTTCTCCAAAGACTACGTTCACATTGAATATGCCTGTCCCGAATATCGGCACGCAATTTTCAAGCTTCATTAGCGGTTCCTGCTGCGGCAGAACTGCATAATCGTCATCAACTTGCTGCTATTGTGGGGGATGCGCAATTGAAGAAAGAGAACTCCAATAAATACAATATTGTGTTGGCAGTGCTCATGATTCTCTTTCTGCTCGCTGTTTTCAAAGTTAATCCCTCCCGGGCCGTTATCCAGGGGCCCTGTTCCGACTGTCACACCATGCATAACAGCCAGGGAAGCAGTCCCCTTAACTTTGACCCGGGTGATCTTACACCTAATGAGTATCTGCTTCGGGGTACCTGTTTGGGCTGTCATGGGATGAATACCGGGTCACCAACGTATGATCTCAACACGGACAAAATCCCACAGGTTTATCATACCGGCACCGATCTGTCTGCCGGCAATTTTATATATATTACTATAAGCGGCAGCAACCGGGGCCACAATATAATCAACCTCGGTATCGATGAGTCGCCGTTCATGTACCCGCCTCCAGGTATCATCAGTCCTGCAGGAGCAAGGCATGACATCTTCTGGAACAGCCACCGACTCTCCTGCGTCAGCAGTGATGAAAATGGAACCGCCGGATGTCATGGTATTCGTTTATGGGATGATTCTTTCCCAGAAGGCGTGACCGGCGCTCATCATAACAATGTCACAGGATCTCTTGCAACCGCCGATACAGTAGGCAACAGCTACCGCTTTCTCATGGGCGTAAAGGGCTATGAAAGCGAAGACTGGGAGCAAAATCCCAGCAGCTCCAACCACAACGAATACTTCGGTGTTACAACTCCCACCAGGTTGGGCTGCGGAGGTGCAGGCGTCAACAACTGTCACGTTGCAGGATCAGGATCCGGTGGAATGCTCGTGCCCCCGGACGGGACCATGAGCCAGTTCTGTGCCTCCTGTCACGGCAACTTCCACACCCTGGGAACCAACGACTACGATGGTATAGGACCGGAAGCCACCTCTCCCTTTATCAGGCATCCTACAGACCTTGCTCTGCCCGACGAAGGCGAGTACGCCGCCTACACCGAATACAGCGTGCAGGCGCCTGTGGCCAGAACCGGCGCGGTGCCTCCCGGTTCGGGCAGTGGAATAAATCACGGCATAAACGGCGATGCGGTGATGTGTCTTTCCTGCCACCGGGCACATGCCAGTCCGTTCCCGGACATGCTGCGCTGGGATTACAATGAAATGGTAGCCGGCGGGGGAGGTTCAGGCGGCTGCTTCACCTGCCATTCGAACAAAAACTGAGCGGCAGTGTCGGACCGAAGCTGCTGAAAGACACCTCACCGGTTTTCCGGGCTGCCACGCCGCTTTGTTGCCTTGACAATACCCTCCGCCCATTGGGGTGTTCCCGGAGCGAGCACATGGGTATACAGTGCCAGCACATTCTTTTTGACCAGACCGTCCCTGCCTGCCGCAAAACCTGTGCCCCGCTCCATGGTCAGGGCAAGTTCACCGGGCTTCCCATCCCAGTTGAGAATGGTTGAATAGCGGAATTCATGGCCCTTGACCGTAGTGCCGACCGGATAAAAAGGATTGGGCCGGTCAACGGTGAATATGGAATAGCCGTGGGCCTGTGGTTTTTTTGCCATGCCGAAGGTCACCGGAAACACCCCGGCCAGGGGATGTTCCTGCCCTTCCAGGATGATTGATTTGCCCAGAAAGATAAGGCCGCCGCATTCGGCATAGACGGGCAGCCCCTCTTCCGCCCTTCGGCGGACCGACTCGCGGAAACTGCTGTTTGCCGCCAGTTCTCTGGCGCTGGTTTCCGGGAATCCGCCGCCGATGTAGAGTCCGTCAATATCATCGGGCAGTTTATCGTTGCTCAGGGCATCGATCATTACGAGTTCCGCGCCCGCCTTCCTGAGCGCTTCCAGGTTTTCCTCGTAATAAAACTGGAACGCCCGGTCGCGGACAATGCCGATCTTTACCCTGGATTTTATCTCTCTGCCTGGTGCCGGGTCCGGCAGTGCAAGGGGGATCTCCCCCATCAGCTCCACAATTTTCCCGGTGTCGAAATTGTCCGCAACGATCCCAGCCAGATCATCGACGGCGCTGCCCACCGCATCTGTTTCCTGGTGGGGAGTTATGCCAAGGTGGCGCATGGGAAAAATATCTTTTTTCTGCCTGGGGACAATGCCGGCAACCGGGATGCCGGTATATTTTTCCACCGCCTCCCGGATCACCTTTTCCTGCCTGGAGGTGGCAACCTGATTGAGAACGACCCCGGCGATGTTCAGTCGCCTGTCAAGTTCCCTGCAGCCCAGGACCATGGCGGCAATCGTCCGGGTGGTCTTGGTGCAGTTGACCACCAGAAGAACCGGCAGGCCAAGCTGGATGGCGAGTTCGGCCGTTGAAAAACCGCCATCCGCGTTAACGCCGTCGTAAAGCCCGCGGTTGCCCTCGACAATACTGAAATCCGCTCCGGCTGAATGATTATGAAATGAGGTCCTGACCGCCTCTTCACTCATAAGGAAGGGGTCGAGATTGTAGCAGGGGTTCCCGGCGGCCCGGGACAGCCAGCCCGCGTCGATATAATCCGGCCCCTTTTTAAAGGGTACAACCTTATGACCGGATTGAGCGAGAAATGCGGTAAGACCGACCGCGACAACCGACTTGCCCGACCCGCCGCTGAGTCCGGCTATTACAATGCTCTTCACCTTATCCCTCATTTTATTTTGCATTCCCTGCCCAACCTATGCATTCAGCCTGCCCTGACACCCTAAAACCCTAAACTCCAAAACCCCTATACCCCTATACCCCTAATCTCCTGAAATCAATCATGCCTTTCTTTCCCGAACTCCGCCCAGACCTGGCGGTAGAGATCGTTCAGTTTTCCCTCAACCAGGAGCCGTTGCTCTTCGATCCCCTGTTCGTCCAGGCCGCCGGGAACATTCATGGGTTTGCCGTAACGCATGACAATCCTGCTGAACGGCAGGGGCAGCACTGTCCGGTCCCAGCTCCTGAAAATCTTGCCCCTGTCAACCGCCCAGACTATCGGGAAAATCGGCGCCCCTGTTTTCGAGGCCAGGTACACGGCTCCCGGCTGCATTACCCGGGCCGGCCCCTGGGAGCCGTCCGCCACAATGCCCACATGTCTGCCTGCCTTCATGGCTTTGAGCAGCTTCTTCATGGCCTGCACTCCCTGCCTGTGGGATGATCCCCGAACCGTTTCAAAGTTCAATCTTTCGGCAATCCTGGCGATATATTCTCCGTCGCGGCTGGCACTGACCAGGGCGACCCCCGGATACTGCTGCAAATGATGAAACATATAAAAAATCGAATAATGCCAGAACGGGACGATAACCGCCCCCTGCTCTTTCGCCTCCTCGATATACTGCGCATCGCGGATTGTCAGCCTGCAGGTGGAGAACCAGAGACGGCTCAAACCTACATACAGTCCCGGCAGAACCGCCAGCGATATTTTATAGAAAAGATCGGGCAAGATCAGATCCGCAATTGGAGTAAATATCCGAGCCCAAAGGACCCGGCCTTGAAGGCCCCTTGAAGGGGCTGGATATTGGGTTTCCCCATTGGCATTTGTGAGCACCGCAGAAGTTGCCGAAAAAGAAAATTTCACTGCTTGAGCACCCCTCAACGGGGCATAAACTCCGCAAGTTTGAAATTTTCCGGCAGCTTTGAGGAGCGCAAGAAGTCCAAAGGACCAAATGCCACGGGCGTCGTTTTTTGGTTCGTTTTTTGGACCCTGAAGGGCATAAAGACGAGCAAAGTAAGACATCGCCGTAAAATATGCAATTCGGCTGCATGAGCAATACGTTTATGAACAAAGTTAACACTCAACTGTCTGCGAAAGGCAGACAAAAAATGAACGAATAAATCAAATAATTGGCAGAGCCTGTTAACTCTAACCTGGCCCGAAGGACCAGGTATTAACCGGTAAAATAAAGCAATGGTGCAAATATCTTCAGGTTGCGTTCTTTTAATACTGTTTTGCAGTGCCTGTTGCAAGCTGCATATGAAAATCTCTTTCAACTTTATACTATGTGATACTTTTTCAACTTCAACAGGCAAGCAGGACTTCGGTCAATTCTTTAATGCGGTCGCGGTATTCGGCTGCTTCCTCAAAGGCGAGATTTTCCGCCGCCTCCCGCATTTTCTGCTCAAGATGGCTGATTTCCGCCCGCAGGTCATCAATCGTGTGGTAGGTGATCTCCTGTTCGGCAGTGGCAGGCCGGCCCTTTTCCCCTTCCCCTTCATGTTCAAACCAGCCGGTAGCCTTCAGATGCTGGGCAATGGAATCCTTGACCGCTGATTTGATCGTTGTCGGCACAATACCGTGTTCCCTGTTGAAACCGTCCTGAATGGTTCGGCGCCGGCGGGTTTCATCAATCGTCACCTGCATGGATTGCGTGATTTTATCGGCATAGAGAATGACCTTGCCGCCTGCATTCCGGGCCGCCCGGCCGCAGGTCTGCACCAGGGAGCGCTCGGAGCGCAAAAACCCCTCCTTGTCGGCATCCAGCACGGCGACCAGCGAGACCTCGGGAATATCCAGCCCCTCCCGCAGCAGGTTGATGCCGACCAGCACGTCGTACTCCCGGTTGCGCAGGTCCCGGATCAACTCGACCCGTGCCAGGGTGTCGATATCCGAATGCAGGTACCTGACCCGGACCCCGACATTTTCATAATACTCGGTCAGGTCTTCCGCCATCCGCTTGGTCAGGGTGGTCACCAGCACGGCCTCGTTGCGGGCGGCGCGCTGCCTGATTTCCTCCAGCAGGTCGTCGACCTGGGTACGGGCGGGCCGCACCTCGATTTCCGGCTCCAGCAGGCCGGTGGGCCGGATAAGCTGTTCGACAATGCGGCCCTCCGCCTTTTCCAGCTCATACGGACCCGGAGTGGCCGAGACGTAGATGATCTGGTTCACCCGCTCCTCGAATTCGTCGAAGCGCAGGGGGCGGTTGTCCAGGGCGGACGGCAGGCGGAAGCCGAAGTTGACCAGGGTCTGCTTGCGGGACCGGTCGCCGTTGTACATGCCGCGAATCTGGGGAATGGCAATATGCGACTCATCAGCGAACAGCAGGTAATCATCGGGAAAATAATCGAGCAGGTTGGGAGGCGGAGCACCCTCCGGCTTGCCGGTGAGGTGCCGCGAGTAGTTTTCAATGCCGTTGCAGTAGCCCAGTTCCTGGATCATCTCCAGATCAAACATGGTGCGCTGTTCCAGGCGCTGGTATTCCACCAGCCGATTCTGCGCCTCCAGTTCGGCAAGCCGCTCCTTGAGCTCCTCCTTGATGGTCCGGATGGCCCGCTGGACAAGATCCCGGCTGGTGACGAAGTGGCTGCCCGGAAAAACGGTCAGCTCCTCCATATCCCGCACCACCACCCCGCGCAGGGGGTCGATAATGGTGATCCGGTCGATGGTATCGCCGAAAAACTCGACCCGGACCGCGTAGTCGTCCTCGTGGACCGGGAAAATCTCCAGCACGTCTCCCCGCACCCGGAAGGTGCCGCGGTGAAAGGATATCTCGTTGCGCTCGTACTGCATGAACACCAGTCGGCGCTGAACCTCCTCCATGGAATAGTCTTTGCCCTGTTCGAGGAACAGGTGCATGTTCTTATATTCATCCGGGGAGCCGAGGCCGTAGATGCAGGAAACCGAGGCAACGATCAGGACATCCCGCCTGGTGAGCAGGGAAATGGTCGACGAGTGCCGCATCTTGTCAATGGCGTCGTTGACCGAGGAATCCTTTTCAATATAGGTGTCGGACTGGGGGATATACGCCTCGGGCTGATAGTAGTCGTAATAGCTGACAAAGTACTCGACCGCATTATGGGGAAAAAGCTCCCGGAATTCGGAGAACAGCTGGGCCGCCAGGGTCTTGTTCGGCGCCAGGACCAGGGTCGGCTTCTGCAGCCGTTCAATTACCTTGGCCATGGTAAAGGTCTTGCCCGAGCCGGTCACTCCCAGCAGGACCTGGTCGCGTATCCCTTCCCGGATTCCTTTGACCAGCAGTTCGATGGCCTGGGGCTGATCGCCGGCCGGGGTGAAATCAGTGACAAGCTGGAATGGTATTTCTGTTTTCATTATCAAAAAAGTAAATTGACGCCGTTTGTTTTCTCGAAAACCTGTCCCGGTTCATCACAAGTAGTGATGATGATGAAAATTAATCAAACAGCAGCGAGAATTTCCCGAAAGGGTATGCACCCTTCCCTGATGCAATGAATCCCGTCCTGCTCAAAACCGACCAGGGTTGAACCGATTCTGCCGGGTGTCCGGCCGCCATCCAGCACAAAATCAACCTGGCTGCCGAATATTGCCCGCACTTCCTCCGCCGTCTCAGCCGGGGCTTCTCCCGACCTGTTGGCGCTGGTCGCGGTCAGCGGTATGCCGCAGGCCCCGAGAAGTGCGGTCGCCGCAGGATGCGGGGAGAGGCGGACCCCGACAGTCCCGGTTTTCCCGGTTATGTATGATGACAGTTCCGGGCGGGACGGCAGGACCAGGGTGAGCGGTCCGGGCCAGAAACGGTCCATCAGCTTTTCCGCCGTCTCCGGAACCGGGCCGGTTATCTGCGCAAGCTGGCTGCGCCCGGCAACCAGGAGGAGTACCGGCTTCAGTCCCGGCCGCCCTTTCACCTGAAAAAGCCTGTGCAGGGCTTTTTCGTTAAAAGGATCAACCGCAAGCCCGTAATAGGTTTCCGTGGGAAACGCCACCACCCCGCCATCACGGATAATTTCCGCTGCCGCCGCAACATCATGTGCAGATACAGTTGTCTTGTTCATGCTTTAAGAATCATTTCACCTGAAATATCTCGTTCGAGATACACAATATTTCTCTTTTGGTCCTTTGGGAAGCAAAGAAAAGCTCAATGATGAAAAGAGAGCGCACAGAAACTGCGGTGGGAGGGTCTTAACTTTCCAGTATCTCCGAGATCATTCTGTCGCGTTCCCGTTTGGAGAGATACGGTTTCATCCTTATGCGAAGGATTTCAGCCTCACGTTCTTTTTTTCTGGCAGCGGCCTGCTCCGCCTTGGCAAGGAGGACATCCAGCTCACACGGTTTGGTGAGATAATCGAAAGCGCCGTACTTCAATGTCTCGATGGCGGACGGAACCGTGGCATACCCTGTGAGCATGACGACTTCCACCAGGGGGTGCTTTTTCTTCAGCGCCACAATCGTTTTAATACCGTCCATATCAGGCATTTTGACATCGAGAACAACAACATCAATGGTCTCGTTCCCTGCAAGCTGCTGCAGCGCCTCCGCCCCGGAAAAAGCGCAGAACACGGTCAACCCCCTTTTGCGCAGGCGCCGGGCCATGGTTTCAATAAACTCTCGCTCATCATCCACAAGCAGAATAGTAAATGAATTCATCCGCTTCTCCTCAAAAACTGGGGACAGCGACTATTTTTAGTCTTGCATCCAGTATAGACGAAAAAAAGCGCCCCTACCATAGATACCCCTTTTTTCCCCGCCTAATGTTTACGTATTGAGAGTACCGCAAGTACTGGCATTCAAGGTTCTGATAATGACACCGATGACATAACGGGGATAATTAACGGCAATGATTCGTGCTATCCTGGCTCTTCGTGGCATGATTTCAATATATCCGGCACAACCCTTAAATCAATAAGTCAACAACGTACCTTTTCTCACCCCTGCGGATGGTTGAAGTATTGCACGCGCCGTTCGGCCCGAGCAGGGCGAAGAACTCGACGCGCTCCACGGCAGAACTCACCTCGTCTACCGCGGTGAACTCCCCGATTTCCTGACCACCCGGCGGGCTTCAATGATGCTCATGCTGTGTCTTCACTTATCAGCATCCGGTCGGCTCGTGAATATTGATTTCAGAAATCAAGGGGACTCTTGGCTTCTTTAACCGTAACGCTCTTTACCGTATGCGTGTAAATCATGGTAGTCCGCACATCACTGTGTCCCAGCAGTTCCTGAATCGTCCGGATGTCATAATTTGCCTGAAGCAGATGGCTGGCAAAACTGTGGCGGAAGGTATGCGAACTGACCCGCTTGGGAATTTTCGCCTTTTTTACCGCCTTTCGCAACGCCTTTTGCAGGGCTGTTTCATGTATATGGTATCGCCGCCGCTCCTCGCTTTCCGGCACGAAAGTGAGTTCGGCTGCCGGAAAAAACCACTGCCAGACAAGCTCCCTGGCCGCATTACTGTATTTTTTCTCCAGCAGCCCGTAGAGGAATACGCCGTCAAAGCCTGCGCGACAGTCCTCTTCATGTAAGTCGGATACCATTACAAGTTGTTTTTTCAGTTCATCCATTAATGCTTCAGGTATGGGAACAGTGCGGTCTTTTTTACCCTTACCGTCATGGATGGTCAGTATTCGCATATCGAAGTTGAAATTATTGACGCGAAGGGAGAGGCATTCTGAAATGCGAAGTCCGCAACCATACATGAGACTGATAATAAGCTTGTGAGGATGGTTTAATAGACCAATAATTCTATCGACCTCATCTCTGGACAGTACTACCGGTATGTAGGGCTTCCGTTTGGCGCGGACAATTCCATCGACCTTCCCGAAATCCTTGCCGAGTACATTGCGAAACAAAAAAAGAAGGGCATTGAAGGCCTGATTCTGACTCGATGCCGAGACACCTTTCTTGACAGTCAGCCAGGTTAGAAATTCCTTAACATCTTCGACGACAACCAGATTCGGATTTTTGCTCTTGAGAAAAGCCTGAAATTGACGTGTCCACCCTGTATACGTTTTCAAGGTTCTTGGAGAATAATGGCGCACCTGAATGGTATTTCCCAGCTTTCCGAAGATCTCGGTCCAGTCGGAGCCGGTTACATTGTTTCTTTGCGCTTTGTGATCATTCTGGTCTCTTTTGAGGACAGTTGGTTCAGGATTGGATGAATCTGTCTGATGAGTCGGCTCTTTCCTACTCCCGGGAGTGGAATTTCCGGATGAAAGTTTCTTTTGCGTTGCGGCGTTTCCGGAAAATGAAACCTGTTTTTTATTCATTCCGGATGAATGAATTATGTCATAGTACAGGGAGACAGCATGGTGGGCTTGTTTTATGAGATTTTCTCCCTGTTTTTTTTCTTTGAGCTTTTGTATAAAAGAAGAGAAACTTTCTTGCATACCATGGCTGAAATTATACTTATGGCAAAAATCAAGATAATACCGCAGCCATTTAAGATAAAATCGATGCTGTTTGTCACCGACACCTTTTGCTTTCAGATGTGAAGAGTATTTGTAAGCAAGATCGGGTGGTATCTGAATCATTTGTGATGTTATCAGGTTTTCTGTTTATCAAAACAAACCGCATGATATCCGGTTAAAAATAACCGTAATTGATTAATAATTCGTTGTCAAATATTTTGAACTGGAGTAGTTATCAGAAACCAGGCAATAACTTGTTAGGGCTGAACAAGGATATAACGAATATGGATGATGAACTGAGTTTTCCAGACCATTTGATCACGGAAGTTAAGCGATCCATGTTTCATGATATCGAATGCACCGATATCGGTTCGGAGGAGGACTTGCACAATCTCGTCAGAATGATGTTCGAATTTTCTGAAAGAGATTTCTTTCTCTACTGCCCAGCTTCAAGCGGCGTTAATCAAATGGTACTCGCTGCGGAGGTACATGGTGTCCTTAGTATCGTGCGAACAGAAAAATGCTATTACCCGCACCCAAACTCAAAGCATGATTACGTCAAGATTGATCGCAAAGAGCCTCTCTGGGATTGGGAGAAAGAAGTTCGGGAAACGGCTCCGGAGTTTCTTCGCTGCACCTTAAAGCTAACCGATCGTTGGCGCAGGAAACTGGCGCTAAAAGAAGCACTGTCTGAACAGGAAGCGAATAAAGATGAGGAGAGCCCTCTGATCTTAAAACCGACAATGTTTGGCTTCGGTATTGATCTCCAAAAAGCGCTCAAATGGTTGAAGAGTAGGAAGAAAAATGGCCCTAACAAATAAATTAACACAGACCCCAAGAGGCTGTTTTGATTGGCTTTATGCCGTGCTTCGTTGCGAACATTTTTAAAGCTGCAACGCTGTGCTTGGGGCTGGTTATTAAAAACGTTGGGACAGACGCTTCGCGTCTTTCCCAACGGCCCCCGACTGACCAGCGCCCAGGACGACGCGGCGCTGCCCAACCACCTGCTCGACAGCGACCTACAACGTAGGCGCGTCAGCCGGGGGCCGTTAGACAAACAACGGAGCAATAAAACTTGATATTGTCCCAAGGAGTACATTTTGCCTTGCTAAGCATGCTTTTTGCGGGCATTAACGATGTAATATTTAAAAAGTATGCCATGAAAAACCGATCTAGGGGCATGTATGTTCTGGGCGTTGGTTTTACATGGGCAATGTTGCAACTTTTATACTCATCTTTCTCCAGAATTTCATTCAGCTTTGATATTCAAACAATTCAATATGGGTTGCTGGCAGGGATCATCCTAGCGGCAGCTAACATTTCACTCATTGTGGGTCTTGCCCACATCGACGTGAGTCTTGGCTCCACTGTATACCGTTTGAACACCATTGGGGTAGTTATTCTATCTTATGTTTTTTTAAGTGAAGGAATTGAGTTTATTAAACTGACTGGAATTACGTTTGGCATCATTGCCGTGCTGCTTCTGTATAAAAGCAACAACAGTAAAACAGCAAACCATACAGCAAAAATATTCTTTTGGTTGGTAGTATTTGCTTCATTACTTCGCGCAGCATACGGTGTTGTATCAAGAATCGGTTTAGTTGCATCAGCGGATAAAAATGCAATCATCTTGTTAGCTGCGATCTGCTGGATATTTGGAGGGGCATTCTACGCGAAGTATGTCGAAAAGCGTTTTATTGTAACCAAAAAGAAGGCTCTTTATTCAGCAGTGTCTGGTGTCCTTGTGTTTTTCATTGTAAACTTTCTCATTCTTGGTCTTCAAATTGCACAGGCTAGTATCGTAGTGCCAATAGCAAATATGAGTTTCATTATAGCTTTGCTCATTTCTGTTCTAATAGGAACTGAAAAGATGGATTTTAAAAAAATTGTCGCTACAGCATTTGCGGCAGGTTCGATAGTGTTACTTTCGAGTGTCTAACCAGGCGCTGCACACGGACGG
Organism: Desulfobulbaceae bacterium; assembly: GCA_033549385.1. Taxonomy (GTDB): domain Bacteria; phylum Desulfobacterota; class Desulfobulbia; order Desulfobulbales; family Desulfobulbaceae; genus UBA10518. Next base: position 70,312 of record JAWSUG010000006.1, on the reverse strand, counting down.
CAATTTCGCTGCGCTACATTGCCGCCGATGAGCTCGTCGTTGGGCGGCGTGCATACTAATAACACTCTCTTGAAACCAATTCTAGTGAACCAAACTGAAAAGGGGATAAGGTTATGTCGGGAAATGAAGAATCAGCCCTAGTTCTTACGATTCAAACAGTCCTCAGCGGTAAAGGGCAAGACACACTTGGAAATCGAAACGCCCTGGCGCTGGCCGAGCAATTGCTGGCCTTCGCGAGCGCCACGGTGACGATCGCAAACAGCGCCGTCCGCGTTGAGGGTTACGATGCTGACGGCGATCGTCTCATTAGCTATGAGCTGGAAGGTGCAGCCGGCTCATGGCGTCAGGGCCGATTCGTCGATCACAGGACCGGTACCGTCCACGTCTTGCGCGTGCCCATCCGTAAGGTTGCCCCGGCCAGCTGGGTGCTGCCCCAAGAGAACGCCCAAGAGCTGCGCATCTACCTGAACAACGGCACGCAATTGCGAGCGAGCATCCCGCTCGACCTCAGGCTCAGTATGCCGGAGGCACGCACTTTCTGGGGCGATCTCTTCTGGTTGCAGCCCGAAAGCGATGATGCGGTTTACTGGGAGCAGTTGGCGAGCTTCGGCCTGCCACAGCAAGTCCGTCTGGAAGCTGCGGAGACGGGTGCAACACTCGTCGAGATTGCCATCACCGAGGCCAAACGCGGCGCGCCCGGCGTGTTTGACGTGGAAGGCTACCGCGTGGTCGGCCTGACGCCACTTCGTGGCGAGGTCGCCAACGAGGTGCCTGAGCTCGGCGTCGGGACCTACGCCATTGGGGCCGGTTCCGGCGAGCACATAGGTTGGATCATCGCTCCCAGCATCATAAAGGAGGTGCAGCAACTGGCAAACGAGATCGCCAAGGCTTGCGGCGAATTTGATCAGCACGATAGCCAGGGTGGCCTTATCATTGACTGGTACGACCGCGCCGCCAAGAAGCTGGGCACAGGCAAGTTGAACGCCTTCACCCGCGTGCGGGAGTTGTTAAAGTCGGCCATCGCCCTGCACATCCTGCCCAGCACGATCAACAAGGGCGAGATACCGCCAGAGATGGACGATATGTACGGTCAATGGCTGAAAAACATCTTCGCTGATAAGAAAGTGGCGGCGAACCAGCGCTTGTGCACGTTTCTTAACGGTCTAGAGCAACCGCCACCGGAGTTCGGCGGCACACAACCCACGGCCGCTGATCACAAGAAATACCGGCAGAAGATCCTGCTTGAGCTCGTGGACGATGTGCTCCAGAAAAGGTTCGCCAGCCCCGTCATTGACCGGCCGAAGCCCTACAATTATTCGTGCTGGGCATTCGACTTTGATGCGCGCGGTTTCAAGATGAAGCTACAGCCGGGCAGCAACGTCCTCAAGGCACTGACCGTCACAGCCCAGGGATTGCGGCTGGACGTCACTATCGAGCGTGTCACCGTTGACTTTGAGTACGAAACGCAACCATCAGGCAGCGCGGGCAACGTGGCTCTGTGCGTATTCACGTTTGGCGCCGCTAACATTGTGGAAATCCAGTTCGGCGACGCGACCGTCGTCGCCAAAGATGTCCTCCTATCGCTGGACTTGGTGCCTACCCAGGCGGGCAAGCAGATCAAGCTAGAGGCCAAGTTGGGCTCTAGCAGCCATGCCAACCTCACCCACAATTTCCACGGCTCCAACATCTTCACCTTGGGCATGACAGAGGTCCTCAGTGCCATCTCCAGTCTGGCCGATGCATTTGAGGGAGATCTGCTCGATGAGGTTGGCGAGAGTGTGGAGGATTTTGTCGCCGATCTCGACCTGAGCTTCCCGGATCTATTCAACTTCCAGGACGCGCCCGCTCCGCTTCTGGATACGGCAGTGGTCGCCTCCAATCCGGGGAAAGCCCAACTCATCGGCGCGCGTCTGACATTGCCCGCCGACCGGGCGCCGTCGCCGTTGCCGACCTTGGCGTTGCCTACTTGTACCGGCGACTTTGCCATAACGCTGGCCACCGACTATCTGAACGGCGTGGCCGCCTATCGCCTGTCCTATTTCAAGAAGAAGGCGAAGGCGCTTCACTTCGACTGGCAGCAACACTTGAGCGGAGAGAGCCTGCCGGACGTCACCTTGCCTGAAGGCTACAAGCCACCCGTGGAAGGGGGCAAGTATCCCACCGATTACGAACATACCAACGAGGAATGGACGGTCGGCACTCCTGTCCTCAACCTGGCAACTCTGTCGGCACTGCCGGGTCTGAGCGAGGCTATCGGCACGATTCACATCCCGATTACCTACCGCTTGACGCGAACTCACCATGCCTGGGGCGGGGTTGTGCATGCCCCTGATGTGGCCCCAGAATGGTGGTGGATGGGTCTTAAAGGACCAATCGGTCCGGGACCGATGGAGCCCGGCGGCCCGATCATCGATCTCGACCGCATCATGACTGCTCGCTATGGCATGTACCGGCAGGCAGACGGGCAGATCATATCTCCGGGGCCCCCGGGGCTGACGGAAGGCACGGCGCCGCGCATCAACCCATCGCCGGGCTGGCATGCGGTGGATGTGGGCGGCATCATCGTGGAATGGTATCCGTATGCCGTTGCCACCGATGAGCACATCAACGTACAACTGGAGGCCACGCTGCCGGCACACCTGAACATGGCGGAACAGCTCTCCTTCCTGCCAAAACTGGATCTGACCTACGGCACGCTGCAAGTGACGCTGAAAAAGGCAAGTTACTCCGGCAGTTTCCCTGGTCTGCAGAACCAGGCGGGGTTATTCCCACAGATCGTGCAGAACTATTTACAACCATTTGCCGCCCTCCATCCGTTCGAAAAGACGTTCCAGCATCCACCGCCGCTTACCGGTTTTTTGGGCGTGAACTTGTTGTGGCTGCTATGCAATGAAGTATATGAGTCGTTCACAACGAATGAGACACCGGTGAAGCTCGTTTTCACGGTGGACACGATGCTCAACGTGGCCGATTCACAGAAGCTGAATATCGAGCGGGACGGAGAGAGGCTGAAAGTTACATTCCGCTTCCTAGAGCAACTGGCGGGTTAGTGAGAAACGGATAAGCGTACGCCGCCCAACACGGCACTGCACCTGACGCCTACAGCCTCCGCTCCTGTGTCGCTCCGGCTTCCGGCAGCAGGTGAGTGCTGCCGTTAGGCGGCAAGACCCACAGGAGGTTTAACGATGAGCACAAATTTGGCTAGCAAATCTGAAGGCATGCTGGCGCGTGACTGGCAATTAGAACCAGGCTGGTATCTAGAAGAACGCAACGGTGTAGTCTTTCTCCAGGGAGCAGGACACTGTTGGGCCAGGCTCAAACAGGGGCAGGACTGGACAGATTATACTTTGCATTGTCGCCTGAAACTCGTCTGCGGCGGCATCCATCTGAACTACCGAGTAAGTGAGGCGGGAAGATATTTCATTGGTGTACGGGAAGGGAGCCTATACCTTAGCAAAGAGTCCCCGTGGGGACGTTTCTCCGAATTGGCGCAAAGCCAACCCCACTATCGTCTCGAGGGCTGGCATGAGGTGTCAATCTGCGGCGAAGGGGGACATTTGCAGGTCTATGTGGACGGGGCGCTGGAGATTGACTACACCGAATCCGAACCACTCCCCCGAGGCGGCATCGCCTTCGAAACGCTCGATGACTCGCTAGCCTACGTCGAAGACATCACAGTTACCTTGGCATCCACGCAGGTGATCGACCTGGAGCTTGGAGACCTGTTCGCCGTTCAGGAAGCCTGTCGACCATGGGTGGTCGGCGCGCAGGCCCAAGAGCGCTTCAATGAGGCTGGGGCGGCCTTGCACAACGCCCTACTACAGGCCGACAAAGGCAACCCGGAAGTGATCCAGCACCTTGCCCGTGAAGCCGAAGCGGGCTACCGTGATGCGCTACTCTCCGGGCTACAAGTTGGGTTGATTGATCGTATCAAGCACTACCTTGAAGAGGAGAGACCCCACCTTCCTCCGGAGCAGTACGTGAAGCTTGCCCAGGGGCTGGAAAGGGCGGAGGCATACTACCGCCAGGCACTTTTTCCCGACCTGACCCTCAAGGAGTTCCTGAAACTGATCGAAAAAATTGAGATCGACCTACTGTCAGGAACGGCCTTTCCTGACCTGAGAGTCAAGCTGTTCGAAATCCCTTACAGTCAAGACAAGGGAATCACGCCCTACCCCCCGCTCACTGATCGTCCGACCCTGCTCTCAGTGGTGGTAGAGAATATCGGACTTGTGCCGGTAGACCAGAGCTTTGTGACCGAGTTGTACGTAGATGGAGAGTTAGCTCAAACTTGGAAATTTCCTTCAGAAGCGGAGCTGCTCGATTTGGGACCGGAGGCGAAGATCCAGATCAAGCCCGGTGGGTCCCGCATCTATAGCCATGAAGTGAGCTTTCCCCAAGGGGGACAGCACCGTTTCACCTGGCTAGTCGATGCCAAGGACAAAGTTCTGGAGAGTGACAAAACCAATAACAAGCTGGAAATTGACCTAGTCTGGCAGGCGCCACCGGACCTCGTTGTAGAAGACATCTGGCCTGTTGGCACGGCCACGGGCGGGCAGGAGAGTACCTGGAACATCAAAGTGACGAACCAAGGCAAGGGAGACGCCAAAGGGCCATTCCTGACCAGTTTCGTCCCGGAGGTGCCTGGCGGGTCGTACGAGAACTTCTGGACGCAGTCGCTCCCAGCAGGCAAGTCGGTCACATTTACGTCCAAGCAGAAGTTCCACGCCTGGGGCCAGCGCATGCTGCGGGCAATGGTAGACGTAGGCAATTTTGTTGCCGAAGCGCTGCCAAACGGCGAAACCAATAACGAGCTGGTCAAGGCGTTTGACCTCAAACCCGTGGACTTGGAGGTTAAGAACCTGGTCTTGAACCAAGGACTAGAGTCGACGACCTTCACCTTTGTCGTAGTGAACAACGGCCCTGGCGATGCGACCTTGCCCTTCAAGGTGAGGATCTGGCCCGGAAAGGTGGTTCAGCCGTACCCAGCGAATCCTGCGAATTATCTTGTCCAGCCTGAAATACTCACGGTGAACCCGCTAAAGACTGGTCATTCGGTCACGTTGAAACATACTGTGCCCTTACCCGCTGGGGATTACCCAGTTGCTATTGAGGCCGACTACCCGGACCCGGCACCCGTCTACTTCGAACCCAACCGCAACAACAACGTGCTCATCCAGCAGGTGCACATCGACGAGAAATACTACGTCAAGATTGCCAAGGTCGAATACACAGGCACCTGCCAGGACGATTTCTACATTTATCTGGACCGCTCTGGCGCTTACTGGAAGGGGCACGTCGTTCTGAAGCTCATGTACCAGAACAAAGTCATCCATGAGATGAATATCCCCTGGAACGAGCTTTCGTGGGGGTTCATGCCAGGATCCGATATTGACCCTCATCCAGACCACAACTGGACTGCGCAGGTCGCTGTGCTCGCCTATGCCAAGGTGGGGAACCAACTTATTCCCTCGCCAGCACCGGCTCAGCAGTTTGACGTCCACTTCCATGCCGCACCAGTCATGACCGGCATCGTCCCCAACAACGCCACGCCGGGCAGCAAGGTACAGGTCACCATCACTGGCCAAAACCTGGTTGGTCCGAACAATTCTGCTTACGTCCACATCGGTTTCCCTCAGTACGAGATCATCATTGGCGACAACAATATCAAAATTAAGAAGCTCCAGGTCAGCGCCAATAGTGTTCAGGCTGAGTTCGACGTCCAGAGCAATGCGAAACTCGGGAAACGGGCAGTTTGGGTAAGTCATTGCACTCCTGTCTACCAGCACTTGGACTTCGACATCGTGGCGGCAACGGCTCCCCAACCCACGCCGCCTCCACCGCCTCCACCGACCAAGAAACCTGACTTGTGGATTCAAACGGTTTGGTCCGAGCCAGCGCTTCCCCGCGCTGGTGAGGCCTTTACTGTCTACTTTATCGGTGCAAACATTGGTAGTGCCCAATCACCTGCCTCTAAGGTGAAGATTGCTTTGAGCGGTAATGCCAAACAATCTGTAGAAATCCAGTTGCCGAGTCTAGCACCTGGAGAGCCGTTTAAAGGCTGGTGGCCATTCCCTTCAGGTTTGGCGGCGGGCAACTATTACTTTGACGTCTATTTAGACTCTGAAAACAAGGTGGATGAGCTCAATGAGAACAACAACTGGGGCCCGTTGAGTAAGGTCATCTATTAGGTTGCAGTGGGCTCTGTTCAGGCTCTGTGTTGATGATTCGCGCAAGTCATTGATCTGCCGTGTAGTCGGGGGTTGAGCGCAGCCCTTGTCCCGCCGCGAGATCAACACAGAACCCGAACAGAGCCTTGCAGTGCTAGTCCGCCAACTGAATGTTCTTTGCTGCAATTGACTTCCCATGGCCGGCAGGACTTTCTTTGACCTCTTAGCAACACTGGTGGTATTTCTCCTGTTATGTGGAGAGGCATCACTCCGGAGCAATAGACCGCCTAACAAGCGCTTGCAGAGCGACGGGGCACAGCAATTCCCGCTCTCGCCTGAGATGACTGTTCAAAGGTGGCTCATCGCGTGCTAGGAAACGGATACGCAAGCCCCATCCTCAGCCGGTGAAGAGTCTGAGTTCAGGGTCAGCGGATAAGAGAACAATCAGACACGCTCAAGACCTCGGGCTTTGCTGGCCCCACCGCACCCGGCTCGCCTACGAAGTATCGACGGCCAATGCCGTCGGCGCATGACCTATAGCAATCGCCTCCCACAGGGTTTTCCAATCGGCAATGCAGAACCCGGTAAAGAGTCCCCTTAGCCGCTCCCAGAGCGAGGTACGCGAGTGAAAACGCGCCCGCGCGGCCTGAAACAGCCGGCAGCCGAGCTCCTGGGCTTGATCGACCAGAAACGCCAGCAGTGTCAGTAGTGCAAACACCGTGGCCAAGTACTGCTGCCCATGGCCATAGCTGTGCTCCAGCGCATAGCCTTGGGTCTTGAGCGTGTTGAAGGTCTCGTTTTCAATCTTCCAGCGGGCGCGCCCTCCTCGCATCAGGGGCTCGACGTTGTCACGCGTGAGCCTGAGGTCCGTAATCCAGCTCCACAGCCGCCCCTCCGAGCCCTCGATCTCCCAGTATTCCAGGTAGTTGACCCGCAGCGCGGGGTGGGCTTTGTTCAGCGGCAAGTCGTTGACAAATCGATAGCCGCACTCCACGCCTCGGGCATCGGTCAGCTCCACCTCTTCGCACTGCCCCGCGCGCAGCCTTACCTGCACAGCCTCAAACAGCGCTTCGTGGTCGCCCGGCTTGACGCCGATGAGGTAGCGCAGGTTGAGCTCCTTGAGCAACTCCAGATGGGGACCATTGGCCGAGAGACTATCCTCCACCACGAGGAGCTTGAGGCTCGGATAATCCCGACGCAACTGTCGCAACAAGCGCTTCGCGGCGTTGCGCTCACAATCATTCTTGCTCGCCCCATCTGGGCGCGTGATGGGCTCGGCCGCGAGCGGCAGCACCGTCCTGAGCGCTGGGTGCACCAGCACCGCCCCCAGGAGTTGATGGTAGTAGCTCTCCCGGCCCTGGCAAGTCTTCACACAGCACTGCGGACAGCGAATCTCGCTGGAAGCGAACTGACCCGTGCCATCGACCGAGACCAGATAATAGCCATCGAGGTAGCGGTAGGCGTCCAGCGCCTTGTGCCGTTGAAGCTCCCGATGCACCGCCCGAAACGCCGGGCGCAGGTGCTCGGGCGCCACCGGGTCCAAGATCGTACGGAGCTGGGTGTCGCACGGCGCCCGCTCGACCCCGTAGAGCGTCCTGAGGTTATGGCGGATCACCGCCTCGCGACTCGCCTCGTCAAACTTCAGCAATGAGGGTACTTCAGCCCGAATACGGCGAGGCCCGCCATCAGCGCATCGCTGAGCGGGATCTCGGCGCGTGAGCCCCGCGGGTCCGGTACTGACGCAAAGCTCTCGCGAATCGTCTTCAGCAGCCCCGGCGCTGAGAGCGCCTTACGTAAACGGGGATGTGGTGCAGCCATCGGTAGGGCCTCTCCTCTCCTTGGAACCCTACCCCCTTACCTTACTGCTGCGTCACCCTTACGAAAAGCTCTCCTACACGGGTCAACAGCCGCGCTTGACGGCGACCGACCGAAGCGGCAGCGAAGGGAGAGCGGTCAAACGTCGGTCTGCAGCACCCATGTTAGGCCACGAACTTCGAGCACGTGTCACTACAGTCATTAGTTTCACAGCCCTGCCAAAGCGACCTGCTTCTCCATGAGCGCCCACGTGATCAGAACACCCAGAGGCCCACCGATAAACGCGCCGCCAGCCCACACTATGGAACTTTTCCCCAACCTTGCCGCAAAGGGAAGCAAGCAGTCCAAGATATGCAATACCACTTACGAGTGACGTGATGTAGCAAGAAGTCGTGGTCTAGAGCATACGAGTATTCTTCACGATCATCCGGATATTCCTGCTGATGTGCGGAAGGAGTGGATCAAAATACTAAACGCGCCACGAAACTTCTTTAAACATGCGGACGAGGATCCAAATGGGACGCTGGAGTTCAACGAATCAGCGAACGAGACGCTTCTCTTGGACGCATGCCTCATTCTGTCTGAGGTGTCCGACCGCGCGCTCTCTGAGGCGAATGTTTATATCGGATGGTTCACAACGGCCAATCCAAGCCTGAGGAGCGCACTGTCTAAGAACCAGATCGGTGAATATGCTGTTCGAAATGGCATCTCCCCGCAGGATTTCGATGCATTTCGGGAATTGTGTGGTGCAAAACTTCTCATTGAGCGAACAAAGCCGAGATCGTGACGGCTAACAACACAATGGTCCGGATACTCCCTTCTTCTTTTCTGCGTAAGAAATTGTCATTGACAAGCAGCATCGATTTTTATCTTAAATGGCTGCGATATAATCCTGATTATTGCCACAAGTATAACTTCCGCTGTTTAATTCAGTTGGCAGCGCTGCCGGACCCGGCCTGGGGGGGATAGAGTTGGTAGCGGTTGCGGCCTTTTTTCTTGGCCTCGTACATGGCGATGTCCGCGTGGCGGAGCATGGAATCGGCGTCCCGGCAGTCAACAGGGTAGATGCTGATGCCGATGCTGGCGCCGATCGAACAGGTGATGCCATCCACGATTATCGGTTCGTTCAGCAGTTCGATGGTCTTCTGGGCAACGTTTTCGGCGCCGCCGACGGTCAGGGTGCTTTCCAGCAGGATGACGAATTCATCGCCCCCGAGCCGGCACACGCTGTCCGAGGCGCGCAGCATTTTTTTGAGGCGCTGCGCCACCTGCATCAGGACCTTGTCGCCCACGGCATGGCCGTAGTTGTCATTGATGGGTTTAAAGCGGTCCAGGTCTATAAAGAGCAGGCAGAAGAGCCTGTTTTCACGCTTGGCAAGCGAAATGGCCTGCGGCAGCCTTCTGTTGCAAAAATTCCGGTTCGGCAGGGTGGTGAGCGAGTCGTGGTTTGCCATGTACCGGATTATCTCCGCCGCCTGCTGCCGTTCGGTGACATCCTGGAAAACAAGCACTGCGCCGGTTATTTTCCCCCTCTCGACCATGGGCGTTGACCGGCAGTCGACAGGGAAACTCGTGCCGTTCTTCCGCAGCAGGCGCAGTTCATCGTATTGAAAATTCTCCACCCGGGAGGAATGGAAAAAAGGACAGCAGTCAATGTCAAAATCGTCCGTGCCCGGCCTGGAAAGCTTGAAAATTTCCCGGTAGTGTGTGCCGCTTATTTCTTCCTGGGTGTAGCCGAGCATCTTCAGGGCTGCCGGGTTGGCGAAACTGATGCGCTGGTCCTTGTCAATGCCGCATATCCCGTTTGCCGCCGTTTCCAGGATCATTTCATAATTCCGCGTGATCTCCTGGAGTTCAAGGCGGTCATGGTAGGCATTAATGATATACCTGATCCTGTTCCGCAGAACAGACCACAAAATGGGCTTGCGCATGAGGTCAACCGCTCCGGCATTAAAGGCACGGTCAACCGATTCTTCATCGTCATGCGCGGAAATCATCAACACCGGCGGCGGGGAATCCATGGACATCATAAGCTGTTCGCAGACCGCCAGGCCGTCAATGCCCGGCATGGCGATGTCCATGACGATCAGGTCAAAAAAGGAATCGGCCAGCATCCGCAGGGCCTCGGTTCCATTGGAAGCCTCCATAACCCGGTATCCCTCGCCGACGAGAAACTGCCTGAGCAGGAGACGAAGCACCTCATCATCGTCAACGATGAGTACTGAAGCAGGCTGTTCAGATTGCTTTATCATCATTTTGTTGTCTCGGCGGCAAGAAATGAATACCCCAACCTGTTTGATTCAATGTATTTTTTTTCATTGTGGGGTAAATATTATTTTTTATCAAGCTCTTCCGTCAAAAACGCCGCAATCTCATCGGCAGCTTCCTGAATTTCGTTGCAGAGAGCGACCATGGCGACCATGTCCTCGGGCTTGCCGGTCTTTGCGGATCTCTCGAGCACCTGACAGAGCCGGGACAGGCGCACTGCTCCGAACTGGCTGCCGCTTCCCTTGACCGTATGCGCAATCCTGCGGACCGCCTCCCGGTCATCCTGTTCAATTGCCTCTTGCAGCTGCCCGAGCCGGTCGGACAGCGAATCGAGAAAGACCCGGATAACCGGTTTTATGTCCTTGATGTTTTCCTTCAGTTTTACGAACACGCGATAATCAATGGCCGCGGATTTTTCCGGCGCGGGAAGCGCATCAGAATACTCACCCGGACCGGCATGTTGTCCGGCGATAATCCTGATATCGCCGCCCGGCAGCCAGTTGTCTAGGATCTGCTGAAGTTTTTTGAACTCCAGGGGCTTGAGCAGGTAGTCGTTCATGCCCACTTCCTTGCATCGCTGCCGCGAAGTCTGCGTGGCATCGGCGGTCAGGGCTATGATGACCGGCCTGTCGGCGCCGCCGGAGCCGGCCTGGGCAATTATTTCCCTAGTGGCCTGAAAACCGTCCATTACCGGCATCTGGCAGTCCATGAAGATCAGGTCAAAATTATGGGTGCGGCACAGGTCGACAGCTTCCCGGCCGTTTCTGGCAATGGTAATCCGTGCTCCTGCCATCTGCAGTATGGTTTCCAGGAGAAAACGGTTGGTGTCGTCATCCTCAACAATCAGGACGTCGGGCGCTGCGTCCGAAGTTTTTCCCGCGTCCTGCCCGTTTGCCGGGAGGAATTCCGATCCGGCGGCCGGTTCTTTCCTGCCGCAGCCTTTTTCCCCCGGCTCGGGCAGCCGCAACGGAATGGCAAACCAGAAATCACTGCCCTTTTCCGGTTCCGCATCAACACCGATTTCGCCATCCATCAGCTCAACCAGCTTCTGGCAAATAGAAAGACCCAGGCCCGTGCCGCCGAATCTCCTGGTTGGCGAACTGTCCACCTGGCTGAAAGGCTTGAACAGCCTGTCAAGCTTGTTGGAAGAAATGCCCGGACCGCTGTCGCGGACGGAAAAATGCAGGATATCACGATCCGGCAGAGACTCTTTTACGCGAACACTCAGGACAATGGTCCCCGCATCGGTGAATTTGACGGCGTTGCCCAGCAGGTTGACCAGGATCTGCCTGATCCGGTAATCATCCCCCATGTACCGCTCGGCAACATTATCGCCTATCTCGCTATACACCCTGATATGCTTCCGCTCTCCGGACACGCCGTACAGGTTGACAAGTTCCTGCACCAGTGATTTCAGATCGAACTCATCGATTTCAAGCTCCATCATCCGGGCTTCAATCTTGCTGAAATCAAGGATGCTGTTGATCAGGGTAAGTAGGTTTCTGCCGGAGGAGAGGATCAAACCCGCATAATTACGTTGCTTCTCATCCAGGTCCGTGTGAAGAAGCAACTCGGTCAGCCCGATAACCCCGTTCATCGGTGTGCGGATCTCGTGGCTGATCATGGCCAGAAAGTCGCTTTTGGCCTGATTTGCGCTGTCAGCCTGCTCGGAGAGCATCGCCAGGCGCTTGTTTTCTTTCTGCAGTGCTGCTATTTTTTCACGCAGTTCGGTTAACTGCTGCTGCAGGTTATGATTTTCAGGAGGTGTCATGTTTAAAAAAGGCTCAGCTGTTTGACCCTGTGCTTGTATATTCTTCTCTCTTCCCGGAGGGTAGTGCAATATCCGGCCGGTATCTCTTCAACAAACCTTGACTGTAGCTGTTGTATCATTTCTCCCTTTACTTGTCTATTTTCAGCGGAAGAGAGATACAGAATCCGGGCCGCCCGGGTCATGCCGACATAAAAGAGCCGGCGCTCCTCTGCAGTATGCTCCTCGATCTCTTCCCGGGAGAGATTTCCCCGGGGAGTTAACGGCAGAAGCCCCTCTTCCAGGCCGACCAGGAAAACGACAGGGAATTCCAGGCCTTTGGCCGCATGAATGGTCATCAGCGGAACACATTCCGCCCTTTCGTCATAGACGACGGAATCATTATAGCGCTTGAGATGATCGGCAAATGCAGCAAGGGAAGTACTGAAATTTTCCGCCAGCCGGAAGAAGCGGACAATATCCATATCTTCCGTATCCAGGTCGTACCGTGCAATGATTCTGGGCAGTACGGCTGCTTCCTCCCTGTCTGCAGCTGTTCTCAGTTCCTCTGTAAAATCGCGGAGTTCCAGAAGCAGGGCGAACAGTTTGGCCGGACAATCATCCTCCAGGTCCCCCAGGGCATCCAGCGGGTTCTGCAGGCCGATGGGAAAAATCTGTTCCAGGGCGTCGCGTTCGCTGCGGCTTATCTTTTTTTCGAGCTCGAGAAGAGCAAGGATATCGGCTGCTTCGGTTCTCCCTGCTGCCGCCAGGGTCCATAAATAGAGAAACTGCGCCGGGCCTGACCGGTAGAACGGTTTTATATCAACCACCTGCACCGGGAAGCCGTGTCCGGCAAGGACCTCCGCCAGGACTTCCGCCTGCCTGGCGGTCCTGTAAAGAACAGCTATCTCAGCAAGAGTCACCCCTTTCTCCGGCGCATTGTGCAGCCTGTCGATCTCCCGGTGCGAGGAGCCGCCGATCAACGACTCTATCTCCCGCACCACGAACCCTGCTTCTGCGTGCGGCGAAGGGGACCTGTGGATAAAAATTGAACCCTGCAGGGCAGCGGCAGACTCCGGCCGGGCGGGAAATGCCGCCTGACCATTCTTTTGAATCACTGCATGGGAGGCATCGACTATGCAGGCAGCGCTGCGGTAATTGCGATGGAGAACATGCTGTTCGGGCTGGAGGGATTCGATGAACCTGCCGAACCAGACGGGACTCGATCCCCGGAACCCGTATATGGCCTGGTAGGGATCGCCAATGGCAAAAACGGGCGAAGAGGCGGCCAGCAGATGCACAAGCTCATACTGGCTCTGGTTCAGATCCTGAAATTCGTCAATGAACAGGGCGCCGGTTTCTCTTTTCATCCTCTCCGCCGCCGGGCCGGAGGACCTGAGAATGGCGCCGGCCATAGGGACAACGGCATCAATGTCAATATGGTTCTGCCCGGCAAGGGCTGTGAAATAGGGCTGCAGGGATGCGGGGCAGGCCGCGGGTTCCGCTCCGCTCTGCAGGAACTCGGTGATCCGCCCGTCAATCTCCTTTAAGGCGTTGCCTGATACACCGTAAACAGCCTTCAGCAGCCGGCGGCGCATTTCAGGGCCGGCCACCCGGAGATCGGGATTTTCATGCCGGAGCCGGCGCAGACAGTATCCATGGAGCGTGGCGGTGGAGACGGGAGCATTCCTGCCGAGTTCGGCATGGAGGCGCTGCTGCAGTTCATCCGCCGCCTTGTTGGTGAAAGTGATCACCGTACAGGGAGTGTTCGCCTGCCGGACGAGACGGATGACCCGCTGCACCAGGGTATGGGTCTTGCCGGTGCCGGGACCGGCCTTGACGATTATGTGCCGGGCGTCGCTTGCAACTGCCGCCTGCTGTTCGGGATTAAGTTTTTTTTTTAGGACGGGTTTCTTTTCGTTTTTCTGCGGGGAAGGCTGTTTTTCTTGCGGGGAGCGCTTTGCCGGTTTGCGGCCTGCCGGTTTGCCGGTCCCGAAAAGGTGCAACTGCCCGGCAAAACTGCTTCTCTCTCCTTCCGAAAAGACCCGGATCACCCCGAATTCCCCGTCATAACCGGGTCTCCTGATCACCCTGCCGGTCCTGACCCGTTGTATTGCTTCCGCCAGCACGGACGATGCCTTTGTGCCCAGATCTTCTATCGGGGCCTTGAGAAGAATGTCAAATTCGGAGCCGAACTGCTGAATCAGTTTGACATAGGCCTGGGTCACCCGTTTTGTTGCCGGTCCGGTTCCCAGGAGCTCGCTGAGGATTTCCGGCAGGGGAACCAGGCTGTGCACTCCGGGGGAGCCTGCCGGATAAACCGGGGCCTGACGGTCGGCGAGTTCCATAACCCGGTGCAGAACCCCGACGGTGACCGGCCGGCCGCAGAGAGGACATATTCCCTTTACCTTCCGCGTCTCCGCCGGCTCCATGCAGACATGGCATTTGCGGTGGCCGTCGCAATGATACTTGCCCTCCTCCGGATAAAATTCGACAGTGGCGGCAAAATGCCGGTGCCCGGAAGCATCCGTTGGCGAACGTATTGCCTGCCGCATGGAATGAAAATCAAATCCCGTGGTGAAGATATTGGCCTCCCTGCCGAGCTTGCCCGGGGAATGACAGTCGGAGTTGGATATCAGGGTGAAGCGGTCAAGGGCGGAAATATGCCGGTTCATCTCCGGGTCGGAGGACAGGCCGGTTTCCAGGGCAAAGATATGCTGCGTCAGGTCGCCAAAGCATTCTTCAATGGCATCGAAACCCGACTTCGAACCGAACAGGGAAAACCAGGGGGTCCAGATATGGGCGGGCACCAGGAACCCTCCGGGAATTTTTTCCAGGACGATTTCCAGCAGGTCCCTGCTGTCAAGACCGAGGATGGGACGGCCGTCCGATTCTATGTTGCCGATGCCGGCAAGGGATGCATTCAGGCGTCTGACCGCTTCAAGATCCGGCGAAACGATGATGTTGTGAACCTTGCGGACCCTGTCCGCCCTTTTGTAGATAGAGCTGATTTCCGCGGTCAGCACAAAGCGGATCCCGTTTATATCCGGCTGCTCCAGGCCGGCAGGAAGAACATTGGCGAACGACGCGGTTTTTTCCTTTTTCAGGCGGTAAAAGCCGGGTTCCGCTTCTTCCAGGTTTTCCACCAGGTGGCTGAGCCATTCCGGATGGGTAAAATCCCCGGTGCCGATTACCCTGATGCCCTTGACCGCGGCCCATGAAGCCAGGCCGAAGAGGTGTCCGCTCTTGCTCGTGGCCCTGGAATAAGGTGAATGGATATGGAGATCGGCGATATATTCCACTATATTTCAGCCTGTTCAGTTTTGGCAGCCCGGCACTCCGGCTTAACCGGTTTTGACGTACAGCCGATGGGTGCGGATATATTCCGCAACCCTGGCGGGAAGAACGTCTTTTACCTCCCTGTTCCCCAGCAGCCGGCCCCGGATTTCAGAGGAGGACAGATCCATGTGCACGGCGGAAAAATAGAAGATATGAAAATCATCGTCTTCCCGGGTCCACATCTCTTTGTCGGAATCATAGCGAAAACTTCCCGGCAGCCTGCGCACCTGGCGGGCCACTTCTTCCCGGTCAATGCCCGGCCTGGCGGCCACCACAAAATCGGCAAGCCGGAAAATATCCCGGTAGCGGTACCAGAGATGGACTTCAACAAAACTGTCCGCCCCGATAAGAAGATGATAATGGTGATTCCCCACCCTTTCCCGTATTTCAACAAGAGTATCCAGCGTATAGGAAGGAGCGCTCCGTTCCGCCTCGATCAGGGAAATGGAAAACTTTGCCTCTCCGGCCAGCGCTGCCTCCAGCATGGCGGCCCGGTGCCGGAAGCCGGTCATGGGCTGCCGTTTATGGGGCGGCCTGGCAGCAGGGATGAAAATTATCTCATCCAGGCAGTACCTGTCCAGCGCGCCGTGCGCCACGGCCAGGTGACCCTTATGCACCGGATCAAAGGTGCCTCCGAACATCCCGATTTTACGTTTTTTATCCGCCACAGACGCTTGGGGTTACAGCCGGGCCTCGCCTTGTCCGTAGACAATGAATTTCCTGGTGGTGAGCTCTTCCAGCCCCATGGGTCCGTAGGCATGAAGCTTGGTGGTTGAAATGCCGATTTCCGCCCCCAGCCCAAACTGGCCTCCGTCGTTGAACCGGGACGAAGCATTGACCATCACTGCCGAAGCATCCACTTCCCGCAGGAAACGCTGGCCGTTCAGGTAGGAATTGGTAACTATGACCTCGGTATGCTGCGAGCCGTATTGTTCGATATAGCGTAAGGCTTCATCCATATCGTCCACAACCTTGACCACCATGATCAGGTCAAGAAATTCCTTTCCCCAGTCATCTCCTGCCGCCGGGGTCATGCCGGGAACAAGAGCACAGCTCGCCGGGCAGCCCCGCAGTTCGACGCCGGCCGCGGTCAGGGCTTCGGCAGCCTGCGGCAGAAAGGCCGGAGCGATATCCCTGTGCACCAGCATTCCTTCCAGGGCATTGCAGACTCCGGGCCGCTGCGTCTTGCCGTTCATTATTATCCGGATGCCCGCCTCAATATCCGCATCATGGTCAATATAGGCATGGCAGACCCCCTTGTAATGCTTGAGCACCGGTATTCTCGAGGTCTCGGCGACAAAGCGGATCAACCCCTCGCCGCCCCGGGGAATAATGACATCAATGTACTGCTCCTGCGCCAGCATGACGTTGACCGCCTGGCGGTCTGTTACCGGGATGACCTGAACCACGGCCGGATCGACATTTTCCGAAACCAGGACATTCTGGAGCACCCTGGCCAGGGCCAGGTTGGAATTGATCGCTTCCGAGCCGCCGCGCAGAATGACCGCATTGCCGGCCTTGAGGCAGAGCGCCGCCGCATCAATGGTCACATTGGGACGCGATTCGTAAATCATGCCCACAACCCCGAGAGGAACGCGCATCCTGCCAACCAGGATACCGCTGGGCCTTCTTTTCATGCCCTCGATTTCTCCCACCGGATCAGGCAGGGCGGCAACCTCCCGCAATCCATCCACCATGGATTGGATTACCTTGGGGCTCAGCTCCAGCCTGTCGAGCATGGCGGAGGAAAGGCCCTTGTCGCGGCCGGCGGCAAGGTCTTTGTCGTTTTCACAGACAATATATTCCTGCTGCTGCAGGAGGGCCTCCGCGGTTTTCAACAGCACCTTGTTTTTTACGGCCGTGGGAAGAGCGGCAAGCCTGCGTGATGCACTGCGTGCCTGTTGTGCCATGCCTTCAATGATTTCTTCAATTTTTCTGCCGTCCATACTCCTGTCCCGTTATCTGTCGGTTCATTTTCTCAGGCATCCTGGGATTTTTCACTGTCCAGCAGGACAAGATTATCGCGATGGATAACCTCGTCGCTGTCGCAGAACCCGAGGAGTCTTTCTATTTCATTGCTTTTACGTCCCTTTATTCTGCGGATATCTTCAGATCCGTAGTTGGTCAAACCGGCGGCAACGACCCGGTTGCCGGCGGTGAGGCACTGCACCGGGGCGCCGACCCCGAACTGGCCTGAAACCGCCATGATGCCGGAGGGAAGCAGGCTTTTGCCCCGTTCTATTATGGCCCTGCAGGCACCCTCATCCAGCACGAGAAATCCCTGCGGCTTGAGCACATAGGCGATCCAGTGCTTGCGGCTTTTGATTTTCTCGGCCCGGGGCAGGAAAAAGGTCCCCACCATGTTGCCGCTGAAAAGATCCTGCAGGATTTCCGGCCTGTTGCCCGGACCGATAAAGGAACTGCCGCCGCTGGCAGCGACCATTTTGGCCGCCCGTATTTTGGACTGCATGCCGCCGGTGCCGAGAGAACTCTTGGTAAAACCGGCCATTTTCTCGACTTCACTGTTGATGTGGGCGACCGTATACACGGGTCTGGCGGCAGGGTCTTCCTGGGGACTCGCGGTAAACAGCCCATCCACGTCGGTGAGGATGATAAACATGTCGGCGCCGATCATGTTGGCCATCAGGGCGCCGAGGGTGTCGTTGTCTCCGAACCGGAGTTCCTCCACCGAAACGGTGTCGTTCTCGTTGATAACCGGGATGACGCCGAATTCAAACAGGGTGAGAATAGTGTTGCGCACATTCAGGTAGCGGTCACGGCTGGACAGGTCCGAATGGGTCAGCAGAATCTGGGCGACTTTCCGGCCGTAGGCGCCGAAGGCCTGCTCATAGGCCTGCATCAGCATGCTCTGTCCCATGGCGGCCAGTGCCTGCTTCACTTTCAGCTCGCAGCTCAGCTTTACCTTCCCGCCAAGATGCTGGCGGCCCGCTGCTACGGCGCCGGAACTGACCAGGATAACCTCCCTGCCCGTCCCCCGCAGAAACGAGAGTTCCCTGGCAATATTATTAATGGCATCGGTCTTCAGCCCCTTGTCGCTCGTCAATACCGCACTGCCGGCCTTGACGACCACCCGCCTGGCATTGTCAAACAGGGTTTGCCGGTAATAAAGCCCCTCTTCGTGACTGACCTGAAATGTCATTGCTGCGTTTCTCCGATTTCGTCAAAAATATCGGCCAGCATGCCCTTCAACGTGTCTATACCTTCTCCGGTTTTGGCCGAAATGGAAACGGTGACAAGGCCTTCCTTGCGGAAGGTTTTCTCAAGGGCAATTAAACCCTCCCGGTCAATTAAATCAATTTTATTCAGAACAATAACATATCGGCGCCCCGGAAGCTCGCTGTTATAGGCGGCAAGCTCTTTTTCCAGGGTACGGAAATCGAGCATGGGGCGGTCGCCTTGCGTACTGCCGTCAATCACGTGCAGCAGCACCGAGGTCCTTTCAATATGGCGAAGGAACTTGTGCCCGAGGCCGACCCCCTCGTGGGCTCCCTCGATCAGGCCGGGGATGTCGGCAATGATGCACGATTCGCCATAGGGAAAGTGCAGGACTCCCAGCTGCGGCTCCAGGGTGGTGAAGGGATAGTCGGCAACCTTTGGATTGGCGGCGGACAGCCGGGAAAGCAGGGTTGACTTTCCGGCATTGGGCAGGCCGATCAATCCCACATCAGCCAGCAGCTTGAGTTCGATTTTCAACCAGCGCTCATCGCCGGGACGACCGGGGGTTGCATGGCGCGGTGCGCGGTTGGTGGAGGTGGCGAATCTGGCATTGCCGAGACCGCCTCTGCCGCCCCGGGCGGCGATATATTGGGCGCCCGGCTCGGTAAGGTCCGCCAGCACTTCTCCCGTATCGGCATCCCTGATAACCGAACCCAGGGGAATCGTGACAAAAAGATCCTTGCCGCTGCGGCCATGCATATCCTTGCCGGAGCCGTTCTGTCCTTTTTCCGCCTTGAAATGGGAAGCATACCTGAAATCGAGCAAAGATCTCTTTCCCCGGTCCGCCACCAGGATCACGTCCCCGCCGTCGCCGCCGTCGCCGCCATTGGGACCGCCTCTGGGCACGAACTTCTCGCGGCGGAAACTGACGCAGCCGTTGCCGCCGTCGCCGCCTTTCACATAAAATTTTGCTTCGTCAACAAAGGACATACGTTACCATGCAAAAAAATGAATATCCGA
This sequence comes from Desulfobulbaceae bacterium, assembly GCA_033549385.1. Taxonomy (GTDB): domain Bacteria; phylum Desulfobacterota; class Desulfobulbia; order Desulfobulbales; family Desulfobulbaceae; genus UBA10518. The sequence continues at coordinate 50,776 of JAWSUG010000006.1, read as the reverse complement.
ATCAGAACCCGGCCCTGATTGCCCTTTCAATCGGCAAATTTACGATTTCCCCATTGCCCTTTGTCGGCTCTGCAGCCGACGATTGAGAACCTGGGACCGGGAAAAAAGTTTTAAATTACCTTCCAAAAAAAAAACTCGACCGTCAAGCAAGCTTGAGGTCGAGTCAAGTATCTGCAAGAGACTGGATCTCAGCCCCTTTGCATTTCCCGGTGCGGATTATAATTCAGCGGGATACACGCTCACCCGTTTCCGGTTTTTGCCGAAAGCTTCATATTTGACTACCCCGTTTATTTTGGAAAACAGGGTGTAATCTCTGCCGCAGCCTACATTTTCACCCGGATGGATCTTGGTGCCGAGCTGGCGGACCAGGATATTGCCGGCCTTGACTACCTGGCCGCCGAAACGTTTGACTCCCCGCCTCTGTCCCTGACTGTCGCGGCCGTTCCTGGAACTGCCGCCTGCCTTTTTATGTGCCATGCTGTCCTCTTCAGTATCAGATAAATGCTTTTAAGCGGATATTTCTTCAATCTTCAGTGCCGTAAACTGCTGCCTGTGGCCCCGTTTTACCCGGAATCCCTTGCGGCGCTTCATTTTAAACACCAGCACCTTTTTGGCTTTGCCCTGTTCGGCGATCTTGGCCACTACCTTGGCACCATCAATCACGGGCCGTCCGATTTTAACATCATCGCCGTCGGCGACCAGCAGGACATCGGACAGTTCGACCGTATCTCCGATTTCTCCCTGCAGTTTTTCTACACGCAGTGTATCACCGGCCGCGACCTGATACTGTTTTCCGCCGGTGCGAATTATAGCATACATGAGGTTCCTCCATATATTCAAATCTCGATCATCTATCGATCTAATAGCAGAATTTGTAATATAACTACAAAATACCGGGAAATGTCAAGATTAAATATGATAATTCTGCCATCAAAAATAGTGCCGGTATTCCAGAGTGAACCTGGCAGGCAGTACCCCGAATTCCGAATTGAGGGAAACGAAATCCGGCTCATCGCCCAACGGCAGGGTGACGGTGAGGGCAAGCTCCGATTCGTCCGACAGGGAATAGAGCCCGTACACGGAAAGCGACTGGGAAGAATCGGTCCAGTTGCGCAGGAAGAGAAATTCACCGGTCAGCAGGGGCGTAAATTCGTAACTGAGATCAACCGCGGTATAGTCCCGCCCCAGGAAACCCGGATGCAGGATGCCGGCCCTGAGGGCCTCATCCGCCTCGCGGATAGACGCATAGCCGGTGCCGTTATGCATCTGTTCCAGGCGGCCGATCATGAGGGGGGAAAATCGATGTTCCAGGCCTATGCTCAGCTGCAGGCCGTCCGGCAGATCATCCTTCCAGGTCTCCCGGTAGTTGCCCTCCGCCCTGACGCCCAGCCATTGGAACAGGTCCCCCTGCAGGGAAGCTCCCACCACCACCTGTTCCGTAAGCGTACCGCCGAAAAAACCCAGTTCGTAATCTCCCGCAATATGGGTTATCCGGCCCAGCAGCGAAGTGCGATGCCAGTTCGGCTCCCTGCTCCAGCCGCTGTCTGAATCGGGATCCTCGTCATATCCCAGAACGGTGAGCAGGGTGAACTGGGTCAGGTCGGCAAGGCGTTTTTCAAAGCGGAGCGCATCAACGCCCGGTTTGTATTGCCGGTAAAAATTCTGGGGGGCAAAGGGGGCAAAAAAATCGTTGGGGGTAAAGTAAAAGGTAACCGACAGGTTAATCGGCTGCCGACCGAATATCAATTCTCCGGACGGACTGCCGAGGGAAAAGCTGCCGCTGTCCAGGAACAGGCCGGCCCGGACATCGCCGGTCTCATGCTGCTGCCGGAAAAAAACAGAGCTTCTCTCCACCTCCAGGGCGGCGGCCCGCGATCCGGGCAGGATAAAAGCCGGGGTGGAGCCGATATTCTGCACAATATCCGCTTCCGCCCTGAAGGAGTCCCCGGCGGCCGCATCAATCAGCAGACGGAGATCGCTGCTCCACAACACCTCATCGGAATCAGCATAAATGAAATTATCTTCAGGATAGCGGGCATAGCCGATGCCGCCATTGAACGTACACCTTAATTCAAGCAGATACATGTCGTCCCCGGCGGTATAAAAAGCCCCGGCCCGGTCCGGCAGAAACAGAAGCAGGACGGCGGCGCCGCAAAAGAATGGTGGCCACAAGCGCTTCACTCTTTTATCTCGTCGGCCTCCAGTTTTCCGTCCCGCAGGCTGATGAGCCTTCTCGCCCTGGCCATGACCCGCTGGTCGTGGGTGGAAAAAAGAAAGGTAATCCCCTTTTCCGCGTTGAGCTGTTCCATGAGGTCGAGAATGGTATCGGCCGCCTCGCTGTCCACATTGGCGGTGGGTTCGTCGGCCAGGACGATCGCCGGTTCGGAGACCACGGCCCTGGCAATGGCAATCCGCTGCTGCTGGCCCCCGGAAAGCTCATCCGGCCTGCGGTTGACATATCCGGCCATGCCGACCTCTTCCAGGACGGCCATCACCCGCTCCTTTCTTTCCGCGGGCGGAACATCCTGGAGCGCCAGGACAAATTCGGCGTTTTCATAGGCCGTGAGGACCGGCACCAGGTTATAGGCCTGGAACACGAACCCGATCCTGTCGCGCCGCAGCCTGGAAAGCTCGCCGCGGCTCAAGCCGGACAGGTCCCGGCCCTCGAGCAGAACCCTGCCCCCGGTAGGCTTGTCCAGAGCGCCGATCATGTTGAGGATCGTGGTCTTCCCCGAACCGGAGGGGCCGCACAGGGCGCTGAATTCCGCCGGACGGATATCCAGATCAAGACCGTCAACCGCCCTGACTTCGATATTGCCCTGCAAATACACCCTGCTGACTCCGGTAAGCTGTGCAATAAGCTGCTCCTGCATATCAGATCTCTTTGATGGTTTCTACCGGCAGGATCCTGCCGGCCCGGATTGCCGGATATACTGCGGCCGCCAGGGTCAGAAAAAATACAGTCGCCAGGATGGCCGCGGCGCTCTCTTTAAACAGCCGCAGCTTCAATACCGGATCGACCAGCACCCCGCCCGCGCTGTAGTCCTCTCCCACGTACCGGCCCAGGTCAATCCCGGTCCGCGTCATAAAATAATACCAGGGGATGGTCAGCAATATGCCGAGCACCACCCCCAGGCAGCCCAGCCAGAACGATTCCACCAGGACCATGCGGACAATCTGCCCGGGCGTCATTCCGAGCGCCATCATGATGCCGAATTCCCTGGTCCGCTCCAGGACGCTCATCAGCATGGTATTGGTGATGCCGGCGGCGATGACCAGGGCGACCAGAAGCTGCATCAGATAGTTGAACAGGCGGTCCACCGCAATGAGGCCGGAGAGGTCGGGCTGGGTTTCATGCCAGGTCAGCACTTCGACATCAGGGCCGCCGGCCAGGTTTTCGGCCAGTTGATCGCGTATTGTCCCGACTTTGCGCTGATCATCCACGTAGACGGCGACAAGGCTCGTCCCGTCTTCTCCATAGCCGAGGGTGTGCCGCATCCGGTCAAGCGGAACGAGGACCATGCCCGAATCCGCGGCAAGATCCCCGGTGGCAAACAGGCCGCTCACCAGGAGCAGTTCGCTGGTCAGCTGTCCATCCCTGTCGGTGAGGGTGATGACCACTTTTTTCCCGGGTCTGAGGTTCAGCTTTTCGGCCATTTCAACCCCGATAAGCGCCCCCCTGCCCTCTGAATCCTGAAACATCTCTCCGTCCACAATCGAGCGCAGAAAAAAGTTGTGCCCGGGGTTTTCCCGCCCCGGGTCCACCGCCATGAACATGGCGCCGCTGTTCTTGGCGCCGGCGGCAAACATGGCCTGGCCTATTATCCGCGGATAGGCTCCAATGACCGCATCCGGTTCTTCCGCGGCCCTGCGGACCCGATCCGCCTCCGGGAACCAGCGGGACAGGCTGGGCTTATCGTTGTACCCTGCAGCTTCAATGCTGACATGGCCGAACCCCATAACCGCACTGGTGTCGATCATATTGGAATAGGAGTAGTCTCCGGAGCCGGTCAGGGTAACAGCAAGAAAAATGCCGAAGGCCACGGAGAACGCCGTGATCATTGTCCGGCGCCTGTTGCGGCCCAGGGTTCTGAGAGCGATGGTGTTGAGTTTCACTTGCTCATGGCTCCCTAGGTATGACGGATGGCATCCACCGGGCTGATCATGGCCGCTTTCAGGGCCGGATAGCTGATGGAAAGCAGGGCGACGACATAGAGAAACAGAATAGGCAGCAGTATGCTGGAGCCGGTCACCTCGCAGTACCATTGCGGTTCAAAAGCAATGCCGGCGATGGTGGAAGATCCTTCCAGCAGGAAGGAAAAATCGATCGGATTCCGTTCAAAATACAAGGACAGGGGAAGTCCCGCGGCAAGGGCGAGAAGAGACGCTGCCGTGACCTGGATCAGTGTTTCCCAGATGATCAGCCCGAACAGTCTGCCCCCGGAAAAACCGAGCGCCTTCATGACCCCGAAGACCGGGATCCTTTCAAAAACTCCCATCAGCATGGCGTTCATGGTCAGCATTCCGACAGCGGCGTAAGTGATCAGCAGCATGATCACCAGGGATACGTCGGACAGATCCAGCAGCCTGGCCAGGGTCGGCTGTAGCTGCCGCCAGTTCTCCACCGCATGATCGGGAAACAGGCATGTCAGGCTTTCAGTCGCCTCATCCAGCGGCAGGGTGCGGTCCGCCCGCTTAAAGACAAATTCATGAACGCCGTCGGGGAAAACGAAGAATTCGCGAAAATCCTTTGCCGTCATGAACAGCCCCGCCCGGTCTATTCCCTGTCCTACCGATTTCAGGACCCCCCGGACAATGAACAGATCATTGGCCATGGACCCGTCCGCCGCCTGGCCGATAAGCACCAGTTCATCGCCGGGCCGGACATCAAGGATGGTCGCCAGCTGCTGTCCCAGGACCACTTCCCGCTCCGCCCCGGAAGCCAGCCACCTGCCGGCATGGATATGCACATGCAGGCGCACGACCTGTTTCTCGGCATCCGGATCAATGCCGCGGATGCTGACCCCCGTGGAATTTTCATGGGCTGCCGCCAGCCCTGAGCCGAACAGCCTGGACGACCCGATAAAACCGGCAGTCCCGGCCTCCGCAAGAACAGCCGGCGCCCCGGATATAAAATTGTACAGGTCCGGATCAAAGCGGTATCCGGGGGCGTGCATCTGGATTTCCCCCATTTCCATGGAAATTGCATTGATTTCCATGGCGCGCAGCCAGCCCTCAAGGAGACTCGCATAGAAGATCATAATGCAGCCGGCAAAGGCCATTGCGGCAATGGTCACCCAGGTCCTGTGCCGGTAGCGCAGGACGTTTTTGCATGCCAGGCCCAGCAGCATCCGGTCAGGTTCCCATTCTGCGGAGCTGCATTATTGAGAACAGGGAATCGGAAACATCGACATCAAACTCGATTTGCAGGTAGATGAGCTCCGTATACTCACCCGGTTTATCGGCCGGAGTCATATGGAGCACCGCAGGCAGCAATCTGCCGCCCATCTCCCTGATGTCCGTAAATTCAAGGGTCCGGGCCAGGGTCAAATCCTCGTCATAGTACCTGGAAACGACGGGCAGATAATCATCAGCCCGCACCGTAATGGCTATTTTTCCCCAGACCACAGGCGCTTCCGGTTTCGGGATGAGGTCGAATTCGATAACAGCGCTTCCGTCCCGTTCTCCTGCAAAGGTAATTTCCGGGATATAATCCTCGGACAGTCTGGACTCCTTTATCAGATCATCATTGGTAAAGTGGCTGCCCATCCATGAGCCCATCATCATTCCCGATGTCAGCCGAATGACCCGGTCGGTTTTCGGCAGGTAGGTATACATGGTCTTGTCGTTTTTGAGACTGACAGTTCCCCTTTCCTTCAAAGGAGATGTGATGCGCACCAGTGACTTCTCCCTGCCCTTGGTCCAGCTCTCCATGATCATGGTCCTGGTATAGTTTTCGGTCTGAACAATCATCTTCAACTCGGCGGTCGACGAAGTGGAGCGCCAGAGATCATCAATTTTTTCCAGGATTGCCTGAGCTTGCTCCTGATTCGTTTCCCGAGCCTGTATTTCCCGGACAAGGGGGATTGCGGAACAGACGAGAAGAAAAAAAAGGACAGGGAATCGAATATATTGCATAAGCGGTTGCCTCTCGGCAGGAGTTGTTTGTGTTGATTGCTGCATGCAGGTGGCAGGATTTTCCGGTTATGGCAATTCCTGCGCCATTTTGTCGCCTCACCTGCAACATGAAGTATATAGTATCCCCTTCCTCCGGAATATTCAAATTTCTCTGACTCCGGGCTTTCGGGCTTCAATCGCTTTTTCTTGCAAAGGGAACAACAGGTACTTATTGTAATAATAATGATTAACAAAGTTATCAGGAAGACATGCTCCCATGCCTGATCAAAGAACACAAGGAGAACATTATGCAGAAGTACGAATGCCCGTGCGGTTACATCTACGACCCGAAAGAAGGAGATTATGAAAACGGGATTGAGGCCGGCACCCCTTTTGCCGATCTGCCCGATAGCTGGGTCTGCCCGCAATGCGGGGCGGCAAAAGAAGATTTTTACCCGGTCGATTAAACGCTGTCAGTTTTTCCCGGTCATCATCTGAAACTAAGTATCCGATGATGACCGGGCTATTTATTCAAAATTCCGATCATCCCTATTTGACCGGTGCATGTCTGCCCACCCTTCATTGCCGCATTTTTTTGCATCCCTGCTTTCCCGGGAATGCCAATTCCGGGCACCGGGATTACCAGCCGGATCTTTCATTTTTAATCAGACCGCCGTTTTTGCCATTGGCATGCAGGTCCAGGCGGACGAGATTGGCATAGATTCCCTCCAGGGCCATCAGTTCATCATGGGTTCCCTGCTCTCTGATCATGCCGCTGTCCATGACGACAATTCTATCCGCCCGGCGGATGGTTGACAGGCGATGGGCTATGACCAGGGAAGTCCTGTTTTCAAAACTTGCAGCTATCGCCTGTTCAAGAATGTTTTCCGTTTGCGAATCAACCGATGCCGTGGCTTCATCGAGAATCAGCACCCTGGGGTCGCGGCAGAGCACCCTGGCAAAACAAAGCAGTTGTTTTTCACCGGAGGAGAGATCAAGGCTGCCTTCGCCGATACGGGTGTCGAGTCCCTCCGGCAGGCCGGCCACAAAGGAACGCATCCCTGTTTTTTCAATAATTTCCTCCACCCGGCTGCGGTCAGTTCCCGTTTCCATGACAATATTGGCGAGCAGGGTATCGGGCAGGATGACAACATCCTGCATGATAATCCCGATCCTCTGCCGGAGATCCTGAATCCTGTAATCCCGAAGATCAACCCCGTCGAGCAGGATCCTTCCTTCCTGCGGGTCATAGAAGCGGATGAGCAGATTAATGAGGGAAGTCTTGCCTGCACCGGTGGCACCAACCACGGCAACGGTTTCCCCCGGTTCGATCTCCAGGGAAATTCCCCTGATAACAGGCTCTTCGGCATCATAACCGAAGCTGACCCTGTCAAAAACTATTTCTCCCCTGGTTCTTTCCGGGTGCAAGGGAACTGCCGGAGATGCAATCTCCTTCCCGGTGTCCAGCAGATCGAAAATCCTCTCGGCCGAAGCCAGTGCCGACTGGACAATTGAATATTTCTGCGACAGTTCCCGCATCGGCTGAAAAAAGAGCCGCATATAGGAAAAAAAGGCAACCAGTTCCCCGAGTGTCATTTGCTGCCGCATGATCTCGCCGCCGCCGTACCAGACAATCACTGCTATGGCCACAGAGCTCATCAATTCGGTCAGCGGCATGAAGGTACCGAAAAGTTTTATCTGGCCCAGGGTTCTCCGGTAATATTCGAGACTGAGATTCTCGTACTTTTCCCTGCTGTCATCCTGCCGATTGAAGAGCTGGATGATGGTGAGCCCTGAAATCGATTCCTGCAGATAACTGTTCAGCCTGGCCAACTGGCTCCGGATCGCCCGGAAGTTTTCCCGGGCAAGGCGGGAAAAAATCAGGGTGATAATAAAGGAAAGCGGCACAAAAAGAGACATGACCAGCGCCAGCCTTGCATTCATAAAAAACAGCACCACCAGAATGCCCGCCAGTTTGAGTAAATCATTAAACAGGGTGACCATGACCGAGGTAAACATCTCGTGCATATTCTGGATGTCATTGGTCAGCCGGGTCACGAGCCTGCCCACGGGCTGGTTGTTGAAAAAAGCAAGATCCAGTTCCAGAAGATGGGAAAAAAGCTCCTGCCGGATTATATCCATGATGGACTGGCCGATCTTCTCCAGAATCACCACCTGCAGAAAGCCGGCCATAAATATCACCACCACCAGGATGCCATAAATTCCGGCAACCCCGGCCAATCCCTCGATCCTCACCGCCGCGGCCATGCCTGCCGCGGTGATGTATTGATCGATAGCATGCTGCATGAGCCGGGGCAGCCCCAGGGTGGCGGCCGTAACCAGCAGGGAGAGCAGGACGGCGCCGAACAGCCCGGGCAGGTACCCCCTGCTGTAGCCGTGAATTCTCCGCCAGATGTGGTGATCGTGAAGGGAGCCTTTCCACCCCTCTTCGTCATAGCCGAAATTGCGCATCTATAGCCTGTTCAATATTCTGGGCCGGTCATGAGGACCGGGCCCGGCCAGTTCCCTGGACTGCTTGTCGTTCATGAATTTATAAAATTCATTTTCGCGCAGCAGCCGGTCATGTTCTCCCCGGGCGGCGATCCTGCCTTCGTCCAGGATTATGATTTCATCGGTTTCCGACAGGATTTTTATCCTCTGGGAAACGATGATCAGCAGTCTGCCCCGGGCGGTCTTTCCGATCTCGGTTAAAACCTGATGTTCGGTCTCTACATCGAGTGCAGCCAGGGCATCGTCGATTATCAGCACGGGACGGTTGCTGAGCAGGGCTCTTGCCAGGGCAAGCCGCTGTTTCTGCCCGCCGGAAAGCTTTACCCCCCGCTCTCCGATGCGGGTTTCATAGCCTCGGGGCAGCCTCATTATATCCTCATGGATTGCCGCCGACCGGGCAGCCGCAATTATTTCGTCACGGTCCGCCCCGGCCCTGCCGAAGGCAATATTTCCGGCAATGGTGTCGGAAAACAGGACCGCTTCCTGGCCGACATACGCTATCTCTTCCCGCACATCATCCAGAGACAGGATATTGACGTCCCTGTCTTTATAAAAAAGACTCCTGTCCGGGACCGGATACATCCGGACGAGAATTTTGCACAGGGCCGACTTGCCGCTGCCGGTTCTGCCGGTGATCCCGTACAGGCCGGGATAAAGGGACAGTGAAATATCCTGGAGAACCGGATGAGCGGCGGACGGAAAAGTGAAGGTCAGGTTCTGCAGCCTGAAACTGGGTTGGTCCCGGTCGGGCCTGACTCCGGCAGCGGTATCCTGAAGCAGGGCGGCCGTGGAAACCAGGGACCGGATGCGGCCGAGGGAAGTCAGTCCCCGCTGGGCCATATTCGCGACCCAGCCGATGGCCATCATGGGCCAGACAAGCATATACAGATAGGTGACAAAGGCAACAAAATCACCCAGGGTGATGACCCCGTTAATTGCCAGCCTGCCTCCGTAGTAGAGCACCAGCAGCATGCCGAGATTGCCGACGAGAGCGGCAACGGGGAAAAGCAGCCCGTGGATGACGGCAACCCTGATATTGCCGCGGACATACTTCCTGCCGAGCTGGGCGAATTGTTTTTTCTGCAGATTTTCCATGGTATACGCCTTGACCAGCCGCATGGAAACAAGGGTGCTCCGGACGAACTCCGTCAGCAGAGAGAACTGCTCCTGTACAACGGTAAACCTGTGGTGCAGCTTGCCGGTGAGAACCCGGGTGCATATTGCCAGAAACGGCATGGGCAGCAGAGCGATCAGGGTCAGCTGCAGATTAATGTGAATCATGAACCCGAGAGCGGCAACGGTCATGACCAGGGCGTCAACCGCGGAAACCAGTCCCATGCCGCATGCCATCTGCACGGCCTGGAGATCGTTGCTCGAATGGGCCATGATGTCGCCGGTTGTCCTGCGGTCAAAAAAGGCGCGGTCCATTTTCAGGACGTGGGAAAATATGTGCTTGCGGAGGTCAAGTTCAAGCAGCCGGGAGAAACCTATTATCAGGTATCGCCAGCAGAAACGCAGAACCGCCGCACCGGACGCGGTCAGGATGATGAAAAAGCCGATGGTGAGCAGACCCGATTGCGTAGCGGTCCCGGCGGATAAGGCATCAACGGCCCGTTTCAGCAGGCGGGGAATGATGAGCTGCAGGAAATCAACACCGATCAGGGCGGCAAAACCGAGCGCCAGCCGGTAGCGGTTGCGGAAAAATACCGGGCGGATCACTTCCAGGACAGAGCGGATATGGGGGGGTGATGCAAGATTCTCAGTGGTCATTTTTTGGTGCGCATGAGTTCATTATAGGCATCCGCCAGTTCGATAAACATGTCGTGATCACCGCCCTGGTCAGGGTGCAGTTCCCTGGCCTTTTTCCTGAATAGGCGCTTTAACTCCCGCCGGCTCATGGCCGCAAGTTCAGCGCGGCTCACCCCGAATACTGTTGATATTTCGGTCATGGACATCCGCTTCGCCCTGGCGGGCGGAATAAACCTTCTGCGAGAATCCATGAAGCTTCTGATATATTCCTCCCAGCCGCTGCCAGCGGAGAAAGAATAATCAAAATACATGATGACATATCGGACGAGATACTCGGCCAGGCGGTCATCTCTTCTCCGCATGCCCTTCCAGAACCGTGCATCGGCGTCAAGCCTGCATATCTGCTCGACAAAGTGCTGATCCATTTTCTCGATGTCAAGGGCCTCGGGCATCGAGACGGCGAAACTTTCGGTGAAAAAACGCTGCAGGTCAAAAACGGTATAGAGGTACTGTTTATATTCATCGGGCCGGAGCTTTTGTTCCTGCTGCAGAATATATTGCTCTATCTCGTCGCGGGATTTGTCGAGAAGCACATCGTACAATGATGTGGTTTTATCCAGACGCCGCTGATCCGTCTGGCCGAACCGGAGGAAATGCAGGCGCCGGCGGTCGAACATATGGGTTTCCAGCAGAATCCTTTTTTTCCTTTCCCCTGACAGCGGTTTCCAGTTTCTGTATTTTGCCCGATCCGCGAAGGAGTTGATCCGGGAACGGATCCGGGGATCGAGAAAAGGAAAAAAAAGCCTTTCCAGTTCAAAGGGATCCGGATCAACGCCCTTTTTTATCAATTGTTCGGTAACCCATGCATCGATATAAAAGGTATTGCTGCCCGCATAAACTATGTATTGCCGCGGATTTTCTCCGAGATCAAGAAGATCCCGATGATGAAGGCATCCTTCCTCCCCAAGGGATTCGCGAATGATGAAACGGGTGTTATTATGGACGGTCTGCCGAGCAAGATACATAGAATTCAAAATGAGCAAAGATTGCATGAAAACCGGCGGGAAACAGCACGGCGGCGGAGATTATGGAATGGGCTTTTACTCCCCGGCAAGCAGCTCTTTCACAGCCCTGAGTACGGAATCAATTTCAAAAGGCTTGGTAAATATCCGGTCCGCACCCAGTTCAAGCGCCGCCGGAAGGTATGCTTCCGGGCCTATCCTGCCGCCGCCGGAAATGGCAATTATTTTAACATCTGCAAATTCTTTTTTTAACCGGGAGATGGTTTCCAGGCCTTCCTGTTCCGGCATAATCAGGTCTGTGATAACCAGGTCGGCAGGTGTTTGCCGTTGAATTTCCATGGCAACCCTGCCGTTGTCAGCCACCATGACGTCATATCCGGCCCATTCCATCAACTGCTTGAGAATGAGGCGGATCTGCTCATCATCATCAATTATCAGAATCCGCATTCATTCTCCTTCTCGAAGGTTCCAGAACTTCTCTTATTGTCCCTGCAAGTTTTTTCATATCCAGCGGCTTGGACATGAACTTTCTAATCCCCCGTCTTGCCGTCTGTTCGAGGATCACCGAGTCGCTGAAACCGGAACACAGGATGACCGGCGTATTGATACCGGCCTCCAGCAATTTCCTGGCCAGCTGCACTCCGGTGATTCCGGGCATGGAATAATCCGTAATAATCAGATCGACCTCAACATCTTCCCTGGTCAACATGGCAAAAGCCTTTTCAGCACTTATTGCGCTGTACACGGTATATCCCAGGTACTCGAGCATCCGGGTGGACATTCGGAGGATATCCTCTTCATCATCCACAAAGAGAATTTTTTCGCTGCCCCGGGGCACACCCAGGATGGCGTCTTCACAGGCCTGCTTTTGGCTGTCGATGCACGGAAAAAAGACAGTGAATTCGGAACCGACGCCCTCCTCCGACTGTACATTCAACTCGCCGCCGTGGGCGGTGATAATTCCATGAATGACTGCCAGTCCCATGCCGGTTCCCTCGCTGACATCCTTGGTCGTGAAAAAAGGATCAAAAATCCTCTCCATGACTCCCGGAGACATTCCGTGCCCGGTATCCTTAACCGACAGGGCAACATAAAGATGATCCGGTTTCAGCTCGGGGACACTCTGCCGGGTCACATCATCCGGCTCGATCAAACGGAGTGATATGTCAAGGATTCCTCCATTCATGGCCATTGCCTGGGCGGAATTGGTGCACAGGTTCATAAAGACCTGATGCACCTGGGAAAGATCGGCGTTAACCTGGCAGATTTCCGCATCCGCTTCATATCTTATTTCGATATTGGAGGGCAGGGATGAGCGCAGGAGCTTGATGCCCTCCTTGACAACCGGTGTGACATCGGCATTCTGGCGCTGTGATTTTCCCTGGCGGCTGAAGGCGAGAATCTGGCTGACCAGATCCTTGGCCCTGTTCCCCGCCTTTTTGATTGCCTCCAGGTGCGCAACGATATCCTCAGGGGTTACCTCATCCCTGTTGCCGATATCTGGCGCCGGCTTCTGGGAAAGCCGGTAGAGCAGAAGATCGGCATTGCCAAGAATAGCACCGAGAATATTGTTGAAATCATGGGCAATACCGCCGGCAAGGGTGGCGATAGCCTCCATTTTCTGCGCCTGGGCCAGCTGTTTCTTTAGTTTTTTCTCTTCCGTTACATCCCGGGCGGTATGGACAAATCCCAGGAATTCCTTGCCGTCGTAAATGGGAGCACAGGTGACGACCAGGGATTTGCCGAGATGGGAATGATTTATTTTATACTCCCGCTGCTCCCCGGTCTGCACCACATCCGCAGCCGGGCAGGTGGCGCAGGGTGTAATGCTGCCGACAAAAAGCTCATAGCATTTTCTGCCGATGATCACGCCTTCCCTCCGGGTTAGCAATTCATTCGCCGCCTTGTTTGCTACGACTACTTTAAGGTCTTTGTCGAGAATAGTCACCGGATCAGTGATGGCATCAAAGGTGCTTTGCCATTCCTGAACCGAACGTGAAAGGGACAGGTTCGCATCCCGGCGCCCTTTAATCTCCTGCTGCAACTGAAAATTTGCCTTTTCCAGATCTTCGGTCCGGACCGCCACGAGAGTTTCAAGGCGCTTTTCAGAATCCCGCAGTTCTTGATTCTTTTCAACCAGGGAAGTGTTGAGTTTCATCAGTTCCGAAAGCACCTTGTCAAAATTTCCGTGCAATATGAAGCATGCAATTAGAATAACCGTCAGGGTTACCAGGGCGAGCCGCAAAAGATCATCTCTGTAGGTTCTGCCTAAATCGGTGAGATTTACGGCCTGCAGGATGCGCCCTATTTCCTCCCCTTTCCTGTCGCGGATAATATAGGAAGGAAAAACGACCATGTCAGCATCATTGAAAGCAATAGTCTGCTCTTCGCGGCTGATATCAATCTCCGCGGCCTTGCTTTTGAAAAAAGGGTCGCCATACGGAAACAGATCAAAGTTGCCGTCAGGTATTTCCTGATACCCTGTTCCAGCCTGCCGGGGGAGTCCGGTTAGAGCAAGAGCGGTCTGTATCCCCAGGTTTTTTTGTAAATCTTCAATTATGGAACCGATTTTGATGCCGAAAAGGAGCATGCCGATCTCTTCATTATTGCGAACAACAGGAAGCATGACGGCATAACAGAGTCCGCTCTGACAGAGGGCATAACCACTGTTCGGCGGATTTATGCGGACATCCGAATCATAGGATTCAAGAGAGAGATGACTATACTGTAAAGTCTTTTCGCCCTTATCATGCATGCTCAGGAAAAGCGTCTTGTCGGGCAGGATAAAATCCAGATGATCAAAGTAGCTGTTTTCCTTCTGCAGGGTTAAATAATAAGGCAGTGTTTCTTCATACAGTGCGGACCGGTTGCGGGCGGCAAATAATCCTATGATTCTTTCCCGCTGTTGAACAAAACTTATGATCCGGGCGCTGTACTGCTGGTCAATCTGATTGGCATGGAAAGGCATCAGAGTTCTGATCTGACTTTTCCGGGAGTCAATGAGCAGCTGGACATTCTCCTCCTGCTTGTTACCGTAATAGAAGAGATAGCAGGCTGAAATCGTTAAAATAACGAATATAATTGATAATATGGATTTTGTGCGGAGTTTAGCGACCATGAATCCGTCATACTTTGCTGTTCACCAGCCTGTGCCTGAAGACCTTTTCCCGGAAAAAATGTATCAATCCTTCTCTGCGTTCGACAATTTTTATCTGCTCGGGAATCAGGTTTGAAACGGCATTGCGCATTATCGACATTTTATATTCTATATGAGCGGCGAACCTGTTGTCCAGATACCAGGCATAAAACATGCCGAAAAGAAGGCCGGGCGGAGTGAACCCTTCATCGCCGTTCACCAGTCTTGTATAGAGAAGCGGATGGACAGCCGACCGCTGCATGCGGGCCAGCTCGAGGTACTCCTCCAGTTCTCCGGGACTGAAATAGGTTTGGCGCTGCCCGGGATCCCTGAGTAAAAGCCGGTAGACGCGGCCCATCCTGTCGCCATCCATGGAAATTTCCTGCATCGATTTTTCGCTGGCATAATTGCCGAGCAGAGACTCGCCGAAAGCGACCAGAAAGGCCATTTCGAAACGTGCGGGATCAACGGCCTGGTCCGCACGGATGATTATCGCCTGCCTATCAGGATCATAAAAAGAAAAAATATTGTCCCATTTCTGGCATCGCAGCCAGTGATCCGGGTCAACAAAAATAATGGCCCGGGAAAACTGCAGGTGTTCGGGGCGGATATCGGGATGATGCCAGATGATTTCAGATATTTTTTCCGCACGCAGCTTCCTGTCGGCTGCAGCCATCGGCCGGCTTTCCCCTTCCCCGCTTTCAGAAAACATGGAAATATTGCCGAGCCAGGAGAGCACAGCCCTGTATCGGATGCAGGGATGATGATAGTCCGTACTGATGAGGGGAAAAAACTGCTTTTTCTCCTGCCGGATAGCGGAGGATATTCTCTGCACCGGAGAAATAAGGTCTTTTAAACACCAGAGTGTTCGGACCGACAGGGCAAGAGCCTTCGGATCATGCTGTATCACGTGCCGGCGGAGCAGCTGTTCGGTGGAAAATATCCCCGCTTCCACGGGTTCATATCCAATGTCCCTCAGGCGGCTTCTGTCCAGATAGATAGGCTCCTTGTCTTCAAGGGCATAGCTCTGCAGGACCGATCCTGGAATCTCGCGCAGCCCCAGGGTGAGAATATAGCCGAAAAGATTTTCAACCCCGCCGGGGATGTTCCGGTTATAGGCCCGGATCAAGTCGGAAACATGAAATTTACGTTCCGGCGCATCCCTGGCGGCATCAGTCTCCCCTTTCTGCACCCAGATATTGGAAACAAGTATTTTCAGAGCCTTCTGATTTTTTCGTATCAGATCGGCTAGTCCGGGAACCTGCAGAATGGGAATAATGGAAGTGTACAGGCTTCCCGGAGCAAAAATTATCATATCCGCTTCTTCGATAACCTGCCGCACCTCTCCGGGGAGAAACGGTTCGTGAAAAAATTCCACCACCGCCCGGTCGACAGGATATCCGCGCCTGGCCTGACTGGATTTTTGTTCGCCGGTTATCAGAACGCCGTTGGCATACAGCATCTGCAACTGCGCCGAAGTGGTGGTACAGGGCAGAACCGCCTGCTTTTCGGTGCCTATAACATCGGCAATGGCTTGCAGACCCGCCAGAGTCGCATCATTGAGCAGACGGGTCCCGGCGGCTATATCGGCGCAGGTCCGGTCCTCCTCTATATGGGAGAAAATTGCGCTCGCCAGCAGCAGATTGCCGAGACATTGCGGGTGCTCAAGTGCCGGGGTTAATCTCCTGTCCTTGAAGAGACGTTCGATCAATCGGCGGAGAAAGATGAGAATATCTTCCGGCAGATCCTGCGTGACAATGCCCGCTGCCTGGAAGAGGGACTCCGCGGATAAGGGACTGGATGTGAACCGGTAATTGAAAAGGGCATGCAGTTGTCCGGCAACGTTTACGGCACCGCGATCATCGAGTCCGTATAAGGCATGTAATCTTTCCCGGCGGATGGAAGACAGGAGGACATGCCGCAGGTCGCCCAGGGCGACAAGAGGCAGGGTCTTCAGCAGTTCACCGGTCGAACCGCCGTCATCCATGACACAGACAATGCTCTTGACGCTGGAAAAAATCTCCTTAAGACCTGTGAAAGGATGCGTGCCCCAATCTTCACGTCTCGAGTCACCGCCGACTATATTCGACAGTCCGGTTCCGCCGCCAAGCACTACAACCTTGAGTCCGTCCGTTTCCACGCTGTCCAGCAGGGAAACCGTCTCCTGAAAGAGACTTGCCAGCCTGGGCGGCAGCTGCCCCGGCGGCCCGGTCAATACCAGGCTGATGAGCTTTTCGGCCGCACTGCCGTCCGGCAGGAAATCAAGGGGAGAGAGTTTATCCGCGGTTAATGCGTAAAGGCATTCCCGGAGGGTATATGCAGGGGAATTGTTGTTGCGCATTCAGTACACGATTAAATTCCGGTTGCCGCAACCTGGGCCGAAACGGCTTCCAGGGATTTGCCAAGTGCGGTGCGTTCCTCATCGGTCAGTTGAAATTCGATGATCCGTTCAATCCCTTTTTTCCCGAGAACAACGGGAACCCCCAGGAAATAACCGTCAATTCCGAACTCTCCTTCCAGGTATGCGGCGCAGGGCAGAACCCGTTTCGAATCGTATATGACGGCCTCGGCCATTTCAACCGCAGCCAGTCCGGGCGTGTAAAAAGCGCTCCCGGTTTTCAGGTGATTGACTATTTCTATACCTCCCGTCTGGGTGCGCTTGACAATAGCATTAATTTCTTCCTCGGGAAGCAGTTCGGTGACCGGTATCCCGGCGACATTGGCAAGGCGCACCAGCGGGAGCATGTAGTCCCCGTGGATTCCCATAACCAGGGCATTTACATCCTGGGGCGCCGCCCCGATGGCCTCCGCCAGAAAAGTCCGGTAACGGGCGGAATCAAGCACACCGGCCATGCCTATCACTTTCTGCTTGGGAAGTCCGCTCACCTTGAATGCCGTGTAGACCATGGCATCAATCGGATTGGTCACCACGATCATCACGCAGTCCGGAGAATATTTTACCGCCTTTTCCGCGCAGGACCTGACAATGGCCACATTTTTGGCCAGCAGGTCATCGCGGGACATTCCCGGTTTCCTGGCCAGCCCTGCGGTGATAATCACCACATCGGAATCTTTTGTGTCCGCATAATCGTTTGATCCCGTCACCTTGCCGGTAAAGCTGTCGAGAGGTCCTGACTGCCACAGATCAAGAGCTTTGCCCTGCGGTATTCCTTCCATGACGTCAAGGAGGACCACATCGCCGAGTTTTCTGACCATGGCCCAATGGGCGGCGGTGGCGCCGACATTTCCGGCTCCGATAATGGTTATCTTCTTTTTCATTTTTTCTCCCTCACTTCAATTTTTTCTCAGCAGTTCTTCAACTCTTATCACATCCCCGGGCGTATCAACCTCGATTGAATCGTGTGTTGTCAAGACCACCCGGATTGTATATCCGTATTCCAGAGCCCTGAGCTGTTCGAGCTTCTCAAATTTTTCCCATTCTCCTTCCGGAAGACCGACAAAGGTCAGCAGGAATCCCTTGCGGTATGCATAAAAGCCCAGATGTTTGTAATATGTGGGCCGGCCCGATTCATGCGGATTCCTCTGAAAAGGGATCGATGCGCGCGAGAAATAGAGCGCATTGCCATGGCGGTCGAATACAGTCTTGACATGATTGGGATCCGTAATCTCTTCCGGCCGGATTATTTTATAGATCAGGGTCGACATCGGCAGGGCCGGATCCTCCAGCATGGGGCCTGTCACCTGCGCAACAACTTCGGGGGGAAAAAGGGGCTGATCGCCCTGGATATTGACTATTATGTCATGCTCCGAGATGTCCAGCAGTTCAGCGGCTTCCGCCAGCCGATCTGTTCCCGAGGCGTGGTCGGGCCTGGTCATGACAACCTCGCCGCCAAAGGATTCCACGGCTTCGTAAATTCTTCTGTCGTCAGTCGCCACCACCACCCTTGCAAGGAGTTCGACCTGCCGGGCGCGTTCAACCACGTGCTGAATCATCGGCCTGCCAAGTATCGGCGTCAGCGGTTTTCCTTCGAAACGATTGGAATGATATCTGGCCGGTATGACTGCTATAACTTTTGATTTCTGTTCATCCATTTGCAGGCCCTTCAACGTTACTCAAAATGTTTCATATTACATACTGTCCTTCGAAATAGCAACCTATGACAAAGGTATTACTGCAAAGTTATCCCATTGTTAAGTAATAAGCTTATCAGGCATGAGAAATCCAGAGGAAGAAAGTGGCGTTTGTTTTTCGAGCGGTTTTTTCTTTGACCTGAATCCGTGAGCGTTCGAGAACGGTCCAGATGCAGATAGCTAGCCTGCGAGACCTTCGAGGCGGCAACGATGTTGATTATCCTGATGTGATATCAACGAGTTGCCAACAGGTAAGCGTAGACTCCGCAGCAGATGGGCCGATATCGGGCGCCCCGAAGGGCGGCGAAGTGAATCACGCAATATACTTATCATATGCCATAAAAGTCGAAAAAGAAATAAGTTACCCGGTATATTCCTGAAAGCCGTCACGGATTCAGGTTTGAATCAGGCTGGGCAGGGCCCGGTTTTTCCATCACATCCTGCCGTGGCGGAGAATGGAGATGAGCAGCCAGAAGCCCATAATGCCGGCCATCAGAAAACCGATCAGGCCGATAATGGGAATATCGTGCCATTTGGGAGGAATGCCGGACAGGACGATAAGAGAAGAGCCGATGATCAGGGACGCCAGCACAATGGCGAAGGAAATGCGGTTGGACACCTGATCCAGTGCCTCCCGGAGCCCTTCCAGTCCGCTGTGCTTGAATTTAATCTTTAACCGGCCCTGCCGGATCTGCCTGAGTATTTCCCGCATTTCATCAGGCAGTTCCCGGATCAGATCAAAATAGTCGGAAGTTGTCATGCCGGCAGCATCAGCAAGGCGGCGAAGTCTCATCCTGTCGGCCTTGACTTTTTTCATGAACGGTTCGGCCAGCCTGATGAGTTCAAGGTCCGGATCAAGCTGCTGCCCCACCGTTTCTACAGTGGACATGGCCTTCATCATGAGATAGAGGTTCGGCTTGAAATATATCTTGTGCCGGGACACCAGTTCCAGCATTTCCTGCAAAATTTTTCCGGCTTCCAGCTGTTTGAGGGGCAGATAAAGGTACCTGTCCAGCATTTCGCTCAGATCACGGCTCAAGGCCTCCGTATCCACCCGTTCATAGTGGTTGGTGAGTTTGAGGACCATGTCCGTTACCCTTATTTCATTGCGATCCACGATGTTCATTATCAGGTCGGTGAAGTCCTCCCGATTCTGACGGGTCAGGCGGCCCATCATCCCGAAATCAAGAAAACAGATGATGTTATTCGGGAGAATAAAAATATTGCCGGGATGAGGATCGGCATGGAAAAAACCGTGGACAAAAATCTGTTCCATCAACAGGTTTGTTCCCCTCTCGGCCACCAGCTTGAGATCAATCCCCTTGCGGACCAGAAGGTCTATTTCGGATGCCTTGACACCCTCGATGTATTCCATGGTCAGGATGCGCCTGCTGCTCAGGTTCCGGTAAACCTTCGGCACATAGATCGTATTATTTCCTTCGAATTGCCGGGCAAAGCGCTGAATATGCGAAATCTCGACGGTATAGTCGATCTCCTTGGAAATCGTCCGGGCAAACTCATCCACAATCGATGTGGGGCGGTGCCCTTGAACCTCTTCGAGATACAGCTCCATAAGAGAAGCAAAATGCGACAGTATTTCAATATCAACCGAGATTATATTTTCTATATCGGGACGCTGAATTTTAATAACAACCCGGTCGCCGTTGATGAGTGTTCCCCTGTGGACCTGGCCGATTGAAGCCGCGGCAAGGGGCACCTTGTCAAACTCAAGAAAAATTTCCTGCGGCCGTTTCCCGGTCTCCGCCTGAAAAGTCTCCTCCACCTCCTCATAACTGAAGGGGGGAACCTCATCCTGCAGTTTGGATAACTCAAAAAGGTAATCGGGCGGCACAAAATCCGGCCGGGTAGACATCACCTGCCCCAATTTGATAAAGGTAGGTCCCAACTCCTCCAGGGCCATCCGCAGCCTTTCCGGGCGGGTGTGTTTTTCGATCAGCTCGCGGGGTTTTTTATTGATCATCTTCAGTCCGGATTCAAGATACTGGTCGATATGCAGCAATTCGACAATATCATTGAAACCGTACTTGAACAGGACCCGCAGTATTCTTTGATAACGGTTCAGATGCCGGTATCTCCGGCTGATGGCACCCAGTTTCCTGATGCTGAACATGCGTGTTCCCGAATGCTGCTATTCTGCTTTGGTTTTTGGTTTCCTGCCGGCCGCCTTGAGAATTTCTATCTCGGCCCGAAGTTCTTCAATTTCGTTGCGGGTGGCCACATTCATTTTCCGCATCTGTTCGGCCACCGTGTCCTGGACCTTCTTTTCCATTTCCTGTTTGACATCTTCGGACTTTTTCATCAGGTCGTCGACGAACTGCTTACCTTCCTCCTGGGTCATCTTTCCCCTTTCTATCAGCTCTTTTCTCAGTTCTTCAATTTTCTCCCTGGTCATAAAAGCTGCGCCAGCACCCAGATAAAAAATATCCCTTATTAAATCTTTCATGCCGCATCCTCCTTAAGTGATTGATAATTTTCAGGAATTACGTCTTATTCCTTATCTATATCCCTGTGGTAAACCATAAGTTCATGTGTACTCTTATTCAATACGCCCCGCAAATATTCAGTCACCGCGACTGATCGATGCCTGCCGCCGGTACAGCCCACCGCGAGGCGAAGGGAAGCACGGCCGGCTTTATGGTGATTGGCGATATAGGTCAGCAGAACCGGTTCCAGGAGCGCTAAAAATTCCGCTGCCGTCCGGTTTTTCAGCACATAATCGGATATTCGTTTTTCCAGGCCGGTACCCGCCTTCATCTCGGGCACGTAAAAAGGATTCGGCAGAAAACGCATATCCAGAACCGTATCCGCCTCGGCGGGGCCGTGCTTATATCCAAATGAAAAAAGCGTGATACGCATAGCTCCAGATTCTCCTGCTCATACTCCATAATAATCCTGAAATATAATTTACCATATATTTCATTACTCTATGCATATTTATTTCATCCACCCGTCAATGTTGATGAAATTCGCAAAAAGTCATCAAGAGTGATGGATAAGCAGATAAGAAAAGCCCCAAATGCAAGGCGCGCCGGTAAGCGACTCCGAATTCTAAGGAATGAGGCGTACATGCGGTACGCCTCAGTGACGAAGAATGCAGCGCAGGTAAGCGTAGACTCCGACGCAGCAGTTGGGGGGTTTTTGCGACGCCATCAATGTTGACTGAAAATAAAAAAGAAAGGAAGATGCAAAACAGATATATGACTTTTTTTATTAACACCTTGAGACTGTTCCGAAAAGGCTATATAATAAATAATTAGATATGAGTTAAACCGGAGGGTTAAGGGCACCTGCTTAATCCGGAGAATCCTCGGCAATCTGCGCGCAATCTGCAACCGGCAAATTACCATTGATGACATTCAAGGAGAAAACATATGAAACAGCTTGTGGTCTATTCATCTCAGGGCGGCAACACCAGAAAACTGGCGGAATCGGCATTTTCACGATTATCCGGCAACAAGGATATTAAACCTGTTGCCCAGGCACCGGATCCGGCAGGTTATGATGTTGTCATTGTCGGCTTCTGGTTCCAGGGAGAGCAGCCTGATACAGCCAGCCAGAAATACCTCCAAAAATGCAAAAGTGTCGGCAGCGTTTTTCTTCTCGCCACCCATGGGGCGGCGGTTGACTCCGAATCCGTCACATTGGGAATGAATAAGGCGCGGGGTCTTGCCGGCGGCGCCAATGTCGTCGGCACTTTCAGCTGCCAGGGCGAGGTTCCGGAAAATGTTGTCCAGGCGGCGGCAAACAAGGATCCGCAGCCTTCATGGCTGAAGGATGCCGAATCCGCGAAAGGCCATCCCGATAATAACGATCTGTACAACCTGAGCCAGGCCCTGGAAAAAGCGGGACTGGTCGAAACCCCGAAACCGACGGACGAAAAACGTATGTTTTCCTGATGGGGAAACTGTTCTTCCTCGCGTGAGCAACCGCCCTTGGTTCAAAATTCAAAGGGCGGTTTTTTTTCTTTTCTGCGGATCCAGTTCAACAGCCTGATTACCCTCGGCCGGCATACCAGGAAATCGATAATTCTGCTCTTTCCGGGGAAATCCATAAAGGAAATGCCGATCAGGATGGTTATGAAGCCCTGCCCCGGCAGGACAAGCATGAGAAGGCCGGCGAGTAAAAACAGGACTCCGAAAATATTTCTGACCGAGAATATTAATTTTGCCAGTACCGGATGCTGCCGTCTTTCAACCAGCCGGCGATGGTGAATAAAATAATCGACCGGCAGCAGCCCTATTATCCAGGGGATTGCAATAAGGCTGCCGATAAAGGTCAGCATGGAAAGGAGGCCGAGCAGCTCAATAAGCAAAGAATAACGGTCCAGAAAATCCACTTAAAATCATTCCTTTAGCATATTCTTCATGAGCCAGAGCCGCCACATCCCGCTGTTTCCCCTGTGCAGAATCCTGACGCCCCTTGGGGGCAGCGCTGTCAGCAATTCTTCTTCCATGCCTGCGGTGAAACCCGATATCAGGTGCATGCCGGCATGCCAGAAATCCTGCTTGTCAAAAAGATTGAGCAGTAATCCCTTATACAGATTAGCGATGACCAGGTCGTATTGACCGGGATGGGGCAATTCCTGCTGCAGATCGATCCGTTCGACCCGCACCCGGGCGCCGCACTCGTTCAGCCGGATATTTTTTTCCGTCACCTCGCAGGCCATGGGATTGTTGTCGACAGCAGTAACATTCCCTACTCCGAGCTTTGCCGCGGCTATTGCCAGAAGTCCCGTTCCTGTCCCGAGATCCAGGACCGATTCGATCCGTTCTCCGGATTCGAGAAGGACAAGCTCGAGGGTTTCCAGGCAGAGGCGGGTGGTGGCATGGAACCCGCTGCCGAATATGACGCTGGGGTCCAGAACGATCTGCTGGTGACCGTCATGGCGGTTCTGCACGTCCCAGACCGGATGGACGGCAAGTGTTCTGGTGGTAAATGGACTGATGACGGCCCCCGCCTCCCAATCCCGGTACTCCAGGTCGGCCTGGTAGATAATTGATGCTCCGGTGGACCGGCAGAACTCCCGGACCAGTTCATCCTTGGGGCTATGGAAGAAAAGAATGGCCCTGTCATCTTCTATCCAGGTGCCGATATAATCGTCGTCTCTGATCGGGGGCAGATCCTGCCGGTCAAAGTAGTAGACATACAGCCGGTCATAGCAGCTATGGGGTGGACGCAGCATGATCCGGCTATTCGAACGGCAGTTTTCTGACCGGCAGAAGAATTTCGTCAAGACCGCGCTTGGGAACATGATGCACTCCGTCCGCATCCCTCCAGTAGCGGATGTCTCCGTTTGCCTTCAGTTCTTCCAGCACGACCTTCTCGGCAGGATAGCCGAGGGCAAGAACCAGCAGCACTTTATACTGCTCGTCGAGGTAGAGAATTTTCCCGATATCCCTGGCAAAGGCAGCGATGCGGCAGCCGGAAATTCCTTTTTCCGCCGCGCCCAACAGGAGATTCTGGGTCGCAATGCCCAGGTCAAAATATGCCTCCCGCTCTGGTCCCTTAGAGAGTTTCCTGTCAAGCAGGCAGATGATATATGCCGGCGGTCTTTCACCCTGTCCGGGGCCAGGCCAGTCCTTCAGATATCCGGCCCATTTCAGGAGATTAAAAATGCGCATCCGTAATTTTGATTCCGTGACTATCATATACTTCAGGGATTGGCCGTTCCGGGCCGAACCGCCCAGGCGGGCCAAGTCGACAAGGCCGCGGAGTTCTTTCTCTCCAAGTTCCTCATGCTCCCGGTAGCGCCTGACCGACCTGGTTTTTTCAATTAACTGGCGTATCATTTTTCCCGATCTCCTTTCCTTTTGCCGGTACGGACAGGTAAGGCCGCACCTGAATAACTGCTTCCGGCCCCGCATTACCGGTTTCCCCTGATGCATGCACTTTTTCCGGGGCTACCAGCAGGCCGTTGACAAAAAATGCATAAAGCGCTTCCGTTCTCTGCCGGGCAAGGACATCCAGCATTTCCGGTTTTACCTCTACCTCCCGGTAAGGAAGGGGCTCCAGGTCACGGGCAAGTTCAACCGGGCTGATTTCTTCTTCAACCACTTTTTGGGAATCACTATTCAATTCCGCCAGTCTCTCTCTTTCACGCTCCTCAATCCTCTTCTTTTCTTCCGCCCGTCTTCTGTTTTCCTCTTCCCGCTGTGCATCAACCTCCTGCTGCAGAATTTTCCTTAAAGCCTCGGAATCTTCTCTGCTCCCATAATTCCCGGTAAGTTCAAGCAGCAGAAAAGGCCTCCTGGCAAGCAGTATCTCGTAATCGGCAAGATCCTTGGATACGACCAGGGTAGAGGTGCCGGGAACGAAGCCTACCTTTTCCCGCAGGTTCAGATCCGGAAGCAGCTTGCCCAGGACCAGCTGTTCGGAAAGATCCGCCCGCACCGCATCCTGCTTTATTTCCCGGACAAGCAGATCGAAAAGAAACGGCTGACTATCTTTTTCCCTGTACGTATCCCGGGCGGTCAGATAAATGGAGTTGTTTTCATCGGTATAGAGGGCCAGTACCTTGAAATATTCTGAATCCGGTTCAGGGACAATATTGTCCAGTTGAAGGTGGCTCGTAACCATGTATCCGCTGTCTGTTTTCCGCATTTCCTGCTGCCAGGATCCCTTTGCTTTCCTTACTTCCAGGCCGATACTGCCGGCAAAGAACTGTTGGAAAGAATCGAGAGGGACATCGGTGACTGCGAGTGTATAGCTGTTTATTGCCCCGGTGCCGGCTACGCCGTTCATCCTGAAACCGCCCTGCCCGGCCATGGCTCCCTGGATAAAAAAATTCATGGCATCGGAACCAACGCTCGAGAGGGTGCCGGTGAGACCGGAAACTTCCGGCTGAAAACCGGCAGCTACAACAGGTTCCGGCAATGTCAGGGAACCGTTTTCAAACCGGAGGGTTTGTATTGCCGCTTCGGGTGCTGTTTCTCCCTGCACCGGCCTGAGGAAAACCGACATCAGCTTTTCCGGATGGGTGGTGCCGAAGGAGACCCGGGGTTCCCTGATGTTCAATTCTTCACAGGCAAGAGCAAAAGGCCTGAGTTTCAGGAAAAGATTATCAGCTTCTGCTTCCTGCCATTGCAGGGCGGACTCTTCTTCCCGGCCGGCCCGCATATTTTCCACCCTGACATTTCCCCTGAATTCCTTTTCCGGAACAAGAAAGATTCCCCGGGCATGTAATTTCCCATCCCTGATTTCCGGGACGAGCCACGGAGAAAAATACTCCTTGAACACCTGCAGGTCGATACTGTCCAGGGTTGTCCCGAGTTGTCCCTGGCCCGACGCGGCGGCATACTTCCCCTTGATTGCCAGCCTGCCCTTGCCGCCGATTGCGGCTGTTATTTTCAGGTTATCGGCGGCATGGGTATCATCCTGGAGACCGTCCGCCTGCAGTGACAGGCCGGTTAATGTCAATGAAACGGGCTCCTGCGCCAGCGGATTGTCTGCAAGGACATGGAGCTCGGAATCCTGAACGGTCAGGTTGTGCGCCCGGATAGACCATTGCCCGCCGGCCGGCTTCTTCCCTGCCAGGTCTTTCAGACCGATTCCACCTGCAACAATTCTGCTCTCCTTCAGGGCGATGTTCTCACAGGACAACTCTCTTGCCGCATCATCCGTGTGCATGTTCAGGCAGGCCATCTCTTTGCCGGAAACGACGTTTTCCTTACCCCGGAGCAGACTGTAATTGCGGATGGCCAATTCGCCGTCATGGAGTTGAAGCCGTCCGCTCCCTCTCTCCCCGGTGTCATCCGCGCCGACCGTGTAAACAAATCCGCTTTCCAGATCCGCCTGCCCCCCGGAAAAATGAATTTCTGCCGGCATAACAGAAGAAAACCTTTTCAGGTCCATATTGTTCATCGTCAGTTTCCCCGCAAATTCTGCAGAGGAATTGATTGTCCCTTCCACCTCCAGCCGGGTACCGGCATCCCCGGCAACTTCACGGCCGCTGAACCGAAATGAGGCCGGTTGAGCCGAACCCGGAGTATTTTTCCGGGCTGCCTGATTTGCATATCCGGCAAGCTGCAATTGTCCGTTTTCCCATGCGGATGGGGAAGAATTCTCTTGGCCGCCGACAACCCGCACCTTTCCGTCCTTGAGCTGAAACGTTTCCACGGTGATGCCGTAGGGAAACATATCCAGTCCTTGGACGAAACTATTTATCTCGGACAAAGTCAATCCCTCATGCTCCTGCTCCTTCTGCCCGCCGGCACGTAACGTAATCCCGGGATCGATGAACTCTCCCTGCTTTATACTGTAGGTGTTCAGGGAGGGTACCGCATGCAGGCTCAGCAGTCCCCTCGGGATGTCCAATACGGTTTTACCTTGCTGATTTGTAAAGCGCAGGGCCATGATCATCGCATCAAGCTGCAGGGTCACTCTGCCGGCATCGTTCAACTCCGGAATAACCAGGTCCACAGTTATATCGGCCTGACCGTCCGCCAGGAGAAAAGGATTCTGCCGGAGTGCAGGCAGGTAATCGAGATAATTTTTTATAATGATTTCTGAAAACTTGAGCGTAAACCTGGTCTCCATGCCGCCCTGCGTGTTTTTTTGCCGCCTTCCCTCTATCTGCACAGGGCTTGAATTGATGATCGCACTCAGGAGGGGCACAGCATCTTCCATGGTTTCCGCTTCTTCAGCGGAGGGAAGATAAAAACGGATCTCCTCAATCCGATGCTGCCGGTCGGCAACATTGTCGTCGATGATTATGGTGCCGTCCGTCAGCCGGACGCCGTCAAAAACAAGCCACCCGGGCCACAGACTCTGACCGTTTCTTTCCGTGACCAGCGAGAAAAAATCTGCAGCATCCGCGATATCGAAGGATCCGGGCCGCAGCCGGTCCAGGTTCAGCTCAACGCCGTTCATGCCGACTTCATGGCAGATCAGCTGCCAGCCAAAGAGCCCCGGAAAACTTATCCGGCAGGAAAATTCGTCGCTCGCAAGCAGATTCTGCCGGTCCAGGTCTCCCCGTACCGGTCCGATTGCAACATCTTTCAGGGATATACGCCAGGTAAAGGGAGAAAAAATAACTCTGCCGACCAGGACCGGGCGGTCAAGTGATTCGGCAAGGTTTCCGGCCATAGGCCCCCTGACCAGGAAGGGAAGGAGAAAATAACTGCCCGCTCCATACAGCAGGACAAGAAAAAGCGCCACCGCAGACCACAGCATTATCGCGCCGGGAATGAGAGGTTTGTGCTTTGCTCTTTTTCTGCTCCTGCTCCCGGCGGGATAAGGCGGTGCGGGTTCTCGCCGGGAATCCGCGGCATCCTTTTTCTCCGCCGGCTGTCTAACTGCAGCATCACCGCGGACCCGGGATGATTTATCCGCATCCGGGCTTATCCTGATTTCACCAAACCTATCGGATGACATAACGGTTCATTTGTACCATATTTTTTTTAATGAGTGTATCAAGAGAAGAAGTATACCATCCTGAAAAATGTTCGGGAAGAGTACTCAGTGCCGGAAAATTGTTTTTTTATCCTAAAATTTTAATTTTACTGTTCATTTCCCGGTTAACATGCTAATTTAATAATTAATAACAGCTTTGCTTTAATGAGAAAATAACTCCATCCATTTCATGCTTCAATTTCTCAGTTCTCTCAGATGGCAGGATTTCATCGATATAATGATTGTCTCAATCATCATATATCGAATTATTCTGCTCATCCGGGGAACCAGAGCCGTGCAGATGCTTGCCGGCATTGTTGTCATTATTGTTTTTTATTTCATTTCCCGCCAGTTTGACCTGCTGACCCTGCATTGGCTGCTGCGGACATTCTTAAGTTCAATTTTTCTTATCATCATTATCGTTTTCCAGGCCGACATCCGGCGGGTCCTCACCCAGGTCGGCAAAACCCCTTTTCATAAACAGTATGATATGGTCGCCCAGGAACTTAATGAAGTGATCAAGGCTTCCTTTCATATGGCACGACGCCGGATCGGCGCTCTGATTGTCATCGAACGGGAAACCGGATTACGGGACTACATTGAATCCGGGCATCCCATTGACGCCCAACTGACCCGTGAACTGCTTATCTCCATTTTTCTGCCGTCATCCCCTATTCACGACGGCGGTGTCGTTATTCAAAATGGGAGAATCCATTCCGCAGGCTGCCTGCTGCCGTTATCGCGCACCGAAAACATTGCCAAACGCTATGGGACAAGGCACCGGGCGGCCCTCGGGCTCTCCGAAGAGACGGATGCGGTCATTATAGTTGTTTCTGAAGAAACACAGCAGGTTTCTCTGGCCCAGGACGGAACAATTACCGTAGTCCGTGACGAGGAAACCCTTGCCAGCAGTCTCCATAAGATATTCATTACACAGGATATACCGGGCTATTCATGGAGGAGTTGGCTCGGCAAGGCACAGAGCCCATGAGAAAATTCCCGGAGTTAAGACTAACCGAAAAGAACTGGCTGCTCAAGGCCATCTCCGTATGCCTGGCAATTATGCTCTGGTATTTCGTTGTCGGTGAGGACCAGGTTGATATCACTGTACAGGTGCCCATTGAAGTCATTAATCTGCCCAGTTCGCTGACAATCTCCAATCAGTATAGAAAAAATATCGAGGTCTCTGTCCGCGGCCCAAGGAGCCTGGTACAAGATCTGAAAAACCGAAATATTTCCCGTCCCGTCGACCTTTCAAACGCCCAGCCCGGCACAATAGTCATCAAAAATGAAGGCAAATCCATACCTTTTCCCAAAGGAATAACGGTCCTGCGCCTGCAGCCGTCCAACATAACCATTCTTCTTGACAAACTGGTACAGAAAAGCTTTCCCATCCAGCCGGTTACGGAAGGAGAATTAGCAAAAGGATATGTCCTGGAAAGCTTATACCTCGACCCGGACCATCTGGTGATTTCCGGGCCCAAGAGTCTGATTGACAAAGATATGTCCCTGAAGACGTATGTCATCGATCTTGAAGGGCTGGACCGTTCGACCACTCTCCAGGTCCACCTTGATCTGGAGCAGGAGTTCCTGGATCTGATCGGGGAAACAGTGGTATCCGCGATGCTTCAGGTCAGAGAAAAGCTTGTTGAACACACCATTGAAAACATCCCGGTAAATGTCAGGGAATCCAACATTCCGGTAGCGGTTGAGCCCGATACGGTGACAGTTCAAGCCAGGATACCTGAAAATCTGATCAGGGAAACCCCTGAACCGGCGATGCTCTTCCGGGCGTATGTGTCTGCCAAAGACATCAGAATACAGCGGCATGTACCGGTTACCATCAGCGGTGTCAATGTGCCCGGACATGATCCGGTACAGATCTTGTCCGCGGAACCCAAAGAGGTCCTGGTCATTCCTCTCAACAACAATCCATTGCAGTAAAGAATCCTACCGGTTACATTTCTTTCCAACTTAAAAACCGTTTTATTACCCTACAGATCCTATATGACGCAGACAAAACCTTCACCTCGTAAACTTTTCGGCACGGACGGCATCCGCGGCATTGCCAACATTCATCCGATGACCACGGAAACAGCAATGCAGATCGGCCGCGCCATAGCCTTTCTGGTAAAAAACCGCAGCAAGGGGCATCAAATCGTCATCGGCAAGGATACCAGGCTGTCCGGTTATATGATAGAAAATGCCCTGGCAGCGGGTATATGTTCGATGGGTGTCAACGTTCAGCTGCTCGGCCCCATGCCCACCCCGGGAATCGCCTTTATCACCACCTCCATGCGTGCCGATGCCGGAGTGGTTATTTCCGCCTCCCACAACCCTTTTCAGGACAACGGCATAAAAATCTTTTCAGGTGACGGTTTCAAACTGCCGGATGCCAAGGAAGCTGAAATCGAGGAGCTGATCTTCTCCCAGAAAATGGAGGCCCTGCGGCCTGTTGCCGACGAAGTGGGCAAGGCATCCCGCATTGACGATGCCAAGGGCCGCTATATCGTCTACCTGAAAAATACCTTTCCCAGAAAATACACCCTGGATGATTTTCACATCGTCCTTGACTGCGCCCACGGAGCGACCTACAAGGTAGCGCCGTACGTGTTCTCCGAACTGGGGGCCCGGGTGACAACGATAGGAGTCGAACCGGACGGCAAGAACATCAATCACAACTGCGGGGCGCTGCATCCGGAGATTATTGCAGAAAAGGTAAAGCAGGTCGGAGCGGATATCGGCCTCGCCCTTGACGGCGACGGCGACCGTCTCATCGTCTGTGACGAAAAGGGCCAGGTGGTGGACGGCGATCACATAATGGCCATCTGCGCAAAGGATCTTCTCAGCCGCCGCCGCTTGCGAAAAAATACCCTGGTCACCACGGTCATGAGCAACATGGGACTGGAGGAAGCCATAAATAAAATGGGCGGCCGGATGGTCCGGACCCAGGTCGGCGACCGCTACGTGGTTGAAGAAATGCGCAGCAAGGGATACAGTTTCGGCGGCGAGCAGTCAGGCCACCTGATCTTTCTCGACCATAATACCACGGGCGACGGCATCCTTGCCGCCCTCCAGCTCCTCGGGGTGATGATCAAAAAACGACAACCCCTTTCCGAACTTGCCCTGATCATGTCAACCTATCCGCAGGTTCTCGAAAACGTCCGGATGTCCGCAAAAATTGCCCCTGAACTGATTCAGGGATTCCCGAAAGCCCTGGGCGCTGCCGAAAAAAGACTGGGAAACCGCGGCAGAATACTGGTGCGTCCTTCAGGTACGGAACCGGTAATCCGGATCATGGTCGAAGGAGAGGATGAAAAGGAAATCTCAACAATTGCCCTCGAACTCAGCGATATCATCCGCCATACTGACAGGAGCTGATTCCAAGCCTTGTGATGAGAGGCGCCATTATCTGCCGCAATGTAAATCCTTTGTAAACTCAGCGCAATAATCTGCCGGAAATAGACAGCTTGCGGCCGGTATCACTTTAATTCAGGGTTATTCCGGTTAGCGGCAGCAGCTCAGTACAGCTTTCCCCCGGTACTTGACATGGTCAGGCTGCCGTCCTTCACGCCCTTCAGGGCGATGATCTCCTGGGCCAGTTCCTGGACTTCGGCAGCTTTTCCCTTGGCAATGGTGACTTCGAGACAGTTGTCATGGTCCATGTGGACATGGGTGGATGAGGTGATAATATGATAAAAACGGTGCTGCAGTTCCGTTACCCTCTCCTGAAGCTGCGGCCGGTGATGATCGTAAACAAGGGTGATGACCCCGACAACATTGCTGTTGCTTTTCCATTCCTCCTTGATGAGGCTCTTGCGGATTAGATCACGGACTGCTTCGGAACGGTTGCTGTACCGGTGCTGCCGGATATATTCGTCGAATTCCGCCAGCAGATCCTCTTCCAGGGATACGGAAAATCTTTTTAACATTTCGCCCTCGATTATTTTTCAAGCTCATCTATCAGGCTGAGAAGTTCTTCCGCTTCCTGGCGCAGGGAGTGCGGGACTGAGGAATCGGCTTTTACCTGCAGAAAATAATCCCTGGCAAGTTCCGATTTGCCTTCATAGAGATAATATTTCCCGAGATAATAGTTGCTTTCACCGGTCCTGCCGCT
Organism: Desulfobulbaceae bacterium; assembly: GCA_033549385.1. GTDB lineage: Bacteria > Desulfobacterota > Desulfobulbia > Desulfobulbales > Desulfobulbaceae > UBA10518. Next base: position 18,621 of record JAWSUG010000006.1, on the reverse strand, counting down.
TCCCGCCTTGATCCTGCCGAGTTCGAAATATACCTGGGAATTTTCGGGAAGCACTTTTACTATCCTGGTGTACAGGCTTTCCGCCAATCCGACCTGCCCTTTTTTTTCATAGGCGCGTGCCAGGTGAAAGGCTGCGTACATGTTCTCCGGCTCCTTCTGGTAGGCCTTCTCCAGGAGCGCCAGACCTGTTTCATTTTCACCGGAATCGAGGTAGAGGATTCCTGTATCGATATCAAGAACAGTGCGGTCCGGAAAATGTTTTTTTACTGCGGCCAGGTTTTCAAGCGCCTGGGAAAAGTTTAGCTCCCGTGCCTGCAGCAGGGCAAGTCCGTAAGTTGCCATGGCCCTATCCTCCGGGTTGTTGCTCGAGGCCAGGGTATTGGCAAGGTAAGCCCGGACCTTGTGCTGATCCTTGACGCTGATCAAAATCCTGTATTTGATTCTGAGAAAATCAAAGTTATCCGTTTCCCGGTATTCCTGCATATTTTTATTCTCTTCATAATCAAGCAGGGATTGCACATATTGGAGCCGGGCTTCAGGATTCGGATGGGTAAGAAGATACTGGGGAATCTGTTCCGACCGGTAACGGGTTATACGGCGCATGGTACCGAGCATGGATTCCATTGCCCGTGGATCCCGGTGCAGGGATTTCATCCAGTCATAGGAAAGCCTGTCCGCTTCTTCTTCGTCAACCCTGCTGAAATGCAGCTCTGCCGATAGTCCCGCCGCCTGGAAACCGGTGAACAGGCCTGCCGACAGCGACGGATCACCCAGGGCAAGGCTTGCCAGGGCAAGGGCCATGGAAATGGCGCTGACCTTGCCGCCCTTGGAGGAACGGGATGAAATATGCCGGCTGACAACATGACCGATTTCATGGGCCATTACACTGAGCAGCTCATCTTCGGTCTTCATGGTTTCTATCAGCCCGGTATAGAAAAATATCAGACCTGACGGGGCGGCAAAGGCATTGAACTCATCGCTGGGGACCACAAAAAAGTGATAGTCAAAATACTGCGGTCCGGCCTCGGCCAATATTTTCTGCCCCAGATTGTTTATATACTGGGCAATATCAGGATCATCCAGCAGTTTGAAATGGGACCTGATTGTATACAGCAGTTTCTGACCTATCTCGCGCTCCTCGCCGATGGTCAACGCTGCCGCAGGCTGGAAGGCAACAAGCAGACAGAGAAAGGCGACAAGGAGGGTACAGATTTTGTTCTTTCGGGGCATCATGTTGTATCTGAAAGGATAAGTTTTTATTCCCTTAATAATACTTATTGTGTACCAGAAGGCAAGTTGCAAGTTACCCTTCCCGTGGATTTGCCGCTTTATCCGGATGAAATCCGGAGCAGGATGCCGCAGTCGGACTGGTCCACGTTCCTGTTGCCTATCCGGGTTGCATACAGTAATAATAACAGAACACTATTTACAGACAATTGAGCCTAATGAATGCATCCAGACCTCTTCTTTCCATCAATAACCTGTCCCTGACCTTTATCAATGATCAGGATCCGAAAAACGGGAAACCGGTTCTCGACAATGTGAGCCTGGCTATACATCCTTCCGCAACCCACGCCCTGGTCGGCGAATCAGGCTCGGGCAAGTCGGTCACCGCCCTTTCCGTTCTCAGACTGCTCGAGGAAGTCTCAAATATCAGGATGCAGGGGGAAATCATGTTCGACGGCCGCGACATCCTTTCCCTAAACCGCAAAGAGCTCCTGCATGTCCGCGGCAACCAGATCGCCATGATCTTCCAGGAGCCGATGACCTCTCTCAATCCGGTATACACAATCGGCAACCAGCTCCAGGAACCGCTCATGCTGCACCAGAAGATGAGCCGGGAAAAATCACGGCAGGAGGCCCTCCGGCTTCTCGAGCGGACCGGGATTACTCATCCCGAATACAGAATAGACGCCTATCCGCACCAGCTCTCCGGCGGTCAGCGGCAGCGGGTGATGATCGCCATGGCCCTGGCCTGCCGGCCGAAACTGCTCATTGCCGACGAACCGACCACGGCGCTGGACGTGACCATCCAGGCACAGATCCTGTCGCTCATCAAGGATCTTCAGCAGGAGTTTAACATGGCGGTTCTGCTGATTACCCATGACCTGCCCATGGTCCGGAAAATTGCCGAAACCGTTTCCATCATGCACAACGGCAGAATTGTGGAACAGGGCGCAACGGATGCCATCTTCAAAAACCCCCGGGCAGACTACACCAGGCATCTCCTCTCATCCCTGCCCCGGGGCAAGCCGGATCCGTTACCCGCGGGAAAAGCCCTGATCACCCTGGACAATATCCAGTGTGAATTTGTCATGAAAAAGGGATCCAAATGGCTGCTCAGTACAAAAAAATCCGTCCTGAAGGCGGTTGACAACGTCTCCCTGACCATCCGGCAGGGCGCAACTCTCGGTATTGTCGGGGAATCAGGCTCCGGAAAAAGCACCCTGGGCATGTGTCTGCTCAGACTGACCAGGTGCAACGGCAATATTCTCTACCATTCCTCCCGGGGCGACCTTGAGCTTTCCAGCCTGTCAAACTCGGCCATGCGGCCCTGGCGCAAACATCTGCAGATCGTTTTCCAGGATCCGTTTTCATCATTATCCCCGAGAATGTCTGTTGAGCAGATCATCGGCGAGGGCCTCAAGGTCCACAATATCGGAAAAAACAAAAAAGAACGGCAGGAAATGGTTGCCCAGGCCCTTGCCGAAGTCGACCTGGAACCGGAAATGATGTACAGGTATCCACATGAGTTCTCCGGCGGTCAGCGTCAGAGGATCGCGGTTGCCCGGGCCATAATCCTCAAACCGGAACTGCTGATTCTGGACGAGCCGACGAGCGCCCTTGACATGACCATCCAGGCACAGATAATAGAGCTGCTCAAACGGCTCCAGAAGCGTTACGGCATGACCTACATCTTTATCAGCCATGACCTGCGGGTTATCCGGTCGCTGGCCAATGAAGTCGCCGTCATGCAGGACGGCCGGATAGTGGAAAGCGGACCGGCGGAGAAAATATTCACCGCGCCGCGGCATGAATATACCAAAAAACTGTTTCAGGCAGCCTTCCTGGAGTACTGAACCCGGCATGGCACCTCCGGAACCGTTGTCCCCCGAATTTCTTCAGAACGTCAGCACCGGCCCGGGCGTATACCTGATGCTCGGCAAAAAAGAGGTCTTCTATGTCGGCAAGGCGGTCAACCTGCGCAAGCGCCTTGCCTCGTATAAAAGGAAGAACTCGCAGCCTTCAAAAACAGCGGTCATGCTGTCCAGGGTTGAGCGTATCGAGACAATTCTGACCACAACGGAAAAGGAGGCGCTGATTCTCGAGGCCTCGCTCATTAAAAAACACCGTCCGCGCTATAATGTTATTCTTCGCGACGACAAAAATTATCCCCTCATCAAGGTCACTGTCCGCGACAGGTGGCCCCGCATAGTGGTTACCCGCAGGCGGCTCCGGGACGGCAGCCGGTACTTCGGCCCTTATTCTTCAAGTTCCTCCATGCGGGAGACGCTCAAGTTGCTGCAGACCCTCTTCCCATTGCGCCGCTGTCCACGCGTCAAACCTCGCAGCAGGCCATGTCTGAATTTCCAGTTGGGCCATTGTCCGGCGCCCTGCTGCAATGCGGTCGACGAGGGTCGCTACCGGGAACTGGTTAACGGCGTATTGATGGTCCTTGAAGGCCGGAACAGGGAACTGAGCGGAAAACTGCAGGAAAAAATGACCACTGCGGCCCGGGAACTCCGCTTTGAGGAGGCCGCCCTTATCAGGGATCAGATCACCGGTCTGGAACAGACCCTCGAACGCCAGATCATAGTATCCGAACATGGAAGGGACCAGGACATATTCGGTCTGGCCCGCAAGGACGCTTCCGTCGGCATCGCCATTCTTTTTGTCCGGGCCGGCATAATCAGCGGGGTTCAATCCTTTTTTCTGCCCGATCCCCTGGGATCCGATGAGGATATCCTGGCGGAAAGCATTATTCAGTACTACAATCCCGACCGGCAGCCGCCTCCGGACCTGCTGCTGCCTCTGCATCCCGTGGATGAAGAGCTCCTGCTTGAACGGCTGGCGGAATTGCGGGAGCGGCCGGTCAAGATACTGGTTCCGCAAAAGGGCAGGTACATGCAGCTCATGAGGATGGCGCAGCAGAACGCTGTGGAGATATTTGCCGAACAGGACAAAAAGAAAAAATCATGGCGCAATCTGGCCGCTGCCCTCCGCAAAGCACTGGTGCTGGATAATCAACCGGACAGGATCGAATGCATTGATATTTCAAACATCAGCGGCACCCTGGCCGTCGGTTCCCTTGTCTCGTTCCATAAAGGAGTGAAATACGCGAAAGGATACCGGCACTACCGGATCCGGACCGGGAACGATCCTGATGACTATGCCATGATGCGCGAGGTGCTGGAGAGAAGAATAGCCCGAGGGATCGAGGACGCCGATTTGCCGGACCTGATGCTGCTTGACGGCGGCAAGGGGCATCTTAACCTGGCGCTTGATGTCCTGAACAAGCATGATCCGGCAAAGAAAATCGATCTGGTTGCCATTGCCAAGGAAAAACAGAAAGAAGGAGAAAAGCTGTATCGCCCGGGCAGGAAAAACCCGGCAGCTCTTCCCCGCCACTCCCCTGCCCTGCTTTTTCTGATGCGGGTCAGGGACGAGGCGCACCGCTTCGGCATTACCCATCATCGAAAATTACGGAAAAAACATACCCTGCAGTCTGAACTCGATACCCTGCGGGGAGTGGGATCCGTGCGAAAAAAAATGCTGCTCACCACCTTCGGCAGCATAGGGGAGCTGAAAAAAGCATCAGCCGGGCAGATACAGGATATCCCCGGTATCGGGCCACAGCTTGCCCGATCCATTTACAACCAGCTGCACAGCAATGAAACCTGATCATAAAATCATGGCCGGGCTCAAACCGGGCTGCATCTGCATGGGTATCAAACTGCACCGCATTGTAGCGGCAATAGAGGCCGGAGCCCTCACTTATGAAGAAATTGCCCGCATCACCGGCATCGGCGGCGGCGATTGCGGCGGCAAACGATGCGGCAGAAAGGTTGCGGAAATTCTTAAATATAGGCCTTGATAGAACTTGGCTGGTCAGAGATTGTTGTTTCTTCCAGAGCTTCGGTAAAAGGCAATGAGAAAAAACTTAAACTCGATCATCCGAGAAAATTAAACATAAAAGAATATTAATTTCGGAGTCCGGATTATGATCTCAAAGGCAAAAATCATCCAGACCGTCACCGGCGCATTCCAGGTGAACACGTATATTGTTTATTGCGCGGAAAAAAAGGAAGGAGTTATCATCGACCCCGGGGGAGACACGGACAAGATACTGCGGATAGTCCGGGAAAAGAACATAAAAATCATATACATCCTGAACACCCACGGTCATGCCGACCATATTCTTGCCAACCGGGAACTAAAAGATTCACTGCAGGTGCCGGTGGCAATGCATGGGGCCGACATTGCCTATTTTGCGAGGCCCGACATCAAAAAAACAGCCGCCCGGGAACTCGGCCTTTCCGCTTCCGGCGTCGCCGATATCGAGCTGCACGACGGCGACCGGCTCAAAGCGGGGGAACTGGACATCCTGGTTCTTCACACCCCGGGCCATACTCCGGGTTCCGTCTGCTTCCTGGCAGACGGCAACCTCTTTACCGGCGACACCCTCTTTGTCGGCGACGTGGGCAGAACAGATCTGACCGGCGGCTCGCTGCCCGCGCTCCTGCAGTCCATCAGGGAGAAAATTATTGTGCTGCCGGCAGAAACAACCGTGCGGCCAGGTCACAACTACGGCGAGACACCCACTTCCACCCTGGCATGGGAAATGAAAGAAAATCCTTATATCACGGATTTTATCCTGGCAGACAATGGAACGTAGCAAACAACATGCTTCCGGCAATCGGGACCGGGATATATTTCATTCTATTTCATATTTCAGGTCAACGCCGCTTTCGGTTGCACCGGATTCGGTTTCAACTGAAAAACCCCGGCCCAGAATATATCTGGTGTAAAAGCTTCCCGACTCCTTCAAAAGATTCTTTCCATAACCGACATAGAGGCTTGGAGTCAGCCATGTTCCTATGACCAGTGACAAATCCTCGCTTGTTTTGCCGGTTTCAACCCGGATATCCTCAACGCGCAGGGTTTCCTTGACATCACTGAGAGTTGAAGTCAGAGGATCCAGGCCGGTTCCGGCAGTCACACTGTCAATAAATCCCGAATCCTTATCGGAAGAACCGACCAGGGTCGTGTCCATGAGCAGGCGGGATATTATTTCGCTCTCCTCCATGGGCGGGTCGGAGTAAAAAGTAATTTCCGGCTGTCGCAGAAAACCGGAGACCTCGATGCCCGTGGTAACTCCTCTTGCGCTGGTGTTTTCGGCGCGAACCGAGACGCCGGGGTTGTCAATCGGCCCGCCGCTGTACAGCAGCTGCCCCCTTTTAATCTGCAGTTCCCTGCCGTAGACGGCAAAAGTCCCTTCAATAACATCCAGATTGCCGGTTCCGGTTACGATCTTGCCCGGAAGGTCTGCTACCTGCATTGCACCGCCGACCCTGCCCCGCAAACCAAAGGCGTTAACTTGAACCTTCGGGTCGACAATAATTGACAGGACAGCGGAAAAAGGCCATCCTTTGTCTCCCACGTCTTCATCGCCGTTTCTCAGGACAACATCCCGGGAGGGCGAGACTGATCCGGAAAAGCCGGCCGGTGAAATAATTCCGTCCGTAATATGCAGCGAGCCGTGCGCACTCCCTTGCCGGCCGCTTAACTCCATTTCAAGCTGCGGAGAGACATTAAGCACCAGTTCAGGCAGGCGGACCGCTTCAAAGTTGTCGCCGCTGATGGTGACCAGGATTGAATCATCCCGGCCATTGCCGGAAACCAGTTCGCCCTCAGCCTCTATTCTTCCCCCGCCGGAGCTGCCGGCGACATGAAACGTAAGCGGCCGGTCATGGCCGTCTAACCTCAGAGAGAGGTCCTCAAGGGTGATGCCCAGCTGCGGCACGATCATTTCTCCCTCCTGCAACTTCACCTCTCCGTTCAACAGAGGTTTGGCCGCGGTGCCGTCCAGGGCAATATTGCCGGCCAGGCTCCCGTAAGGTTCAACATGGGGAAAGGTCAACACGGAGAGAAAATTGAGATCCGGGATATTCAGGGTAACCGTTCCCTGAAGCTTCATATCCTCCGGCTTTGGAGACGCAGGTGAGAAATCATCTATCCTCAGCGATGCCTCGGCAACACTCCCGTTTCGGAGGATGCTTTTTATCTGCCCTGTCAGTGTCCTGTCGGCAAATTCAGCCTGTAGATAATTTTCCAGCCAGACAAGTTCATATGTTTCCTCATCAGGCAGGGTCAGCATTATAGAGGCCTGGTCGGTTGCCAGCATGAGTTCGCCGCTCTGAATATCGTCCCGGATGCCGGCAGCAGAAAGATTCCCGGAAAGAGTTCCCGCAAACGGAGCAAGTTGATCTTGTCCCAGGGCTTTCTGAAGATACGTCAGCGGCAGGGACGTGACTTCCGTCCCTGCCTGCCAGCCGGCAGGACCCTGGCTGCCGGCAAGACATACCAGGGCATCCTCCATGCCGGCCAGGCAGAAGCCCCGCAGGACAAGATCCGTGCGGGACAGCTCCAAAGCTCCGGGTTCCTGCAGCTGCCAGGTGCCAAATTTTCCCGCATTCATGGCAGCCTGCCGGATTTCCGCTTTCCAGATTTCATCCGCCAGCCCCCCCTGCAAAGCCAGGGAAATATCCGCATCATCTCCAGAGGCGTCAATCTGCAGGGTGTGTTCCGCAACCGTGCCGTGAAGATCAATCCGTAATGTATCCACAGTGCGTTCAGCCACCATGAGTTGGGAAGCACTGACCGCGGCAGCCACTTTGCCGGCAGCAGTAAAATCGGTGGAAATTTTCCCGTCCAGTCTGCCCAGTTCGCTGCCGTACGCCGATATATTCTCACCCGCAAAATCCAGGCAGACCTCGGGCCGGGACCTCAGGCCGCCGATGGAGCCGTCGGCCTTTACCATCCCCCCGAACTCCGGCCACAGAACCGACAGATCCGAAGATACAGCCGCAAAGTCCAGATCCATTTCTTCACCGATATGACCTGCCGCGGTTATTTCGGTTCCCGGCATGTTGAGGGAAAAATCATCAAGAGTGTAATCACTGCCGTCCACGGCGGCTTTTCCCTGCGCGGTTATCTTTTGTCCGCGCAGTTCCCCTGCCAGTGAATCAAGATGCACATTTCCCTGCATCCCCCTGTCCGTCAGGCTTCCTTCAGTAAGGAAATGCAGATCAAGGCTGCCCGCCAACCGCGATTCAATAACCGCGGGATCCAGATTTTTGCCGGACCATTCCGCCGCCCAGCGGAAGTCCTCCTGCCAGTCCAATCGGGCTTCCCCAGTCAGCCTGCCCTCACCCATACCGAGCACCGTATCGATCAGCTGCAAACCGTTTTGATCCCCCTGTATTGAACTCTCTGCATGGACGATGTTCTGGTTGGTTTTGTACTGTGCATCAGCCTGCAGGTCCAGGGTATAGCTGTCCTGCTCCCCTGCTCCGCTCAGGACAAGTTCCGGCAGAAAGATTTCCGGCCAGGCAGCGTTTATCCCGGAAAGGTTGATCTGATTTCCGGTCATTTGCGCCCGCCAGCTGAACGTTTCCTCCCAGGCCAGCCCGGCTTCACCCGTCAGCCGGCCTTCCCCCAGGCTGAGTATTGTATCGGTGAGTTGCAGGCCGGCACCATCACCCTCTACCGCGGATTCCACCTGTATTGTGCCGCTGATCTCATCGTACTGTACCCCGGCTTGTACCTTCAGCAAGTAGCGGTCATCTTCCCCCTGCCCGTTCAGGACGAGCTCCGGAAGAGTCAGCTCGGGCCAATCGGAATGAATCCCGGAAAGGACGATCTGTTTGCCGGTCAGCTCGGCCTGCCAGGTGAATGCTTCCTCCCAGGCAATACCGCCCTGCCCGGCCAGTTCTCCCTGCCCCCGGCGCAACAGGGTGTCGGCAAACCGCAATGAGCCGGCATCACCGTCAATACCGGTGCTGACATGAATTTTCCGGAAATCTTCGTATTCGACATCCGTTTCAACCTGCAGGGAATAAACGGCAAAGGTCCCGTGCCCGTTTGCTCTGAAGCCGGAAAATGAAAACCGCGGCCAGTCGCCGCTGATTGCGGCCAGGGAGGCTGCGTCGGACTGCAGAACAGCCTGCCAGCGAGGTTCCCCGGCCGGATCAATAACGGTTCCCTGCAGCTGTGCGGGAAAAGGGTACTGCAGGTCGGCGGAAACGTTTATTTCAGCAGGTGAGCCGGTCACATTTCCACTGCCCTCAAACACGCCGTAACCCTCCGGCCGCAGGGCATAATCAACAGACAACCGGACAAACAGCGACTCCCCCGTCTGAACCTCACCGCGAAGGCCGACAGCATACAAAGGCGCGGCAATACCCAGATGGCCGAACTCTATCCTGTTCTGGTCGCCGGTTACATCCTCCAGGGTAATGGTGTCGAATGCAAGCTGCTCCTGACCGGGAAGCGATATTGCCAAAGATGCAATGGCCGCCCTGTTTATCCGAACGGCAAAGGGGAGGGAAAAATCCGGTCCGCCGGTTTCCCCATCAGGTTCGTCTTCCGGTACGGACGTTTCCTTGACAACTACATCCATGGCGCCGATATCCAGAGAACGGATGAATACTGTTTTCTGCAGAAGGGATGCCGGACGCCAGGAAAAAGAAACCCTGTCCATGGAGATGACCGCCTCGTCATCAATATAGCGGAGATCCTCCAGTATAAAATGATCCGCCAGCCTGCCGCTCACGCCTGCCGCGTCGATGTTTCCGGGGATTACGCGGCCGGCGACATCCAGGCTTATCCTAAGTCCCGTGGTGCTGAAAAAGAGGAACCACAGTCCCAGGAGAGGAATGACGAACAGGAGCAGCAGTATCGGGATCAGTACTTTTTTCATCACAGGTCCGCCCCCACATTAAAATGGATCCGCCACGACCCATCTCCATCGTTGAGGGGCTTGGCGACATCCAGCCGGACCTGCCCGAACGGGGCGTTCCAGCGGATGCCCGCACCGCCGCCGTTCTTCATGGCAAGATCGGAAAAGTTGTTGGGCGCATCACCGCTGTCAAAAAAAACAGCCGCGCTCCAGGAGTCGGTGAGTCTTTTCTCCAGTTCGACACTGGAGGTGAGCAGATAGCGGCCGCCGAGAACGTTGTCAAAGGCATCTTTCGGGCCGATGGACTTGTAGGCATATCCCCGCACGCTCTGGTCGCCGCCGGCATAAAAGCGCAGGGAGGGGGGCAGATCATTCACCGTGTCGACCATGGTGCCGCCGATCTGGAACCGGCCGATAACCCGCCACGACTCAAGAAAGGTATAAATTCCCTTGGCGGCCAGGGATGCCTGCAGAAAACTTTCATCGGAAAGAAGGTCCTGGTGCGCGCCGCCCAGTTCAAAGGTGGCGCGAACTCCCCGCTCGGTCACCAGGGGGTCATCGGCAAAACGCAGGGTAGATTTAATGCCCGGTATGAAAAGGGTTGCATGGCCGGTTTCAAGGCCGCTTTCAAAATCCTCATCCAAAAATTTGAAATAGATGCTGTATTCCCCCCTTTCCCTGACATGGTCATAGGAAACGGAGACAGTGCGCTGTTCGGTGTCGGTATTCTCAAAAGTTTCCTTCTGCCACATGGCAAGCAGAGAAAGCCGGTCTGTACGCGGATCTTTCAGGGGAATGGTGTACACACCGCCATAGTAGCTTTTTCTCTCCGACGGCTGCAGGGTAATGGTAAACTGGTGCCCGTAATGGTTCAATCTCCGGTTGGTCCATTCAACAGTACCGCGTAACCCGGTGTCAGTCCCGTAACCTGCTCCAAAACCGTATTTATTGGGTTTCTTGGGGGTAAGGGTCACGTGGACTGGAATTGAGGAAGTGTCCTTTTGAACACCGCCGGCAGCAACCTCCACATTGCTGAAATAATCCGCATTATAAAAAGACTGGCGGAGACGAACCAGGGCCCTGGAAGAAAAAGGATCTCCCTCTTTGTAAGGAAGCATTTTCGTCAGGAGTTCGTGGCTGAGAAAATCAGCTTCAAAGGTCGTCCTGCCGAAAAGGTGCTGCTGTCCCGTATCAAGGGTCAGGAAGATTTCAGCGGTGCGCTGTTCCCGGTTGACAATGATTGAACGTTCACTGAATTTCGCATCCATGTACCCGGAAGCGTTTGCCTGCGAGAGCAGGCTGCTCTTCCCGTTTTCATAAAGCTGATGCCTGAGAACATCATCCCTGCGCAGGGGAAATTTTCCGGCGGCCTCCAGAAGCTCCTTGTCCCCGCTGCCGGGACCTGTCAGCCTGACATCGATTCCGGTGATGATCACCGGCTTCCCGGTCCTGACATCAATCTTTATTTTCCAGATATTCTCTTCCCTGGCCAGATCGACATCCGTTTCCGGCTGATAATAGCCAAAAGGCTCAAGCGCCGTGGAAACTTCGCTTTCTATATTACCCGCGAGACGACGCACGAGAAAATCCGTCAGGCGCGGATTGTCCTTCTGCCTGACGATGGAAAGATGCGCCAGCACATTCTGCCGCAATTCTCCCTCCAGGCCCGTTACGGAAATGTCAATCTGCGGGGCTTCCCGGCCGAAAGCCGAAGGGCAGCAGAAAAGAATAATCAGGAGTGCCGGAGCCGTCTTCCTGAGAAAAAAATGCATGCCATATTTGATTGCATCCATGTTATTTACCGGACATAGTCAGCAGCAGATTATACTGCCGGTTGATCCCGGTAATTGCCTTCATGGCGGCCGGTGCAACAAGACCGCCCGGTACAAGAACGATGGCGTTTTTTGTCCTGGGGGAAGGTCTGTTCATATACTTTCCGGTGTTGTTTAATAACTGTCCTCAGGAGCCGTATATGCTCCGTTGCCGCAGCCTGCGTCAAAAAAAATATAACCCGAGTTGTGTATTATACAACTCCGGCCCTCAGCATTGTACCAAATTTAAAATCAGCATCTATTTTTTCTGTACCACATCGCCATTTGTAATTATAATAATTATTCAAATTTTCCTGATACGCCGACACTTTGATATTTTAATATTATTGCTTTTTAGCCATAAATGATAATTTGTATACGATTGACGGTCTGAAATTCCGGCAAATCATTCAGTGCCGTTATATCCGATTCTTTGGAAATGAATAAATTTAAGTTCATCAATTTATTTTTTTCACGGAGGTAAGATGGCCGGGGCAAAACACATCCTGATTGCCGATGATGAAGCGGCTGATGTGAGCCTGATACGGATCGTGCTTGAAGAGCAGGGACTGCAGGACCAGGTGGCGACGCAGGAACCGGCGAGGATGTTTTTGATTACCTCTATAGCCGCGGAAAATACTGCGGCAAGCCGAAGGGGTTCCCGAACTGATCATCCTGGACCTGAAACTCCCGAAAATCAGCGGCCTGGAGATCCTGCGGAAAATGCGGGCCGACGAACAGTTCAAGAACGTGCCGGTGGTGATTTTTTCATCTTCCGTGGACGAAATGGACAAAGAAAAAAGTTTTTACTACGGCGCCAGCGAATTCATGACCAAACCCATCGATTTTGATGCCTTCAGAAACACAATCACCAGAATGACCCGGACCTATCTCAATCCGGGCCGTAATATCAGGCCTGATTCAACATCCTGCATGGAAAGGAAAATATTTGACATCAGGGAATAAAATGATTTCTGTTCCCAAAGTGATTTAAAGTAAGGATAAAGGAGACTCAGCATGGCAGAGGAAACAGCCGGCATCACCTCCCCGCAGCCCCAATTGCCGAAAAGTGCCACCGGGATCCGGGGCCTGGACGACATTACCGGCGGCGGCCTGCCCAGGGGACGGCCGACGCTTATCTGCGGCGGGCCGGGCAGCGGCAAAACCCTGCTGGCCATGGAATTTCTGGTCAAGGGGGCGGTGCAGTACGACGAGCCGGGTGTGTTTGTCGCTTTTGAGGAAACCGCTGCCGAACTGACCCAGAATGTCGCTTCCCTTGGCTTCCGGCTGGATAAGCTGCAGAACCGGAAAAAAATAGTCATTGATCATATTCACATTGAACGGAGCGAAATCGAAGTAACCGGCGAATATGACCTGGAAGGGCTTTTTGTCAGGCTGGGCTACCACATCGACCGGATCGGCGCCAAACGGGTGGTGCTCGATACCCTGGAGGCCCTGTTTGCCAGCCTGCCCAACGAGGCCATTCTGCGGGCGGAACTGCGGCGCCTGTTCCACTGGCTCAAGGACAAGGGAGTAAGCGCCGTTATTACCGCCGAAAGAGGCCCCAAGGGAGAACTGACCCGCTACGGGCTCGAGGAATACGTGTCCGACTGCGTCATTTCCCTTGATCACCGGGTCACGGAACAGATTTCCACCCGGCGCCTGCGCATCGTCAAATACCGGGGCACCCTGCACGGCACCAATGAATACCCCTTTCTGATCGAGGAGGACGGCATCTCCATCATGCCCGTCACCTCCATCGAACTGCAGCACAAGGTCAGCAGCACCAAGGTCTCCACCGGCATAGACCGTCTTGACACCATGCTCGGGGGCGGATTTTACCAGGGAAGCACCATCCTGGTCTCCGGCACCGCCGGCACGGGCAAGTCCAGTATTGCCGCCTCCTTTGCCGATGCCGTATGCCGGGACAACGGGAAATGCCTGTACCTGGCATTTGAGGAGTCCGAGGCCCAGATCCTGCGGAATATGGGCTCCATCGGCCTTGATCTTGGCCGATATGTCAACAAGGGGCTGCTCAGGTTCCATGCCTCCCGGCCCTCGGCATACGGCCTGGAAATGCACCTGGTGAGGATCCACACCCTCCTGAATGAATTCAGGCCCGCTGCGGTGATCATGGATCCAATTTCCAATATGACCAATATCGGCAGCCCCATGGAAGCCAGTTCCATGCTGAACCGCCTGATCGACGCCCTGAAGGGAAAAGGGATCACCGGATGTTTCACAAGCCTCGCCCATCAGGATACCACCGAGATAACCGAGGTGGAGATCTCCTCCCTGATCGACACCTGGATACTGCTCAGGACCGTGGAACTCAGCGGCGAGCGCAACCGCATTCTCCATATTCTCAAATCCCGGGGCATGGCCCACTCGAACCAGGTGCGCGAATTCAACATCACTGCGCAGGGAATTCAACTCATTAATGCCTATATCGGAGAAGGCCGGGTCTTTACCGGCTCGGCCCGGGCCGCGCAGGAAGCCAGGGACAGGGCGGAAGAGCTAGCCCGCGAGCAGCAGATGGAGCAGCGGCGGCAGGATTTCGAAAGAAAGAGAAAACTGACCCTGGCCCAGATCGAGACGCTCAAGCTGCAGATGAAACAGGAAGAGCAGGATCTCAAAATGGCCCTTGCCCAGGAGGAACTGCGGCAAAAGGTCCGGGCATTGGACCGGAGCCGGTTGTCGGAAATGCGCCGGGCCGATACTCCTGCCGGGCAGCAGGGGAAAAAGAAAAAACAGGAGAAACCATGACACCAACAGCCAAAAAATCCAGCCGTGAAGCCGGCTCGCCCATGCCGGAAAAAGGGGAGCATCACGGCAAGACAAATAAGAGGGAAAACAAGGAAGATTTCTTTGTGCTTCGCCTGTATGTGGCAGGCCAGACCCCGAAATCCCTTACCGCCCTGGCCAATCTGCAGAGAATCTGCAGGGAGCACCTGCAGAATAAATACAGCATAGAGGTGATCGACCTGCTGGAGAACCCGCAGCTTGCCCAGGGGGACCAGATACTCGCCATTCCCACCTTGGTGCGGAAACTGCCGGAACCCTTGAAGAAAATAATCGGGGATCTGTCGGACACCGAACGGGTGCTCGTAGGACTCGACCTGCGGCCGCGCTGAAAGAACTGCCATGCCGAAATCAGAAAATCAGAACGCCCTGGATAAATTCGAACAAGCCCTGGCCAGAACGGATCTCACCTTCGTGTTGCGGCTGTATGTGGCCGGAGCAACGAAAAAATCATCCCATTCTATTGAGCGGATCCGGAAGATCTGCGAAAAATATCTTGCCGGCCGTTATGAGCTGGAAGTGATTGATATTTACCAGCACCCGGAATCTGCGGGGGAGGAGCAGGTGATCGCCGCCCCCACCCTGGTCAAGTCACTGCCCAAGCCCATCCGCAAACTGATCGGCGACATGTCGGATGAAGACCGCATCCTCATCGGCCTGGGACTCAAGCAGCTGGAAGTGAAAAAAGAAGATCAAACCGTTGCGGGAAAGAAAAAAAATGCCCCCGGAAAAAAATAAGCGGGATCTGCTCGCGGAAATAGAAGCGCTGCAAGCCAGGGTTGAGGAGGCGGAAGAAACCCTGCGCGCCATCAGGAACGGGGAGGTGGATGCCTTGGTTGTCGCCACCCCCGAGGGTGACCGGGTATTCAGCCTCAAGGGGGCGGAAACCCCTTACCGGGTCCTGATCGAAAGCATAAACGAGGGCGCCGGGACCCTGACCGAGGACGGCATATTTCTTTACGCCAACGCCTCTCTTGCCGAAATGCTTCATATTTCGCAGGCCAGTCTTATCGGAACATCGCTGTTCGACAGGGCAGCAGAACCCTGCCGGGCCCAGCTTACCATCCTTCTGGAAAGGGGAATGCGGGAAAACGCCAGGGGCGAGGTATCGCTGCGCACCGGCTGCGGTTCCAGCCTGCCGGTTCGGATTTCACTGCGCCGCCTGCCTGCGGATACGGCGGCCGGTTTGTCCGCGGTCTTTACCGATATCAGCGAAGAAAAAAAGGCAAAACAGACACTGGAGAGACAGGTCCGGGAGCAGACCGCGGAACTGCGGCAGGCGCAGAAGATAAACGAGTACCGGCTGGCGCAGTTGAACGGCATCATCGAGCAGATGACGGAGGGGCTGATCATTTTCGATCCCGCGGGCAACCTGCTGGAAGCAAATCCGGCTGCCCTGCATTTACATGGTTTCGACAGCGTGGAATCACTGCGGCGGAACCTGCATGAGCTGACTGATATTTTTGAAGTGCTGGATCTGAAGGGAAATCGGCTTCCCCCTGAGGAGTGGCCGATCGGCAGAATTCTGCGCGGAGAAAAGGTTACGTCCTACGAAGTCATGATCAGGCGGCGGGATACCGGCAACACCTGGTACGGTTCCTTCGGCGGGGCTCCCATCCTCGATAAGGAAGGCAGAATGCTGCTGGCAATGAACATGATGAGCGATATCACCGAACGCAAGCGGATGGAGGATTCCCTGCGACAGAGTGAGGAGCGGTACAGGGCGCTGATCAGTGCCAGTTCGCAGGTACTCTACAGAATGAGCCCGGACTGGAGCGAGATGCGGCAGCTGCAGGGTGGCAGCTTTCTTGCGGATACGACTGAACCGAACAGCAACTGGATGCAGGATTATATTCATCCGGATGACCAGAAAAGGGTCCGGGAAATCATTGATGATGCAATTCGAACCGAAACCGTCTTCCAAATGAAACACCGTGTCAAGCGCATGGACGGTTCAGTGGGTTGGACATTCTCGCGCGCAGTGCCGATGCGGGATGCTGCCGGCAACATTGTGGAATGGTTTGGGGCGGCGAACGATATTACCGACAAAAAGAGGGGGGAAGAAGAACGGGAGCGCCTGATCAAGGAACTGGAAAAAACCAACAGGGACCTTGAAGGATTCACCTATTCGGTTTCCCACGACCTGCGCGCCCCCATACGACATCTGTCCATTTATTCCTCCCTGCTGGAGAAAAAAATTCAATCCTCGCTTGATGAAAAGACCCGGGAAATTCTGCACTTTATAACGGAAGGGGCCCGGAAACTTGGCATCCTGGTGGAACAAATCCTGGAATTCTCCCGCATGGGCCGCGCTCCTCTTGCCAAAACCAGGGTGGATCTCCATGCCCTGATAGAAGACTTTGTCCGGAATTATGCGGCGGAAACAAAGGGCCGGCACATCGAATGGCGTGTATCACCCCTGCCTGTGGTATCCGGTGATTCGGCCATGCTGCAGCTTGTATTCGGCAATCTTATTGCCAATGCGGTGAAGTTTACCGAATACAGGTCGAAAGCGGTCATCGAGATCGGCAGTGCTGAAAACGAGGGGCATGATATTGTCTATGTCAAAGATAACGGCGCCGGCTTTGACATGAGGTACTACAACAAACTGTTCGGCATCTTCAGCCGCCTGCATGCCGCGGATGAATTCGCCGGAACCGGCATCGGCCTGGCCAATGTACAGCAGATCGTGCAGCGCCATGACGGTCGGGTGTGGGCCATAGGTCAGGTTGATGAAGGAGCGACCTTCTATGTAGCTCTTCCCAGAGAGGAAAGGACTGAATCCGGGTCCGGATAAATTTTCCCTGAAGACTTCCGCCTGCAGTTTAATGTTATCACGGCTTAACTGCATAGCACTCTTTGAGCCTCCCCTGGTTTCCAAGTCCCACTCCTTTGCTTACCCGATCCTTGTCGACAGCTTCTTCAGTGCTCAGCACGTGACAATTGGCAGAGTAATAATCAGACCTTTTCTGACGCTGCTTCCTGGCATAAATAAATTAGTAAATATCCGGGTCCAGAGGGTCCGGCCTTGATCGCCTTGAAGGGGCAAGTTTATTGTATTTCCCATTGGCATTTGTCTGCTCTGCAGCAGACGATTGGCAGTTGAGCACCGGAAAAGATGCCGATAATGGAATTAGGTAAGGTAAAATGAGAAGGCTGATTCTCCACGAGCTGTGATATAATCACGCTCAACTAATAACGCAGTCACAATGCTGCAAAAAAAAGGAGAATCAGCCCATGTATAATGTAACGATTGGAATGGATCTTGGCGATAAAAAACACCAAATTCATATACTTGATAAGAATGGAAAGACGATCAAAGTCTGCCAGGTCAGCAACACGGCAAATGCCATTGAAAAGTTTTTTTCTCAATATCCAGAAGCACAAGTGGTTATTGAGGCCAGTTCACACTCACCATGGATAAGTCGTTTGCTTGAAAAAAATGTGGCTAGGGTTTTGGTCGGGAATCCTCGTAAGCTTCGAATGATCTGGGATAGTGACAAAAAAGACGACATGCGGGATGCAGAGATGCTGGCAAGGATCGCCCGGTTTGATGCCAAACTGCTCTACCCTATTAAGCATAGAGACGAGCAGACCCAGGCGGATCGATCGCTGTTAAAAGCCCGTGATATTCTGGTTAAAGTAAGGACTTCTTTGATTCTCCATGTCAGGGGGAGCGTTAAATCAATCGGAGGAAGAGTGGCAACGTGCAGCAGTTCCAGTTTCCACAGTGAATCAGTTGAGAGTATTCCTGATCTGTTACAACAGTCATTGCTGCCCATACTTGATCAGATAGAAGAGATCAACAAACAGATTGCAGCATACGATAAGACCATCAAGAAAATCAGCAAAACAAGATACCCGGAAACAGAAATACTCCAGCAGGTTGGAGGAGTCGGCCCTGTAACAGCGCTTGCCTATGCTGTTACCATTGGAGCCCCGGATCGTTTCCAAAAAAGTCGTGATGTCGGCCCGTATCTTGGCATGACGCCTCGCCGTGATCAATCCGGTGAGAGTGACAAACAGTTGCGAATCACCAAGGCCGGC